>NZ_JBFAHT010000001.1:448904-2166060 GCF_040654295.1 Nocardia sp. NPDC050712
GTCAAGCCGTTCAAGCCGAAGGAGCTCGTCGCCCGCGTGCGGGCCCGGCTGCGCCGCACCGAGGAGGAGCCGGCCGAGCTGCTCTCCATCGCCGACATCGTCATCGACGTGCCCGCGCACAAGGTGACGCGCGGCGGTGCGCAGATCTCGCTGACGCCCCTGGAGTTCGACCTCCTGGTCGCGCTGGCGCGCAAGCCGCGTCAGGTGTTCACCCGTGAGGTCCTGCTCGAGCAGGTCTGGGGTTACCGGCATGCCGCCGATACCCGCCTGGTGAACGTGCACGTGCAGCGGTTGCGCGCCAAGGTCGAGAAGGATCCCGAAAACCCGGAGATCGTGTTGACGGTTCGGGGTGTCGGCTACAAGGCCGGACCTCCGTGATCGATGATCCGGAGCGCCCGGGCGACGGAAACAGGGGAGGGGAGCGGTCGCCCGAGGCGCCGGGATTCGGCGCGCGCGTCGAAGCCACGTTAGCCCCGGCGGTGGCCTGGCTCAAGGAGGTCGGGACCGGCCTCGGTCACGTCTGGCGCCGCTCGTTGCAGCTGCGCGTCATCGTGTCCACGCTGACGCTGTCGCTGATCGTCATCACCATTCTGGGCGTGGTGCTGACCAGTCAGATCACCGATCGCCTGCTGGACGCGAAGATCAACGCGGCGGTCGAGGAGATGGATCGCGCCCGCAACACGGTCGAAGCCCAACTCGTGGGCGCCCACGATGCCGGCTCCCAGGAGCAGCGCCTGACCGATGCCCGCAGCGCCCTGTCCAACCGGGCGGGCGGCACCGGATCCTCCGGCGCGGCGGGCAGTTTCGAGTCCGCGCTGACCATGGTCGGCGGCGCGCCGCAGCAGCAGATCTTCAACGGGCCGATTCAGGAGGTCCCGGAGGAGCTGCGCCGGTTCGTGCAGCGCAACCAGGTCAGCTATCAGTTCGCGATGGTGTCGAATCTCGACGGCTACGACGGGCGCGCCCTGATCATCGGCAGTCCGAGCGCCGAGGTGCCGACCCTCGAGATCTATCTGATCTTCCTGCTGTCCAACGAGGAACGCAGCCTGTCGCTGATGCGCGGCACCATGATGATCGGCGGTTTGGTGCTGCTGGTCCTGCTGGCCGCGATCACCGCGCTGGTCACCCGCCAGGTGGTGCTGCCGATCCGGTCCGCGGCGCGCATCGCGAGCCGTTTCGCCGACGGCCGCCTCAAGGAACGCATGCTGGTGCGCGGCGAGGACGACATGGCGCGGCTGGCGCAGGCGTTCAACGAGATGGCCGAGAGTCTGTCCAATCAGATCACCCAGCTCGAGGAGTTCGGCAATCTACAGCGCCGGTTCACCTCCGATGTCAGCCATGAACTACGCACACCGCTGACCACCGTGCGCATGGCCGCGGACCTGATCCACGGCAGCAGCGACGATCTCGATCCCGCGCTCGCGCGCAGCTCCGAACTGCTGGTCACCGAGCTGGACCGGTTCGAGGGCCTGCTCAACGACCTGCTCGAGATCAGCCGTCACGACGCCGGTGTGGCCGAGTTGCAGGTGGAATCGCTGGACCTGCGGATGTGCGCGCGGGCGGCCATCTCCACCGTCCGGCACCTGGCCAAGGACTCCGGTGTCGAGGTCGTCGTCGACCTGCCCGAGGAACCGCTGGTCGCGGAGGTGGATCCGCGCCGCGTGGAACGCGTGCTGCGCAATCTGCTCGCCAACGCCCTCGATCACAGCGAGGGCAAACCGGTGCTGATCCGGATGCGCGGCGATGTCGACGCCAACGCCGTCGCGGTGGTGGTGCGCGATCAAGGTATCGGCCTGCGCCCCGGCGAGGAGAAGCTGGTCTTCAACCGGTTCTGGCGTTCGGACCCGTCGCGGATGCGGCGTTCCGGCGGTACCGGTCTCGGCCTGTCGATCAGCGTCGAGGACGCGAACCTGCACGAGGGCCGCCTGGAAGCCTGGGGCGAGCCCGGCGTCGGCGCGAGCTTCCGGCTCACCCTGCCGCTGGTGCGCGGGCGCAAACTCGGCCCGAGCCCGCTGCCGCTGGAGCCGCTGCTGCGCAAGCCGTCGATGCCGGTCGAGCTGGACGCCGACGACAACGCCGAGGACGTGTCGAGCCAGCCGTTCCACCTCGTGGAGCCCACCAAGAACGGCCACTCGACGGCCGCGGAGACAACCGGACCCGCGGACGGTGCGCAGCCGCCGGAGCCCGGCGTGCTCACCGAACCCGGAGAGAAACAGTGATGACTGTGGCTACCCAGCGGAGGTCCCGGCTGACCGCGTTCACGGTGTGCGCCGTGGCGGCGCTGCTGGCGCTCACGGGGTGCGCCAGCCTGCCCGAGAACTCCTCGCCGCAGGCCCTGGGCACGATCAACCGCGAGCCCACCACCGAGGGGCCGCCGCAACCCGCGGCCGATCGGGACCCCGACCTGCTGCTGCGCGATTTCCTGCAGGCCACCGCCGAGCCCGCGAACCGGCACCTGGCCGCCCGCCAGTACATGACCCCGGCGGCGTCCACCGCGTGGGACGACGAGACCAGCACCACCATCGTCGAACGCCCCGACACGCTGCGCGAGTCCCGCACGCCCGACAAAGCCACCTACGTGATCCGCGCGCGCAAGGTGGCCGAGCTGTCGGCCGACGGCTCCTACCGGGCCATCGAGGGCCAGCTGCTGGAAAACAAGATCGAGATGAGCAAGGTCGACGGGCAGTGGCGCATCGATGATCTGCCCGACGGCGTGGTCATGGACAAGGCGGCCTTCGCCAAGTCCTACCGGCGCTACGCGCTGTACTTCGTCGATCCGAGCGGCAGTTCGCTGGTCCCGGACCTGCGCTGGATCGCCGCGCCCAAGAACGAACTGGCCGCCCGGCTGCTGACGCTGATCGGTTCGGGCACCCAGCCCGCGCTCGCGCCGGTGGTCCGCAACCAGCTCACCCCGCCGGTGGCGCTGCGCGGCGACATCACCAAGGCCAACGGCGATCCGGACGAGGTCGGAGTCGGACTTGGCGGCGTGCGCATAGATTTCGCGGGCGCCGCGAACCTGAGCCCGCGGGACCGCGAACTGCTGGCCGGGCAGGTGGTGCTCACGCTGGCGGGCGCCGAGGTGCTCGGCCCCTACATGCTGCTGGCCGACGGCAAACCGCTCGACGAGCGCTTCGCCGCCACCGGCTGGTCGGTCGCCGACGTGCAGCAGCTCAGCCCGGCGGTGCAGAGCCAGAACCGGATCGGCCTGCACGCCCTGCGCGGCGGTGCGCTGGCCCAGGTCACCGAGACCGGGGTACTCAACGCGCCCGGGTACTTCGGCACCGTGAACAACCTGCAGTCGGCGGCGGTCTCGCCGGACGGCCAATTCGTCGCCGCGGTATCGGATTCGGGGCGCCCGGCGCCCGAACCGCAGCGCACCCTGATGGTCGGCAGTTACGGCGGCAGCGCCTTCCCGATCGCGGAGGGCGGCAGCATCAGCCGGCCGTCCTGGAGTGCCGACGGCAGCGCGGCCTGGGTGGTGATCGACGGGGAGAAGGTGATCCGCGCGGTCAACGACCGGGCCACGGGCACGGTGTCGCCGCAGGAGGTCGACATCTCCGCGGTGAAGGCGGCCCAGGACGATCCGATGCTGCGCCTGCCGATCACCGAGTTGCGCGTCTCCCGGACCGGCGTGCGGGCGGCGCTGATCGCCGACGGCAAGGTCTACGTCGCCGTGGTCGAACGCCGCGCCAACGGGACCTACGCGCTCACTTCGCCGTTGGCGATCGCGGTCGGGCTCAGCACCCGCGCGGTGTCGCTGAGCTGGCTGACCGCCGACACCATCATGATCGCCCGCGAGGGCAATATCGATCCGGTGAGCACCGTCTCGATCGACGGCTCGCAGCTGACCTCGCAGATCAGCCAGAACCTGACCCCGCCGGTGCGTTCGGTGAGCGCGTCGCCGCAGCATCAGTACGTGGCCGATTCCCGCGCGGTGCTGGAGCTGACGAGTAATCCCGATGGCGGCGAACCGTATTGGCGCGAGGTCCCCGGCCTGGGGTCCAGCGCGGTACCGGTGCTCCCCGGCTGATTGTCGGTGCCCGGGCGCAGACTCGGGCGATGAGGACCCTGCTGGATCTGATCCTGCCGTCCGCCTGCGCCGGGTGTGACCGTCCCGGGACTGATTGGTGCGCGGCGTGCGCCGGCGCGCTGGGGCCGCCGGTGCGGGTGTGGCCGCGGACCGATCCCGGTGTCCCGTGCTGGGCGCTGAGCCCGTATTCCGGCCCGGCCCGCCGCGCCGTGCTCGCCGCCAAGGAACGCGGCCGCCGTGATCTCGCGGACCCGCTGGGGCAGGCCCTGGCGGCGGCGCTGACGCGGCTGCGTTCGGAGCGTCACACGTTGGTGCTCGTGCCCGCTCCGAGCCGTGCCGCGGCGGCCCGGCAACGCGGTGGCGACCCGGTAATCCGGATGACCCGGGCCGCCGCGCGGTGGCTGCCCGATTGCCAGGTGGCACCCCTGTTGCGGGTGTGGTGGGGTGTCCGGGATTCGGTGGGGTTGACACCGTATGAGCGAAAACACAATCTTCGCGGCCGGATCACAGTGCCGCCGGCCCGCGCGGCCGGGCCGGGCTTCGCGGCAAAAGCCGAGGTAGTGCTGGTCGACGACGTGCTGACCACCGGTGCCACGGCCCGGGAGTCGGTCGGTGCGCTCGCCGCGGCGGGTATCCCCGCCCGGGCGGTTTTGGTGACATGTACTGCTTGACTCCCGGAAATTTGCGTGAACAGTGGCGCACTCGCAGATGTCGTACTAGCGTCGCGGACACACACCCGATCCGGGAGTTTGGAGGTGACGCCTCGGACAATCCTCGTGCCGCGCGATTCCGCGCGATTCTTCCGCGAACCATGGAATCAGCCACTGCTCGGCACGGCTAAAACCCGCCGTACTTGATTCAAACAGGTGCGGCCAGATCCGGGAGGTACGCGTGACGACTTCTTCACGACCTTCAGTGCGAGATGCTGAACCCGCGGTGCTCAACGGCGCCGTTCTCGAATCCACGGAAAACCCACCCGCTGCGGAGCGCCCCAAGGCCCCCAGCGCGGACGTAGTGGTCAAGGGCCGCAACGTCGAGGTGCCAGATCATTTCCGAATCTATGTCGCGGAAAAGCTTTCCCGACTCGAACGCTTCGATCCGTCGATCTTCATCTTCGACGTAGAGCTGTTTCACGAACGAAACCGGCGCCAGCGCAAGGCGTGTCAGCGCGTCGAGATCACCGCGCGCGGTAAGGGCCCGATCGTCCGGGCCGAGGCCTGCGCCGACAGCTTCTACGCCGCACTCGAATCGGTGACCGACAAACTGGAGAGCCGGCTGCGCCGCACCAAGGACCGGCGCAAGGTGCACTACGGCGAGAAGACGCCCGTCTCCGTCGCCGAGGCCACGGCCGACCTGATCGACGAGGCGCTGTTCACGCGCTCGAATGGTTCCTCCGCACACGATCATCCGATCGAACGCGCCGAGAAGGCGCCGGAGTCCGGCGAGTACGAGCCCACCGGGCCGGGTCAGGTCGTGCGTACCAAGGTGCACAGCGCGACCCCGATGTCCGTCGACGATGCCCTCTACCAGATGGAGCTCGTCGGCCACGATTTCTTCATGTTCCAGGATCGAGAGACCGACCGACCGTCGGTTGTCTATCGTCGCCACGCTTTCGACTACGGCCTCATCCGGCTCGCTTAAGCGTTGTCCCGCTCACCCGGCCGGAGCCGATCCGGCCGGGTGCTTCAGGTTCCCAGCGGCTCAGCGGCCGCGGAAAAACGTGCGGTGCAGCAGTGATTCGCGCCGCGGCGGCCGCATCGCCTCCAGCATCACCAGGTCCGCGAAGGATTCGGCGTCCCGCTCGCGGGCCGTGCCGTAGTCGGTGCGGCCCAGCACGTGGGTGATGGATTCCGCCGAGATCGAGGGCAGCAATTCGGTGATCGCCGCGATCGAGGGCGCGGCTTCGGGCTCGGTGCTCTCCGGGCCGTGGCCCAGCAGCATGTGCCCGAGCTCGTGGGCGATGATGTGCTCGGCATGCCACTGCGTGGTGTCCGCGCCGTAGACGATGACGTCGCTGTCGCGCTTGGCGATCCACAGCCCGCTGCCGGTGCCGCAGCCACTACCGGCCAGCACCGCGGTGTCCACCGGATGCAGGGTGATCTCGCGCCCGCGGTACTCCGCCACGGCGTCGAGATAGATATGCAGATTCCAAGGGTGGGGTATCGGTACGTCTCGGGAAACCTCCCGGAACCGGTCGTCCAAACCCGCCATGCTGAACCTTTCGAGCGTCCTGCGAGCAGACGCGCGCGACGCGTTCTCCTACAGCAGTTCTGCGATCCCGCCCCGATGCCGGTACAGATGCTACCGAGTTTTTGACCCAGACACTGCCTCGGTGCTCTGGATGACAGCTGTCAGCCGCGCCGGATCCACGTCGGAGCCGCGCAGCGCGATGCTGGCCACGTTCGCATCGCGCATGGTCGCGAGCAGTTCGAGTTCCCGGTCGATGGCGGAGGCCACCGGGCCCGTGGTGGTCAGATAGTCGGGTTTCACGCCGAAGCAGTGCGCCAGCGCGGCCAGCACGTCGGTGCCGACGGTGGCTGTGTCGTAGTCGTCGAACACGCCGTCGCGCAGCCGCTCCAGATGTTCGGCGGGGATGGTGCGCAGCAGCGCCTTGCTGACCTGTTCGGCGACCGCGCCGGTAGTGCGCTCCGGTGCGGAACGCGGATGCATGGTCGCGAACAGGCGGTTGATCTTGCGGCTCAGCGTTAGTCGCGGACGGTCCTCGGTCATCGCTTGCCTACCTTTCCATCCCGTGGGCGTTCGCCGCTACCCATCGAGCGTGGAAACGTGCTTCGGTGGCCGCGTCCAGATCCGCCGAACGGCCCGCGAGCCAGCGCCGATAGCGCCGTTCGCGCACCTCGTCCGGGTCGCTGACCTCGGCCGGGATCTCCAGCAGATGGGAGAAGGCCATGGCGACCAGTGGGTGCAGATCGCGCCCCGGGCCGCCGTTGCGCTCCAGCATCATCGTCGCGTAGCGCGCCGAAAGCCGGGACACGACGCCGTTCATCTCCCCGACGGCCGCGAGCACCGCGGGCTCGGTGACGCCGGTGTGCTCGACCGCGTCGTTGAGCCGGCCCGCCGAGGCGAGCAGTCCGGTCAGATCGGAGATGTCGAAGCGGATCGAATCCGGCCCGGACACGACCGACTCCTCGCCGACCTCGGGCGCGGTTTCGCGCGGGGTCGGCGCCCCGCCCGCGTAGGTGCGGGCGGCGCTGCCCGGCAGCCAGCGCAGCGGCACATCCAGTTTGTTCAGGGTGTGCGTGGTGGTGGCGGCGGTGCCGTCCTCGATCTTGCGGATGGTCGGGGCGGACGGGCCACCGAGGTCGCCGATCTGCATCTGGGTCAGGCCGAGTTCATCCCGGCGTTCCTTGATGATCCGGCCGAAGCGCTTCTGCCGCGACAGCTCCGACATGCTTTGCATAGTGGTCTTCATGCTAGGTCCCCCCGTCATTTGAAGACAAGTTTATAGAAAGCATTTGAAAAGATCATAGAAATATTGCTACTGTTCTTCCACGCCGAGTGTGCGACGTCGGCCTAAGTGGTTCTCCAGGAGTCGATTCCGGGGCGAGCAGGGGCGTTGCCGGAATCGGCGTCCAGGTCTGTCCGCGCAACGGCGCGCGGGCGGAACCGGGCTCAGCGGCTTCTGGAGGGGATCGCTGAGCCCTTTTGGGTTGCATCCGCGCGCGGGCCTCCCTGCCCGGCGGGGTGCGGGGAGGCCGCTTCGGGCTGCCCGTAGACCTGAAACTTACTTCAGAGTAAGTTTATGGGGGACAGGTCTCTCGAAGGGAATTCCCATGGCTACCAAAGCTGCTCGCCGTGCGGTGATCGTCTCCGGCGCGCGCACCCCGTTCCTGCGCGCGTTCACCGATTACACCCGCATGGACTCCATCGCCCTCGCCGATGCCGCCGTGCGCGGGCTGCTCGAGCGCACCGGCCTGCCGGGCGCGCAGGTCCAGGCCATCGTCTGGGGCGGGGTTATCCTGCCCAGCGCCGCGCCGAACATCGCGCGCGAGATCGCCCTCGATCTCCAACTGGACGCGGGATGTGAGGGTTACACCGTCACCCGCGCCTGCGCCTCCGGGCTACAGGCCGTCACCTCGGCGGCCGCCGCCATCGAGCGCGGCGAGTACGACATCATGATCGCCGGCGGCAGCGATTCCACCAGCAACGCCGAGGTCAAGCTCCCGCAGAAGCTGGTGCACGCCGGTGCGCCACTGGCGCTGGGCAAGCCGAAGGTCAAGGACTACCTGTCCGCGGCCGCGCAGCTGGCGCCGTTCACCGACATCCTCCCGACCCGCCCCAAGATCGCCGAGCGCACCACCGGCGAGGTGATGGGTGAGTCGGCCGAGAAGATGGCCCGCATCCACGGCGTCACCCGCGCCGAACAGGACGCCTTCGCCGCCCGCTCGCATCAGCGCGCCGCGGCCGCCATCGATTCCGGCCGCTTCGCCGATGAGGTGCTGCGGGTGCGCACCCCCGAGGGCCTCGACATCGAGCGCGACGGCCTGGTGCGCGCGGACAGCAGCGAGGCCAAGCTGGCCAAGCTGAAGCCGGTGTTCGCCAAGGACGGCACCGTCACCGCCGGCAACGCCAGCCCGCTCACCGACGGCGCCTCGGCCGTCCTGCTGATGAGCGAGGAGAAGGCGCGCGAGCTCGGCTACCACCCGCTGGCCGCGTTCCGCTCCTGGAGCTACGTCAGCGTCGACCCGACCGATCAGGTCCTGATCGGCCCGGCCATCTCGATGCCGCGGGCCCTGGACAAGGCCGGAATGGCGCTGTCGGACATCGATTTCGTCGACATCCACGAGGCCTTCGCCGCCCAGACCCTCTCGGTCGTGCGGGCGCTCGGCAGCACCGACTGGGCCAAGACCCGGCTGGACCGCGACACCGCGGTCGGCGAGATCGATATCGACAAGCTGAACGTGCACGGCGGCTCGGTCTCGCTGGGCCACCCCTTCGGTGCCACCGGCGCCCGCATGGTGACCACCATGGCCAACGAACTCGCACGCACCGGTAAGAACACCGCGCTGCTCGGCATCTGCGCGGCCGGCGGCATCGGCGCCTCGGCGGTGCTGGAACGCGTCTGAGAACGACGAAGGCGCCCATGGGAAACCATGGGCGCCTTCGTCGTTTCGAGCCTAGTGCTTGCGACGGCCCTTCGGCGCGCGCTTGGGCTTGCTCTGCGTGCGGGCGGCCTCGCGGCGTTCCCGGCGCGTGGTGCTGTCGCCGTCACCGTCGCCGTACTCCTCGGCGTCGCTGTGCACGGTCGCGTTGCCGTCCTCGGCGGGACCGTAGTAGCTCAGGCCGCGCTGGGTGCGCTCGTCGATGCCCTTGGCGCGCAACGCGGCCGGGGCCGCGGTGCCCGCGGGCGGCGCCTGATCGGTGGGCAGCGGCCGCGGCGCGGTGCCGACCGGCGAACGCAGGCCCGGATCGACCGAGACACCCTCGGGCTGCGGCTGCTGCACCTCGACCTGGAGGTTGAACAGGAAGCCGACCGACTCCTCCTTCAGACCCTCCAGCATCGCCGCGAACATGTCGAAGCCCTCGCGCTGGTACTCGACCAGCGGGTCGCGCTGCGCCATGGCGCGCAGGCCGATGCCCTCTTTGAGGTAGTCCATCTCGTAGAGGTGCTCGCGCCACTTGCGGTCCAGCACCGACAGCAGCACCTGGCGTTCGAGATTGCGCATGGAGCCCTCGCCGGCCAGGCCGTCGATCTCCTGCTCGCGCTTGTCGTAGGCGGTGTGCGCGTCGTCGAGCAGCGCGTCGGAGAGCTCCTCGCGGGTCAGGTCGCCGGCCTCGCCGACACCCTGCTCACCGCTGAGATCCTTGTAATCCAGGCTCACCGGGTACAGCGTCTTGAGCGCCGTCCACAGCTTGTCCAGATCCCAGTCCTCGACGTAGCCCTCGGCGGTGGCGCCGGCCACGTAGGCGGTGATCACGTCGGTGATCATCTCCTGGACCTGGCCCTCCATGTCCTCGCCGCGCAGGATCCGGTTGCGCTCGCCGTAGATGATGGTGCGCTGCTGGTTCATCACCTCGTCGTACTTGAGGACGTTCTTGCGGATCTCGAAGTTCTGCTGCTCGACCTGGGTCTGCGCGCTCTTGATGGCCTTGGAGACCATCTTCGCCTCGATCGGCACGTCGTCGGGCAGGTTGAGCCGGGTCATGATCGACTCCAGCGCCGCGCCGTTGAAGCGCCGCATCAGCTCGTCACCCAGCGACAGGTAGAACCGGGACTCGCCCGGGTCGCCCTGGCGGCCGGAACGACCACGCAGCTGGTTGTCGATACGCCGGGACTCGTGCCGCTCGGTGCCGAGCACGTAGAGGCCGCCGGCATCGCGCACCGCCGCCGCGTCTTCCTCGGTCTGCTGCTTGACCTGCTCGAGTGCCGAATGCCAGGCGGCCTCGTACTCGTCCGCGGTTTCCACCGGGTCCAGGCCCTGCTTGCGCAGCAGGATGTCGGCGATGATGTCGGGGTTGCCGCCGAGCACGATGTCGGTACCGCGGCCGGCCATATTGGTGGCGACGGTGACCGCGCCGGGCCGGCCGGCCTCGGCGATGATCTCGGCTTCCTTCTCGTGGAACTTCGCGTTCAGCACGTTGTGCGGGATGCCGCGCTTGGTGAACTGCTTGGACAGGTACTCCGAGCGCTCCACCGAGGTGGTGCCGATCAGCACCGGCTGGCCGTTCTCGTGCCGCTCGGTGCAGTCGTCGACCACGGCGGCGAACTTGGCCTCTTCGGTCTTGTAGATCAGGTCGGACTGGTCCGCGCGGATCATCGGCTTGTTGGTCGGGATCGGGACCACGCCGAGGCCGTAGATCGAATGCAGCTCGGCCGCTTCGGTTTCGGCCGTACCGGTCATGCCGGACAGCTTGTCGTAGAGGCGGAAGTAGTTCTGCAGCGTGATGGTGGCCAGCGTCTGGTTCTCCGGCTGGATCTCGACCTTCTCCTTGGCCTCGATCGCCTGGTGCATGCCCTCGTTGTAGCGGCGGCCGACCAGGATGCGCCCGGTGAACTCGTCGACGATGATGACCTCGCCGTCGCGGACGATGTAGTCCTTGTCCTTCTGGAACAGCTCCTTGGCCTTGATGGAGTTGTTCAGGTAGCTGACCAGCGGCGAGTTCGCGGCCTCGTAGAGGTTGTCGATGCCGAGCTGATCCTCGACGAATTCCACGCCGGCCTCGTGCACGCCGATGGTGCGCTTCTTGATGTCGACCTCGTAGTGCAGGTCCTTCTTCAGCAGCGGCGCGATGCGCGCGAACTCGGCGTACCACTTGGAGGAGGCGTCGGCCGGGCCCGAGATGATGAGCGGGGTGCGCGCCTCGTCGATGAGGATGGAGTCGACCTCGTCGACCACGGCGAAGTTGTGCCCGCGCTGCACCAGATCGTCCAGCGAGTGGGTCATGTTGTCGCGCAGGTAGTCGAAGCCGAACTCGTTGTTCGTGCCGTAGGTGATGTCGGCGGCGTAGGCGACGCGGCGCTGGGCCGGGTTCATGCCGCCGAGGATGACGTCGACCTCGAGGCCGAGGAAGCGGTGCACGCGGCCCATCCACTCGGCGTCGCGCTTGGCCAGGTAGTCGTTGACCGTGACGACGTGCACGCCTTCGCCGGAGAGCGCGTTGAGGTAGGCCGGGAGCACACAGGTCAGGGTCTTGCCCTCACCGGTCTTCATCTCGGAGATGTTGCCGAGGTGCAGCGCGGCGCCGCCCATGAGCTGGACCTTGTAGTGCTTCTGGTTCAGCACGCGCCAGGACGCCTCGCGGGCCACGGCGAACGCCTCGAGCAGCAACTCGTCCAGGGATTCACCGTCGGCGTAGCGCTGCTTGAACTCGTCGGTCTTGGCGCGCAGCTCGGCGTCGGTGAGCGTCTCGATGTCCGGCCCGAGCGCGATTACCTCGTCGGCGAGATGAGCGAGGCGCTTGACCGTGCGGCCCTCACCAATCCGTAGCAACCTCGTCAGTGTCAGCGCAGGCACGGGTCTCGTCAGTCCTCTGGTCGGTGTGTCATATGTCGGCCCCCACGCGCCCGCCTGTTTACCTGGCGGGTCCGCAGCACGCTCCATGGTAATGCCGGACCCATGGTAGGCACCGCGCGCCGGCTATTGCTTGCAGGTGCTCGAAACGGTCGGACCAGCGGCGAACTCCTCGCCCCGGGTCCGTCGCGAATGCGGCGGCTTTCCTCTCTCACCGTAGCCGAGCCGGAGCACGCGCGTCGCTTACGATGGAACGCGTCCGCCGTGTCGAAGGCGGCGGGGGCAGCGCAGCTCGCAGACCTCACTCCGGGTGAGCGAAAGCCGTTATGGGGCAGCATGATCGGCAGACGGCAGTCGTTCGGCCAGTTATACGCAAGGAGTAGCGGGCAGCGTGATCACGAGGTTGACGCCGCAGGACGCGTCTTTTTTCCGGTGGGAATCCAGTAGCAATCCGATCCACATCGGTTCGCTCGCGATCGTCCAGAACACCGGCGAGCAGCGGGGGATGGACTACGAGCGCCTGGTCGACCTGGTCGAGGGCCGCTTGGCGCTGGTGCCGCGCTATCGCCGCAAGGTGCGCGAGATCCCGTTCGCGCTGGGCCGCCCGGTGTGGGTGGAGGACAGCCGATTCGATGTCACCTATCACATCCGGCGTTCCGCGCTGCCGCATCCGGGCACCGACGAACAGCTGCACGATCTGGTGGCGCGGCTGGCCTCGCGCCCGCTGGATCAGACCCGCCCGCTGTGGGAGATGTATCTGATCGAAGGGCTGTCCGGCGGCCGGTCCGCGATCTTCACCAAGACCCATTCCGCCCTGGTCGACGGGGACAGCGCGCTCGAGATCGGGCACGTCATCCTGGATGTGAGCGCCGCGCCGCGCGGTCTGGCCGACGACGCCTGGGTGGCGCCGCGCGAGCCGAGCGACACCGAACTGCTGCTGGGTGCGCTGACCCACCTGGCCGCGCAGCCGCAGGCGGCGCTCGAGGTGGTGCGCGGCGCCAGCGCCGACGCGTTCGCGATGGTCGCCGCAGCGGGCAAGGCCGTGGACTCGGTGGTCTCCGCGGTGCGCGCGGCCACCACCGGCGCGCCCGACAGCCCGCTCAACGCCAAGACCTCCCGCAACCGCCGCTTCGATGTGGTGCGCACCGACCTGGAGGACTACCGCACCATCCGCAAGCGCTTCGACTGCTCGATCAACGACGCCATCCTCGCGGTTGTCACGGGGGCTTTGCGTAATTGGCTGCTCTCGCGCGGTGCGGCGCTCACCGAGTCCGCGACGGTGCGCGCGGTGGTGCCGATGTCGGTCTACGTGGAGGGCGCCGACGAGCTGAAACCGGCCAGCGAGGTGTCGTCTTTTCTCATCGATCTGCCGGTCGGCGAGCCCAATCCGGTGATGCGGCTGTCCCACATCGCGCATGCCACCGAGGCCGACGGCAAGCACCGGCGCGGAGTGCGGGCGCGCACCCTGGTGCACATGGCCGGATTCGCACCGGCGAGCCTTCATGCCATGAGTGTGCGCGCGGCGAGTACTTTCGCAGAGCACACGTTCAATCTGGTGATCACCAACGCGCCGGGTCCGCAGACGCCGATGTTCATCGGCGGCGCGCGGATGCTGGAGATGTATCCGGTGTCGCCGCTGCTGCGCAATCAGGCCTCGAGTATCGGGATCACGTCCTACGACGGGCGGGTCTACTACGGACTCACCGCCGATCGCGACGCGATGGCCGACATCGGCGTGCTGGCCACCGCGGTACACGAATCCATGGAGGAGATGCTCGGTGCCTGTGTCTGAGGAGAAGATGCGCGTCTACATTCCCGCCACGGTGCCGATGCTGCGCGCCTTGGTCGCCGACCGCGAGATCTTCCCGCTGGGCGCGACCGCGTTCGCGGTCACCCCGGCGCTGCGGGAGGCCTATGCCTCCGGCGACGACGAGGAACTGGCCGAGGTGGCGATGATGGAGGCGGCGCGGGCCTCGCTGCGGTTGCTGGCAGGGGAGAGCGAGGACGCCGCGGAGTCCGCGGCGGGCGCGGACGCGCCGGGTCGCCCGATCTACCGGCGCGCGGTCATCGCCGCCGATGTCCCCGGCGCCCGGCATCGGCCCGACCTGGACGACGCGGTGGTGAAGCTGGCCGGCCCGGTGAGCTACAACCAGATCGCCTCGGTGCATGTCGACCTGGCCGAGGCCGAACCGCAGGTGGCCAAGGCCGTCGATGTGATCGATGCCGCTGACATGGGCGACACCGATGCCGAATTCGTGCTCGGCGACGCCGAGGACCACCAACTCGCCTGGTATGCGGCTCAGGAACTGCCGTTTCTGCTCGACCTGCTCTGAGCCCGGGCAGGACACGCTAACCTACGATGCCGTAACCTTGCTGTCGAAGCAGCCACGCAGGGAGCCAGTCTTGCGAGCTGCCCATCAGACACAGGAGATATACGGCACCGATGGTCTTCAAGAATGTGCGTGAATGGCTGGAGGCGCCGGCCGCGAATGTCGCCGAGCGCGGCGGCCGGCTGAACGTCTTGCGCGGGGCTGTCGCCCGGGTCACCACACCGTTGCTGCCCGACGATTACCTGCACCTGGCCAACCCGCTGTGGTCGGCGCGTGAACTGCGTGGCCGTGTGGTCGAGGTCCGCAAGGAGACCTCGGATTCGGCGACCCTGGTGATCAAGCCGGGCTGGGGTTTCGACTTCAGGTACCAGCCGGGCCAGTACATCGGCATCGGCATCCTGGTCGAGGGCCGCTGGCACTGGCGTTCCTATTCGCTGACCTGCCCGCCGAATTGGTCCGAGCCGGGCCACGGCGGCAAGCGCGTCATCTCCATCGCGGTGAAGGCGATGCCCGAGGGCTTCCTGTCCAGCCACCTGGTCTCCGGCGTGAGGCCGGGCGCGATCATCCGCTTGCAGGCGCCGCAGGGCGGTTTCGTCATGTCGTCCCCGCCGCCGGAGAAGGTGTTGTTCCTCACCGCGGGCAGCGGGATCACCCCGGTGATGTCGATGCTGCGCGGCATGGATCGGCGTGAGCGCGTCACCGATGTGGTGCACCTGCATTCCGCGCGCACCGCCGCCGACGTCATGTTCGGCCACGAACTGCGCGCGCTGCACGACCGGCATCCCAGCTTCAGCACGCATCTGCATCTGACCGGTGAGAACGGCAAGTTCAAGCTGACCGATCTGGACGAGCGCTTCCCCGACTGGCGCGATCGCGAGACCTGGGCCTGCGGCCCGGCGGCGATGCTCGACGAGATCGAGCAGCACTGGCGCGACGCGGGCCTGGCCGACAAGTTGCACGTGGAGCGCTTCGAGGTGGAGCGCTCGGCGGTCGGCGAGGGCGGCACGGTCACCTTCGCCAAGACGGACCGCAGCATCGAAGTCGATGGGGCGACCAGTCTGCTCGAGGCGGGCGAGTCGGCCGGGGTTCAGATGCCGTTCGGCTGCCGGATGGGTATCTGCCAAACCTGTGTGCTCACATTGAGTTCCGGCCACGCGCGGGACTTGCGCAACGGTGACGAAAAGCGCGAGGGTGACAAAGTGCAGACTTGCATTTCTGCCGCCGCCGGTGATTGCACGCTCGACATCTGAGCGAACAACGCTGGTAGAAACGGCGCGGCCGGGGTATCACCCAGCGGCAGGGGGTTGGCGGCACCGCCGCGGGGAGGGTGGACACAGGTAAGCTCGAGCTGAGTTCGAGCCGACGAAGGGACCCGGGTGGCAATCACCGACATCAAGGCTTTCGCGCACCTCACCGAAGCCGATATCGAGATGCTGGGCCAAGAGCTCGATGCCATCCGGCGGTCGGTAGAGCTGTCGCGTGGCGAGCGCGACGCGAAATACATCCGGCGCACCATCGCCGCCCAGCGTGGCCTGGAAGTGGCCGCGCGCGCCATTCTTTTCGGCAGCCGCAACCGGTGGGCCTGGCTCACCGGCACCGCGCTGCTCTCGGTCGCCAAGATCGTCGAGAACATGGAGCTCGGGCACAACATCAGCCACGGGCAATGGGATTGGATGAACGATCCGGAGATCCACTCCACCAATTGGGAGTGGGATCAGACGGGTCCGTCCTCGCAGTGGCGGCGCGCACACAATTACTCGCATCACACCTACACCAACGTGCTCGGCAAGGACGAGGACCTCGGCTTCGGCATCCTGCGGATGACGCGCGACGAGGCCTGGCGCCCGGTGCATCTGGTGCAGCCCTTCGCCAACCTGATCCTGGCCGCCACCTTCGAGTGGGGCATCGCCCTGCACGACTGGGACGCCGAGAAGGAACTCTCCGGTGCGCCGCGCAAGTGGAACTCCGAGCCGAACAAGGAGTTCGCCCGCAAGGCGAGCCGCCAGGTCGCCAAGGATTTCGTGGTCTACCCGGCGCTCACCGGTCCGGCCTGGAAGTCGACGCTCAAGGCCAACGCCACCGCGAACCTGATGCGCAACCTGTGGGCCTACGCGGTCATCTTCTGCGGCCACTTCCCCGACGGCGCCGAGAAGTTCACCGTCGAGCAGCTCGACGGTGAGACCAGCGGCGAATGGTATCTGCGCCAGATGCTGGGCAGCGCCAACTTCAAGGCCGGGCCCGCGATGGCGTTCATGAGCGGCAACCTCTGCTACCAGATCGAGCACCACCTCTTCCCGGATCTGCCGAGCAATCGGTACGCCGAGGTCGCGGTGAAGGTGCGCGAACTGTGCGACAAGTACGACCTGCCCTACACCACCGGTTCGCTGGGCAAGCAGTACCTGCTCGCCTTCCGCACCATCCACAAGCTCGCGCTGCCGGACAAGTTCCTCAAGCGCACCGCCGACGACGCCCCCGAGACGTCCTCGGAGCGCAAGTTCGCGGGCATCAGCCTGCCGACGCTGCCGACCGCGGCGCAGATGCAGGAAACCTGGCACGAGACCCACATCATTCCGGTCGATCCGGCGACCGGGCAGCGCTACGGTCTGCGCTCGGCGATGCAGGAGGCGAAGCTCGTGCTGAAGGCGAAAGCCGAGCACGAGAAGGAAGTGCTGCGCGAGGCCAAGCGGGCGCTGCGGGAAAAGGCGCGCCAGGAAAAGCAGGTGCTGCGCGAAGCCGGTGTGGCCTTGCAGGAGCGGGCCCGCCACGAGCAGGAAACGTTGCGGCACAAGCCGTTCTGGGCGAAGGCGACACGCCGTTTCGGCTAACGGCTTAGCATCTCCGCATCACGTTTTCAATGCGGGATTTGCCACACTTCCACGTCGAATCTCACAACCTACGGTTACGTAACTTACGGTACTGTAACCAGTATGGCGATCTCGGATGTCAAGGAATACGCACACCTCACGCCGGAGGATGTCGAAGCTATCGGGGCCGAACTCGATGCCATTCGCCGTGAGGTCGAGTCCGCGCGCGGTGAAAGCGATGCCCGCTACATCCGCAACGTAATTCGGCTCCAGCGCGCCTTGGAAATCAGTGGCCGCGGTGTGCTGTTCTTCAGTCTGTTCCCGCCGGCCTGGCTCGCGGGCACCGCGCTGCTCGGCACGGCCAAGATCATCGAGAACATGGAGATCGGCCACAACGTCATGCACGGCCAGTGGGACTGGATGAACGATCCGGAAATCCACTCCAGCAACTGGGAATGGGACAACGCCGGCCCGTCCGAGCACTGGAAGATCACCCATAACTTCCTGCACCACAAGTACACCAACGTGCTCGGCATGGACGACGACATCGGCTACGGCCTGTTGCGCGTCACCCGCGATCAGCGGTGGTCGCCGTTCTACCTCGGCCAGCCGGTGTACAACCTGCTGCTGCAGATGTTCTTCGAATACGGCGTCGCCATCCAGCATTTGGAGCTCGGCAAGATCGCCAAGAAGAAGTGGGCGCCCGGCAGCCCCGAGCGCATCCAGTTCGAGGCGGACCGCAAGCTGGTCCTGAAGAAGATCGGCAAGCAGGCCGCCAAGGACTACCTGATCTTCCCGCTGCTCACCGGCCCTGCGTTCCTCGGCACGCTGAGCGCCAACTTCGCGGCCAACGTCATCCGCAATGTGTGGACCAACGCGGTCATCTTCTGCGGCCACTTCCCCGACGGCGCCGAGAAGTTCACCAAGGGTGACGTGCTGACCGAGTCGCAGGGCGAGTGGTACCTGCGTCAGATGCTGGGCAGCGCCAACATCTCCGGCGGCAAGGTCCTGCACTTCATGACGGGCAACCTGAGCCACCAGATCGAGCACCACCTCTTCCCGGACCTGCCGTCCAACCACCTGGCCGGGATCGGGGTCCGGGTGCGGGCGATGTGCGACAAGTACGACCTGCCCTACACCACCGGTTCGCTGCCGGTGCAGTACTTCAAGTCCTGGCGCACCATCATGAAGCTGTCGCTGCCCAACAAGTACCTGCGCCGCGGCACCGACGATGCCCCGGAGACCAAGTCGGAGAAGGGTTTCGGCGGCACGGCGACGATCGATCCGGCCACCGGCAAGCGCACCGGTCTGCGGACCGCGCTGCAGGCCGGCCGTAAGCGGATCACCCGTCGCGAGACGGTTTCCGTCTAGTCCGCAGTCGTTCGAGCACCGGGAGTCCAGCCGAGCTGGGCTCCCGGTTTTCGTGTGCGCGCTGCCCCTTGGTTGACTGGGCGGGTGAGTGCTGAGGAGTTGTACGAGGTCATCCGGCGGCGGCGGGATGTGCGCGCGGAGTTCACCGGGGCACCGGTGGACGAGGCCACGCTGCTGCGGATTCTCGACGCCGCGCACCGCGCCCCGAGTGTCGGCAACTCCCAGCCGTGGGACTTCATCGTGATCCAGGACCCGGCGACGCTGCGCAAGTTCGCCGACCACGTCGCCGAGAAGCGCGCCGAGTTCCACCGCTCCCTGCCGCCGGACCGCGCCGCCACCTTCGACCCGATCAAGATCGAGGGCATCACCGAGAGCGGTACCGGCGTCGTCGTCACCTACCGCCACGACCGCGGCGGCCCGCACATCCTGGGCCGCGCCACCATCCCCGAAACCGGCGTCTACTCAGCCGTTCTGGCCATCCAGAACCTCTGGCTCGCCGCCACCGCCGAGCACATCGGCGTCGGCTGGGTCTCCTTCTACGACCCCGCCTTCCTCGCCGACCTGGTCGCCGCCCCCACCGACATCCACCTGGTCGCCTGGCTCTGCGTCGGCCCCGTACACGAATTCCAGCAGCTCCCCGACCTGGAACGCTTCGGCTGGCGCACCGGCCGCCCCCTCGCCGACGCCGTGCACCGCGAAACCTTCGGCGGCTAGCCCGGCGCCAACGCCGCCGCGTGCCCGCGAATCGCGGGCTCGTAGCGCTTGATCTCGGCCGAATCGACCCGGTCGGCGATCAATTCCAACAGCGCTCCCAGCGCTTGATCCGGGTGGCCCGAGGCGTGCGCGGTCAGCGCGGCGAAGACCCGCAACGAGTCGGAATCGGGAAACTCCGCCCGCGCCTGCTCGAGCACCTGCCTCGACTCGTCGTACCGCCCGAGGTTGCGCAGCGAACTCCCGTACTGCAACAGGCACCGCTGCCGGATCACCCCGCTCAGCCCGGGCAGCGCCTTGCCGTAGTACTCGATCGCCGTATCCTCCTGCCCCGCAGTGTCATACGACCCACCCACTTCATACAACACATACGGATTCCCCGGGTGCTGCGCCAGCAGCCGCTCGAAGAACTCGATCGTCGGCCCCATATTCGCCCGATCCCGCTTCGCGAACGCCGCCGCGATCGTCGCGGCCAACTCGGGCGTCAATTCCGCATCGTTCGCTGTGCCACTCATCCGGTCATCGAACCGCACGACTCTCGTCCCGGCAATCCGATTGCCGGACCCCGGAGCGCGGTACCTTATGCCTCGTGGACCGCGCTGCCGTGCAGGCCTGGGTCGAGGAATACGAGCGGGCCTGGCGGTCGCCGGGCACGGCGGCACTGGATGGGCTCTTCGCGCCCGACGCCGGTTATCTGGTGTCCCCGTGGGCGGAGCCGCTCGACGGGCTCGCCGCGCTGGCCGAGTTCTGGGAGCAGGGCCGCGACGGGCCCGGTGAAGGCTTCACGATGGAGTCCGAAGTCGTTGCCGTGGAAGGTGATACGGCCGTGGTCCGGGTCGAGGTGGCGTACCTGGACGACACGCCCGCGCGCTGGCGCGACCTGTGGATCCTGTGCTTCGACTCGGTCGGGCGCTGCACCTGGTTCGAGGAATGGCCGTTCGCGCCGAAGCAGCCCGACGGGCACTAGTCGGTGCTGCGCTGCCAGGATTCGTTGGAGTTCAGGGCGTTGAGAAGCATGCGGATGGCGGCGACGCGACGTTCCTTGCCCGGAAGCCGATCCAGGGCGCATTCCGGATCGGCGGGCGGGCCGAGATGGGTGCAGCCGCGGGGGCAGTCCTCGATGGCGGCGGCCAGATCGGTGAAGGCGGCGATGACATCGTCGGGGGTGATGTGCGCCAGGCCGAAGGAGCGCACGCCGGGTGTGTCGATGACCCAGCCGCCGGCGGGCAGCGGCAGCGCGACGGACTGGGTGGAGGTGTGGCGGCCCTTGCCGACGCCGGAGACGATGCCGACGGCCCGATCCGCATCGGGCACAAGACGATTCACCAGGGTCGACTTGCCGACGCCGGAGTGCCCGATGAGGGCGGTGAGCTTGTTGTCCAGCAGCGCGTTGACCGGTTCCAGCGGATCGTCGACGCCGCCGTAGACGATGGTCAGCTCGAGATCGTCGAAGGCGGCGGCGAATTCGGACTCACCGGCCAGATCGTGCTTGGTCAGGCACAGAATCGGTTTCAGCCCACCGGCGAACGCGGCCACCATGGCGCGTTCCACGAACCCGGTGCGCGGCGGCGGATCGGCCAGGGCGACGACGATGAACAGCTGCTCGGCGTTGCCCACGACGATCCGTTCGAACGGATCGGTGTCATCGGCGGTGCGCCGCAACACCGTTCGGCGTTCGGCCACCCGCACGATGCGGGCCAGGCTGTCCGGCTTGCCGGACAGATCGCCGACCACGTCCACCTGATCGCCGACGACGATCGGCGTTCGGCCCAGCTCGCGGGCGCGCATCGCGACGATCGGCCGTTCCGGATCACCGTCGAGCACGCAGCCCCAGCGGCCGCGGTCCACCGCCACCACCATCGCGGCCTCGGCATCGCTGTGCCGCGGACGGGTTTTGGTGCGCGGACGCGAACTCTTGCCCGGACGAACCCGGACATCGGATTCGTCGTAGCTGCCCGAACTGCGCCCGCTCAGTGTGCCGCTCCCGGCGCGGAATCGAGCATCGTGGCCCACAGATCGACGAAATCGGGCAGTGTCTTGGCGGTGGTGCCGATGTCTTCGATCTCGATACCGGGCACCTTGAGGCCGAGGATCGCGCCGGCGGTCGCCATCCGGTGGTCGGCGTAGGAATGCCAACGGCCGCCGTGCAATTCGGCGGGCACGATCTCGAGCCCGTCCTCGGTCTCGGTGACCTTGCCGCCGAGCCGGTTGATCTCGGTGGACAGCGCCGCCAGCCGGTCGGTCTCGTGCCCGCGCAGATGCGCGATGCCGCGCAGCCAGGACGGGGAGTCGGCGAGCGCGGCCAGCGCGGCGACGGTGGGGGTGAGTTCGCCGACGTCGTGCAGGTCGATGTCGATGCCCGCGAGCCGTTCCGGCCCGCGCACGGTGAGGACGCCGTCGACGATGCCGACCTCGGCGCCCATCCGCACCAGGATCTCCCGGATGACATCACCGGGCTGGGTGGTGATCCGCGGCCAGTGCGGAATGCTGACCGCGCCCCCGGTGATCGCCGCGGCGGCCAGGAACGGTGTCGCGTTGGACAGATCGGGTTCGATTTCCCAGTCGACCGCGCGGATCGGGCCGGGATGCACGATCCAGGTCTGCGCCTTGCGGCTGTCGGCCGGCGCCTCCACCGAGACGTCGGCGCGGCGCAGCATTTCCACCGTCATCTCGATGTGCGGCACGGACGGCAGCGCCTTGCCGTCGTGATGCACGGTCAGGCCCTCCTCGAAGCGCGCGCCGGAGAGCAGCAGCCCGGAGACGAACTGCGAGGAGCCGGACGCGTCGATGGTGACGGTGCCGCCGCGCAGCGCGCCCTTGCCGTGCACGGTGAAGGGCAGGGTGTCGCCGTCGACCTCGGCGCCGAGGCCGCGCAGCGCCTCGAGGATGGTGCGCAGCGGGCGGGCCCGGGCCTGGGTGTCACCGTCGAAGGCGACGGCGCCGGTGGCCAGCGTCGCGGCCGGCGGAAGGAAGCGCATGATCGTGCCGGCCAGCCCGCAGTCGACGGCGCCGCCGCCGAGCGGAGTGGGCGTGACGGCCAGGGTGTCGGCGTCGCCTTCGATGCGTGTGCCCATGGCCCGCAGGGCCTCGATCATCAGGTTGGTGTCGCGACTGCGCAGGGCTCCGGTGAGCGTCGAGGGACCGTCCGCCAGGGCCGCCAGGATCAAGGCCCGATTGGTGATCGATTTCGATCCGGGCAGGCTGACGGTGGCGTGGACGGGAACATCGACATGGGGAGCTTGCCAATAAGTCACGGGTCCATCTTCGCCCATCGCACCGACTGACACGCGGGCGGTCGCGGAATAAGACCAGCCGCACCGGCCGGTGGCCGATGCGGCTGGATCGAAGGTACTGCTTACTTGTGCCGCCCGTGCAGGAACGGCACCACCTTGCGCAGCAGGTTCATGGTGGACTCGCTGCGGCTGTAGGACAGCAGGGCCATCCCGGGAATCGCGAACTTCTGCACCGCGATCGAATGCGGCCGGGCGAACTCGCGCAATCCGGGCTCGCCGTGGATGCGGCCGATGCCGGATTCGCCGACGCCGCCGAAGGGCAGCCCGGGGATGGCGGCGAAGGCCAGCACCGAGTTCACCGAGGTGGCGCCCACGCGCAGCCGGCGCGCGATCTCCAGGCCGTTCTTCTTGGAGTACACCGCCGAGGACAGCCCGTACTTGGACTTGTTGGCCAGTTCGACCGCCTCGTCGACACCGTCGACGGTCTTGATGGTGACGGTCGGGCCGAAGGTCTCCTCGGCGACGGCCTCGGAGTCCTCGTCCACGTCGACCAGGACGACCGGCTCGATGAAGGGGCCCTTGACCGATTCCGGGCCGCCGAGCACCGCGGTGCCGCCCTTCTTCAGCGCGTCCTCGATGTGGCGGCGCACGATGTCGATCTGGCTCGGCATCGTCATCGGGCCGTAGTGCGCCTTGTCGCCCGAGCCCGGCTTGATCTCGGTCAGGATCCGCTTGACCTCGGCCACGAACTCCTCGCGCACCGAACGGTCGACGTACACCCGCTCCACGCCGGCGCAGGTCTGGCCGCTGTTGGAGGTGGCGCCCCAGGCGACCGCGTCGGCGGCGGCCTTCACGTCGGCGTCGCCCGCGACGATCACCGCGTCCTTGCCGCCGCATTCCAGCAGCACGGGGGTGAGGGTGTCGGCGGCGGCGGCCATGATCCGCTTACCGGTGGCGGTGGACCCGGTGAAGGCGATCTTGTCGACGCCGGAGCGGACCAGCGCGGCGCCGGTCTCGCCGTAGCCGTTGATCACCTCGAACACGCCTTCGGGCAGGTCGGGGTTCGCCTTCTTGAACGCGGCGACGAGGAAATTGCCGATGCCCGTGGAGAATTCGCTCGGCTTGAACACCACGGTGTTGCCCGCGGCGAGCGCGTAGCCGATGGAGCCGTTCGGGGTGTAGACCGGGTAGTTCCAGGGGCCGATGACGCCGACGACGCCGAGCGGGCGGTGCTCGAGGCGCGCGGAGAAGTTCGACATCAGCGGGCCGGGGGAGATCTTCTTGGGGCCGAGCACCTTCTTGGCGTTCTTGGCGGCCCAGGCGATGTGCTCCAGCGCCAGCATCAGTTCCAGGAAGGCGTCGTCGAGCGGCTTGCCGTTCTCCCGGTGGATCAGGGCGCAGAACTCGTCGGAGTCGGCGACGAGCTGGGATTCCCAGCGCTGCAAGTACTTCCGGCGCTCGCCGTACTCCAGGGCGCCCCAGGTGCCGGCGGCGGTGCGGGCCTTGGCGACGGCCGCGCGCACCGCGTTCTCGTCATCGATGGGGTAGCTGGCGATGACTTCCCCGGTGGCCGGATCGACCGACGTCAACAACGTCTCGGGGGTGGTCTCTGTGGTGGTCACAGTGGAACTCTCCTCTTACCTCTGCGGTGGCCCGGTCGGTGCGCGCACCGGAGTGGACGAGGTGTGATCTACCCCATCCAATGAGAGGATGTTATGCCAAAACTCTCACCAGGTCACCAGCTCGGTTTCAATTGTCCCCGAACTTGTCGGGGTGAAGTGGCACGATCGAGATATGTGCGGACGATATGCGACCACGACGAACCCCGGCAAGCTTGCCGTGGAACTGGACGCCATCGACGAGTCCGGTGGCGAAAATGATTCCGGCAGTAACGGTTTCACGAACTACAATGTCGCGCCGACCACGCAGGTCCTGACCGTGGTGGAGCGGCACGAGCACGGGCACCCCGAGGACGACCCGAAGCTGCGGATCCGGCGGATGCGCTGGGGGTTGATCCCGCTGTGGACGAAGGTCGCCGAGCCCGGCGTCCCGGTCAAGGGCAAACCCCTGTTCAACGCCCGGGCCGACAAGGCCGCCACCACGCCGTCGTTCCGCGACGCGGTGAAGTACCGGCGCTGCCTGGTCCCGATGGACGGCTGGTACGAGTGGCTGGTCGAGCCGGATGCCACCAAGAAGGGCAAGGTGGCCAAGCAGCCCTATTTCATGGCCAATGCCGACGGTTCCCGGCTCTATATGGCCGGTCTGTGGTCGGTGTGGCGGGATAAATCCCTGCCCGAGAGCGATCCGCTGCTCTCCTGCACCATTCTGACTACCGACGCGGTCGGCGATCTCACCCGCATCCACGACCGGATGCCGCTGCAGATGCCGCGCGAGCACTGGGACGCCTGGCTGGACCCCGATCATCCGGCCCCGGCCGAGTTGCTGACCACGCCGAGTCCCGAGGCGGTCTCCGGGATTATCACGCGGCCGGTATCCCAGCTGGTCAACAGCGTGCGCAACAACGGCCCGGAGCTGCTCGACACCCTCTAGGGCGACAGAACAACGGCCGAGCGGATCAGCTGCTGATCGGCTCGGCCGTGCGTCGGGGTGCTCAGAGCTTGCAGGGCACCGTTTCCGTGGCCAGGCTCAGGCCGCACTTGAGCACGCCCGCGCCCAGGTCGATCGCCTTGTTGACCAGTCCGCCGCCCAGCTTCTCGGCCTTTTCGGCCTTCTCGTCGGGCTTGGCCTTGCCGGGGTAGTCGGCCTGCTGGCCGGGGTTCACCTGAATGACAACCGGATCCGCGCCGGCCGGGCTCGCGGTCAGCGGGCCCAGAGCCAGCGTGGCTGCTCCGAGTACCGCGACGAGCGAGCGGGAGACCAGGCGGTGCTGAGACAACATTGAGCATCACATCCTCGGGTCGGACGAATCGGACCTTGCTGGAGCTCGAGCGCAGCGCCTGTTTTGTCCGGTGCTGCCGGGATCATTACCGCACAGATCCGCGGTCGGCTGTTGGATGCCACACGGTCTGTTTTCAACCGGCGACGATCGGCGCGGTCACCGCCGCCGCCAGCCGCACCAGGTCGGCGGGCGCGAGTTCGATCTCGAGGCCGCGCCGCCCCGCGCTGCACAGCATCCGATCCCAGTGCAGCGCCGAGGCGTCCACCACGGTCGGCAATTGCTTGCGCTGGCCGAGCGGGGAGATGCCGCCGAGCACGTAACCGGTGGTCTTCTCGGCCTTCGTCTTGTCCGCCATGGCGGCCTTCGGCACACCCAGGGCGGCGGCAGCGGCCTTGAGCGACAAGGTGTTCGGCACCGGCAGCACCGCCACCGCCAGCGTCCCGGTGGACAGCTCGAGCACCAGGGTCTTGAAGATCTGCCCGGGCTCGACCCCGAGCTCCGCGCCGAGCGCGTCGACCGCCTCGGTGCCGTAGGAATCCGAGCGCGGATCGTGGGTGTAGGCGTGCACGCGATGCGCCACTCCCGCCACGGTCAGGGTGCGAATCGCCGGTGTCGAGGCTGCGGCCATGGCAGCGACTGTAACCGGCGCGGGAACACCGGGACGCTCGTGCCTGTTGCATTGCGATAGCAGCCAGTTGACGACGTGTGAGGAGAAGCCGGTGCCCGTATTGCTCGACGAACGTCCGGTGTGGACCGGGCCCGCCGACACGCAGTTCCCGATCGCTGTGCCGATGCCGGTAGATTTGGCAGGTACCGCAATCGAAGGGACAGGTGTGACGAGCGACGAAGGCGTGGTGGACGAGGGCAACCCCGGCACCGCGGTCGACGATGCGGAACTGGGGCAGCGGTTCGAGCGCGACGCGCTCCCGATGCTGGACCAGCTCTACGGCGCCGCGCTGCGTATGACCAGAAATCCCGCCGACGCCGAGGACCTGGTGCAGGAGACCTACGTCAAGGCGTTCCAGGGCTTCAAGAGCTTCCGCGAGGGCACCAACCTGCGGGCCTGGCTCTACCGCATCCTGACCAACACCTACATCAACTCCTACCGCAAGAAGCAGCGGCAGCCGGCGCAGTATCCGACCGAGGAGATCTCGGACTGGCAGCTCGCGGCGACCGCCGAGCACACCTCGACGGGCCTGCGCTCGGCCGAGGTGGAGGCGCTGGACGCGCTACCCGACGACGACATCAAGGCCGCGCTGCAGGAGCTCCCCGAGGAGTTCCGGATGGCGGTCTACTACGCGGACGTCGAAGGTTTCCCGTACAAGGAGATCGCCGACATCATGGGCACCCCCATCGGTACTGTGATGTCCCGGCTGCACCGCGGCCGCAAGCAACTGAAGGGTCTGCTCGCCGACGTGGCGCGCGAGCGCGGGTTCAACCGCGGTGAACGGCAGGAGGTCAAGCAGTGAGCGACGACATGGAGCTCGACTGCCGGGCGGTACTCGCCGACGTCTGGCTGATGCTGGACGGGGAGTGCGACGACGCCACCCGGGCGCGCTTGCAGCACCACATGGACCACTGCTCGCCCTGCATCGAGGCCTACGGCATCGAGGAGAAGGTCAAGGGTCTGCTCAGCCGCAAGTGCGGCGGTGACCGGGCGCCCGATTCGCTGCGCGATCGGCTCACCATCGAGATCCGGCGAACCATCACGATCACCGAGATTCAGACCAGAGAGTCTTAAAAGACCGGCAAACATTGAGCGGCCCGCGCTTCCCTCGGGAAGTGCGGGCCGCTCGGTGTTTTCACACGTGCGCTACGCCTCAGGCGTTGGGCCGCTTGCCGTGGTTGGCTGCGCTTCCCTTGCGGCTGCGCTTCTTACGTCCACGCTTACCCATGAGTAGGCTCCCTTCTGATTGAAGGCCATTCTTTCACGTGTGGTTGGCTGTACCTTCAGCGGATACAGACCGAACCGAAGAAGGGGCATCCATGGCCGAGGAAGTGCGCGCGGAGATGGTCTCGACCGTCCTGACCGTCGACGTCAAGGTCGGCGACAAGGTGCACGTGGATCAGGCGCTGATCCTGCTCGAGTCCATGAAGATGGAGATTCCGGTGCTGACCGAGGTCGAAGGCGAGATCACCGAGGTCGCGGTCGAACCCGGCCAGGTCCTGCAGGCAGGCGACTTGATCGCCGTGATCTCCTGATCGAAGCGTAGATCCCCGTGTCGACCCTCAGCGAGCTACTAGCCGAACACACCGACCTTCCCGGCGTCGCCGTGGACCATCTGCAACGGGTGGTGGGCGATTGGCAACTGCTCGCCGACCTATCCTTCGCCGATCTATCGCTCTGGGTGGGCGCCGGGCCGGTCACCGACGGCGCCGACATAGTGTGCGTCGCCCAGTGCCGCCCGACCACGGCCGCGACCGTGCACATCGAGGACCGGGTCGGCACCACCGCCACCCCGGACGATCATCCCCAGGTCTTCGACGCCCTGATCAGCGGCAAGATCGTGCGCGCCGACAGTGGCGGCGAGGCCGCCGCGGTCTATCACCCGCATCCGGTGCACGCGATCCGCGAGGCCATCCCGGTGCGCTGCGGCGACGACGTGATCGCCGTGCTGTCCCGCGACACCGACACCCAGCGTTCCAAGGTCCGCAGCACCCTCGAGATCGCCTATGTGGCCTGCGCCGACGACCTGTGCCAGATGATCGCCGACGGCACCTTCCCGACCACCGAGGACCGCGCGGCGACCCATTCCAGCCCCCGCGCCGGCGACGGTTTCATCCGGATCGACACCGAGGGCAGCGTGGTCTACGCCAGCCCGAACGCGCTGTCGGCCTATCACCGGATGGGTTTGCAGAGCGATCTGGCCGGTCAGGATCTCGCGGTCACCACTCGCTCGCTGATCACCGACCCGTTCGACGCCCAAGAGGTGGTCGGCGATATCCAGGCCGCGCTGGCCGGGCGTACCGGGCGCCGGATGGAGGTCGAGGCGCGCGGCGCCACCGTGCTGCTGCGCACCCTGGTGCTGCGCCCGCACGGCGAATTGGCCGGCGCCGCGGTACTCGTCCGCGATGTCACCGAGGTCAAGCGGCGCGATCGCGCGCTGCTGTCCAAGGACGCCACCATCCGTGAGATTCATCACCGCGTGAAGAACAACCTGCAAACCGTGGCCGCGCTGCTGCGGTTGCAGGCGCGCCGCACCGAGAACGAGGAGGCGCAGGTCGCCCTCACCGAGTCGGTGCGCCGGGTGACTTCCATTGCCTCCGTGCACGAAATGCTGTCCATGTCGGTGGACGAAGAGGTCGACCTGGACGAGGTCGTCGACCGGTTGCTGCCGATCATGGCCGATGTCGCCACCGTGCACACGGCGCGCATCAAAGTGCGCCGCGCCGGTTCGCTGGGCGTCTTCTCCGCCGAACGGGCGACGCCGCTGGTGATGGTGCTGACCGAATTGGTACAGAACGCCATCGAGCACGCCTTCGATTCGGGCGAAAACGGCACGGTGACAATTCGTTCCGAGCGTTCGGCGCGCTGGCTCGACGTGATCATCAGTGATGACGGCCGGGGCCTGCCCGCCGGATTCAGCTTGGAATCCTCCGACCGGCTCGGACTACAGATCGTGCGGACGCTCGTCACGGCGGAACTGGGCGGCTCCATCGGCCTGCATCCGGGTGCGGATGTCGGTACCGACGCGGTGTTGCGTGTTCCGCTGGGCCGCCGCTCCGGGCGCTGAATATCGGTGCGCGCAATCGAATTCGGACATTTGGTTGCGCTATAACAAGTTCGAGAACAAATAAGCCCGGCACCAGTGTTCTTGTCGGTGCCGGGCCGAATGCGTTCCCGGGCCCATGAGGCTGTGGCCCGGTAACGCCAGTCGTCGCTCTAGACGACGGTGCGGGTCCGGGTGCGCGCGTTACGACGCTTGAGCGCCCGGCGCTCGTCTTCACTCATTCCACCCCACACGCCGGCATCCTGACCGGACTTCAGGGCCCAGGACAGGCAATCGGCAGTGACGGGGCAGCGAGCGCAGACCAGCTTGGCATCGGCAATCTGCGCGAGCGCAGGACCACTGTTACCCACCGGGAAGAACAGTTCAGGGTCCTCGTCACGACAGATGGCCTTGTGGCGCCAGTCCATTCCTCTGCTCCTTTGCTGGGCGCCGCAAATGGCGCCTTATGGTTTGTGGATCGTTCACTTGTGCGACTCAAAAGTTTCCGCACGGTTGCTTGTGAATGCTTTCACGAACACCGTAGATGTCAATAGGTATCTGGTGCACCGTGGGGAAGCTCACGCTCTCGAAGTTCCCAGCGCGGGAACCTGCGGGCTCCTTTGTACTCGCTCTACCCAGTTTTCGCAGCGCAACCGAATGTTTCAGATCGCGTTTCGTGTTCAACGAGGCTGTGGGGCCACCACTTCGAGTACACCCGGCACCGAGGTGAAATCCACCACGTTGCGCTTCCCGATAAAGTCGCCATCGATTTGCAGCCCGATCGGCACCGGCGATTCGATCCGCACCGACGGCACGTCGTCCTCGCGAAACAGATTGCGGGACTTGGGATTTCCGTCGGCCGCCAGCAGCTGGCGGGCGAGCAGCAGGGTGGGAACCACATCCATCGAGCGCACCGCGAACAGGCCGAGGCCGGCCTCGAAGGTGGTGCCCGGATTGGTGTGCACCGGAGTGTCGTTGAGGTACGTCCACGGACTGGTGTTCGTTACGAACGCGTAATGCACGGCGTCCACCGGAGGGTGCCCGGGGATCGCTACGCGGACGCTGGGCTTGTTGCCCTTGGCCCGGAAGAACTGCCGAACGGTTGTGCGAAGGTAGCGCGCCGGGGTGGCGAGATGACCGTCGGCGCGGCTGGCGTCGATCGCCTCGCAGACATCGGCGTCCAGGCCGACACCGGCGCTGAAGGTGAACCAGCGGTCGTCGGCAACGCCCAGGCCGATCTTGCGGTCCCGGTTGACCGTGAGCAGGTCGATCAGCTGATTGGTCGCGGTCACCGGGTCCGGCGAGATGCCGAGCGCCCGGGCGAAGACGTTCGCGGACCCGCCGGGAATGACACCCAACCGGGGCCGCCAGACCTGGCCGTCGTCGACCTCCGGCAGCGGCAGGAATCCGTTGATCGTCTCGTTCACGGTCCCATCGCCGCCGTGCACGACGATCAGGTCCATTTCGTTGGTCGAGGCCCATTGCGCCAGCTCCGCCGCGTGGCCGCGATGCTGGGTGTGCGCAACGGTGAGTTGTGTGCGGCTCTCCAGCGCGTGGGCCAGCAAATCCCTGGTCTCCGGAGTGGTGGAAGTGGCATTCGGATTCACGATCAGCAGGGTCCGCACGGTCGGAAGCCTAGTTGGCGCCGGTGCGCGGTCCGAAATGCCGTCCCGGGGGTTCGGCTCGTAGGCTTGGCGCGTGGTTGACAGCGACAGGAATGCGGAAAGCGCGGGTGTGCCCGCGACGGTGCGCGGCGCGGGCGGGCTGGTGGCGCTCGAGGGCGCGATCGCGGTGACCGTGGCGCTCGTGCTGGTGGTGCGCGGCTTGCTCGGGCACGATCAGTCCGCGACCAGTGGCTACGGCACGGCCGCGTGGTTCGGCATCCTCGGCGGCGCGGTGCTGGCCGCCGGCCTCGGGCTGCTGACGGGGCATCGCTGGGGCCGCGCCATCGCGGTGATCGCGCAGATCCTGATGATCCCGGTGGCGTGGTCGCTGCTCACCGATTCGCATCAGCCGGTGTACGGGGCGCTGCTCGGCATCGTCGCCCTCGCCTCGCTGGGATTGCTGTTCGCGCCTGCGTCCAACCGGTGGATGACCGAGGGCTACGGGGTCGACCCGAGCGCCGAGCGCAAGGCCTGACGGCACAGCCGGTCGGCCTGCCTGGTGGTTTCGGGCTGGCGGTACTTCGGGGTGAGCGCCAGCACCTGCGCGCAGGCGGTGTCGAGATCGATGCGGTGCCCGACCGAGACGAAGACCGGCTTCACGCCGGTTCGGGTACGCAGCGCCCGGCCCACCACCTCGCCGTCGATCAGCAGATCGGTGGCGGCCCCGCGTTCGGGCGCGGGTTCGGTGTAGTTGCCCCACACCGTTTTCGCGACGCCGATGGTGGGTATGCCTACGAGAATCCCGAGGTGGCAGGCGAACCCGAAGCGGCGCGGGTGCGCCAGGCCCTGGCTGTCGCAGATCAGCAGATCCGGTGTGCGCGCCAGCTTTTCCAGGACCGCCAGCGAGGTGGGCAGCTCGCGGAAGGCGAGCAGGCCCGGCAGGTACGGGAAAGTCGTTGTGCCGTGCGCTATCGCGGTTTCCCGGGGCGCCAGCGACGCGGCGTCCAGCACCACCGCGGCGGCGGCGACCACGCCGGACTCGTCGTCGTAGGCCGAGTCGAGTCCGGCGATGGTGCGGAATTCCGGTGGGCGCGGGTTGGTCTGGTCGACGAGCGGGCGCAGCCGGTCCTGCAGTGCCATGGCCTCTTCGGCCGTGGCGGGCCAGCTGTCCGGAACGGTTACCTGCACGGCCGGTTCAGCGCGCTTGCTTCGCCAGTTGCAGCAGTTCGCCACCGGCGAGCCGGTAGCCGACCCAATCGTCTTGCTGGACAGCGCCGAGCGACCGGTAGAACTCGATCGACGGGGTGTTCCAGGTGAGCACCGCCCAGTCCACCCGGCTGTAGCCGTTGTCCGCGGCCTCCTTCGCGAGCGCGGCCAGCAGCGCCTTGCCGTAGCCCTTGCCCCGGGTCTCCGGCTTGACGTAGAGATCCTCCAGGTAGATCCCGTGCGTGCCCTTCCAGGTGGAGAAGTTCAGGAACCAGATGGCGGTGCCGACGATTCCCGTCTCGTCCTCGACGACGTGCCCGAAAAGCGCGGGGGCCGAACCGAACAGCGAGGTGTGCAGCTGCTCGATGGTGAGCGTGCACTCTTCGCGCGCCCGCTCGTATTCGGCCAGGTCGTAGACGAGATCGACCATGGCGGGTACGTCGGCGGGGGTGGCGCGGCGGACGACGGCATGGCCGGGGTGGGTCATCGTGAGGCTCCATTCAGGTGCGGGACGAGGTTGTGTGCGTGGATGGTCCGGGCGTCGTGCTCGTACCCGAGCACGCTGGTGGCGGCGGTCGTCATGGCGAAGCGGCGGCCCTCGACCAGATCCAGTTCGGCCCAGCGGGTGATCAGCGCGCGGGAGAAGTGGCCGTGGCCGACCAGGATGACGTCGCGGTCGGGCAGCGCGGCGGCCACGGTGGCCAGCACGCGGTCGGCGCGGGCGCGCACCTGCTCGGCCGACTCGCCGCCGGGCACCGGGCCGGTCCAGATGGTCCAGCCGGGGGCTTGCTCGCGGATCTGCGGGGTGGTCAGGCCCTCGTACTCGCCGTAGTCCCATTCGACCAGGTCGTCGTCGAGGGTGAAATCGGTGAAGCCGGCGAGTTCGGCGGTGCGCACCGCCCGCTGCCGGGGGCTGACGAGCACCAGCGGCTCGCGCAGTTTCAGCTCGGCCACCAGGGGCCCCGCGGCCCTGGCCTGTTCCTCGCCGAGCGCGGTCAGTGGCAGGTCCGTGTTGCCGGTGTGCCGGCGCACCTTGGACCAGGCGGTTTCCCCGTGCCGGAGCAGGGCTAGTCGGGCATCGTCGCGTACGGCCATGTCTCCATCATGCTGGACGACCGCACGCGAACCGACGCCCCGCCACGGACTTTGTTCGCCGAAGGTGCGCACCGCGGGCGATCCGCCGCTCAGCCGCCGAGGGCGTAGAGGTCGCCGCCGCGCTGTTCGAGCACGGTCCCGCCGAGCACCGCCAGCGAGATGGGGGAGCCGTCGTAGCCGGGCCGTTCGATCGGAATGCGTTGCACCTCGGCCCCATTGGCCGGGTCCAGTGCCGCCAGGCCGCCCGCGACCGGCACCAGCAGCTTGCCCGCCATCACCGCGGGCGTGCCGAGCGCGCCGGGCGCGGTCCAGATCGGGTCGAACGTGGTGGCGTGCAACGCGATCAGGCTGTTGCCGGTGAAAACCAGGTAGGCCGAGCCGACTCGCACGGTGCTCGCGTTCGCGGCCAGCGGAGCCGAAAGCTGATGCACCACAATCGGATTGCCGTTGGAGTCGTAGACGCCCAGGCGCGGCGGGCTGCTCTCGCCGCCGGACTGGCTGCCGCCGGGCAGGTACACCACGATCCGGCTGTCCGACACCGCAAGCACCCGGGTCTCGGGGGAGTCCGCGCCGAGCCCGTTGAGCACGTGCGAGCCGTACTCCTCGGGCACCGTGTTGTCCTTGGGCGCCGGATTGAGGACGGTCAACCGGTTGGTCGCGTCCTCCGGGCACTTCTCCAGCACCGCCAGCCGGGACGGGCTGGAACCCGCCGAGAGCAGGGTGCAGTCCTTACGCGGCTGGGTCTTCACGTTCACCGGCGCGTCCACGTAGCCGTATTCGAGGGTGCGCACCAGATCCGAACGCCACATCTCCAGGCGCTTGTCGCCCTGGGCGAGCATGTAGGTGCCGTCGACGCTGAGCCGGATCGAGGGGTCCATGTAGCTGCTGCGCGCGGTCCGGCGGTCGCCGTTCTCCCCGGCCAGCAGCGTGGCCTGGCTGCACCCGCGCTGATCCTTGTAGACCGCGACGACCTGGCCGAACTGGGACTCGAGCCCGCACAGCGGCATATCCCGGCGGTAGCGCCAGATCTCCGCGCCGGTGCGGGCATCGCGCCCGGTGACGGTGCCGCCCTCGCCGGTGATCACCGCGCCCGCGGAGATCACCGCCCGGGTCGCGGCGCTGTCGGGCGCGTGCCACAGCTCGTGCAGGGCGGCGGGCAGCTGGTCCGCGGTGGGTGGCGCCGACGCCGGGGTCGCCGCGGTCACCGATTCGGTGCCTGTGGCATCGCCACGGGCCCACACCACCAGCGCCGCGACCACCACGAGCGTGGCGATCGCGACTGCGGAGATGATGTCGGCGCGCGTTCGCCGCTCGGGTGCGAGCACGCTTGCGAGACTAGCGGATCCGCCGAATTATGCCGAAGCGGTCGCGGTCTCGGGGGCGACCGCACCGGTGTCGGCGGTCTCCTCCGCGGGCTTGCGGCGACGCCGGGTGCGGGCCGGCTTTTCGGCCGAATCCGCTTCCGCCGCACCGTTTTCCGTGTCGGCGCTACCGTTCTCGGTGGCGTCGGCGGTGGCGGCCTTGCGGGTGCGCCGGCGCTTGACCGGAGCCTCGGTGGTTTCCTCGCCGGTGCTCACGGCGGCGGTGGCTTCACCCGTGCTCTCGGCCTCGGCGGCCACGGGCTTGCGGGTGCGGCGGCGCTTGACCGGGGCCTCGGCGACCGGCTCGCCGCCGTTCGCCGACGCGGTGTCGGCGACCTCGGCCGCGACAGCGGTGCTGCCGTTGCTTTCGGCCGAGCCGTTGCTCGCGGCAGCGGTGCTGGTGCCTTCGGTCGAGGGCGCGACCTCGACCGCGGGAGCGGTCGTGTCGGTGCCCTCGGTCGCGGTGGCGTCCTCCGCGGGCTTGCGGCGCCGACGGCGACGGCGCGCGGGCTGATCCGCGTCGTCGGCCTCGGTCTCCGCGTCGGCGGTCTCGGTCACGGCTTCGGTGGCCGCGCCCTCGACGTCCCCGCCCGAGCGGCGGCGCCGGCGACGCCGACGGCCGGGTGCCTCGGCATCGTCCGAAACAACCTCGTCAGCGGCCTTTTCGCCACCTTCGCCGTTGGTCGCGGCCTCGTCCAGCGGCTGACCGCGCAGCGTCCGCTTACGGTTGCGCTGGCGCGGGGCCCGGCGTTCACGCTCCACGACGACGGCGTCCTCGTCGCGCGCGGGCTTCGGCTTGCGCACCTGGCCCGTGGCATCGGTGGGGATGCCGAGATCGGTGAACAGGTGCGGCGAGCGCGAGTAGGTCTCCACCGGCTCCGGGATACCCAGGCCCAGGGCCTTGTCGATACCGGCCCAGCGGTTCAGCTCGTCCCAGTCGATCAGGGTGATCGCGACACCGGTGCGACCGGCGCGGCCGGTCCGGCCGATGCGGTGCACGTAGGTCTTCTCGTCCTCCGGGCACTGGTAGTTGATGACGTGGGTGACGTCGTCGATGTCGATACCGCGCGCCGCGACGTCGGTCGCGACCAGCACGTCGATCTTGCCGTTGCGGAACTTGGTCAGCGCCTTCTCGCGCGCGATCTGGCCCAGGTCGCCGTGCACCGCGCCGACCGCGAAACCGCGCTCGGCCAGTTCGTCGGCCACCTTCTGCGCGGTGCGCTTGGTGCGGGTGAAGATCATGGTCGCGCCGCGGGTCTCGGCCTGCAGGATCTTGGCCACGAGCTCACTCTTGTCCAGCGCGTGCGCGCGGTAGACGAACTGCGCGGTGCGATCGTGCACCGAGGAGGCGTGCGCCTCTTCGGCCCGGATGTGGGTCGGCTTGGTCAGGAAGGTGCGGGCCAGGGTGATGATCGGGCCGGGCATGGTGGCCGAGAACAGCATGGTCTGGCGCTTGTCCGGAACCATGGTCAGGATGCGCTCGATATCGGGCAGGAAGCCCAGATCCAGCATCTCGTCGGCCTCGTCCAGGACCAGCACGCCGACCTTGCCGAGGATCAGGTGGCCCTGGTTCGCGAGATCCAGCAGCCGGCCCGGCGTGCCGACGACCACGTCGACGCCCTGGCGCAGCGCGGCGATCTGGGTGTCGTAGGGACGGCCACCGTAGATCGAGGCGACCTTCAGCGCGCCCTGATGGTTGGTCAGGTACTTGGCGGCGTTCTCCAGATCGGAGGTGACCTGGATGCACAGCTCGCGGGTCGGCACGATGATCAGCGCGCGCGGGGTGCCGTCCAGCGGCGTGGTGCCGGTGTCGGCGGTGGCGACGCGGTGCAGCAGCGGGACGCCGAAACCGAAGGTCTTGCCCATGCCGGTGCGGGCCTGACCGATCAGGTCCTCGCCGGCCAGGGCCAGCGGCAGCGTCAGCTCTTGGATCGCGAAGGTGCGTTCGATGCCGATCTCGCCGAGCGCGCGGACGATTTCCTCGCGGACTCCCAATTCGGCGAATGTCGGGGCGGTGTGCGTGTCATCCAGTTCGGCGGTGAGCAGCGTGTCCGCTACACCGGGTTCTTGTTCGACAGTGATCTTGCTCAGGGTTCGTGCCTTCCACTCGTATCGCGTCACGCGCGCACGAGACGTGGGGCGGGCCGGTCGGCCCGCGGTGACCACGATCCGCCTGTGATGTTCACCGTCCGGGCCGCTGGCGCGAGGTTCGCACGGGTGCCGTCGCTGCGGCAGCTACCTGGAACATCGGCGCGGCGCTAGGGTGATGCGGATCTGGTGCGCGCACATTTTCTCGGACATCGGATTCGCCGCTTCGAGCGCGAAATTTTCGTTGTCCACGGTGATTGTAGCGTGATATTGTGCGCGCCCCGAATTGCCGCCTCCGCAATTCGAAATACCGGTGTCCGCCGCGCGCGCGAAATCGCGACAAACCGGGCTTGCCTGTTACCGCTGGTACCGGGATGTGAGACATTCTTCTGGTGAGTTTCGCTGACACCGTCTCAACGGCCGCGCGCAATGCCTGGGCACTGACCTTCGGTCCGGGCGTCGAAGCCCCGGATCCCGCGCCCTCGACCGTGCTCTCGGCGGCCCCGCATCGGCTGCTGCGCCGTTTCGACGGCGTCGAGTCATCCAGTGCCGCAGGTGATTCCGCGGTCCTGCTGGTGCCGCCGCTGGCCGCCCCCGCGACCTGCTTCGACCTGCGCGCCGACCAGAGCCTGGCCCGCTTCCTGGTGGAATCCGGGCGCGCGCCCTACCTCGTCGACTACGGCGAGATCACCTTCGCCGACCGGCGCATGGGCTTCGAGGACTGGATCGACGACATCCTGCCCGACGCGATCCTGCGCACCTCCGCCGATCGCGGCGGCGCACCCGTCGACCTGATCGGCTGGTCCCTCGGCGGCACCCTCGCGCTGCTCACCGCCGCCGCGCACGCGCACCTGCCGATCCGGTCGGTCACCGCGGTGGGCGCACCCCTGGACTACGACAAGATGACCGGCATCCCGCAGTTGCGCGCGGTCGCGAAACTGACCGGCGGCATCGCCACCTCCACCGCGGTGCGCGCCGCCGGCGGCATCCCCGCCGGTCTCACTCGCGCCGCCTACCGGATCACCGCCTGGGATCGCGAACTCACCCGGCCCTGGTTCGTCGCCAGCAATCTGGCCCGTACCGAAACCCTGGCCAAGATGGAATCCATCGACCGCTTCATGGCCGAGATGCCCGGCTACCCCGGCCGTTTCTACGGCCAGCTGTGGGGCCGGCTGATGCTCAACAACGACATCGGCAAGGGTGTCGTGCACTTCGGGCCGCGCGCGATCGCGCTCGCCGACGTCACCGCGCACGTGCTGCTGGTCGGCGGACCCGCCGACGTCATCACCCCGGCGGCCGCTGTCGAGGCGGGTACCCGCACGCTCACCGGCGCCGCCTCGCTGCGCTACGAGACCGCCCCGGGCAGCCACCTGGGCATCCTGACCGGGGAGACCGCGCGCGACACCACCTGGACGTACCTGGACAAATTCCTGTCCGAACTCTGAGGGGAGCGCGCTCCACACGTTCTTCCGGACGCGACTAGGCTGGGCGGCTATGGGAGCACATTCGGGGATGGCAGTCGGCGGAGCCGACGGGGTGGGTCAGCTCAGTTCGGGAGCACTGGGATTTTCGGCCACCGGTGAGGCGAATACGCCGATCGCGGCGGATCATCCCGGAGTAGCCGACCTGTTCGCCGTCCTGGCCTACGGCGAGATCTCCGCGTTCTACCGCCTGGCCGAGGAAGCCAAGCTCTCGCCCACGCTGCGCGGCAAGGTCGCGGCCGCGAAGATGGCCGCCTCGGAGATGCGCCACTTCCAGACCCTGGAGGCCGCGCTGGCCGAGCAGGGCGCCGACGTGTTCGACGCGATGGCCCCCTTCGTGCGCGCCCTGGACGCCTACCACGACTCCACCGACCCCTCCACCTGGCTGGAGTCGATGGTGAAGTTCTACGTCGGCGACGGTATCGCCGCCGATTTCTACTCCGAGATCGCGGGCTCGCTCGCGCCCGGCGTCGCCGCCGTGGTCCGCGACGTGCTCGCGGAGACCAGCCACTCCGAGTTCGTGGTCGAGGAGGTCCGGCGGGCCGTCGAGACCAGCCGCTCCGAACGCGACCGCCTCACCCTGTGGGGCCGGCGGCTGCTGGGCGAGGCGATCACGCAGGCGCAGTACGTGATGGCCCAGCGTGACGAACTGACCGATCTGGTGCTCGGCTCGGCCGGCGATCTCAACGGCATCGCCGCCCTGTTCGAGCGCATGCAGGACAGCCACGCCAAGCGCATGGCTGTCCTGGGCCTCTGAATCACGCTGCCGGCGGCGCCAATTGGGCGATCACCAGATAGTTGTCGTCGGTGGGTTCGCCGCCGACGACATCGCAGTTCGCCAGAATCAACCGGCCCGCAACGGCTTCGCGTAATTCGTGCTGGCCGAGCAGCGCGCCCTTGGGAACCGGGGCGGCGCTCTGCACCACGTACTCCAGCACGCCGTTGGGCGTGCGCAGCGCCACCCGGTCGCCCGGCCGCACGACCCGCAGCGCCCGGAACGGCGCGGCGCGCTTGCTGTAGTTGTGCCCGGCCACCAGGACGGTCTGCTTGGTTTCGGTTCCGGGAGTACCGCTTTCACCCCACCAGACCGGTAACTCGTCGACCGGGTTCAGCTGCTGTCCGCTCGCACCGCCGCGCATCAGTTTCTCCGGATGCAGGGGACTGCTGAGGTAGGTCACGCCCTCGGCCGAGCGCAGTTCGAGATGGGTCGGCTCGGCCGGCTCGATCACGGCAGGGGTGGCCGCGGCGATCTGGGCCGGCACCGCCGCGCGCTGCGGCGGTGGCAGCGACACCTCGTCGCTGCCACAGCCGGCGAGCGCGCAGACCACGGCCGCGCACAGCAGCCAGGAACGGGCCTCACGCATGCGTGCGGGTGCGCTTGCGGCGGACCACCAGCGTGACCGTCGTCGCCACCGCCGCCGCGCCGAGCACGCCGGCGCCGATCAGCACGACCGGCAGGTCGGAGCCGGCCGCGGGCGAATCACCGAGGGCGAGATCCACCGGGGGCAGCCCGCCCGCCAGCGTCTCGTTGCCGCCGCCTTCGGTCCGGAAGTAGTCGACCACCTCGAACACGCCCTCACCGGTGAAGACGCCGACCACCTTCAAGCCGGTCTCGCCGATGATTACAACGGTCTCGGTCAGCTTGGTGATCTCGATGCCGTTGAACAGCTGACCGCCCAGGTTCAGCGTCGCGACCAGCGCGACACCGGCGGCGATCGCCGCCGCGAGCTGGGCCTGCAACGCGGTCTGGGCCTGCAGTGCCGCGGTCAGCGCGACAGCCGCGCCGTCCAGCTTCAGCTGCCATTCGGTGACCAGCTTCGCCGCCGCCTCGGCGTCGAGTTTCAGTTGCAGCGCGAGCGCCGCGTCGACGCCGGCCTGCGCGGCGAGGGACGCGTCGAGCGCCGCCTTGGCGGCGAGCTGCATCTCGCTCAACTTCGTCGTCGCGCTCGCGACGACCGCCTGCGCGGCGGTGACGGCCGCCGACACCTTGTGTTGCACCGCCAGGCTCGCGAGCGCCGCCGCCTGCGCGGCCTTCTTCTCCAGCGCCAGCTTCGCCGCCAGCGCCGCCTCGGCCGAAGCCTGTGCGGTACCGGCCAACTGGGCCGCCGCGTCGGCGGCCGCCTGCGTCGAGACCACGAGTTCGGCGGAGGCGTTCGCTTCGATCCGGGCCTGCGCGGCCGCTTCGATCTGCACCGAGGCCTCGGCCCCCGTGGCGCCCGCCGCCTGCGCTTCCAGCGCGGCCGCCTTGTCGGCGGCGACCCGCGCCGCGGCCGCCGCGTCGGCCGCCGCCTTTTTCGCCGTGGCCGCCGCGGTCTGCGCGGCCGCCGCGTCGGCCTGCAGTTTCGCCGCGGCCTGGGCGGCGACGACCAGTTCCTGATCGGCCTTCGCGGCGGCGACCGCGGCCTGCGAGGCTTCGAGTTTCGCCTGCGCGGCCTCGACCGTGGCCTGCGCGGTGGCGTCCTCGGAGTGCGCGGCGGCGGCCGCGACCGCGGCGGCGTGTTCCTGTTCGGCGCTCGCGGTGGCGTCGACAGCCGCGGTGACCGCGGCCGCCGCCTGCACCTCGCCGCCCGCCCGGACCTCGAGCTGGGTGCCCGCGCCGGCCGGCAGCTCGGGGAGCTGTACCTGCGGCGGCTGCACACTCGGCACGTTCAGGGCCGGGACCGGCAGCTGCGGGGCGGTCGGCAGTTGCGCCGCCGGGACCGGCACCTGCGCGGTCGGCACCGGAACCGTCGGAACCTGTACGGGGGCAGTCACACTCGGCAGCTGCACCGCCGGTACGGGTACCGCCGGTGTCGGCACGGTGAGGTGCAGACCCGGTGCGGGTGTGGTCGTGGACGGCTCGGTGGTGCTCGAGGTCGGCTCGGCCGCGGCGATCGGGCCGGCTACCGCGGCGGCCAGCGCCAGAACGGTGCCGACGGTTGCCAGCTGGGACAGTCGAGACATGGCAATAGAACGCTCCGACATCAGGATATGACCCTCTCACTACGTTGCTTCCGGCGCTGGGAAGCGGGGTCACCCTTGCCCCGACAACGTCGGGCAACCGGTTCGCAGGTGCGCCGTGCAGGCGACTTGTGCTGCGCCTGCACCCATGTCGTCGCGCAGCGAACAGTTGTTACCGGGTTCTATCGATCACTCGCCGGAGACCAGGCGCAAACCCCGCGCACCCGTCTCGACCTTGTCGGTCAGCCACACCACGATGCTCTGATCCCGATCGGCCGAGAGCATCTCGAACGGCACCGCGACCGACCCGTGCTCGGGATGATCGAAATGCAGCGTGCCCGAGGCGTCCTCACCGCTGCGGTGCGACTTCCAGCGCTTGGCGAATTCCGGCTCCTTGCGCAGCGCGTCGATGGTGGCGCGCAACGTGTCGTCGGCGGGCCAGCGGGACTTCGCGCGATGCAGCGCGGCCACGAAATGATCGGCCGCGGCCGACCAATCCCGGATGACGGTGCGCGCGTTCGGGTTCATGAAGGTGAACCACGCCAGATTGGTGCCGTGCTCCTCGTCGAGCAGGCCGAGCGGGCCGACGAAATCCGCCCACGCGGCATTCCAGCCGAGCACGTTCAACCGCCGCCCGACGACGAACGCGGGCGTGGGATTCAACGACGTCAGAATCGTCTCGATGGACGGCGGCAGCTGCTCCTGCGGCGTGCTGGCGCCCGGGCACAGCCCGGAATCCTCACTGCACTTCGAGGCCGCCCCGGAGGCCAGGGCCAGCATGCTGAAATGGCGGCGGTCGGTGTCGTCGAGCAGCAGCGCGTCGGCCAGGGCGCCGATCACCGCGGCCGACGGGTTGCGATCGCGGCCCTGCTCCAGCCGGGACAGGTAGTCGACGCTGACCCCGGCGCGCACGGCGACCTCCTCGCGGCGCAGCCCCGGGGTACGCCGGCGCCCGCCGCCGGGCATGCCGACATCGCCCGGGCGCAGTTCCGAGCGCCGGGCGATCAGGAATTCCGCGAACAGGTTCTCCTCTGCGACCACCGTTCCATGGTGCCCTGTCCTCGGATTCTTAGCCTGGCCCTGGCAGTGCCCGGATAACGGCGGTCTGGTTAGCGCCGGTCAGCGCGGCGATCGTGGTTGCCATGACTACTTCCGAAACCACCACCCTGAAAGCCGGCGCCTGGGCGCTGGACGCCGCGCACTCCTCGGTCGCCTTCACCATCCGCCACCTCGGCATCGCGAAGGTGCGCGGTACTTTCGGCAAGTTCGAGACCGAGTTCGTCGTCGACGAGTCCGGCGCGGCCACCCTGGGCGCCACCATCTACCTGGATTCCTTCGACACCGGCAACGCCGACCGCGACGCACACGTCCGCCAGGCCGACTTCCTCGATGTCGCCAACCGCCCCACCCTGACCTTCCGCGGCCTCGCGCCGGTCCAGGTCGCCGAGACCTTCACCGTCGAAGGCGAGGCCACCCTCGGCCAGATCACCAAGCCGGTCACCCTCGAGGTCGAGTGGGGTGGCGTCGTGGAGCTGCCGGGCACCGGGGACCGGCACGCCGGGTTCTCCGCGACCGGCACCATCAAGCGCACCGACTTCGGCGTCGGCGGCCCGCTGCCGGGCATGCTCAGCGACGCGGTGAAGGTCGAGCTGGAGATCCAGCTGATCGAGCCGAAGTAACCGCTGTTCGCTGTCAGCGCAGGCAGGCTCCTGCCCCGGCGCTCCGGCCCTGGACTAGCCTTGATTCGACAGCACAGGACTCTAGGTTCGGAGGTTGGCCGTGGAGGTCAAGATCGGTATTTCGGATAGCCCGCGTGAGCTCATCATCAACAGCTCGCAGACCGCCGATGAGGTGGAGGCGCTGGTGTCCGGTGCGCTGACCGGCGAGAGCGGCATCGTGTCGCTGACCGACGACAAGGGGCGCAAGTTCCTGATCCAGGCCTCGAAGGTCTCCTACGTGGAGATCGGCACCCCGGCCAGCGGCCGCGTCGGCTTCGCCACGGTCTAGCAGCCTTCAGAACACGACAGAGCCCCTGTCCTCCGCGGAGGACAGGGGCTCTGTCGTAGGTTCGCTCAGGAGCCGAGGCTGCGCGGCACACCGTCGATCGGGTGCAGCGGCACGTGCGACAGGCCACCCCAGGCCAGCGTGACGGTGGTGTCGATGGCGTCGTCCTTGGGGATCGGCCGATCGGCTTCCAGCCAGTAGCGGGCGGTGGTCTGGCTCGCCCCGACCAGGCCGACCGCGAGGATGCGGGCGCGGTAGGGGTCCAGGCCGGAGTCGTGCGCGACCAGATCGAAGACGGCGTCGACACAGGCCTCGGTGGCCTGCTCGACCCGGCGCTGCACCTGCGGCTCGGAGGTCAGGTCGGACTCGAAAACCAGTCGGAAACCCTGCATCTCGTTGTCGACGAAGTCGAAGTAGGCCGCGACGGCGGCGCGCACGCGCTGCTTGTTGTCGGTGGTGGAACGCAGCGCCTGGCGCACGCTGGACACCAGCATGTCGACGTAGTTCTGCAGGACCGCCAGATACAGCTCGAGTTTGCTGGTGAAGTGCTGGTAGAGCACAGGCTTGCTCACTCCGGCGCACTGCGAGATCTCGTCCATGCCCGCCGCGTGGTAGCCGCGCAGCACGAAAACCTCACTCGCCGCGTGGAGCAGCTGCTGTCGCCGCTCGTCCCTCGGCAGCCTGGTCCCGCGTTTCGCAGGTGCCATGGCCTCGGACGATGATCTACGGGACGGCATCCGGTCCACGAGGTCGGTCATTTTCGGCTCTCCCAGTCGACGCCCCGGCGGAAGGGGTGGTACACCGGGTATCCCAAGAACGATACCCGGTCGTAGGTCACAGTTGGCGGCGGGTTCGACAACATTGCCCCGCCGATGAGATATCGCACAGCGAACCTCTGCCGTATCTCGTAGCGAGTCTTTCGTACGCGCGGGACGACCCACTTGTCCACTGTGAGAGTCTGTTAGCCGTGACCGACCGAACGGAAACTCCGTCCGGAGGCGGGCGTGACACGCGCCGCCCCGGCTCTGTCGCGTCTACTCCGGAATCCGTACCGCGGCGCGACGGCGACGGTGTGGAGATCTACGACCCCCTCGGGCTGTATTCGACTGGGGAAGAAGACCAGACCGATCGCTCGCATCAGCCGCTGCGTGCCCGCTGGGATCCGACGGCGCCCGAGGACGGCAAGAACCGCGCGCACCGCCCGGGCCGGGTGGTGAAGAAGCAGAGCCGGCTCGGCCGCTTCGTCTCCACCTACGGCTGGCGGGCCTACGCGCTGCCGGTGCTGCTCGTGGTCACCGTGCTGGTCGTGGTGGACGCGGTGCGCGGCGGCACCGAGGTCGTGGCGGGCACGCCGGGCTTCGGCGCGCTCAGTCCGCGGGCCGCCTCGGCGGGCATCATCGGCGCACCGCCGGGTGACGGCAAGTTCCCGACCGATCTGCCCACCGGCGCGCTACCGCAGGGCGGTGCCTTCACCGACGCGGGCGCGGGCACCTGGCGGGTCGTGCCGGGCACGGCCGAGGCCGGCGCGGGCGCCGCGAACGTCTTCACCTACTCCGTGGAGATCGAGGACGGCATCGACACCTCTGGCATCGGCGGCGATGTCGCCGTGGCGACGATGATCGACTCCACCCTGGCCAACCCGAAGAGCTGGTCGCACGACAAGCAGTTCGGTTTCCGCCGGATCGACCAGGGCCGGCCGGATTTCCGGGTCTCGCTCACCTCGCGCCAGACCACCCGCAAGGCCTGCGGCTTCGACATCCCGATCGACTCGTCCTGCTACAACGCCGACTCCGGCCGGGTGCTGCTCTCGGAGGTGCGCTGGGTGCGCGGCGCGATCGCCTTCGAGGGTGACATCGGCTCCTACCGGCAGTACCAGATCAACCACGAGGTCGGCCACGCCATCGGCTACCACCAGCATCAGCCGTGCGAGACCGACGGCGGGCTGGCGCCGATCATGATGCAGCAGACCTTCGGCACCGAGAACAACGAGATCGCCACCCTCGATCCGTACGGCGTGGTCCCGATGGACGGCAAGCGTTGCCGCTTCAACCCCTGGCCGTACCCGCGCGGCTGACCCCGCCGCATTAGTAGTACGGACGTACGGGACGATGGAGCGGGAAGAACGGCCCGGCTCCCGGCGTTGTACACGCTGAGCTATGAGGCCCACCGATTCGAGGAGAGACCGGACGTGTCCTTGGCAAGCACAGCTTCAGCAAAATCCCTGCCGCCGCTGGTCGAGCCGGCCGCGGAACTCACCCGCGACGAGGTCGCGCGCTACAGCCGGCACCTGATCATTCCCGATCTCGGGATGGACGGGCAGAAGCGGCTGAAGAACGCCAAGGTGCTGGTGATCGGCGCCGGTGGCCTGGGTTCGCCCGCGCTGCTGTACCTGGCCGCCGCCGGTGTCGGCACGCTGGGCATCGTCGAGTTCGACGAGGTCGACGCCTCCAACCTGCAGCGCCAGATCATCCACGGCGAATCCGATATCGGCCGCTCCAAGGCCGACAGCGCGCGCGACTCGATCCTGGAGATCAACTCCGGCATCACCGTCAACCTGCACAAGATCCGGCTCGAGCCGGAGAACGCCATCGAGCTGTTCGCCCAGTACGACCTGATCGTCGACGGCACCGACAACTTCGCCACCCGCTACCTGGTGAACGACGCCGCGGTGCTGGCGCACAAGCCGTACGTGTGGGGTTCGATCTACCGCTTCGAGGGCCAGGTGTCGGTCTTCTGGGAGGACGCCCCCGACAACCGCGGCCTGAACTACCGCGACCTCTACCCGGAGGCCCCGCCGCCGGGCATGGTCCCGTCCTGCGCCGAGGGCGGCGTGCTCGGTGTGCTGTGCGCGTCCATCGGCTCGATCATGGTGACCGAGGCGATCAAGCTGCTGACCGGCATGGGTGACCCGCTGCTGGGCCGCCTGATGGTCTACGACGCACTCGACATGAGCTACCGCACCATCAAGCTGCGCCGCGACCCGGAGCGTCAGCCGATCACCGAACTGATCGACTACGACGCCTTCTGCGGTGTGGTCTCGGAGGAGGGCCAGGCCGCGGCCGCCGACTCCACGATCACCGCGCGTGAGCTCAAGGAGCTGCTGGACGCGGGCAAGGACATCGAGCTGATCGACGTCCGCGAGCCGGTGGAGTGGGACATCGTGCACATCGAGGGCGCGAAGCTGATCCCGAAGGACCGCATCCTCTCCGGTGCGGCGCTCTCGGAGTTGCCGCAGAACCGCCCGATCGTGCTGCACTGCAAGACGGGCATCCGTTCCGCGGAGGCGCTGGCCGCGCTCAAGCAGGCCGGCTTCGCCGACGCCACCCACGTGCAGGGCGGAATTGTGGCCTGGGCCAACCAGGTCGACACATCGCTGCCGGTTTACTAGCGGTTTCGGGCGCGCCACGGGCGCGTCCTACCAAACTCGGCGGTACCGTACGGCCGTGACTTCTGTGGAACCTCCCGAGCACGTGCGCGCCACGTTCGGTCTGCGCGAAGTGACACCGGTTGCCCTGGGGGACTGGGACGGTGGCTGGCGCTGCGGTGACGTGGTGCTCAGCCCGGTCGCCGATCACGCCAGAGCGGCGTGGTCGGCGAAGATCCGCGAGACGCTGAAGGTGGACGGGCTCAGAGTGGCTCGGCCCGTGCGCGCCACCGACGGGCGCTATGTCGTCTCCGGCTGGCGGGCCGACACCTATCTGGAGGGCACTCCGGAGCCGCGTCACGACGAGGTCGTCTCGCTGTCGCTACGCCTGCACCAGGCCACCGCCAAGCTCGAGCGCCCGCGCTTCCTGGTGCAGCCGCCGGTCGCCCCGTGGGTGGATGTGGATGTCTTCGTCGCCGCCGACCGCGCGGCCTGGGAACCGGTCCCGCTGCGCAGCCTGCGCGCCGGCGGCACCCTGCCCACCACCTCACCCGACGGGCAGCGCAGCATCGAATTGATCGGCCAGCTCGCCACTTTGCGCAAGCACGTGCAGGCCCAGCCGCAACTGGTGCACGGAGACCTGTTCGGCACAGTCCTTTTCGCCGGAGTCTTCACCCCCGGCCTCTCCGACATCACCCCCTACTGGCGTCCGCCCGCCTGGGCCGCCGGCGTCATCGTCGTCGACGCCCTCGCCTGGGGCGGCGCCGACGACGGCCTCCTGGAGCGCTGGCGCGAACTCCCCGAGTGGCCCCAAATGCTGCTGCGCGCGGTCATGTTCCGCCTCGCCGTGCACGCCCTGCACCCCCGCTCCACCCCCGAGGCCTTCCCCGGTCTGGCCCGCACGGCCGACATGGTGCGCCTGATGCTCTGAGTTCGCCGCGGTTTGCTTGTCACGGCTCCGAGAACAGGAGTGCGGTTGCCGAGGCGATTTCATCGCGCTGCGGGACAAACGATGCGCGCAGTTCGGTGAGGAATTCCGGTGTCAGGCGGTCCGAGCCGGGAAGTTCCGCCAATGCCCGGAGGGTGCGATCTTGTGCGGCGTGCTCTATTTGCTGCAGTGGTCCGGTGGGCGTCGGCTCGCCCGCGGCAACGGTTACCGACCGGACTCCACTCAATCTCTGATCTATGATGTGAAGTAAATTCTCGAGCATCTCGCCCGTCTCCTCGCCGAGTTCCGAACTCGGTTGGATCTGTATCGCAAGCGCGAGCACGGACAAATACTCCGCATGCAGCAGAAAATAAGCTGCGTCGAGTGAATCGGTGCCGTCGCTCGACGCCTCGGCACGCGCCTCGAACTCCTCCACGATGTCGGCTATTTCCGCGTCGTCTCCCTCGCCCGCGGCGGCGAGCCATGCGCGTTCCAGCAGGCTTGACAGCCGGTCGGCTTCCTCTTGACCGGCCAAGGCGAGGAAGATCCCACTTCCACGCTCCGCGCAGCCGAGCGCGAAGGCGGCGAGCCTTGCCGAGTCGAGCGATGGGAGCGTGTCGTACGCCGCAGCATTGGATGCCATGCGCTGGTTCCCTTCTATCTTGTCCAGAACATTGTAAAGGGTGAATACAATTCGGGTTTCGATGTGCCTCTTGCCACTCCGAGCTCGACGTTCAAGCCTTCGATGAGCGGGAGGCAGGTCTTGTAGCAGAAATTGGTTGATGCAGCACCGTAGACGACGGTATCGTGCGGTCCCAGTGACTTGAGTATGTTTTCTTCAGCATGTCCAGGTCCGTTCACGAAACTCTCGTTCGAGTTCAAGTTCCAGTTTCTCGGCATTTCGCCTTCGCCATTTATGCCGACAATGGTGCGATACTCGCCTGTTTTCCAGTTATAGACGCCGAATACCGCGGTAGTGTTGTGAAAACCGCGCCTGAGGGAGTTGAGCTCTTCGGCGCGTTGGCGTGCCAAGTCCGCGTCGTCGCGTGTGCCCGGACTGCATGGTGTCAAGCCGAGCGGGTCGAGCCGGACACCCGGATTATGGGGATAGGTATTCGGGTTGGGGGACGGAAGCAGTCCCAGTGGATCCTGGGTGAGGTATCGCCCCGTAGCGGGATCGTAAACGCGGTAGAAGTTGTAGTGGAACCCGGTTTCGGCGTCGTAGACCTGTCCGGGGAAGCGCAGCGGCGTCGCTGATGTGCCGTTCCACGTGGTTATACCCCACAGGTCGGTCTCCGCGGTTGCCTCGGTGCGACAGGTTGCGGGGTCGACTAGTTCGAGGGGAGTACCGACGAGGTCGGCAACGATTGCGTGGAATTCGCGGTCGACAGCGGATTGTTCGATGGACTGGGTGATGGGGGTGTAAGTGTCGGGTTGATACGTCCAGCGGGTGACTGTACCCATCACGCACTGCTCGGTCAGGCAGGTGCCGTCCCAGGTGAAGTCGGTTTGCTCGACGGCTGCGGACCCGTCTTCGGTAAGGCGTCGTTTCGATGAGCGACGCCCCAGTGCGTCATAGGTGTATTGCCACCATGCGCCGGTCGGCGTGTACACGTCGGTCAGTTGATCGAATGCGTTGTAGCGGTAGTGCCAGACATCGGCTTTGCGGGATAGACGGATGGTTGTTTTGCGGATCAACCGACCGCAGCTGTCGTAGTGGTAGCGGTTGTGCCCGTCTTGGATGAGGAGGTTGTTGTGGTAGCGGCGCCGGCTTGCCGTGAACGGCCGACGTCGTTGCTGGGCAATGCGGGCTGCCGCGTGGTCGGCTTCTTCTTGGTGGCGGGTGGAGTACCGGCCCGTGATGTTGTCGAGTTGGTCGTAGGCGTACTGCTCGGCGAGGACGCCGTTTTCAGTGATGGTTGTTACTCGGCCGATCGAATCCAGGCCGTAAGTTCGGTGCACGGGTTCGGAGTCGCCCCGGCGAACGGTGTGGGCGGTGGGGTATCCGTCCGCGCGGAAGGTGTATTCGTCATTCCGCATCGACTGCGGCTTTGCTGCCTTGGTATCGGGCCGAGCCGCTATGGGATGGGCGAGCACCTTCTGGTTGGCAAGGTGTCCGGCGGGGGTGAGTGTGCGCTCGATCATGAGGCTGTCTACGGCCCAAGTGGTCAGCTGGCCGGCGGCGTTGTAGGTGAAATCGACGCTGCGGCCATCGGTGACCATGGTGGTGATTTGGTCGGAAGGGTTGTGCTGCCACCGTGTTTCGCTACCGGATGGCGAGGTTCGGGCGAGGCGCCTGCCGAGGCGGTCGTACTCGAAGGTGCTGACGTGCTGTCCGTCGAGTTCCTGGGTGAGCAGTTGTTCGCTGCTGTTGTAGGTGAATTCGAGGGTGCGGATCGGATTCGCAGCATGGCCCGAAACCGCGGTCAGCAGTCGTCCGGACAGATTGTGGGTGTAGCTCAGCCATTCCCCGGTTGCAGCGGAGATCTTGGTGAGGCGGCCGAGGATGTCGTAGCTGTGCTGACGGGTCACCCCGGTTGCGGCGGTGACGGTGCTGATGCGGCCGACCCGGTCGTGGGTGTAGGTGGTTGTGGCGCCGGTGTAGTCGGTTTCCGAGGTCAACCGGCCGGCTCGGTCATAGGCGAAGTGCCAGGACAGACCGATCGGGTTTGTCACCGATGTGAGGCGTTGTTCGGTATCCCATTCGTAGCCGGTGACAGCGCCGGTCGGATCACTACGCTGTTGGAGGAGATCGAATGCACCGTAGTGGTAGCGCGTTATGCCGTGATTGGCATCGGCATAGAGAGTGAGGTTCCCCTCGCCGTCGTACGACCAGACTTCGCTGTTACCGTCGGCGTCAGTGCGCCGCAACAGTTTCGACTCACTGGTCCATTCGTAGCGGGTAGCTGCCCCGGTCGGCTCGGTGACAAGGATCGGACGGCCGAAGTGGTCACGGTCGACGGTCGTGCGGTTCCGCAGAGGGTCGGTGACGGTGATCGGGAGACCAGCTGGATCGACTTCGACGCTAGTGACAGCGCCGTCGGCTCGGGTGATGGTGGCGACCGCGCCGGTGTGATGGTAGGTGTATTCCGTACGGGCACCAGCGGCGTCGATAAAAGCAGTGTGATTGCCTTCATCGTCATATTCGTGCCGATAGACGACACCCGCCTCGATGACGGTGCTCGGACGTCCACGGGTGTGATATTCGATCCGTATGTCTGCGCCATCGGGTCGAACGATTGCGCTGAGGTCGCCGTCGGAATTGTAGTTGTAGGTGGTCGTCGCTCCGTCAGCGGTCACGACTTTGATCGGCCGGCGGTTCTTGTCGTAGTCGGTATAGGTGCGGTTACCCAGCGCGTCGATTATTTCGCGACAGCGTAGGTCGGCGTCGAAGATGTAAGTTGTTGTCGCGCCCAGCGAATCGGTGGAAACGGTGCGGCGGCCGGAACCATCCGGATAGACGACGTAGTCGAGGTTGGCGTTGACAACGCCAGAGTTGCCGCGCTGCTGGATGACGCGACCCGGTTCATCGTAGACATTGAGTAGACTGTTGCCGTTGGAGTCCTTCCACCACAGCATGCGGTGGGCGTCGTCATAGCCGAAGGTAGTGGTGGCACCTACCCCGTTGGTTACGGCGATCAACTCACCGTGTTCGTACTCGAACTCTCTTATCCGGGTGACGAATTCATTCCCATTCGAGTCGCTCCCGAGTGCAGACAGAGCGGTTATGCGGCCTTCTGTCGACTGTACTGAAATGCGGTAACCGCCGGAATGTGTTATCTCGGTCGGGTTTCCGCCCTGGTCGTATCGGAACTGGACACGGTTGTGGTGGCGATCGGTGATTGCCGAGATGGGATAATCGCCGGATAGAGCTCCCGTGGTGTCGCCGGATAGTGCGAAGTGCCACATTATTTCGCGCTCGGGATTGTATATCTGATAACCGCCGGATTCTGTGCGGCTCAACGGCCATTGATGGGCCGCCTCCATCGGCAGTACCGCCGTGCCGGGAGCGGAGTGCGGATAGCCGAGCAGGATGCCGTCTTCACCGATGAACGTGACACTCGACTGCTCGACGATGATCCGCATATCGAGCGTGGCAGCCCAGGTCGGGCCGAACCAGCGTCCGTACCGATACCCGGAGCGATGTAGTCGTTCCAGCACCAAGGGTAGAACGCCGGGAAGGTCGACATCGGTTGCCTCGAGCAGGAACTCGCCGCTGGCCGCGTCGACGGGGTCGTTGCACTTGGTGAGATCGACCTTGGTTTGAGTGTTCTTGGGATCGTTGTTCTTCGCCTCATCGGAGGCGCCTTCGTTCGATTTCGGTTTCTTCGTGCTCGCCGGCGAGGTCGGGCTGTCATCGGTCTTCGGAGTCTCGCCTTTGCTAGGTTCTGGTGTGTCCGACTTCGGATTGTCGGTCTTCGTCGGTTCGGTCGAGGCCGGTTTCGTCTTGTCGGTGCTGGAGGGCTCGGTGCCGGCCGGTTTGGTGGAGTCGTCCTTCGAATCGTCACCGGACTTGTTCTTGTTCTTCTTCGAACCCGTGGTCAGGTCGGTCGACTTGCCGTTTTTGCCACGCAGCTTCTTCGCGATCGCAGTGAACGCGTCTTTCAGCTTCGCCAATAGCGGGCGTAGTTTCGCCATCGTCTTGGCCAGGCGGGTGAACAGTTTCGTAATCGTGGCCACGGTCTTGGCGACGTACACCGCTGCTTGTGCGGCGATCAGCGGGGCGGCTGTTCCCAGAGTGAACAATGCTTCCGCCGCCCACGCCGCCAACCGGCCTACTGCTTGCGCAACGAGGTCCTTGACGGTGTCACGGACGGCCGAGACGACCATTCCGGCCATTTCGATGGCCTGTGACGCGGCGGAGGCTGCCTGTACCGCGGCGTTCAGTGCGTCCGAGGTCTCGGCGGACCTAGTCTTGTAGGCGGTTGCGGTAGCACCTGTCCAGTCCGAAACATCCTGTTCGACGGCAGTTTTGTGAGTTTGAGCGGTCTCGGCGATCTTGGCTGAGACGTTCTCCCAGGTTTTTGCGTAGGCGGCGATCTGCTCAGGATCACCGGCGACGTAGTTGAGGGCGTCTTGCAGCGGTTGGACGTGATCGATCAACCAGCCCACGCCGTAGGAGGCCAGAGTTCCCAGTGGATCCACGGCAAGCGACGCGGCTTCCGCGGCCAACCCGACCATGCCGAGACCCGCATCGATCCATGACCCGGAGGAGATTGCCTCCGACAGATCCGCGACAGTGTCGAAAAGTCCGACCCCCGAATACCATTCGGTTGGTTCTTCTTCTTTCGAGGCGATCAGCGAGTTCGGCTCGCTCACGAGGCCGGGCCCTCGATCTTGGCGGTCTGTGCCTTGGTTTTCGCCGCGTTCGCCGTGTCGGTGGCGGTGAACCCGTCGGCGACCTTCTTCAGTTTCGCCGCATCCTCCGCTACCGCGTCGATAGCGGCCTGGATGGCGTCGACGCCCTCGGTTTCCACCGAATCCACGAACAGGGGAGGCAGAAAGGCGCAGATCTTCCCGTACGCATCGGTCGGCGCCGACACGGCCTGCGCCGCTTGCAACGCCATGCTCAGCGGGTCCGTCAGCTTCCCGAGGTTCGTGGCATGCGTCGCAAGCTTCGATGCGTCGACATTTACCGAATCAGCCATGGCCGTGAACCCCCTCGAGCACGGTGCTCCCCGGCACCGATCAAACAACTCTTCGCGCGTAGTACGTTGACCGAGAGCATAACTGCGGTCGGGCTCGAACCGTTCGCCGCGAGCCTCCGCGCAACGGTCGCATGCGGTGCGGCCTTCCCGGCTCGGGCCCGCACGGCCGACATGGTGCGCCTGATGCTCTGAGTTCGCCGCGAAAGGCCGTGCGTGTCATCGTCGGCGCGGGTATACCGGATGGGGACCGGCTCCAATCCCTGCGACGGCGTCAGGACAGTGGCGGATGAGAATTCAGCCCAGACAACAGATTCTGGATATTTGGCAGTCGGTATTGAGTGCTTCCGGGGCCGGTGAGGTCTGGGCTTGGGGTGGCCCCGGCGCCGGCGACTCGATCAGTGACGCGGCGCAATTGCTGTGCCTGCTCTACCCGGCCACCGAGATCGACAGTCTCGCGATCGGCAATCCGGATCGGATCGCCGATGATGTCGCGACGGCGCTGGAACCGCTCGGCTGGCCCAGCCAGATCGATCAGGCGCTCGTCGGCCTGCTCGAGGAATACCTGGAACGTAATACCGCGGCGGACGGGGAGCCGACCTTTACCGTGGCCGACCACGTGAGCGGCACCGAATCCGGTCGTCCCACCGGGGCGCAGGGCGGGATCGAGGCCGTCGACGCGTACGCGATCTCGGTGCGGCTGTGCCTGGCCGGTCTGCGCTACCTCTGGAGCGCGCAGCGGGCGGCCGCCGAGCGGCGCGGGCACATGGATCGGGTGCTGCGGCTCACCCGGAGCCTGGGCGCCCGGCTGACTGCCGCGCTCACGGGGCTGCTGCGCAGCTTCGTCGTCACCACGATCGTGCCGGAATCGCCTGCCGGGCAGTCGATTATTCGCATGCTCAACCAGGCCGACCGGCCCGAGAAGCAGGTGCTGCGGGAGCTGTCGGAATCGCTGGAACGGGTGCGCACCCGGGTGCGCAACGATGTCTCGCTCGGCCGGACCCACGGCTTCGACCTCTACGACGACCAGTTGCTGCTCGAGTGCGGCTGGACCTGGGGCGTCGCGAAAGACGCCGCCCCGGTCGATCTGGTCGAGGCCGCGGTCGCCGTGCGCGCGGGGATCGCGGAGCCGCGTCCGGATCTGTATTTCACCAGCACCGCCCTCGACGCCATCGACGATCTGCTCTCCCCGCACACCCGCGAATCGGGTCTGCTGGACGAGTCGCAGTGGCGCCTGGCCGAGGCCTTGCAGATCCGTTCCGATCTGGCCCGGCGCTACTGGTCGACCGTCGCCCGATTCGGTTCCGGGCATTGGCCGCTGGAAGACATCCCGTGGCGCACCTCCGACGGCGAGCAGTCCGACTACGCCAGCCTGGTGGTGGCCGGCATCCTGATCCAGGATCTGGCCGACCGGGTCGCCTCGCACGACGAACTGCCCAGGGTCGCCGCGATTCTGGACGAGCTGGCGCGGCACGGCCGCATCACCCGCCGTCCGATGCTCGACGATCCGGCGATTCAGCTGCACGCGCCGGGCATAGCGGTCCACCTGAACGGCACCGAGGAGGTCGACGGCGGCCCCCGATTGCGGCGCCGGGTCCCGGATTTCGCGGCGGTGCTGCTGGAACGCACCCTGCAGGCCGCGGGCCTGGCCACCGAGCTCGGCACTCGCGATCAGTTGATGCGCCTGGCCGGGCTCACCATGGAACACCTGAACCTGCGCTTGCTGCAGGAGGGCCCCGCGGCCGGGCTCTGGGAGCACGCCACTGGCGGGCCCGGGGATTCCGGCCCGTCCTGGTGCCTGAGCGAGCGGGTCACGCGCTGTCTCGTCACCGCCGAGCGCGGCATCCGCGCCCCACTACCGAGCGCCCCCGCCAGCCGCACCCTGGCCCGGGAACTGCTGTGCGAAGCCGAACACCTCCTGGACCGCCAACTCCTGGACACCGAAACCTCCACCGCCCGCCACGATCTCGGCCGCATGGAAGACCTGATCGACCGCTCCCGCGACCTGCTGACCCGCGGCAGCCCCGGCACCGCCTCCGCCCTGGCCCTGCAGGCCCTGCACCAGCTGGACCGCCTGGCCGTCGCCCGCTCGGACGCCGACCGAATCCGCTAGCCGTGGACGGCAATGCCGCGCCGAGACAGGTTGTCTCGGCGCGGCATTGAGCTACGAGCGCCCCTTACACGTTGGCGTAGGCGAGGGAGGGGACTCGGCCGATGGCGAAGGTGGAGCGTAGGTAGAAGAACCAGGTGACGCCGGCCATGACGAGGAAGGCGACGGCGTAGGCCCAGAAGGCGGGGTTCATGCTGCCGAAGTTGATGTTGGACAGGCGGAGGGCCTGTTGCAGCAGGTAGCCGCCGGAGGCGCCGATCGCGCCGATGACGCCGATCGCCGCGCCCGCTTGGCGTTTGGCCGAGGCCTGGGCGTCGGTGAGTTCCATGCCGTGTTCGGAGGCGTGCTTCTTGGCGACGGCGGAGAAGATGGACGGGATCATCCGGTAGGTGGAGCCGTTGCCGATGCCGGTGAGGACGAACAGCAGCAGGAACGCCGCCAGGTAGAGCGGGAAGCTCTTCATCTCCAGCCCGGCCATGATCAGCGCGACCGCCACCGACATGCCGGTGAAGACGCCGACGGTGATCTTCGCGCCGCCGACCTTGTCGGAGACCCAGCCGCCGAAGGGGCGGCTGAACGAGCCGACGAACGCGCCGAGGAAGGCGAGGTTGCCCAGGGTGGTGATCCAGCCGATCTGGGCCAGGTGCGGGAAGTTGGCCTTGATCAGGGTGGGGAAGGCGAAGGAGAACCCGATGAAGGACCCGAAGGTGCCGATGTAGAGGAACGACATCACCCAGGTGTGCTGATTGGTCAGCGCGAGTTTGTAGGACTTGCCGTCGGATTTCGCGGTGGCGATGGAGTCCATGTAGCGCAGCGCGCCGAAGGTGGCGATCAGGATGAACGGCACCCAGACCAGCACGGAGAGCGTGATGCCGAAGCGGTAGCCCGCGGGATCCTTGGCCAGCAGATGGGTGCCGAGGGTGATCAGCAGCGGCAGCACCAGCTGGGTCTGTGCGACGCCGAGATTGCCGCCGGCGGCGTTGATGCCCAGGGCCGCACCCTTTTTCCCCTCGGGGAAGAAGAACGAGATGTTGGCCATCGACGAGGAGAAGTTACCGCCGCCGAAACCGGCGAGCGCCGCGAGCACCATGAACACCCACATGGGTGTGCCCGGCTGGTTGACGAAGTAGGCCAGGCCGAGGGTCGGGATGAGCAGCATCGCCGCGCTGAACGCGGTGAAGGCCCGGCCGCCGAACTTGGGAATGGCGAAGGTGTAGGGGATGCGCAGGGCCGCGCCGACCAGGGTCGGGGTGGAGGTGAGCAGTAGCGCGTTGCTCACCGCGACCGGGTTGCCCTTGCCGAGCCCGGCCAGGAAGTCGAAGCCGGCCAGGCCCATGCTGGTGACCACGGTGCCCCAGATCACCCAGACCGAGAACCCCAGATTCTCGGCGAACACCGAGAAGATCAGGTTCTTGCGGGCGGTCTTGTTGCCGCCGGATTCCCAGAATTTCGTGTTGTCCGGTTCCCAGTGCTCGAGCCAGCGCCCGCGCTTCTGGTGCTCGAACTCGGACTGCTGGCCGGTGGCAGCAACTGTGGCAGTCATCGGCTTCCTCTCGATTGCCTCGCTGGTGGGTCGAGTCAAAAGGTAGAAGCCGCGTGTTGCGTCCCAATGGCCTTCGGTGACGTTCCCGGCAAATCGGACTCACATTGGGGAAGTGCCCTCGGTGACCGGTTGGTTACTTTGGGATTCGAATGCGGGACCAGTCGGACTTGTGTTTGCTGCGCGGGCGATGCCGGTAACTAGCGATCGGGATATTCGGCGATCAACGCGGCGAGGAAACAGCGCGCGGCTTGCACGGCGGCCTCCGGATTCCCGTCGACGACGGCCTGCACGAGTTCGATGTGCTCGGCATCGTAGGAATCATCGGCCCGCGAGGTGCGGGACCGGATGACCTGTTCGATGGCGGGCAGCAGCGAGTCGTAGAACTCGAGGTACACCGCGTTGTGGCTGGCGACCACGATCGCGCGGTGCAGTTCCACGTCGGCGGTGATGGCCGCGTGGTTGTCCTCGTCCCACTTGTTCTCGTTGCGTTCGTCGAGCAACTGCCGCAGGGTGGCGATGTCGGCGTCGTCGCGGCGGCGCGCGGCCAGCGCGGCGGCCGTGGTGTCGAGCGCGAGCCGGAGTTCGAGCACATCGCGTTCCTCCGCGTCGGCGAAGTACTTGGAGAGCGTGCCGCCGACTTCCGAGGCGGCGATCACATAGGTGCCCGAACCCTGGCGTCTTTCGAGCATGCCGGCGTGCACGAGGGCCTGAACGGCCTCGCGCACGGTATTTCGGCCGGTCCCGGTGAGCTCTGTGAGCTCCGGTTCGGTGGGGATTCGAGACCCGATCGACCAACGCCCCGAACGTATTTCGGCACGCAGCTGCTCGGTTACCTGGGCAATGAGGCTGGTGCGCCGGACTGGTTGCACCGGATCAGAGTACCGCCCATCACAAATTGTTGCCTCACATCATCGGGTCATCCTATGATTTCCGGGTGACAGCAACTCTCTCGGAAACCCCCACGCGCACCGAAATCGCCACCTCCCGCCTCGACCACACCCCGGTCGAGGCACCTTTCGACGTGCGCAGACGGGGGCTGGTCGAGGGTCGGTTGCTCGTTCTGCTCGCGATCGTCATGTCGGCGCTCACGCTGCGCGTCGCGGTCACCGCCTTCAGTCCGCTGGCCGAGCGGATCGGCGACGACATCGGCTACTCGACCGCCGTCATCGGCGTCTTCGGCATGATCCCGGCCGCGATGTTCGCGCTGTCCGGCCTGCTCACCCCGATCATGGTGCGCCGCCTCGGGCTGGAGCGCACCGTGCTCGCCGCGATGGTGCTGGCCGGCGGCGGCATGCTGATCCGCGCCGTCGTCCCGAACACCGGCGAACTCCTGGTTTTCTCCGCGCTGGCCCTGGCCGGCATGGGTATCGGCAACGTGGTGATCCCGCCGCTGGTGAAGCGCTACTTCTCCGATCGGCTCGCGATCGTCAGCTCGCTGTACATCACCATGGTGCAGCTGGGCACGGTGATCCCGGCGCTGATCGCGGTGCCGGTGGCCAACGCGCACGGCTGGCGGATCTCGATCGGCCTGTGGGCCGCGATCGGGTTCGCCGCGGCGCTGCCGTGGATCTGGGTGCTGCGGATCCGGCGCGGCCACGATCTGGCCGACACCACCGCGCTCCCGGCCGACGAGGAGCCCGCGGGCCAGGTCTGGCGTTCGCCGCTGGCCTGGGGCATGGCCGCCATGTTCGGCGTGACCTCGCTGATCACCTACGCCATGTTCGCCTGGCTACCGCGCATCCTGGAGGACGCGGGCGCCAGTGACGCCTTCGGCGGCACCATGGTCGGGCTGTTCGCGCTGGTCGGTCTGTCGGCGGCGTTCACCGCGCCGACGCTGGTGGCCAAGGTGCGCAACCCGTTCCCGTTCGTGCTGGCCTTCGCCGCCTGCTTCTTCGTCTCCTTCGCGGGTCTGCTGATCGCGCCGATGAGCGTGCCGCTGCTCTGGGTGGTGCTGCTGGGCCTGGGCCCGAGCACCTTCCCGATGGTGCTCACGCTGATCAACATGCGCACCCGCAGCCCGCGCGGTTCGGCCGCGCTGTCGGGCTTCGCGCAGGGCGTCGGTTACGCCATCGCGTGCTCGGGCCCGCTGCTGTTCGGCATGCTGCACACCGCCACCGGCGGGTGGGGCGCCCCGTTCGCGATGCTCGTCGTCGCGGTGCTGGTGCTGCTGGCCGGAGCGTGGAAGGCGTGCAAGCCGCAAATGCTCGAGGACACCTGGAACTGATTCGAGTTGCGGCCCGTGTGGCGTGACCGCATGATGGTGCGCGTCACACCTCACGGGTCTTTCTCGTCGATGTCGGGTCTTGTTCACCCACGGAAATCGTTGTGACACACAGCGGAAACATTCGAGCGGAACTCACCCGGCCCGTCGGGCACACGTGAGCAACCGTTGATTTAGCGGCAATTCAGGGCAGCATTTCGGCAATACCAATTTCCTACCGTTGGGCCTAACCGAAATTGGGAGGGCCCTTGTTGAGCACGCTGACGCGTAACCGCAACATCGAGCACTGGGATGCCGAGGATGTCACCGCCTGGGAAGCCGGCGGCAAGCACATCGCCAAGCGCAACCTGATCTGGTCCGTGGTGGCCGAGCACGTCGGATTCTCGGTGTGGTCGATCTGGTCGGTGATGGTGCTGTTCATGCCCACCGACAAGTACGGCATCGACGCGGCGGGCAAGTTCTTCCTGATGGCGGTGCCGACGCTGACCGGCGCGGTGCTGCGCATCCCCTACACCGTGGCCACCGCCCGGTTCGGCGGGCGCAACTGGACCGTCTTCTCCGCGCTGCTGCTGCTCATCCCGACGCTGCTCACGCTGTACTTCGTCAATCAGCCGGGCACCTCGTACACCACCTTCCTGATCGTGGCGGCGTTCGCCGGCTTCGGCGGCGGCAACTTCGCCTCCTCGATGACCAATATCAACGCCTTCTACCCGCAGCGGCTCAAGGGCTGGGCACTCGGCCTGAACGCGGGCGGCGGCAATATCGGCGTGCCGGTCATCCAGCTGATCGGCCTGCTGGTCATCGCCACCCTCGGCAACGGCTACGCCTCGCTGATCTGCGCGATCTACCTGGTCGCGGTGGCGGTCGCCGGCCTGGGCGCCGCGCTGTTCATGGACAACCTGACCAACCAGCAGGCCGACCTGTCCTTCATGGTCTCGGCGCTGAAGGTGCCGCAGTCCTGGGCGATCGCGTTCCTCTACATCGGTACCTTCGGGTCGTTCATCGGCTTCAGCTTCGCCTTCGGCCAGGTGCTGCAACTGAGCTTCAAGGCCGGTGGCGATACGGCGGTGCAGGCCACCCTGCATGCCGCGCAGATCGCCTTCATCGGCCCGCTGCTCGGTTCGCTGGCCCGCCCCTACGGCGGCAAGTGGGCCGACCGGATCGGCGGCTCCAAGGTCAGCCTCTATGTCTTCGGCGCCATGATGGCGGCCGCGGTGCTGGTGGTGGCGGCCAGCTCGCTCGGTGACCGCAACGGCGGCGTCCCCTCCGGCGGCGCGATGGTCGCGCTGGTCATCGGTTTCATCGCGCTGTTCGTGCTCTCGGGCCTCGGCAACGGCGCGGTCACCAAGATCATCCCGTCGGTCTTCGAGGCCAAGTCCCGCGGCCTGGACCTGTCCGAGAACGCCCGGGCCGCCTGGTCGCAGAACTGCTCCGGCGCGCTGATCGGGTTCGTCGGCGCCATCGGCGCGCTGGGCGGCGTCGGCATCAACCTGGTGCTGCGCTCCTCCTACGCCTCGACCAACTCCGCGACCACCGCGTTCGTGGTGTTCATGGGCTTCTACGTGGCCTGCGCCGCGGTGGTCTGGCTGGTCTTCCTGCGCCGCCCGGTCGCCCCCGATCTCGAAAAAGACCCAGCCGACATCGTCGCCGAGGCCGAAGCACTGGTCCTCGCGGCCGAAACCACCACCTCGTCGGCTCGCGCCTGACACCCGACCCCCTCCAGGGAGGACATCTCATGAACAACGAATCCCGCAAGACCGCGGTGGTCGTCGGCCATGGCATGGTCGGGCACCGCTTCGTCGAAGCCCTGCGTGCCCGCGACGAGGCCGCGCAGTGGCAGGTCATCGTGCTCAGCGAGGAGGCCCAGCCCGCCTACGACCGGGTCGGCCTGTCCTCCTACGTGGGCACCTGGGACCCGAACGGCCTTGCCCTGCAAGGCAACACCTACGACGGCGACGAGCTGGTCGACCTGCGCCTCGGCGTGCGGGCCGACACCATCGACCGGGCCACCCGCAAGGTCACCACGTCGGCCGGCGAGGTGCTCGCCTACGACGCGCTGGTGCTGGCGACCGGGTCCTACGCCTTCGTGCCGCCGGTGCCCGGCCACGACTCGGCGGGCTGCTACGTCTACCGCACCCTGGCGGACCTGGACGGCATCCGGGCCGCGGCCGAGGCGGCCGGTCCGGGCGCGGTCGGCATCGTGGTCGGCGGCGGCCTGCTCGGCCTGGAGGCGGCCAACGCGCTGCGCCTGCTCGGCATGACCCCGCACGTGGTGGAGTTCGCGCCGCGGCTGATGCCGGTGCAGGTCGACGAGGGCGGCGGCGCCATCCTGAAGAAGCTGGTCACCGATCTGGGCCTGCACGTGCACACCGGCGTCGGCACCTCGGCGATCGCGGTGCTGCCGGACGCCCCGGCCGCGGAACGGCTCGAGGTCACCCTGTCCAACGAGACCGCGGTCCGCGCCGCGGTGGTGGTCTTCGCCGCCGGTATCCGCCCGCGGGACCAGATCGCCCGCGACGCCGGCCTGGAAGTGGGCCCGCGCGGCGGTGTGATCACCGACCTGGGGCTGCGGACCTCCGATCCGAACATCTACGCCGTCGGCGAGGTCGCCGCGATCGAGGGCGTCTGCTACGGCCTGGTCGCCCCGGGCTACACCACCGCCGAGATCGTGGCGGACCGATTGCTCGGCGGCGCGGGCGAATTCCCGGGCGCGGACCTGTCGACCAAGCTGAAACTGCTCGGCGTGGACGTGGCCAGCTTCGGTGACGCCTTCGGCAGCACCGAGGGCGCGCTGTCGGTGGTGCTGCACGACGCCGCCAAGGGCACCTACGCGAAACTCGTTGTCTCCGACGACGCGCAGACCCTGCTCGGTGGCATCCTGGTCGGCGACGCGTCGGCCTACGCGGCGCTGCGCCCGCTGGTCGGGTCGCCGCTGCCGGCCGATCCGGCCACGCTGATCTCTCCGGCCGGCGCGGAACTCAGCGCGGACGCGCTGCCCGACGACGCTCAGATCTGCTCCTGCAACAACGTTTCCAAGGGTTCGATCTGCGGCGCCATCGCCGAGGGCGCCTGCGACGTGCCGGGCATCAAGAGCTGCACCAACGCCGGAACCTCGTGCGGCGGTTGCGTTCCCATGCTCAAGAAGCTGCTGGAGCAGTCCGGTGTCGCGGTCTCCAAGTCGCTGTGTGAGCACTTCTCCCAGTCCCGCGCCGAGCTGTTCCACACCGTGCAGTCCACCGGCATCCGCACCTTCTCCGAGCTGATCGCCAAGCACGGCAAGGGATCCGGCTGCGATATCTGCAAGCCGACCGTCGCCTCCATCCTGGCCTCCACCTCCAGCGAGCACATCCTGGACGGCGAGCAGGCCGCGCTGCAGGACACCAACGATCACTTCCTGGCCAACCTGCAGAAGAACGGCACCTACTCGGTGGTGCCGCGGATGCCCGGCGGCGAGGTCACCGCCGAGCAGCTCATCACCATCGGCGAGGTGGCCAAGGAATTCGGCCTGTATGTGAAGGTCACCGGCGGTCAGCGGATCGACCTGTTCGGCGCGCGCGTGGAGCAGTTGCCGCCGATCTGGAAGCGGCTGGTCGAGGCGGGCATGGAATCCGGTCACGCCTACGGCAAGTCGCTGCGCACGGTGAAGTCCTGCGTCGGCTCCACCTGGTGCCGCTACGGGCAGCAGGACTCGGTCGGCATGGCGGTGCTGCTCGAAAAGCGTTACCGCGGTTTGCGTTCCCCGCACAAGCTGAAGCTGGCGGTGTCGGGTTGCGCGCGCGAGTGCGCCGAGGCGCGCGGCAAGGACGTCGGCGTGATCGCCACCGAGAACGGCTGGAACCTCTACGTCGGCGGCAACGGCGGCCTGACGCCCAAGCACGCGGTGCTGCTGGCCGGTGAGCTCGACGACGAGACGCTGATCCGCTACATCGACCGCTACCTGATGTTCTACATCCGCACCGCTGATCGTTTGCAGCGCACCGCGCCGTGGCAGGAAGCGCTGGAGAACGGCCTGGATTATCTGAAGCAGGTCGTCTGCGAAGACAGCCTCGGCATCGCCGCGGATCTGGAGGCGGCGATGGCTCAGCATGTCGATGGCTACCGTGACGAGTGGGCCGCGGTGCTCGACGACGAGCAGAAGTTGTCGCGCTTCGTGTCCTTCGTCAACGCCCCCGCGGAGGCCGATCCGACGATCTCCTTCGACGACAGCGGCGAGCGGAAGGTTCCTGTGCTGTTGGGCACACCGCAGTTCCCGGCCGCTACGCCTGGGAAATGACCGCTTAACCGCATAGAAACAGGACGCCGGTACCAATGGGTAAGGCGTTTGGAGGATGACACCGATGACCGTGATCGATACACCCGGCATTGCCCCAGCTACCACCGCTGGGTGGACGCAGGCCTGCCGCTTCGACTACCTGATTCCCGGCCGCGGCGTTGCGGTGTTGCTGAGAGGTGGCCAGCAGGCCGCCCTGTTCCTGCACACCGACGGTGTTCTCTACGCCGTCGGCAATATCGACCCCTTCGGACGCGCGGCGGTGATGTCCCGCGGACTCGTCGGTGACCGCGGCGGTGTGCCCGTCGTGGCCTCACCGCTGCTGAAGCAGGCGTTCTCGCTGCTGGACGGGCGCTGCCTGGACGACGCGAGCGCCGCGCTGCCGGTCTACGCCGTGCGCGTGGACGACGGCATCGTGTCGGTCTCCAACAACCCGGCGGAAGCCCCATGACCGCCCCCGATCAGGGTGCGTGTCTGGCCGGTTTCACCATCGGCATCACCGCGGCCCGGCGCGCCGAGGAATTCGGCACGCTGCTGACCCGCCGCGGCGCGAATATCGTCTCCGCCCCGGCCATCCGGATCATTCCGCTGGCCGACGACACCGAGCTGGAGCGGGTCACTCGCCGGCTCGTCGAGCAGCCGCCGCAGATCACGGTGGCCACCACCGGCATCGGCTTCCGCGGCTGGATGGAAGCCGCCGAAGGCTGGGGGCTGGCCGAGGAACTGCGCGCCACCCTGGCCTCGACCCGGATGCTGGCCCGCGGCCCGAAGGCCAAGGGCGCCATCCGCGCCGCCGAACTGCGCGAGGAGTGGTCGCCGGCCTCGGAGTCCTCCGCCGAGGTGCTCGACCATCTGCTCGCCGAGGGCGTGGAGGGCGTGCGCATCGCCGTCCAATTGCACGGCGCCACCACCGAATGGGAGCCGGTTCCGGACTTCTGTGAGGTATTGCGCTGTGCCGGTGCGGATGTCGTGCCGGTGCCGGTGTACCGGTGGACGCCGCCGGAAGATCAGGGTCCGATGGATCAGCTGATCGAGGCGATCGTCACCGCCAACCTGGACTGCGTGACCTTCACCAGTGCCCCCGCGGTGGCCTCACTTCTGATGCGCGCCAAGGAAACCGGGCTCCTGGAGGGCGTGCTGCACGCCCTGCGCGGGCGGGTGCTGCCCGCCTGCGTCGGCCCGATCACCGCGGCGCCGCTGGAAGAGCTCGGCGTGGCGACCTCGATGCCGGGCCGGGCCCGGCTGGGCGCGCTGGCGCGGCACGTCGCCGAGGAACTTCCCCGGCGCGCCAACCGGATTCAGGCCGCGGGCCATCACCTCAGCGTGCGTGGCGCGTGTGTCGTCGTCGACGGGACGGTGCGCCAGCTGGCGCCCGCGCCGATGGCGCTGATGCGGTCGCTCGCGCGCCAGCCCGGTCGCGTGGTGTCCCGGGAGGACCTGCTGGCCGCACTGCCCGGCGGTGGCGACGACACGCATGCCGTGGAAACCGCGATCGCCCGCCTGCGGGCCGGCCTCGGCACCCCGAAAGCCATTCAGACCGTGGTGAAGCGGGGCTATCGGCTCGCGCTCGACGCGGCCGAATGCGCCGATGACAATGTGCGGCCGGAGGTGCCCGCGCCCCGTGCGCACGGCATCGCCAGTCCGCTGCGCGCGCCGCGCTACGCCCAGACGCTGGGGACCTGGTGAGTACCCCGGCGCTGGTGCTGGTGGCGCACGGTACCCGCAGCGCGCGCGGCGTCGAGATGATCGCCGCGCTCGCCGAGGCGGTGGCCGCCGAATTGGGCGCCGCCACCGCGGTGCGCACGGCGTTCGTCGACGTGCTCGGCCCGTCGCCGGCCGAGGTCCTGCGCGGGCTGGACGCCGACGGGGAAGCCGTTCCCGCCGTGGTAGTTCCGGCGTTCTTGGCCTCGGGTTATCACGTCTATCAGGACGTGCCGCGCGAGGTCGCGGAGAGCTCACATCCGGCCGTGGTCGTCACCCCGGCCATGGGCCCCGATCCGGCGCTGGCCCGGATCATGGCGTTGCGCCTGCGGGCGGCGGGCTGGCGGCGCGGTGACGCGGTCGTCTTCGCGGCCGCGGGCTCCTCGGACGCCCGGGCCCGGCACGACGTCCGGCGGGCCGCCGCCCTGCTCACCGAGCAGCTCGGCGCGCCGGTCCGCATCGGTTATGTCGCCACGGGCGCGCCACGCGTCCCGGAGGTCGTGGCCGAGCTGCGCGCCGCGGGCAGCGGACGCGTGTTCATCGCCTCCTACCTGCTGGCACAGGGCCTGTTCCAGCAGCGCCTGCACGACGCGGGCGCGGACGGCGTCGCCGAACCCATCGGCGTGCACCCGGCCGTCGTCCGGCTGCTCGCCGACCGCTACCGCGCCGCCGCGCGCCACCTGGTCCGGACGCGCTCGGCCTCATGACTTGTCGGTGCCCTGGTCCACACTGAGCTATGGCATACGACGAAGAGCTGGCCGAGCGGATCCGGGAGCTGATCGAGCCCGGCCCGCACCTGGCCGAGAAGAAGATGTTCGGCGGTCTGGCGTTTCTGATCCACGGCAACATGGCCGTCGCCGCCAGCGGCAAGGGCGGCCTCCTGGTCCGCGTCAGCCGTGAAGTCGAAGACGACCTGCTCGAGGCCGACTTCGTCGAGATCATGGTGATGGGCGGCCGTGAGGCGCACGGCTGGCTCCGCGTCACTTCGCAGGGCCTCACCGAGGACACCGCCCTCGCCCAGTGGATCGCCCACGGCGTCGCCTACGCCCGCTCCCTGCCGCCGAAGCAGAAGTAGCGCTTCTTCAGCGGCGCCACTCGTGCACCGTGTTGGGCCCGCCGGCCATGTCGTCGAGCCAGCGCTCCGCATCGCCGGCGGTGCCCATCCGAATGCCGTCGATTCGCATGGCGTCCAGGACGAGCTGCGTCTGGTCGCCGAAGGACAGCTCCAGGCACCGGATCCGGCCGCGCGCGAGGTCGGACTCGCCGTTGGTCCAGTACCGCAGCCCCGTGCACCGGGCCGGCAGCACGCTGCCGAGGAGCTGGGTCTCGATGCTGCACAGGATCAACTCGTTATCGTCCTGTACCCAGTCTTCCTCCGGCACCACCTCGGGGGTGACGCTGAGCAGCAGACTGCCGTGATCGTCGGACATCCGCACCTGTAGATAGCCGAGGTCGGTCGCGAGGTAGGCGGTGAAGAACCACGGCGCGGCCAGCGGGATCGGCCGATCCCGATCGAGATGGCAGGGCAGGAGCAGATCCTCGAACCGGGCCTGCCGCAGGAACGCGAGCATTTCGTCCCAGTCGAATCCTGATGCCACAGGTGAGAGCCTACTTTCAGCGCCGAAAAAAGATTCTTCGAAGATTTCGGGGAGATGTGTCGAAGGCCGGGGATCGGCTCCGACCTATGGGTGACAGCAGGTCGGAAAACACACACCCAAGGAGCACATCATGACCGTCACCACGTTTTTCTGGTTCGAATCCGCCGCCGAGGAGGCCGGGCAGCGGTACGCCGAGATCGTTCCGAACTCGCGGGTGCTGGGCATCACGCGCCAGGCCGACGGGTCCGCGTTCATCGTGGATCTCGAGCTGGACGGGCAGCGCGTCACGCTGATGAACGGCGGGCCGGGGCATCCGCTGACCGACGCGGCCTCGATCCAGCTGATCGTGGACACCCAGGAGGAGCTCGATCGGCTGTGGGACGCGCTGGTCGAGGGCGGCGCGCCGGGGCCGTGCGGCTGGCTGACCGATCGCTTCGGATTGAGCTGGCAGGTGGCGCCGTCGGTGCTGATGCAGCTGATGGCCGGTACGGATCCGGCGAAGACCGCCGCGGTCGCCGCCGCGCTGCGGTCGATGTCGAAGATCGACACGAAGACGCTGCAGGACGCCTACGACCACGCGTGACAAGCGAATACGGAATCCGCCCACACTCCGGCCGGGGTATGGGCGGATCCGCTCGTTACGAGCGCCAGCGTTCCGGGGTGACCGGGGCGTCCCAGGCGCGGGCATAGCGCCGGGTGTCGGGCGCGTTGGATTCCTTGGCGCGGTAGACGATGTAGGGCCGGGTCAGGTAGCCGATGGGCGCGCTGAACATGTGCACCAGGCGGGTGTAGGGCCACATGCCGAGCAGGGCCAGGACGACCAGGCCGTGCGCCTGGAAGGTCCACGGCGTGCCGACCATCAGCTCCGGCTCCGGGTTGAGCGTGAAAAGGCTACGGAACCAGGGGGATACGGTCTCGCGATAGTTGTAGGTGCCCCACAGCAGGTTGCTGCCCCAGGTGTTGAGCAACCCGGTGACCAGGGCGGCGGTCAGCAGCAGGTACATCAGCTTGTCGTTGCCGGTGGTCGCCTTGCGCACCGCGACCGTGGTGACGCGGCGATACAGCAGGATGCCCACGCCGGCCAGCACCGCGAGGCCCGCAACCGATCCCGCGCCGACGGCGATGACGTGATAGGTGTGCTCGGAGATCCCGACGGCCGCGGTCCAGGACTCCGGGATGAGCACACCGAGCACGTGCCCGCCGAACACGCCGACCATGCCGAAGTGGAACAGCGGGCTGCCCAGGCGCAGCAGCCGGCTCTCGTAGATCTGCGAAGACCTGGTGGTCCAGCCGAACTGGTCGTTGCGATAGCGCCAGATGTGGCCGAGCACGAACGAGGTGAACGCCACGTAGGGAAGGATCAGCCACAGCTCCGTGGGCAGGTGCGGGACGAAGTTCATCGACGGCCTCCGGCGGTGTCGAACAGGGCGGGGTCCATGCTGAAGGGGTCGAGGCCGACCTCCTCGTCGGGCGGGCCCTGGGCGGCGAGTTCGGCGATCTTGCGGCGGTCGGCGGTGGTCAGCGGCGGCAGCGTCGCCACGACGGCGCCGAGGATCCCGGCGTAGGGAGATCCGGTGTCGGACAGCGACAGTCGCAGTAGTTCGACGACCGGCAGGTGCTCGCCGAGCAGGCGTTCACCGCCGATCGGATCGACCGTCGCCGCGAATTCCAGCAGCACCGGCAGGTGGTCCGGCAGTTCGTGGTCGCCGAGTTCCACGCCCGCGTGCTTATAGGCGTGCTTGAACCGCAGCAGCGCCATGCCGCGCTTACGGGTGTCACCGTAGGCGTAGTACGTCAGGTGCAGGCTGGCGCGGCGGCGCAGGTCGAAGGTCTCGACGTAGGACGCGGCCAGTTCCAGCGGCGGCGTCGCCCGCAGGTGGTCCAGCAGTCCGGCGAACAGTGGCCGCACATGATCGGGCAAACCCGTTGCCGCACTGTCGAGCTGGTCGAGCATCGCCAGCGCCCGCTCGTCGGGATAGTCCAGCAGCAGCGCCGCCAGCCGCCAGATCAGCCGCCGCTGGTGCTCGGAGACCGGGATCGCCGGCTCGGGCCGGCGCCGCACTTTCAGCAGACTCATTGCGCTACCCCGTTGACAGTGACGGACGGCGACCCCGGCCCGGCGCCGTTGCCGGCCGGGATCGTCGTACCGTTCGCGGCAGCGCCGTTGCTGCCGTTGCTTCCGTTGCCGTTGCCCGACCCCCCTGCGGTCGGCAATAGGCCACTGGTGCTCTTCCCATCCCAATTCAGCAGATTGATCCGCCCCGACTTCTCCTCCGGCGCAGCACCATTGGTGTCGGTGAGATGGAACTTCTCCACCATCTGATCGAACGCGGTCATGCCGGGCCCGCCGTCGGTGTCCAGGCTGCACCCGGTGGCGAGCGCGTCCAGCTGGTGCGCCTCGGAACCGGCCCCGTTCGGAATCACATACCGGTCTTCGTATTTCGCGATCGCCAGCAACCGGTACATGGCCTCGATCTCCTCGGGCTCGAGCCGCACGTTCGGCGCGATCGAGGGATCGGGCTCCACGCCGAGGTTCACCGACCGCATGAACGCGCGCATTCCGGCCAGCCGTTGCAACGCGGCCCGGACCGGGCCCACCTCACCGGCGGTGAAGAGTTCGGCCAGGTATTCCACCGGAATGCGCAGGGCGTCGATGGCGCCGAACAGGTTTCGCGCGTCCTCACCGTCGTGCCCGGTCTCGGAGAGCACGTCGACCACCGGCGACAGCGGCGGCACGTACCAGACCATCGGCATGGTGCGGTATTCCGGATGCAGCGGCAAGGCGATCTGGTAGTCGACGATCAGCTTGTAGCACGGCGAGTTCTGCGCGGCCTCGATCCATTCCGGCGAGATGCCCGCCCGTTCGGCCTCGGCGACGACCCGCGGATCGTGCGGGTTCAGGAACACTCCGAGTTGCGAGGGGTAGAGATCCCGGGTGTCGGTGACCGAGGCCGCTTCCTGCACCTTGTCCGCGTCGTAGAGCATGACGCCGATGTAGCGCAGCCGCCCGACGCAGGTCTCCGAGCACACCGTCGGAATGCCCACTTCCACGCGCGGATAGCAGAACGTGCACTTCTCGGCCTTGCCGGTCTTGTGGTTGAAGTAGATCTTCTTGTACGGGCAGGCGGTGACGCACTGGCGCCAGCCGCGGCACTTGTCCTGGTCCACCAGCACGATGCCGTCCTCGGCGCGCTTGTAGATCGCACCGGAGGGGCAGGCGGCCGCGCACGCGGGGTTCAGGCAGTGCTCGCAGATACGCGGCAGGTAGAACATGAAGGTCTCTTCGAACTCCAGTTTCACCTTGTCCGAGAGCCGCCCGAGCAGCGGGTCCTTGCCCACCTGCTCCGGGCCGGAGCCGAGGTCGTCGTCCCAGTTGGCGCCCCAGGTGATCTGCGTATCCTCGCCGGTGATCAGCGATTTCGGCCGCGCCACCGGCACGGTGTCGGTGGCCGGGCTGGACAGCAGGTTGTCGTAGTCGTAGCTCCAGGGCTCGTAATAGTCCGCCACCGTGGGCATATCGGGGTTGGCGAAGATATTGAGCAGCCGCTTCATCCGCGAGCCCGACTTCAGGGTCAGCTTGCCGCGTTTGGTGAGCGTCCAGCCGCCCTTCCACTTCTCCTGATCCTGGTACTGGCGCGGATAGCCTTGTCCCGGACGGGTTTCCACATTGTTGAACCAGATGTACTCGGTGCCACCGCGATTGGTCCAGGCCTGCTTACAGGTGACACTGCAGGTGTGGCAGCCGATGCACTTGTCGAGGTTCATCACCATGGCCATTTGAGCCATAACACGCATAACTAGTACTCCACCTTCTGCGAGCGTCTACGAATCGTGGTGACCTCGTCGCGTTGATTTCCGGTGGGGCCGTGGTAGTTCAGCGCGAAGGACTGCTGGGCGTACCCGCCGATGAGGTGCGAGGGCTTGATCATGATGCGGGTCAGCGCGTTGTGGATACCGCCGCGTTTGCCCTTGCCGGCCTTGGTATCCGCCGCTCCTTCGATGCGCGGGACGTCCACGGCCCGGTCCTGGGCGTGGTACATGAACACCGTGCCCTCGGGCATGCGGTGCGAGACGATGGCGCGGGCCACGACGATGCCGTTGCGGTTGATCGCCTCGATCCAGTCGTTGTCCGCGACACCGATTTTCGCGGCGTCCTTCTCCGACATCCAGATCGACTGCCCGCCCCGCGACAGCGTGAGCATGTGCAGGTTGTCCTGGTAGGCGGAGTGGATCGACCACTTGGAGTGCGGCGTCAGATACCGCACGGTGACGCCGTTCTCGCCGACAGCGCCCACGCCGGGCTCGCTGAACAGTGCGGTCATGTCCAGCGGCGGCCGGAAGATCGGCAGCTGTTCGCCGAGTTCGATCATCCAGTCATGGTCGAGGTAGAAGTGCTGACGGCCGGTCAGGGTGTGCCAGGGCTTCAACCGCTCGGTGTTGATGGTGAACGGCGAGTAGCGCCGGCCACCGGTCTCGCTGCCGGACCACTCCGGGGAGGTGATCACCGGAACCGGCCGTGCCTGCGTGTCTTTGAAGGTGACCTGTTTGCCCTCGTGCTCGGCGGCCAGGTCCGCCAGCTCGGTCCCGGTGCGCCGTTCCAGCGCTTCGAAACCCGCCACGGCCAGCCGGCCGTTGGTGGTGCCCGACAGCGCCAGGATGGTCTCGGCGGCGTGGGTGTCCTTGGCCAGCGACGGACGGCCCTGTGCCACACCGGAAACCACGGTGCCGTTCACACCGGCGAGGTAGCCGATCTCTTTCTCCGGGTAGGTGGTGATGCCCTTGGTGGTGAGGCCGAGCTTTTCCACCAGCGGCCCGAGCGCCGCCATCTTCTCGGCGATGTTCGGGTAGTCCCGTTCCACCACCACGATCTTCGGCATCGTCTTGCCCGGAATCGGTTCGCACTCACCGGCTTTCCAGTCCAGCACGCGCCCGCCGGCCTGTGCCAGAGCGTCCGGCGAATCGTGCTGCAACGGCACCGCGACGATGTCCTTGCGCTTGCCCAGGTGTTTTTCGGCCATCCAGGAGAAACCGCGCGCGATCCGGTGGAAGGCGTCGAAATCGGTCTTGGCCTCCCAGGGCGGTGAGATCGCGGGGGAGAAGGCGTGCACGAACGGGTGCATGTCGGTGGAGGACAGGTCGTGCTTCTCGTACCAGGTCGCGGCGGGCAGCACGATATCGGAGAACAGCGTGGTGCTGGTCATCCGGAAGTCCAGCGACAGCAGCAGATCCAGCTTGCCGGTGGGTGCTTCCTCGCGCCACACCAGCTCCTGCGGCCGGATGCCGGTGTCGTCGGTGGTCTGCACGTTGGAGTCCGCGCCGAGCAGGTGCTTGTGGAAGTACTCGTTGCCCTTGCCGGAGGAGCCGAGCAGGTTCGCGCGCCACACGGTCAGCACGCGCGGAAAGTTCTCCGGTGCGTCGGGATCCTCACAGGCGAAACGCAATTCCTCGGACTTCAGCCCGTCCACCACGTGGTCGGCCGCGGACTTGCCCGCGGCCTCGGCCTCGTCGGCGAGGTCGAGCGGGTTGCGGTTGAACGTCGGGTAGCTCGGCATCCAGCCGAGCCGGCTGGCCAGCGCGATGTTGTCGGCCGCGGTGCGGCCGGCGAAGACGCCCTTGCCCAGCGGCGAGGCGAACGACTGCGAGGTGAACGGGTCGTAGCGCCACTGGTCGTTGGTCAGATACCAGAACACCGTGCCCTGCATCTGCCGCGGTGGCCGCTGCCAGTCGAGCCCGAAAGCCAGTGTGGCCCAGCCGGTTACCGGGCGGCACTTCTCTTGGCCGACGTAATGCGCCCAGCCGCCGCCGTTCACGCCCTGGCAGCCGGTGAGCAGCGTGAGGGTGAAGAACGCCCGGTAGATCTGATCGGAGTGGAACCAGTGATTGGTGCCCGCGCCCATCAGGATCATCGACCGGCCGCCGGAACGGTCGGCGTTGTCGGCGAATTCGCGCGCGATCCGGATCGCCTGCTGCCGCGGCACGCCGGTGATGGCCTCCTGCCAGGCGGGTGTGTAGGGCTGGGACGCGTCGTCGTAGCCGGTCGCCCAGTCACCGGGCAGGCCCTCGCGGGCCACGCCGTACTGCGCGAGCAGCAGGTCGAACACGGTGGTCACCCGTCGCCCCGCGACCGTGCGCACGGGCACGCCGCGCAGCACGACACCGGCGGTGTCGGTGTCGAAGCGCGGCAGCCGCACCGCGAGGGTTTCCGCGCCTTCGGTGCCGTGCAGCGTCAGCAGCGGGTCGACGCCTTCCAGGTCCAGGTTCCACTTGCCCGCGTCCGCCGCCGTGAACCGGTGTCCCAGTGAGCCGTTGGGCACCACCGGCTGACCGGCCGCGTCGAGCAGTACCGGCTTGTGCGCGGCGGTCTCGTCGGTGGCGCCCAGATCCGCGGCGGTCAGGAACTTTCCGGCCAGCGCGCCGTCGTGGTGGTAGTTGCCCTCGGCGTCCCAGCCCTGCGGATCGTCCAGGCAGACCAGGTAGGGCAGGTCGGTGTACTGCTTGATGTACTCCAGGAATCGCGGCGTCTGCCGCTCGACGAAGAACTCGCGCAGGATCACGTGGCCCATCGCCATGGCCAGCGCCGCGTCGGTGCCCGGCCGCGCGGCCACCCACTCGTCGGCGAACTTGGTGTTGTCGGCGTAGTCGGGGGAGACCACCACGACCTTCTGCCCGCGATAGCGCGCCTCGGTCATGTAGTGCGCGTCCGGCGTCCGGGTGACCGGCACGTTCGAACCCCACATGATCAGGTAGCCCGCGTCGAACCAGTCCGCCGACTCCGGCACGTCGGTCTGATCGCCGAAGACCTGCGGCGAGGCCACCGGCAGGTCGGCGTACCAGTCGTAGAACGAGAGCATCGAGCCGCCGAGCAGCGAGATGAATCGGGCGCCGACGGCGTGGCTGACCATCGACATCGCCGGAATGGGGGAGAACCCCGCCACCCGGTCCGGCCCGTACTTCTTGATGGTGTGCACATGTGCGGCGGCGGCGATCTCGGCGGCCTCCCACCATTCGGCCCGCACGAACCCGCCCTTGCCGCGCGCGGACTTGTAGCGCGTGGCCTGCTCCGGGTCCTCGACGATGGATTCCCAGGCCAGCACCGGGTCCTTGAACCGCGCCTTGGCGTCGCGGTAGAGCTCCAGCAGCACGCCGCGCACATACGGATACCGCACGCGCGCAGGCGAATACGTGTACCAGGAGAACGACGCGCCGCGCGGGCAGCCGCGCGGTTCGTACTCGGGCTTGTCCGCGCCGACCGAGGGGTAGTCGGTCTGCTGCGATTCCCAGGTGATCACGCCGTCCTTGACGTAGATCTTCCAGGAGCAGGATCCGGTGCAGTTGACGCCGTGGGTGGAGCGCACCACCTTGTCGTGCGCCCAGCGATCGCGATAGAACTCGTCGGCGCCGCGACCGCCGACCTGGTGCAGGCTGCGGTGATCCGCGGAGATCTCGCCGCGCTGAAAATATCTACCCAGCTTGAGCAAGGCATCACCGGCGGCGGCGGAGGGCAGGCTTGCAGAATTAACCACGACGCCCCTTCGGGTGAGTGAATCGGGCTGTTGGCACCGACTGTAAGGAGGCTTGGGCGCGCGGCCAAATGATTCTCTCACAGCTCGCGGGGGCGGTCTGTGCGTTGTGAGCACGGCGCAACACACCGGTCACTGCGCGGTTGCGGCGAAACTCGCCAGACATCGATGCGACCAGGCTATACGCATGCTGACCGGGTCAAACGCGGCGTCCGGCAGCTGTTTCGGGGGCTTGGCGGTGAAACTTTGGAAACCGGGGGTTCTCCACCGCTTAATATTTGTTAACACAACCGCGAGGTCGGTTCGGGCGCATCGGCGGCATGCCGGGGGCGTGGTAATCGCCCGGCCCGGAGGGCGAGTTTATCGATCTTCTATCTATTAGCTCCAGGTTTGCCGAATATTCGAGCCGGGCAGATTATTCTGCATTCATGCATCGGTTCGAAGCGACGATCGAGGCGGGTGCGGGCGGTGGTGCGTACGTGCCCGTCCCGGCCGGGATCCTCGCTGCGCTCGGCGGCGGTGGCCGGATCAAGGTCCGGTCCACCTTCGACGGCATCGAGTACCGCGGCTCCATCGTGACCATGGGGGCCGGCCCGTGCCTGGGCATGCGTAAGGACATCCGCGCCGAACTCGGCAAGGAGCCCGGCGATGTCGTCGTCGTCACCGTCGCGCCCGACACCGCCGAACGCACGGTCGAGATCCCGGACGACCTGGGCGCCGCCCTGCAAGCCGCCGGCGTCCGCGCCGGTTTCGACCAGCTGTCCTATACCGACCGGCGCCAACTGGTCGCCGCGATCACCGAGGCCAAACGGCCGGACACCCGGGTCCGCCGGATCGAGAAAGCTGTCGCCGCGTCTAGCTGAAGGAGCCAGTGCTGTGCCACGCAAAACGACCGACACCGCCGACGAACACCTACTACGGCCGCCGAGTTTCGGCGGCCTGCTCCGCAAGCTGCGGGACGAGCGGCACATGTCCCGGGAGAAACTGGCCTTCGCCGCAGGGGTGAGCGCCAGCTACATCACCCACCTCGAAGGCGGCGACCGCGAACATCCCACCCGCGCCGTGGTGGACGCGCTCATCGGCTACCTGGACGGCATCCGGCCGTTGTTACCCGTCGAGCGCAGACATCTCTACGATCTCGCCGGCCTGGTCGAAGACGCGTTCCCCAGCGTCGAGAAACTGCGCTCCGATATCGGCGCGGACATGCGCCACGGCCTGCTGGTGCACCGGCCCAACGCCGCCAGCTACATCGATACCCGCTGGAATGTGCTGTCCTGCAACGATGTCTACGCCGACATGTTCCCCGGCCTGGTCGAGGACGTGAACGTGCTGCGCTGGTTCTTCGGCAACGAGATGTCCAAGCGGGTCATGGTCGAGTGGGAGCGCGAGGCCGGGCTCACCGTGAACTGGCTGCGCGGCCTGATCGGCCAGACCGGCGATACCGCCTGGTCCACCTCGCTGCTCGAGGAACTCGGCGGCTACGCCGACTTCCGCAGCATGTGGGCCGCCGGCGGTACTGCCTACGGCCGGGAGACCCCCGACATGCAGCTGCGCAACCCGAACACGGGGGAGACCTACAAGCTGTCGGTGCAGATGTTCCGCGTGGATTCCACCAACCATCCCAACCGGATGCAGTTCTTCCTCGGGGTTCGCCAGCCCGGCATGTCGCCCACGGCCTAGAACCCGCCGCCACCCCGCCTGGGATCAGGCGGGGTGGACGTCCGCGAACGTATCGACCCAGTGATGCGGCGGCCGCGCCGGGTTGGGCTCGCCCGCCCGGTGCACGCCGATCGCCGACCAGCCCGCCGCCACCGCGGCGTCGAGTTCGTCCGGGTGGTCGGACAGGAACAGGATCGAGGCCGGTTCGACGCCGATCGCGCCGGCGATCTTGTCGTAGGACCCGGCCTCGCGCTTCGGGCCCGCGGTGGACAGGTCGAAATACCCGCTGATCAGCGGGCTCAGCGTCGCGCCGCGGGCGAATTCGAACCAATCCTGTTGATTGCGAACCGATCCCGACGAATAGACGTAGAGGCGCAGCCCGGCGGCGTGCCAGCGCGCGAGCGCGGGCGCGACATCCGGGAAGAACTCCCCGTGCAGCGCCCCGGCGCGGAAGCCTTCCGCGCAGATGAAGCCCTGCGCGGTCTTCAGCGCTTCGGCCTTCACGTCGGAATCCAGCCAGCCACGCAGGATTTCGGCGACCTCCGCCGGATCCGCGCCGGGCCGTCCGGCCTGCGCGCGGGTGCCCGCGATCACCGGGGCCGCCGCGCCTTCGGCGTTGCCGGCCAGCCACTCCGGCAGCCGGGCGCGGGTATACCCGTACAGGTCCTCGCGCACTGAGCTGGTCGGACTGGTCGTGCCCTCGATATCGACGACAAGGGCCTTCATCGAGCCGCCAGCAACTCGTCGAGCGTCGGGAACCCGGAGCTGATCTTGTCGCCGGTGAAGTCGCCGACCCAGCCGTCCTCCTCCTCGAAGAACCGCACCGCGACGAAATCGGGCCGGGTGCCCATGTCGAACCAGTGCAGCGTGCCCGCCGGCACCGAGACCAGGTCGCCCGCCTCACACACCGTGGCCAGCACCTCGTCACCGATGTGCAGGTAGAAGCAGCCGCGGCCGGCGGCGAAGAAGCGGACCTCGTCCTCGGCGTGGCGGTGCTCGTCGAGGAACTTCGCGCGGGCGCCCGCGGCGATGGCCGGCCACTCCGGGTTGGACTCGTCGGGGTGGATGCGGGCGATATCGATGTGGCGGTAGCGGCCCGAGGCGTTCAGGGCCGCGATGCGCTCGGCGTATTCGGCCAGCAGTTCGTCCGAGGGGATGGTGGAGACGTTCTCCAGCGTCGGCCAGTGCTCGAAAGTGATGCCGCGCTTGCCCAATTCGGCGGCGATCACGGCGTCGTCGGTGGTGCGGACCTTGACGTCGGCGGCGTCGGTGGCGGCCATTACCTGTAGCAAAGTCATTGTCTTATCCAATCTCTGGGAGCGAGGCGGGCGGGTCGTACGCGTGCTGCCTGCCGGTCCGGGTCACCAGCTCACACAGCGCCTCCAAGCATTCGGCGCGATCGCGGGCCCTGGAAAGATTGTCCCCCCATGTGGTGATGCCGTGGCCCGCGATGCCCAAGACCGGCGGGGCATCCGGGTGTGCGGCCAGGTAGCGCTGGATGTCCGCGCCGATGCGGGGGACATCGGCCCAGTTCGGGAACACGGGGATGTCGATGGTGTCGGTACCGCCGAGCCCCTTGATCAGCTCGAAGTCGCTGATCCGCAACATGATCAGCTGATCGCGCGCACCCACCTGCGTGGAAAGCGTTGTCGCGTACGGGGGATGGATGTGTACCACGGCGCGCGCGTCGGTGCTGCAGTAGATCGCGGTGTGGATGGTGGTCTCCGCGGAGGGGGTGCGCCGCTGTCCGGCGCGCGGCCGGGAGGTCGCGATCGCGACGGTCACCATGTCGTCCGCGGTGAGTTCGCCCTTGGCCAGCCCGCTGCCGGTGACCACGGCCGAATCTCCGGTGCGGACCGAGATGTTGCCGGCCGTGCCCGGCATCCAGCCGCGCTGGTGGAGCTCGCGCGCGATACTCGCGATCGCGGCGCCCTCGGCGGCCGTCTCGCCGCCGTAGACGATGCCCGACTCGGTGACCACGGCCGTGACCAGCGGCGCGGGCGTCACGTCGAAGGCGGGATTGAACACCTCGGTGCCCGCGGGCGCGGTGGCGACGCCGCCGAATCCGGTGACCTCCGCGGCGGCCCGCTGCTCGACGACGATCTCGGCGCCGGTCGCCATCCGCGGATCCCGCGTCGACTCGGGCGCGACCACGACGAACGGAATCCCGTGGTGGCGCGCCGCGAGGGCGAGCGCGTAGGTCCCGATCTTGTTGGCGACGTCGCCGTTGGCGGTGATCCGGTCCGCGCCGACGACCACGCAGTCGACCTGGCCGGTGGCCATCGCCCAGGCCGCGGCGGAATCCATGGTGAGCCGGTGCGGTATCCCCGCCTCGGCCAGCTCCCAGGTGGTCAGGCGCGCGCCCTGGAGCAGCGGCCGGGTCTCGTCCACGATCACGTCCGCGATCCGGCCGCGCTCGTGCAGCACCCGCAGCGCGCCGATCGCCGTGCCGAACGCGCTGGTCGCCAGTCGGCCGGTGTTGCAGTGCGTGAGCAGGCGCAGCGGCCGGTCCGGCAGCAGGCGCTCGATCAGGTCGGCGGCGTGCGTCGCGGCCGCCCGGTTGACCCGGCCGTCCTCGGCGAGCAACTCCAGGGTCTCGGCGAGCACCGCGTCCGCGCCCGCGGGCACCTTGGTGACCACCCGGCGCACCGCCCAGGCCAGGTTCACCGCGGTGGGCCGGGCCGCGGCGATCCGCGCCGCCTCGGCCTCGGCCCCGGCCACGTCGACGACACCGTCGCGGGTGTGCGCCGCGGTGCCCAGGACCACGCCGAACGCGCCCGCGATCCCGATCGCCGGGGCGCCCCGAATCGCCAGCGTCTGGATCGCGTCGATGACCTGATCGACGGTCGACAGCCGGAGCTCGCGCACCTCGTGCGGCAGCCCACGCTGGTCGATGGTGACCAGCACGCCGTCGTCCCAGATCAGAGAACTGTCAGTCGTCAAGCGTCATCCCTTACCACGAAAAGCTCGCATAATGCCTGGTAAACGGTATCCGACCGGATCGCTGCGGCCGAATCCGGCTCATTCCGCGACGTACTCGGCCTCCCGCTCCACGGCCTCGATGGTGGCCTGCGAGACCTGGATCGGGCCCGGGGTGTAGGTCACCGCGCGCAGCTCGCCGGTGTAGCGGAACGGGCCCCGACGTTCCCGCAGATCCCAGGAGACCGGGCCGCGGGCGTCGACGCCGACGGAAATGCCGGTCCACGGGGCCATGCCGACCAGTTGCACCTGATCGCGCAGCTCGGCGGTGTGCGCGCCCGCTTCGAGGCGGAAGTCCCAGCGCAGACGCGGGCGCACGGCCGCGGTCACGGTGACGCGCTCGAGTCCCTCGGTCAGTTCCACCGAGGCGGTACCGTAGACGCCGTAGCTGTTGACGCCCAGCACGAGCCGGCCGTCCTCGACGTAGAGCAGATAGCCGCCGAGCGGATCGCCGTGCGCGACCAGAATGCCTTCCTCGCCGGGGCGATAGCCGCGCAGCTCCGCCTCGATGGTGAAGTCGCGGAAGGCGATCAGGCGCTGGGAGCGGTAGCGCTCCAGGGTCGAGGTGCCGGGCAGCAACCGCAGCGGCGCGGCGAACCGGGCTTCCTCGGGGCGCCGCCGGGCCAGGTCCTGCCGGGTGAGCAGCGGGAAAACCGTGTTGTTCCAAGCGGATTCGTCCCAGGCGGCGGCGAGTTCGGCGGCCTTGTCCGGATGTCGCGCCGAAAGGTCGTGCAGCTCGGTGGGATCGGCGCGCACATCGAACAGCTGCCAATTCGGGTCGTCGACGTCGCGTCCGGGCTCGTGCAGGGACAGCAGCTTCCAGCCGTCCCGGTAGAAGCCGCGATGCCCGGTCATCTCCGAGTACTGCTCGGTGTGCGCGGCGGCCGCCCGCGGGTCCCGCAGCAGATCGGCGGCGGAGATCCCGTCGAAATCCTTGGCGGGCAGTCCGTTTCGCACGCTCGGTCGTTGCAGGCCGGCCAGCTCGAGCAGGGTGGGCGCGAGATCGGTGACGTAGGCGTACTGCTGCCGGATGCCGTTGTCGTCGTCGGTGCGCGGTAGACCCTTGGGCCAGGACACGAGCAGCGGGACCCGCACGCCGCCGGCGAAGGTCTGGCCCTTGTAGAACCGGAACGGGGTGTTGGAGGCCTGCCCCCAGCCGCGCGGATAGTGCACGCCGAGCCGGTCGGTCCCGATCAGCTCCTCGTCGTGCGGGACGTCCCCGACCCAGGCCGGGTCGTCGATGTGCGCGAACTCGGCGAAGTAGGTGCGGGTGCCCTCCGGTCCGCCCTCGGCGGTGCCGCCGTTGTCGGAGGTGAACACCACGATGGTGTTGTCGAGCTCGCCGAACTCCTCGACCGTGTCGAGCAGTCGCCCCAGGCTCTGGTCGATGCTGTCGACCATCGCCGCGTACACCTCCATGTACCGGGCGAAGCGGCGCTGCTCGTCCGCGCCGAGCGAATCCCATTCCGCCGCTTCGTAACCGGGCTCGGTGTTGCGCGGCTTCTGCTGCGTGCCCTCGGGAAAGAGCCCGGCGGCGAGCTGCGCGGCGAACCGGCTCTGGCGCAGCTTGTCCCAGCCCTCGGCGTAGCGGCCGCGGTACTTGGCCAGGTCGACCGGCTTGGCCTGCAACGGGCCGTGCATGGCGACGTGCGCGAAGTACAGGAAGAACGGCTTGTCCGCGTCGTGCGCGCGCAGGTCCTTCAGGTAGGAGATCGCCTTGTCGGTCAGATCGTCGGTGAGGTAGTAGCCCTGCGGGTATTCCTCGACGTCGACCACCGAGGAGTCCGACACCAGCTGATTGGGGTAGTAGAAGGAGTTCAGCCCCTCCAGTGACCCGTAGTAGCGGTCGAAGCCGCGCTGGGTCGGCCAGGAGTCGCGGTGCGCCGCGGGGTTCATCGTGGCATCGCGCACCAGATGCCATTTACCGACCGCGTAGGTGGCATACCCGTTGCCGCGCAGGATTTCCGGCAGCGTCAGCACGTCGTCGGCCAGTTCCAGCCGTAGTCCCGGGTAGCCGGGGTCGGCGTTGGCCACGAACCCGAAACCCGCGCGGTGCGCGTTGATTCCGGTCAGCAAGGAAGCGCGCGAGGGGGAGCACAGCGGGGTGGTGTGATAGTTCGAGAGCCGGACGCCGTTGGCGGCCAGGCGATTCAGCGTGGGAGTGTCGATCTCCGAGCCGAACGGGCCGATATCGCTGTAACCCATGTCGTCGACCAGCACCACGATGATGTTCGGTGCGCCCGCCGGTGCGGTGGGCGGATAGGTCCACTCGGGTGTCGATTCCGCGGTGGTGCGGCCGGCGGCGCCGCCGAAGGACTCGTAGCCACGGGCGTGGGGTGGAACAGGCATTGGATCAGTAGAAACCGGGAAATCGGCAGGTCACCATGGTTTGACGCACGGTGCGCCGAACCGGTGCCGGGTGCTTGCCCGCGGTGTTAGCGTCACCGCCATGCTCCCGGAACAACTCTGCGCACCGCACACCGCGGGTGTTCGCGGCTGCTGTTCGTGCCGGGTTCGCGGCTGCCGTCCCTGACGGCCCCTGCGCGCCCGGAATCTGTTCCCGCGCTGCTCTCACCGGCATCAGCCAGCGTCCGCCCGGTCCCCGCGGCGCACTATCTCCCGAGGAAAAATTCACCATGAGCTCTACCCAGGGCGCGCCTCTCGGCCGCCGGAACTTCCTGCGCAACACCGGTATCGCCGCTTTCGCGATCCTCGGCACCGGTGCGCTGGCGGCCTGCACCTCCGCGGTCAACCAGCAGCGCGGAGGTGACGACAACGCCGCTCCGGTGCGCGGTGGCACGCTGAAGTACGGCGTGCTGCTGGATCTGGTGCCCGCCAACATCCTCACCAACACCGGTACCACGCCCTACGTGGTCGGCCTGGTCTTCGAGAGCCTGGTGCGCTACCCGCACGACAAGCTGGAGCCGCAGCCGCTGCTGGCCGAGAAGTGGACACTGGCCCCGGACGGCGCCTCGATCGCCCTGGACCTGCGCAAGGACGTGAAGTTCCACAGCGGTCGCGCCTTCACCTCCAAGGACGTCGAGTTCTCGCTGCGCACCTACGCCGACGCGAAGTGGTCGGCGCAGCTGAAGAGCACCGCCGCCGCCATCACCGGCTTCGACACCACCGACCCGCACAAGATCGTGCTGACCTTCGCCCATCCGCTCGGCAATATCTTCGACCTGCTCGACACCGTGCCGATCCTGGACAGCGAGTCCATCGCCCAGCTGGGCACCGGCGAGCAGATCGTCGGCACCGGCCCGTTCCGCTTCGTGCAGCGCATCCCGAACTCGCAGTTGATCTTCGAAAAGAACGCGAACTACTGGGTGCCGGAGCGGCCGTACCTGGACCGGGTGGAGCTGTCGGTCATCCCGGACAGCCAGGCCCAGCTCAACGCGCTCAAGTCCGGCCAGCTGCACTACGCCGACGGCATCACCTACCGCGACATCGAAAACCTCGCCAAGACCGACGGTTTCGAAACCTTCGCCTTGGAGGGCGCCGAGCTGCAGGTGTATGTCGGTGTGAACGTGCAGGATCCGGTGCTCTCGGAGGTGCGGCTGCGCCAGGCCATCGCCTACGCCATCGACCGGGAGCGGATCGTCAGCGAGGTCTTCCGGGGCGCGGGCTACGCGGTGAACGTGCCGTGGCCCAAGGGGTCCCCGGCCTTCGACGCGACGCGCAACACCCGCTACGCCCGCGATGTGGCCAAGGCCAAGCAGCTGATCGCCGGGTTGCCGAAGCCGCCGAAGATCCCGCTCACCTACACCGGCTCGATCGGGACACACGAGGCTTCCGCCCAGATCGTGCAGGCCAACCTTGCCGAGATCGGCATCGAGGTCGAGCTGGTGCCGGTCGACAACGCCTCCTTCGTGCGCCAGCTGATCGGCGCCCAGTTCCCGGGCCTGTGGCTCACCGATCACTCCTGGGCGCAGTTCGTGCCCTCGACGCTGACCGTGAGCGCCTACCCGTTCAACGCGCGCAAGAACGCCTCGCACTACGAATCGCCCGCCTACGTCGCCGCCGCCGACAGCGCCTGGAAACTGCGGCAGGCCACCGGCGCCGAGGCCACCAAGGCGTACCAGGCGCTCTCCGATCAGCTGCTGGAGGGCCTGTTCCTGATCGAGATCGGCGTGCGCTTCGCACAGGGCGCACAGACCAAGAAGCTGCACGGTTTCGACTGGACCAAGCGCCGGGAGTCCGTCCTCACGGAGGCGTTCCTGGCATGACGGCTTATCTGCTGCGCCGGGTGCCCTCCGCGGTGGCGGTGCTGTTCGGCGCCTCGGTGCTGATCTTCCTGCTGCTGCGCGCGGTGCCCGGTGACCCGGCCAGCACCCTGGCGGGCCCGGACGCCACCCCGGAATCCATTGCCGCCATCCGGCATCAGCTCGGACTGGACCGTTCGGTGCCCGCGCAGTATGTGAGCTGGCTGCACGGCCTGCTCACCGGCGACCTGGGCCGGTCCTACATCATCGGCGGGCAGATCGGCGATCTCATCGCGCGCGGGCTCACCAATACCCTGGTGCTGGCCGGTTCGGCGCTGCTGCTCGCGGTGCTGGTGAGCCTGGCGGTCAGCATCTCGGCGGTGCTGTGGGAGCGGCGCTGGCTCAATGCCATAGTGGCGGCGGCGAATACGGTCGCGGTCGCGATACCCACCTTCGTCACCGGCGTGCTGCTGGTGCTGGTATTCGCCATCGCGATTCCGATCCTGCCCGCCGGCGGCATCCCGCCGGACGGGTTCGCGGCACAGCCCGACATCACCGTGCAGTACCTGCTGCTGCCCTCGATCTGCCTGGCGCTGCCGGTGGCGGCGGCACTGACCCGCTTCCTCACCGAGGCGCTGCGCACCGAACTGGGCAAGCCCTACGTGCTCACCGCGCGGTCGCTGGGTGTGCCGCACCGCGAGATCGTGACGCGCGGCGCGCTGCGCAACGCGCTGCCCACCATGCTCACGGTGCTCGGCATCCAGTCCGGCGCGCTGCTCGGCGGCGCCGTACTGGTGGAGGCCACCTTCGCCTGGCCGGGCATCGGGCAGCTCATCGAACAGGGCATCAACCGGCGCGACTACCCGGTGGTGCAGGCGCTGCTGCTGTTCTCGGTGGCGGTGTTCGTCGCGATCCAGCTGACCACCGACATCGTGCACGCCTATCTCGACCCGCGCATTCGTATCGGAGGCAACCCATGACCGAGACGCTGGTCGCCGAGGTCGAGACCGAGCCGGAGCTGGTAGCCGGGCGGCGCCTGGGCCAGGCCCTGCGGCGGGGGCAGGGCCTGGCCGGCGTGCTGCTGGTCGGCGGCATCGCGCTGCTCGGCCTTGCCGCCGGTCTGCTCGCGAAATACGATCCGCTACAGCAGATTCCGTCGGCGAACCTGCTCGGCGCGAGCGGCGAGCACTGGCTGGGCACCGACAATCTCAATCGCGATCTGTTCGCCCGGGTCCTGCACGGCATCCGGGTCAACCTGTTCGTCGCCTTCGTCGCGGTCCCGATCGGCGCGGTGCTCGGCTCGCTGGCCGGGCTGCTGTCGAGCCTGCACGCCGTCGCCGACGTGATCACCCAGCGGATCTTCGATCTGCTGCTGGCCTTTCCGGCGCTGATCCTGGCGATCGCGCTGGCGGCGGTCACCGGCCCCGGCGCGCACACGGTGATCATCGTGATCGTCGCGGTGGAGATTCCGTTGTTCGGCAGGCAGATTCGCACCGCCATCCTCGCGGTGCGCGAACAGCCGTTCGTGGAGGCCGCCGAGGTCATCGGCGCGGGCTCCTGGTGGACGCTGCGCAAACACGTGCTGCCCAATGTGCTCGAACCGCTCGCGGTGCAGCTGGCCCTGTCGATGTCGCTGGCGGTGTTCGTGGAGGCCGCGATGAGCTTCATCGGCATCGGGGTCCGGCCGCCGGACCCCTCGCTCGGTGGCATCATCGCCGACTCCATCGCCTACCTGGACGCCAACCCGGCGTTCGCGGTCGGACCGCTGCTCGTGGTCTCCGGCCTCACCCTCGGGTTCCTATTGATCGCCCAGGCGCTGGGCCGGGCCAGGAGGATCGCATGAAAACCGCAGTGATCGACCGGGAGTCGGCCGCGTCGACGCCGGGCGCCGCCGAGGCGAAGCCAGTGCTGAGCATCCGAGACCTGCACGTGCGCTTCGGATCCCGGGCCGTCGTGCACGGCGTGGACGTGGACGTCGCGCCCGGCGAGGTGGTGGCGCTGGTCGGGGAATCCGGCTCCGGTAAATCCCTCACCGCCCGCGCCGCGCTCGGTCTGCTGCCCGCCGGTGCCACGGCCACCGGGTCGATCCGGCTGGTGGGCACCGAGGTCGTCGGCGCGGACGAGGCGGAACTGACCGCGCTGCGCGGTATTCGGGCCGCCATGGTGTTCCAGGAGCCGCAGACCGCGCTCAATCCGGTGCAGAAGGTCGGCACGCAGCTGACCCAGGCCTTGCGCGCGCACCAGGCGCGCTCCGGAGCGAAAACGCTGTCCAAGTCCGAAACCCGGGCCCGCGCCGTGGAATTGCTGCGCCTGGTGGAGATCCCGGACCCGGAGCGCCGCTTCGACTGGTACCCGCACCAGCTCTCCGGCGGTCAGAAACAGCGCGTCGTGATCGCGCTGGCGCTGTCCGGCGCGCCCGACTTGCTGATCGCCGACGAGCCGACGACGGCGCTGGACGTCACCGTGCAGGCCGAGATCTTGGATCTCCTGCGTAGCCTGCGCGAATCACAGGGCACCGCCGTCCTTTTCATCACGCACAACCTGGGTGTGGTCGCCGAGATCGCCGACCGCGTCGTAGTACTGCGCGCGGGCCGCGTCGTCGAGGAGCAGCCTGTCCACCAGCTGTTCGCCACACCGGCCGCGCCCTACACCCGGGAGCTGCTGGCCTCGGTGCCGCGCCTGCCGGGGCCCGAGGAGGCCGAGCGGATCGTGGTGGAGACCGCGCCCGACCCCGACGCCGAAACCGTGCTGCGGATCAGCGATTTGAGCGTGGTCTACCGCGGTCGCGGTGGGGACAAGGACTTCCGGGCGCTGAGCGACATCTCGCTCACCCTGGCGCCGGGCGAGGTGATCGGCCTGGTCGGCGAATCCGGTTCGGGCAAGAGCACACTCGGCCGTACGGCGCTCGGGCTCATTCCGGCGCACTCCGGGCAGGTCGAGTTGACCGGGATTCCCCTCGGCGGTCTGCGGCGGCGCGAGCTGCGCGCCCTGCGTAAGCACGTCGCGCTGGTGCATCAGGATGTCACCGCGTCGCTCGATCCGCGCCGCAGCATCGAAGACGCGATCGGGGAGCCCCTGGTCGTGCACCGTGCCGCCTCGGGGGCGCTGCTGCGCGAAAAAGTCGGCGCACTACTGGAATCCGTGCGCCTGCCGCGCGATTACGCCGGCCGTCGCCCCGGCGAGCTGTCCGGCGGGCAGCGCCAGCGCGTGGCCTTGGCGCGCGCCCTGGCCCTGTCGCCGCGACTGCTGGTCGCCGACGAGCCGACCAGCGCCCTCGATGTCTCGGTGCAGGCGCAGGTCCTGGACCTGTTCACCGACCTGCGCGCCGAATACGGCTTCGCCTGCCTGTTCATCAGCCACGATCTCGCGGTGGTGCACCAGGTCGCCGATCGGGTGCTGGTGCTGCGCCGCGGCGAGCTGGTCGAAACCGGCGCTGTCGCGGAGGTTTTCCGTAATCCGGCGCACGAGTACACCCGGGCACTGCTGGCGGCGGTCCCGATTCCGGATCCGGAACTCGCGCGGCGCTAGGCCCTACCCCGCGGGCAGCTCGGCGCGCAGCTCCATGGCGCGCTTGTGCGGGTCGTAGCCGGGTCCGACACCGTCGACGAGCACCAGATCACCGTCGATGTGGTCGGAGCGCAGCCGCAGGATCGCCTGGTAGGCGGGCGAGTGGTACCAGGCGCGGGCCTGCTCCACGTCGGGAAATTCCAGGAGCACCATGCTGCCCGGCCAGCTGCCCTCGAGAATGTCGAGCGGCGGCCCGTGCACCAGGAAGCGACCCTGGAACGGATCGAGGGTGGCCTGGATGCGCTCCAGGTATTCCAGAATGTCGGGGTGCGGGCGGCGGGTGTGCAGATGGGCGAAACCATAGGCGGGCATGGGGTTCCTTCCGGTGGCGGGAGACCGTTCGACCGTAGGTCCGCCGCCGTAAGCCCGGCAATTACCTCGCAGGTAAGACTCAGCCGTGCAGCGGGAGGAACTCGACGTCGGTGCCGTCGACGGCGTGCGCGGGCACGATCACCAGCCCGTCGCGATCGATCAGGCCACCCAGATGCGCGGTGGAGCGGTGCGGTTCGGCCAGAAAACCGCCGAAGGGCGCACGTCGCGCCGGAAGCACGCGGGCGACCGGACCCGCGACGGAATACGCGTTGTGCAGTGGGCCCAGATAGGGCCGGGCCGGATGTGCACCGGTGCGGCCCTCGACGATGGCCGGGGCCAGCGCCATCAGGGTGGCGATGGCCGCGAACGGATTGCCGGGAAGGCCGAGAAGTGTGGTGTGGTCCGGTAATTCGGCGACCAGCGTGGAGCCGCCCGGGCGCAGTTCCAGGCGCGGTACCAGCACCTCGGCCTCGGCCCGGGTGACCGCGCCGCGTAACTGATCGGCGGCTCCGCCTCCGGTCGCGCCCACGATCACCAGCAGATCCACATCGCCGACGGTGGTGAGGACATCGTCGAAGCCGGTCGGCGTATCGCGCAGATGCACCCGATCCACGGTGTGAATTCCGTACCAGGACAGCACTTCCGGGAGAATCGGGCCGATCGAGTCGCGGGTCTGACCGGCCTGCAGCGGTCCGTCGCTGCGAATCTCGTCGCCGGTCATGACGATTCGGGCGCGCACCGGCCCCCGGATCAGCGCCTGGGTCACCTCGACGCTCGCCGCGGCCGAGATCAGTCCGGAGGTGACGGGGGTGGCCTCGGCGGCCACCAGATCGCCGGGGCGGCGGTCCTCGCCGCGCCGCCGGATATCGTCGCGCTCCGGGGTGCCGGGGATCCGGGTCAGCACGTTTTCCGGTGTGACATCGGCGAATTCGTCCCGCAGCACGATGCTGGTGCCGTCCGGGACATGGGCGCCGGTGGCGATGCGCACCGCCTCGCCGGGCAGCAGGCCGACCGGGCGCTGCCCGCCCGCGAAGCCGATATCGCGGCGCAGCCGCCAGGGCCCGTCCCCGGCGGCGGCGTAGCCGTCCATGGCGGACACATCGAAGCGGGGCAGCCCGCCGGCGGCGATGATCGGCCCCGCGAGGGCCGCGCCGCGCACCGCGCGCAGCTCGGTCTCGTACGCGGTGAGCTTGGAAAGCCTGGCGCGCAGCACATTCCGGGCCTCGTCGAGCGGAAGCGGCCGGGGCGCGGCCGCCTGATCCGCCGCCTCGCGCGCGGCCCGCACCTGCTCGGAGGTGTCGCAGTCGTCGACACCGGTGAGGTGCACGGTCACCGTCTCGTCCGGGATCAGCGCCTTCATCGGCTGGTTCACCAGCGAATCGAGTTGCGCCAGTGCGGCAATCAGCGCCGTGCGCCGCCACACCCCGATCAGATACTGCGGCCGCCCCGACCGGTCGGCGGCGAAGACCGCGTCCGCGCCGGTTTCGGTCTCCTGCCGCAGTAATTCACCGATCGCGATGTCGGTCAGGAACGGCATATCCGCGGCCAGCACCACCACCAGCGGTGCCGGGCCCGGTTGCAGGGCGTTCAGACCGGCCTCGATCGCCGCCACCGGGCCCGAACCCGGCGGCACCTCCCGCACCTGGAGGATCTCCGGGGGCAACTCGGGCCGGTAGGGCCCCACCACCACCGTGCGCGCACAGCCGGCCACCGCCGCCAGCGCCGCATCCAGCATGGAACGCCCGCCGATGACGATCGCCGGTTTGTCCACACCGCCCATCCGGCTGGCCCGCCCGCCGGCGAGCACAATCGCATCGGCGGCGGTCACGATAGGGGCGCCGAGGCTGAAGACAACATGGCCGACATGCTAATTCGTCGGTCCGCCGCACTTCGCGCACCCACCCGCCGACCGGCCAGCCGCCCCAGGTCACCGGGTGATTCGTCGGCGGGTCGGCGGCCGGATCGGGCCGGGCTGCGGGAAGTGCGGCGGCTCACACCGGGGTGAAGTCGGAATAGGTTGTCAGCACGTTGAATTCGTTGGTCTCGGGGTCCGCGAGGGTAAACGCGTCGGTGGCGAAGTCGGGTTCGGCGGTGATCAGGGGCGTGGCCCCGGCGGCGCGCAGGCGCCGGACGTCCTCGGCCGGGTTACCGGCGGGGAGGGACGTGAGGTTGAGCCGTAGTCGGTTGCGCCCGGCCTTTTCGTCGGGCGTCTGGACGAATTCGAGCCAGCAGCCCAGCCCGGTGGCCGAACGCAGACCGGCGACCTGGGGTCCCACGTGGGCGACCGGCCAGCCCGAGGCGGTGGCCCAGAATTCGGAGAGCCGGGCCGGGTCGCGGGTATCGACCACGATGGCGGCCACGGCGCCGGTGTCGACGTAGTGCTCGCGGGGCTCCAGGACGCAGAACTCGTTGCCCTCGGGATCGGCGAGCACCGCCCACGGCACATTGCCCTGGCCGACGTCGATGCGGCGGGCGCCCAGTGCCAGGGCCCGATCGACCTGGACGCGTTGATGATCCAGGGAGCGGCTGGCCAGATCGAGATGGATGCGGTTCTTCCCGGCCTTGAGCCGGGTGGCCGGTAGGAAGGTGAGCGCGATATCCACACCGGCCGGGTCCGGCGCGGCCACGTCCACCTCGTGGGGGCGGTCCAGCGTCACCACCCAGCCGAGCAATTCAGCCCAGAAATCCGCGATGACTCGCGGCCGGTCTACCTCGAACACGACACACGCCAGTCGAGTGGACATCCGCTAACGGTAGCTCGTGCGGGCCGGCTAATCCGGCAGTTCCGGAAACCGGAAACGTGCGTCACGCAAGTCCACTCGACCGTCCCGGATCGGGACGCCCTCCTCGGCCAGCCGTTGCAGCTGGCGGTGCGCGAGGTGGGCCGCGGGCTTGCCACCCGCGCCGAGCACGCGGTGCCAGGGGAGATCGGCGGAGTCGGTGCGCATGATCCAGCCGACGGTGCGCGGGGTGGACAGGCCGGCGGCGGCCGCGATATCGCCGTAGGTGGCGACCCGGCCGCGCGGAATCCGCGCCACCAGCGCGCGCACCGCCTCGATCTGGGCGTCGGTGGTCGGCATCGCTACAGCGCCGCTCGGATGAGCGCCGCCGTCTCGGCGGGACGAGCCTGCGGCACCATGTGGTCGCAGTCGAATTCGTGCACCGTGAGCGCAGCGCCCAGGTGCGCGGTGAGGGCCGTCCGGAAGGCCGGCGTCACGAACGGCGGCTGCACTTTCATCGCCTGCACCAGCACCGTCGGCAGGCCCGCGGGCGGCAGGACGAAGGCGCGCGCCAGCTGGCCCCAATAGGAGGTGACCGCGGGCAGGCTCAGACGCCAGGCCACGCGCCCGTCCTCGGTCGGCACCAGGTGCTCGGCGAGTTCGGCGGCCAGCAGCCGGGATTCGACGTCGTGCCAGGCGCTGGCGAGCTTGTCCCGGCGGGCCTGCTCGAGATCGGCGTAATCCGGGTGCGTGATCCCGCGCTGCGCGATGTCGTGCAGCAGACCCGGATCGAGCGCGATCGCGGGATCCAGCAGCACCAGCCCGCGTACCAGCTCCGGGTGCCGGTCGGCCAGGTGCAGCGCCGTCGCGGCGCCGAACGAGTGACCGACCACCAGCACCGGCTCGGTGGTCTCGGCCCGCAGCAGCGCGACCAGGTCGGCGACGACCGTCTCGAAATCCCACGGCGGCAGCGCGGTCGAGCGCCCGTGCCCGCGCAGATCCGGCGCGATGATCCGGACGTCGGTCAGGTGCTCCGCGGCCAGCGCGGCCCAGCGCTGCCCGTGCCCGGTCAGGCCGTGCAGCGCCAAGACCACGGGCCCCGCGGCGGGACCGAAACGATGAACATGCAGAGTCGACACCCCGCCCATTCTGTCGGCTCGCCCGGCCGGCCGCCCGCACGTCCCGGCCCGCGGGCGCCGGGTCAGGCGTCCGGGCCGGTCCCCCAGCTGGCGTGCTGCGCAACCTGGTTGGGCTCGGTCAGGCGGCGGGGGTCGCTGCCGTCGCGGTTCATCACCCAGAGCTCGGCGCCGCTGTCGGGCGTCGTCCGCGGGCGGGTGTAGAGGATCTGCGTGCCGTCGGGGGAGAACGCCGGGTTCACGGTCCATTCGTCGGTGAGCGGGCGGACGTCGTTGCCCTCGGCGTCCATCTCGTACAGTGCCGTGCGTTTCTTCCCGCCCCGGTCGCTGGCGAAGACGATGGCGGTGCCGTCCCGGCTGAAGACCGGGTCGCTGTTGCGGTGCTCGTCGGCGAGCAGCGCCCGCGGCTCGGTACCGTCGGCGGCCATCACCCAGATCTGCGTGCCCCGGGTGAACACGATCTTCGAACCGTCGGGGGAGAACGCGGGACTGCGCGAGGAATCCTGGTTGGGGCCGGTGGTACCGGGCAGATCGCCCAGTTGCCGCAGCTCGCCGCCGTCGGTGTTCATGATGAACAGGGCGCCGCCGCGGGTGAAGACGATGTGGCGGCCGTCGGGCGCGAACGTCGGGTCGTACCCGCCCTCGGCGAGCTTGCGCAGGCCGCTGCCGTCCACGGCCATGGTCGAGATCCAGCCGCCGCCGGTCACCAAGGTCGCGCCGTCGGGGGCGAAATTCGGATCGCTGCCGGCCGCGATCCGGGTGCGGTCGGAGCCGTCGGGATTCATCACGAAGATCGACTTCGAGTCGTCGAACGCGATCTTCGCCGTCCGCGCCGGCTCCACGGTCCGGAACAGTTCACGCTCCGCGGGCTGCCCGTCGTCGGACCCGCAGCCGACGGTAAGTCCCGCCAGCGCAACGGTTATCGCGGCGGCCCGCAGCAGCCGGCTTCGTCTCTGACGCATGCCGCCCAACCTATCCGGTCCCGCCGGACCCGGGCTCGGCGAAACCTGTCCGAGGGGCAGGGCATGATCGCCGGCAGTGGCCGAGGAAGGGCGGCAGGCGCCGGTGCGAAACGCGGCTCGATCGAGAAGGGGCAGGAGGCACCGATCCGCGGGAAATACGAGCCCGACCGGCACCGGCCCGGGCCGCGCGGCCGGTCGGTGAACGCCGGGCGACGGTGATGTTGACTACGTCCGTCCGGAGTGGTCGCCCGGTGTGTCGGTCGTGTCTGTTGCAATAGCCCGCGTGGTGCGATCGGATAGCGCGGTGCGACTTGTTCGCCGGAACGCAGCGGCACCCGGGGCGCGGCTCTGGGGCGCTGAGGTGCGCGCGCTGTTCGAAGCCCACGCCTCGGCCGATCCGGCGCGTCCGGGGTGGCGTCCGTGGCAGTTGCTCGGCGGCCCGGGCACCGGCAAGACCGCGCTGCTGATCGACCTGGCCGCCGAACGGATCGCGGCGGGCGCGGATCCGGAATCGGTGCTGCTCCTGACCCATTCCAAGCAGGCGGCGCGCAGTGTGCGCGATGCCATCACCGCGCGGCTGTCCGGGCCCGACGGCACCGACGGCGGGGTGCCCGGCGCCACCCGCGAGCCGCTGGTGCGGACCCTGCACTCCTACGCGTTCTCGGTGCTGCGCCGGCACGCGCTGGTGCACGGCAACCCGCCGCCGCGTTTGCTGACCGGTGCCGAGCAGGATGCCGTGCTGCGCGAAATGCTGCGCGGGGACTTGACGGACATCGCCGACGGCAACGACGCGCTGTGGCCGCAGCGGCTGCAACCCGCGCTGGCCCTCGGCGGGTTCGCCGAACAGTTGCGCGACCTCATGTTGCGCGCCACCGAACGCGGCATCGGTCCCGAGGATCTGATCAAGCTCGGCCGCGAGCACGGCAAGTCCGAGTGGGTCGCCGCGGGCCGCTTCGCCGTGCGCTACGAGCAGTCCATGCTGTTGCGCTGGTCGGTCGGCGTGGAGGCGCCCGAGGCCACCGCGCCGGCGCTGGACGCCGCCGAGCTGATCGGCGCGGCCCTGGACGCGCTCGCCGCCGACCCGAACCTGCTTGCCGCCGAACGCGACCGCATCCGGTACCTGCTGGTCGACGACGCCCAGCACCTGGACCCGCAGGCCGCCCTGCTGGTCCGGGTGATCGGCACCGCCGCGCACGCCGCCGTCGTCGCGGGCGATCCGGATCAGGCCATCTTCACCTTCCGCGGCGCGGACTCCAGCTTCGTCGCCGACCTCGACGTGCCCGCCGAACGGCGGATCGTGCTGCGGCGCAACCAGCGCTCCGGCGCCGCGGTGCACCTCGCGCTCGCCCGGGTCGCCGCCAAGTTGCCCGCCAGCGCGCCGCACCGCTTCACGCTGCCCAGCCGGGCCGACGAACCCGACGCCGACGGCGCCACCGTCCGGGTCCGGGTGCTGGCCACCCCGGCCAAGGAGGCCGCGCTGATCGCTGACCATTTGCGCCGCGCCCATCTCACGCACGGGGTGCCGTGGTCGCGGATGGCGGTGATCGTGCGCTCGGTGCCGCTGTCGCTGGCCCCGCTGCGGCGCGCCCTGCTCGCCGCCGGAGTGCCGGTGCAGCAGCCCGCGCTCGATGTGCCGCTGGCGCGCAGGCGCGGCGCGGCCTGGATGCTGCTCGCCCTGCGGGCGCTGCTCGCCGCGGAGCGGTCTCGGCGCGCCGCCGGGGAGATGTTCACCGCCGATGATGCGCTCGATCTGCTCGGCGGGCCGCTCGGGAGCGCCGACCAGATCACGCTGCGGCGGTTGCGCCGCGGAATCCGGCGTAGCGTGCTCGAGTCGCAGCGGAAGCCGGTTCGCAGTGGAGCTGCCTCGGTGGTGGGCGAAACCGATTCGCCGCCTGTGGATTACGTGGGTCCGCATGCCGAGGAGGGTCGGCTTGTCGATGAATCCGATTGGCTGAGTGCTGATTCCGACGGCGGCGATCTGCCGCCCGAGGAGGAGAGCAACCCTGACTCGGTTGATCCCGCGCAGCGTGCGGATCCGGCGGCCGGGGAAACCACGGCGGACACCGACGATCCCGACTGGGGTTCCTACGATCCCGAACAGTGGGTCAGCGAATCCGATTGGTACGGCGACGATCTGGACTGGGGTCTGGAAGTCGCCGAGCACGCCGACGACAGCCGCCGGGGGCGGCCACCCGTCGTGCCCACCGAACCGGAGCGCCGGGAACCCGGCCCGGCGCCGGACGACGCGGACGAGCAGATCCTCGATCTCGAAGCGCTGATCGAGCTGTCCTCGGCGGATGTCCTGCGCGGCTTGCTGATCGGTGAGATCGATCGCGCCATCATGGACAAGCTCACCGACGTCGAGGCCCGGCCGCTGCGCCGGGTGCTCGATGCCCTGGATCGGGCCCGCGCGGCGCGCAAGGGCGGCTCGGGCCTGGAAGACGTGATGTGGGCGCTGTGGAGTACCTCGCAGCTGGAGCGGCGCTGGGTGTCGCAGTCCGAACGCGGTGGGGCGGTGGGCATGCAGGCCGATCGCGATCTCGACGCCGCCGTCGGGCTGTTCGACGCGGCCGCCGCGTATGTGGACCGACTGCCGCGCGCGAGCATCGACGGATTCGTCGAATACCTGGTGCAGCAGGAGATTCCGCAGGACACCGCGCCGCTGACCGCACCCGGCGAAGCTGTCGCGCTGGTCAGCGCGCACGCCGCGGCCGGCCGGGAATGGGACGTCGTCGCCGTCGCCGCGGTGCAAGAAGGCATCTGGCCGAACACGCGTCCGCGCGGCACGCTGCTGCACACCGAGGACCTCGTCGACCTGACCGCGGGCATCGTTCTCGGCGAGCAGGTGAGCCGGGCCGCTCCGATCCTCGCCGAGGAGCGTCGGCTGCTGCTCGTCGCGTGCAGCCGGGCCCGGCATTCGCTGCTGGTCACCGCGGTCGAATCCGTCTCGGGGGAAAGGGATCTCGTTCCCTCGCGTTTCCTCTCCGAGTTGCTCGGCCACGACGACGAGAGCGAACCCGGCGTGCTGCCCATCGCCGATCCCGGTCGCGCCCTGGTGATGCACTCCCTGGTGGCCGAATTGCGCGGCGTGGTCTGCGATCCCGAGGCCGACCCGGAACGGCGGGGCCGGGCCGCCCATCAGCTGGCCCGCCTCGCGCACGCCGGTGTGCCGGGCACCCATCCCGAAGACTGGTACGGCACCAGCGATCTCAGTTCCGGCGACTCGCTGTGGGCCGATGACGACAGTGCCGTGGCGCTGTCGCCGTCCACCGTGGAACTGCTGCGCACCTGCCCGCTGCGCTGGGCCCTGGAACGGCACGGCGGCACCGACGGCGACAATCCGCACGCGGTCACCGGCAATCTGGTGCACACCCTGGTGCAGGCGCTGGCGGGCCGGGTCCCCGAAACCCAGGTCCGTGCCGCCCTGGACAAAGCCTGGCGCGCCATCGATCCCGGCACCGGCTGGCACTCCCGCCAGGAACTGCGCCGCACCGAGGCGATGCTGGAAACCTTCATGGCCTGGGTGCACAACACCCGTGGTGAACTCACCCAGGCCGGCGTCGAAATCCCGGTCGACTGCGAACTGCCCGCCCGCACCGCCGAGGAACGCGCCGTGCGCATCCGCGGCCGCGTCGACCGCCTGGAACGCGACGCCCTGGGCCGTTTCGTCATCGTCGATGTGAAGACCGGCAAGACCCCCATCACCAAACAGGCCGCCGTCGACCACGCCCAGCTCGCCACCTACCAGGTCGCCGCCGCGATGGGCGCCCTCGACGCCGCGTTCGGCGAAAACGACAGCGCCCCAGCGGATTCCGTCACGGACCTGGATCCCACCGAGGCCGCGGCCGAACCGGACCCGGCCGCCACCCCGGCCGAACCCGGTGGCGCCCGCCTCGTCTACGTCGCCAAACCCAGCACCAAAGAGGGCGCCACCCAACGCCTGCAACCACCCCTGGACGCCGAATCCCTCGACCAGTGGCGCACCACCATCCACGACGCCGCCGCCGCCACCCGCGGCCCCAGCTACCTCGCCATGCGCAACGACGGCTGCCGCCACTGCGCCGTCGCCGGCTCGTGCCCCGTCCAGGACACCGGACGGCAGGTGACCGACGAATGAACCCGCCGATCATTCATACGGCTCATTCCGGGGTGCGGGCATGACCCACGTGTCTCCGCGGCAGCTGGCCGAGGCGCTCGGTCTGCCGCCGCCGACGGACGAGCAGGCCGCGGTCATCGCCGCGCCCGCTGGGCCGACGCTGGTGGTCGCCGGGGCCGGGGCGGGTAAGACCGAGACGATGGCCGCGCGTGTGGTGTGGATGGTGGCCAATCGGCTGGTGCTGCCGGATCAGGTGCTCGGGCTGACGTTCACGCGAAAAGCCGCGCAGCAGTTGACCTCCCGCATCCGGACGCGGCTCGCGCGGCTGGCGGGCGCGCCGCTGCTGCGGGAGCTCGACTCGACCGGCGGCCTGCGGGCGCAGCTGGCCGGTGCGGAACCGGAGATCAGCACCTATCACTCCTACGCGGGCCGGCTGCTGACCGAGCACGGCCTGTTGCTGCCCGTGGAACCGTCGGCGACGCTGCTCACCCAGACCCAGCTGTGGCAGCTGGCCCACCAGGTCGTGCGCAACTGGGACGGTGATCTGGACACCGACCGCACCCCGGTCTCGGTCACCGAGGCGGTGCTCGCGCTCTCCGGCCAGCTGGCCGAGCACCTGGTCGAGGCCGAGCAACTCGCCGAGGCGCACACCGAACTCGAGAAGCTGGTCTACACGCTGCCCGCCGGCCCGCGCCAGCGCGGCGGCCCCAGCCAAACCCTGCGCGGCCTGCTCGAAGTACAACAGGAACGGGTAGCGCTCCTGCCTCTGGTCCAGCAACTCGCCGAAGCCCTCCGCCGCCGCGGCGCCCTGGACTTCGGCGCCCAAATGTCGCTCGCGGCCCGCCTCGCCGCCGAACACCACGAGGTCGCCACCGCCGAACGCGCCCGCTTCCGCCTGGTCCTGCTCGACGAATACCAAGACACCGGCCACGCCCAACGAGTACTCCTCGCCTCCCTCTTCGGCGGAACCACCCCACAACCCGCACCCCCCAAACAATCAACACGCCGCAGCACGACCACCCACGTCGAACACGACCTCGACGGCACTCCAGGCCGCGCGCCATCCGACGAATCCAGCCCTGCCGCAGGGATTTCCGGCGATCGCAATGCGGAGCTGCCCGGTGACCATACGGCGGGCGCATCCGCCGATCGTGGGGCCGAGGTGCCCGATGACCGTGGTGCAGGGGCGTCCGGCGGCCCCCACGCGGCGGCACCCGATGACCGCGCCGGAGTAGCACTCGGCGATCGTGCCGAGGAGAGGTCGGGCGATCGTGTTGCGGCGGGAGGATCTGGTGGTCGTGGGCCGGGCGATCGAACTGTTTCGGCGGAAATGGGCGGCGGCATACCGCGGCTGGCGGTTACAGCTGTTGGTGATCCGATGCAGTCCATTTACGGCTGGCGTGGTGCGTCCGCTGCGAATCTGCCGCGATTCGCTACCGACTTCCCCAGTGCGCCGGGGGTTCCCGCGCCGACGCTGCCCCTGCTGACCAGTTGGCGTAATCCGCCCGAGGCGCTGGCGGTGGCGAATCTGGTCGCGGATCCGCTGCGTCGCAGTGCTATCGACAAGGGTGGCGTCACCGTTGACGCGTTGCGGGCGAAGCCGGATGCGGGGGAGGGGATCGTCGAACTGGCGCTCACTGAAACCGTTGCCGAGGAACGGGATTGGATTGCCGAGCGGATCGCGGAGGAGTGGGCGGCCCGGCGGGCGGCCGAGGAGCCGCCGCCGACGTCCGCGGTCTTGGTGCGCCGAAACGCCGACGCCTCGCCGCTCGCGGAGGCTCTGCGCGCACGTGGTCTGCCGGTGGAGATCGTCGGCCTCGGTGGCCTGCTCGCAACTCCGGAGGTCGCCGATATCGTCGCGACCCTGCGCCTGATCGCCGAACCGGCCGCGGGCAGTGCCGCGATGCGCATCCTTACCGGCGCCCGCTGGCGTATCGGCGTCGCGGATATCGCCGCGCTTGCCCGCCGCGCGCGCGACCTGTCGATCAGCCGGCTTTCCGGCGGCGATTCGGGCGAGATCACCGACAGCGTCACCCTCGCTGCGGCATTGCGCGAGGTGGCGCCGGAGCCCGCCGAGCAGGCCGGTCTCGCCGACGCGATCGCGGATCCCGGTGACGCGGAACACTATTCGGACGCCGGTTTCGTGCGTATCGAGGCGCTCGGCCGGGAGCTGAGCGCCCTGCGCGAACGCAGCGGCCAGCCACTGGCCGAACTCGTCGCCGATGTGGAGCGCACCATCGGCGTCGGCGTGGAAACCCAGGCTCGCCGCGCGATGGCCGGAACCGGCGCGGGCCGGGAACATTTGGACGCCTTCGCCGAGGTGGTCGCCGGGTACGCCGCCGACACCGGCGCCTCGCTGAGCGGCCTGCTCGCCTTCTTCGCCGCCGCCGAATCCGTCGAGAACGGTTTGGAGCCGGGCGAAATCGAGGTGGCGAAGGATCGCGTGCAGGTGCTGACGGTGCACGCCGCCAAGGGCCTGGAGTGGGAGATCGTCGCCGTACCGCACGTGGTGCGCGGCGTGTTCCCCTCCGGAACCGCCTCCGGCACCTGGCTCGGCGCACTAGCCGAACTCCCCACCACCCTGCGCGGCGACCGCATCCAGGAGGACGCCGCCGAGGGCGTCCCGGTGCTCGAACTCTCCGACCTCTACGACCGCGCCGACCTGGAGCGCGCCATCAAGGCGCACAAGGAAGCGCTGGAACGCCGGCGCATCGACGAAGAACGCCGCCTCTTCTACGTCGCACTCACCCGCACCGAACGCGTGCTGATGGTGACGTCGCACCACTGGGCCGAAACCGGTTCGTCCCCCAAAGGCCCCTCCGACTTCCTACTGGAGCTGAAGAACGCCGCCGACACCGGCGCCACCATCGACATCCCCCGCTGGGACGACCCGCCCGAACCCGACGCCGTCAACCCCTTCACCGACAACCCCGCCACCGCGGAGTGGCCGCGCGACCCCCTCGGCAACCGCCGCGACCCCATCGAACAGGGCGCCGCCATGGTCCGCGCCGCCTTGGCCGAACTCCGCGCCGAAGCCGCCCGCCCACCACGCGACACCACTCCCGAATCCCCCACAATCAACGAATCACGCCCTGAACCAGTAGATCTCGATGCCGTAGACGATCCCGCCGAGCTCAGTAGTTCTGCCGGGCTCGCTGATTCTGCGGGACTCGGCGATCCTGCTGGCCGCGATGATCCTGCTGGAGATAGTGATCCGGCGGGCCTCGGCGACTCTGCTGGGCTCGGCGATCCTGCTGGAAGTCGCGACTCTGCTGGCCGTGACGATCCCGCTGGACATGGTGATCCTGCCGAACGAGACGACCTCGCCGAGCGCAGTGATCCTGCCGGACTCGGCGACTCCGCTGAACATGACGCCCCCGCACAACACGACGGTTCCGCGGGTGCACAGCCCCCTGGCGTCCGCAGGAGCCAGCGCCCCAGCCCACCGACCCCCTGGGAACGCGGACAGCTGACCGCTGTCTCGGTCCCCCTGCCACCGGGTTACGTCCGCCCCGAAACCCAGGCCGTCGCACCGGACGACCTGCCACCGACCCTGCCGTGGGACGACGTACCCCCGCCTACCGACGAACACGCCCCGCCACCAGACGATTTCGCCCACCCGCCCGCCGACGAAGGCATGCCCTCGCCGGAGGATTTCGCGCGCGCGGACGCCGACCATCTCTCCTCACCACCGGACGATTTCGCGCCCAGCGACCACCTCCCAGACGATTTCGCTCACCCGCTGGTCGAATTCTCCGCCCCTGACGACTTCCCACCCCTCCTCGACGAATTCGCCCCCCTACCAGATGATTTCATCCCCCCACCGGACGACTACGCCCCACCCGCCGACCCGGCGGACCCGGACGGCTGGGCCTCCGACGTCGACGCCCTCCTGGCCGAGTTCGAGGCCGATCAGGCGGCGGCGCGGGAAGTCGAACTGCCGGGCCAGATTCCGGCGACCGCGCTGGTGGAGATGCGCGCCGATCCGGCGAAACTCGCACGGCGCCTGCGCCGCCCGCTGCCGTTCCCGCCGAACCCGCTGGCCCGCCGCGGCACCGCGTTCCACGCCTGGGTGCAGCGCTGGTTCAACGACAGCCGTCTGGTGGGGCTGGATCAACTGCCCGGTGTCGGCGACCTGGAGACCGCCGACGCGGGCGGCGTGGACGCCGAGCTCACCCGCATGCAGGACGCGTTCCTCAACTCGCCGTGGGCGAATCGCAGTCCGGTGGAGGTGGAGATCCCGTTCGAGACCTCGATCGCGGGCACCGTCATCCGCGGCCGCATGGACGCGGTCTTCGCCACGCCCGGCGGCGGCTGGGTCGTCGTCGACTGGAAGACCGGCGCCGTGCCGACCCCGGCCGACGAACCGGCCGTCGCCATGCAGCTGGCGATCTACCGGCTGGCCTGGGCCCGCCTGATGGCCGCCCGCACCGGCGCGACCGAGGCCGCGATGCTCGAAAAGATCAGTGCGGCTTTCCATTACGTCCGCACCGGCCGCACCGTCGCGCCCGCCGAACTGCCGGGCCCGGCCGAACTCGCCGAGCTCATCCGGACCGCGGCGCCGCCGCCTATCGGGCCTGGCGGCTCACCTTCAACGCCTGGGTGATCAGCGGGAGCTGCAACGGCAACCGCAGGACGGCACCGGCTTTCACGACCGGCGACGCCTTCTTGCTGCGCAGCTTGTCGACGGTGAACTGAATGTTGGCCGGGAACACCGCGATGAACAGCAGCGCGGCCAGCCGTCCGCCGAAGCCGCGGGTGCGCGGCACCGCGAGCGCGGCGGCCACGCCGAGTTCGGCGACCCCGGAGGCGTAGGTGTAGGTGCGGGCCGGTCCGGGCAGCGCGGGCGGCACGATGGAGTCCCAGGGTTTCGGCATGGCGAAGTGCAGCACCCCGCTCCCGAATAGCAATGCGGCAAGGGCCAGCGCGGGCCGGCGGCCGTTGTCGTTTTCGATCTGAGCCATGGCTCACCGTACCGCTCGGCCTGTTATGTACGGCCCGTGCTGACCGGGTGGTGCGCCTCGACCGGGCATCACGCGGATTGCGCGGTAGGCTCCCGTGTCGTGCCGGAGCGAGATGTCATGCCGGAGTTCGTCGAGAGCCGCGACAGGGGTGGTGAGACCGGTGTTGAGTGAGTTCGAGGAGAACGCCAACAAGCGGGGCGTCTCGGCCCGCCCGCACTTCGCGCTGGTCGGCGTGCTGCGGATCCCGGAGGTGCAGAACAGTCCGTGGACGCAGCTGGTGCGTCGGGTGCTGTTCGCGGTCGGGTTGCTTTTCACCGCGGCGCTGGTGGTCTACATCGGGCGCGACGGCTATCGCGATGTGTCCGAGGACGAGCTGTCCTTCCTGGACGCGTTCTACTACGCGACGGTGTCGCTGTCGACCACCGGTTACGGCGATATCTCCCCGGTGTCGCCGGCGGCGCGGCTGGCCAACATCATCGTCATCACGCCGTTGCGCGTGCTGTTCCTCATCGTGCTCGTCGGTACCACCCTCGGCGTGCTCACCGAACGTTCCCGGCAGGCATTCAAGATTCAGCGTTGGAGGCGCAGCGTGCGTAATCACACCGTGGTCGTCGGATACGGCACCAAGGGTCGTACCGCGATCGACGCCATGCTCGGCGACGGCGTGCAGCCCGCCGACATCGTGGTGGTCGACACCAATCTGGTGGCGCTGGAAGCCGCCGCGAACTCGGGCCTGGTGACCGTGCACGGCTCGGCGACCCAGTCCGACGTGCTGCGGCTGGCGGGCGTGCAGAACGCCTCCTCGGTGGTGGTCGCCGCCAACCGCGACGACACCGCGGTCCTGATCACGCTGACCGCCCGCGAACTGAACAAGGCCGCGAAGATCGTGGTCGCGGTCCGCGAGGCCGAGAACACCCATCTGCTGCGGCAATCCGGCGCGGACTCGGTGGTGGTCTCCTCCGAGACCGCGGGCCGGTTGCTCGGCGTCGCCACCACCACGCCGAACGTCGTGGAGATCATGGAGGACCTGCTCACCCCCGAGCAGGGTTTCGCGGTCGCCGAACGCGAGATCGAGCCGTCCGAAATCGGCGGTTCGCCAAGGCATCTCAGCGATATCGTGCTGGGTGTGGTGCGCGGCGGCGTGCTGATCCGGGTGGGCGAGCCCGCGGTGGACGCGATCGAGGCGGGCGACAAGCTGCTCTACATTCGCCGCACGCAGAAGTGATTTCCGCGGGGTCTACTCTCGAAGCGTGTCATTTCAGCTGAATGGTGTCCCGCTGCTCTCCCGTTCCGTCTTCGACCGGGCCGAGGAGGTCCGAGCCGATGAGCAAGCGCTGAAGGAAGGCTGGGCGCAGGCCCGGTTGCTGCGCGTGAACAAGCGCGGCCAGGTGCGCTTCGAGGGCACCGCGCTGGTGCTCGACGCGGCCACCGAGCTGTCCGCCGAGCCGAATCCGGCCGCGGTGTTCCTCGGTCTCGGCGCGGACCAGCACGTGTGGGCGGTGCGCGACAACGAGATCACCGGCACGCTGATGGACCTGCGGGTGGCCGCGAACGTGGTCGACGATTACACCGCGGGCCTGCTCTCCACCGCGATCGCCCTGCTGAACTGGCACGACAAGGCCGGTTTCCACGCCGCCGACGGCAGCGTGACGGTCGCCTCGAAGGGCGGCTGGTCGCGGGTCACCGAGAGCGGCTACGAGGAGTTCCCGCGCATCGATCCCGCGGTGATCTGCCTGATCCACGACGGCGGCGACCGGGTGCTGCTCGGCCGCCAGCACACCTGGCCCGAGACGCTGTTCTCGCTGCTGGCCGGGTTCGTGGAGGCGGGGGAATCGCTGGAACGCTGCGTGGAGCGCGAGATCAAGGAGGAGGTCGGCGTCGATCTGCGCGACATCCACTATCTCGGCAGCCAGCCGTGGCCGTTCCCGCGGTCGCTGATGCTCGGGTTCGAAGCCGTGGCCGATCCGGAACAGCCGCTGGTCTTCTCCGACGGCGAGATCGCCGAGGCGCACTGGTTCACCCGCGCCGAGGTGCGCGAAGCGCTGGCGCTGGGCGATTGGTCCGCGCAGCAGCAGGGCAATCGCCTGCTGCTGCCCGGCTCGATCTCGATCGCCCGCACCATCGTCGAATCCTGGGCGGAGCTCGACGCCTAGGTCAGCGTCGCGAGGTGCTCTTTGACGGCGACCAGCGACGGGTTCGTCGCGGTGGAGCCGTCGGCGAACTTCACCGTCGGCACCACATGGTTGCCGTTGTTGACGCTGCCGACGAACTCGGCCGAGGCCGGGTCCTGCTCGATATCGATCTCGACATAGCTGATGCCGGACTCGTCCAGCTGCTTCTTCAGCCGCCGGCAGTAGCCACACCAGGTGGTCGAGTACATCGTCAGATCAACCTTTGCGTCAGTCACGGTCGGTTCAACGCGCATCGCCACCATCCTGTTCCTTGTCCACCGCCGCTTGCCGCAGCCGCCGCTCGGTGCGGTATTCCCACAGCACCGGCCACAGGATCAGGGCGGCCAGCCCACCGACCGCGCCCAGCGCGCCGAGGTGCGGGGCGAAGATACCCAGCGTCACCGCGAGCACCGCGCACGGCACCGGCCAGCTCAGACTCCACCGCCAGCCCGGCGGTGACCAGAGGCCGACGAAGGCGTTGATCGCGAAGTAGGCCGCCGCGCCGCCGCACAGGGTCCAGCCGATGCCGGCCGTCAGATGCCCGGAGGCGTGGCCGATGGCCAGCCCCAGCCCGGCCGCGATGGTGGCGATCGCGCCGGTGAGGAAGCAGTGCATGACCATCACGTGCTGGCGCGAGAGCACCGTCTCGGGCACCGAGCCGCCGAGCAGCCGGGCGACCACGCCGCCGTAGATCAGCGTCAGCGCCCACAGCCCGGCCAGGATCACGAAGGCCCCGAAGCCCAGTACCAGGATCTGGGCGGTCCAGGCCTCCGCGCCGACCGCGGAGATCACCGCGATCACGCCTTCGCCGAGCACGATGAGCACGTACAGGCCGAGGCGTTCGCCCAGGTGCGCCGGATCGGCGTGCAGCGCTTCGATCTTCGGCACCTGTGTCTCGTCGATCTCGCGAACCCGGCGGATCCGGTTCAGCCGCCGCTCGAACTGCTCCTGCATCCCGGCCAGGAGGCGATCACCGCGGACGAAGAACATGATCAGCATGTCCATCGCCAGGCCCAGCGCCCAGCACCAGTACTTCCACGGCTCGGGCACCCACAGCGACACCACCCACGGCAACGTCCCGGCGCCCATTTCGACGATCGGCCAGTCCACCACGACCTTGCCCCGCCCCCAGAGCCCGCCGGAGGCGATGCGCAGCACCACATAGACCGCGGCGAACGCGGTCGCGTGCCGTTCCGGCAATCCGGCCACCGCGGCCGCCAGCACCCCCAGCCCGAGCATGGCGGCCAGCATGAGCGGCACGTTGGTGCGATCCCGGGCGATGTTGCCGTACAGCATGATCACCGCCCAGACCATCCAGAAGGCCAGATAGAGCAGCACATACAGGCCGAAATCGCCGAGCGTCGGGCCGTCGTGCAGCAGATGGGTGAGTTGCAGGACGCCCGCGACGGCGACCAGGTCGAAGAACAGCTCCATCCAGGAGGCGTGCCGCTCGTGCGTGGGCGCCGGCTGCTGCGAGGTTTCCGTGGTCACGATGATCAGTAAAGTCCGGGTCGGCCGCATGCGCGCGTTCGGCCCCGGGCCGCCGCGGGTGCGGCACCGGCAGGTCCGTGGTGACCCGTCGGCCTGTCGGACCCGGCTGTCATGATGGTGCGCGTGCCCCTCGACCTCGCTGCCCTGGATCCCGAGCAGGCCGCCGCCGTGAAGGCGCCGCGGGGGCCGGTGTGCGTGCTAGCCGGGGCCGGGACGGGCAAGACCAGGACGATCACCCATCGGATCGGCCATCTGGTCTCCGCCGGGCATGTGAAGTCCGATCAGGTGCTGGCGGTGACGTTCACCGCGCGGGCGGCGGGCGAGATGCGCAGCCGGCTGCGCGAGCTGGGCCTCGGTGGTGACGCGAACCAGGTGCAGGCCAGGACATTTCACGCGGCCGCCCTGCGGCAGCTCAAATACTTCTGGCCGCAGATCGTCGGCGATGTGCCGTGGCGGCTGCTCGACAAGAAGTTCCCGATCGTGGCGCAGGCCGCGCACCGGGCCGGTCTGTCCTCGGCCACCGAGAGCGTGCGGGATCTGCTCAGCGAGATCGAGTGGGCCAAGGGCACGCTGATCGCGCCGGAGGATTACCCCGCGGCGGTCGCCAAGCACCGGCGCGAGACGCCCTACGACCCGGCGCGAATCGCCGAGGCCTATACCGCCTACGAGAGCCTGAAGACCACACCGGACGGCCTGCTGCTCGACTTCGACGATCTGCTGCTGCACACCGCCGCCGCCCTGGAGGATTATCCAGCCGTCGCCGACGAATTCCGCAGTCGCTATCGCAGTTTCGTCGTCGACGAATATCAGGACGTCACCCCGCTGCAGCAGCGGGTGCTCGACGCCTGGCTGGGCGATCGCGACGATCTGACCGTGGTCGGCGACGCCAACCAGACCATCTACTCCTTCACCGGCGCGACACCGGCCTTCCTGCTGGATTTCTCCCGCCGCTTCCCGGAGGCGACGGTGGTCCGGCTGGAACGCGACTACCGCTCGACCCCGCAGGTGGTGTCGCTGGCCAACCGGGTGATCGGCGCCGCGCGCGGCCGGATCGCCGGAACCCGGCTGCAATTGATCGGGCAGCGCGCCGACGGCCCGGAGCCGGTCTTCGCCGAATACGACGACGCCCCGGCCGAGGCGGCCGCGGTGGCGGCACAGATCAAAGCGCTGATCAAGGCGGGTGTCGCGGCGGCGGAGATCGCGGTGCTGTACCGGATCAACGCCCAGTCCGATGCCTACGAACAAGCGCTCACCGAGCTGGGCATCCCGTATCAGGTGCGCGGTGGTGAGGGGTTCTTCCACCGCGCCGAGGTCCGGCAGGCGATGAGCGTGCTGCGCCAGGCCGCGTCCCGCGATGACCTGCCCGACGAAGCGCGCAGCGGGAACGAGCTGGTCACGCTGGTGAAGGCGGTGCTGGCCCCGGTCGGGCTCACCACCGCCGAGCCGGTGGGCGCGCAGGCCAGGGAGAAGTGGGAGTCGCTGGTCGCCCTGGTCCGGCTCACCGAGGAACTCACCGCGACCGAGGAAGACCTCGACCTCGACGGCCTGCTGCGCGAACTGGGCGCGCGGGCCGAGGCCCGGCACCCTCCGACGGTCCAGGGCGTCACCCTGGCCTCGCTGCACGCCGCCAAGGGCCTGGAATGGGACGCGGTGTTCCTGGTCGGCCTGGTCGACGGCACCCTGCCGATCCAGCACGTGCTGTCCGGCGACGGCACGGTCTCCGACCCGGCCGCCCTCGAGGAGGAGCGCCGGCTGTTCTACGTGGGCGTCACCCGGGCCCGCGAGCACCTGCGGCTGTCCTGGGCGCTGTCCCGTAACCAGGGCAGCCGGCGGACCCGGCGGCGGTCCCGGTTCCTGAACGGGCTCGTCCCCGACGACTCGCCGGCCTCGCGCATTGCCGCGCCGGTCAAGGAGAAGAAGGGCGGCGGGATCCGGCCGTCCTGCCGGGTCTGCGCGAAACCGCTGATCGGGACCTACGCCACCATGCTCGGCCGGTGCCGGCGCTGCCCGGCCGAGATGGACGCCCTCCTGCTGGAGGCGCTGCGGGAGTGGCGGGCGGAGAAGGCCGAGGCGCTGCGCGTGCGGGAGTTCGTCATCTTCACCGACACCACGCTGACCGCGATAGCCGAGCAATTGCCTGCCGACGACCGGGCGCTGGAGGCCATCCCGGGCATCGGCGGCAAGAAGATCACCGAGTACGGGGCGGATGTGCTCGCGATCGTCGCCTCGCGGGTGCGCGCCCGCGCGCAGTGACCCACACCACGGGCGGCCGAAACCCGCTGAGCCCGAAGATCGCTCGGAGAAACCCACAAAACCGCAGGTAGAAAATAGGTTGTCGGTTTCTCCGGCATTGCATATGGTGGGAACACGCACCGGGAGGTAATCCCAGCGCGCACAGTTGACGGATCGACAGAGAGAAGGAGGGAGGCAGACCAATGAGCAACACAATCGCAGTCAGAAGCTTCAGCGCTCACAGCGTTGCGGCTGGTGCGGCCATGTCGGCCTCCCGGGGGATCTCCGCTTTGCAGGGGATCGGTCTGTCCGGCGTCAGCGCACTCGAGTCCAACGTCAACCTGTCGGCGAAAGCCGGCTCGTTCACGTACCCGATTTGCGTCCAGCGACAGACGGACAAGCCCGCCGGCGGTGCTTGGCATCTGGCCGCCGCACACGCGGCAGTCGGCGTCTTCGCCATCGATTCCGGTTATGAGCCGGTGGGTATCAACCCCGCCGCCGACGGAATGGCGAACCGCCTCCGCACCGCAGAAGACCCAGCGACCGTGATCAGAAATCGACAGAGATGTCGAACTAGGTAGGGGACACCTCCCAGACCTTCTGGCCACGGCTCGCAACCCGCGAAACCGTGGCCATTGTTTTTAAGCGGCTCTTCAGCCGTTTGGAAGCGGTTTCGTGGAAAAAGTAAACGAACCGCTGCAAACGAACTGAAGGAGAACCGACGTGTTCACCGCTGAGAAGTGGCCTGACGCCGCTACTGACGTGACATGCCGCACCGTGGCACGGTCTACCCGTACTCGGGAGGCCACTGCGACCGTTCCTTGCCGAGCCGGAGATCCCGATCTCTGGTTCGCCGAGAGCCCGGCGCAGTTGGAGGAGGCCAAGACCCTGTGCGCGGCCTGCCCCATCCGGAAGGGCTGCCTCACCGCGGCCATCGATCGGGGCGAGCCCTGGGGTGTGTGGGGCGGTGAGATCTTCGACCAGGGTGTCGTGATCGCCCGCAAGCGTCCCCGTGGTCGTCCGCGTAAGGTCGCGGTCCCGGCATGAGCGGCAATTCCCCGCTCATGCCGTGGCTGACGGCATACCTCCCTCCGGTCCTCGAGGCCCTACGGACTCTGGCGGTCCGCTGGCGCGCCCAGGAACGAGAAAGCATACGAACCGCTCACCGCGTGATCTGGTGGGCGGTTCGTTTGCGTTGTCGGCCGAAACGAGCACAGGTCATTCGGTCCAGCCGTCGGGGTGTCGGCTGGACCGAGGGGCGCGGATCCGCTCACCCGGCGGCGCTGCTCAGCTCGTGAGTTCGCCGCGCTCCTCGCGCAAGCCGGGCAGCCACTGATTGGCCAGGCCCATGAAGGGCAACTCGGCGTCCAGCTGCGCCAGGATGCCCACCGACCCGCCGAGCACCCGGAAGATCATCACGTGCTCGGCCGGAAGCTGCATCGCCCGTGAGGTTTTCATCTCCGCGCTGGTGATGTCGGTGGCCTTGCCGGCCACCCGCTGCATCCACTTGCGGGTGAAGTGGAAGGACTCGGTGCGGATCGGGTCGGTGAACGGGCGCAGGAAGTCGGCGATCTCGCGATGGGTGACGGTGCGGCCCGGGATGATCCAGCCGTTGTCGTAGAGCACCTGGGTGAGCTCGTCGAAGCGCTCCTCGACGGCCAGCCCGATGATCTGCCCGAGGATCTTCGGGTAGCCGTCGGGCAGCGGCGCGCAGGCGCCGAAGTCGATGACCGCGAGCCGGCCGTCGGGCAGCATCATGAAGTTGCCCGGGTGCGGATCGGCGTGCAGCAGGCCGGCGATCTCGGGCGAGGAGAAGTGGAACTCACCCATCAGCCCGGCCACCCGGTTGCGCCGCTCGTAGCTGCCCGCGAGGTCGGCGGCGCCCTCGGAGATGATCGTGGAAACCGCGGTGCCGTCCAGCCATTCGGTGACGATCACCTTCGGCGCGCCCGCGACCACCTTGGGGATCACGATGCGCGGGTGCCCCTCGAAGGCCTTGGCGAAGGCGCGCTGGTTGCGCGCCTCGTTGCGGTAATCCAGCTCCTCCTCGGTGCGCTCGGTGATCTCGGCGAGGATCGGCTTCACATCCGCGCCGGGAATCACCGAGGCGAGCAGACCCGTCATCCGCGACAGCGTCTTGAGATCGGCGCGCAACGCCTCGTCGGCGCCGGGGTACTGCACCTTCACCGCGACGACGCGGCCATCCGACCACACCGCCTTGTGCACCTGCCCGATGCTCGCCGAGGCGGCCGGGGTGTCGTCGAAGGACTGGAACCGCTGGCGCCACTGCGTGCCCAGCTGCGCGTCCAGCACCCGGTGCACCGTGGCGGCGGGCATCGGCGGCGCCGCGGCCTGCAGCTTGGTCAGGGCCTCGCGGTAGTGCTCGCCGAATTCCTCCGGGATCGCGGCTTCCATCACGCTCAGCGCCTGGCCGAATTTCATTGCGCCGCCCTTGAGTTCGCCGAGGACGGTGAACAACTGCGCGGCGGCCTTCTGGTTGAGCTGGGCGCTGATCTCGGATTTGTCGCCACCGGCCAGCCGCTTGCCGAACCCGACGGCCGCCCGACCGGCGATCCCCAGCGGAATCTTGGCTAACTTGGCATTTCGGGATGAGCCACGGCGCACAATCTCAGACACGTACCCATCATGGCCGACGGACCCCGGAGTTTGCCATGGCAAACTCGAGACTCGTGCGTCACTCATCTTGCCCACCTGCGCAAACATCGTGGCAACCGCAGGCGGGATGTGGCGCCCAATCGCGGCGCTGGATCCGGTGTGAGCCCAGATCCAGCTCCAGGGTGCCGTCGAGCGTGCCCAAGGTGCGCGTGGCCGAGCAGGTCAAGATCGACTCCAACTCGCCGAGCGCTAGCGCTGCGGTTGCCGCCACGGCGGCGGGGGAGGCCTGCCCGACCCGGCCGAGCAATTGCGCCGCCAGATGCGGCCAGGCCGGGTCGAGATCGGTGCGGGTCAGGTCGGCGCAGCGCAGGCAGCTGCTGCGGCCGGGCAGTACCAGCGGACCCACCACGCCCTTGCCATCGCGAATGCGGACCGCGAGATGGGGAATGCGATGCAGGACAAGGTCGTTGGCGAGGCGCGGATCGATGACCGCGGTATCGGTGAGCAGCACCAAGCCGTCGCGCCAGGCGCCGACCTCGGTGCCAACCGGGTAGCCGCGCGAGCGGACCGGCCGAATGCCCAGGCGGCGCACGCCGAGCCCGATCGCGTCGGCGAGCGGCCCGAAGCCGTGCACCCGGACCGACCGGATCCGGCTCTCCGGCGGATCGGGCTGTAGCAGCAACCCGGCATCGTCGATCGCGCCCAGCAGCGCCAATGCCTGGGCGGGCAGCACCCCGGATTCCTCGGCGAGCCAGAGGATCTGGGGGCGGGTGCGCATCCCGTCGAGCAGGCGCAGGAAGCTGAGCACACTCGCGGTGTCCAGATCGTCCGGGTCGAGCACGACCGCGGTGTCGGGATCCCAGCCCAGCTGTACCGCGCCGGACGGGCGCACCAGGATCATCACCCGGGGGTGCAGCATCGGGCCGCTGTGGCCGGTGGCGGCGAGAGGTGTCGATGTCATGGGCCGAGTATGGGCGGACGCGGCGCACCCGAAAATGACGGAAACCCCTGTTACACACAGGGGTTTCCGATTTTCACAGGACGATCGCTAGGACTTGCCGGTGTCCTCGGGCTTGTCGTCCTCGCCCTCCTGCTTGGCCGTCTCGCCCGAATCGCGCTCCCGGGCCTCGGTTTCGGCCAGCTGCGCCAGCGGATCGTCGAAGGCGCCGGTACCGCCGCCGATCACCGAATCGATGAACCCGGCCGGATGGTCCAGATCGTCGGAGTCGGGGAGCAGGTCCGGGTGGGCCCACACGCCGTCGCGCTTCTCCATGCCCGCGTCGTCGGTGAGCCGCTTCCACAGCGCCGCGGCCTCGCGCAGCTTGCGCGGGCGCAGCTCCAGCCCGACCAGGGTGGCGAAGGTCTGCTCGGCCGGGCCGCCGGTGGCCCGGCGGCGGCGCAGCGTCTCGGCCAGGGCGCCCGCACCGGGCAGCCGGTCACCGACCGCCTCGGCGACCACGACCTGCACCCAGCCCTCGATCAGGGCCAGCAGCGTCTCCAGGCGTTCGAGCGCCTGCTTCTGCTCCGGGCTGGTCTGCGGTTCGAACGCGCCCTGCGACAGCAGTTCCTGCAGCTTGGCCGGATCGCCGAGCGCCATCGGGTCGATGCCCTGCGCGGCCTCCTCGATCGAGGAGAAGTCCATCTTGATCCCGCGCGCGTAGCTCTCCACCGCGCCGAGCACCTGCTGCCGCAGCCACGGCACGTGGCCGAACAGGCGCTGGTGCGCGGCCTCGCGCGCGGCGAGGAACACCATGATCTCGCTCTCGGGCTGCTCCAGGCCCGCGCTGAACTCCGAGATCGCGGCGGGCAGCAGGGCAGCGGTGCCGCTCGGGCCCAGCGGCACGCCGATGTCGGTGGAGGTCAGGACCTCCTTGGCGAGCTGACCGAGGGCCTGGCCGAGCTGCGAGCCGAAGGCCAGGCCGCCCATCTGGCTGAGCATGCCCATCATCGGCGCCGCCAGCTCCTGGGCCTCCTCCGGCAGCTGCGCGGTCCACATGCCGTTGACCTGCTGGGCCACCGGATCGCAGAGCCGCTTCCAGGTCGGGACCGTCTCCTCGATCCAGTCGTTCGCGGTCCAGGCGGCCGTCTTGGTCGCGCCCGCGGGCAGCGTGGTCGCGCCGTCGAGCCAGAGCTCGGCCAGGTGCGCGGCATCGGCGATGGCCTTGGCGGTGCTCTCGGTGACCGGGGTGACGTCCGCGCCCAGCTGCTGGCGCGCCAGGCGCTTGGCTACGTCGTAGTTCACCGGCCCGGACTGCGCGCTACCCGGCTGACCCATGCCGCTGAACATCTGGCCCAGCTGGGTCAGCATCTGCCCGAGCTGAGACGGGTCGAAGCCCGCACCGGACCCGCCGAGGCCGAAACCGAACGGGTCGCCGGCCCCGGAGCCTTGCGCTTCGTCACGTTTGCGCGCATCGTCGTCGTCACGGTCCGAGAAGCCGAACGGCAAGTCACTCATGACTCTCACGCTACTCGTTCGGCCCTGGTGGCTGGTGTTCGCGCACCGCGAAACCGGGACCGACGCGCGGGCCTGGAAAAGCTGCCTCTGCCGCCGCCACGCGGGGTCTATCACTATGGTGGGCCTGGTGAATCGTCGGATCTGGACCCTGCTGGCCGCCCTCGTCCCGGTGCTCGTACTCGGGGTGCTCGGCACAGTCATCACTGTGCCCTACGTCGCACTCGGCCCCGGCCCCACCTTCAACACCCTGGGTGAGGTGGACGGCAAGCAGGTGGTGGACGTGGTCGGCACCGAGGTCGATCCGACGACCGGCCATCTCAATATGACCACCGTCTCGGTGCGCGACGGCCTGAACCTTTTCGAGGCGTTCGGCTTCTGGGCCAGCGGCGAGCACGGCCTGGTGCCGCGCGCCGAGGTGTACCCGCCCGGGGTGCCGCGCGAGGAGATCGACAAGTCCAACCAGCAGGATTTCAAGGATTCCGAGGGCAACGCCGAGGTCGCCGCGCTGCACTACCTGAAGCTGCCGACCGTGGTGCTGGTGCGCAAGGTCGGCGAGGACGGCCCCGCGCACGACGTGCTGCAGCCGGGCGACGAGATCGTCAGCATCAACGGCGCGCCGATCGCCGCCCCCAAGGACGTGGTGACCGCGGTGTCCGCGCAGCCGCCGGGCAGCAAACTGAGCATCGTCCTGCGCCGGGACAACACCGAGCAGACCGTCGAGATCACCCTGGCGGCCCGTCCCGACGACCCGGCCAAGGGCTACCTCGGCGTCACCCCGGCCGAGGGCGCCCGCCCGCCGATGCAGGTCACCTTCAACCTCGCCGATATCGGCGGCCCGTCCGCGGGCCTGATGTTCAGCCTCGCGCTGATCGACAAGCTGTCCCCGGGCGAACTCGACGGCGGCAAGTTCGTCGCGGGCACCGGCACCATCGAGCAGGACGGCAAGGTCGGCCCGATCGGCGGCATCCAGTACAAGATGATGGCCGCGCGCGATGCCGGCGCGGAGACCTTCCTGGTGCCCGCCGCGAACTGCAACGAGGCCCGGGCCCGCACGCCCGACGGGCTGCGCCTGGTCAAGGTCGACACCCTCGACACCGCGGTGAAATCGCTCGAGGACATCAACGCGGGTCGCGAGCCGGTCAGCTGCGGGTGAGCGGGTGCCGGACTAGTCGTCGGGATCCTGCTCGAAGGTGTGGTGCAGCGCCTCGACCACGTTCGGGGCCAGGTTCGGGTAGGTCCGCAGGTCCAGCGCCGGAAAGCTCTCGTCCTCGTCGGGCTTGATCTGCAACAGCGCCAGCGACATTCCATCGCGCAGCACCCCGGTGAACAGCCGCGCGGCGCGCCGGTCCGGATGCGCGTGCGCGGCGGCCCGGGCGGCGGCGTCGGCGGCCTCGTGGTCGGCGAGCAGGGGCGTGAGGGCGTCGTCCAGGGTGCTCTCGGCGTCCGGCGGTAGCACCACGATCTCCTGCACCAGCACGCAACCGCGCACCGCGGGCGGCCAGGTGGTGGTGGCGAGGAATTCGTCGAGGGCGATGGAGCCGCCGGTGATGTCGTCGGGAAACAGCTCCTGGGCGATCGGAGTCAGTTCGTTGCCCTGGTCCAGTTGGTCGAGCAAACCGGGTTCGGCGGCGACCAGGTCGGCGGTGGGCACCAGCGCGAACATCTGCGGCGGGCGCCCCCAGCCCTCGCTGTCGGCGAATTCCGCTACTTCGCGCACGGCGCGGGACAAGACGAGTTCGGCGTGCAGGTCTGCGGTCACCGAAACATCCTCGCATCACATCCGAAACCGCGGACACAGACACCGCATGAGACCACCAGGCACCTTTCGGTGTCCGTTTCCGTAGAGTGGGCGCGAGACGGTCGACACGTGTGGACCGCTGGAACATTCGGACTGCGGCGCCCACCGGTGACGGTGCGGGCGCCGCCGGATCTTGGAGCGTGGCATCGTGGGCATGCGGCCCCCCACCGGCTTGTCGTTGTCCCGCCGCAGCCGAGTGCTGCTGGTGGCGGCCATTGTTCTGGCGGCGCTACTGCTGCTCGGACCACGGCTGACCGATACCTACACCAATTGGCTGTGGTTCGGCGAAGTCGGCTTTCGTGACGTCTACCTGACCGTATTGCGTTCGCGCATCATCCTTTTCGTGGCGGTCGGCCTGTTCGTCGGTCTGGTCGTCTGGCTGGCATTGCTGCTGGCCTACCGCACCCGGCCGGTCTTCGTGCCGGTCGCCGGCCCCAACGATCCGATCGCCCGCTACCGCACCACGGTGATGAGCCGGCTGCGGCTGTTCGGCATCGGCATCCCGGTGCTGCTCGGCCTGCTGTCCGGCCTGGTGGCGCAGTCGAATTGGGTGACGTTGCAGCTGTTCCTCAACGGCGGCGACTTCGGCCAGGTCGACCCGCAGTTCCAGCTCGACGTCGGCTTCTACGCCTTCGACCTGCCGTTCTACCGCATGGTGCTGAACTGGCTGTTCGTCGCGATCGTGATCGCGTTCTTCGCCAGCCTGGTCACCCACTACATCTTCGGCGGCCTGCGGCTCAGCGGCCGCGAGGGCGTGCTCACCCGGCCCGCGCGCGTTCAGCTCGCGGTCATCGCCGGACTCTTCGTGCTGCTCAAGGCCGTTGCCTACTGGTTCGACCGCTACGAGCTGCTCTCCAGCGCGCGCAAGGCACCGACCTTCGAGGGCGGTTCGTTCACCGATATCAACGCGGTGCTGCCCGGCAAGCTGATCCTGCTCGCCATCGCGGTGATCTGCGCGATCGCGTTCTTCGCCGGCATCGTGCTGCGCGATCTGCGGGTGCCCGCCATGGCGGCGGCGCTGCTGGTGCTCTCCTCGATCCTGGTCGGGGCGGTGTATCCGCTGATCGTGGAACAGTTCTCGGTGCGCCCGAACGCGGCGGACAAGGAAGCCGAGTACATCGAGCGCAATATCGCGGCTACCCGGCAGGCCTACGGCATCACGCCGGACAAGATCGAGTACAAGGACTACAAGGGCGAGAGCCGCAAGAGCCCGCTGGAGGTCCCGGTCGACCGGGTCACCATCGGCAACGCCCGGCTGCTGGACCCGAACATCCTCTCGCCCACGTTCACTCAGCTGCAGCAGCTGAAGAACTTCTACGGCTTCCCCGAGTCGCTGGACATCGATCGCTACAACATCAACGGCGACGTGCAGGACTTCATCGTCGCGGCACGCGAACTGGATCCGCGCGCGCTCAGCGGCGGCCAGACCAACTGGATCAACCAGCACACCGTCTACACCCACGGCAACGGCTTCGTCGCCGCGCCGGCCAACCGGGTGAACAAGCCGCAGTCGGAGAATCCGAGCGCGACCACTGGCGGCTCCAGCGACAGCGGCTACCCGATCTTCATGGTCAGCGATCTGTTCACCGCTCCGGACAAGCAGCGCTTCAAGGTGGAGCAGCCGCGCGTCTACTTCGGTGAGCTGATCTCGCAGTCCAACGCCGACTACGCCATCGTCGGCGGCACCGAGGGCCAGGCGCCGCGCGAGTACGACTCCGACACCGCCTCCTACACCTACACGGGTGCGGGCGGCGTGCCGATCGGCAACTGGTTCAACCGCCTGGCCTTCGCGGCCAAGTACGCCGAGCGCAATCTCCTGTTCTCCTCGGCCATCGGCAGCGACTCGAAGATCATCTTCAATCGCAGCCCGAAGGACCGGGTGCAGAAGGTGGCGCCGTGGCTGACCACCGACGGCAACGCCTACCCGGCGGTCGTCGAGGGCCGGATCAAGTGGATCGTCGACGCTTACACCACCCTGGACAAGTACCCCTACGCGCAGACCACCTCCCTGGACGGCGCGGTCGAGGACAGCATCGACAACAAGACCGGCCGCCTGCTGCCTCGCAAGGAGGTCAGCTACATCCGCAACTCGGTGAAGGCGACCGTCGACGCCTACGACGGCACGGTGACGCTCTACGAAACCGACAGCACCGATCCGGTGCTGAAGGCGTGGCGCGGGGTGTTCCCGGGCGCGGTGAAGCCGGAGAGCGAGATCTCGCCGGAACTGCGCGCGCACTTCCGCTACCCCGAGGATCTGTTCAAGGTGCAGCGCGACATGCTCACCAAGTACCACGTGGACAATCCGCGAGAGTTCTTCACCAACAACGCGTTCTGGTCGGTGCCGAGCGATCCCACCATCGAGAGCCAGGGCGGCAGCTTCAAGCAGCCGCCGTACTACGTGCTGCTCGGTGACGCGAAGTCGGACAAGCCGGTGTTCAACCTGACCAGCGCGATGGTGGGCTTCAACCGGCAGTTCCTGTCGGCCTACATCTCGGTGCGCTCGGATCCGGACGGCTACGGCAAGTTCACCATCCTGCGCCTGCCGACCGACACCCAGACCCAGGGTCCACAGCAGACGCAGAACAGCATGACGACCGCGGATCAGGTCTCGCGGGAGAAAACCCTGCTGTCCAACTCCAACAAGATCAAGTACGGCAATCTGCTGACGCTGCCGATCGCCGACGGCGGCATCCTGTATGTGGAGCCGTTCTACAACGAGCGCAATACCGGCCCGAACACCTCGACCTTCCCGCAGCTGCTGCGCGTGCTGGTCAGCTACCGCGACGAAGCGGGCAGCGTGAAGGTCGGTTACGCGGCGACCCTGGCCGAAGCGCTGAACCAGGTGCTCCCCGGCGCGGGCGCGCTGGCCACGTCCTTCGGCGGTGACCCGGCGACCCGTCCGAAGGCGGGCACCACGCCGCCGGTGCCGGACACCACCCAGCCGCAGCCCGGGACCACCCCGCCGGTGCCCGGCACGGCGACGCCGCCCAGCGGGGCGTCGGCCGCCAAGGACGCCGCCGCCGCGGAGTTGAACCGGAAGATCGAGGCGGTACGCGCCGCCATGAAGACCGGTAACTTCTCCGATTTCGGCCGGGCGATGGACGAACTGGAGGTCGCGGTGAAGGCCTACCAGGACGCCAAGTAGTCCAATACACAGAAACGGCCCCGCTGAGTCCCAGTGATCAGCGGGGCCGTTCCTGTATGCGCTGGACGGGCCGGGTTCGGCGGCTCCGCCAGCGGGTCTCTAGTTGCCGGCCACCGAATCGATGATCGGGGCGTGCTGCTCCAGCAGCTGCTGGTACAGATCCTTGACGCCGTACTGCTCGGCGACGTTGGCGCCGGCGCTCTTGGCCTGATCGACAGCGGCCTTGGGGGAGTACGGGATCGCGGCCTGGACATCCGGCGCGAGCTCGGGCTCGGGGGCCGGGGCGGGCTCGGGTTCCAGGCCCGAGGAGACGCCCGCGGTCAGGCGCTGGCCGCAGACGGGCCAGGCGCCGACGCCCTGGGTGTTGAGCACGTTCTCCGCGACGCGGATCTGCTCGGCCTTGCTGGCGTTGTGCGCGTAGCCGGTGCCGCCGTTGGCCTGCCAGGTGGAGTGGCTGAACTGGAGGCCACCGTAGTAGCCGTTGCCGGTGTTGATACCCCAGTTACCGCCGCTCTCGCACTGAGCGACGCCGTCCCAGTTGTGGGAGGCGGCTTCCGCGGAGCCGGTGGCGAGTGTGAACGGGATGGCCACCAGTGCGCCGGTCACGGCCGCGAGGCCCAGGGCGCGAGCGTTGAACTTCCGGTTCTCAGACATACAATTCCCTCCCTGTGCCCACCTCCGCGACCGGATCGGTCGTGGCCCTGTCCCCAGGAGTCGGGGATCCTCGAACCGCGGGACAGGGTCACCGGCGTGCGGCGGATCGAGTTCTAGCCCATCCGCAGATTGCCTCCGGGCCGAGCACGACGGTAACGAACAAATCTCGGCAGATCACGTCTTGATAACAAGCGAATTGCATGAAGCGAATAACGCGATTATGGGCATTAACCCAGGTCGTAAATGCCATAAGTATGGATTCCGGACGGTCGGTTATAGCACCGTAATGTGTCGGGCGTCACAGGTAAATTGTGATGCGGGGCACGTTTGAATCGTGTTATCTAGATCGAATACGCGTGCGCGCGGATTTGAAAGCGTACATATCGGGTAATTCGAAGCGAATATGCGCATTGCGGGCCACGGCTGCCGGGGCCCGGCGCGGGCCGGTCGCTACAAGATCATCCGGCCGCCGCCTCCGAACCGTGCTGACCTGCGCGAACCTGCCGCATGGCCAGCGATTTGCCATCTGGGCGTAGACCTGTGTAATGTTGTGTTTACCGACGCGGGGTGGAGCAGCTCGGTAGCTCGCTGGGCTCATAACCCAGAGGTCGCAGGTTCAAATCCTGTCCCCGCTACAAAGAAGAACCCCGGAACCACTGGTTCCGGGGTTTTTTCTGTGCGGCCCCTTAGTCGCGCACGATCAGATCCGCGGTGAACGTCCGCGACGGCTCCTTGATGCCGGTCTTCATCTGTGCGATCAGCATGCGGGTGGCCTCGGTGGCCTGCTGTTCGCGTCGGGTGTCGATCGCCGTCAGCGGCGGCGCGGACAGCCGGGCGATCATGCCGTCGGCGGTGATCAGGGATATATCGTTGCGGCCCAGAAAATTCAGGGCCGCACCGACGCCGTGTGCGATCGAATCCAGCGGGGCGTAGATGCTGTCGGTGTCGGGGAATTCGCGCAGCAGTTCCAGCGTGGCCGCGCGGCCGGCCTCGGAACGGGCATCGCCCGGCTCGGCCAGGCCCACGCGTGCGGGAACCGCCTGGCGCGTGCACCATTCGAGGAAAGCGCGGTGCGTTCCGGCGGCGGTCTGCCGCTTGCTGGAATCCACCACCAGCGCGGGGCGGGTGCGCCCGCGGGCCAGGAAGTGCGACATCGCGCAGTCCACCGCGCTACCGCGATCCAGCGATACCGTCGCCACGTCCGCGCGTCCGACATCGCCGTTCACGATCACCATCGGCAGCCCGCGTTCGAGCAGCGTCGCGACCAGGGCGTCGTCGGGATCCGGATCCACCAGCAGCACGCCGTCGACCGTGAGCGTCCGCGCCCAGCTCTGCTGATCCAGGGGCGGCACGAGGGTGAGAGCGTAACCCTGCGCGAGACTTTCGGTCGCCGCGGCGAATGCCGTGCGCATGTACCAGTCGAGCCGGCTGTCGCGGTCGGCGGTCTGATCGGTCATGAGCGAGCCGACCAGGCCGATGGTGGTGCCCGCGCCGGTGCGCAGGGCCCGGGCGCGCGGATCGGCGCGGTAGCCGAGTTCGGCGGCCACCTGGCGGATGCGTTCGCGGGTGCGGTCGTCCAGGCGGCCCTTGCCGTTGAGCGCGTGCGACACGGTGGCGAGGGAGACCCCCGCCGCGGCGGCGACATCACGGATGGTGGGTCGCACCGCTGCCACAGGAACTCCCTCCGAGCTGCCGCCGAGTGCGGCCGCAGTCATGCTACCTGCTGCGCCGAACCCTGCACGCTTTGCCAAAACGTTTTTGCAACACCATCGTAAACCAGGTTCACGCCGACGAAATCTCGGGCGCGCAAGCTGATTCGCACACGGCGCTAAAACGTTTTGGCATCGGGATGGGAGGCAGCTCATGACGCATCGCACGGTCTTCACCGACGCGGTCGTGTTCCCCGTGCACGACGAGAATCTCGACCCCGAGCGCGGTTACCTCGTGATCGACCAGGCCGGAACCATCGTCGAGACCGGTGGCGGCGACTACTCGGGCGGAACGGCCGCGGAAACCGTGATCGACTTGGGCGGCAAGCTGGTGCTGCCCGGTTTCGTCTCGGCGCACAGCCACCTGTGGCAGAGCGTGTTCCGCGGCGTCGCGGACGGCTGTTTCACGATGGGCTGGATCGACAAGCTGCACAAGCGATTCGGCGCCGCCATGGCGCCGGGCGACATGTACGCCTTCACCCGGCACGGGCAGCACGATCTGCTGCGGCACGGCGTCACCACGGTCTGCAATCACACTCACGAATTCGGCGGCGGGCCCACCGAACAGTGGCAGGCCGCGCTGGACGGCGCCCAGCGCACCGTCTACTCGTTCTCGCCCCCACTGTGGCTGGCGGCGGCGGAGCGGCTCAGTGACCTCGACAAGTTCGCACACCTGATCTCCGACAGTCGCGATCGCGTGCTCGGGGTGTCGGTGAACACCACCCGGATCTATCGCGTCGAGGAGATGCGCCGCGAGAACGAGATCCTGCGCGAGCTCGGCTTCGGCATGCACGCGCACTATCTGGAAGACCCCAGTGTCGCTGCCGAGCAGCAGGATTCGTTCGCGGACCTGCTGGCCGGCGGCCGCATCGGGCCCGAGACGGTGCTGGCCCACTTCATCCACACCACGCCGCATATCCGCGACGCCGCGGCCGCCCGCGGCGCGGCCATGGTCTGGAATCCGCTGTCCAACGGCCGCCTCGGCTCCGGAATCGCCGATATCCCCGGCTACCGCGCCGCCGGACTCCGGATCGGCATGGGCGTGGACGGCCAGGCCAGCTCCGACGTCGCGGATCCCTTCCAGAACATGCGCACCGGCCTCTACCTCTTGCGGGCCGCCGCCCAGCAGGCCGATGTCCTCGACGCGCGCACCATCCTGCGCATGCACACCCTCGACAGCGCAGCGGTTCTCGGCGTCGACGATCGGGTGGGCAGTCTCGAACCGGGCAAGGCGGCGGACTTCCTCGTCTGCGATCCGCCCGCTCCCTACGGTCACCTTCCCGCACGAGAACTGTGGCCTTTCACGGTGCTCTCGACCTCCGCGTCGGACATCACCGACGTCTACATCGCCGGTCGCCGAGTCAGCGGCGGCCCGGCCGATCGCGATCGCGCCCTCGAAACCGATTGCGCCACAAGAGTCTCCCGGCTCTACCGCGCCGTCTGACCCGCACCCCGCACCGAGAAACGGAGTACACCCATGTCCACCTCAGTCGAATTCTCAGCTATAGACCGCCTTGTCGCGGATATCGGCGAGATCGAACACTCCTCCGAAGAACGCGTGCTGCGTGCCAAGAGCCGTGACCGCTTCGCCCAGAGCCCGCTGCTACGCGAGATCATGCGCGGCCGCCTCGCCGACATCTACATCGCGCCGGCCTCGAAGGACGAACTCCGCACCGTGGTGGCTTCCTGTGCGCGCCATCGCATTCCGATCACCGTCCGGGGCGGCGGCACCGGCCAGTTCGGTCAGGCCGTTCCGCTCTCGGGTGGCGCGGTCATCGATGTCACCGGAATCGTCGGTGTGGTCGGGCAGCGGCTCGGTTCGGTCCGGGCCCTGTGCGGCACCATGATCGCCGATATCGACAGTGCCATCCGCCCGACCGGCTGGGAACTGCGCATGCATCCCTCCACCGCCGCCAAGGCCACCATCGGCGGCTATATCGCGGGCGGTCACGCGGGCATCGGCAGCTGCCAGTGGGGCATTCTGCGTGACCGCGGCAATATCACCGCCATCGAGGTGATGACCGTGGAGGAGGAACCTCAGCTCGTCGAACTCATCGGCTCGGATGTCAACCTCGCCCATCACGCCTACGGCGCGAACGGCATCATCACCGAGGTCGAGCTGCCGACCGCGCCCGCCTGGAACTGGCAGGAGCTGGTCATCTCCTTCCCCACGTTCGCACAGGCCGTGCGGTTCTCGGTCGACGTGTGCGAGAGCGAGGGCGTGCTCAAGAAAGTCGTTTCGCCACAACAACATCCGCTGCCGACGCTCTATCCCGCGCTGGCTCGTTTTGTGCCCGAGGGGCATTCGATGGTGCTGGTGATGGCCGCCGAGCAGAGCATGCCCAATGTCGAGGATCTGGTGGCCGAGAACGACGGCCGGATCGCGAACCGCTGCGCCGAGGGCGCCGGCGACTACCGGCTCCCGCTCTACGAATACACCTGGGGCCATTCGATGATGCACTTCCAGCGCATGAACCGCGGCCTCATCGGCCTGCTGGCGCTGTACCCGCAACAGGACCTCTACGAGGCGATCATGCGCGTCACCGAGGAATTCGGCGATCTCGGCCCGACCCATCTGGAAATGAAGCGCTTCGACGGCGGCCTGTCCGCGCAGGGTTCTCCGGTGTGGGAGTTCGAGAGTCAGGAACAGATGGCCGATATCACCCGCCGGCTACAGGAGGCCGGGTTGTCGATCGCCAATACCCACACCCCGGTACTGCTGGCCAGCGGCATGAAGCCGTGGGCTCGCGCCGAGGCGGAGCTCAAGCGCCGAACCGACCCGTACGGCCTACTCGCACAGGGCAAGTCCGACGATCAGTTCGACGACGACGTCACCCGCAATACCGCCCTGCCCAGCAGCGGCTGGTCCTACCGTCTGACCGCCTCGAACGAGAACGTGGAGCAGGGACGATGAATCGTGCACTGAAAGCCGCCGCTGTCGCACTGGCGACGGCACTGCTGGGCGCGGCGGCCGGATGTTCCGGATCTACTGACAGCGCCGCTCTTTCGGGCTTCGACGGCCCGATCGGCTCGGTGAATCTGCGCGAGGTGTGCCCGGCCAAGATCGTCGTGCAGAGCGGCTGGAATCCGGAGTCGGAGTTCGGCTACCTCTACAACCTGATCAGCCGGCACCCGACCATCGACGCGGGCAGCAAGTCCACCAGCGGTCCGCTGTTCGCGCAGGGCGAGTACACCGGCGTGGACCTCGAGATCCGCGCCGGCGGCCCGGCGATCGGTTTCCAGCCGGTCATGTCGCGCATGTACCAGGACCGCGACATCATGCTCGGCTTCGTCGATACCGAGCAGGCGATCTCCACCTTCGGTGCCACCCCGATCACCAGTGTGTTCGCCCCGCTGGAGAAGAGCCCGCAGATGATCATGTGGGATCCGCAGACCTATCCGCAGGTCAAGACGATCGCCGACCTCAAGGCCGCGAACGCCAAAGTGCTGTATTTCCAAGGCGAGGCGTATATGAACTATCTGGTCGGCGCGGGCATTCTCGGCAAGGATCAGGTCGACTCCAGCTACGACGGCACGCCCTCGTTCTTCGTGGCCGCGGGCGGCAAGGCAGCCCAGCAGGGTTTCGCCAGCACCGAACCCTATGTGTACGAGCACCAGGTGCAGAGCTGGAACAAACCCGTCGCCTACCAGCTGATCAACGACGCGGGCTTCCCGACTTACAAGTCGACGCTGGCCGTCCGCAGTGGCGACCTGACCCAGCAGTCGGCCTGCCTGAAGAAACTGATCCCGGTCGTGCAGCGCAGCATGATCGACTTCCTGGCCGCACCCGGTCCCGCCGACAAACTCATCGTGGATTCGGTCGCCGCCTACGACACCGGGTGGACCTACGACAGCGACAACGCCGCGTTCGCCGTCGAAGCCATGGTGCGCCAGGGCATTGTCGGCAATGGAACCAGCAGCGCCCTGGGCGATTTCGACACCGCGCGGCTGCGCAAACTGCTCGAGATCACCACGCCGATCTTCCAGGCCGAGGGTGTGAATATTCCGTCCGACCTCACGCCCGAGATGGTCGCGACCAACCAATTCATCGATCCGTCCATCGGCTTCGCGACCAGTTGAGGGGTGAGTCCGTCATGGTGACAATGCAGCAGGCCCGCCCCGGACTCGGGTCGGAACTGATCGGGTTCGAGCAGGCGGGCGTGGTGTTCCCGGACGGCACGCCCGCACTCGAGCAGGTCGATCTCACCGTCCGCGCCGGCGAATTCGTCAGCCTGGTGGGCCCGTCCGGATGCGGGAAGTCCACCCTGCTCCGTGTGGCGGCCGGCCTTCAGGACATCACCGGCGGCTACGTCCAGCGCGGGGCGGCGCGACTCGGGTACGTCTTCCAGGAACCGACGCTGTTGCCGTGGCGGACCGTCCGTGAGAATGTCGCGCTACCAGTGGAATCGGCGAAGCTCGGCAAACGCGCGCGGTATCAGCGGGCGGACGCCGCCATCGCCACGGTGGGGTTGGCCGGATTCGCGGATCATCTGCCGCACACGCTGTCCGGCGGAATGAAAATGCGCGTCTCGATCGCCCGGGCGCTGACCTGCGAACCCGAACTGTTCCTGTTCGACGAACCCTTCGGGGCACTCGACGAGATCACCCGGGAACACCTCAACGACGAGACCACCCGATTGTTCGCCGAACGCCGGTTCGCCGGGATGTTCGTCACCCATTCGATCGCCGAGGCGGTGTTCCTGTCCACCCGGGTCGTGGTCCTGTCGGGCCGCCCCGGCCGGGTGGTCGGGGATATCGCGGTCCCGTTCGACTATCCCCGGGCACCTTCGCTGCGCTTCAGCGCCGAATTCAACGCGATCGCGGCCGAATTGAGCGAACTGCTGCGTGGAGGTCACCGATGACGCGCCGGTCCGCACGGATCCTGGCTCCCGTCGCCGTCCTGCTCGGGCTGCTCGGATGCTGGTATCTGGTCAGCTACGCGCTGCTCGATCCGTCCCGGCGGTTCCTGATGCCGCCGCCGCATCAGGTGGTCGGCACGGGATTGCTGGGTCGGCAATCGGGTCAGATGTGGGATGCGCTGGGCCGCACCACGATTGTCGCGCTGACCGGCCTGGCGATCGCGGCGCTGCTCGGCATCGCCTGGGCGACGGTGATGTCGCAGACCCGGTGGGCCGAGATCGCGCTGTTCCCGTACGCGGTGGTCTTGCAGTGCGTGCCGATTCTCGCGCTGGTGCCGCTGATCGGGTTCTGGTTCGGGTTCGGATTCACCGCGCGCGTCCTGGTCTGCGTTCTCATCGCCTTGTTCCCGATCGTGTCGAATACGCTCTTCGGCCTCAAGTCGGTCGATGCGAGCCACCGGGAGTTGTTCGCGCTCTTAGGAATTCCCACGGCGACCCGGTTGCGCAAACTCGACTTTCCCACCGCGCTGCCCGCGATCTTCGCCGGGCTGCGCATCTCGGCGGGCCTGGCGGTGGTCGGCGCGATCGTCGGCGACTTCTTCTTCAAGCAGGGCGATCCCGGTATCGGAATCGTCATCGACACCTACCGCGCCCGATTGCAGTCGCCGCAGCTCTTCGCCGCGATCATCGTCGCGTCGCTGCTCGGTGTCGCCGTCTTCGCCGTGTTCGGCTGGGTGTCCAGGCTGGTGGTCGGCCGGTGGTATCAGCCGTCGCGGGAGTGAACCGCGGCGACGACAAGACCCAGGTCAGAAGCTCTGACCTGGGTCTTGTCGCGATCGATCAGGCGTAGCGGTAATTGATAGCGGCGCTGCGGCGCTGCGGCTCCAGGGCCGCCGCGATCAGGTAGCTGCCGCCTCCGGCGACGGCCAGCACCCAGTACGGCCCGGCCCCGTCGAGCAGCAGCGCGGCCGAGGAGGTGAGGGCGAGCCAGGCGCCGAGCGTGTACTGCAAGACGTCGCGGTAGGCGGCGCCGCTCGCCAGGTAGAGCAGCCCGACGACCAGCCCGGAGCCCACCGGCCAGAGCAGCATCTTCAGGTCCGTCTGGCCCAGCGCCGAACTGAGCGCGGTGATCAGGAAGAACAGCGCGCCGAAGCCGATCAGCCACGAGGCGGCGAGCAGATTGCCGACCACCGCCTCCCGCCCCGTCGCGGAGCGCTGCGCCCGCATGCTCACGACGGTGGTGATGACCATCGCGGTCACCAGCCCGGTGATCAGCAGGGCGGCCGGGACGAGGGCGGGTAACCGCAACAGCGGATCGTCGCCGTGGGACAGGGCGTACGCGCCGTGGCCGAGCAGCCAGGCCGCGCCGAAACTCGAGTAGGACGGCCGGTTGTCGAGCAGGACACGCAGGGCGGTCGAATCAGGCTGGAACATGGTGGATCTCCGATGCGGTGAACGGGGGAGGGGGTTCAGGAGTTCGCGACGATGACGACCTTGCCGACGACGGTGCTCGACTCGGCGAGCTCCATCGCGCGGGCGGCCTCGGTCAGCGGGATACGGGCGGCGACCTGCGCGCGCAGCACCCCCTGCGCCGCCAGCTCGAACACCTGGCCCAGGTCCGCGGTGACGCGTCCGCGGAAGCGGGCGAGGTTGCGCTTGCCCGCCCACAGGTTGAAGAAGTGCGCATGGCGCTTGTTGGGCAGCGCGTTCCAGGTGAGCAGCCGCGCGAACAGCTTCAGTACCGGCAGCCGGGAATTGCCCGCGTCGTCCTTCGTGGCGGCGGTGCCGTAGGAGACCAGCGTGCCGTGCGGAGCCAGCAGTGCGAAGGAGTCGGTGATGCCGGGGCCGCCGATGTGATCGAAGACGGCGTCTACACCGCCGGGCGCGAGCGCTCGAACCTGGTGCGGCACATCGCCGCGGTAGTCGATCCAGGTCGCGCCGAGTGCCTCGACGGCCGCGGCGTTGCGGGCGGAGGCGGTGCCGATGACCCGAATCCCGTTGGCGCGAGCCAGCTGTACGAGGGTGGAGCCGACGCCACCGTTCGCGCCGTGCACCAGGATGGTCTGCCCGGGCCGGACACGCGCGGTCCGGTAGAGCATCTGCCAGGCCGTGATCCCGTTGACCACAAAGGTTTCCGCCTCGGCGGCGTCCAGGCCGACGGGTACCGGAACCAGGTCGCCGGCGTCGAGCAGCGCGTGGCTGGCCCAGCCGCCGATCTTGGTCAGCGCGGCGACGCGGGTGCCGGTCAGGGCCGGGTCGACGCCGGAGCCGACCGCGGTCACGGTGCCGACCAGGTCGTATCCGGGCACGAACGGGAAGGCGGGCTGGTCGTAGTACTTGCCGCGTCGCATCTGCTGTTCGGCGAAGGAGACGCCGCTGGCCTCGACTCTTACGAGTGCCTGGCCGGGCCCGGGTGCGGCGAGTTCGCGCTGGGCGACCAGTAGGCCGGCGGGCTCGACGCGGCCGGGCAGGATGATTTCGGTGGCGAGAGTGGACATGATTACTCCTAGTGTGTGACTGGTCAATCACTCTATGGGTCAAAGAAACGCCCCGCGAGGGGGCGGTCGATGTGCGGTCAGTGGGCGTTCGGGTGGCGAATGCCCGCGGTGAGGATGCGGGCCCAGGGGCTGTCGTCGCCGTCCAGGCCGAGGGTGGTGATGAGGTGGCAGAGCTGCCCGAAGGCGATGAACCGCTGCACCTGGTCGTCCGGGGCACCGGAGCGCTGCTTGGCGACGTCGGTGACCCGGCCCAGGCCCGTACGCAGGGCCGCGCCGATCTCGGGTACGTCCGCGACCGACTGGGCGTGCACCTGGAGCATGAGCAGGCTCTTGTCGCTGATCAGTTCGGCGTAGGCCCCGCCCATTTCGTGCAGGATCTGCTCCGGGGCGGCGCCGTCGGCGCGGGCGGCGCCGGCCGACAGCGCACGCTCGATCAGTTCGAAGCAGCGTTCCAGCGCGGCGACGAACAGGGCGACCTTGCCGGGGAAGAGCTTGAAGACATAGGCCGGGGAAATCTGCGCCGTCGCCGCCACCGTGCTGATCGGGGTGCCGTGATAGCCGGTGCGGGCGAACTCGACGATCGCGGCGTCGACAACGGTGTCGCGCCGGGCGTCCGATCGGGAGAGGGTGACTCCGCTCTTGCTCATGTGAGTGACTGTACACTCACTCTTTGTGAGAGCGCAAGACCTGCCGCTCGGGGGCGCGATAGTCAGGCGGTCTCGTCGAGGAAGACGGTGACGGCGTCGATCCGGTGACCGCCGGTCGCGAAGTCGACGAACGCGACGCCGCGCGCCCCTTCCAGCTCGACCGACACCGAGACGGTGCGTCCGGCGGCGATCAGCTTGTCCCAGCGCATGTTCCGGGTTCGATTGGTGAATTCCTCCGCCGATACCGTGCTGCCCGCGGGCAACTGGAGCGCGGTGCTATCGTCCAGCAGGGCCCGCACCCGCCCGATGTCGGTGGCGGCTGCTGCCGAGAACAGCTGTGTCACAGCCTTTTTCCCGGTACGGCCGACACTGCGCACCGCCCGCAGCATGCCGAACATGCCGCCGACGCCCTGGTTGGCGATCAGCTGGGGTCCGAGCTTCACCGCGGCGGTCAGGCCGCGCACCCCGGTGCGCAGCATGAGCTGGGTGACCATGGCGGCGAACTCCCAATGTGCCGCCAGCCGAACGATTTTCCAGGCGCCGTCCACCTCGGCCAGGTCGTAGCGCAGGTGCATCGGCACCCGCACCGTGGCGCCGGTGGACATGGTGGTCTCGATGTAGAGATCGCGCACCACCGCGCGGCCGCCCACGAGGTCGCGGTCGACATCGAAGGCGATGCCGTTGGGTCCGATGAACGTGTCCCAGAAACGCTCGATGGCCGCGCGGCCGACGTGCGGGCGCGCGCCGACCGGGTCGTTGACTTCGGCGTCCGCCGTGAACAGTGCCACCCAGGTGGATTTGTCGTGCGCCGCAACGGCCCGCGGTGAGGCGTGCACCGCGGCGAGCAGTGCCTCGGCGGTCGGGTTCAGCGCCATGGGTAGTTCCTTCGCGATCGTGGTCCAGGACTCCGACCCATGGTAGAACATGTTCTAATTCACGTGCGAGATGTCTCACCTTTCAAGGATTTCGATGGACTGGTATACCGGGAACACCACCTACGACACCGTGCTCACGGTCGCCTTCGCCTTCGCGGCCTTCGTGCTGGTCGGAGGCATGTTCGCGCAGAGCCCGTACGGCCGCTTCGCCTCCACGAAAGTGGGTTTCAACCTCAACCCGAAACTCGGCTGGTGGTTGATGGAGATTCCCGCGACGGTGGTCTTCGCGGTGTTCTATCTGACCGGCCCGAACCGGTTCGAGCCGGTGCCGCTGGTGCTGGCCGCGATCTGGTTGCTGCACTACGGAAACCGGGGCTGGTTCTTCCCGCTGTCGATCCGGCAGGTGCCCGGCAAGCGCAGCAGCTTCAATGTTTCGGTGATGGCGGCCGGCATGTTGGTCACCACGCTGCACGGTTACCTGAACGGGTCCTTCTTCAGCCACGACTACCTGAACCAGTACGGCACCGAGTGGCTGACCGATCCGCGCTTCCTCGGCGGACTGGTGGTCTACCTGGGCGGTTTCACGCTGCTCGTGCGCTCGGAGTGGATCGTGCGCAATCTGCGCGACAAGGCCAACCCGGGCGCGACCGAATACAAGGTGCCTTTCGGCGGCGGCTTCAAGTTCGTCACCAGCCCCGCCTACCTCGGTGAACTCCTGGCCTGGGCGGGTTTCGCGCTGCTCACCTGGAACCTGGCCGGCCTGGTGATCTTCCTGATCACGGCGGGCAATCTGGTGCCGCGCGCGTTCGCCACACACAAGTGGTATCGGGAGAAGTTCGCCGACTACCCGACCGAGCGCAAAGCGCTGATCCCCTACGTCATCTGACCCCAGACCGCGCGGGAACCCGAGTCGCCGACCCGGTAGGTCTGCACGGTGGCGGCGACGCTCGCCACGATGGTGAGCACCGCGATCACCCAGACCACCACGCGCGCCAGCGGCCGGCCGCGCTGCTCGCGCAGAAAGACCACCAGCAGCGCGGCGGCGGCGACCAGCAGCGGCACCGCGAAGTAGTTCATGGTGCCGCCGAGGTCGGTATGGGTTTGCAGCGCTTCCGAAGGGCCGAAACGCTTTTCGAAGGTTTCCCCGGCCGCGATGGTGACGGGGGTCAGCGCCATGGTGATGACCGCGAGCCCGACGGCGGGCCAGATCAAGCGCTGCCGCGCGGCCGGCCACACCGCGCACAGCACCAGTGCCAGCGCTGTCAGCGGCACGAACACGACGATGACGTGCACCAGCAGCACGTGGGCGGGCAAACCGTTGATGGTCGACATGAGGCGCTCCGTTCGGTTCGGCCTCAGTATCGCCGACACCCGCGCTACGGCGCTGATATTCAGTTCATGGCCGGGTCGGGTAGTGCTCCTTCGGCGGCGCGCATGCGCTCGCTGATGCGGGTGAGCAGTTCGATCGATTCCTCGGAGAGGCCGACGGCGACGCGGACGAGGCGGCGTAACGGCGGATTGGACAGCTGCAGGACGAGGACGAGGTCGTGATCGCGGTCGTGGCCGCGATGGTCGAGATCCACAGGGGTGCTCACAATCTGATTACTCAGGTGAAAAAGACGCTCTGGTTGTAGGCGCGGTGCGGAAGTAGGGAGAGCTACTTCGCTAGGGGAATGCGGTCGCGGGCATGACATAGCCACAGCGACGCACAGTGTCTCTCGCGGCCACGGTGGCCGCGAGCCGGAGCCGGTCGATGCCGGATCACGGCTCCTTGGTTTCGGGTTGATCCGGTGCCCCGGCCTTGTCGAGCTCGAGCGCGGGTTCGGCGACCCGATGCGCCCGCTTCGAGCCCCAGCCCACATGCGCCTCGGCGCGGTTACGTTCGATCATGTGCGGATAGTGCAGTTCGAACGCGGGTCGTTCCGATCTGATGCGCGGTAATTCGTAGAAGTTGTGGCGCGGCGGCGGGCAGCTGGTCGCCCACTCCAGTGAATTCCCGTAGCCCCAGGGATCGTCCACGGCGACCACCTCGCCGTAGCGATAGCTCTTGAAGACGTTCCAGATGAACGGCAGCATCGAGGCGCCGAGCAGGAACGCGCCGAGGGTGGAAATGGTGTTCAGCGTGGTGAATCCGTCGCCGGGCAGATAGTCGGCGTAGCGGCGCGGCATGCCCTCGTTGCCCAGCCAGTGCTGCACCAGGAAGGTGGTGTGGAAGCCGAAGAACGTGGTCCAGAAGTGCAGTTTGCCCAGGCGCTCGTCGAGCATGCGGCCGGTCATCTTCGGGAACCAGAAGTAGATCCCGGCGAAGGTGGCGAACACGATGGTGCCGAAGAGCACGTAGTGGAAGTGCGCGACCACGAAATAGCTGTCGGTGACGTGGAAGTCGAGCGGCGGCGAGGCCAGGATGACACCGGACAGCCCGCCGAAGAGGAAGGTGACCAGGAAGCCCAGCGCGAACAGCATCGGCGTCTCGAAGGTGAGCTGCCCGCGCCACATGGTGCAGATCCAGTTGAAGAACTTCACGCCGGTCGGTACCGCGATCAGGAACGTCATCATCGAAAAGAACGGCAGCAGAACGGCTCCGGTGGCGTACATGTGATGCGCCCATACCGCCACCGACAGGCCGCCGATGGCCAGCGTCGCGTAAACCAGTGTGCTGTAACCGAAGAGCGGTTTGCGGCTGAAGACCGGGAAGATCTCGGTGACGATGCCGAAGAACGGCAGCGCCACGATATAGACCTCCGGATGCCCGAAGAACCAGAACAGGTGCTGCCACAGCAGGATGCCGCCGGTCGCCGGATCGAAGACGTGCCCGCTCAGATGCCGGTCCACGAACAACCCCATCAGCGCCGCGGTGAGAATCGGAAAGGCAAGCAGCACAAGAATGCTCGTCACCAGAATGTTCCAGGTGAAGATCGGCATGCGGAACATGGTCATGCCGGGTGCGCGCAGGCAGATGACCGTGGTGATCATGTTGACGCCGCCGAGGATGGTGCCGACACCGGAGACCGCCAGGCCCATGATCCACAGGTCGCCGCCGACGCCGGGCGAGTGCTGGATGTCGCTGAGCGGGGTGTATCCGGTCCAGCCGAAGTCGGCGGGGCCGCCGGGGGTGAGAAAGCCGGAGGTGGCCATGGTCGCGCCGAACAGATACAGCCAGTAGCTGAAGGCGTTCAGGCGCGGGAACGCCACGTCGGGCGCGCCGATCTGCAGCGGCAGCACGGCATTCGCGAAGCCGAACAGGATCGGGGTCGCGTAGAACAGCAGCATGATCGTGCCGTGCATGGTGAACAGCTGATTGAACTGTTCGGTGGACAGGAAATGCATACCGGGACGGGCCAATTCGGCGCGCATCAGCAGCGCCATCAGGCCGCCGATGAAGAAGAACGTCATCGCGGTGGTCAGATACATGATCCCGAGCACCTTGGGATCGGTGGTGGTGATCATCTTCCACAGGTAGGAGCCCTTGGGCCCGAGCCGGCGCGGGTAGGGCCTTACGGCCTGCACTTGTGCGACTGCCATGGTGGTCGCCACCTTCCATGAACGCCGACCAGCCTTGTGACGGGATTATGCGCCTTCTCGATCACCGACATGCGGAGTTTGGGGCGAACACATGGGATTACCGGGCGACCGGCAGCTACCGTGGGAGGCGCGGCGGGCGCGCGGAGCCTGCTGAATCTGCTTGATTTCCAGCGCATTCCGATGTCGGTGCGAGCTAGGCGGTCGCGACCCGATAGCGCTCGATCAGCGCCACGCCCATCTCGCGGGCGCGGCGGGCGGCCTGCTGGTCGCCTTCGGCGGCGGCGACGATGGAACCCTTCATGAGAATGTGCCAGGAGCGCGCGAAATCGTCCGGATCGGCCAGGCCGGCTTCCTCGGCGCGGCCGCGGACCAGATTCCGGACGGTGGCCAGGTAGTTGATGCTGGCGATTCCGGTCGGGTGCTCGGCACCCATTTCCAGCAGCACATTGACGAATGTGCAGGTCTCGAAGCCGTCGGTGCTGAACCACTCGTCGAATACATCGAAGATGGCCAGCAGCCGCTGCTCCGGGGTATCGCCGCGCAGCTGGGACTGCTGCTCCAGAAAGCCGTAGGTCCACAGCTGCTCACGGCGCTCCAGTACCGCCAGCACCAAATCGTCCTTGGTCCGGAAATGCCGGTACAGCGTGGCTTTGGCGATGCCCGCACGCGCGATGACCTCGTCGATACCGACATCCCGGATGCCCCGGCGGGTGAACAATTCGTAGGCCGAGGACAGAATCCGTTCGCGGGCGCCGCCGACAGGGGCTGCGCTGGCGGCCATGGGGGCCAGCCTAAACCGCGACGGAACGCCGCGGTTCAGGCTGCCTGATCACCGCAGCCGCGCTTCGGCGCGCTCACGGGCGGTCTCGGCCCGTTCCCGAGCGACTTCGGCGAGGTGGGCACTGCGGTCACGCGCGGTGGCGGCGAGCTCCGGTCCGCGTTCACGGGCGGTGTCGGCCAGGTCGGCGCCGTGCTTCTGCGCCGCCTCGGCGAACTCCGCGCCGCGGTGCCGGGCGATCTCGGCCAGCTCCGCCGCCCGTTCCCGGGCGACCTCGGCGAACTCGGCGCCGCGCTTCTTGGCGATCTCGGCCCACTCGCCGCCGTGCTCCTTGGCGTAATCGGCCCAGTCGGCGCCGTGTTCCTTTGCGGTGGAGGCGATTTCGGGTGCGCGATGCTTGGCGACCCCGGCCAGTTCGGCGCCGCGATGCTGCGCGGCATCGGCGAGCACGGCGCCCTTGGCGGCGGCGACCCCACCCAGCTTCTGCGCCCGGACGGCCGCGTCGTGCGCCCGTTCCCGCAGCACCTCGCCGGTCTGCGAATCCGAGGACCCGGTGAACGGCAGCGCCGCGGCCGCGGCGGCCGCGGCCTTGCGGCCCCGCCAGCCCAGCGACGGCTTGCCCGCGGTGTCCGCGGCGGCGATCATCAGGCCGCCGAGCAGGCTGACGTCCTTGAGGAAGGCGGTCCGCTTGGCGGTCTTGCGGTCCGGATCTTCCTCATCCCAGAAGTTCTGCTCGGTGATGGTGGCCGGGACGACCGTCGCGGCCAGCACGAGCGAGGCCAGGCGCGGCGCCTTGCCGAACGCGAGCAGCGCGCCGGCGGAGACCTGGGCGAACGCGTTGATCCGGACGATGGTGCCCGGGTCGGCGGGCAGCTTCGCCGCGTATTTGTCGGGCAGCGAGCGTTCGCCACGCTGCACGAGCGTGGCGGCCGTCTTCGCCCGTGGCTCGGGATGGATGAGCGTATCGACCCCGTCGACGATGAAGGTGGTCGCAAGTAGTGGTCGGGCAAGTCGGCGCAGCAACATAGCGGGGCAACCCTTTCCTCGGTGGCTTATTGGTCGGGTTCCCGCGCATTCTCCCGCCAAACACCAAGATCAACTGGCGGCGACACGGCTTCGACCTGCGTGAATTCGGAATCGGCCGGGAGCGCGTCGAGAAAATCGGTGATTGCGCCGGTCACCGCGCCCGGATCCTCCATCATCGGCAGGTGCCCGCAGTCGGGTAACACCACGCTGGTGTGGGGGTGCAGCGTGGTCGCGCCGAGCGCGGCCCCGGCCGTGGCGGACAGGATGCGGTTCTGCGCGCCCCAGATGGTGCAGATCGGCGGGAAGTCCGGGCCGGGGGTGAAGGAATCGAGCGCTCGGAAGGCCGGGAAGTCCTGGACCAGGCGGTCCAGCGCGATCAGCCGGCCGGTGTCGCCCCAGGGCGCGCGCAGCGTGCGGGAATCCTGCAACTTCTGGGCACGTCCGCGCGAGCCGAGCTGGTTGGCGATGATCAGGCCGGACACCAGGTCGGGCAGGGCGAGCCGGCGGGCCAGCGGCGCGAGCGGCAGCGTCGCCGACAGCCACGCCAGCGGCGCCTGCTGCCCCCGGTAGACGGTGTTCCAGGTGAGCGGATTGATCAGCACCAGCGCGCGCACCCGGGGCACGGCCCGGGTAATCGTGTAGCTCAGGGCCACCGCGCTACCGAGGCAGTTACCGACCAGCACGACATCGGTCAGGTGGTGCTCGTCCAGGAACGCGTCGAGCATGCGGACATAGTCGACGAGTCGGTAGCCGGTCGCGGGCCGCTGGGATTCGCCGTATCCGGGCAGGTCGAGGGCGAAAACCTCGTGGTCCCGCCGCAATTCGGCCACCTGCTCGTCCCAGATCCGGCGCGAGGTGCCGGCGTTGTGCAGCAGCACGATCGGCGGTCCGTCCCCGGCCCGGTCGTAGACCACGGTGCGTCCGTGGTGCGCGAAAGTGGCCACATCGCCTCCTTGCGATCGGGAGGCCGCGTTGCCCCCCTGCGCTCCACGGTAATCCGAATGCCGCACGGCCGACGCCGTATGGCCTGAGCTCAAGCGCCCGCCCGCAGGAACTGCCCGGTGCGCCGCTTGCCGAGAACCTCGGCGGCAACCCCGTTTCCGAAGACGTACTCGCCGTTGACCAGCACCGCGGTCACCGTCTCGTCGTTGCGGTTGACCATGCGGGACAGATTGTCGAACTCGGGCACCGGTGCTTCGGCGTAGGCCTCGACCGTGTCGTCGAGCCGTTCGGGATCGAGCACGACCAGATCGGCGCGATCCCCGGGACGCAGGTGACCGGCGTCCAAGCCGTACCAGTCGGCGAGTTCGCCGGTGACGCGGTGCACCGCCCGTTCCAGCGAAAGGAACGGCGTCCCGGCCTGTTCGGCCCGGTGCACCCGGCGCAGCAGGCGCAGGCCGAAGTTGTAGAAGGCCATATTGCGCAGGTGCGCCCCGGCATCGGAGAAGCCCAGCTGCACGCCTGGGTCGGCGGCGAAGCGATCCAGGACCGCCGGCCGATGATTGGAAATCGTGGTGTGCCAGCGCACTTTTCCGCCGTGCTCGACGACCAGGTCGAGGAAGGCGTCCACCGGGTGCAGACCGCCCCGGTCCACGCCGACCTGGCCGAAGGTCTTGCCGATCACCGCGGGATCCGGGCAGGCCACGATTTCGGCGTCGAAGAAGTCGCGGTGCCAGACCCGCGGCCCGTACTTCTTGTCGTAGTCCTTGCGGAACCGGCGGCGGTAGGCCTCGTCGCGCAGTAGTTCGCGTCGCTCGTCGAGCTGGTCGGCCAGGTGCAGTGCGGCGGCGCCGGAACCGAATTCCTCGAACACCGGCAGGTCGATCCCGTCGGAGTAGACCTCGAACGGCACCGGCAGGTGCTGCCACCGGAAGTTGCCGCCGAGCCCGTTGATCACCTTCGCGATCAGCGGAAAGATCTGGGCCACAGCGGGAATCGCCTTGATATCGGCGGCCGAGAGCAGGCTGACCTTCAGCGGTGCGCGGAAGAGCCCGAGGCTGCTCGCCGCCATCGCGACCAGGCTCTGCGGCTTGGCCACATCCGGGCCGCCCTGCAGTGCGCGTCCGCGCTCGCGCAGAATCTTGTTGAGCCGCCGGCGTTCCCGGCTCGTCGCGTAGGTCGACGGGAGCGTGCGCGAGCGGCACAGTTCGCCGTCGACCTTGTCGAACATGAGCTGCTGGGAGGACATTCCGACGAAACCGGCGTCCAGCGCCTCGGCGAGTTTGCCCGCCATGGACGCCAATTCGGCCGGGGTGGGCCGGACCTCGGATCGGGTGGCGCGGTCCAGGCCCATTTCCGCGGCGCGGATATCGGAGTGGCCGATGAACGCGGCGAGGTTCGGGCCCAGCGGCAGGGCCTCCAGCGCGCGGACGTACTCCGCGGCGCTGGACCAGGTCTTGGTCGCGGTGACCGCCTCGATGACGTGCTTGCGCGGGATCGCCTCCACCCGCCCGAACAGATCACCGGCATCGGTGGCGCCGACGTGCACGGTCGAGAGCGAACAGGAGCCGAGGAACACGGTGGTGACGCCGTGGCGCACGGATTCGGCCAGGGCCGGACCCGTCAGCACCTCGACGTCGTAGTGGGTGTGGATGTCGAGCATGCCGGGCAGCACCCATTTCCCGGTGGCGTCAATGACGGTCGGGCAGGAGTCCTCGGCGAGTGGTTCGGCGGCGACGGCCGCGATCCGGCCGTCCCGGATCCCGAGGTGGCGGACCGCGGAGGGCCCGCCGGTCCCGTCGAACCAGCGGCCGCCCTTGATGATGGTGTCGTACATGGCGCTCACACTTCGAGACCGCTGCGCACGACCTTGCCGGTGGCGTTGCGGGGCAGCGGGGTGGTGGTGATCCGCCAGCGGGCGGGCACCTTGTAGTACGCGAGCCGTTCGCGCACGAATTCGGTCAGCTCCGATTCGGTGAGGGCGTCGGCCTTGTCGACGATCACCAACGCGGCGACCTGCTGGCCCAGATCCGCGTCCGGCACCCCGATCACGGCGCTCTCGCGCACCGCGGGATGTTCGTCGAGGACCTGTTCCACCTCGGTCGGGTAGACATTCTCACCACCGCGCAGGATGAGATCCGAACGGCGACCGGACAATCGGAGCCGCCCCTGCTCGAGGATGCCGATATCGCCGGTGCGCAGCCAGCGGTCCGGGGTGATGGCCGCGGCCGTGGCCCGCTCGTCGTTCCAGTAACCGAGCATCACGTACGGGCTGCGCACGCAGATCTCGCCTTCGACAGCCTCGCCCACGGGTGCACCCGCGCCGTCCCGGATTTCGAGGCTGACGCCGATCACCGGGCGGCCCACCGTATCCGGGAATGCCGCCAGCTCCTGCGGTGCGGCAATGGTTGCGGCGGTGGAGCATTCGGTCATGCCGTAGCTGGTCACCAGCGCGGTGCGGGCCACCGGCAGCTCCGTGCGCAGCTTGTTCTGCAACTGAGCCGAGGACGGGGCGGAGTTCAGCGAGAACGCGGCCAGCGTGGAGAGGTCGTAGTTCGACAGATCGACGTCCAGCAGGCGAGTCGCCATGGTGGGCATGGCGCCCCAGTTGGTGATGCGCTCCCGTTCGATCAGGCGCAGTACCTGGTCGGCGTCGAAGCCGCCCTGATAGATCACGCAGGTGTCGCCGGTGGCCATCCGCGGAATCACCAGGTTGTGCAGGCTCGCGATGTGGAACAGCGGCGAGGTGACCAGGAAGCGGCGGCCCTTGGGCGCGCCGTCGTCCTGACCGCCGGTGAACGCCGCCGCCATCGCGTCGTTGAAACGGTGATAGTCGATGACCGACAACAGGTTTCGCTGCGTGTGCACCGCGCCCTTGGGGCGGCCGCTGGTCCCGCTGGTGTAGAGGATGACCGCGGGATCGTCCTCGCCGACCGGCGCGGGAGCCACGGCGGGCCGGTCCGCGTACTCGGCGATCAGCGCCGGAAGATCCTCCGCCATGGTCAGCACCGGCATCGCGGCGTTCAGGTCCCGGACGCGCTCGGCGCGTTTGGCGTCGACGATGAGCACGTCGGGCGCGGCATGCTCGAGCCCGTAGCCGATCTCGCGGGGTGTCCACCAGGCGTTGTAGCCCACCGCGATAGCGCCGAGCAGCTGCGTCGCCCAGAACGCCTGCACCCATTCGATGGTGTTCGCGGCCAGAATCCCGACCCGGGCGCCGGGGCGCACCTGGTATCTGTCGGCCAGCGCGGCGGCCAGCGCGACGACCTCGGCGTAGTGCCGCGCGTAGGTCAGGCGCTGGTCACCGCTGATCAGGTAGTCGCGGTCGCCGAGTTCCCGGGAGGCCTCGAGAATCTCGGCGAGCGATCGCCTGCGGTTCTTGATCACCGGCAGTTTCGCGCCGAGCACGTCCTCGACGGTCATTTCGAACGGGCCGCCGGGCCCGGTCAGGCGGCCCGCGATCTGCGCGGCCATCGCCTGGACATCAACAGGTTTGGTCATCGAACTTCCTCATTGGTCGACGGAGAATGAGAGCGGGCGGTCAGGGCACGAGGACCGCGCGGCCTTGGATCAGGCCCTTGTCCAGGCGGTCCAGCGCGGCGCGGCCGTCGGCCAGGTCGAACCGTTCGACTTCGACCCGGACCCGGCCGGACCGGGCCAGGGCGACTGAGTTGATCAGGTCGGACTTGGTGCCGCCGTAGGACTTTCGGACCGACGCTCCCCACGGCCAGCCCGGCCCGCCCGCGGGACCGGCGGTGATCTCCGGTGCGCCGCCGCCGAGCCCGATCATGCGATAGGCGCCGTTGGGCGCGACCGATTCCACCGCCAGGGTGGCGGTCTGGTCGGTGCCGACGAAATCGAACACCGCGTCCGCGCCGCGACCGCCGGTGCGATCGAGAATCGCGCGGGCGGTGCCGCTGTCGGCGAGCAGGCCCTCGGCGGCGCCGCAGCGGGCCGCCAGTTCCAGCTTCTCCTCGGCGATGTCGACCGCGATCACCCGGGCGGCCGTAGTCGCCGTAAGTATCTGCACCGCAACATGTCCCAGGCCGCCGATGCCGAGGACGACCGCCGTCGAGCCCGGGTACAGCCGGTCCCGGGCGCCCTCGATCGCGTGGTAGCTCGAGAGCGCGGCATCGGCCAGCGGCGCCGCCTGCAGGAAGTCCAGATCGCCGATGGGCACGAAAGAGCTTGCCGGAATGCGGATGTACTCGGCCATCCCGCCGTCCGGGCCGAGCCCGGGGCACGGCGGCATGGCGACCCGCCCGGCGGCCAGGCAGACGTTCTCGTTGCCGCTCACGCATTCCCGGCAGGTGCCGCAGGACCAGCACAGGTAGACCAGCCCGCGTTCGCCGACGGTGCGGTCCGCGACGCTGCCGCCGACCGCCTCGATGGTGCCGGCGATCTCGTGGCCCAGGGTGAGCGGATCCTCGCGCAGCTGGAACGGCAGGTGCAGTACGTGCAGATCGGAATGGCAGATGCCGGCCGCGCCGACCCGCAGCAGCAGGTCGGCCGGTCCGATCTCGGGAACCGGGATCTCGCGCAGTTCGAGCCGGCCGGGCCCGGTCAGTTGCAGCGCCCTCATCCCCGCACCGCCGCGTAGGTGGCGCGCAGGTAGGCGTCGGCGCGGGCCGAGCCGATGATGCCCGGTTCCATCTTGTTCATGGTGTAGGCGAAGGTCATGCGCCGATCCAGGTCGTTGACGACGATGGATCCGCCGTACCCCGACCACCAGCAGACCCGGCCCGCCGGCACCTCGGGCGCGGTCTGCGGCTGCGGCAGTCCGTAGCCGATGCCGAAGCGCAGCGGGACCATCAGCGCCAGGTCGACGCCGTCGGACTGCTGCTCGAAGATGAGATCGATCGTCTTGCCGGACAGGAACTCCCGGCCCGCCAGCGTGCCGCCGTTGGAGACCAGCGATTGCACCCGGGCGACCGAGCGGGCGTTGCCGTGCCCGTTGACCGCGCCGATCTCGGCCTGCTGCCACTGCGGAGTCGCGGTCATGGCGACGTCGAGCAGGGGACTGGTGAGCGTCTTCACCAGGATGCTCTCCTGATCGAGCAGCGTCATGTCGAATTCCAGGGCGGGCGGCGGGATCAGCGGTGCGATCCGGTCGTGCTGCTCGGGGCCGGTGCCGATGTGGAAGTCCGCACCGAGCGGGCCGGCCAGCTCGTCGGCGAAGAAGGCGCCCAGGCTGCGGCCGGTGATGCGGCGCACCACGGCGTCGACCAGGTGCCCGTAATTCAGGCAGTGGTAGGCCGACGCGCTGCCGGGCTCCCACCACGGTGGTTGCGCGGCCAAGCGGGCGGCGGCGGCCTCGGTGTCGTAGAGGTCGGGCACCGCCATCGGCGGCTGCCAGCCCGACACCCCGGAGGTGTGCCCGAGGATGTGCCGGATCTCGATGTCGCCCTTGCCGTTCGCCGCGAACTCGGGCCAGTAGTGCGCCACCTTGCGGTGCGCGTCCAGCTCGCCGCGGTCGATGAGTAGTAGCGCGGACAGCGCGGTCATCGTCTTGGTGATGGAGAAGACATTGACGATGGTGTCCGACGCCCAGGGCCGGGTGCGCTCCGGATCGCGGTACCCGCCCCAGATATCGACGACGGGCTCGCCGTCGACGACCACGGCGATGGACGCGCCCAGTTCCGCGCCGGAGGCCAGCTGGTTCGCCAATTCCCGGCGCAGGCCTTCGAATTGCCCGGTGCAGGAGCCCGAGGTGGTTTCGGTGATCGAGGTCATCAGCTACTCCGCCGTCTCGAGCGCGCGGGCGGGTACCGGCAGGGCGTTCCCCGCGGCGGCGGCACGCTTCGCGCCCCTGGACATTTCCTTGACCATGTCGCGCACGTACGGCTCGAACTCGATCTGAATCGTGTGCCGCGGTGAGTTGTAGTAGCGCTCGCGCTTCTTCTGCTCGTCGGCGGTGACATCGGCGCGCATATCGGCCGCCGGGGGCGGCAGATACCGGCCGGTGAGGTAGGCGGCAACCAGTTTGCTCTGCTGCTCGGCGAAGTTCACCAGAGTCGGAAGTGGCTGTGCCAGACCGAGATAGAACAGATTGTCCACGCCCGGTTTCATCATCTGTTTGAACAGCGGTAGTCGATTGTCGCTGTCGGGCACCAGCTCCGGATCGGTGAAGAACGGGAAGCTGATGTGATAGCCGGTGGCACAGACGATCACGTCCACCTCCTCGGTGCTGCCGTCGGCGAAGCGCACCCGCGGGCCTTCCAGCGCGGTGATTGCCGGTTTGAACGCGATGTCGCCACAGCCGGCGCGGTGCAGGAATTCCTCACTGGCCGAGGGATGGGCCTCGAACGGCCGGTGGTCGGGTTTGGGCAGGCCGTAGAACTCCATGTCGCCCCGGAACTTCCGGACGAAGCGCTGCTTGAGCCGCAGGCCCAGCTTGCGCGGCATCCACGCGGGCACGCTCTGCTTGTCTCCGACCGCGCCGTGCACGTACTTCGGCAGTACCCACACCCCGCGCCGGGCCGAGACGGTGAGCTTGGCGGCGATGAAGCGCTGGGACAGCTCGGAGGCGATGTCCAGGCCGGAGTTGCCCATGCCGACCACCACCACTCGCTTGCCGCGCATGTCGATCGGATCGAACGGGTCGTTGTAGGCGTGGCTGTGGATCAGCGCGCCGTCGAATTCGCCGGGGTAGTCGGGGGTGCGCGGGTCCCAGTGGTGGCCGTTGCAGACGATCAGCGCGTCGTAGCCGCGGGTACGCCCGTCGCCGGTGGTGACCAGCCAGGCGCCGTCGGGCTGCCGTTCGGCCGCGGTCACCTCGGTGTTGAAGATGATTTTGTCCCGCAGGCCGAAGTGATCGACGTAGTTCTTGAAGTACTCGAACAGCTGGGAGTGGTGCGGGAAATCCGGCCAGCCCTCGGGCGCGGGAAAGTCCTCGAAGGCCAGGCGCCACTTGGAGGTATCGATGTGCAGGCTCTGATAGCAGGCCGACATGCCGTTCGGGTTCTTGAAGTACCAATTGCCGCCGACCTCGTCGGAGGCCTCGAAACAGTCGAACGGAATCCCGAACTCCTGTAGGCGTTTCGCGGTGGTGATCCCGGAGGGCCCGGCGCCGATGACGCACACCCTGGGGAGATTTTGTGAAGTCAAGTGTGATCCTCATCTGAAAGCTGACGTCGCCGACGACCGTTGGCCGCGGAGTGACGTAGGCAACAAGCTAACACTGGCTAGACGGACTGTCTAGTGAATGACATGATGTCCACTGTGACCAGGCCGAGCTTGCGCGACGAACAGAAATTGCAGACCAGGGCGAAGCTGATCGAGGGCGCGAAAGCCCTGTTCAGCACCCAGGGCTACGCATCCGTGCGGGTCGACGACATCGCCGCCGCGGTGGGTTGTAGCCGCGCCACCTTCTATCTGCACTTCACCAGCAAGCTCGATGTGCTGCGCGCCGTCGCCGAACAGAGCACCGCGCCCAGCGCCCTGCATTTCTACGAGGATCTGGACCGGGTGCTCGACACCGATTCGCGCGCGGAATTCGTCGCCTGGATGACGCGCGCCATCGAATGGTTCCAGCAGTACAAGGATTTGCTGCCGGCCTGGGACGAGGCCACCGCGCTGGAACCGGAATTCCGGGAGATCGCCAAGCAGGGCATCCTCGCCCTGCCCAACGCCATGCCCTCGTACCTGGCGCGCTGGCCCGCCGATCGCCAGGACGAGGCCCGGCTGCGGGTGGAACTGCTTGTGGCCCAACTGGAACGGTTCTTCACCCGCTGGGCGATGCAGGGCACCATCGATGTCACCGCCGCGCAGGCGGCCGAGGTGCTCAGCGATATCTGGTTCCCCGCGCTCCGGGCGCCGAGTTAGCGGGGAATTGGCAGCACCTCGGGCACGCCGCCGTCGGGCGTCTTGGTGAGGGTGGTGAACAGGCCGTCTACGGGTGCTGACAGCTCGACGGCGACCGGGAACGATTGCCGCGGCGCGCTGGCGCAGTCCGGGTGGCAGACGCTGCGCGATTCCATGCCGCGGCCGAAGGCGCCGCTGTCGGTCCAGCTGTCCCACACCATCCGGTCGATGATCATATTGGCGTCCGCGCAGGTCAGGACGATCTCGCTGGGCCGGATCCGGGGTTGGCTCAGGCAGTTCACGATTCGCACCGAGCTGATCGGCATGGTCGTGGGTGCGGGCGCGGCCGGGCTGTGCTCCATCTCGGTCTCCGGCTGACGCACCAGTTCGGCCGTCGGGGCGGCGTCGTGCCGGGCCGGCCCGCAGGCCGCCAGCGCCGGGATCGCGGCGAGGACGGCGGCGGCGAAGGGCGTGACGGCGGCGAGCCTGCGCATGGAACTCCTCCTGCTTGGTCCGCGTCGGACGGGTGCGTTGAATGTAACTGAGAGTTTGCTGAAGCTGGGGATATGTGGCCCGGCAACTCTTCGGACCACAGTGCGAGTGCTCGATTTGGCAACGCGGTGCAAATCTGTCGGTGCGGTGCGGCATCATCTGTGCACGCAGCCCTGTACGAGAACGCCGCCAGTAATCGAAACCGCTCGGAGTGCCCATGCCGTCCCCCAGAACCAAGCCCAAGCCATTGTCGGACACGGAGATTCAGCAGATCGCCACGGACATCGAGGGCGGCCGTCCGCCGATGGTGTGGTTCACGGCTGCCGCGGTGGGTGTGCCGGAGGGTCGGTCCGGAAAGGTCGTCGCGCTCGGTGATCCGGCCGACGGAGATTTCTTGCAGGTCCGTCCCACCGGCTCGAAAGATGTACTGTCCTTCTCTCCCACCGAAGTGACGTTGACTAAGCCGCCACGTAAGCCCGAGCCGGCGGCCAGCTCGAGAACTGCTCAGCCGAAGTCGACAACCAGGAAGGAATCCACTGTGACCCAGCCGTCGACCCTGACGAGCGTCGCGAATCCGCCCGTCCCCGCCCCGGTGGCGGACAAACCGATCGGCGCGCCGTCCGAACCGAGCGAGACCGAGGCCAAGGCCGCCGCGAAGCCGGCCCCCGCCAAGGCGGTCAAGTCCACCGCGGTGCGCAAGGCGAAGGCACCCGAGGTCACCGTCACGCTGAACGGCACCGCCGACGGCGAGTGGACCGTCGAGGTGATCAACGGCAAGAAGCGCACCATCCGCGGCCTGCCGGTGCAGAGTTCCGCGGTGGCCCAGGCCGCCAAGATCCTGCATCCCGAGGTGGCCGAGGTGGTTTCGGGCATCCTCGACGCCGCCCGCCAGGTGCAGGAGCAGAAGGTGGCCGCTCTGCAGGCCGAGCTCGAACAGGCGCGTCGGCTACTGGAGGAACTCGCCGACTAGCAGTTAGACAGCTGTGCTCGTCGTCTGGCCGGCCGGGCGCCAACTTCGGCGCCCGGTTTCCGCTGTCGCGGGGGCCGGAGCGGGCGCGGGTGTGCCACGGCGGGTGTGCGGCGGGGTCTTCCAGGTGCTGGGCGGCGTCGTGCCCTGGCGCATGTCGTCGTGGAAGGCGTACCCCAGCGAGTACTCCTTCGCGTGATACATCGCCGAATCCGCCTCGCGGATCAGGTCGTAGATGCTGGCGTCGCAGGTGCGCGGGCCGGTGCAGGCGATGCCCACGCTGGTGGTGATCGGCACCTCGCCCGCGCTCAGCTCGAACGGCCGCACGAACGCGCCCAGCAACCGCTCGGCCAGCATCGAGGCCTCCTGCCGGCCCAGCGGCGCCAGCACCACGAACTCGTCGCCGCCGTAGCGGGCGACCACGTCGTCGCGGCGCACCACCCGGCGGATCCGGGAGGCCGCGTTGGCGATCAGCTCGTCGCCGACCGCGTGCCCGTAACTGTCGTTGACGCCCTTGAATCCGTCCAGGTCGATGAACAGCAGGCACAGCGGCTGCCCGGCCCAGTGCTCGCTGTTGCGATTGAGCGCGCGCAGCAGCGCGGACCGGTTCAGCAGCCCGGTCAGCATGTCGTGGTCGGCCTGGTATTGCGCGCGCCGCTCACTGCGCTGACTGCGCTGGATCGCCCGCTCGCTGCGCACCAGGACGCCGATCAGCAGCAGCGCGAACAACGAGGACACCACGATCCGGTCCACGGTGCCCAGGCTGGAACCGACCACCGGCACCAGCGAGGCCACTATCAGCGTGACCGCGATGAAGCTGGCGCGCTGCCGGGAGTGATGCGGATGGATGCGGCGCGGGCCGCCGATGCTCGTCATCGTCGGGTGCAGCGCCGCGAAGCCGACGGTCGCGTACCCCACCAGCAGCGGCGTGACCAGTACCTCGTGCCCGATCGTCGCGGTGCCGACGGTGTCGAGGCTGTAGCCGAGATCGCCGACCAGCACGGCGAACAAGGCCAAATGCAATAGCCGCAGCGAGGTTTCCGAGCGCGTCGAGGTGGCCACCGAATGCGCGACCAGGGTGAGCAGCAGGGCGTCCAGCACCGGGTAGGTGGCGGCGGCGACGGTGTTCATGGTGGCCGCGCCCGCCTGCAGAATCGGCGAGATGAGGAAGGTCCACGACGCGAGCAGGGCCCCCAGCCCGATCAGCGTGGAGTCGAGCAGCAGGTCGTAGTTGCCGCGGACCTGGCGTGGCCGCAGCCACAGCGTCGCGGCGACACCGATGCCGAAATAGCCTGCGAGAGTGAAGATATCGTCGAACGGGCTGGCGGCGTTGGCGGTGAATTCCCGCAGGGTGGTGCCCACTGCCGACAGCAGCGCCGACACCGAGATCAGATACCAGGGCAGCGGTTGGGCGGGTCGGTGCCTGCGTAGGCCGATCGCGATCATGAATTGCGCGCCGCCGATGACGACCAGCACGGTCGCCAGCGCGAGTAATCGTGAGTCGATGAACAGCGGAAGCGCGATCAGCGTGCAGACGCCTATCAGAACCAGCACACGCCAAGGCATTCCGAAAGGGAAGGGTTCGTTCGTGGACTGCTCTTCGCTGACTGCCATCAGCCCCCCTTGGTCGCTCCGTCCTCGGCGAACAGCGCGGTGTAATACGTTTGTGAATCCTCCACCGCGACTTCGACGTTCGCCTGCCGATCGAGTACCGCCAGCAGGCGGTCGATGATCGATCGATGAGTGTTGTTGTACGAGCAGATGTCCCAACCGACCGCAGCGCGATCGGCCACCAGAACCTGGACAACTGATTCGATCATGGCATGAAAGGCGGGCCCTTGTCGCGCAGTTGGGGCGACGAGTATGAAACCCAGGTAATAGATGGCGTTTCGGGCGGCGTGTTCGGGATATCGGGCCCAGAAATAGTCCGGACTGATCCACGGCACGGTCTCGAGATGCCTGGTCAGGGTAGCCATACCGACCGGTTCGCCCAGGGCGGTGCGGGTCACATGCTTCTGAATTCGCGGATCGAGCAGTTCCGCGCGGAATTCCTCGGGATGCAAGACGTGCCGGGCGATCGCCTTGGTCCGCATCGGGCCGAAAGCGTCCTCGTAGAGCTTGTGGAACTCCTCGATCCGATCCTCGGGGATCTCGGTTTCGATCGTTACGTGTAGCTCGTCTCCGGGCATATCACCTCCACGGTGCTGTGTGATAGGCGGCGAGCACCAACGCGCACGCCGGGGTTCCGGTGCACCGTGTCTCGGTGACCGAAAGCTGTACGGGACCGAAGTTTTCCGGCCGGTTGACCGTCATGTCGTGCAGGCTGGATCGGATCAGGTGCTCGACCTCGGTGCTGGTCTCGGCCTCGTGCTCGACGAAAAGCCCGGCGCCGGAACCATCGTCGCGCAATACCCAGCCGATGCCGGCGGCCGCGGTCGCGCCGGGCTCGGTCGCGTATTGGGCCGCGTAGACACAGTAGAGCCGATCACCCCATGCGATCGGCTTGCGGACCCGGTCGCCGCGTTCGAGCACGGCGCGCGGTGGAATCACGGAGGACAGCCGAATCAAGTTGGCATCACCCACTCCAAGCTCGCGCAGTGCCGCGTCGAAGGCCGACAGGGTCGTCGGCCCGACCCCGGTCGCGGCGCCGATCTCGATCGTCAGTGGCGCCCCATGATCCGTCGGCGCGCCGGCGTGCGTCGCGCGAATCCGGCCGAGGGGCGGGCGTAAGCGTCGATCGATCCACTGCAGCCCGAGTAGGCCGCTGCGTGGGGTTGTGTGAATCATAATGCCCTCCCGCCGAAACATCCGACCCATTTTGCAGGTCGTTTTTGCGTCAAAATGACTGTGCGTCACGTTTCCGGATCCCGCACGGGGAGTCGGAGAATCCAATGCTCGCTCGGCGTGTCGCCGGATTGGGTCCCGATGTCGTTGTCGCCGTGTGGTTTTCGTGTGGGATGAATCACGGTTTAGCTCGGTTGTTCGAGTGTCGCGGGGTGATCGGCAGGGCCCCTGAGCAACTGACCAGGTTTTTCCGTGAATCCACCCGTGCGGCGCGGCGCGGGCGCGCACAGTAGATGGCAGCCGACAATGTCCGGCGAACCGCACTCGCAGGACCATGCTCGACACCAGGTTTCACCGCCAGGAGGGACGACGCTGTGCCGCTTGCCGATTCATCTGTGTCCATATCCGCTTCGACCGGGCAACTGCTGGCCGCGGACCAGCTGCGGCTGGACGCGGCGCCCGTCGACTACGTCCTGGTAGCGCTGTATTTCGTGTTCGTCCTCGGCATCGGCCTGCTGGCCAGGTCCCGGGTGTCGAACAGCATCGACTTCTTCTTGTCCGGGCGGTCGCTGCCGGCCTGGGTGACCGGCTTGGCGTTCATCTCGGCGAATCTCGGCGCGGTCGAGATCATGGGCATGTCGGCCAACGGCGCCCAATTCGGCTTCCCCACCTTCCACTACTTCTGGATCGGCGCGGTCCCGGCCATGCTGTTCCTCGGCGTGGTGATGATGCCGTTCTACTACGGCTCCAAGGTGCGCAGCGTCCCGGAGTTCATGCGCCGGCGCTTCGGCACGGGCGCGCATCTGGTGAACGCGCTCAGCTTCGCGATCGCGCAGGTGCTGATCGCGGGCGTGAACCTCTACCTGCTCGGCTCCATCGTCAACGTGCTGCTCGGCTGGCCGCTGTGGATCTCGGTGATCGTGGCGGCGGTGATCGTGCTGTCCTACATCACCCTGGGCGGCCTGTCGGCGGCGATCTACAACGAGGTGCTGCAATTCTTCATCATCGTCGCGGCCCTGCTGCCGCTGACGCTGGTCGGCCTGCACCGGGTCGGCGGCTGGGACGGGTTGAAGGACAAGGTCTCCGCCTCACCCGGCGGCGCCGCGCAGCTGAGCTCCTGGCCGGGTAACGAACTCAGCGGATTCGCCAACAACTTCATGTCGGTGCTCGGCATCGTCTTCGGTCTCGGCTTCGTGCTGTCGTTCGGCTACTGGACCACCAACTTCGTCGAGGTGCAGCGCGCGCTGGCCACGCACTCGATCTCGGCGGCCCGGCGCACGCCCATCATCGGCGCCTACCCGAAGATGTTCATCCCGTTGATCGTGGTGATCCCCGGCATGATCAGCGCGGTGCTGGTGCCGCAGATGGCGGAGTTCAAGCAGGCCAAGGCGGCCGACCCCGACTTCAGCGGTGACGTGAAATACAACGACGCGCTGCTGTATCTGATGAAGGACGTGCTGCCGAACGGCCTGCTCGGCGTCGGCCTGGCCGGCCTGCTGGCCGCGTTCATGGCGGGCATGGCGGCCAATATCTCCGCGTTCAACACGGTCTTCAGCTACGACCTGTGGCAGCAGTACATCAAGAAGGACCGCAGTGACGGCTACTACCTGACCGTCGGCCGCCTGGCCACCGTCGGCGCCACCTTCGCGGCCATCTTCACCGCGATGATCGCCGGAAACTTCAGCAACATCATGGATTACCTGCAGACGCTGTTCAGCTTCTTCAACGCGCCGCTGTTCGCGACCTTCATCCTCGGTATGTTCTGGAAGCGGATGACGCCGACCGCGGGCTGGATGGGCCTGGTCTGCGGCACGCTGTCCGCCGTCACGGTCTTCCTGCTGCACGAGAACGGTGTGTTCACGCTGTCCGGGCAGGGCTCCAGTTTCGTCGCCGCGGGCGTCGCCTTCGTGGTCGACATCGTGGTCAGCGTCGCGGTCACCATGGTGACCCAGCCCAAGCCCGCCAGCGAGCTGGTCGGGCTGGTCTACTCCGAGACGCCCGAGGAGATGCGGACCGATCCCGAGCAGGCCTCGCTGCCCTGGTACCAGCGCCCGGTCCTGCTCGCGGGCATCGCGCTGGTGCTCGTCATCATCCTCAACGTGCTCGCCGGATAAGGAGTCCCGCAATGCTTTTCGACATCCGCACCATCGTCGGCGCGCTGCTGGCCCTTTACGGCGTCATCCTCGTGGTCACCGGTCTGGTGGCCAACACCGCCGAGCAGAAGGCCAAGACCGGCGACTGGAACGTCAACCTGTGGGCCGGACTCGGCATGCTCGTGGTGGGCCTGCTCTTCATCGCCTGGGCCGCGCTGCGCCCGGTCGTCCCGGATCAGGTGCCGGTGGAGTCCGCGGACCCGCTCGCCGGACCCGATCCGCTCGAGGCCGATCCGCTCGACAAGCGCTAGTCACCAGCGGCGAAAGCCCCGCCCGGACGATCGGGCGGGGCTTTCGTGTTCGGTGCCGCGTCAGCCGGAAGCGCGGGCGCGCTGGATCGAGCCGAGGACGACGTCCACGACCAGGAACGCGATCAAGCTCAGCCCGACCAGCGGTGCGAACCAGCCGACCACCAGGGCGGCCGCCAGCAGCGGGACCGCGATCCACAGCGAGGTCTTGCGCAGCACGCCCCGCCGCGGCGCCCGCCCGACCGCGAACGCCGACCCGCGAGTCGGCCTGCGCTGCCACCACATCCGGTAGCCGTAGCCGATCACGAAGATCAGCCCGATCATCGCCGCGAGCAGCAGCAACTGGTTCGGCAGCCCGAAGAGCAGACCCATGTGGAACGCGATGCCCCAGTTGGTGAGCTTGGCCATCAGCGGCCAGTCGGCGAAGGCGAGCCGGTCGGTCACCGCGCCGGTGCTGCCGTCCACCGCGACCGAGTCGACGGTGTAGGTGCCGGGCATGCGGCGTTCCTTCACCGCGAACGCCTGACCGGGCTCGGACGGAACGCTGATCTCGGCGCCCTGGGTGATGCCCGCCGCGCGCGCCGCGGCATAGACGCCGTCGAGCTGGGCGATCCGCTGCTCCGGGTTCTCCGGCTTGGGCGCCTCGTGTCCCGCGTGCTGGTGATCGCCGCCGGATGCCGGTGCGGCAGCGGTCGATCCGGGCAGTTTCGCGCTCACCGCGGGGGTCGTCCAGCTCAGCTGTTCGCGCAGCTCGGTGACGTTCGCGCCGGCATAGGTGGACCAGGTCATGCCGGTCGCCGCGATCAGCAGCAGTACCGGCAGGGTCCAGAGGCCGACCGCCCCGTGCCAGTTCATGGTCTTGGTGCGGCCGGTCTTGCCGCGGTCCGGCCGCAGCAACCAGCGGGCCGAGTTCCGTTCGCGGCGGGCGCGCACCCGGCGGAACCACAGCACCAGGCCGGCGAGCCCGATGATCCACAGCCAGGACGCCGCGAGTTCGGCGTAGAGCCGGCCGGTTTCGCCGAGGTGCAGGCTGCGATGCAGGTTGTCGATCCAGGTGCGCAGGGGCAGCGCGCCCGAACTGCCGTAGACGACCGAGTCGCCGACCGGGCGCGCGGTGTACGGATCGACGAACACCGCGCGCCGCTCGGATTCGCCGAGGGACGGATCGTTGAAGATCACGCGGGTGGTGTCCGAGGCGCCGGGCGCGGGGGAGACCGCGACCAGCGCCAGGTCCGGCCGGGTCGCGACCGCCGCGCCGACCTGCTCGGCCAGCGGTTTCGCCGTCCCGTGCGGTTCGACCCGGAGCAGGTCCTGGGAAGTGAGGTCTTCCAAGGTCGGGGAGATCGCGTAGAGCGCGCCGGTGACGGCGGCGATCAGGATGAACGGTGCGATGAACACACCCGCGTAGAAATGCAGCCGCATGGCCAGGGCCTGCAGGCCGTTGCGGGTCGCGGGTCTGCCCGGACCGGCGGGTTCGGGTGGGGACGCCGAGGTATCGGCGGGAAGGATTTCAGTTGTGCTCACGGGTCTTTTCGCTTCGTCAGAGGGAGACCCGGTCACGGAGCCGTGCGGACTGCGCCCATGCGGATACGCGCACGCGGCACAGCCCGAACCGGAGGGTTCGGCTGGGACCGGGTGTAAAGGAATTCAGACGCGAGCGACGAGCGGCGGACCCCGGGTCCGCAAGGTTCCGGCGGCGAGAACGCGCAGGATGGCGCAGTCGCGGTAGATGGTCCGCAGGGGGGCGGGGCCGGGGATGGCGAGCGCGCGGTACAGCGCGGGCAGCATCCGGGCGAGCACGGCGGTGCCGATCCGGTACGCCGCCTCGGCGCCCCGGATGACGAGTGCGGCCAGGAACGCCGCGACGATATGAGCGGTGAGCATGGCCGGGGTCAGCTGCGCGTCACCGTGGTGCAGGTGCCCGGAGCTGATGCCCATCGTGGTGTGGCCGAGCAACTGACCCGCGACCAGCGCGGCGATCAAGCCGCCCGAGGTGTCGCGCAGCGGTGCGATACCGGCGACGAGCGCGCCGACGATCGCCGACGCGGCGGCCAGCAGCACGAGCGTGGTACCGCCCGGCGTCATACCGCCGGAGGCCCACCCGTGCGCGGCGAGCGAGATCGCCCCCGAGATCGAGCCGGCCGCCGCGCCGCGCACCTGCGCGACGGCGCTGCGGGACCCCGCAGCTCTCGGGCCGACCTTGCTACTCACCCGCTGATGATAACGGACTGTTCACCGGCGGAATCCCGGCCGGAAGCAACTGCGAAAACCTGGGTTGCCCAGCAACTTCCGCCCGGAAATTTTGCGGCCGAAACGCAGTGGTGCCCGCCCTCCGGAGGGAGCGCGGGCACCGGGGGCCGAGAATCAGGCCTGCACGTCCATCTCGATCAGCGGCTTGCGCAGCAGCTTGCCGGTCGCGTTGCGCGGCAGCTCGTCGAGGAAGATCACCTCGCGCGGCACCTTGTACCGGGCCAGGTTCGCCTTCACGTAGTCCTTGATCTCCTGCGGATCGCGCTTGGAATCCGGGCTCGCGACCACGACCGCGCGCAGCCGCTTGCCGTACTCGCGGTCGTCCACGCCGACCACCGCGGCCTCGAAGATGTCCTCGCGGCCTGCGAGCAGGTTCTCCACCTCCAGCGGGAAGACGTTCTCGCCGCCGGAGACGATCATGTCGTCGTCGCGGCCGTCGATGTAGAGCAGGCCGTCGGCGTCGAAGTGCCCGACATCGCCGCTGGACATCAGGGTGCCGACCATCTCCTTGTTGCGGCCGTCGGTGTAGCCGGAGAAGGCGAAACCGTTGTCCACGAAGATGGTTCCGGTGACGTTCGGCGCGGTGATCGGCTTGCGATTCTCGTCGAGCAGCGCGATCCGGATGCCGACCGGCGCCTTGCCCGCGGTGGTCGGCGCCTTGCGCAGCTCCGCCGGGTTGGCCACGGTCATGACCGCGCACTCGGTGGACCCGTACAGGTTGTAGAGCGAGTCACCGAAGTAGTCCAGGCTGCGGGTGACGACGTCGGGCGCGATCGCCGAACCGGCGGCGAAGATCACCTTGATGCTGCGGGGGTCGTACTTCCCCAGCACGTCCTCGGGCTGGTCGAGAATGCGCTGCAGCATGGTCGGCACCACGATCAGCGAATCCGCCTTGTACTTCTGGATGTTCGCGAGCGTGGCCTCGGGGTCGAAGCGGCGCTGCTGGAAGATCACCCGGTTGCCCAGCGCCAAGCCCAGGGTGAACTGGGACAGGCCGGTGCCGTGGAAGATGGGCGCGGCCATCAGCATGGTGCCGCCCCGCGGCAGCGGCACCCGGTCCAGGAACTGCGCCGAGGCGATCGGGCTGACCCGATCGCGCGGCGCGCCCTTGGGGGTGCCGGTGGTGCCGCTGGTCAGGATGATCATGCCGCCCGGCTTCTCGGGGGCGGGGTGGGTGGCCGTGGACTGGCCCGCCGAGACCGATTCGATGGTCGGAATCGAGGGGTCGGCGTTGTCCTTGGCGTCCACCCAGGTGAGCACCCGCGGGATCTCGGCGGGAATGGCGCTCATCAGGCCGAAGAACTCGCTGTCGTGCAGCACCGCCTTGACCTGCTCGCGAGCCGCGACGTCGGCGAACTGTGGCTTGGCGAAGCCGGTGTTCATCAGCACCGCGCGCACGCCGAGCTTGCCGGCGGCCAGCAGGCTGAGCACCATGCCGCGGTGATCGCGGGCCAGCAGGGCGATGACGTCGCCGGGCCGCAGACCCTGTGCGGCCAGGCCGCGCGCCAGGGCGCTGGACTGCTCGTCGAGCTGGCCGTAGGTCAGCTCACCGCGCTCGTCGACGATCGCCGCGGCCTGGGGTGTGCTCTGCGCGGCATGCATCACCACGCCGGCGAACGGGCCGAACTTCAGGACGTTGATCGCGGATTTGGCGGCGTGATCGAGGCGGAGGGGATTGAAGAGCCCGCGCTTGCGCATGACGTTGACGCCGGAGGCTAGATCGCCCACCTTGCGGGCGGTGCCGGACAGAGACATCGAGAACAACCTTCCGCGATCCCACTCACCGAGCCGGCCCTGGGCAGACCAAGGCGAAGTGGTGTAGACCGCAACATCGAGATCCAGTGCTGGTGCTAACAGTAGCAAGCATCTGTGACGCGGTGTGTCACGTATCTCACGCAGCACAAAGGCCCCGCACCAGGTGCGGGGCCTTTCCCAAAGGCTCAGCCCTTGACGTCGTACTCCACCAGCACGCGGCGCAGCAGCTTGCCGGTCGGATTGCGCGGCAGATCGTCGAGGAAGATCACATCGCGCGGCACCTTGTAGCGGGCCAGGTTGTCGCGCACGTGGGTCTTGAGTTCCTCGGCGTCGGGGGTGTGCCCCGGCTCCGGCACCACGAAGGCGCGCAGCCGCTTGCCGAACTCCACGTCGTCCACGCCGATGACCGCGGCGTCGAACACGTCCGGGCGTTCCAGCAGCAGGTTCTCCACCTCCTGCGGGAAGACGTTCTCGCCGCCGGAGACGATCATGTCGTCGTCGCGGCCGTCGACCATGAGCAGGCCGTGCTCGTTGAAATGGCCGACATCGCCGCTGGACATGTAGCCGTCGATGATCTGCTTGTTGCGGCCGTCGGTGTAACCCTCGAACGGCGCCCCGGAGCGGATGAAGATGCGCGCGGTCGTATTCGCCGCGGTGACCCGCTGGTCGTTGTCGTCGAAGAGCCGCACCTCGCAGGTGACCGGCGCGCGCCCGACGGTGCCGGGCGCCAGCGCCAGTTCCTCCGGGTTGGCCACGGTCGCGACCGCGCACTCGGTGGAGCCGTAGAGGTTGTAGAGCACCGGGCCGAAGACCTGGGTGGCCTTGACGCACAGTTCCGGCGAGAGAGCCGAACCGGCCAGCACGATGGAGTTCAGCGCGGACAGGTCGTACTTGGCGCGCACCTCCTCGGGCAGTTCGACCATGCGGTGCAGCATGGTCGGCACCGCGACCAGCATCTCGGCCTTGTGCTCGGCCAGCATGCGCAAGGTGGCCTCGGCGTCGAAGCGGCGGCGCACCACCACCTTGTTGCCGATGGATCCGGCCAGCATCCAGGTGGCCAGGCCGGTGCTGTGGAAGATCGGCGAGACGATGACCTGGGTTCCCCTGTTGGGGAACGGAATCCGGTCGGCCAGCTGGGCGGGCGCGACCGGGGTGATCTTGGTACGCGGCGCGCCCTTGGGCAGGCCGGTGGTGCCGCTGGTGAGGATGATGAAGCCGCCCGGCGCCTTCGGCGCGGGCAGCGCCTCGGCTGAGTTGGCGGCCACCAGATCATCGAGAGTCTGTGCGCCGCTGGGCAGTTCGGTGCCCTCGTCGACCCAGGTCAGGTAGCGCGGCAGGTCCGCGGGCAGCGCGTCGAGCAGGCCGAGGAACTCGCTGTCGTGCAGCACCGCCTTGACCTGCTCGCGGGCGCACACCTCGGCGAACTGCGGCTTGGCGAACCCGGTGTTCATCAGGGCGATCCGGACCCCGAGCTTGCCGGCCGCGGCCATGGCCAGGATCAGGCCGCGATGGTCGCGCGCGAGCACGCCGATGACCGTGCCCGCGGTGATCCCGGCGGCCTGCAGGCCCCGTGCGATCGCGTTGGACTGGTCGTCGAGCTGGCGGTAGGTGAGCTCACCGCGCTCGTCGACCAGGCCGGGCCGATCCGGCACGACCCGGGCCGAATGCCGGATGGCGGTGGCCTGGGGTCCGTAGACCTGGGAATCCTTGACGGTCTTCAGCGACTCCAGCGGCTTGCGCGGATCGGTGACCCCCCTCTTGCGAAGTACCCCCAGCGCTTTCACGACTTCCAGCGCGTGCGCCACCTTCATCCGTACGACCTCCACGGTGAAATCTCGCGAGGCTCGCGCCCCGGCATCAACAATCCACACCGTAGCAGTGCGTAGTCCACGTCACATTGATCTGAAGACAATTGGTTTCACTCTGTTCCGTCCGGGGGAATCGCGGGCAACCCTTCGCTCAGCCGCAGCTTCTCGGCGAGGGTGGCCAGCAGATACTGCGATTCCTCGGACAGGTCGAAGGCCCGGCTGGACAGTCGGCGCAGGCCGTAGCCCTGGAGAAGCGACAGCAGGGACAGATCGTTGTCGATCTGCGAGGCGTAGGCGCTGTTGAAGAAGTAGTCCGGCTTCACCTTGAAGAAGCGCGCCAGCGCGGCCACCGTCTCGTCCGAGGGATTGCGCCGTCGGCCCGAACGCAATTGGGACAGATACGGTTTGGAGATCGGATGACCCGCCGCGGTCAGCGCCGCGGCCACCTCGGCGTTGGTGTGCGGCTTGCGGCCGGGCGGGCGCACCTGCTCGAACAGCCGGTTCAGGCGGGCGCTGAAGATCGGCAGATCGCCTGTCGCCGAGCTCTTTTCCTCGGGAAAGGCGATCACGTTGCCGGTCGCGTAGACCGCCTCCAGGCCGGTGGCGCGGGCCCGGATCGTGCGCACCCGATCCGCCGCGATCGCCAATTGCCGCGCGTAGGCCAGGCCGATCGAGGACCGGTCGATCAGCTCGCTGACCCGCGCGGCCGCGCTGTCGTCGTGTGCCATCACTGCTCCCTCCCGGCGAGGCGATTGATCCAGGCATAGTTGAGCCGCAGTCTGGCCCAGCGCCGTTCCACCGCCTTCGCGGAGCGCCAGCCGAACAGGGCCGCGATCTCGGCCGCGGTATATCCGGAAGCCTTGCCCCAGACCAGATTCCGGTCGCGCTCGGACAGCTCGGCCAGGTAGCCGAACAGCACCCGGCGATTCACCACGGATTCGGCCAGATCGGTACCGCCGCCGGTGTCGGGGAAGCCTCCGGCGGGCTCGTCGCAGACCTCGGCGAGTTCACCCGTGCGCCGGTATCTTCGGAACGCGTCGACGAAGGCGTACAGGCACGACCGGATGAAATAGGCCGATAGGCTCGCCCCGCCGTCCTGGCGCCATCCGGTGCCCGCCAAGGCTTTTCGCCGGAAGCTGACCAGCGCCGCCGACACGGTGTCGTTGGCCAGATCCTCACTCAGCCGCACCGAGACCAGTCGGCGCTCCTGGCTGGACGGGCGCAGATCGCGGCCCATGCCCTCCGCCTCGGCGAAGATATGGCCGGACCGGAGCCAGGCGGTCAGCACCACCAGGCCGTACCGGACCAGCCGGTCGGCCAGCAGATCCCAGGCGGGACCGCGAAATCCGGTCGCGCTGACCACGTCGAATAGTTCCTGCTCGGCAGCTTCGACCATGGGATCGAACTGCACGGGTCCGCCAGCGCTCGGTACTTGCGCGTCGTCGGCCACCCCACCACCTCCTGCACGGCTTTTTCCAAGGTAATAGGGCGGGTGCGGTGCCGTAACCCCCTGTCTCGCAACGAATGAGCAAACATGAGGTGTCAGGTACTGGAGTCAGCGCCGTGAGCTGGCCAAAGCCACCAGAAGTGGCACAACCCGGTTGGCGGGCACCTCGAATCGGCCGCGCCCGGCGGTCTGTAGCCAACCGACAGCAGCCAGCTGGCGCAGATGGTGATAGATCTGGCCGGAGGTGCCGACCTCGGGCAGTCCGGCGAGCTCGGCCGCCGTGCGGCGACCGGCGAGAATGGCGCGCAGCAGCCGCAGCCGCACCGGACTGCCGAGGGCGGCAAGGCATTCGGCGGCCTCGTCGGCGTCGTCCAGGAGTAGATCGTCGGTGCTGAATTCGCTCTGCCAGCCGTACTGCTCACCGGGCGGTAGCCGGACCGACCCGGTGATCAGCACGCCGCCGTTCAGTTCGTCGGCGGCCGCGTACTCCTGCTTCAGCCGGTGCAGCGCCCAGGATTCCTCGTCCACCGGTGTCGCGATCTGTACCGGGACCCGCTGCGCGGCTTCGAGTTTCGCCAGCCGCCGTTCCAACTCCGCAATGCGATCTTCCAGACCCACCTGTACGAGATTACGAAACTACGTAGGTTCGGGCAATGGTTTGTTTCTGTCCCTATCGTCGCAGGTCAGAGACGGCTGTAGGTGAGGGTGTACGTGGTGTTTCCGGCGCTGGACTCGTAGCCTCCGGTGCCGGTGAGCCCGGTCAGCTCGCCGGTGCCGGACCCGGGCACCACCGACCAGTCGGCGCGGGACTCGCCGGTGGCGGTGAAGGTGCCGGTCATGCGCAGGACGAAGGTGCCGGTGCGCCCGCCCAGGGTGCCGCGGGTGCGTTGCAGGCTGTCGAAGGTGCCGTTGCCGTCGTCGGCGGTGAACATCAGGCCCTGCCAGTCGGCGTCGCCCTCGAGATCGCCGCGGTAGAGGTCGAAGCCCTTGGCGGTGGTCAATTTCGGGCCGGGCGCGCCGAGGTCGGCGTATTCGCTCTGCTCCCAGGTCTTCGATTCGACGGTGCCCGTGGCAGTGGTTGTTTCGCTCATGGCATCGACGGTATTTCCGCACCTCGGCAGCGGTCTTGAAGAAACGCGAACAGGCGCGACAATGGGGTGATGGACCCGACCACGGAGACCCCGCCGCGCGGGCTGCTCGATCCGCGGGCCGGGGACGGGCTGTACCGGGAATCGTTCATCCCGCCCGCCGCCGGCCTGGGCGATATCGTCGCGCACCACTGGGCGGTGCACTGGGACCTGCGCGGCCGGGCGCCCCATGTGGTCGAGGTCCTGCCGCATCCCGCGGTCATCCTGGTGGTCGAGAACGGGCAGTGCCGGGTGCACGGCGTACTCCGGGGCAGATTCAGCGATGCCCTGGCGGGGGAAGGCGACATTTTCGGCACGACCTTCCGGCCCGCCGGGTTCCATCCGCTGTTCGGGCGCTCGGTCGCCGCGCTCACCGATCGGGTCCGGCCGGGAGCCGAACTCTTCGGGCCCGCCGCCGATCTGTTCGCGGCCCGCATCGCCGCCGCCCCGGTGGACGACCGCGCGGCGCTGGCGGAAGAATTTGTCCGCCACCGTCTTTCCCCGCCCGCACCGGTGGTCGCGCTGGTCAACGAGATCGTCGACGAAGTGCTCGCCGACCGGGAAATATTGCGCGTCGACGATCTCACCGCCCGATTCGGAATAGGAAAACGCAACCTGCAGAAGCTATTTCGCGAACACATCGGTGTTTCCCCGAAATGGGTTATTCAGCGCTACCGGCTGCACGAGGCCGCGCAGCGCCTGGACAGTGCCGACGCGGATCTGGCGACGGTGGCCGCGGAACTCGGATACGCCGATCAAGCCCATTTCGCGCGGGACTTCAAATCCGCGACAGGCCGACCCCCGGCCACCTACCGGGGTTGATCCGGCGGGCATCTGTAGGGTGTGGGCGTGGAATTGATCAAGTCGTTCACGACCGAACAATTCGAGTCCGCCCTCGCCGCCTGGGAATGGATCGGCCTGACGGGAAAAACGGCGCTGTGCGCGTCGTTATTCGGCGATGTCTTCTTCGATTCCGAAGAAGGCCTGTGGTGGCTCGACACCCTCAACGGCGAGCTCACCCGGCCCTGGGACAACGCCGACGACCTGGAGAAAGAGCTGGACACCGCCGACGGGATGGAGCAGTACCTGCTGGCCACTCTCGCGGCCGATACCGCGGCCACCGGCCTGGTACCCGCCGAGAACGAGGTCTACGACTTCGTCCAGCCCCCGATCCTGGGCGGCGAACTCGAGGTCGCCAATGTCCAGGTGACCGATTTCGTCACCGCGCTCAGTATCGCCGGCCAGATCCACGGGCGAGTTGCCGACCTGCCGCCCGGCGCCGAGATCGACCCGCAATTGCTGGTCCTGGAATAGCTGCAACGTGCGTCGTATGAGCCGACGCATCCGGGTAATCGCCCTGTCGTGCGGCCTTGCGGTTTGTTTGTAGGGTTTTCCGGCGCATAGGGGGATGATGGGATCACCAAGCCGCTGAGGCGAATTCGTCGTCTCGGCATCATGGCTCTTGCTCCAGTCCCCGGCATTCAGCCTTCAGCACACCTATGCACCGGAGGCCAGAGTGACGACGACTGCGCGCCCCAGCACCAATGGATCCGCATCCCCGGATCCCGTCCCGCCTCTGACCCCCACCCGGATCGACGGCTGGATTACCCCGGACCTCGAGTTGGTGCTGCAACGAGCGGTCGACATCGCCGATACGGCGGGTCACCGGCAACTACGCGTGGAGCACGTCGCGCTCGCGATGCTCGAGGATTCGGACTCCGGCATTCGATCAGGCTGGAACCGCCCACTGACCGCGGCGCAATGGCAGGCCGTGCTGTTCGCGGGCTTGCCTGCCCACGAGTTGGAGCGAAAGCAGACGCACCAGGTCACCGACATCTTCTGCTGGCGTTCGGTCCGCTGAGCCAGTCCCGCAGACGCGAAATCCGGTGCGAGTCGAAACGCTGACTCACACCGGATTCCGTTGTCTACCAGGTCACTTCAGTTCGGCGCTGGTCTTTCCGAGCACGCGCCGGGCCACGATCAGCTGCTGGATCTGCTGGGTGCCCTCGAAGATGTCGAGGATCTTCGAGTCGCGGCCCCACTTCTCCAGCAGGGTGTGCTGCGAGTAGCCGATGGTGCCGGCCAGCTCGACGGCCTTGAGGGTGACGTCGGTGCCGGTGCGGCCCGCCTTGGCCTTGGACATCGAAGCCTCGAGCGAGTTCGGCTTCTTGTTGTCGGCCATCCACGCGGCGCGCAGGCTGAGCAGGTAGGACGACTCGTAGTCGGCCTCCATGCGCAGGAACTCCGCGGCCGCGGCACTCTGGTTGTTGACCGGAGTGTCGTAGGACGGCTCGATGCCCGCGTCCGCGAGGATCTTGCGCAGCTCCTCGAGCGCGGCCCGGGTGACGCCGACGGCCATCGCGGCCACCAGCGGACGGGTGTTGTCGAAGGTCTGCATGACCCCGGCAAAACCCTTCTCCACGTTGACTTCCGGGCTGCCGAGGATGTTGTCGGCGGGGATCCGGCAGTCCTGCAGCAGCAGCACCGCGGTGTCGGAGGCCTTGATGCCGAGCTTGTGCTCGAGCCGCGCCACCGACAGGCCCGGAGCGTCGCGCGGCACGACGAACGACTTGATCGCCGCGCGGCCCAGGCTCTTGTCCACGCTGGCCCACACCACGATGTGGGTGGAGCGCTGACCGGCGGTGACGAAGATCTTCTCGCCGTTGAGCACCCACTCGTCGCCGTCACGCACCGCGGTGGTGGTGACCGCGGCCGAGTCCGAGCCGAAGGACGGCTCGGTGATGGCCATCGCGGCCCACACCTTGCCGAACCGCTCCAGCTGCTCGTCGGTGGCGACCGCGGCGATGGCGGCGTTGCCCAGCCCCTGGTACGGGATCGACAGCATCAGGCCGACATCGCCCCAGGAGGTCTCCAGCGCGTTCAGCAGCGCGGACATGTTGCCGCCGTTGCTGTTCCCGAGCAGCTCGGTGGCGTGCTCGTCGTCGTCGGAGCGACCGCCGGCCGCGCCGCCGATCTTCTGGGTGCCGGAGTCGGCCAGGCCCTCGACCATGGCGGCCATGGTGTCCAGCTCGACCGGGTAGTCGTGCTCGCCGAGGTCGTACTTGCGCGAGATCGGGCGGAAGATCTCCTGCGCGACCTGATGCGCCTGGTTGGCGCTGGCCCGCAGCTTCTTGGGGAGTTCGAGATTGATCATGAGGAAGTCTCCTGGAAGTAAGGAACGGGCCGGTTAGATGAGCACGACACCTTCGGCGACGCCGACGGCCCGCAGATCGCGGTACCAGCGCTCGACCGGGTGTTCCTTGGTGAAGCCGTGGCCACCGAGCAGCTGCACGCCGTCCAGGCCGATCTGCATGCCCTTGTCGGTGGCGAGCTTGCGAGCCAGCGCGGCCTCGCGACCGAAGGACAGCCCCTGCTCCGCGCGTGACGCACCCCGCAGAGTCACGAGACGGAGGCCGTCGAGTTCGATCGCCATGTTCGCGACCATGAAGGCCACCGCCTGGCGGTGCGAGATGGGCTCGCCGAACGCCTCACGCTCGTTCACGTAGGGGATCACGTAGTCGAGCACGGCCTGGCCGGTGCCGGCGGCGAGCGAGGCCCAGCCCAGGCGGGCCAGGCGCACCGCGTCGGCGTAGTCCTCGGCGCGCGACTTCGAGTCACCGTCGCCCAGGATGGCTTCGGTGCCGACCGCGACGTTGTTCAGGATCAGGCGACCAACGCCCGCCGCGCGCAGACCCATGCTCGGGTCGGCCTCGACGACCAGGCCGGCGGCGTCGGACTCGACGATGAAGATCGCCGGGCGGCCGTCCAGCTCGGCGGCGACCAGGAACAGCTCGGCGTCGGCGGCGGCCGGCACCAGCGACTTCACGCCGTTGAGGCGGTAGCCGCTGGGGGAGCGGGTGGCCTTGGTCTGCAGTGCGAACGGATCGAACAGGGCGCGCGGCTCGCTGATCACGACCGAGGCCTGCGGGACGCTCTCACCGGTGAAGGCGGGCAGGTAGGTCTGCTGCTGGGCGTCGGTGCCCCACTGTGCCAGCGCGACCGCGACGCCGGAGGGCGCCAGGATCGGCAGGGCCAGACCCATGTCACCGTGCGCGAGCGCCTCGGCGACCAGGGAGTTGGTGACCGCGCCGCGCTCGGAGGCCGCGCCTTCCAGCTCCTCGGGCACGTTGATCAGCGTGATGCCCAGCTCGGCGGCGCGCTCCAGCAGATCGCGCGGGGCCTTGGCGGCGCCATCGGCTTCGTAGGCGGCCGGGCGCAGGATCTCGGCGGCGAACTCGCGCACCGTCTCGACGATCATCTGCTGCTCGTCGGAGGGCGTGATGTCGAACAGGTCCTTGCTCTTGGACTCGTTCTCCGGCAGCCGCTTCGGCTGGTTGCCGCCCGCGACCTTGTTGAACACGCGGGTGGCCGCGCCCAGGGTGCGGAAACCGGTCTTCGTGCCCTCGTAGGTGACTCGCTCGATCGGCTTGCGCAGGTTGTACTTCTCGGCGAGCTCCGACCCGGTAAGAGTCGTCATCACCCGCATCGCCGCCCCCATCCAGTCCCGTTTGGGGTGGCTGAGGCCGACTGCGGACGTGTCTTGACGTCGCGTCGTTGCGCTGTCTCGAGTACTCATCATCACCTGTTTTCTCGGGTGGGTGGGGTGAGGTCTGGTCCCAGCTATCTTACTGCGGAGTAAGTCTATCTTACTCCTCGGTAAGAACTGCGTCGAGCCGCAGCATACGCGGTTGTTTGCGGTCACGGCAGGGGGGTGGGTGCGACTGTGCTCGGGAATAGTGCGGAGGTGCTGGTCGGCGCGGTTTGCGGGGTGGGTTCCGAGGCGGTTCGTACCCCAGCGTGCGGGTGGCAAACGGGGGTGCGGCGGTAGAACCTTTGTTCGGAGGCGCTCGGTTGCTGGATGGTCGGCGGCCCGGAGCCGGTGGCGGCCTGCGGCACGCTGTGGGACAGTGGCGGAATGTACTGGGTGGCAGGCGCTTTCGCCGCCATTTTGGCCGCGTTCGCGAACCGCTATGGATATCACCGGGACGAGCTGTATTTCCTGGCGGCCGGGCGTCGTCTGGATTGGGGTTATCCGGATCAGCCGCCGTTCACGCCGCTGGTGGCTCGGTCGGTGTCGTCGATCGATGCGGATTCCCTGGTGCTTTTGCGAGTTCCAGCGATACTCGGCGCGGTGCTCGTGGTCCTGTGCGCCGGCTGGATGGCCCGGGAACTCGAGGGCGGGCGCGCGGCGCGGGCGCTGGCTTCGGGTGCGGTGGCGAGCGCGGCGCTGGTGCTGGGGGTGGGGCACCTGCTCAGTACGGCGGTGTTCGACCTCGCGGCCTGGGCGCTGATCAGTCTGCTGGTGCTGAAGCTGCTGAACGGTGCCGACACGCGGTGGTGGTTGGCGGTCGGCGTGGTCACCGGCGTCGGGTTGCAGAACAAGGCGCTATTGGTCTTTCCGGTGCTCGCCCTTGTGGTTTCGCTGGTCGTAGTTGGACCGCGCAAAGTCTTCGCCACCAGATACTTTCCTGCCGCGGTCCTGATCGCGGGGTTGATCTGGCTGCCTTATCTGCTGTGGCAGGCGAACAACGGGTGGCCGCAATGGGCGTTGAGCCGGGCGATCGCGGGCGGATCGTCGGGCACCTCGGATTCCGCGATCGAATTCGCGCTCTTGCAATTCGGGTTGATGGGCCCGCTGCTGGTGCCGCTGTGGGCGTACGGGCTGTGGCGGTTGTGGCGTGCGCCGCGCTATCGCGCGTTCGCGGTCGGCTACGCGCTGCTGTTCGTGGTCTTCCTGACGACCGGCGGCAAGGCGTACTACCTGGGCGGGATGTACCCGATCCTGCTGGCCGCCGCCGTGGTCCCGGCCGCCGCCTGGCTCGCGCGCCATCGAATCCGCTGGGCAGTAGCGATTTCCCTCGTCCTGGTGAACGCACTCGCTTCCGTGGTCCTGTTCCTGCCGGTGCTCCCGATTTCCTCGTTGAACGACTCTCCGGTCCTGGCCGTCAACTACGACGCGGGCGAAACCATCGGCTGGCCCGAATTCGTCCGCCAAATCGGCCAGGTCCGCGCCGCCCTCGGCCCGGACGTCACCATCCTCACCGCCAACTACGGCGAGGCCGCCGCCATCGAACGCTTCGGTGCCCCCTACAACCTGCCTACCCCGTACTCCGGCCACAACGCCTACTGGTGGTGGGGCCCACCGGCTTCCACCCCAGAAACCATCACCATCGGCATCGACCCCACCCAGCTCTCCGACTTCTTCACCGACTGCCAACCCGTCACTCGCATCGACAACGGCCTCGGCATCGACAACGACGAACAATCCGAACCGGTCTTCCTCTGCCGCGACTCTCGCGCCCCTTGGGGCGAACTCTGGCCCCGGGCAAAGCATTTCGGCTGAAACATCCGACACGATGCCCGTAGTGAAAATTATTGGGGTGGAGCATATTTCGATCGCGCGAGCGCGTTTCGCGGGCTGCGGGCGGCGCGCGGGTGATGGATTGGGCTGTTAGGTTGGCTCGCATGATAAAAGGGCTGGGGAGTCGGCGTATTCGGGCTGTCGGAATAGCGTGCGCGCTGGTGGTCGGGGTGATCGCCGGCGGGCCGCAGGCGGGGGCGGATCCCGGGACGTGTTCGGCGGGATGGGAAGTCGGGAAGGTCGTCAGTGGGATCGGGAATCTGGAGAATCTGGATTCCGATGGGGTGGGCGGTTTCTATGTGACGGGGATTCTCGATGGGTATCTGGCGCATGTCGATGCGCGAGGGCAGGTCGAGAAGCTGGTCACCGGGTTGAAGAACCCGGCGGGAGTGCGGGTGGACGGGAAGTACGTGTATTTCCTGACCGGTGACGGCTTCATGGAAGATCCCGGCACGCTGCAACGCTTCGATCGCGAAACCCGGACGGTGACAACGCTGCTCACCGGTCTGAACGGTCCGAACGGCCTGCTGCTGCTGCCGGACGGCGACCTGCTGTTCACCAACATCGGGGTCAACGGCGTGCCGAGCGGCATCTCGCGCTACCGGCCGAGCACCACCGAGTACACCAAGACCTGGGCGAATGTGCCCCTGTCCAACGGCATCGCACTCGCGCCCGACGGCGCATCGATCTATACCGACAACTTGACCCTGCGGATCTTCCAAATCCCCCTGGACCGCCCCGGCGAGCAGAAGGTGGTCGTCGGGGTCCCGCAGCTGATGGGCCTGCTCGACGACATGGAGGCCACCCGCACCGGAAAACTCTTCGTCGCCGACCACATGCAGGGCGCGATCTACCAGGTCGACACCGCCACCGGCGCGGCCTGCTCGATCGTCACCGGCCTGATCAAATCGGGCGCCGAGCGCAACCCACCGGACGGCGCCACCTCGGTCCGCATCGCCCGCGACGGCGACACCTGGACCCTGTTCGCCACCAGCATGGACGGCACCCTCTACCGCCTGCGCCCACCGCCCGGCCTCGACCTCACCCCTGCCACTCCCCAGCGCTGAACCGGCGTCCGGGCACGGCAGTACTGTCGGTCTTGATTCGGTGAGAGGAGTGGTGATGATCGAGACGGCTCCGATGGTGCCCGCTCGGCCCGCGGACGCGACGGATATCGCCGGGCTGCGGGATCGGCTGGCGCAGTGGATGGTCGAGAACGGGATCGCGCAGTGGCTGCCGGGGGAGTATCCGGCCGAGGTCGTCGCCGAGGAGATAGCGCGCGCGGAGTGGTTCGTGTGGCGTGAGGGCGGCGCGCTGCTCGCGACCGTGCGGCTGATCTGGCGCGACCCCGAGTTCTGGGGTGCGGACGATGCCGAAGCCGGATACATCCACGGCCTGATGGTCGCCCCGGAACAGCGCGGCCGCGACCTCGGTTCCCGGATCATCCAGTTCTGCGCCGAGCACACCCGTGCCCGGGGCATCACCCGGCAGCGTCTCGACGCCGCCGCCGACAACCAGGTGCTCCGGAAGTACTACAACGCACAGGGTTTCACCGAAATCCGGGAGGCGCCCCTGCCGCCACAGTTCCAGGGAACCGCGGCGGTAGTCCTCTTCGAGAAGCAGCTTCCCGCTTAGCTCGGGCCGCGGAGCGCGGCGGCCTTACGCGCCCAGGCGGCGGAGGACCTCGTCCTGGAGCCGGCCGTTGCTGGCGACGGCGTTGCCACCGTGCGGCCCGGGCCGTCCGTCGAGCGCGGTGAACGTACCGCCGGCCTCCCGGACCAGGATGTCGAGCGCGGCCAGATCCCACAGCGACACTTCGGGTTCGGTGGCGATGTCGACCGCACCCTCGGCGAGCAGGCAGTAGGACAGGAAGTCGCCGTAGCCGCGGACCCGCCAGACATCATCGGTGAGCTGGATGAACTCCTCGCGCAGGCCGCGATCCCGCCAGCCGGAAAGACTGGAGAAGGCCAGGCTGGCCGAGCCGAGTTCGGCGACCGCGGACACCGAAATCTGTTTCGCCGCCTCGCTGCCGAACGCCGACCAGGCGCCGTTGCCGGCCGAGGCCCACCAGCGCCGGGCCAGCGCGGGCGCGCTGACCACGCCGAGCACCGGGATGCCGTTGTCCAGCAGGGCGATCAAGGTCGCCCAGACGGGGACGCCGCGCACGAAGTTCTTGGTGCCGTCGATCGGGTCGACCACCCACTGCCGCCCGGTGAACTCGACGTCGCCGCCGAACTCCTCGCCGAGCACCGAGTCGTCGGGCCGCGCGTGCTCGAGCAACACCCGGATCGCCTTCTCCACCGCCAGGTCGGCGTCCGACACCGGCGTCAGGTCCGGCTTCGAATCGACCTTCAGGTCCAGCGCGCCGAAGCGCGTCTTGGTGATCGAGTCGGCCTCGTCGGCCAACCGGAGAGCGAGTTCGAGGTCAGAGGAGTGCGCAGCCACGACCGAACCCTATCCGGCGCGCCGAAGCGGCCGGTGCTCGGCACGCGCGTGGCGAACGGCACCGGCCACGGTCGGCTCCGGCGTGCCTGCGCCGGATCCGGGCCTCGATGCGGAAAGTTTGCGATGCCACCACGCAATGCCGCGAACAGGAGCAGGAACCGTGCCTTTCGACCACGCGCTGACCGACCGCATCCGCGAGTATCTCGACGACCGGGCGGTGATTGCCGAGGTACCGCTGTTCGGCGGCCTCGCCTTCCTCGCACATGGCCGAATGTTTGCCGGTGTCTTCGCCAGTGACCTGTGGGTCCGGGTGCGCCCCCGAAACTGGGCGGCCGCCCTGAACCGCCCGGGTGCCCGACCATTGACCGTCGGCAATCGCCCACCCGCCCGCGACTGCCTCTACGTCGCCGGCGAGGCCCTCGACGACGAAGCGCTCGATCGCTGGCTCACCGCCGCGTGGGACTCCCTTCCGGAAACCCGCCCCAGGCTCGTGCTTGCCATCTCGCGCTAGCGGCCGGATCCGGCGATCACCCGACCGCCACACTGCGGGCGGCGGTCAAAGCGGCCGACCACCAGCGCAACTGGTCGAGCATGGCCGCGGCGGCGGCATTCGGCTCCTCCGGATCGATCAGCTTGCCCGCCTCGTCGAACAGCAGGTAGTAGCGCGGGAACGAGACGTAGTTGCGGACGGTATGGGCGTTGAGCTCGTTGAAGACCTGGCGCAGGTGCTCGATGGCGAGCAGGCCGCCGCTGACCCCGCTGTAGCCGACGAAACCGATGGCCTTCTCGTTCCACTGGGTGAAATGCCAGTCGATGGCGGTTTTCAGCGAGGCCGGGTAGCTGCGGTTGATATCGGGGGTGACGATGACGAACGCGTCGGCGGCGCCGAGCCGCTCGGTCAGATCCACCATGCCGGCGGGCCGGGGCGGGTTCGGCTCGAACATCGGGGACGTGGCGGGCAATTCCAGCGGCAGGTGCGCCTCGGCCAGATCGATGACGTCGACCTCGAATCCGCCGTGCGCGGCGGCCTGCTCGACGAACCAGCCGGCGACGGTGGGGCCGAAGCGGCCGTCGCGGACGCTGCCGATGATCACTGCGAGCTTCATGAGATGCCTCCTTCGGATGCCGGCCGGGAGTCGGCCGCTCCTCGAATCTGCGGCCGCGCGGCCCGCCCAGGAAGACCGCGGTGAGAGTGGTAGTGACAGGGTCACCTTCGGACCGCCGGATCTTGTTAAGTTCGAAGTGTTCGGGAGTGACCCGCAAGGGGAGGAGCGCGGCAAGTGAGCGAGAACGAACTGGGCCTGTTCCTGCGGAGCCGCCGTGAGGCCGTGACGCCCGCTCATGTGGGTTTGCCCGCGGGGCCGCGCCGGCGGACACCGGGTTTGCGTCGCGCCGAACTCGCCATCCTCGCCGGGGTCAGCGTCGAGTACATCATCCGGCTCGAGCAAGGCCGGGACCGTCGCCCGTCACCGTCGGTGCTTTCGGCGATCGCCGACGCGCTCCACCTCGCGCCGAGTGAACGCATTCACCTGTACCGGCTGACCAAAGCGGCTGACGCGGGATTCAGCTGCATAGGCGCCGCGGGCCCGGCGCGCACGGTTCGTCCGCCGGTTCGGGCGATTCTCGATCATCTGGAACCGACCGCGGCGGTGGTGGTGAACCGTCTCCGGGATGTGCTGGGCTACACCGCGGGCTATCACCGGCTGATGGCGTCGAGCGGTCTGCTCGAGGACCCGGCCACCGCGAACCTGGCGTTGTTCGTCTTCGGGGAGTCCCGTGCTCGTCAGTTCTATCCGGATTGGGAGCATCTCGCCGACCAGCAGGTCGCCGCGCTCAAGCAGGGTCCGTTCCGCAATGATCCGTCCACCGCGGCGCTGGCCGATCAGCTCGAGATCATCGCGGGGGAGGAGTTCACGCGCCGTGTCGCGACCGTGCCCAGCTTGCCCGCCGCGACCGGGACAGTTCGTCTGGAACATCCGGCGGCGGGCCGGCTTCGCCTGACGTATGAAACCCTGGATCTGCCCGCGGACGACGATCAGCAGTTGCTGATCTATCTCCCGGCCGATGAGGCGACCGCGGTGGCGTTGGACAAGTTCGCGGGCCGGCATCCGGGTGCGCTGCGCGCGGTCTCGGGCTGACCGCTGCGCGTCAGTCCGGCAGCCAGTGCAGCTCGTGCGCCAGGGTTTTGGCGACGGCACGGATGCGGCGGTGTAGCGGCGACTGCTCGCGCGGGAGGAACCGGCGTACGCCGGGGCCCGGCTGTTCACCGCGGGTGATCCCGGCATCGATGCGGCCGTCGGCGACCGCGGGCGAGATCTCCGGTGTCGCCATCGGGACCGCGCCGACCTCGAGTCCCGGGCTGCTGCGAATCAGCCTGTCCACCAGGGCCGGAACCGTCTCGGCCCCCGTGCTGAGGCTGTATCCGATGCGCAGCGTGCCCAGTTCGCCGGCCGCCGCGCTCCGGGCGGTCTCCCATGCCCGGTCCAGCGCCGCCAGCGCGGGCGGCGCGGCCTCCGCCAAAGCCGCACCGGCCGTGGTCAATACGACGCTCCGGGTATTACGGACCAGCAGGGCGGTACCGAGTTCCGTCTCCAATCGGCGCATCTGGGCACTGAGCGCGGGCTGTGCGATACCGATCCGAGCGGCCGCGCGGGTGAAGTTCAACTCCTGCGCCAGCACCGCCGACGTCGCCAACTACGCCACCGGCGGTGTCGTCATCGTCCACTATCCGGTGCGGGACGGCGTCGGCTGAGTCGGCGCGGAGTTCCGGCCGCCGTCAGCGCACGCGCAGGGTGATCCGCCCGTTCTCCGCGGGGCTCAGGCCGGTGTGGAAGCGGCGCGGCGGTTCGACGGGCCCGGAAACCGTCTCGATGCGGCGCTGTTCGAGGATGGTGCGGAACAGGATCCGCGCCTCCGCGAGGGCGAATTGCGCGCCGAGGCAGCGATGCGGTCCGGCGCCGAAGGTCAGCCAGAGATGGCCGTTGATGCGTTCGTCGATGAAGCGTTCGGGGCGGAACACCATCGGGTCCGGGTAGTGCTGCGGGGATTCGTGAATCAGCAGGACCGGGACGATGACGAGGGCGCCCTTGGGAATCTGCACGCCGTTGATCACCGTGTCGCGCAGCGCGCGCCGGCCGGTGAAGGGGGAGACCGGGCGCAGCCGCATGGTTTCGGCGACCACGGCGTCCAGGTACGCGTCGAGTCGGGCGCGGTCGCCGGAGTCGACCGCGGCGTCCACCTCGGCCATCGCCTCGGGGTGCCCGGCCAGCATGGCGGCGATCCAGCCGAGGGTGATCGCGGTGGTCTCGTAGGCGCCCAGCAGGATGCCGCGCAGATTGCGGGCCAGCGCGGCGTCGTCGTGCTGATCGAGGTCGGTGCCGACGTATCGCGACAGCACGTCGGAGCGTTCGGCCGCGTAGCCGGGATCGGCCCGGCGGGCGGCGATCTCCTCGAGGATGACGACGTCCACGTCCGCCTGGCGGCGACCGAGCGGCGGGTAGGGCGGCGTGTACCCGCCGAACAGCGGGGTGAGCAGGGTGACGGCCAGGAAGCCGCGGCTCTCGATCGCCCCGAACCATTCGCTCACCGCGTGCTTCAGCCGGTCGGCGCGGGCCGGGGCGACGTCACCGAAGACCACCCCGAGCAGCACGCCGATGGCCAGGTCATAGCCGACCGTCAAGAACTCCAGCGGTTCGCCGACCGGCCAGGTGGGCAGCTCACGCTGGACCACCTCGACCATGAGGTCCTCGTAGGACGCGAGCGCCTTGTGCTGGAACGGCGGCGAGAACAGCTTGCGTTCCCGGCGGTGCTCGGCGCCGTCGAGGAAGATCAGTGTCTCCTTGCCGAACATCCGGTCGTGGCTCGACAGTCGGCTCAGCACCTGCCCCAGGGAGAAGTCGTCCTGATTGGCGAACAGCGCGCGCACATCGTCCATGTCGTGGGTGACCAGCATGGTCGGGAATCCCGGCGGCGCGACGACGAACCGTTTCCCGAATTCCAGCAGCGGCGAGGAATGCGTGCCGGGGCGCAGCAGTCCACCGAGCTGCCCGAAATCACGAATGCGTAGTCGGGGGAGCTGGCGCAGCGTTATCGGGGTGGCTACCGGAGTGTGTGACACCCAGCCATCCTCACCGCTGGTCCCACTCCTGGCAAACGCGAAATCGGCACGGCCGCAAACGGCTTCGACCTGCACTGCCCCTACTTTTGGGGGCTACCGGACAGCGCGCTTGCCGACGGTCGACGGCACACCGTAAATATGGCTACTGTGGGCGCCGATCTGTCGCCCACCGCCCGTCGGCTATTCCGCGTATGTCAGGGAACGCGGACCCGGAATATCGAGATTTACAGGTAGAGGATGTAGTTCGTGCTCAACACTTTCGTCGGAACGCTGTTCGATCAAGTCGAGAATCGGTCCGCCGAGTTGGTGTACAGGTTCCTGGACAGCGGTGACGTCGAGGGCCAGGTCCGCGAGCTGACCTATGCCGAGCTGGGCACGCGGGTGCGGGCGATCGGTGCCGCGCTCCAGGATTCGCCGCCGCGGCGGGCGCTGCTGCTCTACCCGGCGGGTCCGGAGTTCGCGGAGGCGTTCCTGGGCTGCCTGGCGGCCGGGGTGGTCGCCGTACCGGCACCGCTGCCGGAGTGGGACAACCGCTCGCTGCGCCGGTTGCGCCGCATGGTGGCGCACGCCGAGGTCGATGTGGTGCTGGCACCGCAACGGGTGGTGGCCGATTCGGCCGCGCTGTGTGCGGAGATTCCCGAACTGACGGGCCTGCGATGGCTGGCCACCGACCAGATCGCGGGCGTCGAGGCCACGCGGTGGCGCGTGCCCGATCTCGGCCCGGACTCGGTCGCGTTCATCCAATACACCTCCGGCTCGACCAGCGCGCCGCGCGGCGTCCTGCTCACCCACGAGAATCTGCTGCACAACCAGGCGGCGATCGGCGCGGGGCTCGGGCACGACCCCGGTTTCGCCGACGCGTGGGACGGCGCGCTGTTCGCCAGCTGGCTGCCGATGTACCACGACATGGGTCTCATCGCACCGCTGTTGCACACGATCTATCTCGGCGCCCATTCGGTGCTGATGTCGCCGCTGCATTTCCTGCAGCGTCCCGAACGCTGGTTGCGGGCGATCTCCACCTACCGGGCGCACACCAGCGGTGGCCCCAATTTCGCCTATGAACTGTGCGCGCGCAAGGTCACGCCGGACCAGCTCGACGGGCTCGATCTGAGCACCTGGCGGGTGGCGTTCAACGGCTCCGAGCCCGTGCGGGCCGCGACGATGCGGCGGTTCACCGAGGCCTTCGGCGGGGCCGGCTTCCGCGCCAAATCCCATCAGCCGGTGTACGGCCTCGCCGAGGCCACGCTGATCGTGACGGCGTCGTCCACCACCGCGGCGCCGACGGTTCGTACGGTGACGGGGCGGGCGGGCTCGGGCGCGCGTGGCGTCGAAGTGGTCGGGGCCGGGCAACCGGTCGAGGGGCTATCGGTCGCGGTGGTCGACCCCGAGCAGGGCGTCGAGCGGGCCGAGGAGGTCGAGGGCGAGATCTGGGTTGCCGGGCGCAGTGTCGCGGCAGGCTATTTCCGGGACGAGGAGGCCACGGCCGAGATCTTCGGGGCGAGGTTGCCCGGTGACGATCGCCGCTACCTCCGCACCGGCGACCTCGGATTCTTCTCCGGTGGCGAGCTGTTCGTCACCGGCCGGCGCAAAGACCTGCTGATCGTCGACGGCCGCAACCACTACCCGCAGGACCTCGAAGCGACGGTCGAGGGCGCACACGACGGTATTCGAGCGGGCTGTGTCGCGGCCTTCGCCGTCGAATACGGGACGGGCGGTGAGCAGCCGGTCGTGGTGGCCGAGGTGCGCGGCGAAGATCCCGGCGAGCTGGCCGAGATCGAGAGCGCCGTGCGCGGCGCGGTCGCGACCGAGCACGGGCTCGCACTCTCGACGGTGCTGCTCATCCGGCCGGGCACGATATTCAAGACCAGCAGCGGGAAGATTCAGCGGTCGGCGTGCCGGGCGGCCTATGACTCCGGTGAATTGCTCGCCCTGACGGCGGGCCCGCTGCGGTCGCCGGAGGACGAGCTCTACGACGAACCGGATACCGACCCCACGGAGTCGACCGAGGCGGGGCCGTCCGCGGCGGCGATCAGATCCTGGCTGGTGACCGAGATCGCGCGCCAGGCCGTCCTGGATCCGGAACGCATCGACGTCCACCTGCCGCTGGTCGAATTCGGTTTGGGCTCACACGATCTGGTGGAATTGGTCGTCGACCTCTCCGACTTCGTCGGCCGATTCATCGATACCAACGTCTTCTTCGACCACCCCACGATCGACGGTGTGGCAACGGTATTGGCGCCCGCCGCGCCGATCGAGTTGGGCGACACCACTCCGGAGCCCGAACCGACGGTTACGGACGGCGGCGCGACCGAGCACGACGCCGACGCCATCGCGATTCTGTCGATGTCCTGCCGGTTCGCCGGCGCCGCGGACTCACCCGAGGCGCTGTGGCGGCTGCTGGACGGCGCGGCCGACGGGCTCTCCGAGGTGCCCGAGGGCCGCTGGGATATCGACGGGCTCTACGACCCCGATACCTCCGCGACCGGTAAGGCCTACACCTTCCGCGGCGGATACGTCGACGGCGTCGATCGTTTCGATGCCGCGTTCTTCGGTATCGGCCCGCGCGAGGCCGCGGTCATGGATCCGCAGCAGCGCATGATGTTGCAGCTCAGCTGGGAGGCGATCGAGCGGTCGGGGCGCGATCCGCGCACGCTGCACGGCAGCGCGACCGGGGTGTACCTCGGCGTGTACGGGACCGGCTATCTGGCCGACCCCGCGCCGGAACAGCTGAACGGTCAAGTGGGAACCGGTCTTTCGCCGAGCGTCGCCTCCGGCCGGATCTCCTACACACTCGGCTTGCACGGCCCGGCGGTCACCATGGACACCGCGTGCTCCTCCTCGATCGTCGCCATCCATTCGGCGATGGCCGCGCTGCGCGCCGGCGAGTGTGATCTCGCGCTCGCGGGCGGCGCCACGCTGCTGATGTCGCCGATCGCGCATATCGAATTGTGCAAGCTGGGTGTGTTGTCCCCGCGGGGCCGGTGCGCGCCGTTCTCCGCCGAGGCGGATGGCACTGTCTGGGCCGAGGGCGCCGGCCTGCTGCTGTTGAAGCGGCTCGGCGACGCCCGCCGCGACGGCGACCGGGTACTCGCCGTCATTCGCGGTTCGGCCGTCAACCAGGACGGCCGCAGCCAGGGCCTGAGCGCCCCCAACGGAGCGGCCCAGGAGCAGGTGGTGCGTTCGGCGCTGCGGGTCTCGGGGCTGACGCCGCACGATATCGACTACGTCGAGGCGCACGGCACCGGGACGGCGCTCGGCGATCCGATCGAGGCGCGGGCCTTGGCGCGGGTGTTCGGTCCCGATCGTGACCCGGCTCGGCCACTCGGGATCGGCTCGCTGAAATCCAATGTCGGGCATACCCAGGCGGCGGCCGGCGTGGGCAGCGTCATCAAACTGGTGCTCGCGCTGCAGCACGGGCGCATCCCCGCCACCTTGAACGCGAGTGTGCCCTCACCGCAAGTGGATTGGGAACGCAGCGGGGTGGCCGTCGCGGCCGAGCCGTTGCCGTGGCACCGCGGTGACCGGCCGCGCCGCGCCGGGGTGAGCGCCTTCGGGCTCAGCGGCACGAACGCACACCTGATTCTCGAGGAGGCCCCGCCCGAGGCCGAGTCCGCGCCGGAGCCGCCGGCCGACGTCAAGAGCATTGCCTTGCTGCCGATTTCGGCGCGCAGCACGGCGTCCCTGCACGGTCAGGCCGAGCGGCTACTCGCCCTGGTGGCGGCCGACACGAGTTTGGCGCCCGGCCCGGTCGCGCGCGCGTTGGCGTTGCAGCGCACCCAGTTCGAACGCCGAGCTGTCGTTGTGGCGGCCGATCGCGCGGAGATGGCCGGGGGACTGCGCGATCTGGTGGCCGGGGATTCGTCCGCGCAGGTCATCGTCGGCACCGGCCCGATTCTTACCAATGCCAAAACCGCGTTCGTCTTCCCCGGGCAGGGCGCGCAGTGGGTCGGTATGGCGCGCGACATGTTCGCGCACTCCGAGGAGTTCCGCACCGAATTCGAGCGGTGCGACAAGGCTTTCGGTGCGCACACCGGCTGGTCGCTGGTGGACCGATTGACCGCCATGACCGCCGCCGACCTCGATGACTTCCCGGTCGTGCAGCCGCTGCTGTTCGCGACCATGGCGGCGCTCGCGGCGACCTGGCGGGCGGCGGGCGTCATCCCGGACGCGGTGATCGGCCACAGTCAGGGCGAGGTCGCCGCCGCCTACTGCGCGGGCGCCATCGAATTGAGTGACGCCGCACGGATTATCGTCACGCGCAGCCGCCTCATGCAGGACGTGCGCGGCGCGGGTGCGATGGCGCTGGTCGGGCTGCCCGAAGCCGACGTCAGCGCGCGGATAGCGGTTTACGGCGGCCGGGTGTCCATCGCGGCCGTCAATGTGCGCCGTTCGACGGTCATCGCGGGCGAGCAGGACGCGGTCCAGGAGTTCGTGCGCGAGCTGGACGGCGCCGGGATCTACACGCGGCTCGCCGGTTCCGGCGCCGGTTTCGCCGGGCACAGCCGGTTGATCGATTCGATCCGGGAGCCCTTACTGGCCGAGCTCGCTCAGATGACCGCTTATTCGACTGCCACGCAATGGTATTCGACTGTCACCGGGGAGCCGGTGGACGGCGGGCAGCTCGGCCCCGACTACTGGTATCGGAACGCGCGTGACACCGTACGGTTCGGGCCCACCGTCGAGCGCATGGTCGCCGACGGTTTCCGGTACTTCGTCGAACTCGGCGTGCACCCGTCGCTGACGGCGGCGGTGAAAGCGGTCTCGGAGGAGTTGGCGCGCGAGGTGGTGGCGGTGGGTTCGCTGGTGCGCGACCAGTCCGGGCCGGCCTGCCTGGCCAGGGCGCAGGCCGAACTCTACGTCGCGGGTCACGACCTCGACTGGAGCGGATTGCTGCCCGAGTACGGGCGGGTGGATCTGCCCACCTATGCCTTCGACGAGCGGCGATTCTGGACCGAACGCGTCCAGCGCGACACCGCCGGGCTCGGTCTCGGCGACACCGATCATCCGGTGCTCGGTGCTGTTGTGCCGCAGCCGGATTCGGACGGTGTCATGCTGACCGGCCGGTTGTCACGGCAATCGCAGCCGTGGGTGGCCGAGCACGCGGGCCCGAACGCGGTGCTGCTGCCCGGTGCGGCGCTGGTCGAGATGGCCGTCCGCGCCGGTGACGAGGTGGACAGCCCCGTGGTCCGCGAGCTGGTGTTGCGGGCCCCGCTGCTGGTTCCCGAGCGCGGCGCCCTGCAGATCCAGACGGTGGTCGGCGGCGCGGACGCGCAGGACCGTCGGACCGTGCGTATCTACGGCCGCGACGAGAGCGATCCGGACGCCCGGTGGACGCTGCACGCCGACGGCACGCTGGCCGAAGAAACCGAACCTGTTCCGGCAGCGGTTGATTCAGCGGAGTGGCCACCCGCGGACGCGGTGCCCGTCGATGTCGACGAGCTGTACGCCGGGCTCTTCGCGCGCGGCCACCACTACGGTCCGCTGTTCCGCGCGATGCGCGCGGCCTGGCGCCGCGACGACGAGATCTTCGTCTCGGTCGAACTCGCCGAAGCCGCGCACGAGGACGCCGCGAAATTCGGCATCCATCCGGCTCTGCTGGATGCGGCACTGCACGCCACCGCGCTGTTCGCCGAGGCGGGCGAGCACGCGCTGCTGCCGTTCGTGTGGACCGACGTGGCGCTGTGGGCCTCGGGGGCCACCGCGCTGCGCGTCCGGCTCACCCGGTCCGGCGCCGACGCCATCACCATGTCCGCGACCGACCGTGGCGGACGACCGGTGGTGGCGGTGGGTTCGGTGCTCCTGCGGCCGGTCGCCGCCGCGCAGTGGGATGCCGCGTCGCTCACGCCCGCCCACCGCCGCCTGTTCCATCTGGAGTGGTCGGCGCTGGCGCTCACCGCGCCGGAACGGGCGCTCTCGCTGGGCGAGTGGGATTCCGCCGAGGCGGGGACCGCTGATGCCATCCTGCTGCCGGTGCCCCAGGGCGAGACGCCGGAGCAGGTGCGCGCTGTGGCCCAGCGGATTTTGGCCGCGCTGCAAAAGATCCTCGGCGACAGCCGATTCGAGAAGGCGACGCTGCTGGTCCGCACGCGCCGCGCCGTATCCGTCGACGGTGTGGAGGTGCCCGATCCGGCGGGCGCGGTGGTGTGGGGCCTGGTGCGCTCCGCGCAGTCGGAGAACCCGGGCCGGATTGTCCTGCTGGACACCGACGACACCGTCGTGGACAACGCCGCACTGCTCGCCTCGGGCGAACATCAGGTGGCGGTGCGCGGGGGCTCGGCGTTCATCCCGCGGCTGGCACGGCTGCCGGAGACGACGGAACACACGCCGCAGGGCCGGGTGTCGCTCGGCGCCGGTGCCGTGCTGATCACCGGCGCGCCGGGGCGGCTCGGTTCGGCGCTGGCCCGGCATCTGGCCGACGCGTACGGCGCGCGCGATCTGGTGCTGGTCAGTCGCCGCGGCATCGACGGCCCGGGCGGCCACGCGCTCCGCGACGAGCTCGAAAGCCTGGGTGCCCGCGTGCGATTCGCGGCGTGCGACATCACCGACCGCTCGGCGCTGGCCGAACTGCTCGACGGCCTGTTGCTGACCGGCGTGGTGCACGCCGCGACCGTCCTCGATGACGGCGTCCTCGGCTCACTCACTCCCGAGCGGCTGGACCGGGTCCTGCGCCCGAAAGTCGATGCGGCACAGCATCTGCACGAGCTGACGATCGAACGGAAGCTCTCGATCTTCGTGTTGTTCTCCGCGGCGGGCGGCTTGTTCGGCACGCCGGGGCAGGCCAACTACGCGGCGGCCAATGCCTACCTCGACGCGCTGGCGTTGCGGCGGCGGTCGCTCGGATTGCCCGCGCAGTCGCTCGCCTGGGGTGCGTGGGAAGTCGATATGCACGACCACTACGCGCAAGCCGACATTCGGCGGATCGAACGCGCCGGTATCCGCGCGTTCCCGGTGCCGAAGGGCATGGCCTGCTTCGATGCCGCACTGCGGCAGGGCGATCCGATGCTGGTGCCGCTGCTGCTCGATACCGGCGTGCTGCGTCGCGCGACGGGTATCCCGCCGCTGCTGCGCGGACTCGTGCGCCGCGCGCCGCGCCGGGCCGTCGCCGAGGCGGCGATCGTCGATCCGGCGACGGGATCGCGCTTCGCCGAACAACTTCGGGCGGTGCCGCCTGCTCAGGCCCGCGCCCAGGCGCTGGCCGCGGTGGCCGAGTGGACCGGGCAGGTGCTCGGTCATGCCGGCACCGAGACGGTCGCGACCGAGGAGAGCTTCCAGAGTCTCGGCCTGGATTCGCTGATGGCGATCGAATTGCGCAACAAGGTGCGCGAGCACACCGGCATCTCGGTGCCGCTCGGCACGATCCTCGCCGAGCGCAACCTGACCGACCTCGCCGAGTACCTCGTCGAAGAAGTACTGCGGCAGAACGACACCCGGGCGCCCGCGACCGTCGCGGTCCCGGAGCTCGAGGTGCTGCCGGTGACCCGCGACATGATGCGGTTGCTGCGCACCGAACAGCTCGGCATCCCGAGCGCCGCGCAGACCGGCGGTGTCGCCGTGCGCCTGACCACCCGGGTGACCGCGGCGGAGCTGGAATCGGCGCTGACCCGGCTGGCCAACCGGCATGCCGCGCTGCGCACCACTATTCGGCCCAGCCAGGAGCACGGACGGCAACTCGAGATCCGGCGTGAGCCCGGCGCGCTGGCGGCGTGGCGCGACCTCGACCACCTCGACGACACCGTCGTGCGGGAGTGTTTCCAGGAACTGATGGCGCGGCCGTTCGACCTGGAGACGGGTCCGCTGTGGCGATTCGAACTGCTCGATGCCGGATCCGCCGATCAGGTCCTGCTTTTCGGCGCCCACCACAGCATGAGCGATGTGCAGTCGATGCTGCTCGTCGCGGGTGAGCTGGCCGCGGAGCTGTCCGGTGCGCCGCTCGATGACACGGTGACCAACCGCGACCTGCACCAACTGCTCGCTGCCCAGCCCGCCAAGCGCGAGGCCACCGAGGCGGCGGCTACCCAATGGCGCGAGGCCTTCGGCGGAGCACGCCGACTGGAGCTGACCCTGGCGCATCCGCGCCCGGTGCGGCGCAGCTACGGTGCGGGAGCGATCGCCGTCGACCTGCCCGCCGGATTGCACGACCGGGTGGCGGACCGCGCCCGCGACCTCGGCCTCACCCCGGCCGCGATCTTCCTGGGCGCGCTGACCATGCTGCTGGCCCGCAGGCAGGGGGTGGACCAGTTCGCGCTGGCGGTCCCGGTGGATACCCGGATGCACGCCGACGCGACCGACGCCGTCGGGTACTTCGGTCTGCCCGTGCCGTTCCCGGCGTCGGTCACCGCCGATGATCTCGTCGCCGACGTGCTCCGGCGCACCGGCCTGCGGTTGCGGGCACTGCTCGCGCCCGGCGCGGGATTCGCCGACGTGCTCGCCGCCCTGGCCGGCGCGGGCCTGCACCGGGACAACGCGCCGATGATCGAGGTGTACTTCAACTATCTGCGCGCCAACTCCGCGGTCGCGGCGGCCGAGGTGGTGCCGGTGAGCACCGGCTACTCCGATCTCGATCTGATGGTGGCGGTGCTGCCCGATACCGGGCAGGTGTGGTTCACCTACAACAGCGACATCATCGACGCCCGCACCTGCGCGGAATTCGGTGCGGAATATCTGGCGACGGTCGCCGCGGCGATCGCCGACCCCGGTGCTCCGGCGCGGCCCGAAATAGCCGGGCAGCAGCCGGTTTCCGGCACGCGGGTGGCGCTCGGTGCGACCTTCGCCCTGGGCAGGCTCCCGGACTTGCTGGTGGCGGCCGCCGCGGACAGCTCAGCGATCACCGTCGCCGAAGCGCCCTATCACCATGTGCTGTCCTGCCTGCGCGACCCGTCGGGCATCTTCGCGCAGTCCTCGATGGCACTGAGCATCGTGCTGCTGCGTGCGGCGGATCTGGAACGGTTCGGCGCGCTGTCGGACGATCTGCTCACCGAGCTCGCCGCGGAATATCCGGCGGCCGTCCGTGAGCTGGCCGAACGGACGCGCAAGCCGGTGATCGTCGGCCTCTTGCCGTCGGCCGCACCGGAAGAGCGACTCTCGGCCTGGGAGCGGCTCGTCGGCGAACGCCTGCGAGAGATCCCCGGCGTCGCGGTGCTGGCACCGCAGGAGTGGACACGGCTGCACCCGGTGGGGGATCCCTTCGACGCCCGGACCGAAGCCCTGGCCCACCTGCCTTTCGCCGCGGAATTCCAGGCGGCCGTGGCACTTACACTCACCGCGACCGTCGCCGCCGTCCTCGAGCCCGCGCCGAAAGTGATCGCGGTCGACGGCGACGACACCCTGTGGAGCGGTACGGCCGGCGAGATCGGCGCCGCCGCAGTGGTGTTCGACGCACCGCGCCTGGCACTGGCCCGGCGACTGGCGCAGTGGCGCGCGGCGGGCACTCTGCTGGTGCTGGTCACCAACAATGACGCCGACGTGGTCGAAGCCGTCCTGAATCGGCCCGAAAGCCCGCTGCGCAGCGCCGATTTCGCCGCGATCTCCGCAGGCTGGAGCGACAAGACCGAACGGCTCGAGGCGGTCGCGCGCACGCTGCGGTTGGGCCTGGACAGCTTCTGCTATCTCGACGACAACCCCGTCGAGGTGGCGCGCATGCGCGTGCGGTTGCCCGAGGTGCTGTCGGTGACCTGTCCCCCCGCCGGGGAATTGGAGTCGTTCCTCGCCCGGCTCTGGCCGATGGTGCCGGTCGCGGCGACCGCGGAGGACAGTGCGCGCGCCGACTTCTACCAGCAGGAGCAGGCTCGCGACACGGCCCGCGCCGCCGCGGAATTCGCGACCTTCCTCGATCAGTTGGACCTGACCGTCGACGTCGAGCCGCTGACCGAGGCCACGCTCGAACGCGCCCGGCAACTGGTGCGGCGCACCAACCAGTTCACCCTCGCCGCCGTCACCCCCGACGACCTCGACCGCTGGCGCGCCGAGGGCGAAGTGTGGACCGCCACGGCCCGTGACCGGTTCGGCGACTACGGCCTGATCTCGGTACTCGCCCTGCGGATCGACGGCGACAGTCTGTGCCTCAGCGGCTGGCAGCTCAGCTGCCGCGCGCTCGGTCGCGGCGTCGAGGAACAGCTGCTGACCTGGGTGGCGGACCGGGCCGAATCCCTCGGTTGCGCGACCGTGCGGATAGTTGTCGACCACACGCCGCGCAATGAACCCGCACGCCGATTGGCCGCACGCCTGCTCGGCCGTACCTCGGACGAGCAGCGCATCGAGGGTGCGCTGACACCGGAACAGCTGCGGGAGTTCCGATCCTGGGCGAACAACGCGGAGGTGACCGGGTGATCGGCCCAGACGAGCGGACGACCGTCCGCAACGCGACGGTCGATCGCCGCGTATCCGGCGAAAACGGCGCTACCGGAATGGATATCGCGGCCCTGCTCGCGCGCACCGGCGCCACGCCGCGCGTCGAGACGCGGCCCGCCGCGCGGCAATGGGACGCCGACACGTTGGCCACGGCGATCACCGAGGTGGCCAACAGATTCAGCCGGACACCCATCGACGCCGACACCGACTTCTTCGACGCGGGCGGCACCTCGCTCGACGCGGTCGAATTGGTCGCGGCGCTACAGCGCGAACTCGATGTCCATCCGGATCTCGACACCGTGTTCTTCGACGCCCGCCCACGCCGGCTGGCGCACCGCTGGCTGGCCGACCACCCAGAATCCGTACTGCCGGAAACGAAGCCGCACCGCGAGGCGGAGAACGACGACCTCGCCCAGCTTTTCGCCGATCTCTCCGGGGCCGACCGGCTGCCGCTGGTCGCCGCGCCGGAACGGGTCGCGCCGCGCCATATCCTGTTGACGGGTGCCACTGGCTTTCTCGGTAGCCACCTGTTGCTGGATCTGTTGCGGCACAGCGAAGCCCACGTGGTGTGCCTGGTCCGCGCGGACGACGATCAGGCCGCCGCCCAACGGCTGGAGCAGGCGGTGCGCCGCTTCGCGCTGCCCTGGTCGCGCGAGGTGCTACGGCGGGTCACTCCGCTCGCGGGTGATCTGCGTGAACCTCGGCTCGGCCAGTCCGAGGAGCGCTGGAACTCTCTTGCCGCAGAAGTCGATTCGATCGTCAACGCCGGCGCCGCGGTGGACTTTCTGCGCGGCTATCCTTCACTGCGCCGGACCAACGTGCTCGGTCCGCTGACGCTGGCGGAGCTGGCCTGTACGGGCCGGCCCAAACCGGTGCACCACATCTCGTCCCTGGCGGTATTCAACGGCTCCGAGGCCACCACCCTTGGTGAGGACGAGCCGACCGCGAATGTCGCCGCGCTGCCCATCGGATACGACCGCTCCAAATGGGCCGCCGAGGCCATTCTGCGCCGGGCCGGTGAGCACGGGCTCGTAGTGACCATCCTGCGGCCCGGCGGGATCGGCAGCCATCCGGAGACCGGTGCGCACAATCCACGCGATCTCAATGCCGGAATCACGGCGGCGCTCATGCGTTTTCGCACGGTGCCGGGATTCCGGTATCTCAATGCCGCGCCGGTGGATTGGGTCAGCCGGGTGGCCGCGGAGGTCGTCGGCACGCCGAGCGCCTGGGGGCACACCTATCACCTCACCGGCGCACCCACCTCGCTCGAGCAGCTGGTCGCCGAGACCACGCTGGGCGGCTTGGGTATTCGCGTGCAGCACTGGGAGCAGTGGTGCGAGGAGACGGTACGGGGCATCAAGGAAGGACCGGTGCCGGAACTGGAATCGCTGGCCCAGGTGCTCCAGAGTCCCGTGGCCCGAACCCAGCTGGCGGCGATGGTGACCGCGCCACCCGCCGCGGCCGCGCGGACCGAGGCCTTCGTCGCCGCGCAGGGTCTGCCCGCGCCCGTCACCCCCGGTCCGGCGGCCCGCGGGAAGATGCTCGCGGCGATGGCGGGCGGGGGACCGCAGCCGGACGCCGATCCGTACCTGCGATTCCGCGAAACACTGACGGGGACAATCGGACCCGTCGGCGAGACGGCCGACATCCAGTGCGATCTCCGGCTGACCCTGTCGGTCGCGAGCAGTGCTCAGGTATTCAGCGCGCGAACCCTGGATGTCAGCGGCGAACTCACCTGCGGCGGGCTGCACACCGAGCCCCTCACCGTGACCGGCACCGCGATCGTCCGTCCGCACGACGGCATCCCGCTGCGCCACGAGACCCGGCATCCGATCATGCATTATCAACTGACACTGCGTGACTCGTCCGGCGGCACCTGGTGGCTGGCGGGCTACAAGTTCGCGGCCGCGCGCCGCCGCCTGGTGCGCCAGCTCGGCACCCAGGTGATCGAGATCGGCCGCACCGGGGAGCCCGCCTGCTATGCCGGCGAGGTCGCCGTGCCGATGCACACCTATCTGCCCGACCAGATCGACGGCATCGAGATCGATCCACGCCTGCCGGAACGACAGCGCCGACTTGCGAAACTGTTGTGGCTCAGCTGGTTCGGCGGTCAACTGGGAAAGAGCGTGATGGAACCGGTCTTGCGAGTGGGCACCGACCTGCTGGATCTGCGCCGCGCCCTGCGTAAGGAGCAGCGCCGGTGACCGGGATTCGACCGGAACTCGGTGCCGGGGAGACGATCTCCTTCCGCACCGCCGACGGGGTCGAACTGCGGCTGCGGCGCGTGGGCCCCGCCGACGCGCCCGCGGTCCTCCTGGTGCACGGGCACGGGGTGTCCTCGGAGATGTTCGCCCTCCCCGAGATACGCAATGTCACCGACGTCCTGGCCGACGCGGGCTATCAGTCCTGGCTGCTCGACTGGCGCGGCAGTTCCCAGCTGTCCCACAACACCTCTGGACGGCCCTACACCTTCGACGACGTCGCCCTGTACGACCTGCCCGCGGCGGTCGCGCAGATCCGCGAGCGCATCGGCGGCCGCCCGCTGTTCGTGGTGGCGCACTGCATCGGCGCGCTCGCCCTGGCGCTGAGCATGACCGGTGGCCTGCTGCCCGGATTGGCGGGTGTGGTCGCGCAGGGCGTCTTCCTGACCCCGAAGGTCAGCACCTCGACGCGCTGGCGCGTGCTGGTCGGCAGCGAACTGATGGGTTCCCGTGTCAGCCATATCGAATCGGATTTCCGCAAGGTCGGGCTGTGGAACCGCCGCACCCTGCTCTACGCCGCGCTGTCGCGCAAAGGCGACTGCCCCGACCCCACCTGCCGCATGGTGCACGGCGGCTGGGGGATGGGCGCCAGACTGTTCGAGCACGATCACCTCGACCCGCGCACCCACGATCGGCTCGCCGAATTGTTCGGCGCGATACCGCTTTCGGTACTCCCGCACCTGCGGCAGATGGAACTGGCGCACGCCGTCGTCCGCTGGAACGTCGACGACGAACGCTACCGCGCACTCCCGGAGAACGCGCTGGACCAGGCCGACCGCATCGACTGCCCGGTCCTGCTCCTGTCCGGCAGCCGCAACGAGGCCTGGCTCGATTCCAACCGGCTCTGCTCCGAGGTCCTCGCGGCCCGCAATCCGGGCGTCGAGGTCCGCTACACCGAAATCCCGTCCTACGGCCACCTCGATACCTTCATCGGCCGCGGCGCGGCCCTGGATGTGTTCGGGCACATCGTCGATTTCCTCGACGAGATGTCCGCTCGGCCGTAGTGGCACCCACCGGCAAGATCACGAACGGAGTCGAGAGTATGCGAATCGCATTGTTGACGGCGGGCACCCGCGGCGACCACCAGCCGTATCTCGCCCTGGCCGACGAATTCCGCTCGCGCGGCCATCATGTGGAGATCACCGCGACCGAGAACTACGCGGAGGTGGTGCGGCGCTCGGGCTTCGAGCCGCACGTCATCCCGTTCAACTCGGCGGAGCTGCTGGAATCGCCCGCCGCCAAACGTGGTCTGTCCTCCGGTAATCCGCTCCCGTTCCTGCAGATCATGCTGGATACCGTGAAGATCATGGCGGGTGAGCGCGGCGAGCAGATGCACGAGGTGCTCAGCGGCGCTTGCGAATCCGCCGATGTGATCGTGTCCTGCGCCTCGACGCTGCCGTGGGCCATGGAGCGTGGCGAGAAGACCGGACAGACCGTCATCGGTGGTCTGCCCTATCCCCTCGAGCGCACGGCCGAATTCCCGTCCTCGTTCATGGTCAAGCAGATGATCTCGTCGCGGCGGCTGCGCTTGGCCAGTTACTCGGCGTTCGAACTCGCCTACGGCGTCGCCTATCGCAAGATGGATCGCCGGGTCCGGGAAATGATGAAGCTGCCCGGTAAGCCCCGCAACCCGTTCCGGCGCATCCGCGAGGACGCGATTCCCCTGGTGCACATGGTGAGTCCGGTCCTCCTGCCGAAACCGGCCGACTGGCCGGACCGTTCGACCATTGTCGGTGCGCCGATCCTGCCCACGCACATGCGCGACGCGTGGGGCGAATCGGAGGTCGACCCGGCCCTGACCGCATGGCTCGACGAGGGCGAAGCGCCGATCTACTTCTGCCTGACCGGCATGCCGATCCTGGACCCGGCCGGGTCCTGCGATCTGATCGCCGCCGTCTGCCGCAGGCTCGGGGCACGTGCGCTGATCACCGTGAAGGGCGAGGGCTACCCCCGCGGGATCGGCTACGACCGCAACCTGTTCGTCCTGGACTCCTTCGATTACGACCGAGTCCTGCCGCGGTGCCGCGCCGTCGTCCATCACGGCGGCAGCGGAAACTCCCACGACGTCCTGCGCGCCGGACTGCCGGCGGTGGTGATCGGCGTGCACAGCGACCAGTTCTTCTACGGCTGGCGGATGTCGGCGCTCGGGATCGGCGCCGACTTCCCGTACCCGAAGCTGACCGCGGACCGCCTGCACGATGCCCTGGTGCGGACCCTGACCTCGCAGGCCCGCGACCGGGCGGCGGAACTCGGTGCGCTGGTCGCCGCCGAGAACGGCATCCAGGCCGCGGCGGACGCGGTGGAGAAGCTCGCCGTCTCGGCATCGGCCTGACGCATGGGCGATTCCGTGCACATCGCGTTCTTCACCGATTTCCACCCGGCCACCCTCGGCGGCGTCCAGACCGCGATGCGGTCGCTGTGTGACAGCCTGCGCGGCCTCGGGCACCGGGTGACCGTGTTCTGCCCACCCGCACCGGGCTCCCCGGCGGACGACGCCGATACGGTCGTCCTCGCGGCGGTGCCGACCCTGAAGATGTCCAACGGCCTGCCGGTGGTCCTCCCGACCCGAGCCAACCTGCGCCGCGTCGACGCCGCGTTCACCGAACGCGGCACCGTCGATATCGTGCACGCGCTCACCACCTACGGCTGCGGAATCTCCGGCCTCCGCGCCGCGCGCAGGCACGGCATCCCGGTCGTCCAGACCATGCAGAGCCGCGACGACGCCATGATCGAGAAGTACGCACCCGCGCCCTATCCAGCGGCCCTGACGATGCGGTTGCTGCACGGCTGGTTCGTGCCGCTGCGACACCAGCCGAAGTACGACGGCGACAGCCGCGTCGCCCGGCTGGCCTGGCGGCCGCTGATCGCCCAGGCACAGGCGGCCGATCGGGTGATCGTCCCGACGCGGCACTTCGCCCGCCGCCTGGCCGCCCGGGGCGTGGACCGTCCCGTCCACGTGGTGTCGAACGGAATCGACGACGCGCTGCTGGATCGCCTCCGAACCACGACCGAGACGGCGACGAGTACGGGCACGCCCTTGCGCGCGCTGTGGTGCGGGCGACTGTCCGCGGAGAAACGCCCGCTCGAAGCGATCGCCGTGGCGGGTCTGGTCGAAGACTGCACCCTCGATATCTACGGCAGCGGCCCGCTGGCCGACCGCACCCGCGCGGCGGTCACCGCGGCGCGACTGGGCGACCGCGTCCGGCTGCGCGGCGAGGTCACCCAGGCCGAATGCTTGCGGGCAATGCGCGAGCACGACCTGCTCCTGCTCACCTCGGATTGCGACACCCAGGGCATGGTGCTGTTGGAGGCGCTGGCGATGGGCCTGCCCATCGTGTACTGCGACCCCGAACTCTCCGAAACCGTGCCCGACGCGGGCGGTATCCGCGCCGCCGATCCCTCGGTGGCGGCGTTCGCCGCGGTCCTGCGGGACCTCGCGCGCGACCGATCGCGGCTGCCGGCGCTGCGCGCGGGTCTCGCCGCACACGCCGACGAACCGCGGCAGTCGCGGCACGTCGCTCAGATCCTGTCGGTCTACGCCGACGCACTCACCCGGGCTGAAGGGCCGCTCGGGCACGGCGCCCGCTAGTCTTGAACATCGTGCATCCTGACGTTTCCGCTGATCTCGCCGAACTCGACACCACGCTCAAGACGGTCGAGTCGGTCCTCGACATCGAGGAACTGCGCCGCCGTATCGATGAGCTCGAGCACCAGGCCGCCGACCCGGAGCTGTGGAACGACCAGGACCATGCCCAGCAGGTGACCAGCGAGCTGTCGCACGCCCAGAGTGAGCTGCGGCGGGTGCAAGACCTGCGGCAACGGCTAGAGGATCTGCCCGTGCTCTACGAGCTGGCCGAGGGCGAAGAGGGCGAGGCGCAGGTGCAGGCCCTGGCCGATGCCGACTCCGAGCGCGCGTCGCTGCACGTCGACGTGGAGGCGATGGAGGTCCGCACGCTGCTCTCCGGCGAATACGACAAGCGCGACGCGCTGGTCAACATCCGCTCCGGCGCCGGTGGCGTGGACGCCGCCGACTGGGCCCAGATGCTGATGCGCATGTACGTCCGCTGGGCCGAACGCCACAAGTACACCGTCGAGGTCTACGACACCTCCTACGCCGAAGAAGCCGGCATCAAGAGCGCCACCTTCGCGGTCAAGGCGCCCTACGCCTACGGCACCCTCTCGGTGGAGATGGGCACGCACCGCCTGGTGCGGATCAGCCCGTTCGACAACCAGGGCCGCCGCCAGACCTCCTTCGCCGAGGTCGAGGTGCTGCCCGTGGTGGAGACCACAGACCACATCGAGATCCCGGAAAACGAGATCCGCGTCGATGTGTACCGCTCCTCGGGTCCGGGCGGCCAGAGCGTCAACACCACCGACTCCGCGGTGCGCCTGACCCACATCCCGACCGGCATCGTGGTCACCTGCCAGAACGAGAAGTCCCAGCTGCAGAACAAGATCTCGGCCATGCGCGTGCTGCAGGCCAAGCTGCTGGAGCGCAAGCGGCAGGAGGAGCGCGCCGAGATGGACGCGCTCAAGACCAACGAGGGCGCCTCCTGGGGCAACCAGATGCGGTCCTACGTGCTGCACCCGTACCAGATGGTGAAGGATCTGCGCACCAACTACGAGGTGAACAACCCGTCAGCGGTACTGGACGGCGAGATCGACGCCTTTGTCGAGAGCGGAATCCGGTGGCGGATGCGAGAGCAGGCGAATTAGCTTGTCGCTCGCTGGATTTCGATCCGGATCCGCGCGCGCGGCCGGGCGACGGCGCTCGTGTCGCGGGGCGCTGCGCGGTAGCCTGTCTGGCGTGCGTGTTACGGATGGTACGAATCTGCGGCCGGGAGGTGCGCGGTGATGGCTCTCGGTCTCGCCTCGGACACCACGGTCTGGCTGCGTTCGCAGGGCTTGGAGATCGTGCTGCTGATTCTGGGCGCGATCCTGTTCAGCAGGTTCGCGACCTTTATCAGGGATCGGGTCACCAGCAAGATCGATGCCGGATTCCGCAGCAGCGACGCGCTGGTGCGGACCGAGGCGGCCAAGCACCGGCATGCGCTGGCGCAGGTGCTGACCTGGGTGGTGCTGACAATTGTCTACGTGCTGGTCGGCATGGAGGTGCTGCGCCGGCTCGGGTTCCAGGTCACCGGCCTGGTCGCACCCGCCGCGGTGCTCGGCGCCGCGCTCGGTTTCGGCGCGCAGCGCATCGTGCAGGACATTCTCGCCGGCTTCTTCCTGATCACCGAGCGGCAGTACGGCTTCGGTGATGTGGTGAGCATCTCGGTCACCGGCTCCTCGGAGCTGGCCGAGGGTACGGTCGAGGACGTCACGCTGCGGATCACCACGCTGCGCAATCCGGACGGCGAGGTGATCACCGTGCCGAACGGCCAGATCGTGAAGGTGACCAACCTTTCCAAGGATTGGGCGCGCGCCGCGATCGACGTGCCGGTGGCCGCCACCGCCGACATCACGCGAATCAACGAGATCCTGCATCAGGTAGGCGCTGAGGCCTATCGCGACCGCAGGCTCGAGCCGCTCCTGCTCGACGAGCCCAGTGTGATGGGCGTCGACGATCTCACCATGGACCAGATGAACATCCGAATGGTTGCCCGTACTTTGCCGGGCAAGCAATTCGAGGTCAGTCGCGAGCTGCGGGTGCGTGTGGCCGCCGCGCTGCGACGAGAGGGAATCAGTGAAACTTCAACTTCGTAAGCCGACTTCGATCAAGCCGTTGCAGACGACCGAGATGAAGCCGCGAAAGTCCACGGCCATCCTGATGGCGGCCTGGGTCGGAACGTTCGCGCTCTGGCTGTTCGTCAAGCCTGATGAACCGGCGCAACCGGGCGCCGGTTTCTTCGAGAACAACCTGTCTACTTCGCAGAACGCGGAGCCCGCTGGTCGATAGCTGTTGCGCTTGGGTGTGTGCGCGGGCGTTGCTGGCTACACTGGCTCCCCGTGATCACCATGCGGAACGTCACCAAGCTGTATAAGACGTCCACGCGCCCCGCGCTCCAGGACATTTCACTGCAGGTGGACAAGGGCGAATTCGTCTTCGTGATCGGTCCGTCCGGTTCCGGCAAGTCGACCTTCATGCGGCTGCTGCTGAAAGAGGAGGCGCCGACCACGGGGCAGATCAAGGTCGCCGACTTCCAGGTCGACCGGCTGCCCGGGCGCAAGGTCCCCAAGCTGCGCCAGCGAATGGGCGTCGTCTTCCAGGACTTCCGGCTGCTGCAGCAGAAGTCCGTCTACGAGAACGTGGCGTTCGCGCTGGAGGTGATCGGCAAGCGCCGCCAGTTCATCGACCGCACCGTCCCGGAGACGCTGGAGATGGTCGGGCTCGGCGGCAAGGCCGATCGGCTGCCCAACGAACTCTCCGGTGGTGAGCAGCAGCGCGTCGCGATCGCGCGCGCGTTCGTGAACCGGCCGCTGGTGCTGCTCGCCGACGAGCCCACCGGCAACCTGGACCCGGATACCAGCGCCGACATCATGATGCTGCTGGAGCGGATCAACCGGATCGGCACCACCGTGGTGATGGCCACACACGACAACAACATCGTCGACGCGATGCGCAGGCGGGTCATCGAACTCGACCGCGGCCGCATGGTGCGCGACGATGCCTACGGCGTTTACGGAGTGGATCGGTAATGCGGCTGAGCTTTCTGTTCAACGAGGTTTTCACCGGTCTGCGCCGCAACGTCACCATGACGATCGCGATGGTGCTGACCACCGCGGTGTCGCTGGCGATGCTCGGCGGCGGTCTGCTGTCGGTGCGGATGGCCGACAAGACCGAGCAGTACTTCACCGGCCGGTTGGAGGTGCGCTTCTATCTCGACGAGGCCGTCTCCGACACCGATCCGGATTGCGCGGCCGAGCCGTGCCGGTCGCTGCTGGCCGACATGAAGAAGACCGACGGCGTGGTGAGCGTGCAGTTCCTCAACCGCGCGGCCGCGCTGGAGGAGGCGAAGAAGCTCTTCGCCGACCAGCCCGAGATGGTGCAGTACATCTCCGAGACGCCCTTGCCCGCCTCGATGCGGGTGAAGATGAGCGACGGTAGTCAGTACGAGCACATCTACGAGTCCTTCCACGGCCGCCAGGGCGTGCGCACGGTCGCCAACGACCGCGAGTTCGTGGACCGGCTGCTGCGGCTGTTCGACGGCTTGCGCAACGCGGCCTTCGGCCTGGCGATCGTGATGGCGCTGGCGGCACTGCTGCTGATCGCGAACATGATGCAGATCGCGGCGTTCACCCGCCGCACCGAGGTCAGCATCATGCGGCTGGTCGGCGCCACCCGCTGGTACACGCAGCTGCCGTTCCTGATGGAGGCGGTGGTCGCGGCGCTGACCGGTTCGGTGCTGGCGATCCTGGGCCTGCTCATCGCGCGTCCGCTGGTGATCGACCGGGCGCTCGGGCCGCTGTTCGACAGCAATGTCTTCCCGCGCATCACCGGTGACGACGTCGCCGTGGTGGCGTTGACCATCGCACCGGTCGGCGTGCTGGTAGCGGCCGTGACGGCGTACGTGACACTGCGCTACTACGTGCGCGAATGACGTAATTCCCTGGTCCCGGCGCGCATTCGGCCGGGACACCCGACCTCGACGAATTTGGTTTATCCCCATGTGGACAACTTCGGCATCCGCCCAGGACGACCTTCGCGACGGCGGCGCGCTCGCCGCGCACCGCTCGTAGGATGGGCCGGGTGACCCTCTCCGATGCATTCCAGGTGACCGACGGCGACGCCCCCGTGGGCGCGGAATCCACTGCGGCGCAAGAGGTTCTACATCGCGTCTTCGGCTACGGCAGCTTCCGCGGCGAGCAGGAGCAGATCGTCGAGCAGGTGATCGCCGGCGGCGATGCCCTGGTGCTCATGCCGACCGGCGGCGGTAAGTCGCTGTGCTATCAGGTGCCCGCGCTGGTGCGTCCCGGCGTCGGCGTGGTCGTGTCGCCGCTGATCGCGCTGATGCAGGACCAGGTGGACGCGCTCAGCGCGCTCGGCGTGCGGGCCGGGTTCCTGAATTCCACGCAGTACCCGGACGAGCGCCGCCTGGTCGAGGCGCAGTTCCTCTCCGGTGATCTGGATCTGCTCTATCTCGCCCCGGAACGGCTGCGCCTGGAATCGACCGCGCAGCTGCTCGACCGCGGCAAGGTCGCGCTGTTCGCCATCGACGAGGCGCACTGCGTCTCGCAGTGGGGTCACGACTTCCGGCCCGACTATCTGGCGCTGTCCATGCTGCACGAGCGCTGGCCCGACGTGCCGCGCATCGCGCTCACCGCCACCGCGACCGGCAAAACCCGCGACGAGATCGTGCAGCGGCTCGATCTGGGCGGCGCGCGGCAGTTCGTGGCCAGCTTCGATCGGCCCAATATCCAGTACCGGATCGAGCCGAAGAACAAGCCCGATCGCCAGCTGCTCGAGTTCCTGCGGGCCGAGCATCCCGGTGACGCGGGCATCGTCTACTGCCTGTCGCGCAATTCCGTCGAGAAGACGGCCGCCTTCCTGACCGAGAACGGGATCACCGCGGTCCCGTATCACGCCGGTCTGGACCACCGCACCCGTGCCGAGAACCAGGCCCGGTTCCTGCGGGAGGAGGGCCTGGTGGTGGTCGCCACCATCGCCTTCGGCATGGGTATCGACAAGCCCGACGTGCGCTTCGTCGCCCATCTCGATCTGCCGAAGTCGGTCGAGGGCTACTACCAGGAGACCGGCCGTGCCGGTCGCGACGGGCAGGCCTCCACCGCGTGGATGGTCTACGGCCTCAACGATGTTGTCCAGCAACGGAAGATGATCGATTCCTCCGAGGGCGACGCCGCGCACCGCAGGCAGCTGCAACTGCATCTGGACGCGATGCTCGCGCTGTGCGAGACGGTGAGCTGCCGCCGCACCCAGTTGCTCGCCTATTTCGGGCAGCAGGGCGATCCGTGCGGCAACTGCGATACCTGCCTCACCCCGCCGGAGTCCTGGGACGGCACCGTCGCCGCCCAGAAGCTGCTGTCGACGGTGCTGCGCTTGAAGCGCGAGCGCGGGCAGAGCTTCGGCGCCGGGCACATCATCGACATCCTGCTCGGTAAGTCGAATCTTAAAGTGCTGCAACACGAGCACCACGAGCTGAAGGTGTTCGGCATCGGCACCGATCTGCGCGATCTCGAATGGCGCGGCGTCGTGCGGCAGGTGCTCGCGCAGGGGCTGCTCGCGGTGCACGGCGATTACGGCGTGCTCACCCTGACCGAGGCCGGCAACGAGGTGCTGTTCGACGGCCGCCAGGTGCGGTTGCGGCGCGAACCCGAGCGCGCCACCAAACCGGCCCGCGCCGCGAAAGCCAAGTCGGGCAAGGCCGCCGGTGCGGATCTCGCCCCGGCCGATGTGCCGCTGTTCGAGCGGCTGCGGGCCTGGCGCGCGGCGACCGCGAAGGAGCAGGGCGTACCCGCGTACGTGGTCTTCCACGACGCCACCCTGCGGGAGATCGTGAGCCGCAAGCCGGCCAGCCTGTCCGAGCTCGGTGGCGTCGGCGGCGTCGGCGAAGCCAAACTCGCCAAGTACGGCGAGGGTGTGCTGGAGGCGCTTTCGGCCGAGTAGCGGGTGTGTGTCGATGAATTTCGCGATGTGACGGCGTCCTACCGGTAGCAGACCTCGAGATCCGGGGTCCGCCCACGCGCTCGAGGAGACCGATTCATGAGTGACCAGCTGACCACCGCCCGCGGCGACCGCGTCGCCTACGACCTGCGCGGCTCGGGTCCCGCGCTGCTCTTCCTCGCCGGCGCCGGGCCTTACCGGGCCATCGATCCGGTCACCACCGCGACCGCCGAACTGGTTGCGCGGCAAGGCCTCACGGCCATCGTGTACGACCGGCTCGGGCGCGGCGAGAGCCAGGTCGACGGGCGTATCGATCTGGCCCGGGAGCTCGAGGCCGTGGCCGCCCTGATCGACCGGGCGGGCGGCAGCGCGGTCCTGTGCGGGCACTCGTCGGGTTGCTCGATCGCGCTCGCCGCCGCCGTGCGCGGCCTCGCCGTCGACGGGCTCGCGCTCTGGGAGGCGCCGCTGGGCCCGCCCGACAGTGGCGCCCGGGAATGGGCCGCCGAGGTCGAGCGGCGCATCGACACCGGTGATCTGGAGGGCGCCATGCGGTACTACATGAAGGACATGCCGCCGGAGTTCTTCGACGCCTGGCGGCAGTCGCCGGAGTTCCCCGATCTGGTCGCCCAGGCCGGCAGCCTGCGCCCGGATGGGGAGTCGCTGGTCTGGGCGGAGTCCGCGCCCCTCGCGGAACTGCTCAAGGGCATCGAGGTTCCGGTCTTGGCGATGTTCGGCGAGCAGACCTTCCCGGAGATGCCGGTTGCCGCGGCCTCGATCGTCGCCGCCGTCGCGGGCGCGAAACAGAAGCAGATGCCCGGGGCCCAGCACAGCTGGGAGCCGGAGTCGATGGCGAAGGAACTCGTCGAATTCGTGTTCGCCACCCGCTGATATCCCGGCCACCGGCCGATCGTTGCGGCAGGATGCCGGGTGTACGAGTCGTGAACGATCGGTGCCGCGCTGGACACGTCTTGGTCAGTCGACCAATATGTCCGGGGGACCGTCGCTGGAACAGCTGGAGGCAATGCATGAGTGGCGCGCAAGGCATCGGACGCCGGGAGCTGCTGACGGGTGCGGCGGCCGTCGCGGCGAGCGCGACCCTGGTCGGGCTCTCGCCCGCCCAGGCCGTGCCGGTGGACGAGGGCATCGAGAAGTTCGGCTTCCCGCCCGGTCAGCAGAGCGCCCGCGTCCTCATCACCGGTGACGCCGGCACCGGCACCCGCACCCAGTGGGCGGTCGCCGACGCCGCACGCGAGTTCCACCGGCGCGAGCCGTTCGCCCTGGCGCTCGGCCTCGGCGACAACATCTACGAATCCGGGCCCACCAGCGTCACCGACGTGCAGTTCGCGGACAAGTTCGAAAACCCCAACGCCGGGCTGGATTTCCCCTGGGCGATGGTGCTCGGCAACCACGACACCAGCTCCGCGCTCCCCGGCGACGGCGGCTGGCTGCTGCGCGGCAACACCGAGGTCGAGTATCACGCGGTCTCACCGCGCTGGTGGATGCCGAGCCGCTACTACTCCGTGCGCCCCAATCCGGTGGTCGAGTTCTTCGTTCTCGATCTCAATCCGCTGGCGGCCTACGTTCCGCCGCTGCTCTCGGAGTACTGGGCGGTCGACGGCACGTTCATGAACGAGCAGCGCGCCTGGCTGGACAACGCCCTGGCCGCGTCGACGGCCACCTGGAAGATCGTCTGCACCCACCACCCGTATCTGAGCAACGGCAGCCACGGCAACGCCGGCAACTACGAGAACCTGCCTCTCGAGCCGATCAACGGCGTGCACGTGAAGCGCTTCTTCGAGGAGCACGTCGCGGGCAAGGCGCATTTCATCCTGTCCGGTCACGACCACGACCTGCAGGTCCTCGAACCGACGCCGGAATCCAAGGGCACCCGTCAGCTCGTCTCCGGCGCGGCCGCCAAGACCTCCGGGCACGAGGCCCGCACCGGTCCCAACGCGGCTCTGTTCGAGAACCACCACCAGCTCGGCTTCATGGTCATGGACCTCTCCGCGCACGCGGTGGACCTGCGCGTTATCACCGTCGACCCGGCCACCGGCGCGGGCACCGAGGCTTTCCGCCGCCGCCTGAGCTGAGGGCAATAGCGCTGCGCCGCAATATCACCGAATCGCAACAGCTGGGGCGATCGGGGACCAAACCGGCCAGGATGGTCTCGCGGCCCGCTACCCTGCACGCGTGACATCCGGTGACGGCGAGTCCGAAGTATCCGGCGGATCCCCCGGCGAACCGGGGAACGCCGACATCTTCGGGCGCAGAAGAGGAGACTCCCTGGTGGATTCCGTCTGGCTCGGAAACAGACACGTGAAGCATCTCGGTCGCCCCCGTATCACCACGCTGCTGATGCTGGCCGCCTTCATCGGCCTGCTCGTGCTCTACTACAACGTGCACTGAGCCCGCCCAGGCTCCGGCCGCGGGAAAATCCGCTTGCCGCGTCACATAAAGTGGACGGAATGAAGGAGACGGGGCGCAAGGTCATCGCGACCAACCGCCGAGCGCGGCACAACTACACCATCCTGGAGACCTTCGAGGCCGGGATCGCGCTGGTGGGCACCGAGGTGAAGAGCCTGCGTGAGGGCAAGGCCTCGCTGGTCGACGCCTTCGCGACGGTCGACAACCGCGAGGTGTGGCTGCGTGGCCTGCACATTCCGGAGTTCAGCCACGGCACCTGGACCAATCACTCGCCCCGCCGGGTGCGCAAGTTGCTGCTGCACAAGCGGGAGATCGAGCGGCTGGTGGGCAAGTCCCGCGAGGGCAACCAGACCCTGGTGCCGCTGTCGATGTATTTCTCCGACGGCAAGGTGAAGGTCGAGCTGGCCTTGGCCAAGGGCAAGCAGGACTACGACAAGCGCCAGGACATCGCCCGGCGCACGGCCGAACGCGAGGTCACCCGCGAGATCGGCCGCCGCGTGAAGGGGATGAGCCGCTAGGCCAGTCGCCGGAACCGGGCCAGCCAGGCCGCGACGCTGACTTTGCCGTCGACCTGTGCCAGCCCGGCGGCCTGCTCGGCCACCGAATCGGTCACCCGGCCGAGGTAGCGGGCGGGCTGGAGATCCTCCAGTTCCCAGCCCGTGGCGAAGGATTCACGGATCAGGGTGTCGCTGATCCGCGGCCCGAAGCCCGATTCCCGGTCCGACAGGGCCAGGACGTGCAGCAGCCCGCCCGGTTCGCACACCGCGTGCAGGCTGCGCACATAGGCGGCGCGCGCCTCCGGGTACTCCCCGAAGACGTGGAACAGCGCGCTGTCCACGATGGTGTCGAATGCCGGGGCGCCCCCGTCGCCGGCCAGTGTCTCGGCCGCGGCGAGATCCAAGCCGTCGGCGACGTCGAACCGCGCCGCCGGCACGCCCTGGGCGGCCGCGTTGCGGCGCGCGTACCGCACCGCGCTGGGCGAGACGTCGACGCCGCGCACGTCATAACCCAGCCGGGTCAGCAGGATGGTGTGCTCACCGGCGCCGCTGCCCGGATCGAGAACACGTCCTCGAATCCAGCCCTGCTGCTCCAGCGCCACGATCGCCGGCTGGGGCTCGCCGATCACCCACGGTGCGGAGTCGTTGTCGTAGACGGCATTCCAAGTTTCCAGCGGTATGCTCATGCCTCCACTGTGCGTCCTCAACCATGGTTGGGGTCAAGTTTCGGGTCAGCCGAGCGCGCGCCCACCGTCGACCACCAGGCGCTGCCCGGTGACGAACCCGGTCGCCGCGGCGGCGAAGAAGCTCACCGCGTGCGCGATGTCGTCGGGCTTCCCCAGTCGGCCCACCGGCGTGCGGGCCACATAGTCGGCGCGTTCCGTGGCGGCAACTCCGGCGTGCCGCTCCACCGGAATGAAGCACGGCGCAATCGTATTGACGGTGATCCCGTCCGCCGCCAGCTCGCGCGCCCAACTCCGGGTCAACCCGATCTGCGCGTTCTTGGCGGTGGCGTAGGCGGAACGCCCCGGCCCCGACCGATCGGCGATATCGGAGTCGATCTGCACGATCCGCCCGAACCCGCGCTCGCGCATTCCCGGAATCACCGCCCGCCCCAGCAGAATCGGGCTCTTGACGAAGAAATCCAGCTGCGCCAGATGCTCCGCCCAGCCCACCTCGGCGACCAGTCCCTCCGGCTGCGGCCCCGTCGCGTTCAGCACCAGCACCGCGACCGGCCCGAGGCGCTCGGACACCGCCGCCACCAGGCGCCCGACCGAATCCTCGTCGGTGACGTCGGCCGGAAAACCCTCCGCGACACCGCCTTCCGCGCGAATCCGCTCGACCACCGCCGCCAGCTCCGCGGAATCCCGCCGCCCGTTCACCGCGACGGCCAGCCCGTCCCGGGCCAGCCGTTGCGCGATCGCGGCGCCCAGCCCGCGCGAACTTCCCGTCACGAGTGCTACCCGTCGTGCCATGCACCGATCATGGCACGGCCGGGACCGGTCGTAGCCGCAGCAGCAGTGCGCCCGCGGCGAGCAGGGCCACACAGCGCAGCGGCGTCACCTCGAGCATGAGCAGGGGAGCGGTGCGTCCGGCCAGCGCGCCGCCGAATCCGGCGGACGAGATACCGAGAACGCCCGCCAGGCACAGGGTCATGCCGAGCGCCGCCCGGCCGGTGCCCACCGCCGCGGGAGACAACGTGCGGGGCTGGTCGGCGCGCCGGAAGATCATGATCAGTCCCGCGGTCACCGCCGCGAACAGGGTCAGCTCGACCGGCCGGGTCAACCACCAGCCCGTCGACCCCACCACCGGCCCGGCGCTGTCCAGTGCCAACTTCAGGCCGCTGACCAGGAACAGGGCGGTCAGATGCCAGAGGAACGCCGTCATCGCGATGCCATTGGCGGCTACGACGCCGAGCCACACCCGCGGACGGGCCAGCAGGCGGCTGACCGGCTTGCGCAGCAGCAGCGCGGCCCCGATCAGCCACAGCGCGTGGGCCAGCAGGGCCGCCGTGGGCGGCGACATGTTGGACACGGCCGCGCCCGGCATGCCCACCATGGACAGCGGGTAGGGACCGAACGTCACCAGCGCCGTCGCGGCGAGCAGTCCGCCCGCGGTCAGCGCGGCCGCGATCCGCCGATTCAGGTGGCCGTCGGCGTACAGGAATCCCAGCTGATGCACGGCAAGCCAGACGAGCGCCACATTGACGATCCCGAAACCGCTGTGGCCCAGCCCGAATCGAACCACGTCCACACCGGCGACACCGGCCACGAGCACCGCGGGCACCATGATCCCGAACCGCCGGTGCAGCGCCCACATCACCGGTGCCAAGGCCACCACCCCCAGGTACACCCCGACGAACCACAGCGGCTGACCGATCAGCCGCGTCGCGGTCCGCAGTAACCCCGAGTCGTACCCGGTGAGCTCGACCGCCAGCCCGACCACCAACCAGACAGCGACGAACACCGCCGTCGGAATCAACAGCCGCGCCGCCCGCCCCCGCACGAACCCGGCATAGCCGGGATTACGGCGCAACGCCCCCGCATGAGCGAACCCGCCGACGAAGAAGAACAGCGGCATCACCTGAAACACCCAGGTCAACGGCTGCAACCCGGGCATGATCCCCAACGCGTTGTCCACCCGGACACCCCCACCGGCCTCCGGCACCAACACCACCATCAGCCAGTGCCCCAGCACCACCGCCGCCAGCGAGAACACTCGCAGCAAATCCATATAGCGGTCCCGCGAATCGGGCGTCACCGCCGCCAACTGCCGCGCGGAAAAAGTATGAACTGCCATGCCACAGAGCCTGCTCGCCCCCGCCCGCGAACAGCTGAGCACAACTACTCGAGCCCCCGGACCAAACCTACTCACGAGGGGCAGCCGCGGTTTTGCACGCGCGGCAGCGCATCTCTCTATTGCACCGCACGAGGGCACCCGCAGTCAATAGTCTTGTTGCGATCAAATGTAGCAACTATGCTACGTAGTATCACGACCTCGACGGGGAGGCCTCATGGCGATATCGCTGGTTTTGTTCATCTGCGCCGGGTTGGCGCTGGGCTGGGGGAATGACCGATTCACCCAGGTGTCGGTTGCGCGGATCGCGGATGCGGCGGCGGGTGTCGGTGCGCTCGCGGTGCTCTCGGGTGCGAGATTGGTTGTCCTGACGGCTGTTTCGGTCGCGTTCGCCTACTTCGTCCGACCGGGTGGTGTCGGAATACTGCTGGGGCTGGCGGCATTTCAAGCTGTTGCCCTGCTGCGGGTGACGCGGCCGCTGCTGCGGGGGCGGACATGACGACGGTGAAGGTCGGCGAGCACCACACGGCGCGGTGGCTCGGGATGGAGTTCAACCTCGACACGATCCTGTCGACGACGGTGGCCGCGGCGATCGTGCTCGGGCTGGCTTTCTACCTGCGGGCCACGGTGACTTCCGGTGTGCCGAACGGGGTTCAGCTGTTCTTCGAGACGGTGACGGTGCAGATGCGCGGTCAGGTGGAGGCCGCGATCGGGATGCGGGTGGCGCCGTTCGTCCTGCCGCTGGCGGTCACGCTGTTCACGTTCATCCTGCTGTCGAACTGGCTGGCGGTGCTCCCGGTGCGCTACGGCGACGGCGAACTGATTCACCCGCCGACAGCGGACATCAACTTCGTCTACGCGCTGGCGGCGTTCGTCTTCCTCGGCTATCAGGTGGCCGGCGCGGCCCGGCGCGGGCCGCTCACCCACCTGAAGCTGCTGCTCAAGGGGCACGGCGGCTGGGGCCCGATGGTCATCATCAACATCATCGAGGAGATCGCGAAACCGCTGTCGCTGTCGCTGCGGCTGTTCGGGAACATGTTCGCCGGCGGCGTGATGCTCTCGGTGATCACCCTGCTCCCGGCCTGGATCAGCTGGGGCCCCAACGCGATCTGGAAACTGCTCGATCTGTTCGTCGGGCTCATCCAGGCCTTCATCTTCACGCTGCTGACCATCCTCTACTTCGGCCAGGCGATGGCGCGCGCGGACGAAAAGCACTGACCCGCCACACCAAGACTTAATTTTCATCGAGAAGGGAAGCGAAGATGTCTGACATCACCAACACCGGCATGATCCAGGCGGCGGCACTCATCGCCAGCGGATTCATCCTGCTCGGCGGCGCGATCGGCGCGGGCTTCGGCAACGGCCTGGTCGGTTCGGCCTTGATCAACGGCGTTGCCCGGCAACCGGAGTCGGAATCCCGGTTGCGCGGCAACTATCTGATGGCGGTCGGTTTGATCGACGCCGTGTACTTCATCAACCTCGCGTTCATGGCGTTGTTCGTGTTCGCCACACCAGGGAAGTAGCGAGTCATGTCGACGAAAAACACTGCTGGAGAGAACTTCCTGCTCCCCAACGGCACGTTCTTCGCCGAACTGCTGATCTTCCTGACCGTGCTGGGCGTCATCTGGCGCTTCGTCGTCCCGCCGATCCACCGGGTGCTCGCCGAACGGGAGGAGCGGGTCGCCCGGACCGCGGCCGATCAGCAGGCCGCACGGGAAGGCCGCGCGGAGGCCGAAGCCGTCTACCAGGCGGCGCTGGCCGACGCGCGGGTGGTGGCGACCGGAATCCGCAAACAGGCACGTGACGAAGGGAATTCCCTCATCACGCAGCGGCGCGGCGAGGCACAGGCGCACTCCGACGCCGAAATCGCGGGTGCGCTGGCCGAGTTCGAAGCGGACGTGGAGCGCGTCACCGCCGAACTCCAGGACGACGTGGATCCGCTCGCCCGGACCCTCGCTGACCGGGTACTCGGTGCTGAAATCACCAGGGCGGGAAGGGGGTAGGCCCATGTTCCACATCATTTGGGACTGGCCGATCTTCCTCAGTCAGCTGTTCGGTTTCGCGGTCGTCGTCTACGTCCTGGTCCGTTCGGTGGCTCCTCGAGTACGGGCAGCGATGGACAAGGCGCAGAACGGTATTCGAGGTCAACTCGAAGACAGCGAGCACGCGGCCATCCAGGTGGCCGCGGCCGCCGAAGCCCACGAGGCCGCCCTGGCCCAGGGGGCCATCGCGAAAACGCAACTGACCGAGGAGGCGAACGCCGCAGCCGCCCAAATCCTCCTGGACCTGCGCGCGGAAGCCGAGGAGGCGGCCGAACGCACCGCGCGACAGGGCCGCGCCCGCATCCGGCAACTCCGTCGCGAACTCGTCGAGCAGACGCAAGCGCGAGTGCACACCGCCGTCCTGGACCGCACCGAGCACACGGTGCGAACCCGGGTCGGCACCCCGCAGGCCAGATCGGCCGGCATAGATCGCTTCCTCGACGACCTCGACGAGGTGGGTGAGCGCGCACGGGCGTGCTGAACGAACAAAGGCCCGGTCCGTCAGGACCGGGCCTTTGGAGTGGAGCTGCCGGGAATCGAACCCGGGTCCTCCGCCGTGTCTTCAGGGCTTCTCCGTGTGCAGTTCGCTAAGTCTCTACTTGGATCTCCGGGTCTCGCGAACAAGCTCGGATGACGATCCCAGTCGCTGTTCGATGTCCCACCCAGATCCGCGACCGACCTGGACGGTAATTCCCTCTAGCTGATGCCAGTACCCGGATCGAGGGACGAACCCGGACTGACAGACACGCTTCGCTACTTAGGCAGCGAGAGCGTAGTCGCGCTGATTGGAATCGGCGCTTAATTGGTTGCAGCGACGCTTACGGTGGTCTCTTGCCTGCACCGACACGCTTCCCCTGAATCGACGTACGCAGTCGAAACCGTTCAGCCCCGTACGTGCCCGCGCTTTGCGGGCTAGTCATGTTAACACCACCCGCGGTGGGGTTCATTCCCATTATTTCCGGCGCGCTCCCGCCGCCCGGCGGCCCCGTTTGAGACGGCTCCGCCTCAGATCTAGCAAAACGGACATATCGCCGTTTCGTGGCAGGTACTGTGCCGTCCAACTGCGCAGCAGAATGTGGCGCAGCGCACATTTGGGAGTGCCCGCGTGCTGGAAGTTCGCGACCTGCAGGTCGTCTACGAAGACGTGATTCTGGTCTGCCGTGGTGTCTCCCTCGACGTTCCCGATCAGGGCATCGTCGCGCTGCTCGGGGCGAACGGCGCGGGCAAGACCTCGACGTTGCGGGCCATCACCGGATTGCTCGGTGTGCACCGCGGGCGGGTCAGCGCCGGGTCGGTAACGGTCGACGGTGTCGAAGTCACCGCGGCGCGGCCGTCGCGGATCGTCGCGGCGGGCGTCGGGCAGGTGATGGAGGGCCGGCGGGTCTTCTCCGGGTTCACCGTCGAGGAGAACCTGCGGGCGGGCGCGCACACCCGCAAGCGCGCGTCGATCGCCGCGAGTCTGGATCGGATCTACGAGATGTTCCCGATCCTGGCCGACCGCCGCGCCCAGCGGGGCGGACTGCTGTCGGGCGGCGAGCAGCAGATGCTGGCGATCGGGCGGGCGCTGATGGCCGAGCCGAAGTATCTGTTGCTCGACGAACCGAGCCTGGGCCTGGCGCCCCGGGTGGTGGAGCAGATCCGCGATCTGATCGTGCGCATCAACTCCGAAGGGACCGGGGTGCTGTTGATCGAGCAGAACGCCGCGATGGCGCTGTCCATCGCGACCCACGGCTACGTGCTCGAACAGGGCCGGGTCGTGCTGGACGGGCCGGCGGCGGAGCTGTCGGCCAACTCCGATATCCAAGAGTTCTATCTGGGACTCGGTGCGGAGGGTCATGTTTCGCTGCGCGACCTCAAGCATTACAAGCGCCGCAAGGGGTGGGTGGCATGACCGCGCTGCTTCAGGTCGCGGACCTGAGCCTGAATTTCGGTGGCACGAAGGCACTGTCGGAGGTGTCGTTCGAGGTGCAGCCGGGGGAGCTGCTGGCGCTCATCGGGCCCAACGGCGCGGGCAAGACCTCGATCTTCAACTGCCTCAACGGGGTCTATCGCCCGCAGGCCGGCAGCATCACCCTGGACGGCCGGGAGCTGACCGGCCGGACGCCGGACGCGATCGCCCGGCTGGGTGTCGCCCGGATGTTCCAGAACATCGAGCTCTTCGACAACCTGACGGTGCTGGACAACATCAAACTCGGCCGTCACCTGCAACTCGGGTACGGCCCGGTGGCGGCGGCGCTACGGCTGTCCAAGGCGCGCCGGGGTGAACGTTCGGCGCGGCTCTACGCCGAGGGCCTGATCGAATTCCTGGAGTTGCAGCCGGTGCGCAACCAGCCGGTCGGGCTGCTGCCGTACGGGGTGAAGAAGCGGGTGGAACTGGGCCGGGCGCTGGCGATGGAGCCGCGCCTGCTGCTGCTGGACGAGCCGGTGGCGGGGATGAACGTGGAGGAGACCGCGGATATGGCGCGGTTCATCCTCGACGTCCGAGCCGAGCTGGAACTGGCGATGATCATGGTGGAACACGACATGCGACTGGTGATGGACCTGGCCGACCGAATCATGGTGCTGGACTTCGGTGTCCGGATCGCGCTCGGGTCACCCGCCGAGGTCCGGCACGATCCGGCCGTGCTGGCGGCCTATCTCGGCGGCGCCGCGGGGTCGGCCCAGTGACGGTGGTATCGACGGCGGCGCAATCGCCCGCGGCACTGCACCTCCAGGTAGCCGAGCGGGCCGCGCGCACGCCGACGACGGTGGCGATGCGCGCCAAGAAGCTGGGAATCTGGCAGCAGACCTCCTGGGCCGAATTGGACCGGGAGCGGCGGCTGATCGCGCACGGGCTGGCGGATCTGGGGGTCGGCGCGGGGGACCGGGTGGCGGTGCTGGCGGGCAACCGGCCGGAGTGGGTGTACGCGGAGCTGGGTGCGATGTCGTTGCGCGCCCGCTTCGTCGGCGTGCACCCGGAGGCCGCCGGCCCGGCGCTGGAGCAGTTGCTCAACGAGGCCGCGGTCCGCGTGCTCATCGCCGAGGATCAGGAACAGGTCGACAAGGCGCTCGGCACCGGGTGTCCACGGTTGCGCTGGATCGTGCACCTGGAAGCGCGCGGAGTGCAGGAGTATTCGGACCCGCGGCTCATTTCCTATGCGGCACTGCGGGAACGAGGCTCCGCGCATCGGGCAGAGCTCCCGGACCACGATTCGTCCGCGGAAGACGTTGTCGCCCTGGCATTCCCGCCCGGCGAGAGTGTCGCGGTCCAGCTGCGCGGCTCCGACATCACGACCGTGCTGAACGCCCTGCGTGCGGCGATCCCCGGGCTCGGCGCGCGCGATGTGGTGCTGCCGGGATTGTCCCTGGCCGAGCCCGCCGAACGTGCCGTGACCGTGTGGACCTGCGTGGCCACCGGCGCAGTCCTGCATTTCGCCGAGTCCTACGACACGCTGGCCGCCGACCTGGCGGAGGCACAGCCCACGGTGCGTTTGCTGCCCGCGGCCGGCTGGCAGCGCGCTCACGCCGGTGTCGAGAGCCGGATGGCCACGGCCTCCCGGTTCAAGCGCTTCTGCTACGGGCTGACCACGAGCACCGCGGAACGCATTGCCGCGCAGCGCAACCGCGGGCCGCTGGCTCGGCTGCGTTCCACGCTCGGATATCTCGCGAGCGGCCGTGCCGTGCGCGACAAGCTGGGCCTGCGCAAGACCCGCGCCGCGCTCTGGCGCATCGCGATCCCGGGAACCGCACTGCCGCCGGATATCCCGCCCGATGCGGATACCGCGGCCTTCTTCCTCGGCCTGGGGGTGCCGATCACCCGCATCGAGGCGGCCCGCACCGAGGCCGCCGATCCGCCCGAGAACTCGGATGTCCCGGTATGAACGAACTCCTGCAAGCGCTGATCCGCGGCGCCGGCCTGGGCGGCATGTACGCCACCATCGCGGTCGGCTTCGTCATCATCTTCCGGGCCACCGGGGTGCTGAACTTCGCGCAGCCGGTCTTCATGATCTTCGGCACGCTGTTCTCCTACTACCTGGTCGACTCGGCCGGGCTGCCGTTCCCGCTCGCCGCCGTCGCGGCGGTGGCCGCGGTGGCCGCCATCGCCACGGTGACCGAGCGAATCGCCATGCGGCCCATGGTCGGACGGCCGGTGTTCTCCGCGACCCTGGTGACCGTCGGGCTCTTCGCCGCCGGAATCGTGCTGGTGCACAAACTGTTCGGAGCCAAGGTCATCACCTCCGGTGATCCGTGGGGGCTGTCGAACTTCTGCCTCGGCGGGCATCGCCCGGCCGACAGCGTGGTGGCGGCGGCCTGCGTCGGCGGGGTGACGGTGAACTACACCGACATCTTCAAGGTGGTCGCCGCGCTCACGGTCATCGCGGCGCTGGTGCTGTGGCTGGAGCGGTCCCGCTACGGGCTGGCCATGCGCGCCGCGGCGATGGATCAGGAAACCGCGATGGCCCAGGGTGTCGATGTGGGCCGGGTGTTCGCGCTGTCCTGGGCGCTGGCGGGCGCGCTGGCGGCGGTGGGCGGCATCCTGCTCGGCACCGCGCCCGGCGGCGTCGAGGCGGCTGCGCTGCTGATCGCGCTGAAAGCCTTGCCCGCCATCATCATCGGCGGCCTGGACTCCCTCTACGGCGCGCTGGCCGGCGCGATGATCGTCGGCCTGGCCGAGGCGCTGACCAAGACCTATCAACCCGATGTCGCGCCCTGGCTGGGCGCCAACTTCGACGTGGTGATGCCGTACGTGCTCATGTTCGCGGTGCTGTTGATCCGGCCGCACGGGCTGTTCGGTGCGAAAGAGGTGCAACGCGTATGAGCGCGACCGTGCATGTGCCCCGCGCCGTGCGGCGTGGCCGGCCCCGGCTCTACACCTCCTACGCGCGGGCCGAGAGCGCCTGGAACACCGCCGCCAAAGCCTGGTGGACCGGCGGCCTGGTCGTCTTGGCCGTGCTGGCACCATTTTTCGTCGCCAAGGACGTCACCAACCTGCTGACCCTGGCCGCCATCTACGCGATCGGCGGCATCGGGTTGAACATGCTGACGGGGTACGCGGGGCAGGTGTCGCTCGGGCACGCCTTCTTCGTCGGCGTCGGGGCCTATACCGCGGCGGTCTTCGGCGGCGTCGGCACGAAAACGGTGTACGGCCTGGGCTGGGACATGGTGCTCTGGCTGCCGCTGACCGCCCTGATCCCCGCGATCCTGGGTCTGCTGGTGGCCCCGCTGGCCGCCCGGGTGCGCGGGTTGTATTTGGCGACACTGACTCTCGGCCTGGTGATGATCGGCGAGCACCTGTTCAAGGAGTGGCACTCGGTGACCGGCGGCGGTGGCCTCGGTCGCGCGCCCGCGCCGCCGGTGCTGTTCGGCGCGGATCTGCGCAAGCCGGTGCGGGTGGCCGGGGTGCTGATCAACGAGCAGCGGGCGCTGTATCTGATCGCCCTCGTGCTGCTCGTCGTGCTGGCGGTGCTGGCCCGGAACCTGATGTCCGCCAATGTCGGCCGCGCCTTCGCCGCGGTCCGGGACCGCGACGTCGCCGCGGAGATCATGGGTGTCCGGTTGCAGCGCACCAAGACGCTGGCCTTCGTGGTGTCCTCCGCCTATGCCGGGGTGGCGGGCGGGCTGCTGTCGGTGGTGATCGGCCGGATCAGCCCGGAACGCTGGAATCTGCTGCTCTCCGTGGACTTCCTGGCGATCGTGCTGATCGGTGGCGCCGCCACCATCACCGGGTCCATCATCGGCGCCTGCTTCGTGGTCCTGCTGCCGCGGGTGCTCGAGGAATTCACCCACGCGGTGCCGGTCCTCACCTCCGAGGACGGGCAGATCCTCGGCTTCACGCTCGACGAGTTGAAAACGATCCTGTTCGGCCTGCTGATCGCCGGTGTGATCGTGCTCGAACCGAGGGGCATGTTCGGGCTGTGGCTGCGTATTCGCAACTACTTCCGCACCTGGCCGTTCTCCCACTGATCAGCTGTAGTGAAAGCAGGAAAGATAATGGGAGTCAGCAGAATTCGACGGTTCGCCGTCGTGCCCGCCGTCGCCGCGCTGGTCCTGGCGGGGGCCTGCTCCAGCGCGGAGGACGAAGCCACCGGCGCGACCGGGCCCGGCGTCACCAGCGAGCCCTGCCCCAACGCGGTCGACAAGGCCAAGGGCTGCATCTATCTCGGGGTGCTCTCCGACCTCGAGGGCGGCCCGTTCGCCGCCCTGGGCCGCGACATCAACGACGGGCAGCTGGCGTTCTGGAAGAAGGTGAACGAGGCCGGCGGGATCGGCGGCAAGTACGAGGTCGACATCGCCACCAACACCAAGAACACCTCCTACGATCCGCAGAAGCACGCCGAGGCCTATCAGCAGGTGGAGCCGAACGTGCTCGCCCTGTCGATGAGCCTGGGCACCATCCACACCCAGGCGGTGCTGGACCGGATGGACGCGGCGGACCTGGTGTCGGTCGCCGGAACCCTGTGGTCCGGTTGGCAATTCAAGAGCGCCGACAAGGGCCTGCTGCTGGAAACCGGCTATTCCTATTGCTCCGAGGCCATCATGGCCCTGGATTGGCTGGCGCAGAACAAGTCCAAGCCCACCAAGCTCGTATCCGTCACCTACAAGGGTGATTACGGCGGCGACTACTCGACCGGCGCGAAGAAGTGGGCCGAGGCGAACGGCGTCGAGGTCGCCAATCAGATCCAGACCGCGCCCAACGCGGCGGTCGGCAACCAGGACGGTGCTGTCAGCCAGCTCATCGCCGCCGCGCCGGATGTCGTGATGCTGGCGACCGGCCCCGCCGAAGCGGGCGAGATCATCGGCAAGGCGGCGGCCGCCGGCTACAAGGGCCGCTTCCTCGGCTCCGGCCCGACCTGGAACGGTGGTCTGCTGAAAAGCGCTGCGGCGCCGGCCATCACGGCGCTCTACAACTCGACCTCACCGGTAGACGGCTGGGACGGCACCAGCGAGGCGGCCAAGGCCGCGAAGGCGGCGGCCACCAAGGACCCGGCCACCTGGGGATTCAGCGCGGGCTGGAACTTCTCCTATCCGCTCAAGGCGCTGCTGATCAAGGCGCAGGACAACGGCAAGCTGACCCGTAAGGGCCTGCGGGACAGCATCGACGGCCTCGAGGTCGACTTCCAGGGCGGTGCGCCGAAGTACACCTACGGCTCCGACAAGCCCGATCTGACCAAGCAGCGCGCGATCATCGGCGCACCGGACGCCGCCGCCCCGCTGGGCACCAAGACCGTGCTCACCGATTATCACGGGCCCACCCAGGACAAGGTCACCCTGAGCGAGCCCTGCGTGCAGCCGTAGGTCAGTTCGCCGAGACGTCGGCGGCTCGGCTACTCGGGTCGCTCCGGGTGAGAGTGCGAACGCTGGGGACGAGCAGCGCCCCGGCGATCGCCACGACCACCACGGCCGCCAGACCGGTCAGGGTGGCCGCGGTGCCGAAAGCGGAAGACAGTGGGCCGACCGCGATTTGGCCGAGCGGGATGGCGACGAAGGAGCCGACGGCGTCATAGGAATAGACCCGGGCCAGCCGGTCCGGCGGGACGTTCTCCTGCACGGAGACGTCCCAGGCGACGGTGAACTGCTCGACCGCGATGCCTGCCAGGAAATAGGCGGCGAGCAGCAGGACGAACTCGGGCGCGTGCGCCAGGGTCAGGAGCGGTATCGCCTCGACCAGGACCAGGGCGGTGCCGAACAGCAGGGCGTGGCGTGGCTGCCAGCGGCTGGCGAGGATACCGCCGAGCAGCGCGCCCGCCGTCTGGGCGCCGAGCACCAGGCCCCAGGCGAATCGGCCGATGGTGTCGTCCGCGATGGCGGGGCCGAGCACCTGGGTGCCGCCGACCAGGGCCGCGTTCACCAGCATGAAGCTGACCACGATGGTCCAGACCCAGGTGCGCGCGGTGAATTCGGTCCAGCCGGCGCGGAGTTCGGCCAGGGGCGTGCTGGGCTCGGCCGCGGTGACGCTGGGGACGCGCACCCGGGCGTAGCAGATGGATGCGATGGCGAAGATCGCGGCGGTGATCGCGATCGCCCAGCCCGGTCCCGCCAGTGCCGCGAGCATGCCGCCCAGTGAAGCGCCGGCGATGAGCGCGGCGTTGATGCCGATCCGCACGATGGCGTTGGCTTGGCGCAGCAGGGTGGGCGGCACGGTCTGCGGGGTGAGGGCCGCGGCGGCGGGAAAGGAGGCCGCCGAGACGGCGCCGTTGACGACGCTGAGCGCGATCAGCAGGGGAATCGAGGCGAAGTCGAGCAGCACCGCCAGCGCGGTCGCCGCCTGGGACAGGGCCGCGGCCAGGCTCGCCCCTTGCAGGATCACCCCGCGCGGCAACCGGTCGGCCAGGACGCCGCCCAGCAGTAGGAGCGTCACATTGGCGATCGAGCGCGCGCTGACCACCAGGCCGAGCGCGGTCACCGAGCCGGTGAGATCGAGGACGGCGAAGGCGAGCGCGACGGGGGCGATGGCGTTGCCGATGAAGGTGGTGATCCGGCCGGCGGCCAGGCGGCGAAACATCGGCTCACGGAGTGGGGCCAGCATTCCGGGCGCGGTCACCGCCCGGCCGCCCGGGACTGTCGTGCACGCGTCATGATCGCTCCCAACCGCTCGACTCTCCGTGCCATCTTGCGTGAGTTCGTGGCATGCCGTCGGCTATTCGCCGGCGCCTTTACCTGTTCTGTGCAATGACGTTGGCGGTGAAAGCAATTCGTGTTCCACGCTGTGGTCCGCGTCACAAACGCGCCGCGATGAATTCCGGATGGCGCTCCCGTCTACCTGACAGCAAGCTCCGATTACCGTGTCACGAAAGGCTTTACCGATGGAAACCGTTACCACTCGTTCGGGAATCGAGCTGGCTTTCGATCGCGTCGTCGGCGGCGATGCCGGCACCGTAATCCTCATCGGCGGCGCGTTCAGTTACCGGCGCTTTCCCAAGCTGGTCGAGCTGGCCGAGAAATTGGCGGCGGATTACCGGCTCACGGTGATCAACTACGACCGGCGCGGCCGGGGTGACAGCTCCGATTCGCCCGGCGAGTACGACGTGGACAACGAAATCGAGGACCTCGCCGCGATCGTCGACGCGGCCGGTGGTCGGGCGGCGGTGTTCGGCTGGTCCTCGGGCGCCGGTCTGGCGCTGCGGGCCGCGGCCTCGGGGCGGGTGCCCGGCATCACCAAGGTGGTGGCTTTCGAGCCGCCGTTCGTGGTGGACCACGACAACTTCGTGCCCTCGGCCGACCTGGCCGAGCAGCTGCACGCGCTGATCGCGGCGAACAAGCGGGCCGAGGTGGTGCGCTTCTACATGGCCAAGGGTATGGGCATGCCCCGGATCTTCGGCCTGCTCATGCCTTTGACGCCGATGTGGAAGCACCTGCTGGCCACCGCGCCGGCCACCGCGCACGATTGGGCCATCATGGCCGACTTCATGCGCGGTGCGGCGCTGCGGCCCGAGGACTGGGCCGGCGTGCGGGTCCCGACGCTGGTTATCTCCGGGGCCAAGAGCGACGCGCTGTTGCGCACCGCCGCCCGGGCGATCACCGCGGTTCTTCCCGATGCCAGCCACCGGGAATTGGCGAAGCTGAGTCACAACCCGGATATCGGTCTCCTCGCGCCGGTGGCGGGCGAATTTCTCGTCGACGCACCACAACCGGCGCACTGATCACCTCTGGTGCGAATTCGGGGAACGCGCTCAGCGGAATGCCGAGGCGTTCTCCTCGACCCACTGGCGATAAGTCCGGCCCGGGTCTCCGGTGAGGGCCGAAACAGTGTCGCGGACCTGCCGCAGTTCGTCGGTGATATCGCCACCGGTGACCTCGAGTACCGCGTCCACCTCGTCCGCGCCGAAGATCGGCAGCAGCTCCGAACGCGCGGTGTCCCGGCTGATCTCGGTGAACTCGATATCGCGGCCAAGCAGGGCGGCGACGGCCGCCACCTGTGCTCGGGGGCTGATGGATTCGGGGCCGGTCAGGGCGTACCGGCGGCCCCGGTGCCCGGGTTCGGTGAGCGCTACCCGCGCCGCGGCGGCGATGTCGGCGGGGTGGATGGTCGGGAGTTCGGCATCGGCGTAGGCCGCGCGGACCGGGCGCCGCGCCCGGATCGCCTCGGCCCAGAGCATCGTGTTCGAGGCGAACTGGGTGGGGCGCAGGATGGTCCAGTCCAGACCGCTGGCCTCCAGTTCCTTTTCGACGGACGACTTTTCGGCCGCCGGGCCGAGGTGCGGGTGCGTCTCGACCGTGATCGAGGACACCAGCACGACGTGCTCGACTCCGGCTCGGCGGGCGGCCGCGATGATCTCGGCATCCGGGCCGAGGCCGGAGATCAGGAACATCGCGCGCACGCCGCGCACCGCGTCCCGCAGCGCGCTGGGATCGGTCAGGTCGGCCTCGAGCGCCTCGACACCGGCGGGGAACGCGGCCCGGGCGGCGTCTCGGGTGAGGGCGCGCAGCGGGTTCGCGCCGGCGGCATGCAACTCGTGCAGCAGGGGGCGCCCGATATTGCCGGTGGCGCCGGTGATGAGCAGCATGGTGGTCTCCTGTTCGCGATGAATAACTGGTGGCGACGCTAGGACCTGAAGTTGACTTCAGGTCAAATCGAAGCCGTTGCGCGACGCTATGGCGCCGCGTCGCCGGCGGGGCATCGGACGCCGGTGTAGGGCAGGTCGAGCGCGCGGTGCACCAGATGCGCCACGGCGGGGGAATCCGGGAGGATGCCGTGGTGGAAAGTGTCTGTGGGACAGGCGTCTTGGACCCAGGCGTTCACGACGGTCGCGCCCGGACCGGCGTGCAGGAAGGTGGCATCCGGCGGGGTGACCACGCGGTCCACCCGGGTGGCGATCGCGGTGTACTCGATGCCGGGTTCGGTATCGCCCGCCGCGTTCAGCAGGCGCAGGAACTCACTGCCCGCCAGTTGCTGGGCGGCGGCGGTGCCCAGCACCTTGGCGATGACGACATCGGAGGGCCCCGAAGCGCTGCCGCCGGGTAGTAGGTAGCCCAGGCCGTCCGCGGTGGTGCCGTGGTTGGTGGCGGCGATCGTGACCAGCCGGCGCACTCGCGGCGCCGGCTGGGTGCCGCCCTCGAATCGCAGATACTGCCTGGCCAGCGGCCCGCCCTGGGAATGCGCGACGATATCGACCCGTGCCGCGCCGGTCGCCGTCCGCACCCGGTCGACGAACTCGGCGAGTTCCTTGGCGGACGAACGGATATCCGCGGTGCCGTACACGCCGGGTTCCGATCCCCGGAGGCTGAACCGCTTCTGCCCGTAGTTGAGCGAAAACACGCACGCCCCAGCCGCTTTCAACTGCGGAGCCAGCCCCGCCCACACGCTCTGATTTCCCCACGTCCCGTGCACCAGCACCACCGGCTCGGGATGGCGCGCCGTCGGCACGCACCCCCAGTCGTTCGCACCCGCGGGCGCGAGGGCCTCGTCACCCCTCTCCGCATGCACCGGCCCGGCCACCACTCCCGCGACAGCCACCGCCCCGAGCACGCACATCCAGCGGCACAGCCCGCGCACAGCCATCCGACGCACCTCCTTCCGCTCACACGAGTGCTCCGCGAATTCGGCCGCCATCCCATCCATCAGGTACCGCGCGCCCATACAAGCACCGGCCGGAACAGGTTCCAAACACCCCGCCGGGGTGGCGTCCGGCCATTCTCGAAACAGGGCGGTGAACGCTTACGCCCCGATCCAGTGGTAGCGGCGTTCGGGGCGGCCGGTGCCGCCGTAGCGGAGGCGGACTTCGGCGCTGCCGGTTTCGGCGAAGTGTTCCAGGTAGCGGCGGGCACTGACGCGGGAGAGGGCGGTGGCGTCGGCACATTCCTGGGCGGAGACGCCGGAAGGGGTTGCGCGCAGGACGTTTTCGACCAGCAGGGCGGTTTGGGCGGTGAGGCCCTTCGGGAGGGTGAGGGCGGTGCGGGGGCGGCCGGCGAAGACCTGGTCGACATCGGATTGGGCGGCATGGGAGAGCTCGGCGAGCTTGGTGTGCAGGGCCGCGAAGTGCTGGAGCTGGTCGTAGAGTGCGCCGTAGGTGAAGGGTTTGATCAGGTAGTGCAGGACGCCGCCGCGCATGGCGGTACGGATGGTGTTGACGTCGTCGGCGGCGCTGATCACGATCACGTCGGTGGCCTCGGCGGTTTCGCGGATGCCGCGCAGCACCGTCAGACCGTCCAGGTCGGGCAGATAGATGTCGAGCAGTACCAGATCGGGTTGCAGGTCGCCGATCAGGCGCAGCGCCTCGGCCCCGGTCCGGGCGACGCCCGTGACGGTGAAACCCGGTGTCTTGCTGACATATCCGCTGTGCACCTTGGCGACCATGAAGTCGTCGTCGACGACCAGAACCCGAATCATGCGCGCACCTCCAGCGGCAGGGTCGCGGTGAACACCGCGCCGTCGGCGTTGTGCACCGACACGGTGCCGCCACGCCGGACGCAGGCCTGCCGGGTGATGGCCAGCCCGAGCCCGCGCTGACCGCCCGCGGCGGCCTTGGTGGTGAACCCGTGCCGGAAGACCTCGCGGGCCAGTTCGGGCGCGACGCCGGGCCCGGAATCCCGGACCACCACGTGCACGGCGCGATCCCGTACACGGATGTCGACTTCGATCCAGCCGGGCCCGGACAGCGCGTCCAGGGCATTGTCGATCAGATTGCCCAGCACCGTGACGATGTCACCGGACAGCGCCGTGTCCACCTCGGATAACCCGCTGTCGGCCGAAAGCCGCAGTCCCACACCCTGTTCGGCGGCCAAACTGGACTTCGCGATGAGCAGCGCCGCCGCCGCGGGATCGCCGATCCGCGCGGTCACCTCGGCCTGCCACTGGTCCCGATTGGCGCTGACCCGGGTGATGTAGTGCGCGACCTCGTCGTATTCGCCGAGTTCGATCAGCCCGGCGATGGTGTGCAACCGATTGCTGAACTCGTGCGCCTGGGCGCGCAACGTGTCCGCGGCATTGCGGTTCTCGGTGAGCTGATCCTGCAATCGCACCAGTTCGGTCCGGTCCCGCAGGGTCACCACGGCGCCCAGCGTGCGCTGGTCCCACTGGATCGGGGTCCGGTTCATCACCAGCACTTTGCCGCGGCGCAGGCCGATCAGGTCGGTGCCCGCGGCGCGGCCGGTGAACACGTCGACCAACCGCTCGTTGAGCCCGAGGTCGTAGACGCTGCGCCCCACCACGTCGCCGAGCGTCAACAGGTCTTTGGCCTGGTCGTTGACGAGAGTGACGCGATGCTGCTGGTCCAGGCCGACCACACCCTCGTGCACGCCGTGCAGCATGGCTTCGCGATGTTCGACGAGCGCGGCGATCTCGGCGGGTTCCAGGCCGAAGGTCTGGCGTTTGACCCACCAGGACAGCGACAGCGAGCCGGCCACACCGACGGCGGTGGCGATGCCGAGCAGGCTGAGCAACCCGGGGAACGATTCGGCCAGGGTGTGCCAGATCGCGGGCTGTTCCTTCTTCGCGGCGACATAGCCGACCACCTCGTGGCTGCCCTGCCCGATCACCGGCACGTGCGCGACCACCTCGTCGTCGATCTCGCCGACCCAGGCCCGGCCCTCGGTGACGGTGGAGTCGGCCAGCCGCAGCGGCTTGTTGATCTCGGAAGGATCCTGTGAGGTGAGCACCTTGCCGTCGGCGCGCGCGATGACGACCTCGTCGGCCCCGGAGGCGACCTGCGCGGCGGTCGCGAACGGCGCCAGCAGCAGATGCTGTTTGGGATCGGCGAGCAGCACTCGCAGACTCGGGTTGGCGGCCACGTCCTCGGCGATGCCGAGCATGCGCCGCGATTCGGTGTTGCGGAACGTCTCGCTCACCTGCGCGACCACCACGGCGGCGACGGCGGCGAGCAGCACCAGCACGATCAGCAACTGCAGGGCAAGCAATTGCCGTGCCAGTGAGCCTTTCTTGCCCACGCCTACCTCCTGTGAAACCTGCCCGCAGTCAGTGTCCCTGCCCGCCACCGGAAACGGGCCCGGTTCGGCGTGAACACTATGACCACAACAAACGTTGTGGACGCAAAGCAGACAGGGGGTGGTGGGCCAGCTCACACTTCGTCCAGCTCAACGATGAGAGATGAGGATCTCCAGTGAATACTCGGAAGTTGCTGACCGCCTTCGCCGGTGCCGTCGCCGCGGTCGCGCTGACCGCCTGCAACGGTGCGGGCGGCGCGGGCGACACGTTGTCCGGCGTGCGGATCATGGTCCCGAACTCGCCGGGCGGCGGCTACGACATCACCGCCCGCACCTCGGCGAAGGTCCTGGAGGACGCCGGGATCGCCCGCTCGGTCGAGGTTTTCAACCTGCCCGGCGCCGGCGGCACGGTCGGCCTGGGTCGGCTGGTCGGGGAGAAGGGCAACGGCAAGCTGGTCATGCAGATGGGCCTGGGCGTCGTGGGTAGCGTCTACACCAACAAGTCGCCATCCAAGCTGACCGACACCACGCCGATCGCCCGGCTGATCGACGAACCCGACATCATCGTCGTCTCCAAGAACTCCAAGTACACCGCCATCGACCAGCTGGTCGCGGACTGGAAGGCGAACCCGGGCGCGGTCCCGGTCGGCGGCGGCTCCTCGCCGGGCGGCCCGGACCATCTGGCCCCGATGCTGGTCGCCAAGGCCATCGGCATCGAACCGAAGGCCGTCAACTACGTGCCCTTCGACGGCGGTGGCGAACTGCTCGCCTCGGTGCTCGGCAACAAGATCTCATTCGGAGTCTCGGGCGTCGGCGAATACCTGGACCAGATCCAGGCCGGTGAGCTGCGGGTGCTCGCGGTGACCGGGCCCAAGCGCATCGACGGTGTGAACGCGCCGACCTTGAAAGAAGCCGGCATCAATGTCGAATTCACCAACTGGCGCGGCGTGGTCGCCCCGCCCGGGATCAGCGACGACGAGCGCAAGGCCCTGATCGACGCGTACACGAAGATGCACGATTCCGCGGAGTGGAAGGAAGCGGTCCGCACCAACGGCTGGGGCGATGCGTTCCTGACCGGCGCCGACTTCGGCACCTTCATCCAGCAGCAGACCGATCAGTGCGGTGCCGTGCTGAAGGATCTGGGGCTGGCATGAGTCCGGCTCCGGAATCCGGCGCCGCGGAATCGGGCGCCGAGGAGCCGGAAGTCGCGCTGCGGGAACCGAGAACCGGTGTGGCGGGCTGGTTCCGGGACCGCTCGGAGCTGGTGGTCTCGGTCCTGCTCGCGGGTGCGGGCGCGGTGGTGATCGTCGACGCCCTGCGGATGTCGACCGCCTTCACCCAGCGCGGCCCGGTCGGGCCGAAGGCGATGCCCTTGGTGGTCGGCGCACTGCTGGTGGTGGTCGCGCTCGCGCTCGCCGTCGACGTGCTGCGTGGCGGCCGCGGCGTGGCCGAGGGCGGCGAGGACGTCGACCTGACCGCCCCGCCGGAATGGCGCACCGTCGCACTGCTGATCGCGGTCTTTGTCGCGAACATCGTCCTGATCGACATCGTCGGTTTCCCCATCGCGGGCACCCTGCTGTTCTGGGGCGCGGCCTTCGCGCTCGGCAGCAGACATCTGGTGCGCGACCCGCTCATCGCGGTGGCGCTGGCCCTGGCGACCTATGTGGTGTTCGGCGAGTTGCTCGGCGTGACGCTGCCCGGGGGACCGTTGGAAGGAGTCTTCTCCTGGGGGACGGCAGCCGGCGGAGCCGGCGGGGTGGGTGAGCTCTGATGGATGCCCTATCGAATCTCATGGCGGGCTTCGGCACCGCGCTGACTCCGACACATCTGCTGCTGGCCGCGGTGGGCGTGCTGCTGGGTACCGCCATCGGCGTGCTGCCCGGCATCGGGCCGGCGATGGCGGTGGCGCTGCTGCTGCCCCTCACCTACAGCGTCGAGCCGACGGGCGCGTTCATCATGTTCGCCGGTATCTACTACGGCGGCATGTTCGGCGGTTCGACCACCTCGATCCTGTTGAACACCCCGGGCGAGACCGCCGCGGTGGTCACCGCGATCGAGGGCCATCCGATGGCCAAGAAAGGCCGTGGCGCACAGGCTTTGGCGACCGCCGCCATCGGTCACTTCGTCGGCGGCATCGTGGGCACCGCCCTGCTGGTGCTGACCGCGCCCCTGGTGGCAAAGTTCGCGGTGGACATCGGCGCGCCCGACTACTTCGCGATCATGCTGCTGGCGTTCATCGCCGTCACCTCGGTGCTCGGCAGCTCCCGGGTGCGTGGATTCGCCTCGCTCGGAATCGGTTTGGCGCTGGGCCTGATCGGGCTGGACCCGATCACCGGCCAGCAGCGGCTGACCTTCGGATCGTTGCAACTGGCCGACGGCATCGACGTGATCATCGTCGCCGTCGGGCTCTTCGCGGTCGGTGAGGCGCTGTGGGTGGCCGCGCACCTGCGCCGCAATCCGGGCCGGGCCATTCCGGTAGGCCGAGCCTGGTTGAGCCGCAAGGACTTCGACCGCTCCTGGAAGCCCTGGCTGCGCGGGCCGGTCATCGGATTCCCGTTCGGCGCGGTGCCCGCGGGCGGCGCGGAGATCCCGACCTTCCTGTCCTATGCGACCGAGAAGCGGTTGTCCAAGCACAAGGACGAATGGGGCAAGGGCGCGATCGAGGGCGTCGCGGGCCCGGAGTCGACCGCGAGCGCGTCGGCGGCGGGCACGCTGACCACCATGCTGACCCTCGGCCTGCCGACCACGGCGACCGCCGCGGTCATGCTGGCCGCGTTCCAGCAATATGGGATCCAGCCGGGACCCCTGCTGTTCCAGCGGGAATCGGAGCTGGTGTGGACGCTCATCGCGAGCCTGTTCATCGGCACCGTCCTGCTGCTGGTGCTGAATCTGCCGCTGGCCCCGGTGTGGGCGAAGCTGCTGCGGATCCCGCGGCCCTACCTGTACGCGGGCATCCTGTTCTTCGCCAGCGTCGGCGCGTACGCGGTCTCCGGCGACGTGGTGGATCTGGTGCTGCTCCTCGTGATCGGCGTAATCGGTTTTCTCATGCGCCGATTCGGGCTGCCGCTGCTGCCCGCGATCATCGGCGTCATCCTGGGACCGAACGCGGAAATGCAGATGCGGCGCGCGTTGCAGATCAGCGACGGCGCGCTGAGCGGGCTGGTCGACACCTGGTTCGCCAGAATCGTTTACGCGATCATCGCGGTGATTCTGCTGTGGCCGGTGGTCGCGCTGGTGCTCCGGAAACTGCGCGGCGGTGCCGATCTCGGCAGTCAGTCCACCGAGTAGCGATCGTCGGGTGCGATCCAGCCGGACCACATGTCGGGCTTTCCCGCCGGGACGCCGGCCCACTTCGGCAGGGGTTCGCAGCTGCGCAACCAGTCCGGCGGGATCGCCTCGATCCCGAGCCGGGCGGCCAGGATGCCGCCGACGATGGCGCAGGTGGTGTCGACATCGTCGGAGGCGATGGCGGTGGCCCACAGTGCCTCGGTGAAGTCGTGCGGATGTTTGGCGACCACCCAGAGGCAGAGCGGGACGGTGTCGGGCGCGGAGACCTCGCGCCCGGTGCCGAGAGTGGCCGCGGCACTGCGGGAATCGTTCAGGTGCAGCAGGCCCGCCGCGGTCTCGATGCCGTTGCGGACCAGCCCGGGCGGGGTGTACTCGGCGACCGCCGCCAGCAGGTCGGCGCCGCGCAGATCGAGCGCGGCGGCCACGGCCACCGCGATCGCGCCCGCGATGCCTTCGGGATGGGTGTGGGTGACCTCGGCCGACAGCGCCGCCTCGCGGGCGACGCGGTCGAGGTCATCGGCGAAGAACGCGCCCACTGGCGCGACGCGCATCGCGCCGCCGTTGCCCCAGGAGCCGCGCCCGTCGAAGGCGGCACCGGCCAATTCGCGCCAGTCGCCGCCTTCCTGGCGGATCAGGCGGAGCATCCGGTTCACGCCCGCGCCGTAGCCCCGATCGAAATCGTGGTGCTCGGCGAAGGACGCGGCCAGCGCGTCCTGGTCGATCCGGCCGAGCCGGTCCAGGACGGCGTACACCGAGCAGGCCATCTCGGCGTCGTCGGTCCAGAACCACGGTGCGCGCGGGAGCGTGCGGGCGTGCAGGCTGGGCGAGTTTTCCGGGACGAAGAAGGAGGAGCCGAATCCGTCGCCGACGGCCACGCCGTGCAGCGACGCGACGGCACGGGTGCGGCGGTCAGCGTTCATTTCAGCAGAATACCAACCGACCGGAGTGTCTCTTTGTCTGCCGTCTAATTGTCTGCGGCACAACAGGATACGGCCATACACTGAGTTGGTTGGAATCCGGCGCTCGCCGGACAAAGAATTTATTCGCAGAATCGCAGGTCTTTCCTATGCGCGTAATCCTCTACGGCTGTGGCGATTTCTCCTATGTGATCGAATATTTGCAGGAAGCGCTGAAGGCGCTGCAACTGCCGGCTTTCGCGCCGTTCGATCCGCACGACTCGACCTCCCATGTGCCGGTGGATGTCATGGCCACCGAACTGCGCACCCTCGACCAGTTGCGGCGGCAGTACGGGACCCGGGTGGAGGCGAACATCGCGGCGCTCGTGCAGTCCGGCGTCAACGTCGAACTGGGTGTGAACGCGGTCGGGCACCCCTCCTACGGGCCGTTCGACCTGGTGATCTTCCGGAATCCGCACACCGGTAACTACGGCAACAGCCAGGATCCCTCGATGAGCTCCTACGTGGAGTCCATCGGGGCGAACAACGGCCTGTTCCAAGGCGTGCTCGCGCAGACCAACCACACCCGGGTGCCGTTCGGGCTGGTCCTGATCACCGTGGTGGGCTGGCCCTACCTCGGCAAGAACCCGAAGAGCCAGCTCGGCTTCAAGGGTTTGCAGCTCGAAAACCCGCAATATGCCAAGGAATACGGCGAGGTGGCCGGGCTGGAATTCCTGAAGTACCTCAATTTCGGGCCGCAGTGGGTGGCGCGCAATACCGGAAACACCTTCGTGGCCGACGAAGTCGGCCTGCTCTATCGCGACGCCACGCACTGGCGCGATATCCGGGAACTGGAGCACACCATGCGGGCCTATGACCCGGATCGGGTGCCGGGATGGTGCAAGCTGCATCCGAACTATGAGCAGATGCGGCAGAAGCTGGCCAAGGAGCGCAGCTAGCTCAGGTGCTTGACATAGCGGTGCGAGGGCACCGGCACCGGGCCGTCCGGACCCGGTGCGGCATGGACGAATTCGCCGTCGTCGAGCCAGCCGTTGCGCTCGTAGAACCGCCGTGCCCGGGTGTTTCCGGCGACCACGGCCAGCCACGCCCGCCGCTGGCCGTGGTCGCGTACCGCCTGCTCGGCGGCGGCCAGCAGCAGCGTGGCCACGCCGCTGCCGCGGTGCCGCGCGCCGAGGTAGACCTGCTCCACCTCGTCGTGTTCGACCATGACGAATCCGGCCACCGCACCGTCGACCGTGGCGACGATGGTCACCGGAACGAGCTGTGCGGCACGGGTATCGAACGATTCGCGGGAGCGGATCGCCACCAGCTCCTCGGACACGTTGCCGAGGTGCGCCTCGCGCCAGCCGTCATACCAGAGCTGTGCGACCGCGGGGGCGTCGGCCGCCCGGCCGGGCCGCAACTCGATTGCTGTCTCCTGCGCCATCGACGCACTCTAGCGGTTGCCGAAGACCCCTTCGAGCCGATTGCGCGAGCCCGGGTGGACCAGCCGGGCGGCGCTCACCAGGCCGGTCGAGGACCAGGTGCGCCGGCGGATGAGCAGGCACGGTTCGCCGCGCTCGATGCCGAGCAGCATGCATTCCTCGGCCGACCCGAGCACCGCCTCGACGATGTGCTCACCGCGTTCCAGCGGCGCCGCCTTGCTCAGATAGGTGTTCGGCGTCAGCGCGGTGAAATCCTGTTCCAGGTAGTCCGGCGCCTCGGCCGGATTGACCAGGCGGTCCTCGACCTGGATCGGCACGTCGTCCTCGTAATGCACGAGGACGGAATGGAAGACATTGCGCGGCAGCAGTTCTCGCATGACCGAGCGCCGGTCGAGTGCTTCCTCGCGGACCGAGACCACCTGGGTGCGGTGCCGGTGCCCGCGCTGCTGGATCTCGTCGGCGATGTTCTTCACCTCGAACAGCGCGGACGGTGCCTTGGTGCCCGCGACGAAGGTGCCGACACCGGCGTGCCGCACGACCAGCCCGGCGGCGGTGAGTTCGCGCAGCGCCCGGTTGATGGTCATCCGGGACAGGCCGAGGGCGGCGACGAGCTGGTTCTCCGAGGGCAGCTGATCGCCCTCGGACCAGCGCCCGGACTTGATCTGGGTGCTGACCAGGCTCTTGACGCGTTCGTAGGCCGGCGCGGACTGCCCCGAATCCCGGAACAGCGCAGCAAGTTCCGTGTCGACCGCCGCGATCGCCATGTCCACACCCATCCCTGAAGTCACCACCAGCGGCTGCAGTCTAACGCTTGACAGTGAGTTGTATATACAGGACTATACACCTCAGCCGCCGCGAGCGTGACGCGGCACACAGTGATTGAGGGCAAGCCAGTGACGACACACGACGACCGGTCCGGGGCCGGGCTCACTCCGGAACGCCGGACCATCGACGTCGTACCCGACCACGAACGGCACGGTTCGCCGCGCAGCCAGTTCACCCTGTGGTTCGGCGCGAACATGCAGATCACCGCGATCGTCGACGGCGCGCTGGCCGTGGTCTTCGGCGCCGACGCCTGGTGGGCCATCCTCGGCCTGCTCATCGGCAACGTGGTCGGCGGCGCGGTGATGGCGCTGCATTCCGCGCAGGGCCCGCGCATGGGCCTGCCGCAGATGATCTCGAGCCGCGCGCAGTTCGGCGTGCAGGGCGCGGTGCTGCCGTTGCTGCTCGTCGTGCTGATGTATCTGGGCTTCGCGGCCACCGGCACGGTGCTGGCGGGCCAGGCCGTCAACAAGATCCTGCACGTCGACAGCCCGGTGGTCGGCATCCTGGTCTTCGGCGGGCTCACCGCGTTCGTGGCGGTCACCGGATACAACCTGATCCACGTGGTCGGCCGGATCGCCACCGTGGTCGGCGCGCTGGGCTTCACCTACCTGTGTGTGCGGCTGTTCGCCGAATACGACGTCTCGAACTTCATGGGCACCAAGGGTTTCGACATCGCGACATTCCTGCTCGCGGTCTCCCTGGGCGCGGGCTGGCAGCTCACCTTCGGCCCGTACGTCGCCGACTACTCCCGCTACCTGCCGCGTTCCACCAGTGAGCGCACCACCTTCTGGTCCACCTTCGCCGGCTCGGTGCTCGGCTCGCAGTGGGCGATGACGCTCGGCGTGCTGATCGCCGCGTGCGCCGGCAAGTCCTTCCTCTCCGATCAGGTCGGCTTCGTCGGCGAGCTGGCCGGGCCCGCACTCGTCGCCACGCTGATCTACCTGGTGATCGTGGTGGGCAAGCTGACGGTGAACTGCCTCAACGCCTACGGCGGCTTCATGTCCATCCTGACCACCGTCACCGCGTTCAACGGCCAGTCCCGCATCTCGACCGCCGCGCGCACCGCCTACATCGTCGGCTTCACCGGCATCTCGATGCTCATCGCGATCGCGGCCAGCGCCGACTTCCTGAACAACTTCAAGAATTTCGTGCTCGTGCTGCTGATGGTGTTCACCCCGTGGAGCGCGATCAACCTGATCGACTACTACCTGATCTCCAAAGAGCGCGTGGACATTCCGGCGCTCTACGACGTCAACGGCCGCTACGGGCGCTGGAACGTGACGGCGCTGAGCTGCTACGTCGTCGGCGTGATCGCCCAGATCCCGTTCCTGGCCCAGAAGCTCTACACCGGTCCGATCACCACGATGCTCGGCGGTGCCGACATCTCGTGGATCGTCGGCATCGCGCTCACCGCCGCCCTCTACTACCCGCTGGCGCGGCGCACCAGCACTCCGCCCGACCGGATGATCTACCCGGCGGACACCGAAATGGCCGACACCCGAGCCTGATCCGGCCTCGCAACTCCAATCCTCAAGGAGCAGACCCCATGTCCGACCGTACCGAGGGCGCCCGCCCCGTATCCGCGCCCCGCGGCAGCGAACTCACCACCCTGGGCTGGCAGCAGGAGGGGGCCCTGCGCATGCTGATGAACAACCTGGACCCCGAGGTCGCCGAGCATCCCGACAGCCTCGTCGTCTACGGCGGTACCGGCCGGGCGGCCCGCAGCTGGCCGGCCTTCGACGCGATGGTGCGCACGCTGCGGACGCTGCGGTCCGACGAGACCATGCTGGTGCAGTCGGGCAAGCCGGTCGGGGTGTTCCGCACCCACGAGTGGGCGCCGCGCGTGCTCATCGCCAACTCGAATCTCGTCGGGGACTGGGCCAACTGGGAGGAGTTCCGGCGGCTCGAGGAACTCGGGCTGACCATGTACGGGCAGATGACCGCCGGATCCTGGATCTACATCGGTACCCAGGGCATCCTGCAGGGCACCTACGAAACCTTCGGCGCCGTTGCCCGCAAACTCGCGGCCGCGGGCCGGGGGAGCGGCACCCTGGCGGGCACCATCACCCTGACCGCCGGGCTCGGCGGCATGGGCGGTGCGCAGCCGCTGGCCGTCACCATGAACGAGGGCGTCGTGATCTGCGTCGACTGCGATGTCACCCGGATCGATCGCCGGATCGCGCACAAGTACCTCGACACCAAGGCCGACGATCTCGAGCACGCGCTGCGCCTGGCCGTGGCGGCGCGCGACGCCGGGCGGCCGCTGTCCATCGGCGTGGAAGGCAATGCCGCGGAGGTCTTCCCGCGTTTGCTGGCCATGGGCGCGCCCATCGACATCGTCACCGATCAGACCTCGGCCCACGACCCGCTGGCCTACCTGCCCGCGGGAATGCCGTTCGCGGACATGAAGTCCGCCGCCGAGCGCGATCCGGAGCTGTTCACCCGGCAGGCCCAGGAATCGATGGCCCGCCATGTCGAGGCGATGGTCGGCTTCCAGGACGCGGGCGCGGAGGTCTTCGACTACGGCAACTCGATCCGGGACGAGGCGCGAAAGGGCGGCTACGGCCGGGCGTTCGAGTTCCCCGGCTTCGTGCCCGCCTACATCCGCCCGCTGTTCGAGGAGGGGCTCGGCCCGTTCCGCTGGGCCGCGCTCTCGGGCGACCCGCAGGACATCGCCGCCACCGACAAGGCGATCCTGGAGCTGTTCCCGGACAACGATCATCTGCGCCGCTGGATCAAAATGGCCGGGGAGAAAGTCGCTTTCGAGGGGCTGCCGGCCCGCATCTGCTGGCTCGGCTACGGCGAGCGGCACCTCGCGGGCCTGAAGTTCAACGAGATGGTGGCCTCCGGCGAGCTGTCGGCGCCCGTCGCCATCGGCCGGGACCATCTCGATTCCGGGTCGGTGGCCTCGCCCTACCGCGAGACCGAGGCGATGCTCGACGGCTCCGACGCGATCGCCGACTGGCCGCTGCTCAACGCCCTGGTCAACACCGCCTCCGGCGCGTCGTGGGTCTCCATCCACCACGGCGGCGGTGTCGGCATGGGACGCTCCATCCACGCCGGTCAGGTGTGCATCGCCGATGGCACCGAGCTGGCCGCCGAGAAGATCAGCCGAGTGCTGACCAACGACCCCGGGATGGGCGTCATCCGGCACGTCGACGCGGGCTACGAGCACGCCGCCGACGTGGCCCGGGAGCGTGGCGTGCGCGTCCCCATGACGGAAGGCTGACCCGTGTCGGTGCTGCTGAGCAATATCGGCACGCTGGTGACCAACGACCCCGCCGCCGGGGACGGACCGCTCGGCGTGATGCACGATGCCGCCGTCGTTTTCGACGGTGAGGTGGTGGCGTGGGTCGGCCCCGCCGGGCAGGCCCCCGACGCCGATACGGCGCACGACCTGGCCGGCGCGGCCGTGCTGCCGGGGTTCGTCGAAAGCCATTCGCACCTGGTGTTCGCCGGGGACCGAGCCGAGGAATTCGGCGCGCGGATGGCCGGGAAGCCCTACGCCGCCGGCGGTATCCGCACCACCATCGCCGCGACCCGGGAGGCCACCGACGCGCAGTTGCGCGCGAATGTGCAACGCCTCCTGGACGAGTCGTTGCGCTCGGGCAGCACCACGGTCGAGATCAAGAGCGGCTACGGGCAATCGGTGGCGAGCGAGCTGCGCAGTGTGCGGATCGCGAGCGAGTTCACCGACGAGGTGACGCTGCTCGCGGCGCACGTTCCGCCGCCGGAGTACGCGGGCCGGGCCGACGCCTACGTCGAGCTGGTGTGCACGCAGATGATCGAGGCCTGTGCGCCCCACGCGAAGTGGATCGATGTGTTCTGTGAACAGGGCGCTTTCGATCGGGATCAGGCCGACGCCGTGCTCACCGCGGGCGCGGCGGCGGGCCTGACGGCGCGGGTACACGGCAATCAGCTGCACCGGGGACCCGGCGTGCAACTCGCCGTGCGGCACAACGCGGCCTCGGTCGATCACGTGGCGCACGTCGGCAAGGCCGATATCGACGCGCTGGCGGGCAGCTCGACGGTGGCGACGGTGCTGCCCGCCGCCGACTTCTGCACGCGCAACACCTATCCCGACGCGCGGGCCCTGCTCGACGCGGGAGTGACGGTCGCCCTGGGCGCGGACTGCAACCCGGGCACGTCGTACACGACCAGCATCCCGTTCTGCATCGCTCTCGCGGTCCGCGACCTGCACATGACACCCGAGGAGGCGGTCTGGGCGGCCACCGCGGGCGGCGCGAAAGCACTGCGCCGCAGTGATATCGGTGCGCTGCGACCGGGTACGCGCGCCGACGCCGTGGTGCTGGATGCCCCGTCGTATCTGCACCTGGCCTATCGGCCGGGCGTCCCCCTGGTGCGCCAGGTGTGGAAGAGCGGTGCGATCGCCACCTCCTGGGAGCCGCGACATGACCGGTGAAAAATCGATCCCGCCGTGGACCGGACGGGTGGACGGCACGACCGCCGAGCACCTGCGCTGGCATCAAGCGGTCGAACCCTATTCGGCGACAGCGGATCCCGGAGCGTGCGTCTTCCTCGGCTTCGCCAGTGACGAGGGGGTCCGGCGCAACAAGGGGCGGCCGGGCGCGGCGGCCGGGCCCGCCGCGCTGCGGCGGGCGCTGGCATCGATGGCGCTGCCCGCGCCGCTGCGCGCCTACGACGCGGGCGACGTCGAAGTCACCGACGGGCAGCTGGAATTCGGGCAGGACGCCTTGGCCGTCGCGATATCCGCCGCGCTGGATTCCGGCCACTTCCCGATCGTGCTCGGCGGCGGTCACGAGGTGGCCTTCGGGACCTACCTCGGTCTGGCCCGCTCGACCCGCCGCGCACCCGGCACCCGGCTCGGAATCCTGAACCTGGACGCGCACTTCGACCTGCGCCCGGATCCGATGCCCAGCTCGGGCACCCCGTTCCGTCAGATCGCCGACCTCGAGCAGGCCGGCGGCACGGCCTGGCAGTACTCGGTGATCGGTATCAGTCAGCCCAGCAACACCCAGGCCCTGTTCGATACCGCCGACCGGCTCGGCGTGCGCTACCTGCTCGACGACGACTGCGGCACAGCGGATCTCGCCGCAGTACGCGAGTTCGTCGACGATTTCCTGGCCGCGGTCGACCTGGTCTACCTGACCATCGACCTGGACGTGCTGCCCGCCGCGGTGGCGCCGGGCGTGAGCGCGCCCGCCGCGTACGGCGTACCGCTGGAGACGATCCAGGCGGTCGCCGACCGTGTGGCGGCCAGCGGCAAACTCGCGGTGTGCGATGTCGCGGAACTCAATCCGGCGCTGGACATCGACAACCGCACCGCCCGGACCGCCGCGCGGCTGCTGCACCGCATCGCCACCCGGCGGGTGGCCCGCGGGGACTGATTCCTCACCTGGTGGCGACGCGCGTGCGCAACGCCGTCACCACCTCGCGGGCCGAGGCGAGCGCGCCGTGCTGCCAGCCCACGGCATTCGAGAGGTAGTCCCCGGCGAAGTAGACGCGCTCCGCCGGGGACTTCAGTTCGGCGTAGTCGGCCGGCGCCACCCACGCACCCTCGGAATACCGGGTGCGCCGCCAGCTTCCGGAGAACGAGGACAGGATGTCGCGGCCGTAGCTCGCCCCGTGGATGGCAATGCCCTCGTCGACGGCTTTCGCCAGACGCTGCTGGTGCGTGCGGGATTCGAAGGCCTGCTGCTGCCGGCCGGTGTTGTAGTAACCGACGAGCACGCCGCCATCGCCGTGGAAATCGTAGGCGGGGAACATGATCTGAGCGATGTCCCGGTCGGTGTGGGTGATGCCGCCGTAGATCCGGGCGTCGAGCTCCCACCACCGGCGTGAGTATTCGATACCCAGCTTTCCCGCCGACGCGGGCCGCGCCGCCCGGAGCGTGGCCAGGACCGCGGCCGGCAGGTTGGTGGCCAACCGGCCGACCAGCTGCGGTGGCAGCGCGCAGACGCAGTAGTCGGCGGTGACGGCGTGCGCGCCGTCACCCTGATCGAATGCGACCCGCACCCCGTCCGCGGTGTTGTGCAGCCCGGTGACCTCGGCGCCGAACCTTATTCGGCCGTCCCCGATTTCGCGCTGGAACGCGCTGGCGAGCCGGTCCATGCCGCCGACCGGGGCCAGCATCATCATGGCCTGGTCCGCGCCGAATTCGAAGCTGAAGTCACGGCCGAGCCCGCCGCGGATCACCTCGGACATGCCCAGGGGCGCGGACTCCGTGCCGCGCCGCGCGGAGCCGAGGTAGCGCCCGTCGCTGGACAGATCGCCGAAGTCGCGCAGGAACGAGGACAGCGCCTCCTTGTCCGCGATGGTGAGCACGTCGTCGAGCGCGCCCCGGGTGGCGGCCTTCTGGAGCAGCTCCGAAAGATAGCCGTAGACATCGGCTTTGGCCGCCCGCTGCGGGATCGACCGCCCTGTGTAGTCGACCAGGGCGTTGGCGTTCTGATTGCCGAACGGCTGGAGCGCGACGCCGAGTTCGCGGCAATAGTCGATCGTGAGGTGGCCCTGGGGAATCCGGCTCGCGCCGAGGTCGACGTAGTGGCCGTCGCGGAAGGCGCAGGTCTGGGTCTCGCCCTCGAGGTCGGTCTCGGCGGTGCCGCCGCGTGCCGTCCACACCCGGCCACCCACGCGCCGCCGCGCCTCCAGCACGGTGACCTCGTAGCCCGCCCGGTGCAACTCGTAGGCCGCGCACAGCCCGGCCGGACCGGCGCCGAGCACCACGATCGAGGCCCGGCCCGGGCGCGCACTCGGGGCGGGGGATCGGAAACGGGTCGATCCGTCCGGGAGGCCCGGTGCCAGGCCGAGCGTCGCCATTGCCCCGTAGGCCAATCCGGCGCCGCCCGTGATGCCGAGACCCTGTACGAAAGCTCGCCGTGTGACCATCGGAGCCCCATCCTTCGCGCCGGGAGCAGGCACCGGCTTCCGAATGAGCGTGCCACCGCCGCGCGCCGCGCGCCGCGCTTTATTCGCAACGGCCTCGGAAACGGTGTGCCAGCACCTCCTCCGGTGTGCCCTGCGCGACGGGACGCCCGGCGCGCAGCGACAGGCAGTGATCGGCGCGCAGGGCCTCGTCGGGGTCGTGCGTGGCCTGCACCACGGTCACGCCGTCGGCGCTGATCTCGGTGAGGCAGCGCGAAATCGCCTCCTGCGCATCCGCATCCAGACCGGCGGCCGGTTCGTCGAGCAGTAGCAGCCGGGACTCCTGGGCCAGCGCCTGGGCGAGCAGGGTGCGTTGCCGCTGGCCGCCGGACAGGCTGTCGAGCCGGCGCGCGGCCAGGTCGGTGATGTCTACCCGGGCCATGCACGCCGCCACCAGGTCGCGGTCGGCCCGGGTCAGCCGCCGCCACGGGCCGCGCTCGCCCCAGCGGCCCATCGCCACCGTTTCCCGCACGGTCAGCGGGAGCGTGGCGGGCACCGCGGTGTGCTGCACGACGAAGGCGGGGCGGCCGGAGATCGACCGGTGCAACTCGCCGCACAGCGGTGCCAGCACGCCGGCGAGGACGCCGAGCAGGGTGGACTTCCCGGAGCCGTTGGGGCCGATCACTGCGGTGACCTGGGCTCGGGGAATGGTGGCCGTCACCTCGTGCAGCACCGCCGTGCCGCCGTACCCGGCGCTGACGGCATCCAGCCGGATCGCGTCCCGGTCCGGTTTGTGTTCCATGTCACCTCACTTGAAATGATAATCATTTTCATCATAGTGTCTCGCGTCATGGAGTGGCTGGTGGACCCGTTCGAGGTGACGTTCGTGCAGCGAGCGCTGTGGGGCGGGCTGCTGGTCTCGGCCATCTGCGCGCTGGCCGGCACCTGGGTTGTGGTGCGGGGCATGGCTTTTCTGGGCGACGCGATGGCGCACGGCATGCTGCCGGGGGTGGCGGTGGCCGCCCTGCTCGGCGGAAATCTGCTGCTCGGCGCGGCGGTCAGTTGCGCGGCAATGGCTTTCGGGGTGTCGGTGCTGAGCCGCAATCGGCGGTTCGCGGCGGACACCGGGATCGGGTTGCTGTTCGTGGGGATGCTGGCGCTCGGGGTGATCATCGTGTCGCGGTCGGATTCGTTCGCGGTGGACCTGACCGGGTTCCTGTTCGGCGACGTCCTCGGCGTGCGGACCAGCGATCTCCGGTTCCTGATCGTGGCGCTGCTGGTCGCGCTGGGCGTGACGATCCTCGGTCATCGCGCGTTCGTCGCGCTGGCCTTCGATCCGCGCAAGGCGCACACCCTCGGCCTGCGGCCGAAGTTCGCGCAGGTGGCGCTGGTGGGTCTGGTGACGCTGGCGATCGTCGCCTCGTTCCATGTGGTCGGCACGCTGCTGGTGTTCGGTCTGCTGATCGCGCCGCCGGCGGCGGCGACCTTCTGGGCCGATCGGATTCCGCTGATCATGGTGCTCGCGGCGCTGTTCGGCGCGCTGTCAACCGTTGCGGGACTGCTCATTTCGTGGCACGCGCAGACCGCGGCGGGCGCCACCATCGCGATCTCGGCGGTGGGACTGTTCTTCGTCTCCGCCCTCGCCTCGGCACTGCGGGACCGGCTGCGGCGCCGCGGCGGGCCCGCGGTGGTGCTGGCCGCCATGGTGGCGGTGCCGCTGGTCGGCTGCGGTGCGCAGAGCGCTCCGAGTCCGCCGCCGGAGACCCCGCACGGCTACGTCGAGGGCGCGGAGGAGACCGCCGACGCGCAATCACGCCTGATCCTCGCCGACCGGAGCACCGGTGCGATCCGAGTCCTGGACCTGAATACCGAAAAGGTCACCGAGGCGGGCAGTGCGCCGGGCATCCGGCGGCTGGTGGGGGATGGCCGCTACGGCTATGCGAGCGTGGGGGATTCGGTCCGGATCACCGATAGCGGTGCGTGGATGGTCGATCACGAGGACCACGTGCACTACTACCGCGCCCCGATCCGCGCGCCGGGTTCGATAGCGGGTGGGCCGATCTCGGCCGTGCACAGCGACAAATCCGTTGTCGCAGTTGCTTTCGGCGACGGCACGACCACGCTGCTGAACCGGGCCGAGCTCGATCGGGGCGCTGTCGTGGAGCTCGGCCGAATCGCGGACGGCGTCGCCGTGCCGTACGCCGAGAACCTGGTGGTCGCCACGGCGCAGGGCGTGCGGGTCTGGACGCGCGAGGGCGCGGCGGTCACCACGATCGGCGAGGTCTGCCGGGATCCGCGCGGCCACGCGGTGACTCGCCGCGGTGTCGTCTTCGGCTGCGCGGATGGCGCTTTGGTGGTGCGTAAGCAGGAGGACGGGTTCACGGGGGAGAAGATCCCGTATCCCCGGCCGGTGCCCGAGGACGAGCGCGCTGTCGAATTCACGCACCGGCCGGGCAGCACCGCGTTGACGGCCAAGGCCGGTCGGCAAGGCCTGTGGTCGCTCGACGTCCGCAAGCGGACCTGGCGGCTGGTGCCGCTGGCCGACGTCGCTGCGGTCAATACCGCGGGCGAGGGTGCGCCACTGCTGGCGCTGACCCGGGACGGCGTGCTGCACGCGTTCGATCCCGAAACCGGCACGCCGACAACCCAAAACAAGGTCTTGTCGGGGCCGGTCGGAACCGACGCCCCGGACCTCGTCGTCGACTCCGCCCGGGCCTACCTCAACGACGCACCCGCACGCGTGGTGCACGAAATCGACTACAACGACAACCTGCGCGTGGCGCGCACCTTCACCCTGGATATCGCGCCGACGCTGCTGGTGGAGACGGGCCAATGAGAACTCTGCTCCGCGTAATCGCTTGTCTGGCAGTGCTGTTGCCCGCGACCGCCGCGTGCTCGGGTGAGCAGGGCGAGCACACGGGCATCGTCGTCACCACCAATATCCTCGGCGACCTCACCCGCGGCATCGTCGGCGACGCCGCCCCGGTCACCGTGCTGATGCCGCCCGGAGCGGACCCGCACTCGTTCGGTATCTCCGCCCGCCAAGCCGCCGAGATCGAGCGGGCCGGGCTGGTGGTGCACAACGGCCTCGGCCTGGAGGAAGGCGTCGCGCGCCATGTCACCGCCGCCGTCGCCGCCGGTGTCCCCGCGCTCTCGGTGGCGGAGAAGCTCGACCCGATCGCCTACAGCTCCGACGAGTCCGCGGGCAAACCGGACCCGCACTTCTGGACCGACCCCCGGCGCGTGCGCAAAGCCGTCGAGCTGATCAGCGCGCGGGTCATCGACGACGTCGACGGCATCGACACCGCCGCGGTGCGGGCGCGCACCACCGCATACCTGGCCGAGCTCGACCGGCTCGACGCCTGGATGACCGAACAGTTCGCCGCGATCCCGGCCGGGCAACGCAAGCTGGTCACCAATCATCACGTATTCGGCTATCTCGCACAGCGTTTCGACTTCACGGTGATCGGCGCGGTGATTCCCAGCGGCACCACGCTGGCCTCGCCGAGCGCCTCGGACCTGAGCCACCTCGCCGACGCGATCCGCGCCGCGGGCGTCGGCGCGATCTTCGTCGACTCCTCCCAGCCCGATCGGCTCGCCCGCGTCCTGGCCGAGCGCGCGGGCCTGCACGTGCGGGTCATCGGACTGCACACCGAGTCGCTGACCGCACCGGGCCAGGGCGCGGGCAGCTACCTGGAGATGGCCCGGGCCAACACCGAAGACATCGTCCGCGGCCTCCTGCCGCACTAGAAAAATGGAGTAACACATGAATATTCGGTCACGCGCCACGAAAATCGTGGCCCTGTCCGGACTCGTCGCGTCGGTGGTGGCCCTCGGCGGCTGCGGCGCGGCCGACGAGGACGAGCACAGCCACGAGGCCGGCGCCGAGCCGATCGCCCTCACCTACGACGGCGGCATCCTCGTGCTGCACGGCAAGACCCTCGAGCAGCAGGGCGACGTGCGGCTGGAAGGCTTCAACCGGATCAATCCCGCGGGCGACGACCACCACCTGATCGTCACGCACAAGGACACCTTCAAGGTCTTCGACGCTTACGACGCGAAGTTCACCGACGTCGAGTTCGCCGCGGCCAAGCCGGGCCACGTGGTGCGCCATGCCGGTCGCACGGTGCTGTTCGCCGACGGTTCCGGCGAGGTGACCAGCTTCGCCTCCGATCAGCTCGAAGCCGGCAAGCCCGCGATCAGCAGCTACCGCACCGCGGCCGCGCACCACGGTGTGGCGATCGAACTGAGCAACGGGCAACTGGTCACCACCCTGGGCACCGAGGACAAGCGGGTCGGCATCGTGGTGCTGGACAAGGACCGCAAGGAGATCGCTCGCAGCGAGGACTGCCCCGGCGTGCACGGCGAAGCCGCCGCGCAGGGCGAGGCCGTGGTGCTGGGCTGCCAGACCGGCGCCGTGGTGTACCGGGACGGCAAGATCACCAAGGTGGCCGCCCCGGACGCGTACGGCCGGATCGGCAACCAGGCCGGCAGCGATGTGTCCGCGGTCGTGCTCGGTGACTACAAGAAGGACAAGGACGCCGAACTGGAGCGCCCGACCCAGGTATCGCTGATCGACACCGCCGCCGGATCGATGAAGCTGGTCGACCTCGGCACCAGCTACACCTTCCGGTCGCTGGGCCGCGGGCCGGCCGGGGAGGCGCTGGTGCTCGGCACCGACGGCAAGCTGCACGTCATCGACCCGGTCGCCGGTACGGTCACCAAGTCGATTCCGGTGCTGGACTCCTGGTCCGAGCCGCTGAAGTGGCAGCAGGCGCGGCCCGCGCTGTTCGTGCGCGGCGGCACGGCCTATGTGTCGGATCCGGGAACCAAGCGGGTGCATCGCATCGATCTCGCCGCGGGCGCCGTCGTCGCCAGCGTGACGCTGCCCTCGGCGCCGAACGAGATCAGCGGTGTCGCCGCGCACTGAGCGCTGCCGGGCGTACCCCGTCGTCCCCCGATCGCGGGGGCCGGCGGGGGGCCGCGGTCCTATCGGTATAGTTGCCGCGGATGAATAGTTCCACCGCGCGTGAGGCATCCAAGTCACCGGACCGTCGTTTCCGGCCCGTCCTGTGGCTGATTCCGGCACTCCTCGTCGTGGTGGCCTACCGCTTCCTGACCGGGGCGATCTGGCCGGTGCAGCTGGCCAACGGCGATGTCGCGATCACCGGGGACTTCATCGATCTGCAGGTCTACCGGCTCGGCATCGAGACGCTGCGCGACGGCGGCAATATGTACGGCGAGCTGCCCAAGACCGGCATCGGGATCAGCCTGCCGTTCATCTATCCGCCGTTCGCCGCCCTGGCCCTCGGGCCGTTCGCACTGCTGCCGTGGGATCCGGCGGCGTTCCTGTTCTTCTGGTCCTCGGTGGCCGCGCTGGCCGTGACGCTGTACCTGGTCGCACGCCGGATCTGGCCCGAGAAGACCCAGCTGCGCACCGCGCTCTTCGCCACCGCGTGCGCGCTGCCGCTGGCGATGCTCCTGGAGCCGGTCTGGGCGACGCTGAACTTCGGGCAGGTCAACCTGCTGCTGATGGCGCTGGTGGCCGCTGATGTGCTGGCTCGCAAGCCCAAATGGCGGCGCGGCATGCTGATCGGCCTCGCCGCCGCCATCAAGCTGACCCCGGCCGCGTTCGTCCTCTACTTCCTGGTGAAGAAGGACTACCGATCGGCCATCACCGCCGCGGTGACCGGCGCGGTCGCGAGCCTGCTGGCCTTCGCGATCCTGCCGAAGGCCTCGGTCGAGTACTGGTTCAACGGCATGGGCAATGTGTCCGGGTTGAGCGGGTCCTCGTTCCACACCAACCAGTCGATCCAGGCGGTGCTCGCCCGCTTCGGGATCGAGAAGCCGCTGTTCACGATCCTGTGGCTGGTGCTGAGCGCGTTGCTGCTGGTGCTGGTCGTGGTCGCGATGCGCCGCACCCTGGACTTCCCGCCGCTGGCGCTGGCGATCAACGCGGTCTTCACGCTGCTGGTGTCGCCGATCTCGTGGTCGCATCACTGGGTGATGATCGCGCCCGCGCTGTTCGCCATGGTCGGCTACGCGCTGCGGTTTCCGTGGCCGCGCCGGCTGCGCTGGTTCGCGGTCACCGCGCTCACCGCGTGGGTGTTCGTCTACGGTCCGCAGAACTGGTTGCCGGGCGACGACGAGCGCGAATTGTCGTGGACCCCTTGGCAGCATGTCGAGGGCAACACCTATGTCTGGCTGAGCGTGCTGCTGGTGGTGCTGTTCCTGGTGGCGACGCGGCGTTCGGTGCGGGTGCCCTCCGAGGCGGAACCGGCCGAGCTGCAGCCGGTTCGGTAGCGGCTAGCCGCGCAACGCGGCGCGTATCTCCTCGAGACTCGGATTGACCAGGGCCTTGCCGTTCACCAGGACGGTCGGGGTGATCTCGTCGCCGCCGGTGATCGCGCGCACCGCGGCCGCGGCCTCGGGATCGCGAATGGGGACCTTGCGGAACGGGATTCCCGCCGCACGCAACCGGACGGCAAGTCGCAGGCAGTAGGGGCAGCCCCAGCGCCAATACACGGTGATCGGAGTGCGGGCTTCGGTCATGCTGTGTCCCCGGACGTTTGGCGCTGCCTACCGCCCGGGAGATGATCCGGGCGGGGCAGCCACCACGAATTCAACCGGCCGAGCCTGAGGTCACGCGGGTGATTGGATGAAATTCTGCTGAGAATGCCTCGGCTAGTTGAGGCTGCCATGCTGCCCGCCCAGAATCGCATGGGATTCGATCGAACCCGAGACCACCTGTGCCGACAGATCGACCAGTCGAATGTTGTTCGCGCGCGCGTGATCACGGAGCCGATGGAACGCCTGATCCATATCCAGCTGCCCGCGTTCCGCGAGCACGCCCTTGGCCTGCTCGATGACGATCCGGCTGTTCAGCGCCGAACGCAGTTGGGCGTTCAGGGTTTCGGACCGGTTGAGCATGCGGTGCTGCAGGACGCCGATGCAGGCGACATCGGCCAGCGCCTGCGCCACCCGCAGGTCGTCGCGGCTCAGCGCGCCCTGGACCGCGCCGAAAAGATTCAGCGCGCCGATGGTTTCGGCGCGCAGCCGCAGCGGCAGCGCGTATACCGACCGATAGCCGTTGTCCAAGCCGCGGCGGGCGAACTCCGGCCACCGCGCCGTGGCCGATTCGAGGTCGTCGACCGACACCGGGATGCCGGTGTGGAACGCCTGCAGGCAGGGGCCGTGCGCGGATTCCAGCTGGAAGAGTTCCAGCAGGTGCGTCTGTTCGCTGGTGGAGGCCAATACCTGTAGGGCGCCGCGGTGATCGACCAGCAGCAGTCCGGCCTGGGCGGCGTCGAGCAACTGCACGCAGGCCTCGACGAGTTGCTGGCAGAGTTCGACCACGTCGTAGTCGGCGACCAATGTGTCGGCGAGCCGCACGAAGGCCTCGACCAGGGGTCCTTCCCGGGATTCCATGGCGTTGTTCACCTTCCTTCCGTTGTTTCGGGACCGAATCGCAACTGGCGGCGCACCACCAGATCGGCGACTTCGGTCAGGGAAAGCCCCTCGGCGTAGGCATGGCCGCGTAGCAGGGCGTAGGCGTCGCGCGCGGTCGTCCCCGCCTGCGCGATCACCATGCCGGCGGCCTGATGGATATCCCGGCTGGTGGTGGAGGCCTCCCACCACCATTCCTCGCCCGGGCCCGACCCGTCGGCGGCCGGGTAGTCGCCGCGCAACACCGGCGTGTCCTCTAGTCGGCGGAGATCCCGCTCCGCGTGGCCCTCGGTTCGCGGACCGCCGGACAGCAGCAGCGTGGTCACCAGATCGGCGACGTGCAGCCCCGCGGCCAGTGTGCGGCGATCCAGCTCGCCCGGCTGGGAGCAGTAGATGTCGAGCACGCCCAGGCGCACGGCCCCCAGACTCAGCGGCAAGGCGAACATCGCGCCGGAAATGCCCTTGTCGGCGACGGCACTGAGAAAACCGGGCCACCGTTGACTGCGCGCGGCCAGGTCGGCGACCAGCACGGGCGCACTGTCCTGAATAGCGGAGATACCGGGCCCCTCGCCGAGCATGGCCTGCACCTCCTCCACGTCGGCGGCCACCTTGTCGCTGGCGCACCAGACCTGCAGGCCCGCGTCTTCCTCGTCCACCGAGATCGCGGCTCGTTGCACCGACAACACCGTGGCGGCCGCCGTGCACAACCCGCCGACCCGATTCCCGTCGTGGTAGAGCACGGAGAGGAATTGGCTGGTCAGCTGATCAAAAGAGCTCATGGGCCGCGATCCGGGAAACCCACGCCACCGCGCCTGTCCCGTCCGCTGTTGCCATGGTCGCCGTCTCGGCGCGTAGCCCTCGCGTCGCGGACTTACGCGCGAAGGTCTTCGAGGTCGAGCATAGTCGGCCGATCAGTACGCCACGCGCACGACGCGATGCGGGAAACCGCGCCCGGCTACGGTCGGATTCGGCATTCTGGGTTAACAGGGGGTGCGCTGACGGTGATATCGCCTGCGGGGCCGACACATTCACAGCAGGGAGACGCTCGATGCGGATGTCCATGAGGCAGGCGGCCCTGGTCGTGGCCGTGATTTCGGGCTGGTGCGCGGTGGCGCCCGCCGCGGCGGTGCCGCCGCCCACGGCGCAGACCGCGACGTTGCAGGCGGAGCTGGACGAGTTGGTCGCGACGGCGGGGGTCCCGGGTGCGCAGTTGGTGCATACCGTCGGCGATCGGGTCGACCAGTTCGACAGTGGGATAGGGGATTACGGCGCGGGAGCGCGTTTCCCGGACGGCGCGCAGTTCCGGATCGCCAGTGTCACCAAGTCTTTCGTCGCCACGGTCGTGTTGCAGCTGGTCGCGGAGGGTCGCGTCGAGCTCGACAGCCCGATCGAGCGTTACCTGCCGGGTGTGGTGCGCGGGCCGGGCGGCGACGGCACGGTGATCACCGTGCGAAATCTGTTGCAGCACACCAGCGGAATCCCCAACTACCTGCCCCTGATCGATCAGGATTCGATCGCGGGATTGCGGGCGGCCCGACCGGCGCCGGAGCTGATCCGGCTCGGCCTCGACAGTGCCGCCGAGTTCACCCCGGGCGCCGAGGTCGGGTACTCGAACACGAACTATCTGCTCTTGGGGCAGCTCATCGAACGGATCGGTGGATTGCCCGTCGGGGTGGAGGTGACGCGGCGAATCCTGGTGCCACTGGGGATGTTTGCGACATATTGGCCGCTGTACCCCGTGGAGCAGGCGATCCGGGGCGCACACCCGCGCGGCTATCACGATTTCGAGGGAACCCGGGTGGACGTCACCGATATCGACGCCGGGTGGGGCCTGGCCGACGGTGCGATGGTCTCCACCGGGGGCGACCTCAACCGGTTCTTTCTGGCCTTGCTCGCCGGCGAACTCCTGCCGCCGCACCTGCTCGTCCAGATGCAGACCGGAGCGCCGACCGGCCTGATCGGTTACGCCGAAGCCGCCGGGCTCGGGCTGTTCCGCTTCTCCACCTCCTGCGGCGTGCAGGCCTGGGGGCATACCGGCGCCATCCACGGTTTCAGCACCCTGAGTGTCGCCTCCGGGGATCGCGCCGTCACCGTGGTCATGAACGAACTGCCCGGAGTCGCCGGAAATATCGGGATCACCGTCGGCACCGACACTATTCTCGAAGCGGTTCTCTGCATGGGCTGAGCGGTCCAATCCGACCGGTCGGCACTCTCTGTGAGTTCGGCTGTGGCTCAATCGGTTACGCGTACACGGAGTAGGATTTATCCGGCGTAATCGAACCGGCCGAAGGGGAAACACTGTGAGCATCGTTCTCGCCGCGACACAGGAATTGGTCGGCTCCGCCGTGCTGGCTCAGGTCGGCAATCCGGAACCGCTGGCCCCGCCGATCGCGGACAAGTTCCAGCAGATGGTCAGCTATTTCACCTGGTTCGTGCTGCTCGCGGGCATCGTCGCGATCATCTTCGCGGGCGGCAAGTTCGCCTGGGAGAAGTGGACCGGCGGCGGCCTGCAATCGCCGAAGATGGTGGCGGGCGCCATGATCGGCGGTGTCATCGCGACCAGCGCGGGCACCATCATGAACGCCCTGGTCGGTACCTGAGCGATTACCAGGAGCTCGGGTCGGTATTCGCGCCGCAGAGCACCACGCACACCCGTTCGCCGGACGCGGGCCGGTAGCGGCCCGAGGTGAGCGCCGCCAGCGCGGTCGCGGCGCCGTGCTCGACGGCGATGCGCCGGTCCGACCACAGCGTGCGGCGGGCCGCGACGATCTCGTCGTCGGTCACCAGCACCGATTCCGCGTCGTACCGCTGCGCGGCGGTGACGGCCAGCGCGGTGGCCCGGCGGGCGCCGAGGGAATCCGCGGCGATCGAGTTGACCTCGACGTCGACCGGCTCGCCCGCGGCCAGCGCCGCGCTCAGCGCACAGCAGGCCGACGGTTCCACCGCGATCGTGCGTACGCCGTAATGCCCTGCGGCCGTGGCGATTCCGGCGAACAACCCGCCGCCGCCGACGGCCACGAGCAGGGTGTCCAGTTCGGGCAGCAGGCGGTGGATCTCCTCACCCAGCGTGCCCGCCCCGGCCGCGATCAGCGGGTGGTCGTAGGCGGAGGACAGCAGCGCGCCGCTGGCGGCCGCGTAGTTCTGCGCCGCCGCCAGCGCTTCGGCGTACTCGGTCCCGATCTGACGCACCTGCGCTCCGTATCCGCGCAGCTTCTCGACCTTCACCCGGGGCGCGGTCGTCGGGACGAAGACCGTTGCCGGAATGCCGAGCTGGCGCGCCGCCCACGCGCACGCCAGGCCCGCGTTGCCGCCGGAGGCGATCACCACCCCGGCCTCGGGCACCCGCCCCTCGTCCTGGTGCGCCTGGAGGAAGTTCTGGGCGCCACGGGCTTTGAACGACCCGGTGTGCTGCATGTACTCGAGCGCGAACCACGCGGAACCGTCGGGTGCCAGGCCGTCCGCGGGTGCCACCGCGACCGGGCGAACCCGGCCTTCGATGCGGGCGGCGGCGGCTTTGACATCCCCGTACGACAGTTCCATCGGGCTCCTCGGTGCGCGGTCGATCCGCGCACCATTCTCCCCGATCGCGGTACGGCGCGCCGCGAGCACCCTCACCCGGCCGGCAGCGCGCGCCGCAGCAGGGCGACCAGATCGGTGAGATGTCGCTGGTAGGCCTGCTCGTCGTAGGCCGCGGTATCGCGCATCGTGAAGCCGTGCTGGGTATTCGGGTAGACGACCGAGGTGTGCGGCACGCCGGCCGTCGTGAGGGTGCGCTCGAGCAGATCGATCTGCTCGGGTGGCATCGACCCGTCCGAGCTCGCGTGCGCGACGAGGAGTTCCGCGGTGGCGTCCCCGAGCGTGTGGTGCGGGCTGTCGGACATGGCGGGATCGGCCAGCCGTCCGCCGTGGAAACTCGCCGCGGCGGCGATCAGCCGCCCGTACGCGGCGGCGGTGCGCAGCGCCAGCCGCCCGCCCATGCAGTAACCGACCACGGCGCTCGGCCCCGGCAGGCAGAACTCCGACGCGGCAAGATAATTGAGATAGGCCGCCACATCCTGTAGCGATTTCTCCGGGGTGAGCGCGGCGCGCAGCGGGCCGAGTTTCTCGAAGAATTCCGCGTGTGCCGCCGGATCGGTGTGATCGGGCATCGGCAATACCGGCGCGCGGCCGGAGCGATAGAACAGGTTCGGGGCGATCACCGTGAATCCCTCGCCCGCAATGGATTCCATAATTTCCCGGATAGCCGGACGTAAGCCATATGCATCGGGAAAGAGCAGTACACCTGGATGAGCTGCGACATCATCGGGATGGGCGAGATAGCTGTCCGCTGCGCCATCGGGTGTCTGGATATCTGGAGTGCTGAATGCGACGGGCTTGCTCATCGACGTCCTCTCAGGCAAATGCCGACCGTAGTGACGCACGCGGCAGGCAGCCACGCTCGAACTGCGATCTTAGCGGCGTGGCCTCGGCCGGATCATCGGCGCGGAATCCGGGGGCGGGTCGGAATTAATTCCGAATTAATGCGGCCAGGTAGTCTGCATTCGCTGTTGAAGATTCATGCTCGGTTCGAACCATTGATCCCGACCCGCCGCCCGAGGCGCGGGCGTGACGAGAGGTTGATCTGTGAGGCTGATCTGGCTGACGGTTCCGGCGCTGCTCGTGGCGACGGTGGCGGGGTGCGGCGCCGACGAGGCGACCCAGGCCGCGCCCGCCACCAGCACCACCACCGTGGCGCCGACGACCACTCCGGCGCCGCCGCCACCGGTGGTCGAGGGCGTGCGTATCCCGCTGGGGAAGTCCGAGACGGTGGTCGTGCCCGCCGATGCCGTGATGGACATCAAAGTGCCCGCCGCCTGGGGCGGCTCGGTGTCCGCGCTGCGCTGCACGGTCACCGACAGCAGCGGCCGCAACGAGGATCTGCGCTCCGGGGACCAGCGCAAACACGAGTCCCTGGACGGTCGCGACTGGACCACACTGTGGACCTTCTCCTCCTCCCCGGCCACCGAGGTGACCGTCGGCTGCAAGGATCCGCAGTCCAAGGTCAGCACCGGCGATGTCGACTACCTGCGCGTCACCCCCCGCGGCCTGCTCCCGGAGTAGTGTCACCGGCCCGCCGTAGCCTGGGGCGGTGGTCGAGAGTGCGAGCTACCGGGAGCGGCCGGCGCGATTCGGCGACGCCGTGGTGTGGGAGCGCACCGTCACCGGCGCCGTGTCGGGCCCGGTGCTGCCCGACGGCTGCATCGATCTGATGTGGCGCGAGGGCGAATTGGTCGTCGCGGGTCCCGATACGGCCGCCTTCACTCCGGAGCTGCCCGCGGGCACCCGCGTCGCGGGGATCCGGTTCTATCCCGGCACCGCGCCCACGTTGCTCGGTGTGCCCGCGCACGAACTGCGCGATCAACGGGTCGGCCTGACCGCCCTGTGGCCCGGCGCGACCGTGCGCCGGCTCACCGAGCGGGTCGACGACGCGCCCGACCGCCTGGCCGCGCTGGAAGCCATCGCGCTGGCCCGCGCGGCCGAGGCCGGCCCGCCGGACCCGGTACTGCGCCGGATCGTGCTCGCGCTCGCCGCGGGGCACTCCGTCGGGGCCACCGCGCGCGCCACCGAACTCAATGCCCGTGTGCTGCATCGGCGTTCGCTGGCGGCCTTCGGTTACGGCCCGAAGACCCTGGCGCGGATCCTGCGCTTGCAGCGGGCGCTGGCGGCGGCGCGCTCGGGCACGCCCTTCGCCGACGCGGCGGCACTGACCGGATTCGCCGATCAGGCGCACCTGTCGCGCGAGGTCAGGGAACTGGCGGGGATGCCGCTGGGTGAGTTGCTCGGGCGCGCCGCCTAGCGCTCACAGCGGGGCGTAGAGGTCGACGCCGTTGCCGTCCGGATCCTTGATGACGGCGTAGCGCTGGCCCCAGACCGCGTCGAAGGGCTTCAATTCGCCCTCGTACCCGGCCTCGGTCAGATCGGCGAAGACGCTGTCGACCTCGGCGGCGTCGGCGCAACGGAACGCCATGCCGATGCGCCCGCCCTCGGCGGAGGCCTGCCATTCGGGGTAGAACGAGCGGATCACGGCCTCGGTGTCCAGGGCGACCCGGATACCGCCGGGAAGCGTTGCCTCGACATGCGATTCGCCGTCACTGCCCTCCGGAAACGCCAGCCCGAGCCGTCGGTAGAAGGCGGTGGAGGCGGCCATGTCCGAAACCACGATGCTGAGGAAGTCCAAGTGCGGAGTCATGAGGCAACCTTAGAAGCCGCCGCCGGACCCGGTCTTGAAGAAAACGGACTCAGCGTCGCGCGGGGACCAGTTCCGCGATCAGATTCTCGACGAGCACCCGGATGTGGTCGCGAATCGTGCGCACCACCTCGATGGACTGACCGGACGGGTCGGGCAGCACCCAGTCCCGGTAGCTGATGCCGGGGAAGTAGGGACAGGCGTCGCCGCACCCCATCGTGATCACCACGTCCGAGACGCCGACGGCCTCGTCGGTGAGTTTCGTCGGGATCGCGCCGGAGATGTCGATGCCGACCTCCGCCATGGCCGCTATCGCGACCGGGTTGGCTCTCTCCCCGGGATCGCTGCCCGCGGACCGGACCTCGATGCGGTCTCCGGCCAGCTCGGTGAGGAAGCCGGCGGCCATCTGCGAGCGTCCGGCATTGTGCACACAGACGAACAGCACACTGGGTGTGTGGGTCATCGAGCGCCTTTCGGGGAGTGAGAGCGAACCAGGGCTGTGCCGCCTGCCCAACTCGAGGTGTTGGGCCCAAACGCTGTCGTAGCGTAAGGGATACGGGTGCTCGCCTCATGCAGATGGGCCGGTTCTGATGCGTTCGGCGCACCCCCGGTCTACTTGCCGAAAGATTGCTGTGCAGCTCGGAATGGGTTCTGGCAAACCGGGCCCGCGCGCGGCGGGCCCGGTGCGCCGGGTCAGAGCGGGCGCAGGTCGATCATCTTGCGCAGCCGCACGCGATCGCGTTCCAGCCGGCGCGCCTCGTAGGCGATCGGGAAGTAGCGCACCCGCTCGGGCAGCAGCGGCACCAGCCGCGCGATCATCCAGCCCACCGCCTGCAGCTTGCGCTCGTCGGCCTCGGACCAGGACAACCCGAGCTTGCGGCGGGCCGGCTCCGGGGTGGTGCCGACGGTGACGAAGTACTGCAGCTTGCCCACGGGGGCGACCGCGGCCCGCCAGAGCGGTGCCAGCGCGCGCGGCAACTGCTTCGGCGGGGCAACAGACTGGATGACCCGCAGGTAGTCGCGCGCGGTACCGGTGGCTTCCAGGTGGTTGTCCACGTAGTCGGCGAAGAACTTCTCGAAGTCGGCGAAGTTCTCCGGAATCTCCTTGGGCGCCACCGAGAAATTGCGCATCAGCTGCACCGTCTCGCGGTAGTACTCCTCCTTCTCCGCGTAGGTCAGCGGCCGGCGCGCGAAGTAGCGCGCGTTCTCGGTGAAGGCGAAGGTTCCGGTGTGCAGCACCCAGGCCCAGGGGCCGGACGCCAGCGCCTTGTGCTTGACCCCGGCGGCGTCGGTGGTGTTGAGCGTGGCGTGCATGGTGCGCAGCCGGTCGGCCTCGGCGAGGGCCTCCTCGCCGCCGTAGACCCACATCATCACCGAGGAGATGCTGCGCAGCGCGCGGCCCATCGGGTCGGTGCGGAAGGTGGAGTGCGCGTCGACCACCGCGGAGATGGTCGGTTCCATGGTCTGCAACAGGAACGCCGATCCCGCGGTCAGCGAGAAGGTGACGAGCCCGGTTTCGTCCCACATCCGGGTGCCGGGGCCGATCGGGGTGCGGGACGGGAGGTCCGGGGTGGTGGATTCGAGGGCGGCGGTCATCGCGATCTCCTTTGATCGTCCTTTTCAAGACAATGAGAAGATTAGACCAACATCCTCTCATTCTCTAGGGATGCCCGCGGCCGCCGTCGCCCAAACGCCCGGAAACTACTGGTCGATGGGTCCGAGAACCCGATCCAAATAGTCGTTGGCGAACAACCCCTTGGGGTCGAACCGGCGGCGCACCTCGGCGAACCGGTCCCAGTCCGGGTACCGCTCGCGCAGGGTGTCGGCCGTCTGGAAGTGCCGCTTACCCCAGTGCGGGCGGCCCTGGTAGCGATCGAAGACCGCCTCGCAGGCGCGGAAGAACGGCTCCCACTCCATGCCCCGGTACTGGTGCACCGCGATGTAGCAGGTGTCGCGCCCGCCCGCCGGGGACAGGAAGGCGTCGTCGGGGGCGACCCAGCGCACCTCGATCGGCATCGGGGTCTCGTACTTCGCGGCGAGTTCCTTGATCTCGCGGATCGCCTCGGCCGAATGTGCCCGCGGGATCGCGTATTCCATCTCGGTGAAGCGGAACAGCCGGGGGGAGGCGAAGACCCGATACGAGCGGTCCACCTGGCGGCGGTAGCTGCCCGCGTAGGCGGCGCCGCGGTGGATCCACGGGATCATCCCCGGCTGCCACCTGCTGAGCCGGCACAGGCCGTCGAAGAGGTGATTCGACATCAGGATGTCGGCGAACCAGTCCACCGCCTTGGCGCGCGGCTGCTCGGCCAGCTCGGTGGTGTTGTTGCGCTTGGTCATCGCCAGCGGGCTGTGCGCGAACATGTAGAACTCGAAGTGCTCGTTGCCGTCGATGTGCGCGTCCAGGTCGTCGAGGATTTCCGCCACCGGGACCGGGCGCTCGATGCCCTCCAGGACGAACGACGGCACCATCTGCAGCGTCACCGCGCTGACCACGCCGAGTGCGCCGATGCCGACCCGCGCCGCGCGCCAGCCGTCGGGGTCGGTGGTCGCGTTCAGTTCCGCCACGCTGCCGTCGGCGCGCACCAGTTCCACCGAATGCAGTGCGGCCGAGATGTTCTGCAGGCGGGCGCCGGTGCCGTGGGTGCCGGTGGCGGTCGCGCCCGCGATGGTCTGCACGTCGATGTCGCCGAGATTGGGGAAGGCCAGGCCCGAGGCGTGCAGGGCGTGGCTGGCGGCGTTCAGCGTGATGCCGCCCTCGACCCGCACCAGCCCGGAGGCGCTGTCGACCTCCAGGATCCGGTTCATGTTCGACAGGTTCAGCAGCGTGCCGTCGGTCAGCACGGTGTCGGTGAACGAATGTCCCGCCCCGGCGACCCGAACGGTGTGCCCGCGCGCGGCCGCGGCGGCCAGCGCCTCGGCGATTTCGTCACGGTTGCGCGGTGCGGCGAGATCCGCCGGAGCGCAGCGCTGGTCCCCGGCCCAGTTCACCCACGAGTTGGTCATGTGACCAACTTTAAGGGAACGATGTGACCTGCGCTACCCCTTCGATTGTTTTGCGAGAGTTACCGGCGGCGGCCGGTGCAGCCTTTGGCCTGTTCGACCTCGTCGTCGGTCAGCGGCGGGACGGTCAGCGGGCGGCGCGGGACGGTGTCCGAGCGCATGCCGTTCAGGGTGATGGCCATGTAACGCTGCCAGGTGTCGGCGTTGACCGGCCGGGCGAACTCGCCCACCGCGTCGACCATGTGGATGAGCGCGAAGAAGTCCGACGGCTCGATGCCGGGCGCGAGGGCGCCCGCGGCCTGGGCCCGGTCGATGATGCGGCCGACGGTCGGCTTGATCCGGTCGCGAACCTGGGTGAACCGCTCCAGGTCGTCCTCGAGTTCCAGCAGCACGTCGCTGAAGCCGCGATTGGTTGCCAGGTGTGTGCACGCGTACTCGAAGAACTGCACCACCCCGAGCCACGGATCCTCGTGCCGGGCGGCCTCTTCGGCGGCGACGGCGAACTCGTCGATCTTCTGCGCGAAGACCTCGGCGATCAGTTCCTTCTTGTTGGCGAAGCGGCGATAGACCGTGCCGACGCCGACGCCCGCCCGCTCGGCCACGTCGTCCAGGGTGATCTCCAGCCCGTGCTCGGCGAACAGCTCGCCCGCGGCCGCGATGATGCGCTGCTGATTGCGGGCGGCGTCGGCGCGAAGGCGCCGCGGCGGGGCGGAAGCGGTGGCCTGGTTCACGCCCCAATGCTAACCCCGGGATGGGTTAAGTGGAGGGTTGGTCTCCGTTAGTAATGAAACGGCCCCGGTGGGTAACCGGGGCCGTGCGCAGGTCACAGGGCTCAGCAGTTGCTGGGCGCCGGACGTCCGGCAAAGCGATCAGAGAGATACATAAACGCGTTCGGCAGACCCTGGATCACCGAGGTGGCGTGATCGGCCCCCGGAACCATCTCCAGCAGCATCGGCGTGCCCGCCTGGCAGTAGCGCCCGGCCAGCTCGCGCACCAGCCCCGGGTTGACCTGATCGGCCTCGCCGTGCCACTGGTAGATCGGTGCGCGCGGCACGCCGGGGTGGGTCTCCAGGCTGTTCTCGTGCAGGATCCGGATCAGCACCGGGTCGGCCTGGCTCAGCCCGGCCTGGGTCGCCGCCGGCAGGAACACGTCGTAGAAGCTGCGATTCGCGCCCGCCGAGATGATCTCGGCGGAGCAGGAGTTGGCGATCTGGTTGCGCAGCGCGTTGCCCGGCCCGTTGAGCTTGGATGCCATGTCGACCTCGCCGGAATACTCCCGCTCCAATCCGATCGCGGCCGCGAAGCCGAGACCGAACAGCGCGTGCGGCGTCTGCCCGACCTCCAGGGCGAGCTTGCCGATGTTCACCGGAACCCCGCCCTGCGCGACGCCGACGATCGGCAGTTCCGGCGCGTACTCCGGGGCCAGCGCCGCCGCGAAGCCGGTCGCCATGCCGCCGCCGGAGTACCCCGCCAGGCCGACCTGGCTGGTGCCCAGGTGCGCCGGCTCGAAGCGCCGGACCGCGCGGATGCTGTCGAGGGTGATCCGGCCGCCGAGCTTGGCGGCGCCGTAGGCACTGGTCGGGCCGAGGTGATCGGGAACGTTGACCGCCCAGCCGCGAGCCAGCGGCATGTTCAGCGCCACCGACTCCTGCATCTCGCCGTTGAACAGGCTGTGCGACGGCGCGCACTGGGTACCGAGCGAGTTGACGAAGGGCTGATACGACAGCAGCGGGCGGCCGCCGCTGCTCCCGGCGTCGCTGCTGCCGCTGCCGCCCGCGGGAATGAGCAGGGTGGTGGCCGCCGCGATCGGATTGTCGTGGGAATCACTGGAGCGGAACAGCACCTGCCAGCCGGTGGCCCCGAGGAAGCCGGGCGTGGCGACGGGCCGGCTCCGGATGACATCACCCGGTCCGAAGCCGCCGAGATCCGGCGGCGCCCAGTAGAACGGATCGGGGTCCGCGATCGGAAAGATCGCGGCCGTCGCGGGCGGGGCACCGGCCAGCCCGGCCGAAAGCGCGGTGGCCACAACCGCTGTCAGCGTGCGTGCCAACGTGGTGCGCAACCACCGCGCGCTGGAGGTTTGCGGCGACGCGGTCGCCGGGTCGTGACGTCGGGTCGAAACTGCCTGTCGTGCCGCCATCTTCGCTCCCAGCATGAGGGGTGGGGGATCGGTGGAGCCTCGGCGAAACCTTCGCGGAATTTCATCGGTGGCGGCGGCGCGCAAGTCGGCGAACGACAGTGTTGCGCATCTGCGCGGCGTCCCCTGGGGACCGTACCGCGCGGTCCTAGCGATACCATGCTGCCCGATGACATTCGGCGCGGCAGGAGGTCAGGACATGGGTTCACCGAGCCCTACCCCGGCCGTCGAGCCGATGGTGCTGGTGGCGATCGCGCTCGGCGGCGGGCTCGGTGCGCTGGCGCGCTTCGGGATCGGCGTCTGCTGGCCGGTGCCGCCCGGACGCTTCCCGTGGTCCACGTTCATGATCAATGTGTTTGGCTGCTTCCTGATCGGGATACTGATGTTCCTGATTACCGAGGTCTGGGTTGCCCACCGGCTGCTAAGGCCGTTCCTCGGCATCGGGGTGCTCGGCGGCTTCACCACTTTTTCGACCTACTGCCTTGAGATTCGTAGACTGCTCGAATCGGGTGATACGGCCGTGGCACTCGGCTATCTCGGGGGAACGGTGGTAGCGGCGCTGGCCGCGGTGCTGCTCGGCATGGCGGCCGCGCGCAAGGTGACGGGATGACGGCAGCGGGAACTGGTAACCGACGAGAGGCGAAGGGGGTCAACCGATGAACTGGGTACTGGTGGTGCTCGGCGGCATGCTCGGCGCCCCCGCTCGGTACCTCGTCGACCGCACGGTGGCAGCCCGTTTCGGATCCCGGCTGCCGTGGGGGACGTTGACCGTTAACATTGTCGGTTCGGCGGTGCTCGGCGCTCTCATCGGCGCCGGCGTGGACGGATCCTGGCTGGCCGTCGCCGGTACCGGCTTCTGCGGTGCGCTCACCACGTACAGCACCTTCGGGTATGAAACCATCCGGTTGGTCACCGACGGTGCCTACGCTGCGGCGTTGGGCAACGTGGTGCTCAGTGTGACGGCCGGCCTGGCCGCGGTGTTCGCTGCCGCGTCGATAGCCCACGGGTTGTCGGCATGATCCTGATGACGAGCCGGGCGCAGCCGACACTGAAGGGAGACCCGAGCATGGCCCATGATCGAGCCGGGCGTCCCGCGCGCCCGACCGACCTGGAAGACATCGCGCACCTGGTGACGGCCTACTACAGCCGTATCCCGGATCCCAAGGAGCCGGCCCAGCAGGTGGTCTTCGGCACCTCGGGCCATCGCGGGTCCAGCCTGGATACCGCGTTCAACGAGGCGCACATCCTGGCCATCACCCAGGCCATCGTGGAATACCGTGCCACCCGCGGGATCACGGGCCCGGTGTATCTGGCGCGCGATACCCACGCGCTGTCCGAACCGGCCTGGACCACGGTGCTGGAGGTGCTCGCCGGCAACGGCGTCACCTCGGTCGTCGACGCCCGCGACCGCTACACCCCGACACCGGCGCTCAGTCATGCCGTCCTGCGCCACAACCGGCGCCGCACCAAGCATCAGGCCGACGGCATCGTGGTCACCCCGTCGCACAATCCGCCGCGCGACGGCGGCATCAAATACAACCCGCCGCACGGCGGCCCCGCCGACACGGTCGCCACCGACGCCATCGCCGCGCGCGCCAACGAGCTGCTGCGCGGCGGCCTCACCGAGGTGCGGCGCACCACGCTGCGCAACGCCATGCGCACCCTGGTGGAGCGCTACGACTACCTCGACCAGTACATCGGCGACCTGCCGAACGTGCTGAACCTGGACGCGATTCGCGGCGCGAGCATCCGGCTGGGCGCCGACCCGATGGGCGGGGCCAGCGTCGACTACTGGGAGGAGATCGGCCAGCGGTACGACCTCGAACTCGAGGTGGTCAACCCGTTCGTCGACCCGACCTGGCGGTTCATGACGCTGGACTCCGACGGCAAGATCCGGATGGATCCGTCCTCGCGCTACGCCATGGCCGCGCTGGTCGCCATCAAGGACGACTACGACATCTCCACCGGCAACGACGCCGACGCCGACCGGCACGGCATCGTCACCCCGGACGGCGGGCTGATGAACCCGAACCACTTCCTGGCCGTCGCCATCGAATACCTGGTGGCGAACCGGATGGGCTGGGACGCGCTCACCAAGATCGGCAAGACGGTCGTCACCTCCTCCATGATCGACCGCGTGGTCAGCGTGCTCGGGCGCGACGTGCACGAGGTGCCGGTCGGCTTCAAGTGGTTCGTGCCCGGCTTGTTCAGCGGCAGCCTGGCTTTCGGCGGCGAGGAGAGCGCGGGCGCGTCCTTCCTGCGCCACGACGGCACGGTCTGGACCACCGACAAGGACGGCATCCTGATGGCGCTGCTGGCCGCCGAGATCGCGGCCGTCACCGGGCAGAGCCCCTCCGCGCGCTATGTGGAATTGGAGCGCCGCTACGGCGCACCCGCCTACGCCCGGATCGACGCTCCCGCCAGCGCGGAACAGAAAGCACGCCTGGCGAAGTTGAACCCGGACATGATTGCCAGCACAGAGATCGCGGGTGAGCCGATCACCGCGGTGCTCACCCGGGCCCGCGGAAACGGCGCGCCGCTGGGCGGATTGAAGGTCACCACCGAGAACGCGTGGTTCGCCGCCCGGCCCTCCGGCACCGAGGACAAGTACAAGATCTACGCCGAGTCGTTCCACGGCCCCGAGCACCTGGAACAGGTGCAGGCGGCCGCGGAGGAAGTGGTCGGGCAGGCACTCTCCGGTGGCAAGTAAGCCGGAACCGGGTCCCGAGGCGAGAGGCAGTGAACCGGCGGTTCCCGTCGACGCGGTGAGCGCGGACCTGGCGATCAACGGCTCGGCCGCCGCCGCGGACGCGGTGACCGGCGGCGTGGCCACCGAAATGCTGGAGCGGTCCGGGAGTTCGCCGGAGCCCCGCCCCGGCCGCACCCGGCCCGAGCCGCTGCCGATCGAGATCTGGGTGCTGGTCGGCGGTTCGTTCGTCATCGCGCTCGGCTTCGGTCTGGTGGCGCCGGTGCTGCCGCAGTTCGCGCGCAGCTTCGGCGTCGGCGTGGCCGCGGCGTCCGCGATCGTGAGCGCGTTCGCGTTGATGCGGCTGCTGTTCGCGCCGTTCAGCGGCCGATTGGTGCAGCGGCTCGGTGAGCGCTGGGTCTATCTCAGCGGACTGCTCATCGTCGCGGTGTCCACCGGCGCCAGCGCACTGGCCCAGACCTATTGGCAGCTGCTGGTACTGCGGTCGGTCGGCGGTATCGGGTCGACGATGTTCACCGTGTCCGCGCTGGCGCTGGTGATCCGGATGTCGCCGCCGCAGCAGCGCGGCCGGGTGTCCGGGGTGTGGTCGACGAGTTTCCTGATCGGCTCGATCAGCGGGCCGCTGCTGGGCGGGGCGCTGGCCGGTTTCGGGGTGCGGGCGCCGTTCGTCATCTACGCGCTGGCGTTGCTCGCGGTGACCGCCGCGGTGTATCTGGCGCTGCGGAATTCGACGCTGGCCGCGCCCGAGGTGAGCGGCGTGCTGCGAGTGATGTCGTTCCGGCAGGCATTGACGCGGCCGGAGTACCGCGCGGTGCTGTGGTCCAACTTCGCCAACGGCGCCGCCATCTTCGGGGTGCGCATGGCGTTGGTGCCCTTGCTCGTCGTCGAGGTGCTGAAGCTGCCCAGCGGAATGGCCGGCGTCGCGCTGACTGCGTTCGCGGCCGGCAACGTGGCGGTGCTGTTCTGGTCCGGGCGCGGGTCCGATCGCTTCGGCCGCCGGCCCTTCCTGATCGCCGGTGCGCTGATCTGCGCGGTCGGCACGGCCGGACTCGGTTTCGCGCCGGACCTGCTGTGGCTGCTGATCACCTCGGTCGTCGCCGGAATCGGATCCGGGATGCTCACCCCGGCCCAGCAGGCGGCGCTGGCCGACATCATCGGGCCCAAGGCGCGCGGCGGGCCGGTGCTCGCCGGCTTCCAGATGTCGGCCGACCTCGGGACCGTCATCGGAGCGGTGTCCGTCGGGGCACTGGCCGAGTACACCTCCTACGGGGTCGCGCTGACCGTGACCGGTGCGCTGCTCGCCGCGGCGGCCGTGGTGTGGGCGCTCGTGCCGGAGCCGATGCGGCGCGGTAGCGGAGTGCTCGACGAGCCGGACCGCTCGCCGGGCTGAGGACGCGTGTGCCAGGGCGTGTCGGTGCGGCCCGGCGGGCGGTAGGGGCGGCGGGTGCGGCAAAGTATCGGAGGTGAGCCAATCGCGTTCGAATTACACCCCGCGGCCGATGTCCAACGTGACCACCTACGCGCTCGGTGCGCTCGCGCTGGTCGTGGTCGCGATCGTCATCATCGTTGTCCGGTCCGGGCGCGACGAGCCGCTGCCCACCCGCAACGAGGGCTACGGCCAGGTACACAACGCCGCGGTCGTCTCCGCGCTCGGTTCCGACGGCACCGTCCTGCTCGGCCGCCCGGACGCCGCCAAGACCATCGACTTCTACGAGGATCCGCTCTGCCCCGCCTGCGGGCAGGTCGAACGCGCCTACGGCCAGGAACTCGCGCAGCAGCTCGACGAGGGCAAGCTCGCCATCCGCTTCCACTACGTCAACTTCCTCGACAAGAAGTCCGGCAGCGGTGACTACTCCACGCGCGCCATCGCCGCCAGTGAGTGTGTCGCCGCTTCCGGCTCCGGCGCGGTCTACTCCAAGTTCCAGCACGCCCTGTTCGTCGACAAGCAGCCCGCCGAGGACGGTGACGACCTCGGCAACCAGCAACTCGCCGACATCGCCCGGGACGCGGGCGCGCCCGCCGACGCGGTGCAGTGCGTCGCCTCCGGCGCGAAAGTCGAAGCCGCCAAGGCGAACGCGAAGACCGCCACCGACGCCCTGAAGAATCTGAACGACCAGAAGGTGTCCACGCCTTCGGTGTTCGACGGCACCAACCGCCTGGACATGGGTAACCAGAACTGGGTCGTCGAGGTCGCGGGCTGAGCTACCCCGCGTAGGGGTCGGTGATCTCGCGCAGCCGGGTCATCGCCGCGCGCAGGTGACGCATGTGCTGCGGGCCGAGGTGGACGGCCCACTCCCGCTGGACCCGCTCCGCGATCGAATTCGCGAACTCCGCGCCCGCCAGGCCGTGCGCGGTCAGCCGGACCAGGCGGGCCCGGCCGTCGCTGGGGTCCGCGACGCGTTCGACGTAGCCGCTGCGTTCGAGCTGGTCGACCAGGAAGCCCGCGGTCTGCTTGGTGACCTGGGCGCGTTCGGCCAGCTCGGTCAGGCGAGTGCCCGCCGCGCCGATCTGCGCGACGATCCGGCCCTGCGCCACGGTGATATCGCCGTATCCGGCCTCGGCCAGCCCGGCGAAGACGCGGTTCTCCATCGACCGGTGGGCGATCATCATCAGCAGGCCCACGTTGAGTTCCTCGTCGGGCATCCCACTCCTTGACATTAGTAAGAGAGACTGACAACATTAGTCAGACAGGCTGACTAATACTAGCGGGGTGCGTAATGCCGACCGAACAGCTCTCCCTGGATCGCGAAGCCAGCTGGCGTGTCATCGAAGCCCAGCGCCGCGCGATCGCCGATCTCCTCGCCGGCCTGACACCCGAGGAATGGGCGGGTAATTCGCTGTGCGCCGGCTGGCGAATACGTGATGTCGCAGCGCATCTCGCGCTCACACCGCGGGTGCCCTCGATCCGGGAGATGGTCGTCGCCTCGCTCCGGGCCCGCGGCGACTACAACCGCATGATCCACCAGCTCACCACGGACTATGCCGAACATCCTGTGACACAGCTCGTTTCGGACATCCGCGACAACGCCGCCGCCCGCACCCTGCCCAAACTCACCAACTACCGCAACATCCTGTTCGACACGATGGTGCACGGCCAGGACATCGCGATCCCGCTCGGCCGCACCCTCGATATCCCGCCGCTCGCCGCCGCCGTCGCGGCCCAGCGCGCCGCGAGCATCGGCTGGCCGGTCTTCGATCGGCACCGCCTCGACGGTATTCGATTGTGCGCCAGCGATATCGACTGGTCCTACGGCACCGGCCGCGAGGTCCGCGGGCCCAGCAAGGCGCTACTGCTCTTCGCCACCGGCCGGACCGCGCTGCGGCACGAACTCACCGGCGACGGCCTCGCGCTCGTGAGTAAAGGGTGATCGGTCATGGGATGGTCAGGATGGAAAGCGACCAACGCCGCGTGGCACATTCAGCCCCGCGAGATCACCGCGGCGGGTGAAGACGACGTACTGCACGTCATCATCCGGGACAAGCGCGACGACCTGCACGCGACGTCCTATCTCGGCTACGACTACTGGTCCTCCGACGGGAACATCGGCCAACCCGGCGCCGCGGGCCTCTCCGGCGCTCCGGCCCTGGCCTGCGTCACCGACCGCTCCGACCTGTTCGTCACCGCCGGTTACTCACTGCGGCACCGCTCCAAGACCAGGCCGCACGGATGGACCGGATGGGAAGACCTCGGACCGGTCTTCCCGCTGCCCGCCGGCATCGCCGCGGGACCTGCGGTCTGCCGAAGCCGTTGGCGGATGGACATTTTCGCGCTGTCAGGCACCGGACCGCCGTTCGAGATGCTGCACATGTACTACGACGACAATCACGGCTTCATGGGCTGGGAATCCCTGGGTGGTGAATGGTACGACGCACCCTACGGCGGGTTCCGGACCCCGGCCGCGACCACGTGGGGTCCCGACCGGCTCGATGTCTTCGCTGTCGGCAGAGACGGCGGAATCCATCACCAATGGACCGAGAACGGTGGCCTGAATTGGTCGGGTTGGCACGCGCTCGGCGGTGCCACCGACCACGGTCTTGCGGCCTGCTCGTGGGGTGCGGGCCGCATCGACCTGTTCCATCGAGGGATGGATGCGTCGATTTATCACGCGTGGTTCGACGGCGGGTGGAATGGGTGGGAGGACCTCGGTGGGGTTACGCAGCATGCGGTGGCGGTCGGTAGCCGAGGGGTTGGGCGGTTGGATCTGCTGCATATCGGGACCGACGGGGTGATGTATCTCAACGAGTTCTGACGATGCGCTAGTCGCTATCGGGAATGTCGTCTTCCGGAGCGATTTGGCGGAGTTGTCGGCGGAGGGGCCCGGCTACGGGGTAGGCGAGGTCTTCCGGGGTCGGGCGGTCCGCGGTGAAGGAGGAGAGTCGCCGCGCGGGCGGTGGGAGCGGGGCGTCGGCCTCGTTGTGAGGTGGCGTGTGCCGGCCGGCGGTGTCGGCCTGGGGGAGCCGGGTGTGTGGTGGGCGAGGGGCGTCGGTATGCGGCCCCTCTGTGTCGGTGTGCGGAAACAGATAGCGGCCGCCCTCGCGGGTAGTGGTGTGGATATCGCCGTTGGGGCTGGTCCATTGGAGGCGGTCGGTATCGGCCTGCCAGATGTCCCAGGGGTGTTTCCCGGTATCGGCCAGGCGCTTCAGGCGGTGGTGGCGGCTACAGAGGACGGCGAGGCCGGTCTTGGCGCGGCGGGGGAGTTCGCATTCCGCGGCGGGCAGGACACAGCCGGGGAATCGGCACATTCCGTCGAGCGCGCGGATTTCGCGGGCGGAGGGGGCCGCCGCCGCGACGACAGCCTCGGTGGAAGGCTCCGGAACCAACTCGAACCGCGCGTGCTCGGCCAGTATCCGGGCCAGAGCCGCGTCGATCGGGCCGTAACCCGCGAGGAAGGCCGGCGCCTCCTGAATCCCGAGGAGCGTGTCCGCGGGGATGCCGATCTGGATCAACGGGCGGCGCGGAGCGCGGGGCGCCACCTGGGCCGGGCAACGATCCCCGCGACCGCACCCGCATCGCAGGTGCTCGGAACCGTCCGCCAACGCCACCAGCGCATCGGAGCGGCGCTGCGGCATCGTGCGCGGATCGACCGCGCACACCTGCAAACTCATCTCCCGCAGCCGCATCGCCACGGTCTGCGCGTCCGGTGCGGGCAGCAACCCGTCGAACACCGCCATACTGTCCTGCACGGCCCGGATCCGTACATCCCGTTCCTCTTGCCGCACCTCCCGGCGCCGTTGCGCCCCATGCGGATCCAGCCGCGCCGCCCACCGCCGCGCCGCCTGCCGCAACCGCGCCGGATTCGTCCGCCCCGCCGCCTCGATCAACCGCGGCTCCAACACCTCCACCAACTCCTGGGCCAACGACCGCGTGCTGTCCACAATCACCCGAACCTTGGCCAGATCGATCCGCCCCGCCGCGAACGCCTTCCGCGTAGCCGGCAGCGACTCCTCCAACGCCAGCCCGATATCGATCAGCGCCGCCGCCGTCGCCTCATCGGCATGCAACGCCACCGCCACCTCGGTCGCCGCGAACTCCCCACCCCGCACCCCATCCGCCCCCGGCCGCACACTCGCTGCCCGATGCCGCCGATACAACTCCCGCACCGCCCCCACCTCGGCCGCCTGAGCCGCCGAAGCCACCCCGTGCACCTCCCGCAGCGCATCGATGAGTCCTTCGTCACTCATGGCCCCGAAGTCCAGGACAGACAACTGATTGACATCGAACATGTGTTCGATCGTACGCCCGCCCAACCCCACCCGCCAGCCCATATCTAGGCGATTTGGTTTCGGCACACCCCGTCGTGTAACTTCATTCAAGCGCGAACGGGGAAGCCCGGGAGCGTCCACCAAGGGGCTATGGCGCAGCTGGTAGCGCACCACACTGGCAGTGTGGGGGTCAGGGGTTCGAGTCCCCTTAGCTCCACTCGAACAAAAGCTGGGTCCGAGTATATTTCGGACCCAGCTTTTGTCGTTTCTGGATACTGCTCTTCTCCATTTGACGACAGGCCACTTGCGGTCGCCGAATACATTGCCCCGCTAGCGTTTCTGCGCCCGGTATCGTTTGAGAAGCGCAGTGATCACCCGGTAGTCCCGGTTTCCGTTCAACTCCGCCACCAGATCGTCCGGGCACAACTCGTAGTGATCACCCCACCAGCGTCGGGCCTTGTTGTCCCAGATTTGGTAGCCACCGGGCACCCCGCGTGCCACGTACCTTCTTCGGCTCATCGACCGATACTGCAGCAGACGTCGGGGCTTGTCGCCGCCATTTTCAGGCTGTCCGGGTGGGATCAAGAACAACGAGCATGGCGACACAATCAAGTCAGTAGCGCGTCGCCGACCGACTGCCGTCGGATCTGGTTAGCGCCTGATCCATGCGTGACCCACGTCGTGCAGGTTCCACCAGGAGACGTAGTGCTCGTCAATTGATTCCAGTGTCCATGCTGCGTCGAGGCGATCGAAGAATGCGTTGTCGGCCGTTTTGCCGCCCTTGGGTTCGCCGAGGTAGATGAGGTGGCTGCCGCCCGCTTTCTCGAAGGCGCGCAAGGCATTCGACGCCATAGGGTCGTCCCATCCCGGTGGCCAGCACAGCAGCAGGACCGACCCGGCCTTGGGTTCGTCTTCGAATCGCGTCAGATCCGCGACGGGGAACCAGCTATCGCGCTGGCCGGGTGCTGTCGAGAAGGAGGCGTTGCCGGTGCCTGGCGGGTTGGAGTCGAACGCGGCGACAGAGACGCCGGCCGCTGCCAGCTGAGCGCTCCAGTAACCGCGGCCGGCACCCAACTCCAGCACTCGGCGTCGCTGGGCAAACTGCCGGATCCAGGCGATGGTTTCGGGCGAGGGGATCGCGTAGGCGAAGAGATCTTGCAAGATCGTCTCCGCATATGCCAGGCGCGTGCTTCCCTTCGGTCGGCCACCGTTCACCACGCGCCGACCGTCCACGCTGCTCAGTGACGGCGCGATGATGTCCCAGTACGGGTTTCCTGAGGGTGATTCGCCGCCGGTGGCGTAATGCAGGAGCCGTAGATCGAACGCGGCGTCAGCGTCAGGATCATCCGTGCCGGGCAGGCGTGGCGCCGTGTCCAGGTACTCCGCGACCTTGGGGTACTGGATTCGGAGCCGTTGCGCGTCGTCCAGCAGGGCCGCCAACTCGGTTCGGCGTTCCGGAGTCAGCGCGAGACCAGTCATGCCTGCGATTGTCCACGCGCCGTGTGCCTTCGGTGCTCGACCGGTCCTTCGAGAACCTTTCGATCCGGCCGGCCCAGACCCGCTTCGACCAGGCGCGTGTCCTCGGGAACAGCCGCAAGGGCAGCGACAGCAGCCATAGAGCGACGATTAGGTAGCCGACGAATTCCGCGATCACTTGTGGAGCCACTGCCACTATGCACGTAACCGCGACAGCGGCGAGTAGCGCGAATAACGGCCACCTGCCTTGATCCCAGGCAGTGAATGCGCCGATCGTGGCGCCGGTGCCGACGAGAATGATCGGCAGGCCCAAAGGAAAGTGCCACCACTTGTCCGACCCGTTGGACCATAACTCAATTGCAGGATGAGTCTTGGATACGGCCATACTGGATCCCCCTATCAGCGAATACGATTCGACATTACCGCGCTTCTGATGGGTGGACTCGGCAGCGCCCGGCTTCCTCGGGCAAACGAAGTCAGCAGGTGCGGTGAGGTCCTTTCCGCTTTTCTGGGGATTCTGTGTCCGGTGGGCATCGTGGCGATTCGGGCGCATACTGGTCGGGTTGGTAGTTCCCGAGCACCATTCCTCACCCCGGAGGTATCTCGATGGAGCGTCACCAGGATCTTTCTCAGGATGCCCGGCGTAAAGCCGGTGATGAAAGCGCTGCCGCTCATCGGGCGGAACGGCACGATCAGATGACGGATATGAATACGGTGCGGGAAGAGTCCGGTGGGGATTATGAGGCGCCGACTCGCGGGGATATGGCGGGTGAAGTCGATCGGGAGCGGGAGAGTACGCCGCGGGAGGATCGGCATGCGGCAAAGGCCGCGACGCATGACGCGGCGCGCATTGCCAACGCTGAGCTCGACGAAGAGGCCTGATCGGTTCGGGTAGCTGGATCGGAACGAATAGCACGACGCGCAGGCCTGGCCCGGAGGTAATGGGTCAGGTCTAGTCGGTTGTGCCGGTCAGGGAACTCGCCGGGTAGATTGCCCGGTTGCCGACCCCGCTGTTGATACGATCGCGCTGCTTCGGAAACCTCGTTTCGATCGCATCAGCACTGCGCCAGTGGCGTTAATTGCCTAGAGCTGCTTCATCTTTCGTGTATGCCCGCCCTCGCGACCAATTCCGGAACGGCGCGGGGTCCAGCTTGGACCGAAAGAGGTAGAGGGTGAGTTTTCAACGCGGCAATGGGGGACGCAACCGTCGCTGGGTGCTACGCGCGGCCTTGTCCGCTCTGGGCGCCGGTGCTGCGGCGACGGTGGGTTTGACGGCTGCCACGGGCCACGCGCACGCTCAGAAGGGCATCGACTGCGAGGCCGAATGCCAGCGGCGCTGCGCCAAGTCCAGCAGGCACAAGATGTGTCTGCGGGCCTGTGCGAGCTGTTGCCGGGACTGCAAGTGCGTGCCGACGGGGACGTCCGGGAACGAGGACACCTGCCCCTGTTATCGCGATATCAAGAACAGCAAAGGGCGGTCGGTGTGCCCGTGAGTGCGGGCATTATCGAACTGCTGTTGCAGATCGTGCTGGCCGTCCGCCTGCTGGTGGCCGGGGCCGCGAAACTCGGCGATCCGGTATCGCTGCGCACGGCGGTGGCCCGCTACCAGGTATTGCCCGCCCGCCTGGTTGGACCTGTGGCAAACGGGCTGCCGATCGCCGAACTCGCGGTGGGAGCGCTGTTGTTGTCGGGGCGGGCAGCGAGCGCGGCAGCGGTGCTGTACGGGGCCTTCGCCGCGGCGGTCGCGATCAACCTGGTGCGCGGCCGATCCTTCGACTGCGGGTGCCGCGGCAGTCAGGGCGACGCACGAATCAGCTGGAACCTGTTCGCGCGCAACGCAATCTGCGCAGGGGCCGCCGTGATGCTCGCGGTGATGCCGACCACCGCCCGCACGGCCGGCGACGTCGTCGCGACAGTCATACTCGCCGCACTCGGAGTGTGTACGGCCCGCCTGCTGACCATCGGATGGGCCGTAGCCCTGCGGGTGACACCAGCATCGAACAGGAGCATCTGATGTCGTTGCCATGGATCATGGTCATCCTCGTACTGAGCGTCCTCGTGGTGGCACAGGGATTGACGTTGATCGGCTTGATCACCCGCATCGAGCCGCTGCTCGCCCGCGCCGAGGCTCACCTGATGGCACCGGATCTCACACCGGCACAAGGCACTTCGCTTCCCGAAGTCGACCTGTACGCCGCCGACGGCACCGTGACCCGCCCGTCGGCCTGGGCGGGCCACCCGCGCCTACTGCTCTTCGCCACCGCCTTCTGCCCCTCCTGCGACCAGCTGCTCGACGGCCTGCGCACCACCTCCCTCGCGCCCGATCTCCCCGTCACCCTGATCGCCGGCGAGGACTCCGCGACCATCCTGCGCGACGGAACGCTGCCCACCTGGCTGGACATCCGCCACGACATCGACAGCGAACTTGCTGACCGCATGGGCGTAGACCGCACCCCGTTGGCAGTGCTGCTGGACGAGGACAACCGCGTCCGCTCCACCTTCGTCCCGCACGCCGTCGAAGACCTGTTCCGAGCCGCCGAACCGGTTGCCGCGCACTGAGACCTCTCAGCGCCGCAGGTCCTGCTTCGGCGAATGCCCGAACTTCTTGCTGTACAGCTGCGCGAACCGCCCCTGATGACCGAACCCCCACCGGGCCGCGGTGATGGCGACGGTGAGTCCGTCGCTGGGTTCGGCGGCGAGGAGGTCTTGGCGGGCGCGGTCGAGGCGGAGGAGGCGCAGGTATTCCAGGGGGGTGGTGTCGTAGTGGTTGTGGAAGGCGTGTTGGAGGGCGCGGACGCTGGTGCCGGCGTGGGCGGCGAGTTCGGCGACGGTGAGTGGCTGGGCGGGGTTGGCGTGCAGGTAGTCGACGGCGCGCTGGAGGGCGGAGGGGGCGACGGTGCCGGGGCCGGGTTGCAGGTGCAGGTCCATGGTCGTGTTGGGGAAGACGGCCAGGGCGGCGGCGGCGAGGCTGCGGGTGAGGTTCTGCACGACGAGTCCGGTGAGGACCGGGGATTCGAGCGCGGTGAGTTCGTGGTGGGTGAGGTCGAAGAGCCTGCCCCAGAAGCGTTCGCGCTGTGGATCGGTCGGTGTCAGGGCGGTGAATCGGAACGCGGCGGCCTCGACGCCGGATTGGGCCGCGGCGTCGAGGAGGACCTCGTAGGGGATGTGCAGGATGTTGACGTCGTGGCTGTCGCAGTCGGCCAGGATCTGGGCGCCGATGGGGAACACCATGACGTCGTTGCGTTGCTGGCGGACGTCGTGGCCGCCGCCGCGTAACCGGCCGCGGCCACGCAGGGTCCGCTCGAAGTAGACGTGATCGCGCAGCGGCGCGATCTGGCAGCTGTAGCCGAGGGTGCTGCGGATCTCGGTGGCCATGACCTCGCCGGCCACCATGGCGGTGGTGCGAACTCGGCTCTGCGGCGCGGACTTCCAGAATCGCAGCTCATTGTCGGAATACATCTGACTGATGAACGCGATGGTTTCGTCCGCGTCCCGGGAGGCCAGTTCCTCCCGCCGCACATCTACCAGCTGATGCCCTGTCATACATCCTCTTCGCGCGGCGGAAGTGCCGGGGCATCACTCGTTTTCGGTCACCGTGGTGTCCGGGTGCCGCCGGCTGGTGTCGGGTTTGACGAAGTGTCCGGTGATCGCGGAGCGATCGCGGCGGTTGTCCCCGTCGTGGGGCTCGTCCTCCCCGAGTGTGGTCTTCGGGTGCTGCGCCGCCATCTCCTCGGTGACGTACTCGCCGGTCTCGGCGGAACGGTGGCTCTTCTCGGCCATGGCATCCTCCTCGGGCTCGCGCACGGGCCTGGGTGGCGCCGTGCGGTTCTGTCCCGGGTACCGCGGATCGCGGCGCCGAAACCAGGGCCGCTAGGTGGAGATGCGCTTGAGGTCGCTGACCAGCCATTGCCCGTCGGGCTGTTCCTCGGCGGTCACGACGGTCGCGATCAGGGAGATCCCGGGGCTCGCGGTGAGGTTGCTGGTGGTGGACTGTTTGACGTATCCGACGGCGAGTGCGGTGGTGCCGTTGACCGCCCGCAAGCCGGCATTGAATTCGAGGATCTCGCTGCGGCTGTTGGTGGTGACCAGATAGTCACGGGTCGCGCGCTGGGTATCGATCAACTGTTGCCGATACGCGCCGGTGGAGGTGGCGATCGCTCCGGCGAAATATTCGTCGAGCCCGACCGGATTGTAGGTATAGATGTGGCTCATGTAATTGTGAATAGCGTGTAGTGCGGCAATGTGCCGGCCGCCGATGCGCGCGATTTCCGGTGCCAGGACGGCGGCGGGCGCGGTCTGGGTGGTGATCGTTGTCGGGGTGGCGGTCGTGGTGGTGGTACCCGGTGTGGCCGAGTGCGCGTCACCGGCGTTGCGCGCGAGCTGCGCCGATCCGATGGCGACGGCGCCCAGCGGCAGGATGCCCGCCAGCGCCGCCAGTTTGCGCCGTCCGATGCCGCGCCGCGGGGGTTGCGCGTCGGGGAACGGCGGGGGAGCGGCGGGGGCGAAAGGTGGCGGCTCGTTCTCAGGTCTGGTCACTGATATTCCTCACTGTGTCGGTCAGCCGCTGCGAAATGCTACTCGTGACAGGCGGAATCGGTACCCGAATCTGTAGAGTTCTTGCCTCGCAACTCGATTCGGTCGCGATTCGGAATATTGCCGTCCTTGCGGGCTTTGTCCGATTTGTTTCGGCATGGGTCGATAAACCGATTCAGCAGTGTTGCAGTGCAATTGCTGAACTGGTCGGTCGGTCGACATGGCGCGGCGAGCCCGGCGGGCATGAGATTCTGGGGCCGATGCCACCCACACGACGCAGACCGACCGACGACGAACTACTGGACGCCGCCTGCGCGGTCTTCGCCGAGACCGGCTACCGCGCGGCCAGCATGGAAGCCGTTGCCCACCGGGCGAACTCGACCAAGCCGACGCTGTACGCGCACTTCGGCTCGAAGGCCGAGCTGTTCCGCAGGCTGTTCCACCGCGAGGCGGCCATCATGCGGGCGGCGCTGCTGCCAGTGTACGCCACGCTGCCGGGCCGGCCGCTCCGGGAGATGGTCGAGGTCGCGCTCGGCGCGGCCGTGCGGTACGGGATCGAGCATCCGGACGGCGTGCGCGTCGTCGGCGCGGCCATCAACGGCGGGGAGCCCGAGCCCGAGCTCGGCCGGGAACTACTGGAGACCCTGATCGAGGCGATCGCCGGGGTCGTCGACGAGACGCTGCGCCGGGAGGGGCGCGATCCCGGCGCGCTGGGCCGGATGCTCGCGGCGATGATGTGGGGCGCGGCTATCGAGGCGTCCCGGACCGGTCCCACGGTGGAGATGGCCACGCCCGAACTGGTGCAGTGGCAGATCACCTACATCGTCGGCGGATTGGAGGCGACGCTGGCGCGCGTCCTCGCGGGCGGGCGGCCGCCGCTGGCAGCCGGGCCCGCACTGGCGGACCCGGCCTAGCGTCGCGCTACCGCGGCTCCGGGTGGGTCGTGGGTGTGTGGATGATGTCGTAGTAGACGGCCTTGTCGGCGGCATCGGGATACACGCGGTAGGTGAATTCCTTGTCGTCGAGCGCGACGATGTCGACCGTGCGCCGGGACTGTTCCTGTCCGGCTTCGTTCTTCACGACGATGGTGCGGGTCTTGCCGTCCGGCGAGACGGTCCAGTCACCGCGCATCTTGGGGGAGTCGTCGAGGTTGACCATGGTGAAGGTGCCGTCCGGCTTGAAGTAGGCGTAGCCGACGTAGTTCTTGACGTTGTCGTCGGTCAGCGGGACCTCGGTGCCTGAGGCGTTGGTCGCCGAGGTCGTCTCCCAGGCCGTGGCGGCCAGGGTCGCGGCGGGCGTACCCGGCTGGACCGACGAGGGCATCGGGGCCGAAGACGCGGTGGACATCGCGGCGGACGTGCTCGTCGATGTGGTGACGGTCGACGTGCTCGAACTGTTGTCGTCAGTGTCGTCACTGCTGCATGCACCGAGCAGGCCGAGCGTCGCGGTGGCCGCGGCAAGGGCCACGACCTTCTTCGTCAGCATCTGTTTATCGGTCATCGCACCGATGCTAGTTATCGACTAGCAAACTCAAGGCCGATTGATGAGAAGCACGACCTTCCCCGTCCCGTGACCATGCTCCATCTCCTGATGCGCCAGCGCCGCGTGCTCCAGGCGGAAGGTGCGGGCCGGGCCCGCCAAGCGGAACTTGCCGCTGCGGATATCCTCGGCAACCTTTCCGGCCAGGTCCACCAGCGGCCGCCCGGGCGGACAGTCGGCGGCGGACTCGCCCAGCCAGGTGCCGGAGTAGCCGACTACCGATTCGGCACAGCGGAAGGCGTCGTACACCGCGTCGACGCCGTGCAGGGCGGCGGCGACCACCCCGAGTTGCGCGGCGGCGAAATCGGCGATGGCGATGATCCGGCCGGTGTCGCCGCGCAGGGCGATCGCCGCGGGCAGGCCGCCGTGCTGTGCGGTGTCGAACACCGCGTCGACACCGTGCGGGGCCAGGGCCCAGACCCGATCGGCGAGGCCGTCCCCATAGGTTGTCGGTATCGCGCCGAGCGCGCGGACGAGGTCCTGATTGCGTTCGCAGGCCGTGCCGATCACGGTGACGCCCGCGGCGACCGCGAGCTGCACCGCCATCGAGCCGACCACGCCCGAGGCCCCGTTGACCAGCAGTGTCTCCCCGGCCCGCACCCGCAGCATGGCCAGCACCTTCGCGGCGGTGTTCACCGCGATCGGCAGTGCGACGGCGTCGGCCCAGTCCAGCCCCGCCGGTTTACGCGCCAGCGCACTGCTCAGGGCGTACTCGGCGTAGCCACCGGCCTGCGTCCAGCCGAACACCTCGTCGCCGACCGCGAAGCCGCGGGCGTCGGGGCCGAGCGCGTCGACCGTGCCGGCCACCTCCCAGCCCGGGTACTGCGGAAACCGGTTGTCCCCGAAGGTCAGGATGCCGGAGCGCGTCTTCCAGTCCGAGGCGTTCACCGCGGCCGCGCGCACCGCGACCCGGACCTGGTCGCCGGTGGGCTCGGGCACCGGGATCTCGACGGGCCGCAGTACTTCCGGCCCGCCGAACTCGTCGAACGCAATCGCCCGCATAGTGCCCACCCTAGGGCTATGAGCTGGGCTTTTGCCCGAACAACACAGTCACTGGCCGGGCACCGGGCTCACTCGTCGGTCACGACGACCCCGCGCCAGAACGCCACGTGATCCTTGATCTGCGCGGCGGCTTCCTTGGGCGTGGGGTAGTACCAGGCGGCGTCCTCGTTCGTTTCGCCGTCCACCTCCAGCGTGTAGTAGCCGGCGGTGCCCTTCCACGGACAGACCGTCTGCGTCTCGGAGCTCTTCAGGTACGCGGCGTGCACGGATTCGGCCGGGAAGTAGTGGTTGCCTTCCACGATCTCGGTCTTGTCGCTCTGCGCGATGACGACGCCGTTCCAGGTTGCGGTTGCCATGTCTCCACTATGGCGAGGATCTCGGATGCCCGCCAGCCGGTAGGGTTTCCAACCGGCGTAGGGAACACCGGTGTGAATCCGGGGCTGTCCCGCAACTGTCACCGAGGAGCGATCCACCGTCTACGGCCACGACCTGCCCAGGTTGGAAGGCCGGTGGGGAGCGTTGATCCGGGAGCCAGGATACCTGCGCCCGCGGTACCGGGATCACCCCACGAGGATGGCTATGAACAACTACATGATGGGACGACCCGGTTTCGGGCGTCGAAAGTTCCTGCTCACCAGCGCGGGCGCGCTCGGCGTCGCCGCACTGGGCGGCACGGCGGTGCTCACGGGCTGTGGCACCGAGAGCGGCCCGGCGGGCGCCGAGGGGCCGCCGCGCGACGGCGGCCGGTTGCGGTCGGCGATCGCCGGCCGGTCGGCGAGTGCGGACGTGCTCGATCCGCATCGGGCCGGCAGTTCGGCGGGCGGCGCGGTGTCGAAGAACGTGTGGGACAAGCTGGTTGCCTACAACAACGACCTGACGCTGCGCTATCGCCTGGCGGAATCGTTGCAGCCCAACGCCGATGGCAGCGAGTGGCGGATCACGCTGCGCCCGGGCGTGCGGTTCAGCGACGGCAGCCCGCTGACCGCGCGCGATGTGCTCTGGAGTTTCGAGCGGATGCTCGATCCGGCCAAGCAGTCCTCGGGTGACCTCGCGGTGGTCGACATGACGCGCACCCGGGCCGACGGCGATCTCGGCGTGGTGGTGGCGATGAAAACGCCACTGGCGGACTTCGGTTCGGTGCTGGCGGGCTGGTACTGCTACATCGTCAAGGACGGCACCGGCGTCATCGACGGCTCGGTCCTGCCGGTCGGCACCGGCCCGTTCGTGTTGCAGAGCTGGTCGCCGGGCGACCGAACCCTGTTGCGGCGCAACGATCGATACTGGGACGGTCGGCCGCACCTCGACGAGGTCGAGATCATCCAGATCGCGGAGACCGAGGCGCGGGTGAACGCCTTCCTGTCCGGCGAAGCCGATGTGGTGCATGAGATCTCGTACCTGCAGGCGCGCACGCTGGAGAGCGATCCGGACACCACGGTGGTGGTGCCGCCCGCGGGTTTGATGGGCGCGTTCCAGATGCGGGTGGACACCGCGCCGTTCGACGACCCGCGGGTGCGGCAGGCCATGCGCCTGGCCGTGAATCGCGAGGCCATGGTCGAGGCTGTGTACTACGGCTACGCCGAGATCGGCAACGACGTCTACGGCAACAGCGCGCCGTACTACAACAACACGCTGCCGCAGCGCACCTACGATCCGCAGCGGGCGCGGGAACTGTTGCGCGCGGCCGGGCGGGAGAACCTCACGGTGACCCTGCCGACCGCGGACGGCATGCCGGGCATGCTCGAATCCGCGACCCTGTTCGCCGAGCACGCGAAAGCCGCCGGTATCACCGTCAACCTGGAATCGGTGCCCGCGGACACCTATTTCTCGCAGGTCAGCGGCAAGGCCGCGCTCAGCCATATCGGCTGGTGGAACTACAGTCTCGACTACTTCTACGGCCAGACCATGACGAGCGGCGCGCCCAGCAACGGCACCGGGTGGCGGCGGCCGGGCTGGGACGAGAAATTCGCCCAGGCGCGCGCGGCCATGGATCCGCAGCGCCGGCGCGAGCTGTATTTCCAACTCCAGGACGAACTCTGGAACGAGGGCGGCTACATCCTGCACAGCTTCGCCAAGCGACCGGACGCCGCCAAGAAGCACGTGGGCGGGGTCCGCAACGGTGTGCCCGGCACCGACGACTGGGCCAATTACCAGTCCACCTGGCTGGCCGCCCGGTAACACCGTGCTCGGATATATCGCCCGGCGCGGCGCCGGCGGGATCGGGATCCTCGCCGCCGTCGCGCTGCTGGTGTTCGCGCTCTTCGAAGCTTTGGATTCGGACGCGGCCACGGTATTGCTGTCCCGCACCGGCGGCGGTGATCCGACGCCGGAGCAGCTGGCGACGATGCGCGCCCAGCTCGGCCTGGACCGGCCCGCGCCGATTCGCTTCGCGGACTGGATGTCCGGGTTCCTGCACGGCGATTTCGGCACCTCGCTGATCTCGGGCCGGCCGGTGGCGGACATCCTGCTCGGCCGGGCCGCCAACAGCGTCACGCTGGCGGGCATCACCGCGGTGCTGCTGATTCCGGCGGCGCTGGCACTCGGTCTGGCCGCGGGCGCACGCGCGGGCAGTCGGACTGATCGGGTGATCAGCACCCTGGCCTTGGCGGCGGAGTCGGTGCCCTCCTTCGTCTTCGGCGTGCTGCTGGTTGCGACGGTGTCGCTGTCGCTGCACCTGCTGCCCGCGGTGTCGCTGCTGCCGACCGGCGCGGATCCGTGGAGCCGCCCCGCGATTCTGGTGCTGCCGGTGTGCTGCCTGGTGATCGGTTTGGCGCCGCATCCGGTGCGGATGGTGCGCGCGCAGACCGCGGAGGTCATGTCCGGCAATTACATTCGGACCGCGCGGCTCAACGGGGTCGGCGGGCCGCGGCTGCTGCTGCGCCATGTCGCGCCGAACGCGGTGTCGGCCTCGATCCATCCGCTCGCGGGTTCGGTCGTCGGGTTGATCGGAGGTGTCGCGGTGGTGGAGACGCTGTTCAGCTATCCGGGCCTGTCCCAGGAGTTGTTGCGTGCCATCGAGGCTCGGGACTACCCGTTCCTCCAATCGGCCGCCGTGCTGATGGCGGCGGTGGGGATCGGGATCTATCTGATCGCGGATCTGCTCACGCTGCTGGTGAGTCCGCGCGCCAGGCGGTCGGTCCATGAGTAAGCGACTTCGTTCGGTGTGGGCGGCCGCGACGGTGGCGGTGCTGCTGCTGGTCGTGTGCGGTCCGCTGCTCGCGCCGCACGCGCCCACCGCGGTCGTCGCGCGGCCATTCGCGGCGCCCTCGGCGCGGTATCCGCTCGGCACCGATGTGGTGGGACGCGATGTGCTGTCCCGGGTGCTGCACGGCGGACTGCCGCTGCTGTCGATCTCGGTGCTCGCGTTGGTGATCGCCTATGCGCTGGGTCTCGGGCTGGGCCTGCTCGCCGGGCTGCGGCGCGGCCTGGACGGCTGGATTTCGCGGCCGGTGGACGCGATCGTCGTCATCCCGTGGTTCCTGCTGCTCGCGGTGATCGCCACCGCGATGGGAGCGGGGCCCGCCGCGATCGTCGTGACCGTCGCCCTGGCCTCGGTGCCCTGGATCATCCGGATCGTGCGGACCTGTGTGCTCGAGCTCGCGTCCACCGGATACGTGGAATCCGCACGGGCACGGGGCGAACCGCTGTGGCGGCTCGCGGTGGTCGAGGTGCTGCCGAACCTGCGGCCGGTGCTGCTCGCCGACGCGGGCGTGCGGATGTCGGCGTGCATCTCGATGGTGGCGGTGAGTGGGTTCCTCGGGCTCGGGCTGCGCCCGCCCTCGCCGGACTGGGCGCTGATGATCACCGAGAATCGGCCGGGCTTTGGGGTGCAACCGTGGTCGGTGCTGGCACCGGCGCTGGTGATCATGGTGCTGGTGGTGTCGGTCAACATGCTGACCGATCGGGCGCTGCTCGCCACGCGCCGGAGCGCGGCGGCCGGAGCGGAGCGGTCGGCGGCGGGAACGGGCTTGTCCGTGTCCGCGCTGACGGTGCGCGACGACGCCGGAAACCTTGTCCTCGAAGATATTTCGGTGCGACTGCGGCCGGGTGCGGGATTGGCCGTGGTCGGACCGTCGGGGGCCGGTAAGTCGACGTTCGTGCTCGCGCTGCTCGGCGCGCTGCCCGCCGGGCTCACGGCCTCGGGCACCGTCGATATCGGCGGTGCGTCTGGCCGTCGCGCGGTCGGCTACGTCCCGCAGGATCCCGCGACCGGGCTCAATCCGGCCCTGCGCATCGGTACCGCGCTGCGCGATATCGCCAGGGCGCACGGCATTTCGGTCGATCGCGACACCGTCGCCGCGGCGCTGCGGCGGGTCGACCTGCCCACCGACCGCGAATTCCAGCGGCGGTTTCCGCACGAGCTCTCCGGCGGTCAGCAGCAGCGTGCCCTGCTCGCCATGGCGCTGCTCGGCGATCCGGCCCTGCTGGTGCTGGACGAGCCGACCACCGGGCTGGACGCGCGGACGCGAAATCAGTTGGTGCAGACGCTGCGTACGATCCGGCGCGGCGCCGAAATCACGGTGCTGATGATCACGCACGATTTGGCTACCGTGGCACCGCTGGCCGATCAGGTGCTACGGCTGGACCGGGGGCGAATCGTAGCGCTGGGTCCGCCGGACGAATTGCCCCTTGCCGCAGCGGTTTCGCGGAAGCCAAGGGCCGTGGGGTCGGCGTCCGCGGTACTGCGCGTCGACGGCCTCGCGGTGGCGCACAGCCGGAGCCGGCCGGTCGTCCACGACCTGTCCTTCGCGCTGCATCCGGGGGAGTGCGTCGCGATCACCGGGCGCTCAGGAGCCGGAAAGACCACGGTGGCAAGGGCATTGGCGGGGTTGCATCGGCCCGAACGCGGGCTCGTCGAACTCGACGGCACGCCCCTGCATCCGCGGGTCGACCGGCGGCCGATCGACCACCGCCGGGCCGTCCAGCTGGTCTTCCAGAACCCCGCCACCTCGCTGAACCCGGCGTACCGCATCGGCACCCAGATCGGCCGGCCGCTGCGGCTGCTGCACGGCGCCGACGGACCGGCCGCCGCCCACCGCACCCGGGAACTGCTCGACGGTGTCGGCCTGGACCATCGGCTGACGGTGCGCCGGCCGGGTCAGCTCTCGGGTGGTCAGCAGCAGCGCGTGGCGATCGCCCGCGCCCTCGCCGCCGGGCCGCGCGTCCTGATCTGCGACGAGATCACCTCGTCCCTCGACGCGCAGACCCAGGACACGGTGCTCGATCTGCTCGACGACCTGCGCCGAAAGGGGCTGGCGCTCATCGTGATCAGTCACCAGGAGTCCGTCATCGATCGTCTCGCGGACCGGGTGCTCACGCTGGCCGACCCCGCTGGAACAGCAGCTCCGCACAGCACACCGTGACCGAGCGCAGTAATCGCTCGGTCACGGTGGTCGAAACATCGTCTCCTTAGGGAGTGGCTACCTTGGCCTGCCCGGTGATGACGTTGTCGGTGTTGTCGACCAGGGCGACGCGCACCTGTACCTGCTGGCCGCGGGTGATCGGGGCACCGTCCAGCATCACCACCGTGTTGTGGGTGGCGCCGTCGCAGGTGAGCCCGCCCTGGGCGCCGACGGCCGAGGGCCGGTCGGCTTGCGGCTCACCCACCATCGCCTTGATGGACGTCGCGCCCGCACCGGCGTCACAGCTGTAGTCGACCGAGATGTTCTCCGGGCCGAGCGCGGTGGCGTCGATGGAGTTGCCGGCGAGCGCGGGGGCGGCGGTGGCGATGACGGCCGCCCCCAGCGCGCCGAAAACGGTCAGGGCAAGGCGGGATTTCTGGAATGTTGCCATGGATCTCGGTCCTCCTGGGTAGCGGAAGCAGATCGTGGAAACACGTGCAGAAGATCGATATTGCCACTACTCGTTACTTGAAACGCTGCGCGAACAGATCAAGGGTCGCCATCGAGTTGCGGTAGTCCGGTCGCTGGCTGGCGGGCGGCAGGTCGAAGACCTGGTTGTTCTTGAAGGCGGGCAGCGCGCCCAGCACGGGATCCTCCTTCAACTGCTCGATGGAGCGGCTGCCCTCGAGTCGCACGACGAACAGCGAGGGGGCATCGGCGACGGTGGACAGCAGTTCTGGGCTGATCGTGACCCAGTCCGCGGCCGCGGGCCGGGCGGGGTTACCGGCCTTGGCCTCCACGGCGGTGTCCATGGTGAAACCGACCTCGGTCAGCAGCGCCGCCAGCGGCGTGCCGGGGGCGATCAGCGAGGGCTTGTTGTCCTTGCGGGACTGCAGCACCGACACCGCACCCTGCGGCACCTTGATGGTGGCCTTCACCTCGGCCACCTTGGCGGTGTAGGAGGCGATGATGGCGTCCACCTTGTCGGACTTGTTCACAATGTTCGCCACCGACTTCAGTTGGTCCTGCCACTTGGTGAGGTTGGAGGGCACCAGGACTGTCGGGGCGATCGCGGACAGCTTGTCGTAAGCGTCGATGGACTGCTGACCCGGGAAACCCTGGCCACCGCCGATGATCAGGTCGGGCTGCTGGGCCGCGATGTACTCCAGGTTGATGTTGTCATTGGAGGTCAGCACCGTGGTGCCCTGCTTCTTGGCGTCCTCGGCCCAGGCGACGGGGAATTCGCCCGGGGCGAGGGTGACGCCGAGGACGCGCGGGTCCGCGGCCTTCACGTTCGCGCCGAGGTCGAACAGATACCCGGCGAGGCCGCCGTTGACGACGACGATGCGCTGCGGGTCGGCGGGTACGGCGACGATGCCGCGGTCGGTCTGCACGTCGCGGGAGCCGGAGCCGGCCTCCGCGTCGGTGCTGGAATTGCTGCAACCCGCGACTACCGCGACGGCCGCGAGCAGGAACAGGGCGATCGCGGCGCGCATGCGGGCCGTCATTCGGGTTAGGCTAAATCTCACGAACGGAAGGGTAGCCTAACTTTATTTCCGTGGGAACTGCTGGCGATTTGCCGGTAGGAGGGGGCCGGCACCGTGGCCGGTCTGCCGACGCGGGCGATGTGCAGCAGGTGCGCCGGGTCGTCCACGCCGAGCCGGTCGGCGAGGACCGCCCGGGTGGCCGGGCAGTCGATGAGCTGGCTGAGCGGGTGGGTGGCGTGACCGCGGCGAGCCAGCTCCAGCCAGATCCGCAGCAGGGCCCGGCCCGCTTCGACGGGCGCACCCGGGTCACCGATCAGGACGAAAAGCTCGCCGTCGTCGTCGAATCGGGTCTGTGCGGCCAAGAGCCGGGGTAGGCCGAAGTGACGCAGGACTGGATAGATGGCGAGTGCGAGATGCAGGCCACGGGCCTCGAATCGGCTGAGGCCCAAGGCCTTATCGGTGAGGCCGTCGTGTCGATAGCCCGGATCGACGGGCGTGAGCCGCAACCAGGTGCGCAGTTCGGCGACGACCGCCGGGATGCTGAACAAGTGCCGGTCGGCCTCTCGTGCAAGCAGATTCGCGCTATTCGCGGGGAGGTAGCCGAGCCGGCAACCGCCGGCTGTCGCGAGACCGGTGATCCGGGCAGACACCGTATTGTCCAGGGGGCCGGGCAGATACGCACCGCGATGACTGGCGCGGCGATACAGATCGTCGATCGTGTAGGGCGTCTCGTAAGGCACGCCGACAGAGATGAGGCGGCCGATCCGCCCCGGCGCCGGGGCGGGTTCGAAGGTGATCGGCAATCCGGCGTCCGCGCAGGCGATCAGGCAGCATTCGACGAACGCGCCGAGGGCGAGCATCAGATCGCGCCCGCTCGGATCGCTCTCGGGCAGGGTGCGGTCCGCATCCCAGCCGATGTCGACGTGGTCGTCGTGATAGGTCAGGGTCCACGGCTGGGTGTTGTGCGCGCTGGGCGCGCGCCGGAAGGCGGGCTCCAGCGCCCGCACGGCGTCGATGTTCACCGCAGCTCCTTGTCGTAGAAGGTGTAACCGTGCAACGGGCGGCCGCCCATCGCCCGAAAGTGCTGTGCCGAAGCGGGATTCGCGTGCTCGACATAGGTACTGCGCAGCTGCTGGTAGCCGCCCGCGCGCAGATTGCCGAGCAGCTCGCGCGACAGATAGCGCATGTAGCCGTGACCCTGCTGGTCGGGGACGGTGCCCTTGATGACGAGCACCGCCGCACGCCGATACCGGGAGCGGACGGCCAGCAGGCGCAGCTGATTACGCAGACCGAGGTCGCCGCCGACCTTGACGAGGAACTCGGATATGTCGGGGACGCAGAGGATGAACGCCACCGGGCGCTCCGCCTTGGTCAGATACAGCAGCAGCGATTCGTCGAGCAGGTAGGCCAGTCCGTCGGTCTGGACCGCCAGCTGTTCAGCGGAAATGCTGGTGTAGTACCCGAGTTGGTCGAACGAGGCGTTGAGCATCTCCCGCAGGATCGGCAACTGCCGGGCGATGTTCTTCTTCTCGCCCCGGTGCACCCGCAGCTGCTCGGCCGCCAAGCGGGTGTCGTCGAAGCCGAACACCGCGCCGGGATCGGCGGTGGTGGGGCAGATCCAGGTGTCGGCTTCGAAACGCCGGGTGAAGCCGAAGGATTCGTACTCCAGCGGGTAGTGCTCGGGATTCCAGGCGCTGTCGAGGAAACCGCGGTCCGCGAAGCCGGAGGTGATGACGCCGCCCGCCTGATTGGGCAGCAGCGCCACCGGGCCGAAGACCGCCTGGCGACCATCTCGCGCCGCGGCGGAACAGATTTCGCCGAACAGCGCGGCTGCGGCCCCGGGCTGGAACTCGGTGAGCCCGAACAACTGGGTGCGGCGCGTCAGCTTCGCGTCGAAGGCCGCGTCGGTGTGCAAGGTGGTGCGGGCGATCGCGCGGCCGGTGTGGTCGCGCAGCAGATACAGTCCGATCCCTTCGCGGTACCACCGCTCGATGCTCTGATGCGGTGTCGGCACATAGCGCTGGTCGTGCAGGCGGCCCGGCAGGGCCAGGAATTCCCGCAGGGCGCGGGAATTCGCTACCCGCTCGAACCTCATCGCCGCACCACCGGCGGACCCGCCTGCTCCGTGGACATCGGCGTGAAGGTCGGGATGTGGCCCATCGTGTTGCCCTCGGCGCGCCACACGCCGTTGCTGTAGCCCGCGGGATCGGCGTAGTACAGCCGGATGAAACCGCCGGTGGCGTTCTTGGTCTCGTCGGTCACCCAGATCATCAGCTCGCGATGGTGCTTACTGCGCGCTAAGGCCAGCATGGCGTCACGATCGGCGAAGAACGCGATGGTCCCGAGGGTGAACGGGAACTCGTAATAGACCTTGTGCCAGCGGTATCCGCGCATCCGCCGCATATCGCGCACCAGCCGCACCCAGGTGCGGGTCATGGTGAAGATCGAGCGCAGGCCGCGATAGCGGGTGGCGCCGACGAACATGGCCGTCGCCTGCCCCTGCGGCGGGGCCAGACGGAAATCGGTGGTTCTCACGACGCCTCCACCAGGTAGGAGTTCTTGAGCTTGGTCATCGCCGCGAACGGGCCCGCATTGGGTTCGAACAGGCGGACCCGCAGGTCGGCGGCGCTCGGGTCCTCGCGCAGCGAGGCGGCGAAATCGCGCGAGACATGCGCGAGGTGACTCAGCACGCCGTCGCGGCAGGACTCGGCCAGCCGGAGGCGATCGCCGGCGGCCAGGCCGGTATCGCGCAGTTCCAGGTTGACCACCGGACGCGATTCCAGGTCGGGCAGTTCCTCCAGGGTCAGACAGAACCGTGAGATCCGGTCGGCATACGGATTGTCTTGGTAGAGGCCGTATTCGACATCCTGGGGGTAGAGGTTCGCGCCCATGTAGGAGACGGTGCTGTCGGTGCGGCCGAACAGGAACAGCAGCGGCAGATTCATCCGGTCCGCGCCGCGGTGGCGTTCGAATTCGGCCCAGCGCAGCGGATCTCGGCGCAGCGCGCGCAGCACCGCGGGCAGCGCGTGCACCCGGGCTTCGTCACCGATGTTGTAGCGCAGTTTGGGTTGCAGGCAGTGCCGGGAGGTGATGGTGCACAGCAGTTCCGAGCGCTCGTTGACCTCCAGGTAGGTCTCCAGCGGGTTGTAGTGGAAGATCATCGGCAAGCGCTGCTCGTCCGGGCCGAGCAGTTCGCGCCGCAGTTCGGGATCCGCGTCCAGCTGCTTACGGAGCCGGACGGTGAAGCTGGTCTCGGCCCCGATGCCGATCGACAGATCGCTGGCCCCGTAGCCCGAGCGCACCCGGACGAACCGCTGCTCCAGATAGTCGCGCAGCGCCTCGGTCAGCGCTTCGCCGCCGACCATGCCCTGCAATCGGTAGGCGGCCCAGTCGAATCCGAGCTCGTCGAGCCGGTCACGCAGGTGCTTGAGGAACGGCGGGTAGGCGGCCACGATGTAGTCGTAGCCCGGTCCGAAGTGCCGCAGGGTGTCGATGATCTTGTCCAGATCCGGCCCGGTGTTCTTCACCATCGCGATCCGCGCCAAGGCGGCGCCGGTGGTGGTGCCGGTCGCCCACGCGCCCATCGAGTAGGCGTTGATGACGAACAACCGCTCGCCGGGAAACGCCAGCTGCACGTACCCCGCCGCGTTGCGGTAGATCGTGCGCAGTTCCTCGGGGCCGCGCGCCCAGTTGAACGGCCTGCCGGTCGACCCCGAGGACTCGTCGACGATCACGCCCGGGCGGTGCAGCCGCCCGTCCCGGCAGCGGCTCTCCTCGTCGTAGCGGCCGGCGTAGCCGATCTTGTCGGTCTCGGGAAACTCGCTGAGCCGCTTGGCGTTTCCGGCTCCGGCCTGCCGCAGGAAGTCGCGATAGGCGGGCACCTGCACGGCGGCCAGGCGGCAGGCCGCCGCGGCGTGACCGGCCGCCAGGTGGGCCAGGCTCGGATGATAGGTCCGCGCCATCCGCCGCCACAGCGCCGGATGCGCCGAGACCGCGTGGTAGATGCCGGTCAAGCCCCCCGAAACAGCTTGCAGCCGAATGCTTCTCGCCCGTTCCCGCGCCGTCGTCCGATGCGTTCCCCCGCTGGAAGTTCTGTTCATGCTTCGAGCTTCGCCGAATACGAGGCCCGCCGGACCGGTGCACCTACCCGACCGGATTAGGTGTCTCTACTCACTGTGCCGCCGCAGGAAAGGCAGCAGATACGCCGCGACCGCCTCCGGGTCGTCGGCGAAGGGCCAGTGTCCGAGGCCGGGCAGGACCCGCACCTCGGCGCCGGGCCAGATCCGGGCCTGGGCCTGGGCGTAGTGGGCGGGCACCCACGGATCGGCTTCGCCCCACAGGATCAGCGCCGGGATGTCGCGGGGAATCTCGAAAGCCGACTCGGCGAGCATGCCGGAGGGCTCGCGAGCGGCGCGGTACAACTCCAGCACGGTGCGGCGGGTGTGCTGGTCGTAGGCGGCGTACATGTGGTCGATGAACTCGCGCGGTAGCCGCGGGTTGGACCGGCGCAGCAGCCGGCGCATGCCGGAGCGGTTGGTCACCGCCTGGACCACCTCGCCCAGCAGCGGGGTCTGCCAGATCTTGGCGTAGGCGTGCCAGCGGTAGCCCAGCAGCGCGCCCGCGTTCATCAGGGTGACCGAGGCGACCCGCTCGGGTCGCGCCGCGGCCCAGGCCAGGCCCCAGGGGACGCCGAAATCGTGCCCGACCAGGTGCACCCGTTCCAGGCCCAGCGCCTCGACGGCGGCGAGCAGGAAGGTGCGGTAGTCGCCTTCGACGCGATGGTCGAAGCCGGGAAAGGTGCGGGCGGCGCCGTAGCCGGGCAGGTCGACGGCGATCGCGCGGGTGAACTCCCCGGCCAGGGGCAGGAAGTGTAGCCAGTCCCCGGCGTTGCCGGGGGTGCCGTGCAGGAAGAGCACGGCTTCTTTCGAGGTGACATCGCCGGATTGCAGCAGCGTCGTGGTGATCTGGCCGGCGCGCAGCGTACCGGCGGTGATGGGTGCCATGAGTTCGGATTCCCCCTGTGAACGGTGATCGTCCCCAATCTGCCCGGTGCCGGCCGCCGACGATACCTACCAGGGGACGATGTTCACCCCTACCGCGGCAGGAGACGCGGGGCGGCGACACGCTGGCTACGCGGGCGGTCGGCCACCGGAGTGGCGGACCCGGAGAAAATGACCGATGACCACTGGCGGCTTTCGCGCTCGGTTGCGTTCGGCGATGTGCCTCGGGGTGGCGGTGGTCGCGTTCTCCGGCGCACCGGCGCGGGCCGAAGCGCTGCCGCTGCCCTACGACGGCCCGGCCGGACAGGTCGTCACCGTCGTCGCGCCCTCGGCATCCTCGACTACAGCGGAGCTATCGGCCTGGGATCGGCTGGGCGGCAAGTGGGTTCGCGCGCTGGGACCGTTCCCCGCGTTCGTGGGCGCGGCGGGAATCGGCACGGCCGGTGAGGCCGTCGCGCGTACTCCGGCCGGAACCTGGGCGCTGACCCATGCCTTCGGCAACCGCCCCGGCAACGGCACCCGGCTGCCGTATCGCCAACTGACACCGTGGGATTGGTGGGTCGGCGACTCCCGCTCGCCGTTCTACAACCTGCCGTTCCTGTGCCCGCCCGGCCTGTGCCCGTTCGACGAGCGCGCCAGCGAGCGACTCGGCGTGGTCGGCCCGGCTTACGATCGCGCCGTGGTCATGGACTACAACCGCTGGCCCGGGCGGCCGGGTGCGGGCTCGGCTTTCTTCCTGCATGTCGCCACCGGCGAGCCGACCGCGGGCTGCGTCGCCATCGCCGCCGCCGACCTCGACGCCGTCCTGCGCTGGCTGGACCCGGGCCGGCAGCCGGTGATCGTCATCGCCGCCGGAGCCTGACTCAGCGGAAACCGAAGAGCGGCGGGAAGATCAGCACCACGATCCAGGCCCATGCCGCGTAGACGACGAGGTAGCCGGTCTGCCAGCGTTCCAGGCGGGTGAAAGCCGTTCGGCCGCGCAGGAATCCGAGCAGCAGCCAGGCCGACCAGGCCAGGTTGGCCAGCAGGATCAGGTTCTCGCCGAGCGCGGCGATCTTGTTCGGGGTGGACCCGTAGTCGGTGATGCGGCTGGTGATGGCGGTGAGCACCAGCACGTCGACCAGCAAGGCGCTGACCACCAGGCCCAGCTGGAGCTTGTCGAACAGCGTCGGCTCGTCCGGGCGGTCGATGGCCGAGAGGCCGTAGAGCAGCAGGCCGAGGATCACCACCAGCAGCAGGTCGAACAGGATGAGCACCTCGCGGTCCGCCTCGAGGCCGGTGCTGCTCAGGCCGAAACCGACCAGCAGGGCGAGCAGCACGACGGTGAACAGCGGGGTGAAGATCCTGGTCAGCATCGGGGCGATGGTCTCGAGGACGCCCTGCCTGGTCTCCACCAGCCAGGCCGCCACCACGATCGCCGCGACCGCGCCGCAGGGCAGCAGCCATTCGCTGGTGAAGGTCTCCACGTCGATGCCGATGGCGCCGAAGGTGCCGACCGTGATGCCGGTGAGCACGCCGCCGCCCAGGCCGATCAGGACCAGGTAGACCACCCATTCGCCGGTGAAGCGGATGAAATCCATGCGGCGGTGGTGTGAGCGCCAGTCGCCGCCCGCGTAGGCGACGCCGGTGGCCAGCCACAGGGCCAGGGGCAGATGGATGGCGCTCAGCACCACCGATTGCGAATCACTTTCCAGCCCATAGGCATTCGAGGCGACCGCGCCGAGCGCGAACAGTCCGGCCACGGCGGCCACGACGGCGGGGCGCAGCTGGCGGCGCAGGCCGAAATAGAGCGCCAGCGGCGCCAGGGCGAACAGCGCGAGGTTGCGCAGATAGAAATCGCCGTCGTCGAAGTCGACGCCGAACAGGGCGGGCGCCTTGATCGCGACGGCCGCCAGCGCCGCGCACCCGAGCATGGTGAGCAGCGCGGGGCGGTTGCCGCCGCGTTCGGACCGCTCGTTCAGCACCAGTTCACGCCACAGCCGCGCCGAGTGGGCCCGCGCGAATTCGCGTGCCGGGCCCTCCTCGGCGGCAAGGCGTTTCAGCGCGACCAGGAAGCTCTCGTCGGGCGCGAGTCCGGCAGTGGTCAATTCGTCGATACCGGCTTGCAGCCGATCGTCCGTCTGGGTGCTGTGCTTGCGCAGGTAGGCCTGCCATTGTGCGAGCTGCGTATCGATCCCGTCGGCGCTCATTCCGTCATCACAGGCTGATCGAAACACAGGATGTTGTATTTTCTGTGGCTTTCCTGGGACGGAATGGTGCAGCCTGCCGGACGCCAGCCCCAGGCCCGGTACATCGCGTCGGCCGGGGCCGACGGGTCAACGCTGAGAATGGCGAGCGGCTCGGGCCGGGCCGCCACCAAGGCCTCGAGCAGCCCGCGGCCCAGCCCGCGACCCCGATGTGACCGGCGCACAGCCAATTCCATCACCGCGAACTTCGGTACCGCCAGGTCGGCGGGCGACGGGGGTGTGTCGGCGTCCGGCCACCAGGTGCCGGCCGCCAGGGTGAATCCGTAGGCCATGCCGACCAGCTCGCCGTCCTCGACGGCCCGCACGAGCTCGAATCCCGGTTCGGTCCGCTCCACGGCCAGCAGCTCGCGGAAGCGCGCCAGCTGCTCCGGTCCCTCGTTGTAGGGCGGCTCCGCGAAAACCTCCGCGTACACCTCCAGCAGCGCCTCGGTGTGCTCCGCCGCGGTGGCCGCGTCGGCGTGGAGGAATCGCGTGGTCATGCCGGCTCGGGAGACAGGGTGACGGCGGCCTGTGCCAGCCGGGCGAGCTGCTCGGGCGCGGGCCAGCCGCGGATCTCGTAGCGGGGCGGATGCATGCCGGGGATCGGTGTGAGACCGGTGATTTCGGTGACGGCGGCGAAGGGAACCTCGAAAAGCCTTTCTATGCCGCCTGATTCGCTGTCCTGACAGAAGGCGACGTAGTCCGTGTGGGGGAGCAGGTAGTCGACGTCCTCGCCCCAAACGGTGAGGGTGCAGGGGCCGTCGGTGGTGCTGACGAACTGGGCCGCCGCCACATAGGCGGGCTCCAAGTCGTACTCGGGTATTTCGTACTGGTCCTCGAAAGTTTCTCGGAGCCAGTGCGTTTGGATCGCGTACTCGGCGGCGGCCAGGCCGCGGCTCGCGCGCCGGGCGGCGGGCAGCTGCTCGTGCGGGCCGGCCTGATCGAACGGGACGACGGTGTCCCGCGCGTCGAGGGTGTAGCCCTGCGGCGAGAGCCGGTGCTCGGCGCCGCGGTACTGCTCCTCGGCCAGTTCGTAGGTCCGGGCGAGCAGCGCCGGTACATCGGGCACCACGATCAGGCTGTCGGTGTCGGGCATGAAGGCGACCGGGCGGCGGTCGCCGTAGCCGGCGCGGAAGGACGCCAGCCAACCGGGCGCCAGCAGCCAGGAGGCGAAGTAGGCGTTGCCGTCATCGACGTAGCGCAGGACGCTGTCACCGGCGCCGTCGTGCGGTTCGACCAGGGCGGCCAGATTCGCGCGGGCGGTGGCGAAGACCTCGTCGGCGGAGACGCCCCACCGCGCGAGGGAATCCGCCGAGACGATGATCCGCGATTCGGGTTTGTCCAGCGCGACGAACTCGTGGACGAACGGGAATACGGGGCGCGACAGCGGTCGCGGGGTGAGCTCGATGCCGTAGGTGACCGGCCGCAGCACCGGGCGCAAGCGCGGGCCCGCAGCGGGCCAGTCCGGCATGTCCTCCGCGAAATCTGCCACCGGACAACCGTAGTCCGGGCGACTCGCGGCCGCACGGGAGAATCAGGCCGGTCCGTGCTGTTCGATGCCCTCGGCGTAGCGAACGAGCAGTTCGCCGGGGCCCGCGGGTGGGGACCGGCGGCGCCACACGGCGCGAAAGTTCCGGGTCAGGACCGCGTCGGCGAGCGGGATTTCGATCAGGTCGCCCGCGGCCAGGGCGGCACCGGCGACGAGCCGGCTCAGGACCGCGGGTGCGGTGCCGGTGCGCGCGGTGGTCAGGATCGCCGCCGTGGAACCCAATTCAGCTGCGGGGGAGTGAGGTTCGGTCTCGGCGGCGAGCAGTTCCCACACGGTGTCGCGGGTGCCGGAGCCGGGTTCGCGCCACAGCAGCGCCGTACCGGCCAGCTCGCGCACGGTCAGCGGCTCGCGGCGGCGCGCCCACGGATGACCGCGCCCGACTACGACCACCAGATCGTCGGCGCCCAGCACCCGGCTCGCGAGTTCGACCGGGGCGTGCGGACCCTCGACGAACCCGACGTCGGCCTGCGCCTGCTGTACCCACGCCTCGACCTGCCGGGAGTTGCCCACCTCCAGTGCCACCGTGACCTCGGGCCGGGCCTGCCGCAACGCCGCGAGCCAGTGCGGCATCCGGTGATCGGCAATGGTTTTCGAGGCCGCGATGCGCAATCTGGGCCGGTCGGCGGCTTGCAGCGCGGCGACGGCGGAGCTGAAGGCGTGCGCCGCGGCGAGCACCGGTTGGGCGTGCGCGACGACGGCGCGGCCCGGCTCGGTCAGCACGGAGCCGGTGGGCCCGCGGTCGAGCAGCCGCAGGTGCAGGCGCCGTTCCAGCGCGGCGATCCGCATGCTCGCGGCGGGCTGGCTGATGGCGTGCCGGCGGGCGGCGGCGCCGAGGCTGCCCAGCTCGGCGACCGAGACGAGGAGATCGAGCACCTCCAGGTCGGGTGTGCCCGGGGGGAGGGTCATGCGGGGATTATGCGGCATCGGGCCATAAGCCGGGCTGATGAGGTGCTCGGCTTTCGGTGTCTACCGGAGCGGGACGCGGGCGGTGAGGGTGGAACTCTGTCCCGTGCGGGCAGGGAAAACCGAGGAGACATCATGACTTTCGTCATCGGAGCAGCCTGCGTCGACGTGCTGGACCGGGCCTGCATCGAGGAATGCCCGCTCGACTGCATCTACGTCGGCGACCGGATGGCCTACATCAACCCCGACGAATGCATCGACTGCTCCGCGTGCGAACCGGCCTGCCCGGTGGAGGCGATCTACTACGAGGACGACATGCCCGCCGGGGAAGAGGTCTTCGTGGCCGAGAACGCGCGCTTCTTCACCGAGGTGCTGCCCGGCCGCGAGGCCGCGCTCGGCGATCCCGGCGGCGCCACGCGCCTCGGCGTACTGGGCGTGGATACGGCGTTCGTCGCGGCGTACCAGCCGGGCTAGATCAGGGATCTTCCGGAGCGATTGTCGGGGGCCATTCGCTTTCCAGCAGGGCGAAGTCGAGTTCGGTGGCCCATTCGCCCTTGAAGAACTCGTTGTGGACCAGCCGGGCTTCCGCGCGCATGCCCAGGCGGCGGGCGACGGCGGCGGAGGCGGTGTTGCGCTCGTCCAGGCGCGCGACGATGCGGTGCAGGCCGAGTTCCTCGAAGCCCAGGCGCAGCATGGCGTGCGCCGCCTCGGTGGCGTAGCCGTGCCCGCTCGCGTCGGGATGCAGGACGTAGCCGATCTCGCCGGCGCCGTGCAGCTTGCTGTGCCAGAACAGGATCGCGTCGCCGATGAGGGCGCCGGTGCTCGCCACCTCGATCCCGAGGGTGAGCGCCTGCCCCTCATCGGTGAGCCCGGTATTCGCCCAGAGGGTTTCGAGCCGCTCCAGGATCAGTTCGCGGGTCATCGGCTCGAACGGCACGTACCGGCAGACCTCCGGCCGACTGCGGTAGGTGAGCAGGGCGTCGACGTCGCCGGTCGTCAGCGGGCGGAGCAACAGCCGCTCGGTGCGAACCGGATACGTGGGATGTAACGAGGACACGGCTCCCATCGTGCCACCGCGGGAGCCATCCCGGGTCCCCGATCACACACCGGGCCACCGTGGTTCGGTGGAGGCGCCGAACCAGGTGGTGAGCGCGTCGGTCAACCCCGCGTCACCCGTGTCCGACGCCCAGGCGACGTAGCCGTCGGGCCGGACGAGAACGGCGGCGGGAGCGGGGATTTCGCCGAGGCCGGGTACTTGCCAGGCCGGTTCCGCGCTCACGATGTGCACCGTGTCGACGCGATCCTTCCAGCCCGGCGGCACCTCGGTTCCGTTGCTGCTCAACAGCGTCGGGCGCGTCGAAAGGACGCGATGGACCCGGGTGCCCCCGTCGAGTTCGGCATCGGAGACGCGGCGGCCGCACAGCGGGTGCGCACCCTCGCTGTCGTAGCGGATGTCGAGCGCCGTGATCATGAGACCGAGCCGCCGGCGCACCTCGTCCATGCCGATGAGCTCACTCATGGTCTGGCGCAGGGCATCCGAATGCGCTCCGGGACGCTGGAGCGCGGTCTGGGCGCGGGTGTTCTGGAGCACGCGCGCCGCGACCGGGTGCCGTTCGCTCTCGTAGGTGTCCAGCAGTGCGTCGGAGGCGTTGCCGCGCAGCACCGCCGCGAGCTTCCAGCCGAGGTTGACCGCGTCCTGGATACCCAGATTCTGGCCCTGGCCACCGGCCGGGAAGTGGACGTGGGCGGCGTCACCGGCGAGGAAGACCCGGCCGGCCCGGTAGCGGACGGCCTGGCGAGCCGCGTCACCGAACTGCGAAACCCAACGCGGACTGTGCATTCCGAAGTCGGTGCCCGCGGTCTCGGTGTAGTAGCGGCGGAAGTCCTCGAAGGACAGCGTGGCGCCGCGCTCGGCCACCAGATCGTGGCGGTGCAGGATGAGGCGGTACCAGCCGGGCTCGAACTGGATCGCCGAGAAGTCGCCGGCGCCCTGCCTGCGGCCGAAGAACTGCGCGGGCGGTGGGTCGGCGAGTTCGACGTCGGCGAGCATGCCGGTCATGGTCGCGTCGGTGCCGGTGAAGTCGATGCCCGCGAGCTTGCGGACCGCGCTGCGCCCGCCGTCGCAGCCGATCAGATAGGCGGCCCGAATCCTACGGTCGCCGAGTTCTACTTCGACACCCGCCGCGTCCTGCCGGAACCCGGTGACCGGTGTACTCCACCGCACCGGGGCACCGGATTCCGTGGCACGGCTGTCCAGTTCGCGTTCGATGACCGATTGCAGGACGGCCAACATGTGGGGGTGGCGGGTATCGAAATCGCTGAAGTCCAAGGGCAGCCCGCCGAAGTGCCCGGCTTGCATGGTGCGCCCCTGCGCGAGCAGCGCGTCGAGCAGCCCGCGCTGTTCTAGCAGTTCCATGGTCCGCGCGTGGAGGCCCCCGGCTCGCGACTCGCCGGTGCGCTGCGCGAGCCCGTCGACCAGGAGTACCCGCACCCCGGCGCGCCGCAGCTCGAGGGCCAGCATCAGCCCGGTCGGCCCGGCACCCGCGATGACTACCTCGGTGGTTTCCATGATCCGTCTCCTTAACGCTGTTAAGCTCTTTAACGTTGTTAAGGAGAACAGAACATTGTTAAGGTGTCAACCGTGAGGGATACGAAGCTCGACACGAAGGCGATCGCCGAGGCCGCGCTGGGCCTGCTCGACGAGCTCGGCCTCGACGGCCTGACCATGCGCAAGGTGGCCGCGGCGCTGAATGTGCAGGCGCCCGCGCTGTATTGGCACGTCAAGAACAAGCGCGAACTGCTCGACGCGATGGCGCGCGCGGTGTTCGTCGCGGCCGTCACCGGGGTGGAGGCGCCGCGGCAGGGTGAGGACTGGCAGGACTGGCTGACCGGGCTGGCCACCCGGTTGCGCCGGGCCATGCTGCGCTACCGCGACGGCGCGAAGGTGCTCGCGGGCACCTTCATCGACGATGAACACCTTTGGCGCACCATCGAATTGACGCTGCGCATGCTCGACGACGCGGGGTTCGCGCCCGCCGACGCCGAGCGCGTGTTTCCGATCATGCTCCACTACACCGTCGGGTTCGTCATCGAGGAGCAGTCCCGCACGGGCACGGAATACGGCGGCGACAACCCCTACGACGAGTACTCACAGCTGGTCGACCCGCAGCGCTACCCGCGCACCGCGCAGCTGGTCGCGGGCGGTTTCAGCGCCGACCCCGACGACGAGTTCGACCGCGGGCTGCGCATCATCATCGCGGGAATCGTGGCCACCCGGGCGCGGTGACTCAGTCGCGGCCCGGGTCGGGCGGAACGCGAACGGCCCGGCCCGCGGGTGCGGGCCGGGCCGGAAGATCGGCGCGCTACTGGTTCTCGGGCGCGTTGATCCGGTTGACGAAACCGATGCCGACCACGATGGCCGCGGGCACGCCGGTGATGACGAGACCGGCGGCGGCACCCAGCGGGATGCCGACGGCGGCACCGGCGAGGCAGCCGGCGATGCCGGTCGCGCCGCCCAGGTCCAGGATCGGCAGGCCCAGGATCAGGCCGCCCGCACCGCCGACGGCGCAGCCGAAGCCGCCGCCGACGATGGTGCCGATCAGGGTGCCGATGGCGGTGATGATGCCGAACTGGGTGGCCGCGGCGGAGACGGCGTCATCGAAGGCGTCCTGCTTGACGACATCGTGGCGCAGGCCGACCGGATGGGCCGCGCCCGCGTCCTTGACCGGGGTCAGGGTGGCGCGCAGGCCGTCGACGCTGGCGTTGATCGGGTATTCCAGATCGTTCAGGGTGTAGGCGAGCGGCAGGCCGACGACCACGTTGCCGCTGTCGTCACGCACCTGGAACTGGCCGTTGTCGGTGGTGAGCGAGCCGGCGTCGGTCTCGACGACCACCGAATCGCCCTCGATGGAGGTCTTCCAGCCGATGCTGGGCAGCACCTGCTGGACGCCCTGGTTCACGCCGTCGAGGAACGACGGGATGACCGGGGACGGGGCCGGCTCGGCATGCGAAGTGCCGGTAGCGATGCCGAGAGCCGCGATAACCAAAGCCGAGGTTGCGGCGATCTTGCTGAACTTCATAACTTTGCTTTCCCTCAGTGGCGCGGTCCCGTTTCCGGGGCCGCAGGTCCTCGACCGAGCACCTATGGTCAAGTGTCCAAGGGAATGTTGCTGAAAAGTAACTTAAAGTTTCATAAGCGTGCGAAACGGACTGTGATCTAGGTCAAAGTCCCGGTGATCGCCCGGTCGGCGCGCGGTTTTCCGGACTGTGTCGAACCTGTGACTCGCGCCACAAATCGGTAACTTCGGTCTGAATGGGTCACGATCGGGCTTCGGGCAGGTCCGGCGGATCGGCCGGGAGCCCCTCCTGCACACGCAGGAATTTGAGGTAGTCGATCAGCGAGGCCAGCGACTGCTGGGACAGATCCATCGCGCGGAAGGCGATCGCCTCCAGGCCCGGCGCGGTGCTCAGGCGCAGATACTCGATCTCTTGGCGCCCGCGCTGCCAGGCGTCGTCGTCGGTGAAGAAGCGGATATCGACGCCGAACGCCGCGGCCAGGCCGGTGGCATGCTTCAACGACGGATTCTGCTTCAGGCCGGAGCGCAGCTGGGCCACGTAGACGGCCGAGATCGGAAAGCCCTGCGCGGTGGCTCGGCGCGAGACCTCGTCGGCGGTGTATCGCCTGCCGTCGGGGTTGGGCATCGTGCGGAACAGATACTCCAAGCGGTCTGAGAAGGCTGCTTCTCCCATGCCGCGCTCCTCAATGTTTTCGGGCTCACCGTCGAGTGTGCGTCATGCTACAGCATCGTGAAGAGGAGCGGTCTGCTCCGGTAACTGGGGAAGACGGCCGCTGAACAGCCGCGCGGCGGCCAATTCGTATGCGGCGCAGTGGGTGCTGTCGCGCGCGCTGGTGCGGATCGTGTGGTCGGCCAGTCCGTGCGCGGCCGCGAGGTGCGGCACATCGCGTTGCAGCAGCCGCAGGGCATCGCTGATCTCGATCAGCATGTCGGTGACGCGGGTTTCCGCACGCCGGCTGGCCGATACGCGGAACCGGACCTGCGGGTAGCGCCGCGTCAGCCACTCGTGCAGCGGTGTCAGCTCGCCGATATAGGAACGCGCCAGCCGGGTGCTCCGGACCGCGCCGAGCAGCCCCGGCCCGACGCTCCCGGTCACCAGCAGCAGGCTTGCGACGATCTGGAACGCGGTGGTGAGCAGCTGCGCCCGCGGGGGCGGCAGCGCCGGCCACACGGTGACCACGACGATCACCCAGGCTTCGTACAGGCTGTACACCACGACCACACCCGCCAGCAGGCTCAGCAGCACGCGCCGCCAGTGCCGTTCGCGCGCGCTGGCCCGCGCCGCGACGATGCCCAGCGTGCAGGTCGCGTGAATCATCATCAGCGCCTGGATGATCCAGTAGAGCTGGATGCGCGGACTGTCGTCGAACTCGCGCGCGAAACCCAGGCCGTGCGGCTGCTGCGGCGAGGTCGCGAACAGGTACACGAGGACGACGGCGACCACGCCGTACAGCGCGCGGGTCAGCAGCACCCGTTGCCGGTTCGGCGGCGTCGCGGCGAGGGCATGGCCCCAGTAGAAGGTGGTCAGCGCGACGGCGCTCAGGCCGCACAGATGGCTGAACAGGTAGGCGCTGTTGACCCAGACCGCCGCGAACAACGCCTCGGCCACCGGGGTCAGCACCACGAAGCTGAGCGAGAGCAGCAGCAGGATCACGATGGGCGCGCGCTGCCCGCGCGCACCCTGCGGTGTCAGCTGCCAGAGCAGGGCGCACACCCCGAACAGGATCAGCAGGGAGACGACGGCGGTGAACAATCCCACGCGGCTACTCGATTCGGGTGCGGGGAAAGCCGAGCGCCCCCCGGATATCCGCGGCTTCCCCGGTGTCGACATCGCTCCACAGAATGGTGCGCAGCGTCTGCCGGGCGAAGGCCTCGGCTTCGCGTTCGCAGTCGGATTCGTAGGCGGATCGATACCGGACCCGGGCGAAGTTCCCGATGGCGGCGGGGCTGACGATGGAACACAGGGCCTGGCCGGCGTCCAGGCGGAGCTCGACGCTGGTGTGGCCGTGCAGGATATGGCCCGCCTCGTGCAGCACGGTGTTGATGCGCGCGATCTCCGGCAGGTCGGCGTCGTACTCGATCAGATCACCGGAATCGGTGCGGACCCAGCGCCCGGCGACGGCGGACGGCAGGGCCGAGCTCGCCGCGATGCGCACCGGAATGCCGCTGGCAGCGGCCAGGATCGTGCCGAACTCGGCGAGCGTGAACGGCTGTAGCTGGGCGGTCTGGCGCTGGACCGCGGTCAGCGTGCGGCGTCGGGTGCGGCGGCTCATCTTCACTCGGCTGGGTCCTCGGGGCAGGTCCCCCTCGGATGAATAGTGCCACAGCGCGGGGCCGGACCCGACTCGAGCCGAGCCCGGACTTCCTGGGGCTTGTGTGCAATAGGTCAGCGGCACAGCCGAATTGAAAACGATCTTGCTGGTCGGGGCGAAATTGCGGGAGGATGGCGGGATGGGCAGACGGTCGCGCGAGCAGGATTCGCCCTCGGCCGCGGCGGGCACGCCCGCGGGGTCGGCCGAGGTGGTGGCGGCCCTGCATTCGGACCTGGCCGAGTGGATGGGCTCGGACGCGCCGCCGAAGGTGTTCGACCGGTTCGCCGAGGCGTTGCACGAGAAGTTCACGGCGGTCACGATTCTCGCGCAGGTGGTCGACCGGGAGGCGCTGCTGACCGGAGTGTGGTCGGTGCGCAATGTGCAGCCGGGTCTGCGGATCGAGATCTCCGAGGTCGAAGAACTGGCGAACGACGACGCCGTTGTCGCGGTCCGCTTCGTGGCCGAGTACCGGCACGGGGAGATGCGCGCGCGGCGCATGGTCACCGCGGTGCTGACCGGCTCCGAACTCGGCTACCGGTGGCGGTCCCTGCACGAGACCGCCTTCCCCGAGGCCGGGTAGCCGAGCTAGCTGGTCAGGGTCAGCGTTACCCCGGCTCGGTTATTGGCGCTGTTCGGATCGCCGGTCATCAGGGTGGTCACGCTGACCTGTACGTAGCGCGGACCCTGGTGCGAGAGGTTCTCCACCTCGATATCGCGGGTGTACTGCCCGCCCGCCGCGATCGCCGGCACCGTGCACACGAACTGGCTGTCGGAGGTGTTGGGGATGAAGCTGCTGGTGCAGTCACCGCCGGCGCCCGCCTTGTAGGAGAAGCCCTGGACCGGGTGCACGACGATGGTCATGGTGGCCGGGCCCGAGGCGGCGCCGTTCGGATTGCGGACGGTGGCGCGGACCTTGCCGATCGTCGAACTGGAGGAGGTGACCACCACATTGGTCGCCAGGTCCACGGTGGAGCCGGAGGCCGGCGGCGCGGGCGCGGGTTGCGGCGTGGGCTGCGGGGCCGGCTGGGTCGGGCGCGGGGGCGGTGCCGGTTGCTGTGCGCGCGGCGCCGGGGGCGTGAGCAGGGTCAACGCGCTGTAGGGCACCAGATTGACGACCGCGCCGCCGCCGACCGGAATCAGATCGTGGCCGTTCACCGTCGCTACGCCGCCGGGATAGCCGATCGAGACACCGGCGACCTTGAACTGCCTGCCCTGGTACTCGACGACGCTGCCCGGCAGGTAGTAACCGCGCACCGCGGCTTCGGCTTTCGCTTGTTCGAGGGTCAGTTGTGGCGGCGCGGCCGACTCCGGCGGTGCGGTGGACGGTGGCGGAGTAATTAGTGTCAGCGCACTCGTCGGCACCGAATTGACAATGGCGCCGCCGCCGACCGGGGCGATGTCGTGGCCATTGAGGGTCTCCACGCCATTGGGATAACTGAACGAAACCCCTAGTACTTCATACCGATTGCCCTGATATTCGACAATACTGCCCGGTCCGTAATAATTCGGCATGGCATCGACCTTCTGGTGGAATCAGATCGCGCACGGGGAATTGCGCTGCGAATAGCGTAAGCCCGCGGCCGCCGGCAAGGTGCCGTATTTCGGCGCTGGCGCGCACCGTACCCGGCGGTATCGGCCCGCGATCTCGGCCAGAGCGAGCCGGCCGGACCAGTGACACGCGCAACGCCTCGCCCAGGCCATTCGTCGCGGGGCGGGGTGAAGCGCTAACTTGTTCGGGTGACGAGAAGCGGTGTATCCACGGTGGCGGCGGCATGGCAGGCAGGCGACCGGACTCCGGTGCCCTTGAAGGACGCGACCGTGGCCTGGGCACTGGCCGCGCACACCGAGTTGGCCGAAATCGCCACCGGATACGGCTATTTCATCACCGTGACGGAACTCGCCGAGCGCGTGCAGGAGGTGTCCGGCGTGCACACCGCCGCGCCGACCCGCACCTGGATGGAAGCGATTCTGCGCAAGGTCGCGCGCCGCTGTCACAAGGCGGGGGAGCCGCCGTTGACCGCGCTGTGCGTGCGGCAGAACCACACCGTCGGCGAGGCCTACAAGTACGTCCTCGAGCTGGCCGCGCTGCCCGTCCCGGACGATCTCGAATTACACGCCGCCTATGCCCGCTGGCAGTGCTACCAATTCCACGGCGCCGAAATGCCCGAGGATTTCACCGTCCCGCCGCTGACCCCCAAGGTCGCCAGCCGCCGCCGTCCGGCCGCGAAGATGACCACGCAGGTCACCCACACCGGTGCCGCGGCCGAGCCTGCGCAGCCGGCCCGCGAGGCCGTGTGCTCGCAGTGCTTCATGCAGTTGCCCCGCGCCGGCACCTGCCTCAACTGCCTCTGAGTCGTTCCGCCAACTATTCAGCGTCGCATCGGAATTCGCGGCGCGGTAGTCTGCATCCCGGAAGCGTGGGGACGCGGCCGGGTTCGCGGGCGCGCGGCGGAAAGGTCATGGCCGACTATGTGGGGTGGAACGCTCGGGCGCGTCCTGGCCGGTGCGATAGCGGCGGTGCTGTTGCCGTTCGGGGTATCGGCGGCGCCCGCGACGGCGGAATACAATCCCGATGCCTTCGACTTCTTCGTCGATTCCAGCATGGGGCAGATCAAGACCCGCATTCTGCGGGCGGCCGACGGTAACACCGATCGGGTGGTGTACCTGCTCGACGGCGAGCGCGCCGAATCCGATATGAACGGCTGGGAGGAATACACCGGCATTCCGGCCGCGCTGGCCGCGTTCGATGTGAATGTGGTGCTGCCGGTTGGCGGGCAGTCCAGTTTCTATGTCGACTGGGCCGAGCCGAGCAGTTTCCACGGCGTCAATCCGGACGGAAACGCGTTGCCCGGTTCGGATTCCGGGTCCGCGGTATCGGGCTGGGCCGAGACCTCGGGTAAGACCAGCCGCTACGTCTGGGAGACCTTCCTGACCCGGACGCTCAAGGACGCGCTGGCCGAGCGGCTCGGCTTCGCCACGGAACGCAACGGGGTCTTCGGACTGTCCATGGGCGGCAGTGCGGCGCTGCTGCTGGCGGCCTACCATCCGGACCAGTTCGGCTACGCGGGCTCGCTGTCCGGCTACCTGCACATGTCGGCGCCGGGGATGCGGGAAGCGCTGGGGCTGGCCATGATCGCGGCCGGTGGGTACAACATCGACGCGATGGCGCCGGCGGGTAGCCCGCAGTGGGCCCGGATGGATCCGTATCAGTTCGCCCCGAAGCTGCTGGCGAACCGGACTCGCCTCTACATTTCGGCGGGCAGCGGGCAGCCTGCGCAGCAGGACCTCGCCTCGGCCGACGCGGTGCTGCAGGGCATGCCGCTGGAGTCGATCGCCCTGGCCAATACGCGCGCGTTCCAGGCGCGGTTGACCGAACTGGGATACACCGAGAACGTCACCTACGACTTCCCGGCCATCGGCGTGCACAACTGGGGCAACTGGCAGCAGGTGGCCAATCGGCTGGTACCCGAGATCGCCAAGTACGTCGGACGGCCGGTGCCGCACGGCGGGTCGCCGCCCGCGCCGCCGGCCGACGGTCAGCCGCCGCCGGGCGGGGTGCCGCCGAGGTAACCACAGCGATCCTTCGCCCGCTCGGATGACCATGGGCCGGCGAAGGATCGCCGCGGTGGGGTTACCGGTCGAATGTGCCGGACGCGATGGACGTCGTGAACGCGGTCCACTCGCCGGGGGTGAATACCAAGGCCGGGCCGGAGGGGTTCTTCGAGTCCCGCACGCCGACTCGCCCGGTGTCGAGGAAGGCGACCTCGACACAATCCCGGGACGCGCCACTGCGCCGGCTCTTGAACCACTTCGCGGCGGAAAGTTCTGATTTCACGGGTTTTCTCCTTTGCAATCCTGCGAATGAGAGTTGGCGCCTCCCCGCCACATCCAACAGCGCAGACCCAGGGGTCTGTGCAGAACCACGATACGACTGGATCCGCGCGAGCACTATCGATTCCGGCGGAATTCCGATGCCGCCGTAATATTTCGAGCTCGACCGGCCGTGCAATTGTAATAATCAATAGGTCGCGATCATGTGATTAACAAAGTTAACGAATGTGTTATCACGATGCGGCGCAAGCCATTTCGGTACGCGCAATTGCCGGATCAGGGGATGTGATGCGCCTCGATCGCGGTGCTGAGGCCGACCCCGTTCAGCTCGAGGAACAGCTCACGCTCGGTGATCGACACCGTGACGGCGTTGCGGCGGTCCAGGGCGGCGACCGCCTCGTCGATGAAGGCCCGGTCGAAGCTGTAGACGGGGATGTCCGCGCTGCGGTGGATGCGCTTGCCGGTCAGTTGCGCGAGCACCTTGACCGGATCGCGGTGGGTGTAGACGGCCGCGCGGCCGGCCAGCTTGCTGCCGCGGTGCAGCCGCTCGGCATCCGGCGCGCCGACCTCGATCCAGGCGGTGACCCGGCCGGTGAGGTCGCGCACCAGTACGGCGGGCTGATCGGTGGAGGAGACGCCGCCCTCGCTGAAGGTGATGCCGTCGGTGTATTCGAGGCAGTACGCCAGCAGCCGGGTCAGCATGAACTCGGCCGTCTCGGAGGGATGCCGCGCGACCCGCAGGTCCAGCTCCTCGTAGACGCCGCGGTCGACGTCGGCGAGCTGGACAGCGAAGGTGTGCAGGGTTGCGCTCAGGGCCATGAGTCCGGAGCCTACTGCGTGCTACGCGTTTGCTTGCAGGTCGAGCTCGGCCACCTTGATCAGGCCCTCGTCCGGGCGGGCGGTCTCCAGCACGAAGGTGGCGGCGCGGCCGTCGATCACCAGGGAAGCAATGGAATTCCCGAAGTGCGGGCCGCTCACCTTCTGCCACTGCACCGGATCCGGCGAAATCCCGCGCTTGTCGGCGAGCTTGCGCAGCGCCGCGGCGATCGGGCGGGCCCAGGACAGCGCGAACAGCGCGTGGAAACGCTTCGGCGGATCGTTGTGCACCGGCGAGCAGACCAATTGCAGCACCGTGGATTTCGTGGGCTCGGCATAGTCGGCGCGGGCGGCATAGCTGTGATGGACGTCGCCGGACAGGACGCAGATGGTGCTCGGGGCGTCCGCGGCGGAACCGAGCCGGTGGATCAGGGCGGCCAGGCGCTCGAAGGAAGCCCGGAAAGCGGGCCAGTGCTCCAGGTCGGCGGCCTGTCTGACCAGCTCGCCTAGTCGGCCGCGCAGGCCCGGCAGGCTCGCGGCCCGTTCGTTGAGCGATTGCAGATGGCTCACGGCGTGTGGCATCAGCCACGGTAGCGAGGAGCCGATCAGCAAGTGGTCGAAATCACCCGCGGCGTTGGCCTCGATCCAGTCGAACTCCTCGTCGCCGACCATCAGGCGTTCACCGTCGAGGATGCGGCCGCTGCGGGTATCGACGACCAGCAACCGGATCCGGCCGAAATCGCGGCGGTAGGACCAGCGGGTGGGTTTGCGGCCGTCGGCCTCCTTGTCGGCGTGCTCGGCGAAATCCTCCAGCAGCTCCTGAACATCGGTGCCGGCCTTGGTGATCTCGCGGTAGAGGTCGTTGCGTTCCAGATCGTCCGGGCCGAGATTGCCCAGATGCTGGTAGACCCAGTACGACGCCAGGCCGGCCCGGATGCGGCCGCGCCACCACGGCTTCTCGGCCATCTGCTCGCGCCAGGTGCGCGAGGTGTTCCAGTCGTCGCGCACGTCGTGATCGTCGAAGATCATCGAGGTCGGAGTGGTCGACATCAGCCAGCGGATCTCCGGATCCGACCAGGATTCGTGGTACAGCTCGGCGTACTCGCGGAAGGACACCACCTCCTTCTCCGGCTCCTCGCCGTTGCGCCGCTCGGCCAGCCACTGCTCCACCTGCGGGGTGGGCTGGTCGGCGTAGACCTGATCGCCGAGCAGCATCAGGGCATCCGGCCACTGCTGTTCGGGCAGGTCCCGCATTCGCAGCGCGTAGGCGTCCAGGGCGTCGGGGCCGACCTTGTCGGCCTCCAGGACACCCGGGGTGGCCTTGGCCGCGCGGCAGGAGCCGAACAGGATCGTACGCACCGGCTGGGTGCGGATACGGCACGGCGGGAACTCCGAATCCGGTTCGGGCCAGACCGTTTCACCATCCAGCGCGACCTGATAGGGAATCGAGGCGCCGGTCTCCAAACCGTCGAGGCAGACCAGCGCGAAATGCAGCTCGCCGACCTGGAACGTCCGGGCCCGCTGCCCCAGCACCTCTACCTCGCACGCCGTGTCGGTTTCCACCCACACGGTCGCCGAGGTCGCGTCGACGTGCCGTAACACCGGGCCCAAGACCAAATCCGCCATATTCTCGACGTTACGTCGTCGCGGACGATCGGGCTCGGGGAAATGTGCCCTCGGTTTTCCCGCCGGGTATGGCTAGCATCCTGATTCGTGCGTGCGGATTCGCCCGGGTTGTCCCGGGTACACCTGATCGCCGTCATCTCGGGGGGTCTCGGTGTACTGCTGGCGGTGCTGACACCGCTGCTCCCGGTACGGCAGCAATTCGCGAGCCTGGAGTGGCCGCAAACCCATGCGACTCAGGTCACCGCGCCGCTGGTCGGCTATACAGCCCGGAATCTGGATTTCAGCGTGGGCTGCACCACACTGCGCGATCTGCCCGGCGGGACGGTGGTTTCGACCGTGCCGGGGGCGGGGGACAGGGGACTGCTGGTCCGGATCGAGGAACGCGCCGGGATCGGGCGCACACTCGCCGTCTCGCTACGCGGTACGCCCCTGCTGACCGCCGCGATCGCGGAAATCACCGGTGGGGGGCCGGTGTTCGACAACAGTGCTCCGGAAGGGGAGGGAACGCCGCCGCCCGGCCCCACCGCGCCCCCATCCGGCGGTGCGCCGCCTCCGGAAGGCCCCGTGGGTGCGCCGTATCCGCCGCCGATGGGCTCGGAATCTCCGGGAGTTCAGCTGCCCTCCGGCGTCGATTCGGAGCCCGAGTCCGTCCCGCCTCCTGGGGTGCAGCGACCCGTGACCGCGCCGGGTGCGAATTCGGCTGGGACGCAGGGGCTGCCGGGTGGCGTGGTGGCCGAGGTCGAGAAAGCGGCGGGGACCGAGTTGTGCGGGGCGCTCAGTGTGCACTCCGCCGCGTCGGGCACCACAGCTGAGCTTTCTGGGATTTCACGATCGGACGGCACGCCGTTCCGGAAGACGGTGTCCGAGGATGTGCGGCCTCAAATCGTGGGTTTGTATACCGATTTGGATCGGACGCAGTTGGGTGACGCGCGTCTGCGCGCGGAGCTCGACACCCGATTCTCTTCCAGCCCGAGCTCGGTGAAGATCGCGGCGATGGGTGGCGCGGTGCTGGGCACGCTCCTCGCGCTGATCTGCCTGCATCGTCTCGACGGCGCGGAGGAGCGTCGGACGCGGCGGTTTCTTCCGGTCGGCTGGTGGCGGGTCACCCGCCTGGACGGCGCCGTGGGCGGAATTCTGCTGGTATGGCACGTGATCGGGGCCAATACCTCCGATGACGGCTATATCCGCGTCATGGCGGAGGCGGCGCGGGAGGCCGGGTATACGGCCAACTACTACCGCTGGTTCGGGGTGGCGGAAGCGCCGTTCGGATGGCCGTACGAGGTGCTGGCGTGGCTGACGCGAATCAGCGACGCCAGCCTGTGGCTGCGGCTACCCGCGCTGCTCACCGGCCTGCTGTGCTGGTGGGTGCTCAGCCGGGAAGTGCTGCCGCGTTTGGGTTCCCGGGTGCGATCGAATGCCACGGCCCGGTGGAGCGCCGGCCTGGTGTTCCTGACGATCTGGTTGCCCTACAACAACGGCCTGCGCCCGGAGCCGCTGATCGCCCTGGGCGCCCTGCTCACGTGGTGCTCGATGGAACGCGCGATCGCCACCCGTCGCCTGCTCCCCGCCGCGATAGCGATCCTGACCGCAGCCTTCGCGCTCGCCGCCGGTCCGAGCGGATTGATCTGCCTTGCAGCTCTTTTCGCCGGTGCCAGACAAGTTCTGCGCGGGATCGACAGACCTGTAAAGAGGCTGGGCTATCTCGTGCTGGCGCTGCCGCTTCTCGCCGCTGGCACCGTCGTACTGGTTGTGGTGTTCGCCGATCAGACGTTCGCGTCGGTGCTGGAGGCGGTGCGGGTGCGGCGGTTGATCGGGCCGGATTTGGCCTGGTTCGAGGAGCCGACGCGGTGGGAGTCGCTGGTTTCGCTGACTCCGGATGGTTCGCTGGCGCGGCGGTTCGGGATCTTGGTGATGCTGTTGTGCCTGGGTGTGTGCGTGCTCGTGGTGTTGCGGAAGGGCGGCCGGGTTCGGGGGGCCGCGAGGGGCCCGGTGTACCGGGTCCTGGCGGTGGTCGTCATGTCGCTGCTGTTGATGATGTTCACGCCGACCAAGTGGACGCATCATCTCGGGGTGTATGCCGGGCTGGCCGCCGCGGTCGCCGCGGTGACGGTAGTTGTGCTGGGCGCCGGCGTGGTGCGCGCGGACTACTGTCGCTCGCTGTTCGGTGCCGCGCTGTTGTTCCTGCTGGCTTTCTGCTGCACGGGGTCGAATGGGTGGTGGTACGTCTCCGGGTATGGGGTGGCGTGGCCGAATCGCTCTCCCCAACTGGCGGGGGCCGCTTTCTCGACGGTGTTGCTGGCGCTCGCGGTAGTTCTCGCCGGGGTCGCGGTCTGGCAGTACTTCCGCGCGCCTGCCGCGCCGAAGGATTTCCTCGTGCACCCGCTGGCGTTCGCCGCCGCGGCTCTGGTGCTTTTCCAGGTCGGCACCATGGCCACCGCCGCCTATTCGCAATACCCGGCCTACTCGGTCGGCCTGTCCAATCTGCGCGGCCTCACCGGAAACGGCTGTGGCCTGGCCGATTCCGTGCTGGTGGAGACGGACACCGCGGATTCGCTCATGCAGCCCTACGTCGGCTCGGCCGCCAACGGGCTCGCCGCCGAGAACGCCGGATTCACCGCCGAGGGCCTCGGGGAACTCGCGCCCGACGGTCCTGGTCCCGCCGGTCCGCCCAGCGCCGGCCGGCCGCAGCCCCCGCAAGAGGCCCGAACCGCTGCCGGAATCAACGGCAGCACAGCGGCATTGCCCTTCGGCCTGGACCCGCGGCGCACTCCGGTGCTGGGCAGCTACACCAACGGGGAGAAACGCCGGGCGCACCTGACCACCCAGTGGTACCTCCTGGATCTCACTACCGCGCAACATGATCCCGCCTACCGCGCCGTGATCCTCACCGTCGCTGGACGTTTCGAAGGACGGCAGTTGCGGTTGGAGTTCGCCCGGCGTGCGGGCGACGGGACACTCGAGATCCTGGGTGATCTGGCGCCCCCGGCCGTCGGCGGCGCTCCGATGTGGCGGAACCTCCCCGTCCCCCTGGACCGAATCCCCGAGGACGCCAACGCCATCCGGCTCGTCGCCGATATCGATACCCCGTCGGACAAGCAGTGGCTGGCCGTCACGCCGCCACGACTACCGCACCTGTCCACGCTGAACGCGCTGGTGGGCAGCACAGCTCCGGTGCTCGCGGACTTCCAGACCGGCTTCGCCTTCCCCTGTCAGCGACCGTTCGACCATCGCGACGGCGTGGCGGAACTCCCGGTCTGGCGCATCACCCCGGACAAGCTCAACGCTCAGGTCGCGGGGACCTGGCAGGACGAGACCGGCGGCGGCCCGCTCGGCTGGACCGGCCAGCTGACCCGGCCGCGCACCCTGCCCGGGTACCTGGAACACGACTGGACCCGGGACTGGGGCGAGCTGCAACTCCTCACGCCGATCGTCGACGCCCCCGCGGCGGCCATCGAGACACGATCCGAGACAACCTGGGGCACAGCCGATTACGGGCCGATCAGGACCGGTTGACCTACTTCTCCGCCGACGCACTGAGCGGCCGCGCCAACTCCTCCAGCGACCGCCCCTCGGCCTTCACCCCGAACACCACCTCCACCAGCCCGGCGAGCAGCATCGCCGTCGCGCCGATGGCGAAGGCCAGCGCGATCCGCCCCGGATCGCCGTCCTCGGCCAGTTTCGAGAACACGAGCGGACCCGCGACACCACCCGCGACCGTGCCGATGGCGTAGAAGAAGGCGATGGCCATGGCCCGCGTTTCCATCGGGAAGATCTCGCTGACCGTGAGATAGGCGGCACTGGCACCGCAGGAGGCGATGAACAGCACCGCGGTCCAGCAGGCGGTCAGGGTGACGGCGCTGAGGTGCCCGCCGTGGAAAAGCCATGCGGTGCCGAACAGCAGGAGCGCCGACCCGATATAGCAGCCCGAGATCATCGGTTTGCGGCCCACGGTGTCGAACAGCTTGCCCAGGAACAGCGGGCCCAGGAAGTTGCCAAAGCAGATGATCGCGAAGTAGTAGCCGACCCGGTCGTTGGGGATATCGAACGACTTCGTCAGGATCAGCGCGAAATTGAAGGTGATCGCGTTGTACAGGAATGCCTGCCCGATGAACAACGAGAACCCGAGAACGGCCCGCTTCGGATACAACCGCAGCAGCACCGAGGCGATCTCGCCGAATCCGGTGGAGCGGCGCTGCTTGATCTCCAGTTGCTGATCGGAGACGTCCTCGAGTTCCGCGCCGGTGCTCGCGCGCACCTGTTTCTCGATATCGACCACCGTCGTTTCGGCGGCGTCCTCGCGCCCGTGGATGAACTGCCAGCGCGGACTTTCCGGCACCGACCGGCGCACGAACAGGATGACCAGCCCGAAGACCGCGCCGAGCGCGAAGCTCAGCCGCCAGCCCACGTCGGCGGGGAACAGGTCGGTGTTGAGCACGACCACCGACAGCAGCGCGCCACCGACCGCGCCCAGCCAGTAGGTGCCGTTGATGACGATGTCGATGCGCCCGCGGTATTTACGCGGAATCAGTTCGTCGATAGCGGAATTGATCGCCGCGTATTCGCCGCCGATACCGAATCCGGTGAGGAAGCGGAAGAACACGAACCACCACATATTGAACGACAGCGCCGTCATAGCGGTGGCGAACAAATACACCGCGAGCGTGATCAGGAACAGCTTCTTGCGCCCGAACCGATCGGTGAGCCAGCCGAAGAACAGCGCACCCGCGCCGGCGCCCGCCACATACAGCGCCGCCGCCAGGCCGGAAACCTGGGCGGCGGTGATGGCCAGGCCGCTGCCGGGCTCGGACAACCGGCCCGCCACGCTGCCGACGACGGTGACCTCGAGCCCGTCCAGAATCCATACCGACCCGAGGCCGATCACGATGGTCCAGTGCCAGCGCGACCAGGGCAGCCGATCCAACCGGGCGGGAATATCGGTGGAGATGGTTCGCACGGGACACCGCCTTGGGATCGCGATCGGCTTGCGGTGCGAATACCCGCCGGCCGCCCTCGCAATCGGCGGTGGCTCAGGACTTTTCGGCGTGCTCCGCGAGGCGGTCGACCGAGGCCTGCAACTTGTCGGGCGTGGTGGCCCGGGCGCGGGGCAGACGGGTCTCGTCGGTGAGCCGGGTCCAGTCGTAACTGTGGGTGACCAGGGTGCGGTTCTCGTCCAGCGGTTCCAGCTCCCAGCGCCACAGGTGCCCGGGCGGTTCCTTGCCGGGCTCGGACGGGTTCCAGGCGATCCGGCGGCCTTCCTCGAACTCCACCACCGTGTTGTCGCGCACGTGGCCGTTGGTGAGCGTCATCGAGAAGACCGCGCCCGCGTCGCGCACCCGCTGCCCGACGGGCGCTTCGGCGAGATTGTCGTTGCCGTCCCACTCGGGCTGGCGTGCCGGGTCCGCGATCAACTCGAAGATCGCGGCGGCGGGCGCGGCGATCTCCCGGCTGGCGATGACTACCTGTGGCACATCGATGTCGTTGGTCATGGCTTGATCGAACCATGCGGTGACCGGGCGTGCTGGGCCGGTGCGAACCAGGTGGGGCCGGCGGCCAAGGCGTGCTCGATGCGGCGCCGCTCGTGCGGCGCCAGCTCGGGCAGACCGTCGAGCGCGAACCAGCCGACCTCGAGCGACTCGTCGTCGTTGACGCGGGCGGTGCCGCCGACGGCGCGGCAGAGCAGGGTGATGTCCATGAATTGGCAGGTGTCGCCGTTGGGGTAGGTGTGCGGCGGCAGCGCCATCACATGGGCGACGCGCTCGGGGACGCAGTGCACCGCGGTCTCCTCGAACACCTCGCGCACGGCGCAGTCGGCGGGCTGCTCGCCGGGCTCCGGGATGCCCGCGATCACGGTCCAGCGGCCGGTGTCGGCGCGGCGCCCCAGCAGCACCTGTCCCGCGTCGTCGAGGACGACCGCGGCCACCCCGGGCAGCCAGAGCAGTTGCTGACCAGCGGTGGCCCGGAGGTTCCGGATGAAGTCGGGAGTTGCCATGCACCGACAGTAGAGGGGTTGGGAGAATCCCCTGGTGAGTGCCACTGGTGATGATGTTCGTGCGGCAGCGCTGGCGCTGCCGGAGGTGGCGGAGGAGTTCGCCTGGGGGATGCCGATCTTCAAGGTCGCGCGCAAACTGTTCCTGACGCTGCCCGAGGAGGAGACCTCGATGGCGGTGCGGTGCCCGATCCTGGACCGTGACGAGCTGGTGCTCGCGGAGCCGGACAAGTTCTGGATCGCCGCGCACGAGGCGAACAACGCGTGGGTCCGGGTGCGCTTGGCGGCACTGGAGGATCGCGACGAGCTGACCGCGATCGTGGCGGACTCCTGGAAACTGGCCGCCCCCACCCGACTGCTCGACCGGTGAACGAGTACCGGTCACGCTGATCCGATCCCTGGTGTTCGGAGCCGCCGCAGCCGACACTCGAGGTGTGGAATGGGTGCGGCAGAACGACTTCGGGGTGCGGGTCGAGTGGGGTTTGGCGGGTGCGCAGGAGGTGGGACCCGGTAGCTCCTGCGTGGTGGTTGTCGACGTGCTCTCGTTCAGCACCTCGGTGACCGTGCTGGTCGAGCGCGGCACACACGTGCTCCCGTACCCGTGGCGCGAGGGTGCCGCTGATTTCGCGGCGGCCCAGGGTGCGCAGGTGGCGGTCGGGCGGCGCGCGGTGACCGCGCGGCAGCCCTGGTCGCTCTCGCCCGCGGCGCTGCGCCGGGCCCCGTTCGCCGACCGGCTGGTGCTGCCCTCGCCGAACGGCTCCACGATCTCGGCCGCGGTATCGGAGATTCCGGTGGTCGTCGCGTCGCTGCGCAACGCGTCGGCGGTGGCGAACTGGATCCGCGGCCGCGGCTGGGGTACCGCCGCGAATCCCGTCACCGTGATCGCCGCCGGTGAACACTGGCCGAATCGCGACCTGCTGCGCCCGGCCGTCGAGGACTGGCTCGGCGCGGGCGCGGTCGTCGCGGCTCTGGGCGACACCGGGCCCCTGTCCCCGGAGGCCGAGGCCGCTCGCGCTTCCTACCTGGCCGCCACCGATCTCGCCGCGACCGTCACCGAATCCGCCTCCGGCCGCGAACTCCGCACCGGCGGCTTCCCCGACGACGTCGCGATCGCCGTCGAACTCGAAAGCAGCTCCGCCGTGCCGCTTCTCGTCGACGGCGCTTTCACGGACGCGGGACGAGTAACCGGGACTGCAGCCGGTCGATGACCTGCGCGCCGAGCCCGACGGGGCCGGTCAGATAGTTGCGGGGTGAGCCGTAGGCGGCGGTGAGATCGGCCAGGACCAGGCGCATGATCTCGGCGGGTGCGCGGCCGTAGGCGGGCCAGCGCAGGGTGCGGCCGGGGTGGGCGGCCTGCCAGTCGGCGACGAGCTGGGCGGTCGCGCGTTCGGTGAGCGCGAAGTCGGCCAGGATCTGGTCGTCGCCGATGTCGAGGGCGGTGAGCAGCAGCGCGGCGATCAGGCCGGTGCGATCCTTGCCGGAGGCGCAGTGGATGACCACCGGCCCCTCGGCGACGGCGATCAGTTCCAGGGTTTGCCGGATCTCGGCGATACCGTCGGCGGCGACCTCGGCGAAGCGGTCCGCCAGATAGCGCCACGGGTCGAGCTCGGGATCGAGGCCGGCCTGGTCGTAGGGCCGGTGTTCGATGCTGCAATTGGGTTAGTGGAACCGCTCCGGTTGCGGGACACGGCCGTTGGCGTCGATCTCCCAGGAGTAGCGCAGATCGATGACCGTGGTGACGCCGAGGTCCAGGAAACGATCCCAATCCGCACCGCGCAGTTTGCCGAGTGAATCCGACCGGTACAGCAGGCCCCAGGCCACCGTGCGGCCGTCGGCGGATCGGTACCCGCCGAGGTCGCGGAAATTGCGCAGATGGTCGAACTCATGGTGCCGCTTCATGTTTCGCAGACTGTCACAGTCCTCGTACGCTCGGGAGATGACGCTGCTGGAAGTGCTGGCCACGACGCGGCGGTACATGGTGCTGCCGGGGAACGATTTCGCGTGGTCCACCTGGGACGACGAGGCCGAGGCGCTCGCGGAGTTCGACGCCCTGGTCGAGCAGGTGCGGCAAGGGGAGCGGCCGTTCACGTTGCACGTGCTGTACCTCCCGACCGGTCCGTTGCAGGAATTGGCGATCTCGAGCGGTTGGGCCGAGCAATATTTGGTGCTCGCGGCCCGTTTCGACGAACTGTTCTGACCCTTTCCGCCAGGTCTGGATTTCGCCGCATACCGACTCGGATCCCGGGCACACTCCTAGTACAAGAGACTCCGGGTTACAGAAAGAGCGGTCCATGATGAGGCCTGTACTCGCGCAGGGAACCGAGGGCGGCGGCGCCGCCCTGGATCAAGTGCTGATACTCACCGGATCGGCCACGTTGATCGCGGTCGGGCTGATGTGGGTCGCCTATCTGCACCGGACCAGACGGATCACCTGGCTGAAGACGGCCGCGGACAAGCTGGGGCAGCTCTCGAACCGGCCGGGGTGGGTGGCGCTGCCGATCGCACTGTTCATCACCACGATCCTGACCGCGATGCTCGGCTTCATCTGGGACGTCAGCCTGCACATCGGGCAGGGCCGGGACGAGGGTCCGCTGGCCAACCCGGCGCACTACTTCATCATGGTCGGCCTGTTCTTTCTGTTCATCTCGGGCATGCTGGCGGTCATCCTGCCGCTGGACGAGAAGCCCGGCCCGGCCGCGATCCGGATCACCCGGGACTGGCACGCGCCGGTCGGCGGCGTCCTGATGGCCGGCGCGGGGTTGTACGCGCTGATCGGCTTCCCGCTCGACGACATCTGGCACCGGCTCTTCGGCCAGGACGTAACCCTCTGGGGCCCCACGCATTTGATGCTGATCGGCGGCGCGGGACTGTCGCTGATCGCCATCCTGCTGCTGGAATTCGAAGGGCGATCCGACAAGCCGGACCCGGACCGCGAAGACGGGCCGTTCCTGTGGATCGCGCGCAGCTTCGCCTTCGGCGGCCTGGTGATCGGCCTGTCGGTGTTCCAGGTCGAATTCGACTTCGGCGTACCGCAATTCCGGCTGGTGCTGCAACCGATGCTGATCGTCGCCGCCGCCACCGTCGCCCTGGTGTCGGCGCGCTACACGCTCGGCCGCGGTTCCACGCTGATCCTGGTGGTGTTCGCGTTCCTGGTGCGCGGCATCATCGCGGTCATCGTCGGCCCGGGTCTCGGCGCGCCGTACAACGTCTTCCCGCTCTACCTCGGCATCGCGATCGTGGTCGAGTTGATGGCGCTGCTGCCGCTGCTGCGCAAGCCGGTGTGGTGGGGCGCGCTGACCGGTCTGGCGGCCGCCACGGTCGGCCTCTGGCTCGAATCACTGTGGGTGGACCGGATGTTCGTCGATCCGTGGCCCACGTCGATGTGGCCGGAACTGCTGGCGATGGCGGTGCCGGTCGGTATCGCGGGCGGCGCGCTGGGCGCGCTGCTCGGTGTGGTGCTGCGCGGTGAGCAACTGCCGCGCCCGGCGATCCGGCGCGCGCTGGTGATCGGGGCGGTACTGGTCGCCGCCATCGCCACCACCAACGGGCTGCGCCACGATGTCCCCGAAAACGCCACGGCGACAGTTCGATTGCGCGATGCCGAGCCGGTGAACGGCGGCCGCATGGTGACCGCGGAGATCACGCTCTCGCCCGCCGACCTGGTGAGCGAGGACCCGGAGTGGGTGCAGGTGCTGGCCTGGCAGGGCGGCACCGGCGGGGTGCTGGGCCGCTGGCGGGCCGACGGCGCCGAGAGTCCCGGTCGCGGCCTGGTGGTCGACGAACTGCGCCGGACCGGGCCCGGGCAGTACGTGACCACGAAACCGGTTCCGGTGTACGGCAGCTGGAAGACAGTGCTGCGACTGAACGACGGCCGCCTGCTGACCGCGCTGCCGATCTTCATGGCGGCCGACCCGGGTATCGGCGCGACCGAGGTGGCGGCGGACGCGCAGTTCACCCGCCCGTTCGTCAGCGAAGTGACCGTGCTGCAACGGGAACGGACCTTCGACAGCGCCGCCTGGCTGATGCCCGCGGCGGGGCTGCTGGTGCTGCTCTGCTCGCTGCTGCTCATCTGGGCGCTGTCCTGGGGTGCGGCGCGGGTCGATCTGGCCTACCGGCGCACGGTCCATCCGGAGCCGGTGGATCTGGTTCGCCAGTGAGATATGAACCGGGAGTAGATGTTCTGGCCGATCACTCCGCGCTGCTGGCCATCCCGGCGTTCGCGCCCGCGTTCGCGATCGTCGGGGTGGTCGTCTATATCGCGATGCGCGACCGGCGGGCGGAGCGGCGCGAGTCCGCCGAGGGCTCGGCGAGCGAGGAGGAACGATGAGGTCGACAGGCGCGTGGGGATCGACGGTGCTCGCCGTCGCGGCGCTCGTCTCCGGTTGTTCGTCGACCACCGAGGAACCGCCCGCGACGACCGGCGGGGAGACGACGGTGGCCATCCGGATAGCCGGTCGCACAGTGCAACCCACCAACGGTCGCGCCGAAGCCAGGGTGGGACAGCCGATCGTCCTGAAGGTCGACAGCGACACCGCCGACGAACTGCACGTGCACTCCGATCCGGCGCACACCTTCGCCGTCGAACCCCGTGCGGGCCAGGAGTTCCGGTTCACCGTCACCGTTCCCGGCCAGGTGGAGGTGGAGTTGCACGAAGCGGGTAAGACCGTGACGACCCTGCAGGTCCGCCCGTGACGCTGCTCGCACACGGTCTCGGTGGCGCCGACGATCTGCCGATTCCGCTGTCCTACGCGCTGATCGGCGCCGCGTGGGCGCTGACGTTCTCCTTCGCGATCCTGCTGGTGGCCTGGCGGGAACCGCGCCTGGATCCGGCGGCGCCGGGGCGGCGGCTGCCCGCGCTCATCGATTCGGCGTGGCTCCGGACGGTGCTCGGGGTGCTGAGTGTGCTGGTCGCGCTCTTCCTCGGTCTGGTGCTGGTCTTCGGTTCGGCCGACCCGCAACGGAATCCGATACCCGGGGTGTTCTACATCTACCTCTGGGTCGGGGTGATGACGGCCTCGCTGCTGTTCGGCCCGGTCTGGAAGCTGCTCTCCCCGCTGCGCGCGCTGCACCGTTTCGCCTGCCTGCTGCTGCGCCGCGACCCCGGGCAGGGCGTGCTGGCGTATCCCGAATCCTGGGGGTATCGCCCCGCGGCGATCGGACTGTTCGCCTTCGTCTGGCTGGAACTCGCCGCGCCCGAACCGGGTTCGGTGCTTGCCGTGGGGTGCTGGCTGCTCGGCTACGTGCTCGTCACCGCGGTGGGCTTGGCGCTGTTCGGCACCACCTGGGCCGAACGCGCCGACCCCTTCGAGGTCTACAGCACGCTGCTGTCGCGCCTGAGTGTGTTCGGGCGTGACACCTCCGGCGCCCCGGTGCTGCGCGCCCCGCTGCACAATCTGGCCGCGAGCCCGGTGCTGCCCGGCGTGGTCGCGCTGGCCGCGATCCTGCTCGGCTCGACCGCGTTCGACAGCCTCTCCGCGCTGCCCGCGTGGGCGAACTTCGTCGACAGCCGGGGCGACGGCTCGGCGCTCACCGAAACCGTCACTCGCACAATCGGTCTGCTCACGGTGATCGCGATCGTCGGCACGCTGTTCATCCGGGCGGCCCGCGCCGTTCCGGGGATCGGCCGGGACGAACGCGCCCGGCTACCCCGCCCGCTCGCCCACAGCATCACCCCGATCGTCGCGGGCTACCTGATCGCCCACTATCTGACCTTCCTGCTCGAAAAAGGCCAGGCGACACTGGCTTTGCTCGCCGACCCCTTCGATCGCGGCTGGAACATCGCGGGACTGGCCGACCATCAAGTCGACTACTTCCTGTCCACCCATCCCGCCGTCCTGGCCACTGTGAAGGTGCTCGCCGTGCTCACCGGCCACATCCTCGGGGTGACCGCCGCGCACGACCGCTGCCTGCGGCTGCTGCCCCGGGCACACCGCGCCACCGGTCAGCTGGCGCTGATGCTGCTCATGGTCGGATTCACCTTCACCGGGCTCTACCTGCTCTTCGGTGGGTGATTCACTGCCGGATGGTGAACGAATCCTCCATGAACGCGTGATAGCGGCAGTAGAAGGGGTGCACGCCGGGCTCCGCGGGCGCGGTGAAGGTGATGGTCTGCCGCGGGCCGATCTCGTAGTCGAACAGGCCGGCGCGCTTGCTGGTGATGCTGTGCTTGACCTGGTCGTTGTTGACCGCCGTGACTACCGCGCCCGGCCGGATCGGCGGGACCACGCTGAAGGTGCGCTCGTCGATGGTGATGGTCGTCGACGCGATCGGGGCGGGCGCCGGGACCGGTGGCGGATCGGGCGGCACGGTCTTGCCGCAGGCCGCCGTCAGGGCGAGGGCGAGCGTGGTCGCCGCGAGCGCGATCCGGTGTCTCGGTGCTGGCATGGCTGCCTCCTGCGCGTGGGCGAACCTGTTCCCGATAGTAGATCGAGACTGATCGCCATCGCGCATGAATCGGTCCCGGCGCCGGTCGAGGAGCTCGAGCCGCGGCGCCGGGACCGAACTGCTGTTCGCCTCAGGCGGCAGGCGCGGGGGCGGTCATGCCCTCGGCGGCGCCCGCAGCTGCGCCGACCACGGCGCCCACGGCGGCGAACGGGGCGGCCACCATCGCGTAACCGAGGGCCGCGCCGACCACGGGCACGATGACCAGCCCGATGGGTGCGAACGGCAGGCCCGCGACGAGCCCGGCGACCGCTCCGATCAGCGCGCCGGTGGACGCGATGGGCGCGGCGGCGACGCCACCCACCGCGGCGCCCACGGCGGCCGAGCCCAGGGTGTCCTCCGCGACGCGTTCGGCGCGCCACGGGTCCAGCCCGGCCGATTGCAGAGCGGTGGACAGCGCGAGCTCGGTGCCGCCGGCCGCGTCGTTGATCTGGGCGGCCGTCTCGGCGGGCAGCCACTCGGGGCGGTCGACCTGGGTGTCACCGATGCGGACGCGATTGTTCTCGGGATCGACCGGCGCCGGGACGTCCTCCGCGACCGGCGCGGGCGGTGGCATCGGGAGCAGGGATTGCAGGAATGCGAGCGGATCCTGCGGGGCCGGCGCGGATTCGACCACCGGCCGGTCCGGCGGCGAGTTGTCGGCCGCGGCGGCGCCGGCGCCGAAAACGACGACCGCGAGCGGTGCCGCGCACGCCACGAGGGTGGTCGCGCGCAAGCGAAGGGATCTGACCGGAGTGTCGGACTGCTGTGCGTCCATGGGCTACCTCATTCGAAACGACGGTGCTTACACACCAACATTCGGAACAAGACGCGTTCCGGATTGTGCTCAGCGAATACCGGGTGTCGCCGGGTCGCGGCCGATACAGCCGAGCAGGTAGCACCCCGGCGGCCAGTCGCCGAACGGCGCCGCGAGCGGTTTGCCCAGGCAGGTCGCGAGATTGCAGCCCGGATAGGCGGCCGGTCCGAAGCCGAGCGCGCCGAGCAGCGCGTCCGGATTGGAGATCATCGGATCGGTCACGCTGACGTCGGGCAGCGGGACATACGGGCCCGGATCCGGCAGGAGCGGCGCGCGGAAGGCGGCCACGACGGCCCGCAGCACGTCGTGCGGGAAACTCACCGAGTCACCGGGCACGGTCACCCCCGTCCAGCTGACCAGCAGGCCCAGGCTGGGCACGATGAAGTTGTCCTGGCGCATCATGCCCGCCATCTCCACCGCGTCCGTGGGCAGGCCGGGGAAGGAGATGGCGCAGCCGGGCCCGTTGACGACCACGAGGAAGCCGAAACACGGCTTGGCGGGCGAGGGTTCGCTCGCCTGCCGCAGATACTCGGCGGAGACCACCTGGGTCTCGTTCCACCGGCCCTGGTTGCCGATCAGCAGGCCGAGTTTGACGAAGTCGTCCGGCGGCAGCACCAGATGCGCGTACCCGTAGGTGTTTCCGCTGCGGTCCCGGGCCCAGTGGTAGTCGGTGGCCGGAATGCCCATCGGCGCGAACAGCTTTCGCTGCGCGTAGGCCTGAAAATCCTCGCCGACCGCCTGCTGCACCACATAGACCAGCAGGTCGACCGCGCGCTGGCTGTACTGCCACACCGTGCCCGGCGGATTGTCGATGGGCAGGGCCAGCGCTTGGGCCACCACGTTCGGATCGAACTGCGCCAGCCCCGTAATGCCCTCGGAGGCAACGGCAACCCGCATGCCGGAGGACTCGTCGAGCAGGTGCCGGACCTTGATCGCGCGGTGCGCCGCGTCGCCGAGGCCGGGCGGCAGGTAGGTGCCGATCGGGTCGTCGATCCGCAGCCGCTGCTCGTCGACGGCGATGCCCGCGACCAGCGACACCACGCTCTTGGTGCTGCTCCACATGTTCCAGGCCTGGCCGCCGGTCTCGGCATTGCGCGCGCCGGTGGCGATCAGGCAGTTGTTGCGGAAGACGTGCACGGTGCGCCGGGACGGATCGTTCGCGATCCGCATCGCCGCGGCCAGCGCCGCCGAATCCAAGCCCACCTCTTCGGGTTTCGCGGTCTCCGGCGTGCGGCCGTCGCGCACCGCGCACTGTTTGAACTCTGCCGGCGCCGCACCGGCGACGGCGGGCACACCCCACAGCGCTGCCGCCGCCAGGCACACCGACGACACCAGAATTCCCAGACGACGCACAGCACTCTCCGCTCCGATAACCCTTGCCCGGGTCATCGGAGCGCGGCACCCGCGAATTACGCCGTGACGTGCCCATACTTGTCGGGGCGGAAGTTGTCGGGGCGCAGACCGCCCAGAGTGTCGGACCGTCGCCGTACCCTCGGGTGCGCCGCACGAAGGAAAGGCAGGCCGATGGCTGACGAGGAACGCGACGGCGTCGCACTGACCAATCTCGACAAGCCGCTGTTCGACGGCGCCGAGGCGACCAAGCGCGACCTGATCGACTATCTCGAGGCCACCGGCGATCGCCTGGTGCGCCAACTGCGCGACCGCCCGCTCTCGGTCATCCGGATCCGGCCGGGCCAGGAGCCGTTCATGCAGAAGAACCTGCCGAAGTACACCCCGGAGTGGGTGCCGCGGGTGACGGTGTGGGCCGAGAGTTCGCGCCGCGAGGTCACTTACGCGCTCTGCGAGAACGTCCGCACCCTGCTCTGGTTCGGCAACCAGCGCGCCATCGAATACCACCCGACCCTGCTGCTCGCCGACCACGCCAAGGGCCCCACCCATCTCATCCTCGACATCGACCCGCCCGAGGGGCAGCCGTTCCGGCAGGCGGTGCTGGCCGCGCACCTGATCCGGCAGGCGCTGGCCGACGACGGCCTGGCCGGCGCGGTGAAAACCAGTGGCGCCAAGGGCTTGCACATCTTCGTGCCCCTGGTCGAGGGCCTGGCCATCGACGATGTCGCCGCCGCCACCCGGGCGGTCGCCGCCCGTGCCGAGCGCCTCGACCCGGCCCTGGCCACCACCGCCTTCATCGTGGAGGACCGCAAAGGCAAGGTCTTCCTGGATTCCACCCGGGCCGGCGGCGCGACCGTGGTGGCCGCCTACAGCCCGCGCATTCGCCCGGGCGTCCCGGTCTCGTTCCCGCTGTCCTGGTCGGAGCTGGACGACATCACCCCGGCCGACTTCACCCTGCGCACCGCGCCGGGCCTGCTCGGTGACCGCGACCCGTGGAGCACCGAAATGCCCGCTCCGCAAACCCTTCCCGCCGATCTGCTGGCGGAGGGGCACACCATTCCGATCGCCCGGGTGCAGGCCATGCACGAGGGTAAACGCCGCGCTCGCGCCGCACGCAAGAAGGACGAGGCCTAGGCCGCGCTAGCGTGAGTGCGGTGTGTGCCGCTCCCGCTCCGAATGTCCTGGCGTCCAACCGGCTGACCGCCGCGTGGTGCCGGTCCGCCGCGCCCGGCGATTTCGTCCTCTCCGGGGTGGGCCTGTGGCCGCTGCTGGCGGTTCTGGCCGACGCGGCCGCGGGCCCCGCCCGCGCGGAACTCGAAGGGGCCATCGGGATTCCGGTCGCGGTGGCCCGCGAGGCGGCGCTGGACATCCTTGCCGTTCTCGAGGACTCGGCGTCCACCTCCGCCGCGCTCGGGGTGTGGGCCGACGTCGACTTGCCGCTGAAGCCGGAGTGGGTGCGCGGCCTGCCCGACGGCGTGGTGGAGCGGCTCGCGGGACAGCAAGCACTGGACAGCTGGGCGAGCAAGCACACCCGCGGGATGATCGAGCGGTTCCCGCTGCGGGTCACCCCGGAGACAGTGCTGGTGCTGGCCACCGCGCTGTGCGCCGAAACCAGCTGGCGCGAACAGTTTCAGCCGCACAGTCTCGCCCCGGCCGCCGGTCCCTGGAAGGGGCACCGGGGTCTGGCGCTCCAACGGTATTCCTCCGATACGCGGGCCGCGTCGATCCTGGACGATGCCGCGCCGGTCACCCGTGTCGTCGTCGAGGGCGACAACGACCTGGACGTCCACTTGCTGCTCGGCGACGCCGAACCGGACGTCGTCCTCGGCACCGGGCTCCGCGCGCTGAACGGGGAGACCCCGATCCGGACGGACCTGCCGCCCGGCACCGTGGCTCCGGGCCTGACCGTCACCGAGCAGCGGAACATCGTGCCGCTCGATGATCTGCGAATCGTTGTGCCGCCCTTCGATATCCGCTCGTCGCACGACTTGCTCGCGCGCCCGGACCGTTTCGGTCTGACCGCGGCGACCAACCCCGATCTCGACAACCTCCCCGCGATCAGCGCCATCCCGCTGTTTCTCAGCGAAGGCCGCCAGGATGTCGTGGCGCAGTTCTCCGCCAAGGGTTTCAAGGCCGCGGCCGTTACCGCCTTCGGTGCGCGCGCCGCGGGCATGCCGCCGCCGGCTACTCACACCACCCGGCTGGTGAACGTCGGCTTCGACCGGCCCTTCGGTTTCCTCGCCGTGCACCGCCCGACGGGTCTGGCCGTGGTCGCCGGATGGGTTGCCTCCCCGCCCGCCCCGGAGCCGGCAGACGACACCGAATACCCGCCCGGCGCGCCCCGCCCGGTCCGTTCCCCACTCCTGTGAGATCCGCGTCGCGGCGCGGAGTTGACGAGACATTAGCTGCGCCGGGGCAGCCGGATCACCCCGCTGGCCTGGGCGTTCGCTGATCTGTTGCGGGGCAGTTCGTTTCGGCGCGCTCACACCGGAGAACTTCCGGCGGTGCGGCTCGGTGCGCCCATTCACCCTCCATCGGCCGGAGAGTTATGCAATGTTGGTACTGCGCAACGGCATTGAGGAGATGCCGCGGGTCGCTGTGAAGCGTCGGTCAAGGGAGTGTGGCGAACATGTCGTCGGCGTACGCATCCGAGCCAGGCCGCCGTGCCGGCGCGCGTCAGTTCGGGGGGCGCGCCGGCCGAGCCGGTCGTGGCGTCCCCCTGTGGCCGGGCATGATCCCGCTGCACCAACAGGCGCGTCAGCAGCAGCAGGCCCGTCAGCAACAACAACCGGCCCGGCCGCCGCAGCGGTCCGCCGCACCGGCGCCCGGCGAGATCACCCAGCCGCATACCGCCCCGCTGCGGCAAACCACCCCGCGGGCCACCCCGCAGCGCATCGAGCCGCGCCAGCCGATCCCGGCCCGAAGGGTGGAACCGCATCAGCGGCTCTGGGACGCTCGGGCGACGCGGCCGCACAGCCATCGCAAGCGCTCCCGGCATCCGTGGGTGGTCGTCTCGGTGGCCGGCGGCGCCTCGCTCGCGGCCGTCGCCATCGTGGCCGTCTACACCGCGCAGGCCACCGGCCCGAACGAATCCTCGCCGACGGTGGCCGGCGCGGCCCTGGGCGGCGGGCCGGGCTGTGAGGCGGCGCGCACCGAGCAGTTCGTGCGCGGCAACGGCGTCGGCTCCGCCGAGACCGGGCCGGACGCGATCCTGGCGTTCCAGCACGCCTACTACGTGGCGCGCTCCGGCGTGGCCGCTCGCGCGCTGGCCGCGCCAGAGGCGGCCGTGCCCGCGGCCGCGGTGATCGACAAGGGCATCGCCTCGGTCCCCGAGGGCACCCGGCACTGCGTGCTGATCACCCCCATGCCCGACGGCCGTTTCGACGTCGTGATCACCGATATGCGCCCCGACGCCTCGGTCCGCACCTATCGCCAGTTCGTCACGGTGGCGGTGCGCGACGGTGCGATCGTCATCACCAAGATCGCCCCTCCGACCTGACCCTTCGTCGCCCCGGGTTGGTTGCCGCGTTCCGCCTCCGCGTTTCGGGGTAGGCTGACCGCCGCGGTCGGCGTGGCCACGGCAGTGCGCGCCGGATGACCACTCAGAGGGCGGTGATGGGATGGACGAGAAGATTTCGGAGTCCACAACAGGTACGACGACGGTCGGGGTACGGGTCCCGGCGGAGCTGGAGCAGCTGACCATGCTGCGCGCGCTCGCCGAAACCGTGACTCTCATCGCGGATTTCGGGATCGACGAGGTCACCGACATTCGGCTCGCACTGGACGAGATCGCGACGGCGCTGATGCTGGGCGCGGTCCCGGGTTCCGAGGTCGAGACCGGCTTCACCTACCGCGAGGGCGCCATCACCGTGCAGATCTCCGGTGTCGCGGCCACCGATACGGCACTGGATCAGGGCAATTTCGGCTGGCACATCGTCGAGACCCTCACCGACACCATCTCGGTGGCCCAATCTCCGTTCGACGCAACGGTTTCCGGCTATCCTACGGTCGTCGTCTTCACCTGGGTCAGAGGAACAACCGATGAGCAATGAGGCGCGTTCGCCTCGCCCCGACCGCGGACCACGCAAACGCGGCAGCGATAGCTACGACAATATCGAACCGCTCTTCGCCGAGCTGGCCGCGCTCGACCCGCAGGACTCGCGCCGGCACGAGGTCCGCGAAGAACTGATTCGCCGCTGCCTGCCGCTGGCCGAGCACATCGCGCGCAAGTTCACCGGGCGAGGCGAGAACTTCGAAGACCTGCTGCAGATCGCGCGGGTCGGCATGGTCGCGGCCGTGGACCGGTTCGATCCCTCGCACGGTGCCTCGTTCCTGTCCTTCGCGATCCCGACCATCATGGGCGAGGTCCGGCGGCACTTCCGCGACTACGCCTGGGCGGTGCGAGTTCCGCGCCGGCTCAAGGAGATTCAGCAACTCATCGGTCCCGCCGTGGAGATGCTCTCGCAGCAGCTGGGCCGGATGCCCAAGGCGAGTGAGATCGCCGAGGAGTTGCAGGCCGACCTGGTCGAGGTGACGCAGGCGCTGATCGCCCGCAACGCCTATCAGACCTCGCCGATCGACGCCACGACCGGCAAGGACGACGACAACAGCCCGCTCACGCCGATCGACACCCTGGGCACCGACGACCCGGAATACCGCAACGTGGAGGATTACCTCGCGGTGCGGCCGCTCATCGCGGCCCTGCCCGAGCGCGAGCGCAAGGTGCTGATCCTGCGCTTCTTCGAATCCAAGACGCAGACCGAGATCGCCGAGCAGCTGGGTGTCTCGCAGATGCAGGTGTCCCGGATCCTGTCCAAGACCTTGAGCACGCTGCGTGAGCAGGCGCTGAAGGACTAGGCGCCGTATCCGCCGTCGATGTCCAGCTTTTGGCCGCTGATGTAGTCGGCGCGATCCGAGGCCAGGAAGCACACCGCTTCGGCGATGTCCTCGGCATCGCCGAAGCGGCGCAGCGGGATATTGCCGCGCGCGATCTCGCGCGCCTGCTCGTCCAGCTCACCGGAGGCGAACAGCCGCACCGCCATGCCGTCGCCGGTCATGCCCGGGCCGACGCTGTTGGCGCGGATGCCGAAGCGGCCCTCCTCGGCGGCGATGGCGCGCACCAGCGCCTCGACGGCGGCCTTGGGCGCGCTGGAGAGGCTGTCGCGCACCGGATATCGCGCGGTGGCCGCGGTGGTGACCGCGACGATATTGCCGCGCGCGGTGCGCAGATGCGGTAGCGCCGCGTGGGTGGCGTTGAAGAACGCGGTGGTGTCGTCGAGCAGCTGCCGCCGGAAATCGGCCGGCGCGATCCGGCTCAGATGCACCATCGGAACATGCGGCCCGGCGGCGTAGACGAGGGTGTGCAGGCCGCCGAGCCGGGTGGCCGCCTGGCCGACGACCTCGGCGGTCTGCGCGGCATCGGCGAGATCGAGCTGCCAGGCCCGCGCGGTGCGGCCGTGCGTCGCGGCGGCCGCGTGCAGCGGGTCCAGCGCGCCCGCCGACCGGAAGTAGGTCATCGCCACGTCGCTGCCGCGTTCGAGCAGCATGCGGGTGATCGCCTGCCCCAGGCCACCGCTGGCGCCGAGCACCAGCGCGGCGCCGGTGCGGTGCGCGAAATCGAGCATGGCGATGCCTCCCTCGGATGGCCGCGGGTCGGCGCTGTCCCGGGTTCATTGTTAGCCGAGCCGACGGAACCAAGCAAGTGCTTGGGTCGGATCGGGAGCTCAGACCGTGTCGCGCTCGCAGTGGAAGCGACCCCGGTAGATATCGCGGACCGGCTGCCGCGCGCCCAGCCGGTCCCGCTCCCGGGCGGGCGGCTCCGGGACGAAAACCGCGGGCGGGTGCGGGAATTCGAGATCGATCGGGTCGGCGTCGGCGTTCCGGATCCGGGCGTCGTTGGCGGCGGAGTTCCGGTGGGGGATCTGCATGGGGCCAGATTAGGCCGGAGCCGGCGCGCAGTGCACGCGTAGTCCTACTCGGGTGCTGAACGTAATGCACACTAGGCCAAAGGCTTTCAAGTCCGGTCCGTGTCGCTCCCGGCCACGGTCGCGGCTGCGCCTAGGGTGGGCGGTATGCGGGCGATTGCGTACAGCGAATTCGGTGGGCCGGAGGTCTTGCAGGTCGTCGAGGTGCCGGTGCCCGAGCCGGCCGGCGACGAGGTGCGGGTCGCGATCCGCGCGGCCGGGGTCAACCCGGCCGACTGGAAGATGCGCTCCGGCGCCCTGGTTTTCGGGGAGCCGCGCTTCCCGCAGTTCCCCGGCGGCGAGATCGCCGGCTTCGTCGACGCGCTCGGCCCCGACGCGCACGGGCACGCCATCGGCGATCAGGTGTTCGGGTGGGCGCGCAGCGGCGGCTACGCGGAGTACGCGCTGAGCAGCACGCTGGCCCGCAAGCCCGCCGGGCTGGACTGGCCCGACGCGGTGGCGCTGCCGGTCGCGGTGAGTACCGCGGCCCGGGTGCTGGCGCTGCTGCACTTGCGGGCGGGGGAGACCCTGCTGGTCAACGGCGCGTCCGGCGCGGTCGGCTCGATGGCGGTGCAACTCGCGCTCGCCGAGGGCGTCACGGTGATCGGTACCGCGTCCGCCCGCAATCAAGATCTCGTCCGCGAACTCGGCGCGATTCCGACGACCTACGGTGACGGGCTCGCCGATCGGGTCCGGGCGCTCGCCCCGGGCGGTGTCGACGCCGTGTTCGACGCGGCCGGCCAGGGCGGCCTGCCCGCCGCCATCGACCTGCGGGGCGGCACCGACCGGATCGTCACCATCGCCGACCCGGCGGCCGAGCAGCTGGGCGTCACCTTCGCCAGCGGGCCGCCCGGGCCGCGGCCGGTCGAACTGATCGAGCAGGTCGCCGAGCGCGTGGTCACCGGTGAGTTCCGCCTGCCCGCGCCCGCCCGCACCTTCACTCTCGACGAGGCCGCGCAGGCGCAGCAGGAGCTGGAGCGTGGGCACGGGTCCGGCAAGGTCGTCCTGCTCGTCAACTGATCGCGCCGATGGACGCCGACCATCTGGTGCTGACCGTGCTGGGCAGCGCCACGCCCTACCCGACGCCGGACAACGCGTGCTCGGGCTACCTGGTGACGCGGGGCCGTACCCGGCTGTGGCTGGACGCGGGCACCGGCACACTGGCACAACTCCAGCGCCACACCCGCCTGGACGAGCTCGACGCCATCTGGATCTCGCATCTGCACGCCGACCACTGTGCCGATCTGCTGACCGCCTATTACGGAGCGCTCTACGCGGACGTGCGCCTGGCCGCGCCCATCCCGCTGTTCGGTCCGCCGGGCCTGGCCGACCGGCTGGCGGGCTTCCTGACCAACGGTCCGCGCCGCAGTCCGGTCGAATCGGCGTTCGAGATCCACGAACTGCACGACGGCCATAGGACCCGGATCGGCGAGCTGACCGTGCGGGCGGCCGCGGTCGAGCACGGGATGCCCGCGTTCGCGGCGCGCATCGAAGCGGGCGGAGCGGCGCTCACCTATTCCGGGGATACCGCCGCGTGCCCGGCCCTGGCCGAGTTGGCCGCCGGATCCGGCTTGCTGCTGTGTGAGGCCGACGGCGCGCCGGAGGCGGGGCCCGCAGTGCACTGCACACCCGAGGACGCCGGCGCGATCGCCGCCGAGGCCGGGGTGGGGGCGCTGGTGCTGACGCACGTCAGCCGATTCCTGACCCCGCAGGACGCGGTCGCGCGGGCCCGCGCCCGGTATCGAGGGCCGATCGCCTACGCCGCACCCGGCCGCAGCTTCGCCGTGGAGTGATGCGGACCACTATCTCGTAGTGATCTCTTCCACATAACGCGCAGATAACGACAAACGTGTAATTTTTACGCCACGCGGCCCGACTTGCGACGATGCCGGAATGTCCGAAATTCGATTCATACATGCGCAACTATTTGCGGCGTGACCGGATCGTGATTGTTGGTTACGGTCATTGGCGACCCGAAAAACATGGGTCGCGACTCGACCGCCGAATGCCGGAATCCCTGTCCCGCGGTTAGAGGATCCCCGAGTTTCCCTGGGGGCAGGGACCTGGCTGGAGTAGCGCCGGGACGGTGTGGTGCAGGGCAGGAATTCTTCTATGTCGTTTATGCGTAATGTCAGCACGCGTGCCTTCGGCCTGACCGCGGTCGCCGCCGCCCTCGTGGCCGTCCCGTTCAGCCTCTCCACCGCTACCGCCTCGGCCGCCAGCGGCGACTGGGACGCGGTCGCCGCGTGCGAGAGCGGCGGCAACTGGGGCATCGACACCGGCAACGGGTACTACGGTGGCCTGCAGTTCTCGCAGTCCACCTGGGCCGCCAACGGTGGCGCGGGCAACCCGGCCAACGCCTCGCGGGAAGAGCAGATCCGCGTCGCGGAGAACGTGCTCGCCACCCAGGGTGTCGGCGCGTGGCCGGTCTGCGGCGCGCACCTCTGAGGCCGCACCGCCGCGAATAGTCCGACTCGATGCCCACCGCACGCCGTGCGGTGGGCATCGTGCTGTCAGAACCCCGGCGTCGCCGGGGTCACATACATGTAGCTCTTCTCCTCGGACCGCCGCGCGATACGCCACTGCCCGTCCACGCGGGCGAAGGTGTCCAAATACCAGAGGCCGCAGAACATCACCGTCTGATTGCCGTCGTTGTCTTTGATCAGCATCGGGTTGTGGCAGATCGTGCGGGCGGTCGCGCTGTCACCGTCGACGGTGATCGAGGAATTACTGATGAGGTGCTGGTATGCCGGGAAATTGGGCAGCGTGGCCGCCAGGAAGGCCTTGGTCGAGGCGAGATCGCCGGTGGCGCCGCCCATCGCGGAGTAATCGATGTGGGCGTCGGCGGTGAAGAGGTCGTCCAGCAGATCCCACTGCCCGGTATCGACGGCGTGGGAGTAGCGGACCATCAGGTCCTCGATTTCCAGACGGTCCGAAATCTCCTGCAACGACAACATCTTGCCTCCGAAAAGCTTGGGTGCGTGTGCGTAATCGGAGCAGGACGGCGGCGCGGAAGCAAGAGGCAGGTTCAGCGCGGGGCGGTGACGTCGAGTTCGCGGACGCCCGGATGGCGTGCCGCGCCGGTGAGTTCGAGCCGGACGTAGCGGGCGGTAACCGGCCGTTCGAGCAGGCCGGTCACCGGATCGACCGAGCTCGCCGCCCAGCTCTTGTCGTCGGTGGACGTCGCGAGGGTGAAGGCGGTGGGCGCCGGCTCGGTCCAGCGCGGGATGACCGCGCCGATCGCGGTGTCGCGGCCGAGATCCACCGTGAGTACGCCCCGGTCGTCATCCGGCTGCCAGGCCGTGGCCATGCTGCCGTCGACCGCGGCGGCGCCGTAGCGGCCGGGCGCCTCGGAGCTGGTGTGGACCGGCTTGCACTGCGCGAGGTCCGGTCCGGGTGCGAGATCGGGTCGCCGGGTTTTCAGCACGAGTGGCGTTCCGGCGCTCACCAGCTGCGTGCCCGTCGGCGTGCGTACCGGCATCGGCGCACCCCGCGATACCGAGATCCTGGTCTCCTCCGCGCCGATCGTGGCCTCGAAAACCCTTCCTTGCCAGTGCATTCCATGAATCGTCAGACCGGAGCCGAACTGCGGCGGCAGCAGTGGCGCGATCTCGATCTCGCTGTCGTGGAACCGCAGGCCGAGCAGGCCGTTGGTGAAGGTCTGCAGGAAGCCGCCCGCCGCGGTGGTGAAGGTGAAAGCCGGTGCGCCCGCGAGTGGGTCGAGCGCGCCCGCTTTCGCGCCACGCGCCTCGGCGAACTGCGCGAACGGCGGCCGGAGGAACGGGCGCACCGCGCGTTCGAGGAAGGTGCCGGTGGCGCAGCCGGGTGCGCCGACGCGGGCGGCGTCGATGGCGTTCACCGAGTCGGTCATCGCCGGACCGTCGGGATCGGTGCGCTCGGCATAGTATTCGAGCACGTCGGCCGCGACCTGCGGCGCCATCGGCCAATCCAGCGGGTAGCCGAGCAGCACCGTGTCGGCCTGTTTGGTGGGTGTGCCCGGGTAGCCGTCGTACTGCAGGAAGATCTGGCGCACCGGGTCGAACGGCATACGCAGGCCGTCGGCGATCGTGTTCCACTCCGAAGGTGCTGTTAAGTCCAGGATTTCGGCCGCGCGCACGGCATTGCGCAGGGCCAGGGCGGCCCCGCCGTTGGTGTAGACCGCGTCGTTCACGCCGTTGCTGTACTCGTCCGGCCCGGCGACCTCGAGCAGCGAGTAGCTGCCGTCGGCGTTGTGGTGTACCCGGGAGGTCCAGTACTCGGCGATGCCGTGCAGGATCGGCCAGACGCGTTCGCGCAGAAAGGATTTGTCGCCGGTGCCGAGGTAGTACTGCCAGGCGGCCAGGGCGATGTCGCCTTGGAGGTGGATCTGGGTGAGGCAGTGCGGGGGATCCCAGCTGTGGCACTCGGCGAGGTCGCCCGTGGTGGCGCTGGTCCAGGGATAGAACGCGCCGCGATAGCCGAGCCGCTCGGCGTTGGCCCGGGCGGCGGGCAGCGTCTTGAAGCGGTACTCGACCACGGACTTCGCCAGCTCCGGAGCGAGTTGCAGCAGTCCGGGATACATCCAGATGTCGGCGTCCCAGAACACCAGGCCGCCGTAGTTGTCACTGCTCAGCCCGACCGGTGAAATGCTGTTGTCCTGGCTGGAATTCGTGGCGGAGTAGAGCGAATAGAGCGCGCCGCGAGTCCAGGCTTGCCGCTGTGGGTCGCCCGGTATCTCGATGTCGCCGCGCCACAGCTCGCGCCACGCGGCGGCGCTGCGGGCGAGCAACCGGTCCCAGCCCGTGGTGGCGGCGCGCTGGGCGGCGGACAAGGCCGCGGCGGCGGGAACGGGCGCGGTGTGCGCGGTGTCGACGCCGATGTACTTGGTGACGGCATAGGATTCGCCCGCCCGCACGGAGATTCGCGCGTTCTGCCGCACGCTCAGGTCGTTCGCCTCCGGTTCCCGCTCCCGGTCCGGCCGTACCGAGCCCGAATCGAGCACGGAGACAAGGCTTCCGGCCACTCCGGTGCCTTCGGTCCGGAACTCGACGCCGATGCTGCGGTCGTCGCGCGCGCCGCCGCCGGTCTGCGCGATTCGCCGTGCGCCCGCGCCGTCGAGTGCGTCGGTCACGACGATCTCGCCGGTCCAGCGCGGGGTCAGTGTGAGCCGGACCGCACCGGCGTGCTGATCGGTGCGGTCGGTCAGCACCTCGTAGGTGAGATCGGTCGCTTTGCCGTCGGGGGTGGTCCAGGTCAGCGCCGTGCGGACCAAACCGCAACGCTGATAGAGCGTTTGCTCGAAGCCCGAGACCTGGGCCGCCGGGGTAGCGGGGGAGAACTGGTCCGCGCCGATCCCGACGAGCAGGGTCGACCAGTTCGGGATGGCCGCCGCCACCTGCCGGTCCTCGGCCACCCCGGGCGCGTTGCCGTACAGACCCGCGACGAACGCCCCGTCGTAGGCGGGCATGTACAACGGCCAGCCGGTGCCCTCGGTCGTCACGGCGTAGCCCATGCCGTGCGGCGGCACCCGCAGCCCGAGGTATCCGTTGCCGACGAACGGGTGCTGATCTATCCCGGCATCGACCCGGGTATTCGACGGCGCCCAGCCCGCGGACGGGACGGTGTCGTCCGGGCACCCGGGCGCCGCCGCGGTCCGCTCCGCGGTCTCGCATCCGGCGACCAGGGATGCCCCCAGCAGCACGACTGCCAGCGCCGATCCCGTTTTCCACCGCCCCGCGCCTGTCCGGGCTCGTGAACGCACCTGGCACCTCCGTTGTGAGAGAACCCGACCCGGCCGACGGTCGCGGCAGCAGATGATGCCATGCCGCGCGGCCCACGGTGGCTAGGCTGGGGCGATGCGTGTTAAACGGGATCGAAAGACCGCCAGACCGCACGGACTGGCCCCCAAGGTGGACGCGTGGCTGGTCCGCCGCAGCGCCGAGGTCCGCCCCTCGCCCGCCGACCGGATGCTGCGCGGGTTGAGCATGAGCGCGAACTACAACCGGTTGTGGATCGGCGCGGGCGCGGCCATGATCCTGCTCGGCAACCCGGCGCTGCGCCGGGCCGGTGCGCGCGGGCTCGTCGCGGTCGGCTTGGCCAGCGGGATCGCCAACGGCGTCGCCAAACCGCTGTTCCCGCGCCGGCGGCCACCGGACGAGTCGGTGCCGTTCGTGCGCCGGCTGGTGAAGCCGCCGGTGTCCTCGTCGTTCCCCTCCGGGCACTCGGCCTCGGCGGCCGCCTTCGCGACCGGCGTCGCCCTCGAATACCCCGCCGCCGCACTGGCGGTGGTGCCCGTGGCCGCCGCGGTCGGCTACTCGCGCGTGCATATCGGCGTGCACTGGCCCTCGGATGTGGTGGCCGGCGCCGTGCTCGGCGCCGGTGTCGCATGGGCCACGCACCGGTGGTGGGCGGTGCGGGAGGACGAGCCCGCTCTGCTCGGTCCCGCCGAGCGGATCGAACCGCTGGAGCGCGGGCGGGGTCTGCTGATGGTGGTCAATCCGAACGCGGGTCTGGGCGGCGCGCCGGCGGCCTACGATTCGACCTCGCTGCGCGAGCGCCTGCCCGAGGCGGTTTTCGTCGAGCTCGATCCGGCCGTCGGGCTGGACAAGCAGATCGAAGAGGGTCTGGCCCGCAAGGGTATTCGGGCGATCGGCGTCTTCGGCGGCGACGGCACGGTGTCCTCGGTGGCCGGTTACGCGGTGCGGCACCGGCTTCCGCTCGCGGTGCTCTCCGGCGGCACGCTCAATCACTTCGCCCGGGACGCGGGCCTCGCGGACATCGACGACACCCTGGCCGCCGTCGAAGCCGGGCAGGTGGCGGCGTGCGACGTGGCCACGGTGCGCTACGACGACGCCGAATCGCGCACCTTCGTCAACACCGCAAGCCTCGGCGGCTACCCCGATTTCGTGCGGCTGCGCGAGCGCTGGCAGGAACACCTCGGCAAGTGGCCGGCCGCCGGCATCGCCATGGTGCGCGTGCTGCTCGGCGCCGCGCCGCTGCGCGTCGAGATCGACGGTCAGCCCACCGAGATCTGGATGCTGTTCATCGGCAACGGCCGCTACCACCCGCCCAACCAGATCCCGCGCTCGCGGCCGGAGTTGCACCACGGCACCCTCGATGTCCGCTACCTGCGCGCGGATGTCCCGTTCTCCCGCACCCGGCTGATCTGGTCCACCCTCACCGGGACGCTGGACCGCTCACCCACCTACGTCCGGCACGAGCGCCATCAGTTCGAGGTCGCGGTCACCGAGGCCTCGGTGTCCCTGGCCACCGACGGCGAAGTGGACTACAAGGGCCGCGATTTCGTCTTCGAAAGTCATCCGGACACGCTGACCCTGTTCCACCGCGATCCGCGCGGCACGACCTGACGGCGGCGCGGTCACCGCTCGGTGTGGTCGAGCACGACATGGGCCGCGGGCACCGAGGCGACCGCGACACTGCCGACCACCAGACCGAGCTCGTGCGCCGATTCGGTGTTCAGCAGCGAGACCAGCCGGAACGGCCCGGCTCGCAACTCGACCTGCGCCATCACCCGGTCCGTCGAGACCCGGGTGATGATCCCGCGCATCCGGTTGCGGGCCGCGGCCGGTCCGCCGGGCTCCGCGGCGTCGGCGGCCGAGCGCAGTAGCTGCGCCAGCTCGCGCCCGCTCACCCAGTGCGGTCCGTGGCCGGACCGGATCGCGGTGAGTTTGCCCTGCTCGATCCAGGCCCGCACCGTGTCGTCGCTGACACCCAGCAGCGCTGCCACTTCTTCGATCCGCAAATACGACACAGCAGGTAGGTTACCGCCGTATTTACGGCGCACAATGCGCGGTTTCCTCGAATTCAAGGGATGAATCTCGGGTGCGGGTTGGGGGATGCCACAGGCGCGCGGCAGGCATTTTCGTGTCCGGCGCACGGAGCGGCCGGAATTCCTTTAGCGTGAGCACCGGATTGGACGCCGAGAGGGGCCTGGGATGCGATCGGGGATGCTGGGGCTGGCGGAGTTGCGGGTGCGGGTGGAGTCGGGCGACATCGACACCGTCTTGGTCGCGATGACCGATATGCAAGGCCGACTGCAGGGAAAGCGGTGCGCGGCACAGTATTTCCTCGATGAGGTGCTCGGGCACGCGACCGAGGCCTGCAACTATCTGCTCGCGGTGGACGTCGAGATGGCCACCGTCGAGGGCTACGCCATGTCCTCGTGGGACACCGGCTACGGCGATTTCGTGATGCGGCCGGATCTGAGCACGCTGCGGGTGCTGCCGTGGCAGCCCGGCACCGCGCTGGTGCTCTGCGATATCGAGCAGGTGCGGCCCAGCGGCACGCCGGTCTCGGTCTCGCCGCGCCAGGTGCTGCGCGCCCAGCTGGATCGGCTCGCCGAGCACGGCCTCACCGCCTACGTCGGCACCGAACTGGAGTTCCTGGTCTTCGACGACACCTACGAGTCGGCCTGGAACAGCGGCTATCGGGGCCTGACACCGGCCAATCAGTACAACGTCGACTACTCGATGCTGGGTACCGCCCGGATCGAACCGCTGCTGCGCCGCATCCGCAACGAGATGGCCGGCGCCGGACTGTATGTCGAGTCCGCCAAGGGTGAGTGCAATCCCGGCCAGCACGAGATCGCCTTCCGCTACGACGAGGCCCTGATCACCTGCGACAACCACAGCATCTACAAGACCGGGGCGAAGGAGATCGCCGCGCAGGACGGGCGCAGCCTCAGCTTCATGGCGAAATACGATGAGCGGGAAGGCAATTCCTGCCACATCCACATCAGTCTGCGCGGCGAGGGCGGCGCGGCGGTGTTCGCCGACGACAGCGGCGACATGTCGGCGCTGATGCGGCACTTCGTGGCCGGCCAGCTGGACTGCCTGCGCGAGTTCACCTACCTGCTGGCCCCGAACATCAACTCCTACAAGCGTTTCGTGCCCGGCAGCTTCGCACCGACCGCCCTGGCCTGGGGCCGGGACAACCGCACCTGCTCGCTCCGGGTGGTGGGCGAGGGCCAATCGCTACGGGTGGAGAACCGGGTGCCCGGCGGCGACGTGAACCCCTACCTCGCGGTGGCGGCGACCATCGCGGCGGGCCTGCACGGCATCGAACGCCGGCTGCCGCTGGAACCGGAATTCCACGGCAACGCCTATCGGTCCCAGCGCCCCCGGGTGCCCGCCACGCTGCGCGAGGCCGCCCAGTTGTTCGGGGACAGCAAGCCGGCGCGCTCGGCGTTCGGCGACGATGTGGTGGACCACTACCGAAATGCCGCGCAGGTCGAGCTGGACGCGTTCGACGCCGCGGTCACCGATTGGGAGCGCATTCGTGGCTTCGAACGACTCTGAGCGTCGTCCGGTCATCGGCCTGCCCACCTACCGGGAGCAGACCCGCTTCGGCACCTGGGACACCGACAGCGCGGTGCTGCCCATCGGGTACGCCGTCACGGTGCAGCGGGCCGGCGGCATCCCGGTGCTGCTGCCGCCGACCGGTGTCGCGCACCCGGAACTGGTGGAGCGGCTCGACGGGCTGGTGCTGACCGGCGGCGCCGATATCGACCCGGCCCGCTACGGCCGCCCGCTGGAGCAGGCGCTCGGCTACACCCGAACCGACCGGGACACGTCGGAATTCGAGCTGTTCACCCTGGCGCGCGCGGCGGGCCTGCCGATCCTGGCGGTGTGCCGCGGCCTGCAACTGGTCAATGTGGCGCTGGGTGGCACGCTGATTCAGCATCTGCCCGACGTGGTCGGCCACGAGGAGCACTCGGGCGGGCCCGGCTCGTTCACCGTCGTGCCCACCTCGACCACGCCGGGTAGCGCCGTGGCCGCCCTGCTCGGGCCGGAGGTGAAGGCGCACTGCCATCATCATCAGGCGATCGAGGAGCTGGCCCCGGGCCTGAGCGCCACCGCGCACGCCGCCGACGGCACCATCGAGGCCGTGGAGGCGCGCGACGGCTCGTTCCTGCTCGGCGTGCAGTGGCATCCGGAAGCCGACAGCACCGACGATCGCCTGCTTCGCGCGCTGGTCGACGCGGCTGGCGCCTACCGCAAGGGAGTGCACAAGTGACGAGCACCGAGGTGATCAACCCGGCGACCGAAAAGGTCGTGCGGACGGTCGAACTCGTGGACGCCGCGGGCACCGACGCCGCCATCGAGCGCGCGCGGGTCGCGGCCCCGGCCTGGCGTGACGTCGCCCCCGGCGACCGGGCTCGGCTGCTGCGCCGATTCGCCGAGGCGATCGATGCGAATCTGGAGCAGCTCGCGCAGCTGGAAGTCGCGAACGCCGGGCACACCATCGGCAACGCCCGCTGGGAGGCGGGCAACGCGCGCGACGTGCTGCACTTCGCCGCCGGGATGCCGGAACGCCTGCTGGGCAACCAGATTCCGGTGGCGGGCGGCGTGGACATCACCTTCCACGAGCCGCTCGGCGTGGTCGGGGTGATCGTGCCGTGGAACTTCCCGATGCCGATCGCCGCCTGGGGCTTCGCGCCCGCGCTCGCCGCCGGGAACACGGTGGTGCTCAAGCCCGCCGAGCTGACGCCGCTGACCGCGATCCGCCTGGGCGAGCTCGCCCTCGAGGCCGGGCTGCCCGAGCATGTCTTCCAGGTGCTGCCGGGCAAGGGCTCGGTGGTGGGGCAGCGTTTCGTCACCCATCCCGCCGTGCGCAAGGTGGTGTTCACCGGCTCCACCGAGGTGGGCAAGCAGATCATGGCGGGCTGCGCCGACCAGGTGAAGCGGGTGACGCTGGAGCTGGGCGGCAAGAGCGCCAATATCGTGTTCGCCGACGCCGATCTGGAACGCGCCGCCGCCACCGCGCCCTACGGCGTCTTCGACAACGCCGGCCAGGACTGCTGCGCACGGTCCCGAATCCTGGTGCAGCGCAGTGTTTTCGACCGGTTCATGGAGCTGCTGGAGCCCGCGGTCCAGGGCGTGCGGGTCGGCGACCCGGCCGCCGAGACCACCGAGATGGGCCCGCTCATTTCGGCCGCGCACCGCGACCGGGTCGCGGGCTTCGTCGAGCCGTCGACCAAGGTCGCCTTTACCGGCGCCAAGCCCGAGGGCCCCGGATTCTGGTATCCGCCAACGGTTGTGCTGCCGGACGGGCCCACCGACCGGGTACTCACCGAGGAGATCTTCGGCCCCGTCGTGGCGGTGCTCCCGTTCGACGACGAAGCCGACGCCCTGCGCCTGGCCAACGACAGCGACTACGGACTGTCCGGCTCCATCTGGACCAACGACGTCGGCCGGGCGCTGCGCGTGTCGCGCGGAGTGGAAGCCGGGAATCTGTCCGTGAATTCGCACTCGTCGGTGCGGTACTGGACGCCGTTCGGCGGGTACAAGCAATCCGGTCTGGGCCGCGAACTGGGCCCGGACGCGGCGCTCGCGTTCACCGAAACCAAGAACGTCTTCATCGCCACCCAGTAGAGGAGAAGTGTTGCAGAGCTCACGCTTGCAGGATCGCGTCGCGGTCGTCACCGGCGGCGGCAGTGGCATCGGCCTGGCCACGGTACGGCGCTTCGCCGCCGAAGGCGCGAAAGTGGTTGTCGCCGATATCGACGCGGGCAGCGGCCAGGCCGCCGCCACCGAGGTCGGCGGCACCTTCGTCAAGGTCGACGTCACCGACGAGACCGAGGTGCGTGCCCTGTTCCAGACCGCCGTCGACACCTACGGCGGGCTCGACATCGCGTTCAACAACGCGGGTATCTCACCGCCGGAGGACGATTCGATCCTCACCACCGGGCTGGACGCCTGGCGGCGCGTACAGGAGGTCAATCTGACCTCGGTTTACCTGTGCAGCAAGTACGCCATCGAGCACATGCTGGTGCGCGGTAAGGGCTCGGTGATCAACACCGCCTCCTTCGTCGCGGTCATGGGCGCGGCCACCTCGCAGATCTCCTACACCGCGTCCAAGGGCGGCGTGCTCGCCATGAGCCGCGAACTCGGCGTGCAATTCGCGCGGCAGGGTATTCGCGTCAACGCGCTGTGCCCCGGGCCGGTGAATACGCCGCTGCTGCAAGAGCTGTTCGCCAAGGACCCGGAGCGGGCCGCCCGCCGCCTCGTGCACATCCCGCTGGGCCGGTTCGCCGAGCCCACCGAAATCGCCGCCGCCGTGGCGTTTCTGGCCAGCGACGACGCCTCGTTCATCACCGCGTCGCAATTCCTCGTGGACGGTGGAATTTCCGGGGCGTATGTAACACCGCTGTAGGGCCCCCGATTGCACTGGTAGAACGGTGAACTACCCGGGGAGGGTTGCCGCCATGGCCGTCCGGAACTGCGCAGGCGACGGCTGCCGGCGCCTGCTGTCGATCTCGGTGATCCCCGGCGGCAACCCGGTCGCCCGCGCCGACCCGGAGCATTTCGCGGTGCACTTCCTGCTCTGCACGCTGTGCCGCTCCGGTTTTTGCGACCGCTGCCTGCCACCCGAGTCGCCGTTCCACCGGCTGCGGGCCTGCCCGAAATGCGGCGCGGATCTGGTCGGCCGAATCTAGCTCTCCAGGGTGATGCCGGGTTGTACTCGGCCTCGCGAAGATCCCTTCAGCGAATGATCTGGAGGATGGGCGATGAAGTGGTGGTGGGTGGCGGCTGCCGCCGTGGTGTCGGCGGTGCTGTGGCACTTCGGTTTCGGGTTGCGGCCCGTGGCGGGGCTGGCGGTGCTCGCGCCGTTGCCGGTGCTGCTGGTCGCGCCGCGGATCCCGGCGACAGCGACGTTCGTCCTGGCCCTCGGCTCCTGGCTGGCGGGCGGTCTCGGATTCTGGTCGTACCTGGTCGGAACGGTGGAGCAGCCGGTCCCGAGCGCCGTTGCCCTGGTTGGTGTTTCCGCGCTGGTGTACGGCGGGGGGGCGGTGCTGTGGCGGGCGCTGGTCCGGTGCGGGCGGCCCGGCCTGGCGGTGCTGGCGTTCCCGGCGGCCTGGGTCGCGTTCGAATTCCTGCTGGCGCTGTCCGGCTTGTTCGGCGCCTGGTGGAGTCTGGCCTACACCCAGGCCGGTGTGCTGCCGCTCATTCAGACCGCGTCGCTGACCGGGCCGTGGGGGATCAGCTTCCTGATCCTGCTGGTACCGGCGGCGATCGCGGTGCTCTCGACCGCGCCGGTGCCGCCCACGCACCGCGTCCGGATCGGGGCCGCCGCGGGCGCGCTGCTGGTCGGCGTCGGGGCCTTCGGTGCTTGGCAGCTGGCGCAACCGGCTCCCACACAGTCGGTGCGGGTCGGTCTGCTCGCGGTATCGCAGCCGCCGGAATACGTTCCGGTCGACTCGGCCGCCGGGCGCGACATGATCGGCCGGGTGGTCGCCGAGGTCGAGCGGCTGGCGGACCAGGGTGCCGAAGTCGTGGTGCTGCCCGAAAAGGCTTGGCGTGCCGATGAATCGAGCCTCCCGGTGCTTTCCGTGCCGCTGACAGAGGTGGCGATCCGGCGCGATATCCACATAGTCGCCGGGCTGATTCTCACCCGGGGGGACCGCAGCGTGAACGCCGCGATCGCCTACCCGTCCGGCGTCGAGTACGCCAAGCATCACCTGATCGCCGGATTGGAAGACGACCTGCGGCCGGGCACCGACTGGCAGCTGGTTCCGGGTGAACCCTGGGCACTGGCAGTGTGTTTCGATCTGGATCGGCCGAACCTGGTGCGCGAGAACGCCCGCCGGGGCGCGACGCTGATGCTGGTGCCCGCCCTCGATTTCACCGGCGACGCCTGGCTGCACAGCCGGATGGCGGTCCTGCGCGGTGTCGAATCGGGGGTCGCGGTGGCCCGGGCGCCGCAGCTCGGCGAACTTGTGGCAAGCGATGCGCGCGGTCGCGTGCTCGCCACCGCGCGGACCGATGTCGGCTTTACCAGCTCCGCGCTCGCCACCGTGGGGCTCTCCGAAGCCCGCACCGTGTACGCCCGCTTCGGGGACTGGTTCGGCTGGTTGTGTGTCCTGCTGGTGGCGCTTGCCGCCGTCGCGGCGGCCCGCGGGCGCGGGAATCTCAACGCTCGCGATTAGCCGCCCGGCAACATGCGGGATCATGTATGTGACCGGGCTCACAATCGGCCTCGAAAATGCAGGTCGTTACCGGTCCATACGACCTCCTGGGGGCGGCCCCGGTGTTTGCTGATCAGCAAACCTGGGTAACGGTTCATTCTGTGTCGTGCACTCTCGAAATCCGGGGGTCCGCGGCCGGGGAGAACCGATAGAGGTCCGTCGGGGGCGGACCGAAGGAGGTACGAATGACCGCGTCCACTGCCGCCGAGCTCGGCGACCCTGGATCCAAGCAACTACGGAAATCCGTCGCGGCCTCCGCGATGGGTAACGCCACCGAGTGGTACGACTACGGCGTCTACGCGGCAACCGCGACCTACCTCACCGACGCGTTCTTTCCCGGCGAACTCGGCACCCTGGGCACCATGCTCGGTTTCGCCGTCTCCTTCCTGCTGCGCCCGCTCGGCGGCATGGTCTGGGGGCCGATCGGCGATCGGATCGGCCGCAAGGCGGTCCTGGGCACCACGATCCTGCTGATGGCCGCCGCCACCGGCGCGATCGGCCTGATCCCCTCGCACGCCTCCATCGGTGTCGCGGCCCCGATCCTGCTGATCCTGCTGCGCGTCGTGCAGGGCTTCTCCACCGGCGGCGAATACGGCGGCGCCGCAACCTATCTCGCCGAGTGCGCGACCGACCGCAAACGCGGCTTCTTCGGCAGCTTCCTGGAATTCGGCACCCTGGCCGGTTTCGTCGGCGGTTCGGCCACGGTGCTGGCCTGCCAGCTGGTCCTGGGCTCGGACGCCATGCACGACTGGGGCTGGCGCATCCCGTTCATGATCGCGGTGCCGCTCGGCCTGATCGGGTGGTACCTGCGGACCCGGCTGGACGAGTCCCCGGTGTTCGAAGAGGTCGCCGAGCAGGAGAAGACCCCGCCGGGCGGCCTGCGCGAGGTGCTGACCACCTACCGGCGTGAGACGCTCACGCTGATCGGCCTGGTCGTGGCGTTGAACGTGGTGAACTACACGCTGCTCACCTATCAGCCGACCTATCTGCAGAACACCATCGGCATCAGCGAATCGACCACCACGGCGATGATGCTGATCGGCCAGCTGGTCATGATGGTGGTGCTGCCGTTCTTCGGCGGCCTGTCCGACCGGGTCGGCCGGCGGCCGATGTGGCTGGTCTCGCTGATCGGCCTGTCGGTGCTCGCGCTGCCGATGTACTGGCTGATGGGGCAAGGCATCGTCTGGGCCGTCATCGGGTTCATCGTGCTCGGCCTGTTCTACGTGCCGCAGCTGGCGACCATCAGCTCCACCTTCCCGGCGATCTTCCCGACGCACGTGCGCTACGCGGGCTTCGCGCTCGGCTACAACGTCTCCACCGCCGCGTTCGGTGGCACCGCGCCGCTGGTGAACGAGGCGGTCATCGAGAACACCGGCTGGTCGCTGTTCCCGGCCGTGTACATGATCGGCGCCTCGCTGATCGGCCTGGTGGCCTGGACGTTTCTGCGGGAGACTGCCGGAACCTCGTTGCGCGGCACCGAGGTTCCGGATGTGGAGACCCCGGATCCGCCGGTTTCGGATGCGGCGGTGACGAATACCGCCGTCCTGGATCCGATCACGGACACCGCGGTGCTCGACCCCGTGCCGAATCGCGGCCCGGACGCCGAGGACTCCGGTCCGGCACCCGCGAAGGCGCCGGTCTGACCCGACCTGGTACGACGAAGCCATGAAGATCGGTTTGTCGATACCACAATTCGGTGCCCACGCGCGGTCGGCGGCTCGGATCCCCGAGTTCGCCGCCGCCGTGGAAGCGGCCGGCGCGCACAGCCTCTGGGTGGGTGACCGGCTGCTCGCCGCGACCGAGCCGAAGGTCGGCTACAGCGGAACACCCAGCATCCCGGTCGAATTCAACCAGGTGCTGGATCCGTTCCTGGCTCTCGCGCTGGCGGCGTCGGCCACCGAGCGGGTCCGCCTGGGCGCCAATGTGCTGATCGCCCCGCTGTATCCGCCCGCCGTCCTGGCACGTGCGCTGACCACCCTGGACGTGGCCAGCGGCGGCCGATTGATCCCGGGCTTCGGGATCGGTTGGTCGCCCGAGGAATACGCAGCGGCCGGGGTGCCGTTCACCCGCCGCGGCGCCCGGCTGGAGCAGACACTCGACGCGCTGGAAGCGATCTGGACCACCGATCCCGCCGAGTATTCCGGCAGCCTGGTCTCGGTGCCCCGCCACCGCGCGGAGCTCGAGCCGATCCAGAAACCCCGCCCGCCAATACATCTCGGCGGCTTCACCCCGGCCGCGCTGGCCCGGGTCGGCCGCCGCGGCGACGGCTGGCTGCCGGTGCTGCCGGTGCCCGGCGCGCCACGGTGGGGCACCCAGTTGCGCACGCTGCGCGGCATCGTCGACGACGCCGCGCAGCAGGCCGGCCGCGACCCGGAGGCGATCGAGACCATCGTCCGGGTCAACGTCACGGCAGGCACCACGCTGGAGCAGATCGCGGACGCGGTGCGGCGCACCGCCGAGCAGTCCGGCTTCGACGAGTTCTTCATCGACCTGATCTATCTCTCGGATTCGATGGACAGTGCGCTGGCGGACGCGCGCCGCCTGCTCGACCTGCTCGGCTGAGCCGGTCACGGCCGCCACTCGGTAGCGCGCAGCCAGCCCTCGAAGTCCAGCAGGTCCGGGTGGTGCGCGCGCAGCGCCGCGGTGTCCACCGGCTGGTCGGGGCCCTCGTTGAAGTAGGCGAACATCTTGCCGACCTGCTCGTCGAACGCCTTGACCTGCTCGACCGGGATCTCGTTGCTGCGCGCGGGCAGTCCCGCGATCCGGCCGACGACCGCGGCGATCTGCGGGGGCGTCAGGCGGTCACCGGCGAGCGGCACGGTGCGGCCGAGGTAATCGCCGGGCCGGTTGAAGGAGGCGAAGTTGTCCATGAAGAACACCGGCCGCAGGATCGTCGCGGGCAGCCCCGCCTCGGCGATGAAGCCCTCGATGGCCTGCTTGGCGGCGTAGTACTCCACGCCGGAATCCGCGCCCGCGCCGTTGAGCGAGCTGTAGACGAAGTGGCGGACGCCGAGTTCCTTCGCGAGCTCGACCACGGCCTTGCCGCGGCGCTGTTCGGCCGCGATACCCGCGGCGGTGATGTGGACGCCCTCCATCATGGTCAGCATCAGGAAGACCCCGTGCACGCCCTTCATGGCGGCCCGCAGCGACTCGAGGTCGTCGAGGTCGCCGACGGCGAGTTCGGCGCCCGCCGCGTGCAGGGCGGCGTCCGCCGGGGCCGTCGCGTCGCGGACGAAAGCCTTTACTTCCCAGCCGCGTTCGAGCAGCTGCTGGGTGGTCGCCCGGCCCTGCTACCCGTAAAGGGATTCCGGGATGAGTGAGAACCACCGCGCCGAACTGGCCGATTTCCTCAAGGCGCAGCGTTCTCGGCTGCGGCCCGAAGAGGTCGGCCTGCCCGGTGATCTGCTCCCGGGCCGGCGGCGGACTCCGGGCCTGCGCCGCGAAGAGGTCGCCGAAATCGCGGGGGTCAGCCTCACCTGGTACACCTGGCTGGAGCAGGGCCGCAAAATCGCCGCGAGCCCGCAGGTGATGGACGCGCTCGCCCGGGCGTTGCGCCTGGATCCAGTGCAGCACCGGCATTTACGCCGACTGGCCGGGCTCGCCGATCCGGCCGTGAAATATCAAGCGGGCGGCGAGATCTCGCGCCTGCAACGGCTGGTGGACGCGCTGTATCCGACGCCCGCCGTGATCCACGATGCCCGGCTGGATTTCGTGGTCTGGAACAGCGCTTTCAGCCGTATCCGCACCGACCCGGCGGCTCTCGCGCCCGAGCGCCGGAATCTGCTGTGGTGGATGTACACCGATGCCCGCAACCGCGCGATGATGCGCCGCTGGGAACCCGCCGCTCGCGCCATCCTCAGCCAGTTCCGCGCCTTGGTCGGCAAGGCGCCGGACGATCGGCGCCTCGCGGTGGTGGTCACCGAATTATCCGCCGCCAGTACCGAATTCCGCACCTGGTGGGCGGAATACCAGGTGCAGGACTTCCGCCCGACCGTCATCGGCCTGGACCACCCCGACCTGGGCCGGCTCGCCTTGGAGCTGTATCAGATGCGCCTGGTGGAGAACCCGGAACTGCTGCTGGTGGTGCAACTTCCGGCCACCGAGGACGATCGAGAGCGTATCCGGGCTTATTTGAACGAGTAGCGGTCTGCGACGTCATTGACAGATAATAAGCATCTGCCTACCGTATGCATGTGCAGACGAATTCGATACGTACCGCTCGGCGACCGAGGCTCGATCTCCCGACCCCCTGGCAGACCTGGTGGCGGCTTCGAGCGCCCGGCTCGCCGCTGGCCGATCTGGTGCTCAACAGCGGGTGGAAGCGAGGCCCCGCGAATCCCGCGGGAAACCCGCTGATGATCAGCATGACCCAGTACACGACGCGGCACGCCAGGGATATTCCGGCGATCTGGCGGGCTTCGGAGGAGCTCGGCGATCAGCTGGCCCGGATCGAGGGTGCTGTCGGGGTGCTGACCTATTTCCGGCCGGTTCGGCGGCAGGTCGGGTCGCTCTCGATCTGGGTGGACGGCAAGGGGTTGGCCGAGTTCATGGGGTTGCCCGATCACGTTCGGATCATGCGGAAGTACCGCCCGCGTGGGCTGCCGATTCGCTCCGCGAAGTGGTGGGCCGACGACTTGGACGTCGGAGCGGCGATGATGGCGAGCCTGCGGTTGCTCGACACGGACCCGGAGCGCAGAGTCGTCCGGCCGCGGCAGTAATTTCGGTTGCGGCTGGGCCCGGGGCTGCCGCACAATGGGCGACCGATGCCAGGACCTGCGGAAACTGGGCGAATGGGTGGTGCATGTTCGATGTGATCATTGCCGGATGCGGGCCGACCGGTGCGATGCTGGCCGCCGAACTGCGGCTGCACGAAGTGCGGGTTCTCGTGCTGGAACGCGAACCCGAGCCCTCGTCGTCGTTCGTGCGCGTCGTCAGCCTGCATATGCGCAGTCTCGAGCTGATGGCGATGCGCGGACTGCTGGATCGCCTGCTCGAACGCGGACGGCAGCGACCGGTCGGCGGCATCTTCGCCGGCATCGTCAAACCCGTTCCCGCGGGCCTGGATTCGACGCATCCCTATCTGCTGGGCATTCCGCAGCCGGTCATCGATCGACTGCTCGGTGAGCATGCGCTCGCCCTGGGCGCGCAGGTCCGGCGCGGTTGCGCGGTAACCGGTTTCGAGCAGGACGAGGAGGGGGTGGCCGTCGAACTGGCCGACGGGGAGCGGCTGCGGTCGCGGTACCTCGTCGGCTGTGACGGCGCGCGCAGCACGGTCCGCAAGGTGCTTGGCGTCGGCTTCCCCGGCGAGCCCGCGCGGACCGAAACGCTGATGGGCGAGCTCGAAGTGGGTGTGCCGCAGGCGGAGGTCGCCGCCAAGGTGGCCGAAATCCGGGAGACCAACCCGGTATTCAGCCTCGGCCCCTTCGGCGACGAGGTCTATCGCGTCGTCGTTCCCGCCGCGGGAGTCGGCGATCGCGCGGACCCGCCCACCCTCGAGGACTTCCAGCAGCAGTTGCGGGCCGTCGCCGGCACCGATTTCGGCGTGCACTCGCCGCGCTGGCTGTCCCGCTTCGGCGATGCCACTCGGCTGGTCGAGGAATATCGGGTCGGCCGGGTGCTGCTGGCCGGCGACGCCGCGCATATCCATCCGCCCGCCGGCGGTCAGGGCCTCAACCTCGGGGTGCAGGACGCGGTCAATCTCGGCTGGAAACTGGCCGCGCAGATTCGAGGCTGGGCGCCGGAAACGCTGCTCGATACCTATCAGGCCGAACGTCATCCGGTCGCCGCGGACGTACTGGACAACACCCGCGCCCAAGTGGAACTCGCGTCCACCGAACCGGGCCCGCGAGCCGTGCGCAGGCTGCTCACCGAATTGATGGACTTCGATGAGGTGAACCGCTACCTGATCGAGAAGATCGCCGCGATCGGCCTGCGCTACGACTTCGGCCCCGGCCCCGACCTGCTCGGCCGCCGCCTGCGCGACCTCGACCTGAAACAGGGCACCCTCTACGACCGGCTCCATCGGGGCCGCGGCCTCGTCTTCGACCGCACCGAACACCTGAGCGTCCAGGGCTGGTCGGACCGGGTCGATCTCCTCGCGGATCCCACTGCGGCCCTTGATGTTCCGGCCCTGCTGCTGCGCCCCGACGGCCACGTCGCCTGGATCGGCGCCGACCAGCAGGAGTTGAACGAGCACCTCACGCGCTGGTTCGGTGACCCCGTCGCCTGATCAGTCGTTCACCCATCGCCACTGGATGTTCGACCAGGGCCTGGCACGGGGGAGGAGTTCGTCGACGGCGGCGACGACGCCCGGCCAGGCGGCGGGGATGTAGTCGTCGCCGGAAAGCCAGCCGCCCGGGGCTATTTTCGGCTGCCAGGCGGTGATGTCGGCTTTGACGCTGTCGTAGTCGTGGCGGGCGTCGATGTGCACCCAGGTCAGGGCGCCGTCGGCGAAGAGGCGGGCGGTGGACTCGGAATCGCCGACCACGAGCAGGACCTGGTCGGCGTAGCCGCAGGAGATGAGGTTGCGGTGCAGGGTGTCGGCGAAGGTGCCGCCGCCGGCGTCGACGGCGGGGCCGTGCGCGTTGACGCCACGCTGCCCCTCCGGCCCACTGCCGCGGCAGGTGTCGACGCCCAGCACCGTGACGGTTTTGCCGCTGCCGGAGACGACTTCGGCCAGCGAGCACAGGCTGCGGCCCAGATAGTTACCGACCTCGACGAACGTGCTGCCCGCCGGGAAATGCGCGACCGCTTCTTCCTGGGCGTCGCGCCAGGTGAACCAGCCGGGTATGTCCTGCCAGCGCCGGACGGGGACGTCGGCCTCGGGTGTGCCTGGATTCGACAGCATGTTTCGACGTTACGGTGCGCCCACTTCGATGGCTAGCGACCCGGCCAGTGCTCTTCGATGACCAGGCCCGCGTCGGCGAGGGCGGCGCCGTAGCGCTCCGCGACGAGCGTGACCGGGTAACTCGGCCAATAGGACACGGCGCCGGTGGCCTTGTCGATCACCGAGACCGGGGTGAGCGGGGGCGCGATGGTCTGGTCGGCGGTGCTCGGCACCCGCGCCACCACGGTGAAGCAGGTGTCGAATTCGGTGACGATGCTCTCGATGCCCGCCGCCGCGTCCCCGGGATCCGCTAGGTGGGTGGCCGCGATCCGCTCGGCCTCGGGCAGCGCCACCGGGACGGTGGCATCGGTCGGATAGGCGTGGACTTGCATGGTTCTGCCTATCACAGATACAAATCGGCTGCGGCTCAATCGAGTTGGACGGTGGCCAGCATCTCGCGGGCCAGGGCCTCCGGATCGGTGGTGCCGGCCAGGGTCGAATTCTCCAGCGCCCCTTCCCGCCACAGTGAGGCGAACCCATGCACCAGCGACCAGGCCGCCAGCTGCGTGGCCTGCTGACGCTGGTGTGGCCGTGCGGGATCCAGTTCGGCGACACCCGAGCGCAGCGCGGCGCCCGAGCGGGTGCGGGCCGCCGCGAGTTCGGGATCGTCGGCGCGCAGCAGATCCCGGCGGTACATCACGTCGAAGTGCCCGGGGTGGCCCAGCGCGAACCGCACGTAGGCGACCGCGACCTCCCGGAAATCGGTTCCGGCGGAGTTCAATTCGGCTGCCAGCAGATCGAAACCCGCGATCGCCAATGCGGTGAGCAACCCCGCGCGATCCCCGAAGTGATGCGCGGGCGCGGCATGTGAGACCCCGGCCCGGCGCGCCAGCCCGCGCAGCGATACCGCGTCGACACCCTCGCTCGCGATCTGTTCGGCGGCGGCGCTCAGGATCGTGGCCCGCAAGTCACCGTGGTGGTAGGTGCTCTTTCCCATGGCTCGATCATGACCCCGAATCTTGTCATTGACAAGTTCCACGGCGCGGACTTAATCTAGCCACTGTCAAGATTTGCTGCCACAGCACAGGAGAACCCGATGGCACCGCTGCTCGTCCTCGCCGTCATCACCGTGATCGCCCGCCTCGCCGGCCGGCTCGGCGGAATCGCCTGGCTCGATTCGTGGCCGCACGCGGTCACCCTCGGCCTGGCCGCCATGTTCCTGCTCACCGCCACCGCGCACTTCGCCGAACCGCGGCGCAGCGCACTGGTCGCGATGGTCCCGCCCCGGCTGCCCAACCCCGGCGCCTGGGTCACCCTCACCGGCGTCCTGGAAATCGCGGGCGCCGTCGGCCTGCTGATCCCGGCGACCTCAAAGCTCGCGGCGATCGGCCTGGCGCTGATGCTGCTCGCGATGTTCCCCGCCAACATCCGGGCGGCCCGCGCGGACCTCGGCATCAAGACGATGCCGCTGCCGGTGCGCACCCTGGTGCAGGGCGTCTTCCTCGGCGCGGTCGCCTTGGTCGTGCTCGGCTGAACCGTCGAAAGCAGAGAAGCTCGGCGACATCTGGTGTGTCGCCGAGCTTCTCGTTCCCCGGAGGCCCTGCACCCCCCTCCTGGAGCAGGCCCTGCCGGTTGATAAGAACAATGCCTTGGGGTACTTGACAGGGCCTTAAAACAGCCTTAAAGGAATGATCACCCCATCCGGGCGATCACCGATCCGGGCAGCCGGGGCAGCAGCACGTCGAACAGACGCCACGGCCACGCCGGCACGCAGGCCCGGACCTGCTCCTTCTCGATCGCCCGCACCATCGCGGCCACGCCCTTGTCCAGGGGCGCCACCAGTTTCGCGTCCCCGGCCTTGGCGGCCATGTCGGTGGCGATGAAACCCGGCAGCAAGGTGGTGACGGCGAGCGGGGATTTGGCCAGCTCCACCGCCAGCGCCTCGCCGAGCGCGGCCAGGCCCGCCTTGCTCGCCGAGTAGGCGGCCTTCTTCCCGGGCAGCCCGCGCACCGCGCTCATCGAGGACACCAGCACCAGATGCCCGGCGTCCTGCGCCCGGAAGATCTCCATCGCGGCCTCGGCCTGCGCCAGCGCGCTCACGAAATTGGTGGTGGCCGTGGCGATGTTCGCGTCCGCGCGGCCACCACCGATCCGCGCGCCCTTGCCGATGCCCGCGTTCACGATCACCCGGTCCAGCCCGCTCAGCTCGTCGCGCAGCTCACCGAAGACCCGCGGCACCGCGGCATGATCGTCGACATCGAGCGCGCGGACCGCGACGGTGATGCCCGGGTGCGCGGCGGTGAGTTCCGCGCGCAGGGCTTCCAGGGCGTCCACGCGCCGCGCGCACAGGGCCAGGTCGCGGCCCTTGGCCGCGAACTCGCGCGCCATGCCGGCGCCGAGTCCGGCGCTGGCGCCGGTGATCAGAATTTTGGTCCTCGTCATACCGAGGACCCTAACTGTCTCAGCCGCCGAACGAACCGGTGCTGGGCGGCGTCGGAACCAGCCGCCAGGGGCCGCAATTGGTGGTTTTGAACGCCACGTCGGTCGGCTTGATGACGGTGCGCACCGGCCGCACCCTGGTGAAGTCGTTGCCGATGATGTAAGCCTGGTCGGTGTTGTCGCCCACGACCTTCCACAGTCGCCGGAAATCGCAGCCGTAGGCCAGGTCCGGGGTGCCTGGCGCCTCCCAGGTGCCCGGCCGGATATCGACTCCGACCAGGTAGAGGCCATCGCCGGGCATGGTGTCGGCAGGCTCGGCGGCCGCCACACCGGACATGGACATGGACAGCGCGGACGCCATCGCGCCCGCGATCAAGAACGCGCGTGCACGCATGATCTGTTCTCTCCCTCGTGCATCAGACCCGACCTAGCGGTCAGTGATACCAGAGGTCACTAATAGCCGCAGACATTTGGGGAGATTCTGCTCACGTGCACAAGCGCCCCGGGAATCTCGATCCGGTTGTCATTCGACCGCCCCGCCGCGATATCTATGCGTGAAAGGTTGTGGCAGCACCTGCGCCGGTTTGTGTACCGAGCAGGGCATCTCATCGGTGTTGAAAGCGGACCGCGCGCTGTTGCATTGGCGCGCCATGCGGGGCCTCGGCGACTCCGGGCTGGCCGAGCAGGCGGTGCAGGAGACGTTGCTGCGGGCCTGGCGGGCCTGCGCGCGCTTCGACGCGGGCAAGGGCAGCGTGCGGACCTGGCTGCTGGCGATCCAGCGCAACGTGCTGATCGACATGGGCCGGGCCCGCGCCGCCCGCCCGGTCGACACGGAGTGGTCCGAGCACGGTGAACTGCTCGATCTGCGGCACGCCAGCCCCGACTTCGCCGACGGACTGATCGACGGCCTCGTCATCGACGATCTACTCGCCCGGTTGCCCGCGGTCCAGCGGCAGGCGGTGGTCGAGGTGATCCTGCGCGATCGCGCCTACCGCGAGGTGGCCGCCGAGCTCGGAGTCCCGGTCGGGACCGTGAAAACCCGCGTGCACTACGCGCTGCAGACCCTGCGTCGCGTCCGACTGGCCGCCTGACCAGCACTGATAGCCGATTGCAGTTCGGTAAAGGTGCTTGCACTGCTGTGACGTATGTTGCAAGAGTGATCAGTGAGTTTGGTGTTACTAGTGGGAAGGGAGGGGTGCTCCGTCCCGGGGCGCCGACACCGCACATGAAGCCAAGCACTCTGAAAGCCGGTCTCTGCACCGGCGTGACGGCCGCGATCGTGGCTACCGTATCGGGCTTGCTGCCCGGCGCCGCGCAGGCCGCTCCGGTACCGCCGGAGTTGTCCACGAAACTGCTCGGCAAGACGATCTTCCTGGACCCGGGTCATCAGGGGTCCGACCACGGCGAGAACCTCGCGCGCCAGATCAGCAATGGTCGCGGCGGCAGCAAGGACTGCCAGACCACCGGCATGGTCAGCCTGAACGGCATCCCCGAGCACACCATCAACTGGAATGTCGCCCAGCTGGTCAAGTCGTCGCTGGAGAATCTCGGCGCGCAGGTCGTGCTCAGCCGCGCCGACGACAGCGGCTGGGGCGGATGCGTCGATGATCGGGCGCGGGCGGCCGCGGCCTCCGGCGCGGCGGTCGCGGTCAGCATCCACGCCGACAGCGCTCCGGCGGCCGCGCACGGTTTCCATCTGATCGTGCCGCAGCTGCCGATCCCGGATCCGGCGGCCGACCAGGCCCAGTCCGGCGCCGGCCTGGCGGCCTCGAAGCTGGTGCGCGACGCCTATATCCAGGCCGGTTTCGAGCCCGCCAACTACGCCGGTGTGCAAGAGGGCCTGCAGACCCGCGCCGATGTGGCCGGGCCGGCGCTGTCCACGGTGCCGACGGTGTTCCTGGAAATGGGCAACGGAGCCAACCCCGACGACGCGGCCGTGCTGGAGACCGATGCCGGTCAACTGCGCCACGCCATGGCGATCACCACGGGGCTGGCCGGTCATCTGCTCGGCGTCGCGCCGGGTGGAACCGGTTCGGCCGACACACCGGCCGCCGCGCCGCTGGCTCAGTCGTCGCCGCTGCCGGGGACGACCAACCCGGTGCGCGTGGTCCCGCCGGAGACGTCGACCGCGCCGGCCGCGCCGGGGTACGCCGTTTCCCCCGGCACGTCCACAACGCCGAGTTCGCAGACAACCCCCGGTGCCCAGACCTCGCCCGGCACCCAGAACCAGGCGAATCCGGCCTGCCCGAAGACGGCCGGCGCCGCTCAGACTCCGGGTTGCGCCACGGACCCGAAGTCCAAGCAGGGCACCGAGAAACCGGACTCCAGCGCCCTGGTCACCGCGGGCATGCAGCTGCTGCTCCCGCTGATCCGCTCGTTCGGGATGGACAACTCCGCGATCACCTCGGAGCTGATCAACCTGGCCTACACGCTGGCGAGCACCCTGCTCGGTCCCGCCGAATAACGCACACCCTGTTCCGGAATGCCGGACGCCGCTCGGAGCCTGGCTCCGAGGATGGCGTCCGGCATTTTCGGTTCCACTAGGCTCGTCCGGGTGGCTGACCGGATTCCTGTGCTGATCGTCGCCGGTTTTCTCGGATCGGGGAAGACGACGCTGCTCAACCATCTACTCCGCAACACCCGCGGGACCCGGATCGGGGTGGTGGTCAACGACTTCGGGTCGATCAATATCGACGCGATGCTGGTCGCCGGCCAGGTCGACGCCATGGTGTCGCTCGGCAACGGCTGCGTCTGCTGCGCGGTCGACGTCTCCGAACTCGACGACATGTTCGCCACGCTGTCCGAACCGCGCAACCGCATCGATGTGATCGTGGTCGAGGCCAGCGGCCTGGCCGAGCCGCGCAACCTGATCCGGATGGTGGTGGCCAGCGCGAATCCGCGGATCCGCTACGGCGGTCTGGTGGAAGTGGTGGACGCCGAGCAGTTCCCGGCCAGCCGGGACCGGCATCCGGAGCTGGCCACGCACCTGCGCCTGGCGGATCTGGTGGTGCTCAACAAGGCCGACCGGGTCCCGGCGGCGGATCTGGCGGACCTGCGCGGCGACCTCACCGAGCTGGTCGGTCAGGTCCCGGTCTACGCCACCACGCACGGCCGGATCGAACCCGGCCTGCTGTTCGACGAGCCGTTGCGCGAGGCGTCCACGGTGGCCGAGCAATTGAGCTTCGACGAACTGCTGTCCGACCACGACCACGAGCACGACGACCCGGGCCACCGGCACCTGCACGACGACTACACCAGCGTGTCCTTCGGCAGCGAGCAGGATCTGGATCCGCGCCGTCTCGTCGACTTCCTGGAGGACCCGCCCGCCGGGCTGTTCCGGGCCAAGGGTTTCGCCGCCTTCGCCGTGGCCGGCGAGCGCCGGAAATTCGGGTTCCACCTGGTCGGGCGCCACCTCGTCTTCGAACCGAGCGCCTGGTCGCGCGGCGAGTCCCGCGGCTCCCAGCTGGTGCTGATCGGCGCGGGCCTGGATCCCGACACCACGCGCAAGCGCCTGCACGACACCGTGCACACCGGCGCGGAACCGCTGGATCCGCAAGCCCTGCTGGGTGTTTGGCGCTACACGCCGCACTGATCGAAACTTGGCGCGTTTCCCGGGGAGTCTGGCGCGTTGGTCCCTGTCGAGCCCGCGGTCCGGCGACGACAATTGAGCCCTGCCTGTCCGGCCGGGGTCCTGCGCAACGAGGCGCAGGCCCCCGGCGCGACGGGCTGCTACGTGGACAAGCGGCGCGCCGCCCGGCGCATGGAGTCCGCGTTCGCGTAGCCGAGTAGCTGGGCCTGGCGCGCTCGGCTCAACGGCCCGGCCGTAGTGGCCCGGCGCAGACGAGTGCTGCGCGCCAGGTCCAGTTCCGCGCGCCAGGTGGTGCCCGCCTCCCGCAGGCGCCGCTGCAGGGTGCGAGGGCTGGTGGCCAGCCGGTGCGCCACCACGTCCAGCGAGACCTCACCCGTGGTCAGGGCGTCGTCGAGCGCCCGCGCGACGAGTTGCGTCCAGCCGGCGACCACCGGCGGCGCCGGCGGCAGCGCCTCGGCCAGCGGCCGCAGCACCGCGGCGAGCATCGGATCGGCGGTGATCAGCGGCAACGCCATGTCCTCGGTGCGGAAGGTGAGACAGTCGTCGGCCGCGTCGAATTCGAGCGCGGTGGTGCCGAAGACCGCCCGCCAGCGATCCAGGTCGGCCGGAGCGGGCTGGCGCAGCTGCACCCGGATCGGTGCCAGCGGCGCGGACAGCGTCCGGCGGGCCCGGTGCAGCACCCCGGCCAGCCCGAACTGCAGCGTGAGGTCGCGGCCGCGGCCCTCGCCCTCGGCCATGCTCAGGTGCAGGCTCGTCTCGCGGTCGTCGGCGATCAGCTGGAAGCGGTGATTGGTGGAGACCGCGGTGATGTACTGATCGCAGGTCGCCAGTCCGGCCCCGAGCGTCGGCGCCGAGGCGAACAGATAGTCGTAGAGCCCCAGCCGGTTGAGCTCGTAGCGCTGCCCGACCCACAGGGCGATGTCCGGGCCGGTGCCGGGCTCGGCGAGCTCCCACAACCGGGTCAGGATCTGGCTGGGCACGTGCAGGTCCGGGCCGCGCACCATGGCCCATTCGGGCAGCCCCGACTCGCGGATCAGCCGGTCGCGGTCGAGTCCGGCGGCGACCAGCTGAGCGATGACGAACCGATGTAGCAATACCTGGTTGGAACCCATGCGCCCTCCTGCCGCCGGTGGCGGACCACCTGGGACGACGCTAACTCGGCGGCCGGAATCCGGCAGCCGAATCAAGGCGGCTCAACCGCAGGCGTTGACCCATTCGGAGAGTCCGTCGGTGAACAGCTGGCGTTTCCAGATCGGCACCTCGTGCTTGATCCGGTCCACCAGCTCCGCGCAGGTGCTGAAGGCCTCGGCGCGGTGCGGCGCGGCCACCGCGACGACGATCGCGAGGTCGCCGATGCTCAACGGTCCGATCCGGTGCACCGCGGCGACCGGCAGACCGGACGCGGCCGACACCTCGGCGCAGCACTTGCGCAGGAACCGTTCGGCCTCCGGATGCGCGGAGTACTCCAGCGCCGAAACCGACTGTCCGCCATCGTGATCGCGCACCTTGCCGGTGAACACCACGACCGCGCCGTGCGCGGGCCCGGTCACCGCCTGCTCCACCTCGGCGGGATCGAGCGGCTGATCGCTGATCCGGGCGACTGTTACCGCTGTGTCACTCATGGTTGCCGCCTCCGGCTACTTGCGCGAGCAGATGATCGAGCAGGGGTTCGAGCACCGCGATGCCGTCCTGCACCCCGCCGGGCGAACCGGGCAGGTTCACCACGACCGAGCGCCCGGCCAGCCCCGCGACGCCGCGGCTGAGCGCCGCCAGCGGGAACTTGGCGGTGCCGCGCTGGCGGATCGCCTCGGCGACGCCGGGCAGTTCCCGGTCGAGCAGGGCCAGGGTGGCCTCGGGGGTGGCGTCGGTGGGTGAGGCGCCGGTGCCGCCGGTGGAGATCACCAGGTCCGGTTCGAAACGCAGCGCGTCCGACAGGCCGAAGGAGATGTCGGCGTCCGCGTAGACCAGCGGGCCGCGGACCGAGAAGCCGAGTCCGGCAAGCCATTCCACCAGCAGCGGGCCGGTGGTGTCGTCCCGGGTGCCGGCCGCCGCGCCGGTGGAGGCGACCAGGACCACGGCCGATCCGGACTCCGGCGCGCCGTGCTGCGCCTCGTGCAGCTCGGCCAGCGGATCCTCGGCGTCGGATTGCGCCGCGGCGCTGCCGTTTTCGTCCGGTCGCTGCCAATGTCCGTGCTTGCCGCCCTCTTTGGTGAGCAGCCGGACCCCGTTCAGGACCGCGGCCGGGTCCACCGCCTTGACCATGTCGTGCAGCGTCAGCCCGGCCACCGCGACGGCGGTCAGCGCCTCCATCTCGACGCCGGTCTGGCCCCGGGTCTTCGCCGACGCCTCGATGGTGATGCTGGTGTCGGTGAACCCGAACTCGACCTTCACCGAGGACAGTGCCAGCTGATGGCACAGCGGGATGAGCTCGGAGGTCTTCTTCGCGCCCATGATCCCGGCGATGCGCGCGGTGGACAGCACGTCGGCCTTGGGCATGTCATCGGCCCGCACCAGCGCCACCACCTCGGCGGTGGTCTGCAACTCGCCCGCCGCGACGGCGATCCGGGTGGTTTCGCTCTTCGCACTCACATCCACCATGCGGGCCCGGCCCGCCTGATCGACATGCGACAACTCACTCATACTTTCCAGCCTCGCACAGATGCTTCGAACACGGTCACAGCGCGCGCACGCCGACGATCGTCCCGGCGGCGACCTCGGTGACCTCGGCCGGGATATCGATCAGCACCTCGGCCTTGGCCATGCCCGCCACCAGGTGCGAGCCCTGCCCGGACACCGGTTCGACGCCGTCCGCGGTGATCCGTCCGCGCAGGAACTGCCGGCGGCCGGCGGGGGAGCGCACCGCCGCCAGCAGCGGCAGGTCCCGGATCTCGATGGCGGGCAGCCCGGAGAGCTGCCGCAGGATCGGCCGGGCGAACACCTCGAACGACACCATCGTGCTGACCGGATTACCGGGAAAACTCAGCACCGGGACACCGCCGAGCACGGTCAGCCCCTGCGGGCCGCCCGGCTGCACCGCGACCGAGCCGAACTCACCGCCCAGCGGCCGCAGCACCTCCTTGACCACCTCGAAATCGCCCTGCGACACCCCGCCCGAGGTGAACACCACATCGGCGGATTCGGTTGCGGCGTCGATCAATCGGCGGAACTCGGCGGGATCGTCGGTGCTGTGCGTCACCGAGACCACCTCGACGCCGTTCGCGGCGAGCGCGGCGGCCAGGGCGATGCCGTTGGAGTTGTAGATCTGCCCCGGGCGCAATGGAGTTCCGGCCGGAACCAGCTCGTCGCCGGTGGTGACGACGGCGGCGCGAATCGGCTTGAACACCGGCACCTCGGCCAGCCCGACCGCCGCGAGCGCCGCGATGTGGCGCGGCGCCAAGGCGACGCCGGCCGGGACCAGCAGTTCGCCGGTGCGCACGTCGGTGCCCGCCTCGCGCACGAATTCGCCTGCGGCCCGGCCGCGTTCGATGGTGACGGTGTCGCCCTCCGAATGTGTGTGCTCCACCGGCACCACGCAGTCGGCGCCCGGCGGGATCGGCGCGCCCGTCATCACCTTCAGTGCCGCGCCCGGCGGCAGCGGCGTCCGGCCCGGCTCGCCCGCCGCGACGACACCGGCCAGCGGCAGCGTGACCGGCGTGACCGCGACGGACTCGGCGGTGACCGCGTACCCGTCCATCGCGGAATTGCGGAACACCGGCAGATCGACCGGGGAGCTGACGTCCTCGGCCAGCTGCCGCCCGAGCGCCGCCGGTACCGGCACGGACGCCACCGCCCGCGCCGCCAGCGGGCGCAGCGTCTGTTCGATGGTGTCGCGGTACTGGTCGACGGACCGCGTCGTGCCGCTCACGGGTCGAGAACTCATGCGTGCAGCCTAGGGCCCGGGCCGGCGCCGCTGGTGCGCCGCGCATCCTTTCGGTGGTTCGACCGAAACGGGCTCACCGCGCGGATGCCCTGTTGGTGAGATCCTCCGAACCTGTGGCGGATCCGCCCAGTCCGCTAGGACAAGTACATAATGAAAGCGTGACGTTGGTCGAAATGGGCATCCCCGCCGTGCGATCAGGGCGCCCCTCGCTCGACGGGCGTCCGGAAACGCCGTTCCTGGTGGACCGTTTCGGACGCACCGCGCGCGACCTCCGGGTCTCCATCACCGAGAAGTGCTCGCTGCGCTGCACCTACTGCATGCCCGAAGAGGGCCTGCCGCCGATTCCGCAGGACGAACTGCTCACCGTCGACGAGATCGTCCGGCTGGTCGTGCTGTCGGTGCGCGAACTCGGCATCCAGGAGGTGCGCTTCACCGGCGGTGAACCCCTGCTGCGCCGCGACCTGGAGCACATCATCGCGGGCTGTCACGCGCAGGTGCCCGAGGTGCCCTTGGCGATGACCACCAATGGTGTCGGGCTCAAGCATCGGGCGCGGGGGCTGGCCGAGGCCGGTCTGCACCGGGTCAACGTCTCCCTCGACACTGTCGACCGGCTCGGCTTCGCCCGCCTGACCCGCCGCGACCGCCTCGAATCGGTGTTCGCCGGCATCCGCGCCGCCCGGGACGCGGGCCTGGCCCCGGTCAAGGTGAACGCGGTGCTGATGCGCGAAACCCTTTCCGGCGCCGCCGATCTGCTGCAGTGGTGTCTCGACGAGCAGTGCGAACTGCGGTTCATCGAGGAGATGCCGCTGGACGCCGATCACGAGTGGGCGCGCTCGAACATGATCACCGCCGCCGAACTCCTCGACGTCCTCGGCGCCCGCTTCCACCTCACCGAGGCCGGCCGCGCCGACCCGTCCGCCCCGGCCGAGAAGTGGCTCGTCGACGGCGGCCCCGCCACCGTCGGCATCATCGCCACCGTGACCCGCAAGTTCTGCGACACCTGCGATCGCACCCGGCTCACCGCCGACGGCATGCTGCGCTCCTGCCTGTTCAGCGACCAGGAATTCGATCTGCGCGGCGTGCTGCGCTCCGGTGCCGACGACGCCGAGATCTCGGCCATCTGGCGCGGCGCGATGTGGAACAAATGGGCCGGCCACGGCATCGACGCCGCGGACTTCGTACCCCCGGAACGCACGATGGGAGCCATCGGTGGTTGAGATCCGCTATTTCGCCGCCATCGCCGACGCGGTCGGCAAGGCCGGGGAAACGCTAGAGCTCCCCGCCGCGGCCACTCTCGCGGATCTGCGCACCGTGCTGGCCGACACCTACGGCCCCGACCTGGACAAGATGCTGGGCGTGTGCGCCTACCTGGTGGGCGACGAGCTCACCCGCGATCCGTCGACCGCGCTGACGCCCCGCGTGGACGTCCTGCCGCCGTTCGCCGGGGGCTGAGCCCCGGCCCGCTCGCGGGTGCCCCGAAATTCTTCGCGCGTCGATGTAGAGATGATCGCGCCGTGTTCGTCGTCTGGATAGCGTGGGGTATCGGACCCCCGTGATTCGAGGGAGGCAGACGCGATGCACTATCTGGCGACATTGGCGGGACGCGAGGACGACAGCGCGGAGCCGGGCAGCCCGGAGTTCGACGCCGAGGTCCAGCGATACGCGGATTTCGAGGCGGCGGCGGGTGCGGCGATCGCCGGCGGCGCGGCGCTGTACCCGGCCGAGACGGCGCTGATCGTGCGGCATCGGGCCGGGCAGACGTTGATCACCGATGGGCCCTTCACCGAGCAGGCCGAGGTCGTCGGCGGGTTCCTGGTGCTGGACTGCGCGGATCTCGACGAGGCCATCCAGCTGGCCCGCACGAGCCCCGCCGCCGAGTCCGGCTCGATCGAGCTGCGCCCGACGGTCATGTACTCCCCGCACGAGATGCCGGGTGCGGACTGGTGGATGGCGCTGCTGTGGGAGCGGCCCGACGCGGTGCTCGCCCCCGACAGCGCCGGGTGGGACGCGGCAGTGGCCGAGCACAAGCTGTTCGGCGACAAATACGCCGCCGCGATTCGCGGCGGCGGTGCGGTGCTGCCGCCGTCGACGGCCACCACCCTGCGGGTGCGCGGCGGTGAATTGCTGCTCACCGACGGGCCTTTCCCCGAGTACGCCGAGGTGGTCGACGGCTTCTACCTGTTCGCGGCTCCCGACCGGGTGGCGGCGGCCGAGATCGCCGCGGAGATCCCCTGCGGCGAGCACGGGTACGTGGAGGCGCGTCAGGTCGTGGATCTGAGCGCTTGGCAATGACCCTCGACCCGGCCGGAATCGACGCGATCTACCGCGCCGAATTCGGCCGGGCGCTGGCCACGGTGGCCGCGCTGACCGGTGACCTCGGGCTCGCCGAGGACGCGGTGCAGGACGCCTTCGCCGACGCGCTGCGCAGCTGGCCCGGCAGCGGGCTCCCGGCGAACCCCGGCGCGTGGATCACCACCGCCGCCCGGCATCGCGCGCTGGACCGCCTGCGCCGCGAATCCGCCAGGGCGGCAAAAGAACAGAACGCGGCACGACTGGACCGGACCGGGTATCCCGCGCCGGACGAGGAGCTCGACATGACCGCTGTCGCCGACGACCAGCTGCGGATGATCTTCACCTGCTGTCATCCCGCGCTGTCGGCCGAATCCCAGGTCGCCCTGACCTTGCGGCTGGTGTGCGGGCTGCGCACGGCGGAGATCGCCCGGGCCTTCCTGCAACCCGAACACACTGTGGCGCAACGACTCACCCGCGCCAAGACGAAGATCCGGCAGGCGGGCATTCCGCTGCGGGTGCCGCCCGCGCACCTGCTGCCCGAGCGCACGCCCGCCGTCCTGTCCTGTATCTACCTGGTCTTCACCGAGGGCTACTTCGCCACCTCGGGCGCCTCGGCGCTGCGAGATGAACTGTGCGACGAGGCGATTCGGCTCGGCCGCCTGCTCTGCGGGCTACTTCCGGCCGACCCGGAAGCCCGGGCGCTGCTGGCCCTCATGCTGCTCAACGACAGCCGCCGGGACCAACGCCGTTCCCCCGCGGGCGAATTGGTTCCGTTGGAGGAACAGGACCGCGCCGGCTGGAACCACGCGGCCATCGAATCGGGCCTACGCTGCCTGATCTCGGCGGCCGCGGACGGCCACAGCGGTCCCTATCTCGCCCAGGCCCGGATCGCCGCCGCGCACGCCACCGCCACGAGCTGGGCGGACACCGAGTGGGGCGCGATCGTTGCCGCCTACGACGAACTCGCGCGGTATTCGCGCTCGCCGGTCGTGCAGGTCAACCGCGCTGTCGCACTGGCCTTTCGCGACGGCGTCGAGGCGGGGCTGGCCGCCCTCGACGCCGTCGCCGGTCATCCCCGCCTGGCCGAGGCGCACCTGGTCGCGGCTACCCGCGCCGACCTGCTGCGCCGGGCGGGACGCGACGCGGAGGCCGCCGAGTACTACCGCGCGGCCGCGGCGAGTGCCGCCAACGCGCAGGTGCGGCGGTTTCTCGCGCGGCGCCTGGCCGAGGTCGAGGGCTGATGCCGGAAAGTGGTCAGCGCCACCAGTCGTCGAGCGGGGTGACCGGGACCGTGCGCTTGTGCCGGGTGTTGAGGAAGATCGTTTCCAGCTTCTTCGCCACCTCCTCGGTGACGTCCTTGCCCTCGAGGTAATCGTCGATCTCGCTGTAGCGCAGCCCGAGCGCTTCCTCGTCGGGCAGCGCGGGCCGCTCGTCCTCCAGGTCGGCGGTCGGCACCTTGGACCAGATGCTCGGCGGCGCGCCCAGCTCTTGGAGCAGGGCCGCGCCCTGGCGCTTGGTCAGGCCGGTCAGCGGGGTCAGGTCCACGCCGCCGTCGCCGTATTTGGTGAAGAAACCGGTGACCGCCTCTGCCGCGTGATCGGTGCCCACGACCAGCAGGTTCTCCTGCCCGGCCAGCGCGTACTGCACCACCATGCGCTCACGGGCCTTGATATTGCCGCGCACGAAGTCGCGCAGCTTGTCCACCTTCACCGCGGAGGCCACCTCGGCGGCGACGGCATTGGCGCTGGGCCGGATATTGACCACGACCGAGCGATCGGGCTGGATGAAACGCATCGCGGTGCGGGCGTCCGCCTCGTCGGACTGCACGCCGTAGGGCAGGCGCACGGCGACGAAGCTGGTCTCGTATCCGGCGGCCCGCAGTTCCTCGGTGGCCAGCTGGCATAGTCGGCCGGCCAGCGCGCTGTCCTGCCCGCCGCTGATGCCGAGGACGAAACCCTTTGCGGGAGTGGACCGCAGATAATCCTTCAGGAAATCGACGCGCCGCCGCACCTCTTGTTTCGGTTCGATGCTCGGCTGGACACCCAACTCCATCACGATCTGTTCGCGCAGACTACCCATGGCAACTCACTCTACGATGCGGCGTACGAAGGCTTCCCAGTTGTCACCGATTTGCCCGCGCGTGTAGCCCAGCACGTTCATCTGGTGCATGACCATCGGCGCGGCCAGCACGGCGAGCAATCCGTCGGCCAGCAGTGGCAGTTCACCGCGGGCGCCCGCGTCCCGCAGCAGCAGCGACACGTGCGCCTTGAGCAGGCCGTAGGGCGCACCGGCGTAGCGGTCGTTGCCCTCGCCGATCTCCGCGGCCCGGTGCAGCTCGCCCTCGACCTCGATGTCGAGCAGCCGGGCGCGGCCGAAGGCGACGAGCCGGTCCAGGGCGGGCGCGCCGGGGCCCAGCGGCGGCGGACCGAACATGAAGGCGCCCTGGAATTTGCGGTCGGAGTGATCGAGCAGGGCGCGCATCAGCCCCGTGCGGTTGCCGAACCGGCGGAAGACGGTACCTTTGCCGACACCGGCCCTTTTGGCGAGCGCGTCCATGGTCAGGCCGTCCGCTCCTTGTTCGCGGACCAGCTGCTGGGCGGCATCCAGGAGAAGCTGCCGGTTACGGGCGGCGTCGGCGCGTTCGGCGGGCTCGGTTCCCGCGGAACCGATCGGCAGCAGGTTCCGTACGCCGACCCCGTCGTCGGGCAGGGATGTGCCGTAGGTCACAGTACTTCTCGCACTCTCGAAGGAATGGAACCGGACCGCAGTCCGGTTGATCTCTGGTGAAAGCTTGCCACCACTAACGCTCAGTACATCAGGAGACATCATGTCGGAGACCCGGATCCTCGCTCTCGTCGGTAGCCTGCGCGCCGCGTCCATCAATCGTCAGCTCGCCGAGGCCGCGGTCCAGACCGCCCCGGAGGGCGTCGAGATCAGCCTCTACGAGGGCCTGGGCGAGATTCCCTTCTACAACGAGGACATCGACGTCGAAGGCGCGGTGCCCGCCGCCGCGCAGGCGCTGCGCGAGGCCGTCGCGAATGCGGACGCCGTGCTGCTGGTAACCCCGGAGTACAACGGGACCATTCCCGCGGTCCTGAAGAACGCCATCGACTGGGCGTCGCGGCCGTACGGCAACGGCTCGCTGAAGGGCAAGCCGGCCGCGGTGGTGAGCGCGTCGATCAGCTCGAACGCGGCCCGCTGGTCGCACGGTGACGCGGTCAAGGCGCTGGGCGTGGCGGGCGGTGTGGTCGTGGAGGCCGCGCACGCGCACTTCGGTGTGATCGGCGAGCGGTTCGGCGCGGCGCACCCGCGCGAGGACGCCGAGGCGCTGACGCAGCTGGGTGCGACGGTGCACGAGCTGGTCGTGGCGGCGCGGGGTGAGGAGTTTGTCCCCGCCTGATTCCGCCGCCTGTCCCAGGGCCGTCCGGTGTATACACCGGACGGCCTTTTGCTGTCGGCGTGTCGCGTGGTTCCGCCGGGGTGGACGGGGCGATCGAGGCGGGTGTGACGGAAGCGTCGAAAAAAGTTTGCTGAGAAAGAGCTACGGTACGAAATTGTGATCTACACCATTGCCGTGTCGTGTTGCAAATCGCGAGTTCAGGTACTTACCGATCCGGAATTCCACCTTTGTGACTCGCAACATGTCGTGTTGGATGAAACTGTCTGCCACTAGGTGTAGTGTCTTCACTGCTGGAGGACGACGCGAGACACCCTCCGGGACGCACCGGTTCGAAGCGGTGCGAACAGGGGTTTCGCAGTCGGATCCAAGAGTTTGCGCATCAAGGACCGCACTGCTACTTGGAGAGAGGGATACCTATGACCATCACCGTGTACACCAAGCCTGCTTGTGTCCAGTGCAACGCCACCTACAAGGCGCTCGACAAGGTCGGGGTGGACTACGAAGTCATCGACATCTCCGAGAACGCGGAGGCGCGCGACTACGTCATGGCCCTCGGCTACCTGCAGGCCCCCGTCGTCGTCGCCGGTGAGGACCACTGGTCCGGCTTCCGGCCCGACCGCATCAAGTCGCTCGCGACCGTCGCTGCCTGATCTTTCGTAGTCCTTCGAGGAAGGAGGGGCCGGCCATGTCTGGTCTGGTGTACTTCTCCAGCGCCTCGGAGACCACGCATCGTTTCGTCGAGAAGCTGGGTATCCCGGCCACTCGCATACCACTGCACACTGCCGACACGCTCCGCGTCGACGAGCCCTACGTGCTGATCGTCCCCACCTACGGGGGCGGTCGGCACGTCCTGGGGGGCACTCGCTCCGACAAGGAATTCGTGCCGCGGCAAGTCGCCAAGTTCCTCAACGATCCGCACAACCGTGCCCTGCTGCGCGGGGTGGTCGCGGCCGGTAACACGAACTTCGGCGATACCTTCTGCGCTGCCGGTGACGTCATCTCGCGTAAATGCGGGGTGCCCTACCTGTATCGCTTCGAACTCATGGGAACCGCTGAGGACGTCGCACGCGTCCGCGAGGGATTGGGATTGTTTTGGCAACAGCAACAACAGCACCGGCAGGCAAGTCAGCTCGTTTAGAGCAGCAGCAGTCGGCCCGGAACGCGGAAGCCGGTGAGGTCTTGGATTACCACGCCCTCAACGCGATGCTGAACCTCTACGGTCCGAACGGCGAGATCCAGTTCGAGAAGGATCGCGAGGCCGCGAACCAGTACTTCCTGCAGCACGTCAACCAGAACACCGTCTTCTTCCACAACCTGGACGAGAAGCTGGACTACCTGGTCGAAGAGAACTACTACGAGCCCGAGGTGCTCGAGAAGTACAGCCGCAAGTACATCAAGCAGCTGTTCAAGCAGGCCTACGCGCACAAGTTCCGGTTCCCCACCTTCCTCGGCGCGTTCAAGTACTACACCTCGTACACGCTGAAGACCTTCGACGGCAAGCGCTACCTGGAGCGCTTCGAGGACCGCGTCTGCATGGTCGCGCTCACCCTCGCCGACGGCGACGAGGTGCTGGCCAGCAAGCTGGTCGACGAGGTCATCGACGGCCGCTTCCAGCCGGCCACCCCGACCTTCCTGAACTCGGGCAAGAAGCAGCGCGGCGAGCCGGTGTCCTGCTTCCTGCTGCGCATCGAGGACAACATGGAGTCCATCGGGCGCTCCATCAACTCCGCGCTGCAGCTGTCCAAGCGCGGCGGCGGTGTCGCGCTGCTGCTCAGCAACATTCGTGAGCACGGCGCCCCGATCAAGAAGATCGAGAACCAGAGCTCCGGCGTCATCCCGATCATGAAGCTGCTGGAGGACTCGTTCTCCTACGCCAATCAGCTCGGCGCGCGTCAGGGCGCGGGCGCGGTGTACCTGCACGCGCACCACCCCGACATCTACCGCTTCCTCGACACCAAGCGGGAGAACGCGGACGAGAAGATCCGCATCAAGACCCTGTCGCTCGGCGTGGTGATCCCGGACATCACCTTCGAACTGGCGAAGAAGAACGAGGACATGTACCTGTTCTCGCCGTACGACGTGGAGCGCATCTACGGCAAGCCGTTCGCCGATATCGATGTCACCGAGAAGTACTACGAGATGGTCGACGACAAGCGGATCCGCAAGTCGAAGATCAAGGCGCGCGAGTTCTTCCAGACCATCGCCGAGCTGCAGTTCGAGTCGGGCTACCCCTACATCATGTTCGAGGACACGGTGAACCGGGCCAACCCGATCGCCGGCAAGATCACGCACTCGAACCTGTGCTCGGAGATCCTGCAGGTCTCCACCCCGTCGGAGTTCAACGACGACCTGTCCTACGCCAAGGTGGGCAAGGACATCTCCTGCAACCTGGGTTCGATGAACATCGCCAAGTCGATGGACTCGCCGGACTTCGCGCAGACCATCGAGACCGCGATCCGGGCGTTGACCGCGGTGTCGGATCAGACCCACATCTACTCGGTGCCCTCGATCGAGCAGGGCAACAACCAGTCCCACGCCATCGGCCTCGGCCAGATGAATCTGCACGGGTACCTGGCGCGCGAGCGGGTGCACTACGGGTCCGAAGAGGGCATCGATTTCACCAACATCTACTTCTACACCGTGGTCTTCCACGCGATCCGGGCCTCGAACCTGATCGCCCAGGAACGCGGCAGCTACTTCGGCGGGTTCCCCGAATCCAAGTACGCCAGCGGCGAGTTCTTCGACAAGTACACCGATCAGGTGTGGGAGCCGAAGACCGAGCGGGTGCGTGAGCTCTTCGCCGACGCGGGCGTGCACATCCCGACCCAGGACGATTGGCGTCTGCTCAAGGGCCTGGTCATGGAGCACGGCATCTACAACCAGAACCTGCAGGCCGTCCCGCCGACCGGCTCGATCTCCTACATCAACAACTCCACCAGCTCCATCCACCCGGTGGCGTCGAAGATCGAGATCCGCAAGGAAGGCAAGATCGGCCGCGTCTACTACCCGGCGCCCTATCTCACCAACGACAACCTCGAATACTACGAGGATGCCTACGAGATCGGCTACGAGAAGATCATCGACACCTACGCCGCCGCCACCCAGCACGTGGACCAGGGCCTGTCGCTGACCCTGTTCTTCAAGGACACCGTCAGCACCCGCGACCTGAACAAGGCCCAGATCTACGCCTGGCGCAAGGGCATCAAGACCCTCTACTACATCCGCCTGCGCCAGATGGCCCTGGAAGGCACCGAAGTCGAGGGCTGCGTGTCCTGCATGCTGTAGTCAGCACGTACCGAAAGGGGCGGCTTCCGTGCGGAAGCCGCCCCTTTTCGGTTCCTCAGAGCTCGGCGAGGAATTCGGTGACGTGCTTGGCGAAGCCGGTGGGGTCGGCGGCGTAGATGAAGTGATCGGTGTCGAGTTCGGCCAGGCGGGTGCCGGGCCGGCGGGTGGTCATGGCTTCGGCCTGGTCGGTGGGGATGACGCCCTGGGTGCCGCGCAGGAGGAGGGCGGGGCAGGTGGTGGCGGTCCAGTCGGCCCAGTGGTCGCCGTGGACATGGTGTTCGGAGTCGACGATGTCGGCGGGGTGGAAGGGCAGGCTCCAGGTGCCGTCGGCGCGTTCGCGCACGAGGGCGCCGAAATGGGCTGCCATCGGGCCCATTTCGGCGATCAGCTGGGCGCGGGTGGGGGCCTCGTGGGGGAGGGCGAGGACGAATTGGAGCGGGTTGACGCCGTCCAGGCCGAGCACGGCAGGCCCTTCGGCGTTGATGAGGGCGGTGATCCGCTCGGGGTGCCGGGCGGCGAACTGGTAGGCGTTGATCGCGCCGAGGGAATGGCCCAGAGCGACGACCTGGTCCAGGCCGAGGTGGTTCAGTAGCGCTTCGATGTCGGCGAGGTAGCCCGCGCGGGAGTAGTCGGCGGCGCGATCGGAGTAGCCGTGGCCACGCTGATCCAGGGCGATCACCCGCCATTCGGGCGCCAGAGCGGCGGCCAGTTCGGTGAAGCTCGCACCCTCGGACATGTGGCCGTGCAGGGCGAGCAGCGGGCGGCCGGCACCGCCGAAATCGAGGTAGCTGAGGGCGCGGCCGTTGCTGTGGAAGGTGTTGCGAGTGCTCATTGTGGTCTCCGTTCCGAGGGCGTGCTCAGAACGGTAAACTGTTTTAGACATTTGTGCAAGACATTTGTCTTAGTCGGTGGGGTCGCGACGACGAAGGGGCGGCCTCCGTACTGGAGGCCGCCCCTTGCGTTGGTCGTGACTCAGCGCAGAGCCGGGGCGATCTCGCGTTCGAAGAGGTCGATGCCGGAGGTGTCGTAGGCGGACTCGGGGAAGTTGAAGATGGCGTAGGCCAGGCCGAGATCCTTGACGGCGGTGAGGTTTTCGATGACCTGCTCCGGCGTGCCGACGGCGAGCGAGGTGCGGAACATGCCGTCGACGTAGCCCTTGGCCTGATCGTCGCCGATGACCGACGCCAGCTTGGCCTGCACGGCCGAAAGCCGTTCCTCGACTTCGACTTCGGTGGCGCCGAGGATGATGTTGAAGTTCGACGAGCGGGTGATCGCGTCGAAATCGGTACCGACGGTGGCGCAGTGGCCGCGCAGGAGCTCCGACTTCGCCTCGAACTCGGCCGGGTTGCCGCTGAAGTTGGTGTACTGCGCGTACTTCGCCGCGATCTTCAGCGTCACCTTCTCACCGCCACCGGCGATCCACAGCGGAATACCGCCCTCCTGCAAGGGCAGTGGCCGCACGATCGCACCGTCGACCTGGTAGTACTTGCCGTCCAGGGTGGCCTCGCCCTTGGTCCAAGCCTGCCGGAAGATCTGCACACCCTCATCGAGGCGGCCCAGTCGCTCCTTCGGGGGCGGGAAACCGTAGCCGTAGGCCCGCCACTCGTGCTCGTACCAGCCGGCGCCGATGCCCATCTCGGTGCGGCCACCGGAGATCAGATCCACGGTCGCGGCGACCTTGGCCAGATAGGCCGGATCCCGGTAGCGCATCGCGGTACACATCTGGCCGAGCCGGATCCGCGAGGTCGAGGCCGCGAACGCCGACATCAGGGTCCACGCCTCGTGCGTGGCCTCCTCGGTCGGCACCGGAACGGTGTGGAAATGGTCGTACACCCACAGCGACTCCCAGGTCTGGGAGGCGTCGGCGCGCTGCGCGAGATCGCGCATCACCTGCCATTGCGCGGCCGGCTCGATGCCGACCAGGTCGAGCCGCCACCCCTGCGGGATGAAGATGCCGAAACGCACAGATATCTCCTTTGGTGTGTGTACTCCCGAACCTAGCCGCACCCGGTCGAGGCGGCAGGGCGTCCCCGGTCAGGGCAGTTCGGGACCGATCGCGTCGCGGGCGGTGAGGCGGCCGCCGCCCCAGCCGAGCGCCTTGCGGTAGCTGCCGAGCAGCCCCTCCGCGATGAGGTGACCCTCGTCGCGTTGCGGGTGGTCGGCGGGCAGCGGTGTGGTGCGCGCCGCGACGAACAGGGCGTCGGCGGGGCAGTACGCCTCGCACAGGAAGCAGGTCTGGCAATCGGAGTGCCGGGCCAGCACCGGGATGCCGTCGGGGCCGCGATCGAAGACCCGGGTGGGGCAGACCTCGATGCACTTGTCGCATTCGATGCAGCGGTCGGCGGAGACGAGTTCGATCATGCCGGCACCAGCGTCCGGCGGGTGCGGAAGCTCGGCTCGGGCGCGGTCCAGATCTCGTCGAGGCCGCCGGTGATCAGCCGATGGTGCTGTGCCGGATCGAGTTCGGGGAAGTCCTGGCGGCGCGCCATGCCACGGGACTCGGTGCGGGCCAGGGCGGCGGTGTACATCCAGCGCGCGTGCGCGGTCATGGCGGCCGCCGAGCGGGCCTTGGCGGTGTCGGCGCCGGTCAGACCGGAGCGGGCCTGCTGCCACAGTCCGTGCAGCGTGGTCAGGGCGGGCCGCAGCCGGTCACCGTGGCGCAGATAGTTCTTGTCGTAGGGCAGCACCTCGGCCTGGACGGCCGCGACCAGGTCGGCCGGGCGCAGCTCGGCGTCCGGCCGGTCGAGCGGGCGCAGGCCCGCACCGCCCGCGCCGAGCCGGGGCCGGGCCACCGCGTCCCGTTGCCGCAGCGCGTATTTGCCCGCGCCGCCACCCGCCCAGCTGCCCGAGGACATGGCCCAGGCGGCGTTGTGGCTGCCGCCGCCGGTGAACCCGCCGCAGATGAGTTCGCGGGTGGCGACATCACCGGCCACGAACAACCCGGGCACGCTGGTCGAGCAGTCCGGGCCGGCGATCCGGACGCCGCCGGTGCCGCGCACGGTGCCCTCGAGCAGCAGCGTGACCGGGAAGCGGTCGGTGAACGGGTCGATGCCGAGCCGGTCGAAGGTGAGGAAGAAGTTGGGCTGGCCGTGGCGCATGGCCTGGCGCTGGGCCGGATCGGCGCGGTCGAGCGTGCAGTACACCGGCTCGTTCAGCAGCGCCTTGGCGATCGGGGTGCGGGCCTTGCCGGAGGCGCCCGCCAGCGGTTCGCCGTTCCCCAGGTAGAAGGTGGCGAAGGAGTAGTAGGCGGTCTTGGTGACCGAGGTGAACTCCGGGGCGATGGCGTAGGCGTTGGAGAACTCCATGCCCGACAGCTCGGCGCCCGCCTCGACCGCCATCAGCGCGCCGTCGCCGGTGTTCACGTTGCAGCCCAGGGTCTTCGACAGGAACGCGCATCCGCCGGTGGCGAGCACGACCGCGTCCGCGGCGATCTCGACCTGCGTGCCGTCGGCCAGCCGTTGCAGCCGCGCGCCCGCCACCGCCCCGTACGGGTCGACGAGCAGTTCCACCGCGGGGGTGTGATCGAGAATGCGGACACCGGCGCGCTGCACCCGAAGCCGCTGGCGCTTCATGTAATCCGGCCCCTGGACGCCGGTGCGGATCTGCTCGCCGTCGGGTCCGACGGGGAACGGATACCGGCCCGCGGTCGCGAGTTCGTTGACCCGGGCATAGGTTTCGTCGAGCACCCGCGCCATCCACTCCCGGTCGGCGAGATAGCCGCCGAGCGCCTCCCGGCTCGCCATCGCGCGTTCGCGCAACTCGGGCTCGGGTTGGACGTACCAGATTCCGGTGCCCGCGGCGGCGGTCGCGCCGCTACTGCCGCAGAAGCCCTTGTCCGCCAGCAGGACCGAGGCGCCGGTGGCCGCGGCCTCGAGCGCGGCCCAGGTTCCGGCGGGTCCACCGCCGAGCACGAGCACATCTACGTCGATCATGAGATCACCTTCTGTGGAAGAGGTTGCGGTACCGGAGGCCAGGGAATGTGGCGGGGGATGAAGCGGCCCATCACCACCGCGCCGAGCGCGGCGACGCCGCCGATGGTGAGCGCGGCCACGGCCAGCGGCGCGGCGCTGGCCAGGACGCCGAGTAGCAGCGGACCGCCGAAGGCGCCGCAGTCGTGGGTGAGTCGCCAGGCGGCCAGGAACTCCGCGCGGATCCCCGGCGGCGCGACGTCGGCGCCGAGCACCATGATCAGCCCGTTGCCGATGCCGTTGCCGACCCCGAGGGCGACGGCCACCGCGCCCAGGGTGACGGTCGAATATGTCAGTGGCACCGCGGCATAGGAGGCCGCCAGGATGCCGAGCGAGGGGACCGCGATCGGCGCGCGGCCGTAGCGATCCATGAGATGCCCGGCCGGATAGGCGAAAACGAGCTCGAGGGCGGCCGCGATGCCGAAGAGCAGGCTGGCGGTGGCCGCGTCGATCCCGATGTGATGGGCCCACAGCGGCAGGATCACCTCCCGCGAGGCCCGGGCCGCGCCCATCAGCATCGAGCCCGCGCCCAGCGTGCACAGCACGAGACGATGCTGCTGGACCACGCCGAGCAGCGAGATCGGCGGGGCCAGAGCAGGTTCGGTGTAGGTGCCGCCGGGTAGCGGCAGCCGCACCATCATCCAGCCGGCGACCAGAAATGCCACGAACTGCACCGCGAACCCGCCGCGGATACCGACGCCCAGGATGGCGAGCGCGCCGAGCAGCGGCCCGACGAAGAACCCCAGCCGCATCGAGCCGCCGAACAGCGACATCGCGCGCGCTCGCAGCGGCAGCGCGATGGCCTCGGCCATGAAGGTCATCCGGGCCAAACCCCAGACGGCATTGGACAATCCGACGATCAGCAGGCCCACGCACAGCACGGGCACGTTCGGCGCGAACATGCACAGCAGCACACCCACCAGGCCGACGGCGGTGCCCCAGATGGTCGAGGCGCGCTCACCCATCCAGGCGACGAGCTGACCGGACGGGATGCCGCCGAGCACCTGGCCGAGGCCGACCAGCGCCACCGCCAAGCCCGCCACCGCCACCGACGCACCGAGGTCGACGGCGGTGAGCGTCATCACCGGTGCGGCGGCGCCCATGCCGATGCCCCGCGCCAAGGTGGGCACGTAGACCGTGAACACCAAGGGACGCAGGGTATCGATCGGGGCAGCGTTGATCTGCGCGGTCACGCGCTCGCTTCGGTGCGTACCGCCGCGAACTGACTCTCCACCGCCGCCAGGCCGTAATGCCCACGCAGCGAGTTCGATTCGTAGTCGGCGCGGAACAGGCCCCGCTCCTGCAGGATCGGCACGACCTTGTCGACGAAGTCCTCCAGGCCGCCCGGCAGGAACGGCGGCATGATGTTGAAGCCGTCCGCCGCGCCGCCCTCGAACCAGGCCTGCAGTTCGTCGGCGATCTGGGTCGGCGTGCCCGCGAAGGATCGGTGCCCGCGGCCGCCGCCGAGCTTGCCGATGAGCTGGCGCACGGTCAAGTTCTCCGACTCGGCCAGCTCCTTGACCAGCAGGAACCGGCTCTTGCCGCCCTCGATCTCGGTGACCTCGGGCAGCGGCGGAAGCGGGGCGTCCAGGGCGTGCTGGGTCAGGTCGACGCCGAGCAGCCGGGAGAGCTGGCTCAGGGCGTAGTCGGGGGAGATGAGGTCGGTGAACTCCTGCTCCAGCGCCTTGGCCTCGGCCTCGGTGTCGGCGATGTAGGGGACCAGGCCCGGCAGCACCTTCAGCTCGTCGGCGCCGCGGCCGTACTTGGGCAGCCGCGACTTGAGGTCCCGGTAGAACGCCTGCCCCTCCTCGAGGGTGCGCTGGGCGGTGAACACGGCCTCGGCGTACTGGGCCGCGAATTCCTTTCCGGCTTCGGAGGATCCGGCCTGCACGAGCAGCGGCCGCCCCTGCGGGCTGCGCGGCGAGTTCAACGGTCCGCGGACCTTGAAGCGGGGACCGTCGTAGTCGAGGGTGTGCACCTTGTCGGGGTCGGCGAAGACGCCTTCCTCCTCGTCGAGCACGATCGCGTCCGACTCCCAGCTGTCCCACAGCCGCACCGCGAGATCGACGAACTCCTGGGCCCGTTCGTAGCGGCGCGCGTGCTCGGGGATCGCGTCGTAGCCGAAGTTGAACGCCTCCTCCTCGCTACCGGAGGTGACGATGTTCCAGCCGGCCCGGCCGCCGCTGATGTGATCGAGCGAGGCGAATTTGCGGGCCAGATTGAAGGGCTCGTTGTAGGTGGTGGACGCGGTCGCGATGAGACCGACCTTGGAGGTGGCCGCGGCGATGGCCGCCAGCAGCGTCACCGGCTCGAAGACCGCGAGGGTGTTGCGCTTGATGCGCGGGCCGACCGCGAGGCCGTCGGCGAAGAACACCGAATCCAGCTTGCCGCGCTCGGCGATGCGGCCGAGTTCCTGGAAGTGCGCGACGTCGAGCACGTCGTGCGACTTGGTGCGCGGGTGCCGCCAGGCGGCCTCGTGGTGGCCGACACCCATGAGGAAGGCGTTGATGTGGAACTGCTTGGGAGACATGCGTTTTCCTTAAGAAATTCAGGCGTTGGACTGGACGCGCCAGCGGGAGAAGCGGCGTTCCAGCGTGACGAGCAGGCCGTTGAAGGCGAGGCCGAGCAGCGAGATGGCCAGAATGCCCGCGTACATGTTCGGGATCTGGAAGTTCTGCTGGGCGGCGGTGATCAGATAGCCGAGACCGGCGCGCGCGCCGACCATTTCGGCGGCCAGCAGCACCAGGATGGAACTCGCCGCGGCCATCCGCAGACCGGTGAAAATGGACGGGATCGCCGCGGGCAGGATCACCTTCTGGAACAGCCGGATCGGCTTGAGGCCCAGCGACACGGCGGATTTGACGAGCAGCGGGTCGACCGTGCGGACACCGGTGATGGTGTTCAGCAGGATCGGGAACGAGCTGGCGTAGACGACCAGCGCGACCTTGGAGGTCTCGCCGATACCCAGGATCAGCACGAACACCGGCAGCAGCGCCAGCGCGGCGGTGTTGCGGAACAGCTCGAGGATCGGGTTCAGCAGCTCGGAAACCGGCTTGTACCAGGCGATCGCGATACCCAGCGGCACCGCGATCACGAGCGCGATACCGAAACCGGTCACCGAGCGGCCCAGGCTGGTGGAGACGTGGTTCCACATCTCGCCGCTGCGCACCAGGTCGACGAAGGCCTCGGCCACCACGGTGAACGGCGGCAGGAAGACCTCGTCCACCAGGCCGGCCGCGGGGGCGAACTGCCACAGCAGCAGGAACGCGGCAATGGCCAGGAACGGCTTGGTCACCCGCCAGGCCAATTGCCCGGCACGCGAGAAGATTCGCAACGACACTGCGGGAGAGCGTTTTTCGACCGGCTGATACGGCGCGGCGACGGTGGTGCGGACGGGGGGATCGACGAGTTCCACTGCGCTAGACATGACTCGGCCTTTCGGTGCGGGATTCGGCGGCGGTGGCGCTCTCGGCGCGGGACTCGAGCTCCAGGCCCTGCGCCCGTTCGACCTCACTGCGCAACAGGGTCCAGATCTGATGCCGGTAGTCGCGGAAGGTCTCGGTGGAGCGGATGTCCTCGTCGCCCGCACGGGTGAGGTTCACCTCGACCACGGCCTTGACCCGGCCGGGCCGCGAGGTCAGCACCGCGACCCGCTGCCCCAGATACACCGCCTCGTCGATGCCGTGTGTGATGAACAGGATGGTCTTGCCGGTGGCGCGCCAGATCCGTAACAGCTCGTCCTGCAACGACTCCCGGGTCTGGGCGTCCAGCGCCGCGAACGGCTCGTCCATCAGCAGCACCTCCGGGTCGAAGGCCAGGCTGCGGGCGATCGCGACCCGCTGCTTCATGCCGCCGGAGAGCTCGTGCGGGTAGCGGTCACCGAAACCGGTGAGCCCCACCAGATCCAGGTATTCCTCGGCGCGGGCGCGGCGTTCCTTGCGGCGCAGTCCTTTGGCCTCCAGGCCGAATTCGATATTGCCCCGCGCGGTGCGCCAGGGGAACAGGGCGTACTGCTGGAAGACGACGCCGCGGTCCAGGCCGGGCCCGGTGATCGGGGCACCGTCCAGCAGGATCTCGCCCGAGCTCGGCTTGGTCAGCCCGCCCAGTAGATCCAGCAGGGTGGACTTGCCCGAGCCACTCGGGCCGACCAGGACCAGGAACTCGCCGGCGCGCACGTCGAGCGAGATGTCCTCGATCGCGGTGAAGGTGTCGTTCGTGCCGCGGACCGGGAACCGCTTGCTCACCCGGTTGATCGCGAGTTTCGGTGTCCTGTCGCTCATTTCGCCACCGCCTCACCGGTCGGGCCGCTGGTGGGCTGGTAGGTGCCGTTGGCGTAGGGGTTGAACTTGTTGGTGAACAGATCCGCGGCCTTCAGCTGGTCCTGCTTCAGCTCGCCGTTGCGCACCAGCCAGTCGATCCAGATCTGGATCTCCTTGTCCTGCACCACCGCGCCGGGCGTCGGCAGGCCGGAGCTCTTCCAGTACTTCAGCAATTCGATGTTCTCGTTGCGCCCGCGCTTTTCGATGATCGAGGTGAAGCGCGCCAGGACCTCGTCCCGCGGGGTGACCTGCAGCCAGCGGGTGGCGCGAGCGGTGCCCTGCACGAAATCCTGGACGGCGTCGGCGTTCTTGGCGAGGAACTCGTTGCGGAACACGTAGGTGCCGTAGCTGGCCTGCCCGAAGATCGCGGTATCGGTGTAGAGCGGGTGGATGCCGCCGCGCTCCAGGGCGGAATCCCGGAACACCTGGCCCAGGGTGCCGACCTCGACCTGGCCCTTGCGCAGCGCGTCCTCGGTGTTGGCCGGCGGCACCACCAGCAGCTGCACCTGCTTGATCTCGTCCTCGGTCAGGCCCTCCTTGTGCAGCCATTCCCGGGTGATGAACTCGTGGTGCGCGCCCAGGGTGTTGACCGCGACCTTCTTGCCGATCAGGTCGCGGGCGGTCTTGATGGGGGAGTCGTCGCGGACGTAGTAACCGGTGAAGGTCTTGTCGTCCGAACCGTAGGAACTCAGCACCGAGGTGACCTTCGCCCCACCGGCGATCAGCTTCACCACCGCGCCGTTGAACGCGCTGCCGAACTCCACCTGATTGGTGGCCGCGGCCTGGATATTGGCCGGGCCGCTGGTGGTGTCGCCCTCCCACTGCAGCGAGATCTTGCTGAAATACCCGAGGTCCGCGGCCAATTCGTACGGGGTGACCTGACCGGTGCTGCCCTGGTAGCGCAGCACGGTCTTGCCGTCGGCGGTCGTGCTCACCTCGGACTTGCCGCACGCGGCGAGCACGGAGACGCTGGTGAGCAGGGCCAGAGTGGCAGCGATCGCGCGGTGTCGTCGCCGTGGTGCGGTGAAACGCATGGTGTTCCTTCGGAATGAAAAATGCTGCCGCGCAAGCGAAAAGGGCATGCGGCGGCCGGGTGTCGGGGTGCTGGAAGAAGTACGGGTCCGCGGGAGCCGCGGATCGGACGCGAAGCGTCAGAGTCGACAGATCCCGTGCGGAACCCGCATGAGGTCGATCGCGCGGCGGCGGATCAGCGCAGTGGGTGTCAACACGTGGGTACTTCCATGGTCTGGATCGGAGTTCGGGTGGGCCCCGTGGCTTCTCATGGTGTGGGTGCGTAGAGCCGCAGACAACGGCCATTCCACATTGTGAAAATCAGGGTGAGTTTAATTAGGACCTGCTATAGCCACAGCTGAGCTGCGGTTATTACGTTGCGGGCGTGCTGTTCTGGACGACGGAACCGATACGCACCGCGAAATGCTGCATGGCGGGCAGGATCTCGCGGACCAGGTCGTCGGTGAGCCGGGCCGAGCGCGCCTGCACGCTGAGCGCGCCCCAGACCTGCCGGCCCGGGCCGAACACCGGCACCGCGACGGCCCGCAGCGGGTCCTCGACGGCGATCTCCTCGAGCGCGAAACCCTTGCGCCGCACCAGATCCAGATCCGGTCCGCGGCGCCGGCCGCCCGGCGCGTAGGCGAGTAGCGCGTGCCCGGCGGCACTGGACCGCAGCGACTGCCTGGGCCGGGGCAACTGGTTGTTGCAGAACAGCACCGGCGGGCGGGCCTGCAGGATCGTCACCGCGTCGCCGGCGTCGACCACGCTGAGGCTTGCGGTGATCTTGATTCCGGCCGCCAGCGCGTACATGTGCGGTGCCGCGGAATCGGTGCCGAGCCGGGTGAGGGCGGGCCGGGCCAGCGTCGCCAGCCCCTGGCCCACCCGATACCGGTCGGTGGCCGGATCCTGTTCCAGCAGCCGCCCGCGCACCAGGGCCTTGGCCAGCCGGTGCGCGGTGCTCACCGGAACACCGGCCAGATGGGCCAGCTCGCTCAGCGAGAATTCCGGGTCGTCGCCCTCGAAACAATTGAGCAGATGGATAGCTCTTTCGACGGCCTGCGACCCAGAACGCGGCTGATCGGTGCTGGTCATGGCGCTTATTCTCGGCGGCGGCGCACCGTCCGGACAAGGGTTGCGCGCCGCCTGCATTAAATGCTGGCGAATAAAGGGCTGGCGCGAAGCACCGTCGCGCGGTCATGCTCGAAAGCGTTATGAGTACAACGGAAAAACAAAGTCTCGGTGTCGATTTCGGCCGAGTGATTCAGGGGGCGGCGCTGCGGCCGGGCGAAGCCGACACGGTATTCCTGGACGGAGGATTCGACGAGGCCATGCGGACACCGCCGAGCCCGCAGGCCTTCGAGGTGCTGAGCCGGTTGGTGGCGCGGTTCGAGCGCCGGGTGTGGGTGATCTCCAAATGCGGGCCGCGGGTGCAGCAGCGCACCCGGCAGTGGCTCGACCATCACGAGTTCTACGACCGGACCGGAGTGCCGGAGGGCAACGTGCGGTTCTGCCGGGCCCGGGCGCAGAAGGCCGGGCACTGCGGCGAGCTCGGGATCACGCACATGATCGACGACCGGATCGAGGTGCATCAGGCGCTGCGCGGGCTGGTGCCGCACCTCTACCTGTTCGGGGCCCAGGCCCAGCCCGTTCCGGACTGGGTCTGCCACGTCCCCACCTGGGACGACGCCGAGCCGGTGATCCTGGCCACCCTCCCGGCCGCCTGACCGGACCGGGCGGTTTGCCGACGTGGTCGGCAGGATCCGCCGAGCCATGTATCCTTTCTCGGGGACGCATTCGCGTTCAGTCAAGGTTTCAAGCAGGGGACGCGTAGACCGTTCGGGTCCGCGGCACGACGAGCAGGAGGTGGGTTGCCATGCGCAGTGAACCTCCGAGTCGATTGCCGCGCGGCGCCGCCCCTTCGCAATTCTGATCAGTCAGCGACGTACGGGCGCGCGCCTCGTGGTGTGAAGTATTCGACCTCACCTCTCACTCCCGCCTGCGCGAGGAATACCCATGTCGCATATCGATCTGATCGACGCACGCCCGCAGCAGCTCGACACCCCGACTCCGTCGGCGAGCTTGCAGGACATCGTCGATAGCCAGCGCGTCGACGCCACTCAGGAGTGGCTCGACAACCACCCGCCGCACCTCATCGCCGACCAGCTCGCCCGGATGGACGCCGTCCAAGCCGTCATGGCGTTCCGGCTGCTCGACAAGGACGCGGCACTCACCGTCTTCGAAGAACTCGAACCGGTCGATCAGCAGCAGATCCTGCAGGGCCTGCGCGATCAGACCTTCCGCGAACTCGTCGAGGAGATGGCCCCCGACGACCGCGCCCGCATGCTGCGCGAAGCGCCCGCGAAGGTCGCCAAGAAGGTGCTCGCCGGGCTCAGCCCGCGCGAGCGGCGCATGACCGCCACCCTGCTCGGCTACCCCGAGGGCTCGGCCGGTCAGTACATGACCCCCGAGGTCGTCGCGCTGCCCCGCAATCTCTCCGTCGCCGAGGCGCTGGCGGTGGTGCGCGCCAAGGGCGGCACCGCCGAAACCGTGTACACGCTGCCCGTGGTCGACGGCGGCCGGCGCCTGACCGGCATCGTGGAACTGCGCGAACTGGTGCTCGCCGAGCCCGGGACCATGGTCTCGGAGCTGGTCGTCACCGAGCCCGCGTTCGCCCGCGCCACCGACTCCGCGGAGAAGGCCGCCCGGTTGATGCGGGAAACCAACGACATCAACCTGCCCGTCGTGGACAGCGAGGACCGCCTGGTCGGCCTGCTCACCATCGACGACGCCGTCGAGGTCATCGAGGCCGCCGACAGCGAGGACGTGGCCCGCCAGGCCGGGTCCGCGCCGTGGGAGGGCCACTACATGGCCGCCGGTGTCTTCCAGCTGGCGCGCTATCGGGCGCTGTGGCTGATGCTGCTGCTCTTCGCGGCGACGCTGACCGTCAGCGTCACCGATTTCTTCGCGGGGACGCTGGAGCAGGCCGCGCACCTGGCGCTGTTCATTCCGCTGCTGATCGGGGCGGGCGGCAACGCGGGCGCGCAGGCGGCCACGGCCTGTGTGCGTGCGCTGGCCGTCGGCGAGGTCCGGGTCTCGGACCTGTTCAAGGTGATCTGGCGCGAATGTCGCGTCGGACTCGCGCTCGGAACCCTCTTGGCCGCCGCGGGTTTGGTGATCGGCGCGGTGTTCGTCGGCCCCGGCATCGCCGCGGTCGTCGCCATCACGCTGATCCTGATCTGCGGCTGGGCCGCCACCATCGGCGGCACCATGCCGCTGCTGGCCAAGAAGCTGCGCATCGACCCCGCCGTCGTGTCCGCGCCCATGGTGACGACCCTGGTCGACGCCACCGGGCTGATCATCTACTTCACCACCGCCAAGCTCGTCCTCGGGATCTGATCCCGCCGGCGCTCCCAGCCGACTCCCAGCGATCCCACAGGGTTCGGGGAGTAGGCGTCGATAGCGTTGCTGTCGTCGGGGGCGGCAACGGAAGGAGCGCGGCGTGAGCGGCGGTGATGGACAGGTGCACGAGCACGATCTCGGGCTGGCGCACGATCTGAAGGTGATGAACCGGCGGCGGGCGCTGTGGATGTTCGGTGCGGCCGGCGCGGCGACCGTGGTGGCGGGGTGTGCGAGCGGTGAGACTGGTTCGGGCGCAACAGATTCGGGCGTAACAGCTTCGAGTGCGACTGCTTCGGGCGCGGCGGCCGATGTGACGGCGATTCCGCAGGAGACGGCCGGGCCGTATCCGGGCGATGGGTCCAACGGGCCGAACGTGCTGATCGAATCCGGTGTGGTGCGTTCCGACATCACCACCAGTTTCGGCGCGTACTCCGGTGCCGCCCAGGGTGTTCCGATGAAGGTGACCCTGAACCTGAAGGACCTCGCCAAGAGTGCGGCCGCGGGTTCCGGCATGGCCGTCTACCTGTGGCACTGCGACCGGGAAGGGCGCTATTCCCTCTACACCGACGGCGCCACCGACCAGAACTACCTGCGCGGTGTCCAAGTCGCCGACGACAACGGCGCCGTCACCTTCACCTCGATCTTCCCCGCCTGCTACGCCGGCCGCTGGCCGCACCTCCACTTCGAGGTCTACGACTCCCTGAGCACCGCCGTCGCCGGCGACAACGCCCGCCTCACCTCCCAGATCGCGCTCCCCGAAGACATCTGCGACGCCGTCTACGCCCACGACCCCGGCTACGCCGCCAGCCCCCGCAACCTCTCCAGCGTCGCCCTCGCCTCGGACAACGTCTTCGGCGACGGCTGGGACGCCGAACTCGCCACCGTCACCGGCACCCCCGCGACCACCCTGAATGTCGCCCTCACCATCGGCGTCGCCGACAAATCACAGAACACCGCCGCCGCCCCACCACCCGGCGGCGGTCGCGGCGGCCCCCCACCCCGCTGATTGATTTGCTGAAAACCCCTGTCCAGCAAACATTCTCAGTGTCCAGTTCACCAACGGTGAAATTCAGCGTGTCGACACGATGTTCTGATCCAATTCTCTGGCCTAAGCCATACGCGCTGGCTATTCTTCGTCCGTTAGTTCGAAGCTCCACCGGATGAAGGAGGGCTCGACCATGGGTAACAAGAACGGCAAGTCGAAGTCTGAGCGGTTGGCTGAGATCGAGGAGTGGCAGACATTTCGAGGGGAGATCGACACCTGGGCGTTCGAGGAGATCGAGGGCCGCCTCTTGAAGCTGCACAGCAAGGTTACCGAGACCTACGATCCACCCCCGAACCTCGACAGCGTCGCCTCGGACGTGCGGGACGTCCTCAGCGTTGTGCGTCGGCGCCGCGATCGTCTGCGCCTGCGCGAGGGGCAGGTGGCCGAATGAGTAAAGGTCAGGAGGATGAACCGGAGCGGGTGGCCGAGCTCGAGGAGCGAGTGAAGAAGATCGAAGACACTCTGGACATCGTGATCGTCCTGGATACTGTGACCGTGACCCAGATCCATGAGCAGTTCGGAAAGGTTCGCGGGGATGTCGCCGGTGTGCAGGCCAGCATCGGCGGCGACCTACCCGGCACTTTGCAGGGCCGGTCGGTCCTGAGCCGTCTGGTGTCGGTCGAGACCGGCATCGACAACTTGGCCCGACGTCAGGACCTTCTGGTGCGCCGCCAGAACGGCGTCGAGGAAGCGCTCAAGGTGATGGGCGGGAGTCTCGAGTCGTTGGATGCGCGCCTGGCGGTCATGGATGAGCGCTTCGATTCGATTGACGAGCGTTTCGGGGTGATTGACGACCGCTTCGATTCGATCGACGAGCGTTTCGGGGTGATCGACGAGCGCTTCGATTCGATCAATGACCGTTTCGCGGTGATTGACAAGCGCTTTGACTCGATCGACGAGCGTTTCGGCGTGATCGACGAGCGCTTCGATTCGATCAATGACCGTTTCGCGGTGATCGACGAGCGCTTCGACTCGGTCGACGAGCGTTTCCGGGTGATGGATAACCGCCTCGAGTCGTTGGAGTCCAGCGTCGGCACGCTCAAGACCGATGTCGGCGCCTTGGCCGGGGGGATGGACGAAGTGCTGCGGATCCTTCGGGGGCGCGGCGGCAGTTGAGATCTGACGGTTGGTGCTGTCGCCTGTCGACAGCACCAACTGGCAACATTATTTGGCCATTTTGCTGGCCTAGTCCACGGGTGGTGGCTATCCTTCAATCCTCTGTACGAAGCACTGCTGGATGAAGGAGGGCTCGGATCATGGGGAGCGATGAGAAGTCGGACGCGGGGCGGCTGGCGGAGATCGTTGCGTGGCAGATGTTCAAGGAAGAGATCGATACGTGGGCCTTCAAAGAGTTGACCGGCGGGCTCATCGATCTACTTCGGAAGGTCCGCGAACCCCATAGTCCGCCTGCTGGTCTCGGCAGTATCGAATCGGATGTCGACGCCCTGATCCGCGTCATCTACGCGCGCCGGGAGCGGCTGCGCACCTACCGCGAGTTGCCATCGTGAGGTGTGGGCACTAACGGGGTGGGGGTATGCAGATCGTGCACTATCGCGCGAAATGGGCCGTTGCAGTGGATTACTGCACGATCTGCACAGGCTCAGCGGCTGGACTTCCAGGAGGCGATTTGCTGGGCGGCGATGGCGACCAAGCGGTCGTAGCCGAGGTTGATGTCTAGGAGATGGCTTGTGGCGTAGGGGAGTTCGTTGATTTGGGGGGCGGAGGGGTCGAGGGTTCGGTATTGGTAGACGTGGTATCCGTGTCGTTCCTGGCATTCGCCTTGCATGCGCTGGGCGCTGGTGGTCCAGGTGGACGCTGATTTCGGCAGGGTGTGCGGGAAGGTCATGTAGTCCAGGAGCAGGGCGAGGTAGCCGGAGGCGTAGGGGGCGGTGGGGACGGTGAGGCCGACGGGTTCGGGGGCGCCGCTGAGGATCGCGGGGTCGGTGCAGGCGACTTCGAATTGCGGGCCGCTGGGGGCGCCGGCGCTGGCGGAGAGGATGTCGGCGGTGCTGTTGCCGAAGATCGAGAGGGCGAGCAGCGGGTCGACCTGGGTGGTGGAATAGGCGACGGCGCAACCGGATTCGCCCTGCTGGGTGCAGACCGGGATGTTGGCGAAGTCGCCGCCGACGGTGCTGCCGCGCAATGTTTCGACGTTGCCGCCCAGGAGGAACGCGCCGACCAGACGCTGCCGCAGGTCGGGATCCGGATCGATGGCTTCGCGAATCAGCTTGCGCAGCAACAGGGTTCCCTGCGAATGCCCGATGAAGATGACACCGCGCCCGTTGTTCTCGTGCACCAGGTACTGCTGCCACGCGTCGAGCACGTCACGGTAGGACTGTTGCAGCAGCGGCAACCCGAGCAGTTGCAGGGAGATGCCGGGATAGAGGGTCAACTGCCGGTACAGCGGCGTGAAAACCCGGCACTGCCCGGCGAATCGGGCCGCCTGCATGCTCGCGATGGAGTCGACCTCGGGCTGCCGCGGCGGGTCGGCGTAGAGGCCGAGCTGATCGCTGACGGTCGGATACACGTAGAAGCAGTCGACCGGCTTCTCCGACTCCGGCGGCACCAGGGGTGCGGTGACCGCGCCGGTGCGCTGATCGGTGGTGTCCAGCGGAATATCGCAGGGGTCGGCGTCGAAAGCGGGATGGCACAACCATTGCACCGGCGGCAGGGCTTCCTCGGCGGCCGCGGGCGCGACCCATAACCCGGTGAGCAGTGTGAGCGCCCCGATCAATCCAACAATGCGCGCCATTACTCACCTGTGCTCTGGGTAACCTCGGTCGCCCTTGTATAGCAGTCGCCGCAGCGCGCGGGAACCCTTGCGGGCCAACGAAAACGACGAAGGCCCCGCCGGAGCGGGGCCTTCGCGGGCGGAATTGTCAGAATTCCCAGTCTTCGTCTTCGGTATTGACGGCCTTGCCGATGACGTAGCTGGAACCCGAACCGGAGAAGAAGTCGTGGTTCTCGTCGGCGTTCGGCGAAAGGGCCGACAGGATGGCCGGATTCACCTCGCACTCGTCCTTCGGGAACAGGCCCTCGTAGCCGAGGTTCATCAGCGCCTTGTTGGCGTTGTAGCGCAGGAACTTCTTGACGTCCTCGGTGAGGCCGACCTCGTCGTAGAGGTCCTGGGTGTATTCGACCTCGTTGTCGTAGAGCTCGAAGAGCAGCTCGAAGGTGTAGTTCTTCAGCTCCTCGCGCTCGGCTTGCGAAACCAGTTCCAGGCCGCGCTGGTACTTGTAGCCGATGTAGTAGCCGTGCACGGCTTCGTCGCGAATGATCAGGCGGATCATGTCGGCGGTGTTGGTGAGCTTGGCCCGCGAGGACCAGTGCATCGGCAGGTAGAAGCCGGAGTAGAACAGGAACGACTCCAGCAGGGTGGAGGCCACCTTGCGCTTGAGCGGGTCGTCGCCGTTGTAGTACGACAGGACGATCTCGGCCTTGCGCTGCAGGTTCCGGTTCTCCTCGGACCAGCGGAAGGCCTCGTCGATCTCGCGGGTGGAGCACAGGGTGGAGAAGATATTGCTGTAGCTCTTGGCGTGCACGGACTCCATGAACGCGATGTTGGTGAGCACCGCCTCCTCGTGCGGGGTGATCGCGTCCGGGATCAGGCTCACCGCGCCGACGGTGCCCTGGATGGTGTCCAGCAGCGTCAGGCCGGTGAAGACCCGCATGGTCAGCTGCTTCTCATCGGCGGTGAGGGTGTTCCACGAGGGAATGTCGTTGGAGACCGGGACCTTTTCGGGCAGCCAGAAGTTGCCGGTCAGCCTGTCCCACACCTCGGCGTCCTTCTCGTCGGGGACCCGATTCCAATTGATGGCCGATACCCGATCGATAACCCTCATCCTGCCTCCACGCCCTTTCCCGAGCACGCTGCCGTTCGGAATACCTTGCACTGAACACTACTCCTAGTGGGTGACAAGTCCATGCAGCACAACACCTTGTGTCGCAGCGGCTGCAACTCACCGGAGCCGAAAGCGGCGGTGAGCACCGCGTGCGGCTCCCTATTGTGCGGTACGGACTCGGGGGTGGTTGCGGCGGTCCGGCGGGCCCGGATCGATCGCCTGCAGTTTGCCGGTTCCCGGCGGTTTCGGCGGGAAGGTGGTCGGTGCGGCGTCTGCGAGGTTGCCGGGTCCCAGGCCGGCCCGCGATCGGCGTATAGCGGTCTCGACAGTCCGGGTGGAATGCCGGATTCCACCCGTAAGATCGGGCCGTACGCAGCACCGAGGGGGACTCGCGATGCCCGCACCAACCGACCCGGACATGACCGATCTGCTCGGCAAACTCGCGCGGATTCCGAGCGGGCGCCGGACCAAATGGGTGGTTCTCGGATTCTGGATCATCGCGCTGCTGGCCCTCGGATCGTTCGCCGGAAAGCTGACCGGCGCCCAGGAGAACGAGAGCGTCAACTGGCTGCCCGACAGCGCCGAATCCACGCAGGCCTTCAAGCTGGCCGAGACCTTCGGCAACAGCGAACACGTGCCGGTGGTGCTGGTCTACGAACGCGCCGGCGGTATCACCGACGCCGACCGGGCGGTGATCGCCGCTGACACGGCGCGCCTGAAGCAGGTCCGATACGTCGTGGCCGACAAGGTGATCGGGCCGATCCAGTCGCGCGACGGCCAGGCCGTGGAGGTGCTCGCGCCGATCGACATGGGCACCGAAGGCTGGAGCCGGTTGACTCCGGCAGTCGAGCAGATCAAGGCCGCCGCGGGGGAGCGCCCGGCGGGCCTGTCCTTCCACACCACCGGTCCCGCCGGCTTCGGCGCGGAGTTCGGCGAGGCCTTCGAGGGCATCGACGGTCTGCTGCTCTACTCCGCCGCGGCGGTGGTCGTGGTCATCCTGCTGCTCACCTACGGGCCCATGCTGTGGATATTGCCGCTGCTGGCAGCGGGTTTCGCGCTGGCCGTCTCGCAGGCCGCGGTCTACGGCGCCACCCAGCTCGGGCTCACCATGAACGCGCAGAGCCAGGGCATCCTCACGGTGCTCGTGTTCGGCGCGGGCACCGACTACGCGTTGCTCCTGATCGCGCGCTATCGGGAAGAGCTGCGCCGCCACGAGGACCGGCACGAGGCGATGGCGGTGGCGCTGCACCGCGCCGGGCCCGCCGTGCTGGCCAGCGGATCGACGGTGATCGTCGCGATGCTGGCGCTGCTTGTCGCGGAGATGAATTCGACCCGCGGCATCGGCCCGGTCTGCGCCATCGGCGTCACGGTGGCGTTGCTGGCCATGCTGACCCTGCTGCCCGCCCTGCTGGTCATCACCGGGCGCTGGATCTTCTGGCCGCGCCACCCGTCCTACGGCACCACCGATCACACCGAGTCCGGTCTCTGGGCGCGAGTGGGCCAGTTCATCGCCGGGCGTCCGCGCGTGGTGTGGATCGGCACCGCGCTTGCCCTCGGCGCGCTGGCGCTGGGCGCGACCGGGCTGGAGGCGAACGGCATCGCCAACAAGGACTCCTTCGTCGGCCAGTCCGACGCGGTCGACGGAATCGAGGTGCTGGAACGGCATTTCGAGGCCGGCACCGGGAATCCGGTGGTGGTCATCGGGCAGGCGGCGCGGGCGGGCGAGCTCGCCGCGGCCTTGAAATCCACGCCGGGCCTCACCGCGACGACCGAACCGATGAGCAAGGACGGCCTGGTCTATCTGGAGAGCACGCTCGCCGACCCGCCGGACAGCAAGGCCGCCGACGCCACCGTCGACCGGGTGCGTGCCGCGGTGCGCGCCGCCGACCCGGACGCGAAGGTCGGCGGGCAGACCGCGACCGTGCTCGACATCAAACGCGCGGTGGCACAGGACAATCGGGCGATCGGGCCGGTGGTGCTGGTCATCGTGATGGTCATCCTCATGCTGCTGCTGCGCTCGATCCTGGCGCCGGTGCTGCTGACCGCGACCGTGGTGCTGTCCTATTTCGCCGCCCTGGGCCTGAGCCGGTGGATCTACGATCTCGTCGGTTTCGAGGGCGCCGACGCGGGCCTGCCCCTGATTGCCTTCGTGTTCCTCGTCGCCCTGGGCATCGACTACAACATCTTCCTGATGTCGCGGGTGCACGAGGAAGCCCAGCAGCACCGCACCCGGGCGGGCGCGCTGATCGGCCTGGCCGCCACCGGCGGCGTGATCACCTCCGCGGGCCTGGTGCTGGCGGGCACCTTCGCGGTGTTCGCCACCATGCCGGTGGTCACCTTCGCCCAGATGGGCATTCTGATCGCCGTCGGCGTGCTGCTCGACACCGTGATCGTCCGCTCGATCCTGGTGACCGCCCTGACCTTGGACATCGGCGACAAGATCTGGTGGCCGAGCGCCCTGTCGAAACCGCGGGCGGACGAACCGGTCGAACGCGAGGTCAGCCTCAGCAAATGAGAGCCCGCCGGGCGCGCACGGGTTTGCCGTCCGGGTAGCGGGCGGGCACACTCTGCGGCGATGCTCGAAAAGTCATTCGCTGAGGGGGAGTTCGTTGTTCAGACGGTTGGCGTTGGTCGCCGCGCTCGCGGTCGTAGCTGTCGGATGCCAGCAGGAGTCGCCCGCGGGCTCGCCGTTGGACGCGTTCTGGTCCGCGGCCGCGCAGACCGATGACCAGCGGTCGGAGGTGCTCGGCCGAACGCGCGCCCTCGACTCCTGCGCCCTGCTGCCGCGCGCGAAGCTGGCGGAACTGGGCAGTGTGATCCGGGTCGGCACCAAGGATCTGAATCGGTGCGAGGCACAGCTGGATGTGGAGTCGCACACCAAGGGCAAGCGCGTCTCCTGGGGTGTGGACGCCCCGCTGAAGGAGGCGCCGTACGAGTCGCTGGCACCCGGTAAGGGCACAGTCGAGCGCATCGGGGCCGCCACCGTCGCGCTGCTCAGCGATCAGGAGATGGATCCGTCGGCCGCGGCCGTTCGAGACGTGCAGCGCACCTGTTCCGCGCAGGTCCGATTCCCGGCGGGTGCGGGCGTCACGCTCGCCGTGGACACCCCCGCCGGTACCGAGCCGTGCGCGTTCGCGAAGTCGGTGGCCCAGGTGATCGTCGGCGAATGGAATCGGGAACCGCGCCAAGGTGATTCGGAGGACACCGTCACCACCGCGCTGACCGGCGCCGACCCCTGCGCGGTGCTGCCGCGCCTCGGGCCGGCGGCGCGGGCCACCGGACGCGAGCTGGCCCGGTGCGCGGTCACGCTCCGCGACCAGGAGATCACGCTCGAATACGAGTACAGCGGCGCCGAATACATGCAGAGCGGATTGCTCGCCTTCACCGTGGGCGCGCGGCCGGTCTATGCGGTCGAGGCGAACGGATACACGTTCCTCGATGCCGCGGTCGGAACGGGCTTCGAGCCGGCCGCGGAATCCGCGTCCGGCCCGCTGCTTCCGGTGATCCACGTGGCCGGCGCCGATCGCGCCGCCCTCGAAGAGGTTATGCGGCAGGCACTCTCGCTGTTCCCGTAGGCGAGCGCGGGGCAGCCGCTCGCGGTGTGCCCCGGGATGATAAGTTCGCCCGCATGCCTCACCGCGACGACAAAACGGTCGGCCTGATCCTCGTGACCTACCAATCCGCCGAGGATCTACCGCCGTTCCTGGACTCGCTGCCCGCCGCGGTCGAGCCGTACACCCTCGATGTGATCTGCGTCGACAACACCTCCACCGACGACAGCGCCGACCTGGTCGAGGCGTTCGGCGGCCGGGCGATTCGCAACAGCACGAATGTCGGCCTGTCTGCGGCGATCAATCAGGGCGCCGCCGCGACCGAGGCCGAATGGCTGCTGGTGGCCAACCCGGATACCCGGCTCAGCCCCGGATCGATTGCGGCACTGCTGGAAACGGCCCGCGCGGACGATCGGATCGGCATGATCGGCCCGGGCATCGCCCGGCTGGACGGCACGCCGTACCCGAGCGGCCGGCGCTTCCCGTCGCTGCTGATCGGCGTCGCCCACGCCCTGCTCGGCGGTGTGTGGCCCGGAAACCCGGCCACCCGCGCCTACTTCGGCGAGCCCGTCACCACTGTCCGCGACGTGGACTGGATCTCGGGCTGCTGCATGCTGTTCCGCCGCACCGCCTTCGACGAGGTCGGCGGCATGGACGCCCGCTACTTCCTCTACTTCGAGGAAACCAAGATGGCGCTGGACATGCATCGCGCCGACTGGCGGGTGGTGCTCGACCCGAGCGTGGAGATCCGGCACCGCGAGGGCGGCAGCATGCGGCACGCGCCCTTCCGCAAGGTGCGGACCCATCACCGCAGCGCGCTGCGCTTCTACTGCGACTACCACCGGAACTCGCCGTGGCTGGTGTTCGCGCCACTGGTCGCGGCCGGTCTGCTGGTGCGGGGCGCGCTTTCGCTGCTGCGGACCGCGATCCTCCAGCGGCGTTAGATCGCGCGGATCCGCTCCAGCATCGCGCGGAACGCGGTGTCGTCGGCCTGATCTTGCGGTGGTTCCAGCGAAATGCCTTGGCACCGACCGCGATACCACTCGCCGAGAACCTCCGGCAGCTCGGCGTAGGGCGCCTGCGGCACCAGCCGGGCCACCATGTCGTCGGTGAGCAAGTCCGGCAACCGATCCCACTGCGCGGCCTGTGCCGCGGCGCCGAGCGCGGTGGCGATGTCGCCGAGGCCGAGACGGTCGAGAGTGCCGCGGTAGGCGGGCGTGGCATAGAGGAAGGCGAGTTCCTTGCGGACGGTCTGCCGCGCCCGGTCGACGGCGGCCGCGTCGCGGCCCGTGATCACCTTGGGCACCACGACGACTCGGGGTAGCTCGCGGTCGCGGGTGCCCGCACCCGCGCGCAGGGCGGGAATCACCTGCTCGGTCAGCGACCGCGGATGTGATCCCGTCGGATGCGCGACGAACCCGTCGGCGACCGCGCCCGCGAGCTCGCACATGCGGGTATTGACGCCGCCGAGCCATATCTCGGGCTCGGCCACCTCGAGCGGACCCGGATTGAAGAACGGCTGTAATCGCGTGAAGGTGTAGTGGCTACCCCGGTGTTCCAGCGGGGTGCCGTGCTGGAACGCGGCGAAGATGGCGCGCAGCGCGTCGGCGTAGTCCCGCAGTTGCGCCACCGGATCGGTCCACGGCATCGAGAACCGGCCCACGATATTGCCGCGCACCTGCGAGGAGATCCCGAGCTGGAAGCGCCCGCCGGAGAAGCGGGCCAGCTCCCAGGCGGCGCAGGCGGTGATCATCGGGCTGCGCGGGAACGCCACCACCATGCTGGTGCGCACCCGCAGGCGGGTGCTGTGCTCCACCGCGAGCGCGCAGACGGCGAACGGATCGTGCACCGTCTCCGAGACGTGCACGGTGTCGAAGCCGAGCTGTTCGATCCGCCGGATCCGCGGCGCGACCGCGGCGAGGCCGGTATCCGCGGGCAATGAGGTCACGATCTCCACGGCGCCACCCGAACCACAGTGTTCATACCGACACTGTGGCAGGCCGGCAACGCCGTCAGTCGGTGACGTACCCGTTCAACGTGTTCCGCAGGTCGGTGAGCATGGCCCGGGCGGCGGTCAGGCCGTTGCCGTGCCAGACCGAATCCTCGGCCGCGAACACCCGCTTGTCCTTCGAGGCGCCGAGTTCCTTGAAATCGTCGGAGCGCAAGGTCTTCTCGCCGAAGGTCTTTCCGGCCGCGCCGTCGAACAGCACATAGATGATGTCGCCCTCGACTCGCTCCAGGTCGGCGGGCGGCACGTCGGCCGAGGTGCCGCGCTGCGCGGTCGGCCGCTGCACCCCGGCGTCGGCGAGCACCTGACCGGCGAAGCTGTTGCTGCCCTGGATCTGGATGGCGCCCGCGGTGAACCGGACGACCGAGGCCTGGCTCTGGGCGGCGGCGATCTCGATGCCGGTGGTCTCGGCCTCGGCGCGGTAGTCGGCCAGGGCCTTCTCGGCGGCCGTGCTCCGGTCCAAACCGGCGGCGTAGGACAGGAATTCGGCTTGCCAGCCCTTGTCGGTGCCGACCAGGACGGTCGGCGCGATCTGCTGCAGACCGTCGAAACTGGAAGCGCTGCTCGGCATTTCGCCGATGATGACATCGGGCCGCAGCTCGGCGATCTTGGCCAGATCGGGCTGGGCGCCGGAGCCGATGCCCGGGATCTCCAGCACGCCGTAACCCAGGTACTGCGGCTGCGCGCGCGGGCCGTCCAGGGCGACCGCGCCGACCACGCGCTCCCACAGGCCGACTCCGCACACCGCGTCCAGCGCCGCGGTGGACAGCACCACGATGCGCTGCGGATCGGCCGGCACCTGGGAGACACCGGCGGCGTGGGTGACGGCGCGGGTGCCGCTCGCCTGATCGGGCGTGCTCGGCAGCGGGCAGGCCGTGGTGGTGTCGCGTTCCACGCCGACCACGCCCGCGCCCGCGATATTCGTGGTGGTGCGGACGATCGAACTCGCGTTGTCCTCTTTACCGCCGCAGCCCGCGACCAAGGCGAGGGCCGCCACCGCGCACAGCGCCGCGGCACGGCTGCGACGGCTGCGGGAAAGACGGAATTCGACGTGGTTTCGGGTGCGATCCAAGACGCTCACCGGCATGCCGGAGAGGGTACATGGACGCGCGGAGCCGCCGGGCGCGCACCGGACCCGGGCGCGACCGGCGGGTGTTCAGGCCGCGTCGCCGCCGAGATTGAAGCGGGCGCCGGTCACGTCGGTCACCGTGGCCATGCGGCCGTAGGGGGTGTCCATGGCGGGCGCGACGACCGCGCCGCCCAGTTCCACCACCTTGGCCACGGACTTGTCGACATCGGCGGAGCCGAAGTACACCGACCAGCCCGCCGGCTGCCCCTCGGGCAGGAACTCCGAAGCGTCCATCACACCGCCGAGCATCGGGCTGGTGGAATGAATGGTGCTGTAGCGGAATCCGGGGACCTCCGGCATGGCGAACACGTCGTCCCAGCCGAAGACCTCGCGGTAGAAGTCGAGCGAGGCGTCGTAGGCGCGGGTGTGCAGCTCGAACCAGGACGGCGCGCCCTCGGCATCGATCCACTTGCCGCCCTCGACCAGCGCGGCGGTCTCGAACCCGGCGTGCGCGCCCGGCTGCCAGATGCCGACGCCGGCGCCGCCCACGTCGCCGAGGATCGCCATGGCGCCGAGCTCGCCGACGTCCATCGGCTCCACGACCACGACGCCGCCATGGGCTTTCGCCTTCGCGGCGGTGGCGCGCGCGTCGGGGGAGGACAGGTAGACGGTCCACTGATCAGGGCCGTCGACCCCGTCCTCGGTCTTGCCCATGCCGCCGCCGACGGCCTTGCCGTCCTTGCGGAAGGTGATGTAGCCGCCGAATTCGGCGCCGGCGCGCTCGGCTTCCCAGCCGAAAAGCTCGGCATAGAAGGCGATGCTGGCGTCGGGGTCGGCGGTGTAGAGGTCGACCCAGATCGGGTCTCCGGGCTTGGGGTGAGTCATTGGCGCAATCTCCTGTCCAGTGGTGGAACACTCTCTGCGGATAGAGACGGCTGACGTCGCCGGAAATCATCGTCGCACGCCAGACGAGGTGCGCAGGCTCGGAACACAACAGCGCCGCCAACGAAATACGACACAGAGTAGGACCCGTGCGGATCCCTGCGGCAGCACGGTTTACGATCTCAGGAGCGCAAGCGAACTGTCGTCTATCGAGCAGCGGAGCCTGCGGAGCGACCTAAAGCACCTTCAGGAGGATCAGTGACTGCGGTAGAGCCCCAGCCAGTCCAGTTGGAAGCGACTCGGCCGTATCCGGCTCGGACCGGGCCGAAGGGTTCGTTCATCTACAAGGCGGTCACCACGACCGACCCGAAGGTCCTCGGCGTCATGTACCTGGTGACCGCGATGACCTTCTTCATGGTCGGTGGTCTCATGGCGCTGCTGATGCGCACCGAGCTCGCGCGCCCCGGCATGCAGTTCCTCTCGGCCGAACAGTTCAATCAGCTGTTCACCATGCACGGCACCATCATGCTGCTGTTCTACGCGACCGCGATCGTGTTCGGCTTCGCCAATATCATTCTGCCGCTGCAGATCGGCGCACCCGACGTCGCGTTCCCGCGGCTGAACGCCTTCAGCTACTGGCTGTACCTGTTCGGCGGCACCATGGCCACGGCGGGCTTCATCACCCCCGGCGGCGCGGCCGACTTCGGCTGGACGGCGTACTCGCCGCTGACCGACATCGTGCACTCGCCCGGCGTCGGTGGTGACCTGTGGATCATGGGTCTGGCCGTCTCCGGTCTGGGCACCATCCTCGGCGGCGTCAACATGCTCACCACCGTCGTGGTGCTGCGCGCCCCCGGTATGACCATGTTCCGGATGCCGATCTTCACCTGGAACATCGCCGTCACCGCCGTGCTCGTCCTGCTGGCCTTCCCGCTGCTGACCGCCGCCCTGATGGGCCTGGCCGTCGACCGGCACCTGGGCGGTCACATCTACGACCCGGCCACCGGCGGTGTCCTGCTCTGGCAGCACCTGTTCTGGTTCTTCGGCCACCCCGAGGTGTACATCATCGCGCTGCCGTTCTTCGGCATCGTCTCCGAGATCTATCCCGTCTTCTCGCGCAAGCCGATCTTCGGTTACACCACGCTGGTCTACGCGACGCTCGGTATCGCCGCCCTGTCCATCGCGGTGTGGGCGCACCACATGTACGCCACCGGCGCCGTGCTGCTGCCGTACTTCTCGTTCATGACGTTCTTGATCGCGGTCCCGACCGGCGTGAAGTTCTTCAACTGGATCGGCACCATGTGGCGAGGTCAATTGACCTTCGAGACACCGATGCTGTGGTCCATCGGCTTCCTGGTCACCTTCCTCTTCGGTGGTCTGTCGGGCGTCATCCTGGCTTCGCCGCCGCTGGACTTCCACGTCACCGACTCGTACTTCGTGGTCGCGCACTTCCACTACGTGCTCTTCGGCACCATCGTGTTCGCCACCTTCGCGGGCATCTACTTCTGGTTCCCGAAGATGACCGGCCGGATGATGGACGAGCGCCTGGGCAAGTGGCACTTCTGGGCGACCTTCGTCGGCTTCCACACCACCTTCCTGGTGCAGCACTGGCTGGGCGCGGAGGGCATGCCCCGGCGCTACGCCGACTACCTGCCCTCGGACGGCTTCACGGCGCTGAACACCATCTCCACGATCGGCGCGTTCATCCTGGGCGCCTCGATGCTGCCGTTCGTCTGGAACGTCTTCAAGAGCTACCGGTACGGTGAGGTCGTCACCGTGGACGACCCGTGGGGTTACGGCAACTCCCTGGAGTGGGCCACCAGCTGCCCGCCGCCGCGGCACAATTTCTACGAGCTGCCGCGTATCCGGTCCGAGCGCCCCGCGTTCGAGCTGCACTACCCGCACATGGTCGAGCGCATGCGCGCCGAGGCGCACGTGGGCTGGGGCACCGGCAAGCACTCGCACGCGGTCACCGAGGACGCGGTAGTTACTAAGTAGTATTCACGACGACGACGTGTGCACCTGCTGGTCACCAGCGGGTGCACACTCGTTTGATCAGGCAGTTCCCCGAACGTTCTGGCGACAACGGCGACGCGGCGCAGGGAGGGCACAGACATATGGAGCAGGACTTGGCTGACACCACCGTTCTCGTCACCGTCACCGGACCCGATCGGCCGGGCGTGACGTCCGTGCTGCTCTCGGCGATGTCCCGGCATCGGGTGAGCCTGCTCGATGTCGAGCAGGTGGTGATCCGCGGCCGGCTCACCCTGGGCGTGCTGGTCACCTGTCCCAGCGATCCCGAGGCGCTGCAGGACGAACTCGAAGAGGCGATGAACACCGTCGGCATGACCGTCGAGGTGGAGGTCGGGGCGGCCATCGGCCGGCAGCCGATGTCGACGCACGCGGTGGTCATCCTCGGCGCGCCCGTCACCGCGCGCGCGTTCAGCGAGGTGTCGCGGCAGCTGGCCACGCTCGGCGCGAACATCGACACCATCCGCGGCATCGCCGACTACCCGGTCACCGGCATGGAACTGCTGGTCACCGCGACCGACACCGGCTCCGGCTCGGATGCGCGGCTGCGGACCGCGCTGGCCGAGGTCGCGGTCGCCGAACAGGTCGACGTCGCCGTGGAGCGGGCCGGGCTGGCCCGCCGGGCCAAGCGCCTCATCGTCTTCGACGTCGACTCCACGCTGATCCAGGGCGAGGTCATCGAGATGCTGGCGGCGCACGCCGGTGTCGAGGAGGAGGTCCGCCAGGTCACCGAGGCGGCGATGCGCGGCGAGATCGATTTCGCCGAATCGCTGCGCCAGCGCGTGGCGACCCTGGAGGGCCTGGACGAATCGGTGATCGAGGAGGTCGCCGAGCGGATCGAGCTGACCCCGGGCGCCCGCACCACCATTCGCACGCTGCGCCGCATCGGCTTCCGCTGCGGCGTGGTCTCCGGCGGGTTCCGGCAGGTCATCGAACCGCTGGCGCACGAGCTGGAACTGGATTTCGTGCAGGCCAACACCTTGGAGATCAAGGACGGCAAGCTGACCGGCCGGGTCGTCGGTGAGATCGTCGATCGCGCGTTCAAGGCCACCGCGCTGCGCAAGTTCGCCGCCGAGGCGGGCGTGCCGATGGAGCAGACCGTCGCGGTCGGCGACGGCGCCAACGACATCGACATGCTCAACGCCGCCGGGCTCGGCGTCGCCTTCAACGCCAAGCCCGCGCTGCGCGAGGTCGCCGACGCGGCGCTGTCGCACCCCTATCTGGACGCGGTGCTGTTCATTCTCGGCGTCACCCGCGACGAGGTGGAAGCCGCCGACGCGCGTGACGGCGGCATTCGCCGGGTGCCGCTCGTCGGGACCTGACCGATCGCCGACACGGTCCGCCGCCCGAGTTGCCGAGGGGTTACTCGCTGTCCGCGGCGGTAGGCTTGGGCGAGTTGGTCATTCGGCGAACGGAGGCGTGGTGCGGAGATCCCTGGTGCTGCTGCTGCTCGGTCTGACGGTCGCCTGCGGCGCCGACGGCGGCGGTGAGCACGCCGACCACACCTCGGCCACCCCGCCTGCCACCCCGACGCCGGTTTCCAGTGCCGCGTCCGCGACCGCGGTGCCGCCGGTCGGCACCGTGACGGTCACCGAGGCCGACAACGGGCAGGAGCGCCGGCTCGAGGCGGGGCAGCGGCTGATCGTGCGGCTGGCGTCGAACCCGTCCACCGGTTACAGCTGGCAGTTGGCCGCCGCCCTGGACCAGAATGTGGTGCGGCAGATCGGCGACCGGGAATATGTCTCCGAGGAACCGGTTATGCCTGGTGCGCCGGGGACCGAGCAGTGGACTTTCACGGCCGTAGCGGCCGGTGTCACGCAGGTGCGGATGGACTACGCGCGGCCCTGGGAGCAGGGTGTGGAACCCGCGCAGACCTTTTCTCTGGTGCTAGTGGTGGTGTGATGAGTTTCCCGGTGGACAGCGAACTAGACACGCCGGACACGGATTTCGGCGTCCGGCACGCGGAGTTGGCGCGCGGCTACGGCGGCGCCGGCGATCCCGCGGATCCGGATCAGGTGCAGGCCATGCAGATGGTGCTGCACCTGCCGAAGGTGGATCCGCCGCCGCGCAGCGTGCTGCTGGCGGCGGCCGCGACCGCGGTGGTCGCGCTGTGCATGGACCGGCGGGTCGGCCCGGACGGTGTCTGGGAGCAGCGGTTTCTCACCTGGAAACGCTCGCGTATCCGCAAGGTGGCCCGCCGTGCGCGCGGTGCGCAGTGGCTGGCGGCGAACGAGGTCGACGGCGTGACCGTCGAGGTCGGCGGCGCGCAGGCGCGGGCTTTCGTGCCGAGCGCGGTGAGCGAGGTCGACCCGCGGATCAAGCGCTTGCAGATCGGCGGCACCGACCTGGAGCACGACGAGCCCGGTCCCGCCGATACGGAACTGCCGGTGCTGTGGGTGAATTCGGCCCTGGAGATGACCCTGGGCAAGGCCGCCGCGCAGGTGGGGCACGCGAGCATGCTGCTCGCCGGCGCGCTGCCCGAGGAGCTGGTCAGACGCTGGGCCGACAGCGAATTCCACTGCACGGTCCGCGAGGCCGGCGCCGAGCGGTGGCGGGAACTGTCGGCCAGGGTGACCGCCGGGACGGCGGTGGCGGTCCGGGACGCGGGTTTCACCGAAGTCGCTCCGGGTTCGCTGACGGTAATCGCGGTGCCCGCCCACGCGTGGTGAGCACGGACGTAAACCCCGGTATCGCAGGTATATTCGGAGTTTTGTCCGATTTATCCCCGGAACGTCGAGTGTGGCTCGCGTAAATCTGGGTAAATGTGACGGAACAGGGCTGCACCTACGCTAGTTGCGGTCCATGCTGGTTCGGAGGATAAGTCATCATGACCATGCTGATGCTGATTCTTGCCGGTTGGGCGGTGTTGTCCCTTCCGCTGGCCCTTCTCGTCGCTCGAATGTTCCGGACCACCCCGCCCGCCGATCGTCCGCGTCAGGGTCGCCTGACCAGTCGGGCCCGGATCATCCAAGTGCGCAACCGAATGCCGCGCTCCGCCCGCCCGGTGTGGGTCGGTCGGACATCCGCAACGCAATTGGGCCAAGATGGAGCGCGTGCCGCAACCGGATCCCGATCTGCTCATTGATTTCACCGATGTCACCGTCCGACGCTCGGGCCACACGCTGGTCGGCCCGGTCACCTGGCAGGTCGAGCTCGACGAACGCTGGGTCGTCCTAGGACCCAACGGCGCGGGCAAGACCTCCCTGCTCCGCATGGCCGCCGCCGAACTGCACCCCACTTCGGGCCAGGCCAATCTGCTCGGCGAGATACTCGGCAAAACCGATGTCTCCGAACTTCGTCCGCGTATCGGACTGTCCTCCGCCGCCATCGCCAGCCGGGTGCCGCGCGAGGAGAAGGTCAGTGATCTGGTGGTCTCGGCCGGGTACGCGGTGCTCGGCCGCTGGCGCGAACGCTATGACGACGTCGACACCGATCGCGCGATCGACATGCTGGAAAGCCTGGGCGCCGAGCATCTTTCCGACCGCACCTACGGCACCCTGTCCGAGGGTGAGCGCAAGCGCGTGATGATCGCCCGCGCCCTGATGACCGACCCGGAGCTGCTGCTGCTGGACGAGCCCGCGGCGGGCCTGGACCTCGGCGGCCGCGAGGAACTGGTGGAACGCCTCGGCGATCTCGCCGCCGACCCGGACGCGCCCGCCATGGTGCTGGTCACCCATCACGTCGAGGAGATTCCGCCCGGCTTCACCCACGGCCTGCTGCTCAACGAGGGCGAGGTGGTCGCGCAGGGTCTGCTGAGCGACGTGCTGACCGCGGAGCACCTCAGCGACGCGTTCCGGCAGTCCATCGCCCTGGACCGGGTGGACGGCCGCTACTTCGCGCGCCGGGCCCGCCGGGCGGGCAAGCACCGCCACCGCTGAGATCGGCGTCACCAAGCGCGCGTTAGGGTGCAACGGTGAGTGATATGTCTGAGGCAGTGCCGCTGAAGGACGCGTCCACCGTGATGCTGGTGCGCGACGGGGCCGCGGGGCCCGAGGTGTTCCTGCAGCGCCGGGTCGGGGCCATGGCCTTCGCCGCCGGCATGACGGTGTTCCCGGGCGGTGGCGTCGACGCGTCCGACGGTACCGCCGACATCGCCTGGTCGGGTCCCGAACCCGCCTGGTGGGCCGAGCGTTTCGGCACCACCGAGCAGCGCGCCAAGGCGCTGGTCTGCGCGGCGGTGCGCGAGACCTTCGAGGAATGCGGTGTGCTGCTGGCCGGCCCGACCGCGGACACCGTCGTCTCCGACACCACCGAGTATCGCGAGGCCCGCGGCAAGCTGGAACGCCGCGAACTGTCGCTGGCCACGTTCCTGGCGGAGTCGAATCTCGTGCTGCGCGCGGATCTGCTGCTGCCGTGGGCGAATTGGATCACCCCGGTGGTCGAACAGCGGCGCTACGACACCCGCTTCTTCGTCGCCGTGCTCCCCGCGGGGCAGCTCGCCGACGGCGCCACCTCCGAGGCCGACCACGTGCAGTGGCGCACCCCGGCCCAGGCGCTGGACCGCTGGCGCGCGGGCGAGGACATCCTGCTGCCGCCCACCTGGTCGCAGCTGGATGCTCTGAGCCGCTTCGGTTCCACCGCCGAGATCTTCGCCGCCGAAGTGGTCGTCGACCCGATCATGCCGGTGCTGACCCAGGTCGACGGCGCGCACGTGCTGACCTTCCCGGACAACAAGCGGTACTTCGCGGACTTGCCGGACCAGAGCAAACTGCGTGGCTCGCTGCGCGGCTGAGCGGCCGGCCTCACCCGAGCAGTTTGTATCGGCTGTACTGGGTGGCCGCGTAATCGAGCGACTCGTACAGGCGCAGCGCGGGAGTGTTTCCGGCGAAAACATGCAGACCCAGGGTGATCTGTCCGGCGCCGAGCGCCACCTGCTCGGCGAGCAGCATCAGGGATCGGCCGTGGCCCTGCCCGCGGTGCTCCTGCGCGACTTTCACGTCGTAGACGAACGCCCCGATGTCGTCGCGGCGTGCCACCCAGACGTGGCCGACCGCCGTCCCGTCGTGCTCCAGCACCCGGAACCAGGTGCCGGGTGTCGCGAGGCCATCCGGCAGATTGTCGCGGTTGTCGGCCGCGGCTTTGGTCCGGGCCTGCTCGGCGGTGAGCCCCCGATCGATCCAATCCTGGGTGTATTCCGCGAGTTCCGCGTGCTGCCAGGACTCGAACTCGGCGCCGGTCATCGGGCGCGCGGTAGCGGCCGCGGGCAGGGCGGGCGGTTCGGTGGGCAGCTGTTTGACCATGTTCCGGCTGCGTTCGCGATAACCGAGGGCGGCGCTCAACCGCAGGCCCGCGGCGGCGTCGGCCGGAACGGTGATCGTCACCTGCGTGCAGCCCCAGCCCCGCAGCACCTCCTCGGCCGCGAGGACCGCGATCGCGCCGCGCCCCTTGCGCCGCTCGTCCTCGTCGATGCGCAGCGCGCGGATGGTGCCGACGCCGGGCCCGAAGCGCGGCATGGTCGCGATCCGGATCAGGCCGACGCGCCTGCGGTTCACGCAGACGTCGTAGGCGCGGGAGCGCGCGCCGCTCGCGTCGTGCTGGAGCGGCTGCGTGGGCCGAATCGTGGTGGTCATCACCGCCGTTGTACCTCTTGCGGCAGCGCTTGTCGCGGAATGCGCTGACTCCGTGATGACAGGGTTGCGAGCTGACCCTTTCGAGCGACCTGACAAGCAGTCGCTAGCGGCGAGCGGTAGCGTGCCTCCCATGGCCGAATTCGTGACCCTCGAGCTGCCCGCCGCGCGGGGTGTGGCGGTGCTGCGGATGAACCGCCCGCCGATGAACCGGATCAGCGTGCAGCTGGTGCGGGAGGTGGCCGAGGCCGCCGCGACGGTCGCGCGGGAGGACCGGGTCGCGGCCCTGGTCGTCTACGGCGACGAGCGGGTGTTCTCCGCCGGTGACGAACTCGCCGAACTGTCCGAGCTGACCCGTGAGCAGGCCACCGCGATGGCCGCCGACGTGCAAGCCGGGCTGGGCTGCCTGGCCAGGGTGCCGCAGCCGACGGTCGCCGCCATCAGCGGCTACTGCCTGGGCAGCGGCCTGGAACTGGCGCTGGGCGCGGATCGCCGGATCATCGGCGACAACGTGAAACTCGGTCTGCCGCAGATCGAATCCGGCCTCATCCCGCTCGCGGGCATCCGCCGCCTCGCGCTGCTGATCGGCCCGGGGCCCGCCAAGGATCTCGTCTACACCGGCCGTTTCGTCGAAGCCGAAGAAGCGAAGGACCTCGGTCTCGTCGACGAGGTGGTGCCGCCGGACGAGGTCTTCAACGCGGCCATCCGCTGGGCGGAACGCTGCACCGCGGCCCCCACCCGCGCGCTGGCCGCCGCCAAGGCCGTCTTCGAAGCGGGCCCGCACGGCCTGGACCGAGCCCGCACCGAATGGGCCGATCTCTTCGGCACCGAGGACGCCCGCACCGGCACCGCCGCCTACCTCGCCGACGGTCCCGGTTCCGCGACTTTCGCCGGGCGCTGAGCCGGCGCGGGCCGAGAACCGCACGTCCCCGCACGCAGACCCGCAGATAGGAACAGGTTTCAATCCGGCGGGCGTCCCGTTCGGTGGCCCGATTGCTGGCCTCATCTGGGGATTTGGGTAGGCTACCCGACCATGACGGTACGACCCGACGACCCCGCGCCGAACCCGCACGCCACCGAGGCCGAGGTCGAAGCAGCGCTCAAGGATACGAAGCTCGCCCAGGTCCTCTACCACGACTGGGAAGCGGAGACCTACGACGACAAATGGTCCATTTCCTATGACGAGCGCTGTATCGAATACGCGCGCGGCCGGTTCGACGCCGCGGTCGGCCCGGCTCCGCTGCCCTACGACAAGGCGCTCGAGCTGGGTTGCGGTACCGGTTTCTTCCTGCTGAACCTGATGCAGGGCGGTGTCGCCAAGTCCGGCTCGGTCACCGACCTGTCCCCGGGCATGGTGAAGGTCGCGCTGCGCAACGCCGGCCACCTGGGCCTGGACGTGGACGGCCGGGTCGCCGACGCCGAGACCATCCCGTACGAGGACGACACCTTCGATCTGGTCTGCGGCCACGCCGTGCTGCACCACATCCCCGATGTGGAGCTAGCGCTCAAGGAGTGCCTGCGGGTGCTCAAGCCGGGCGGCCGCTTCGTCTTCGCGGGCGAGCCGACCACCATCGGCAACCGCTACGCCCGCCGGCTCGGCCAGGCGACCTGGAAGGTCACCACCGAGATCACCAAGCTGCCGTTCCTGGCCGGCTGGCGGCGTCCGCAGACCGAACTCGACGAGTCCTCGCGCGCCGCGGCGCTGGAGGCCGTGGTGGATCTGCACACCTTCGATCCGCGCGAGCTCGAGGCGCTGGCCGGCTCGGCCGGCGCGGTGGACGTGAAGGCCACCACCGAGGAGTTCGCCGCCGCGCTGTGGGGCTGGCCGGTGCGCACCTTCGAGGCCGCCGTGCCCGACGAGAAGCTGACCATGCGCTACCGCCTGGCCCAGTACAAGGCCTGGCTGGCGCTGAGCAAGCTGGACGACAAGGTGCTCAAGCACGTCGTGCCGCGGCAGTTCTTCTACAACGCGATGATCACCGGCGTGAAGCCGGCCGCCGCGGCCAAGTAGGTGGGTTACGGCTTCAGCCGCGAGGATGTCGCCTTCCTGACCAGTGCGGCGGGTACTGCCGCGCTGGCGGAGGTGGATCGGCTGGAGCTCACCCCCGCGACGCACCTGCGCGACCTCGAGCGGGTGCGCCGCGCGCACGGTGCCGTCACGCCGGCGCTGATCGACACGGTTCGATTGCGCCGCAAGGCGAGTGCGAAACTCTCCGGCGCGGCGCAGTGGCTGTTCACCGACGACGCGCTCCAGCAGGCGACGCCGTCCCTGGTGGCCCGCGCTCGCGCACAGCGCCTGGCCGGGCGCGCGGTGCACGACGTCACCTGTTCCATCGGCGCGGAACTGGCCGAACTGGCCCGGGTCTGCCCGGCCGTTCTCGGCAGCGACCTGGACGATGTCCGGTTGCGCATGGCCGCGCACAATCTCGCGCACTCGCCGGCGTCCGGCAACGTGCTCGTGGCGAAGGCGGACGCCCTGGTGCCGGTCAGCCGGGACACCGTCGTCATCGCGGATCCGGCGCGGCGCGCGGATGGCCGCCGCACGCACGACCCCGCCAAACTGCAACCGCCGCTGCCGGATCTCCTCGCCGCCTACGCCGGGCGCGACATCGCCGTGAAGTGCGCTCCTGGACTGGATTTCGACAGTCTCGACGGGTCCGGGGAGGTCGAAGTGGTGTCGTTGGACGGCGCGGTCCGGGAAGCCTGCCTGTGGTCCCCGGGTCTCACCGAGCCGGGCGTGACGCGCCGCGCCACCGTGCTGTCCTCGACCGGCGCGCCGGTCGTCCTCACCGACGCCGAGCCGGACGACATCCCGGAACGCGCACCGGGCGACTGGATCATCGACCCCGACGGCGCGATCGTGCGCGCCGGGCTGGTCCGCCACTACGCCGCGCGACACGGCCTGTGGCAACTGGATCCGCAGATCGCCTACCTGACCGGCGACCGGGTCCCCGCGGGCCTGCGCGGCTTCCGCATTCTCGACCGTCTCGAACTCCGCGAGAAGGCACTGCGCCAGGAGCTGGCCCGCCGCGACTGCGGTGCGCTGGAGATCCTGGTCCGCGGCGTCGACATCGATCCGGACGCGCTGCGCAAACGCCTCAAACTCCGTGGCGCCCAGCCCTACACGCTGGTGCTCACCCGCATCGGCCGCACCGGCACGGCGTTTCTGTGCACCGCCCACCGGGCCTGAGCGCGGCTACTTCTCCGGCTCGAAGGTGAAGACCTCGCCGATCCGGGTGGCCACGACGACCTCGCCCTCGGCGCCGACCGAGGTGCCGGTGGTGCTGCCCTTGCCGCCGGGCAGCGGATCGGAATCCTCGGTGGCGCCGGTCTTGGTGTCGAAGGTGATGAGGTTGAGCCCGTCACCGATGGCGGCGGTGGTGTAACCGACCCCGCCCGCCGTCTGCACCGGGTTGCCGCGCAGCACGAGATCCTTGCGTTCCCACACGGTTTCGGCGGTCTCGCCCTTGTCCCGCAGGGCCAGCAGGAAGCCGTCGTCGCCCGCGGGGATGATCAGGCCGTCGTTGGAGACCGAGATGCCGCCGCGGGGCGCCCATTCCAGGTTCTCTACCCAGCGGGTGCGGCCGTCGGCGGTGTCGAGCGCGAGCAGCCGCTTGCTGTTGTCGCCGACGTACACGGTCTCGCCGTCCGCCGACAGGGTGGGGCTGGTGCCGCTGCCCGCGGACAGCACCTGCGCGCTCCACTCCTGCTGGATCTTGTTCTCGTGGTACCGCATCGCTACCAGGGCGGCGGCCGGCGCGCCGGGCTTCCACAGCGTCAGATAGAAGCGGCCGGTAGTCGCGTCGACGGCGGAGATATTGGCGACGGGGCAGTACGGGCCGCCGGTTCCGCAATCGGTGAGACCCTGGCCCGCCGCGGGCCGGGTCAGGTCGGGGTTGGCCAGGAAGTCGGGCTCGCCGAGCAGCTGCACCGTGGAGACGACGCGCGCGCCGGTCTGGCGGCTGAGCACGTCGACCTGGCCGGACTGGGTGACGGTCAGCAGGTTTCCGTCGCCGGTGAACTGCACCGAGACCGGCACGCCGGAAACCGGTGTGCGCCAGCGCGGCTGGCCGAGATAGTTCAGCGAATTCACCGCGCCGTCGTCGCCGGCGTAGACGTTGGTGGCGCCGTCGACCGCGGTGGGGGAGGCGATGGCGTTGGGGCCCAGCTGATTACAGAAGCGCTTGCGCCCGGTGGGCATCTGGAAGGAGAGCAGGGCGCAGTTGTTCGGGGTGCGGGTGGTGAGGAACATCTGGCCCTCGGGGCCGATGGTGACGGGCTCCTCGATCGGGCCGCCCGCGGGCCGCGACCAGCTCAGCGCCATTTTCCGGGCGCCGACCACCGAGGTGACGCCGGCGTTGCGGCCATCGTGGTGTGCGGCGGGCCAGCCCGTGCCCGAGCCGACCTTGATATCGTCGACGTCGGTGCCGCAACCGGCCACCGTCACCGCGCCGATGGCCGCGAGAACGGCCATCGCATGCATCCGGGATCGCGTACGCACCTGGTTTTCTCCCCTCGGGTCGATGGCCGAGGGCAAGAGTAGTCGGTAGCCGACGAGCCCTGACCCGCACCCCATTAAGCTGTCAGCCGATGGACAACCCCCGGGGTTCGGCCCCGGGGAACACGACGGGAGACGGTTCGTGACGAGCATGTGGGGCGCACCGTTGCGCTCACGGTGGGCGGGTTCGCGCCGCCGGGATCCGCAGCAGGCCCGATTTCTGACGATGGCCTCGCTGCGCTGGGTGCTCGCCAACCGCGCGTACACGCCGTGGTACCTGGTGCGGTACTACCGGCTGTTCAAGTTCAAGCTGACCAACCCGCACATCGTGCTGCGCGGCATGGTGTTCCTGGGCAAGCGCGTCGAGATCCACGCCACCCCGGAGCTGGGCCGGATGGAGATCGGGCGCTGGGTGCACATCGGTGACGGCAACGCCATCCGCTGCCACGAGGGTTCGCTGCGCATCGGCGACAAGGTGGTGTTCGGCAAGGACAACGTCGTCAACACCTACCTCGACATCGAGATCGGCGAGTCCACGCTGGTCGCGGACTGGTGCTACATCTGCGATTTCGACCATCGGATGGACGACATCACCATGCCGATCAAGGATCAGGGCATCGTGAAGAGCCCGGTCCGGATCGGCCCGGACACCTGGATCGCCGCCAAGGTGACGGTGCTGCGCGAGACCCGCGTGGGCCGTGGCTGCGTGCTCGGCGCGCACGCCGTGGTCAAGGGCGAGATCCCGGATTACGGCATCGCCGTCGGCGCGCCCGCCAAGGTGGTCAAGAACCGCAAGGCCGCCTGGGAGGCGGGTGCGGAGGAGCGCGCCAAATACTTTGCCGCGCTGGAGGACATCGAACGTAAGAAGAACGGTGTCGCCCAGCAGGCCTAGCGTCCGCGCGGTGTCGGTGCGGTTGGGTACGGTCGGCGCATGACCGGATACGCGGCGCTGTTGCGCGGGATCGCGCCCAGCCTCCCGAACAATTCCAATGACAAGCTGCGCGGGGTCTTCGAGCAGCTCGGGTTCGAGAAGGTGGCCTCGGTCCTGGCCAGCGGCAACATCCTGTTCCACAGCGCCGAGACCGATGTGCCCGCACTGGAACAGCGGATCCAGGACGCCCTGGTCGCCGAGCTGGGCATCGGCGGCGGCACCATCATCCGCAGCCGCCAGGAGCTGCGCAAACTGCTGGACAGCGACCCGTTCCCGGGCCTCACCCACGGCCGCGGCACCTACCTGACGGCGACCTTCCTGAAAGACGGCACTTCGGCCCCGAAGAAGCTGCCCGAACAGCCCGACCCACTGGTCGAGGTGGTCGGCTTCGACAAGCCCGCCCGCGCCTTCCTCTGGATCATCGACAACAGCGAGGCCGGCAAAACCCCGGATTTCATGGCCTGGCTGGACAAGACCTACGGCAAGAACATCACCACCCGCACCTGGCTCACCGTCCAGCGTATCGTCAAGAAGCTGGAAAGCCTGGAGTAGCAACGCTATTGGATGGCAGGATGGTGTCGTCCCGACCGTCCAGGGGGTGCCGTGCCGCGTCGCTCAGCATTGTCGTTCGTGCCCGTACTCGGTGCATCGGCGGTGCTGCTGGCGCTGGTGCTCGGCGCCGGTCTGCTGACACTCGCGGGCTGCCTGCCCGAGGGCACGGCTCCGTCGGATCGGCGCTATGCCGCCATGCCGCTCACGTGCGCGCGCTCGGCCGACCTCGCCCGCGACGCCATCGCCGCGTTCGCGGGCCCACTGCACGACCCGCGGCAGGCCCCGATCGAGCAGTCCTGGCGGGAAGACAACTACTACGACGAGAATTCGGGTTTCCCGATCCTGAGCTGCCGGTGGGAGTATCGCGCGGACGCGGTCGGCGTCGAACCCGGCGGGCCGATCCTGCGAACGGTGTATCTGAAATTCGAACGTTATCGGAACGCTGCCACGGCCACCGGGCGCATCGACCACTGGGCGGATTCCGCACTGCACCGCTCGGCCACGGCGCACCGGTTGCCCGAGATCGGGGACGGGGGATACGTCTCCGATCGCCCGTCCGGTCCGACCGGCACCGCGGACCTCACCTTCCGCAGCAGCAACCTGCTGGTCGGAGTCCACGTCGGCGAGGAGAACAAGGGGGCGCCGGCACCGGAGTGGCAGCACCGGCGCACCGGCGCCGGGGCGATCGCCCGTGCGGTGGCCGCCGGTCTCCAGCAGCGCTGATCCGGCCGTCTAGACGGGGTTGTTCGGGTCCCGTTCCGGCAGTGGGCGTTCCACGATGACCGGGCGGCTCAGGGGGTTGCGGACGCGGCGCTTGGCCGAGTGGTAGACCTGCGCGGTTTCCGCGGCGACGACGTCCCAGGCGAAGTCGGCGGTGAGGCGGTCGCGGGCGGCGTAGGCGCGGGACTGGGCGGCGGCGGGGTCGGCCAGGGTGACGCAGACGGCCTCGACCAGGCCGTTGACGTCGGCGGGTTCGAACGAGGCGCCGGTGACGCCGTCGATGACGGCCTCGCCGAGACCACCCGCGGTGGAGGTGATCAGGGGCGCGCCGGCGGCGGCGGCTTCCAGGGCGACGATGCCGAAGGGCTCGTATCGGCTGGGCAGGACGACGGCGTCGGCGCCGTGCAGCCAGCCGAGCAGTTCGGAGTGGTCGAGCTGACCGGCGAAGATCACCGCGCGCGCGACGCGATGCACCCGGGCGCGCTCTCGCAGCCAGTCGAACTGGGTGCCGACGCCGGCGATCGTCAGCGTGGTGCCGGGGTGGGCGCGCCGGATGCGGGGCAGCGCGGCGATGGCGTCCTGCACGCCCTTCTCGTATTCGAGGCGGCCCACGTACAGCAGCCGGGGCGGGCCGTTGCGCGGCGCGCGCGGCCGGAAGGTCCAGGCGCCCACGTCGATCCCGTTGCGGATCACCGTCATCGGGACGCGCTCAGGACGGTAGAGCCGCTCCACCTCGTCCTGCATCGAGCCCGAACAGGTGATCAGGGCGTCGGATTCGTTGGCCAGCCACCATTCGACCGAATGGACCTGCTTGTTGACCCGGCCCGCGACCCAGCCGCTGTGCCGCCCGGCCTCGGTGGCGTGAATCGTCGAGACCAGCGGCACGTCGTAGTACTCGGCCAGCGCGATGCCGGGGTGCGCGACCAGCCAATCGTGGGCGTGCACGACATCGGGGGTCCAGCCCTCGCCGATGCCGGGCTTGCCGAGCGCGACGCCGGCGCGCACCATCGCGTGACCCATGGCCAGGGTCCAGGCCAGCATGTCCTCGCCGAAGTCGAAGCAGGGCGGATCCTCCGCGACCGCCACCACCAGCACGCCGTCGGCGACGAAGGAGTGCGTGGGATGGGTCGAGGGGTCGGTGCCGGAGGGCCGGCGGGCGAGCACGACCACCTCGTGGCCGCCGGCGGCCAGCTCGGTGGCGAGGTGATGCACGTGGCGACCGAGCCCACCGACTACGACCGGCGGGTACTCCCACGACACCATCAAGATCTTCATGTAAGTCCTTCTGAAGCGGAGCCTGGTTCCGCAAGAGCCTGTTCCGGCACGCCGGCCTCGTCTCTGGCCCCGAGTCGTCTGGCATCGAGGCCGGGGAAGAGTCCGTCGGCCGCACCCCATCCTGCCGCCAACCGGTGTGCTTTGGCGAGTTGGCCCGCGCCGACCGCGGCCGCGATTTCCCGGACCGCGTGCGCGTGCTGGTGCGCGCGATCCCGGGCGTATCCGGCGGCGGAGTCCTTGGAAACCATGAACGCCCAGTCGCTCTGCACCGCGAGGATCGCTTCGCGCAGCAACTGGTCGGCGACGGGGTCGCGCAGGGCCGGGCCGGTCTCGGCGGCCCGCATCTTGTCCAGGGTGTCCAGCGCCAGGCGGACGATGTCGTGGTTGAGTTCGACCAGGTCACGCACCTGATCGCCGGCCCAGACCCGCCAGTCCTTACCCGAGCCCCAGGACGAGTCGCCGAGCTCTACCGGCGTTCCGACGTACCCGTTGGCGCGGGCGTCGGCCAGGGTGCCGACGGTGACGCCCGCTTCGGGCAGTTTGCGCAGCACCTGGGCCAGCCACTGCGGCCCCTCGTGCCACCAGTGCCCGAACAGTTCGGTATCGAAAGCGGCCACTACCAGCGCCGGACGGCCGATCCGCGCGGATTCGGCGCGGAGGCGCTCGCGCACGGTCTGCACGAAATCGTCGACATCGCGGGTTACCGCGGCCGCGGCGAGCTCGGGATCGTAGGGAGCCTTGTCCGGACCCGCCACCGTCTTGCCGGTGACGCGTGCCGGTTTCAGTCCGGTCGCGTGGTCATAGTGATGGAAATCACGGTAGGCGCCGTGGCCCGGGTAGCCCGATTTCGGGGACCAGACGCGGTAGCTGACGTGCAGATCGCGTCCGAAGGCCACCACGTCGGCGTCGCGGACCGGTCGTCCGAGGCTGCTGTCGCCGCGCAGCGACGGACCATCGACCATGAAATGCGTCACACCGGCGGCGTCGTATTCGACCTCCATGCCGGGGGTGAAACCGCACTCCGGCGCCCAGATGCCCTGGGGTGTGTGACCCCAGCGCTGGCGCGCGTCGGCCAGGCCCTCGGACAGCTCGAACCCGCGCAGCCGCGGATCCAGCAGTGGCTGGAACGGATGCGCCAGCGGACCGCCGAGCAGCTCGATCGTCTCGGCGTCGGCGAGCCCGCGCAGCACCGGCGCCGCGCCGTGCCGCCAGTGCTGCTCGAACTCGGTCAAAGCCGTTGCGGCGAGCCGATGTTCGTGGCGGCCGAGGGCGAGGTTGCCGGCCATGGCGGCCTCGTCGGCGCGCAGCTGCCAGTTCCCCAGCCAGTGGTGCATGCCGGCCAGGCAGTGCGGGTCGTCCAGCTGCGCCGCCAGCACCGGCGTGATGCCCAGGCTCAGCAGATGCGAACGGCCCTCCGCGGCCAGCGTGCGCAGCACCTGCGCGATGGGAAGGTAGGTGGCGGCCCAGGATTGGTAGAGCCATTCCTCGCCGACCGGCCACCGCCCGTGGTGCGCCAGCCACGGCAGGTGCGAGTGCAGGACCAGCGTGAACTGGCCGGGAACCGGCTCGCTCACGCCGGTTTCACCGCGATGGCCAGCAGGTCCAGGCTGCCGTCGATGTCCTCGGGGAAGATCGCGAAATCGTCGATGGTGACGCCCGCGACGTCGGCGGTCAGCTCGGCCGGCCACGGCTCACCGGCCAGCGCCCGCTCGATCTGCGCGTCGATGAAGGACCCGCCGTGCTTGGCGTCCAGCGCTTTCAGGCTCGGGCCGTGGTGCACGCCGGTCATCACCGAGACCTCGAACCCGGCGTCGACCAGCAGTTCGGTCAACTCGGCGGCGTTGAGTTCGCGGGTGTGGAACGGATTGAGCGGCGTATCGCGCCCGGGCGAGAAGGTGATCCGGTTCGGCGTGCTGATCAGCAGCTCGCCGCCGGGCCGCAGCACCCGCAGGCATTCGCGCAGGAACTGGCCCTGATCCCAGAGATGCTCGATGACCTGGAAATTCACCACGATGTCGACCGAGGCGTCGGGCAGCGGCAGCTCGGCGAGGTTGCCCTGGATCATCTCCACCCGCGGGTAGCGCGCGCGCACGTGCTCGACCGCGCCGGTGTCGTAGTCCAGCCCGGTGACCTTGGCGGCGACGCCGGCGATCATGTCCGCGCCGTAGCCTTCGCCGGATCCGGCTTCCAGCACGGTCTTTCCGGCGCAGCGCGCCAAGAGGCGGGCGTAGACGATCTCGTGCCTGCGGAACCAGTAGTTCTCCTCGGCGATGCCGGGGACGGTGCGCTCGCCGGTCAGCGGCAGGGGTTCGACGGCAGGGTCCGCAGCATCGGTCGATAGTGCGGCAGGGATCACAACCTCGCTCATCCAGTTGACGTTAGCCGAGCCGAAAAAGGCCGATACCTGCGGCCGGGCGTAGTGCTCCACGGCACGTGAGGGACAGTTGTAGAAGCGAAGCGGCTAAGTTACCCACGAGTAACTTAACGTAGGGTAATGTCACGCCCGAGCTAAACAATTGGACGTACGGCCCAGCCGTGCGACCACCGGATATACGCCCCCAGAACAGGAGGTCGACGAAGACCGATGCCGAACATCGTCGTACTCATCAAGCAGGTTCCTGACACCTGGTCCGAGCGCAAGCTGACCGATGGTGACTACACCCTCGACCGCGAAGCCGCCGACGCCGTCCTGGACGAGATCAACGAGCGCGCTGTCGAAGAGGCGCTGCTGATCAAGGAGGCGCAGGGCGGCGAGGTCACCGTGCTGGCCGCCGGTCCGGACCGCGCCACCGAAGCCATCCGCAAGGCGCTGTCCATGGGCGCCGACAAGGCCATCCACATCAACGATCCGGCGATCCACGGCTCCGACGCCGTGCAGACCGCCTGGGTGCTGGCGAGCGCGCTGGGCCAGGTCGAGGGTGTGGAACTGGTCATCGCCGGAAACGAGGCCACCGACGGCCGCGCCGGTGCGGTCCCCGCGATCATCGCCGAGTACCTCGGCCTGCCGCAGCTGACCCACCTGCGCAAGCTCACCGTCGACGGCGAGAAGATCACCGGCGAGCGCGAGACCGACGAGGGCGTCTTCAAGCTCGAAGCCGCGCTCCCGGCCATCGTCTCGGTCACCGAGAAGATCAACGAGCCGCGCTTCCCCTCCTTCAAGGGCATCATGGCCGCGAAGAAGAAGGAAGTGCAGACCCTCACGCTGGCCGATCTGGGCGTCGACCCGTCGACCGTGGGTGTCGCGAACGCGGGCACCGCGGTGACCGCCGCCACCCCGAAGCCCGCGCGCACCGCCGGCGAGAAGGTCGCCGACGAAGGCGATGGCGGCACCAAGATCGCCCAGTACCTCGTCGGTCAGAAGATCATCTGATTCGCCCGACCGAGACTGCTTAGGAGAGAACACAAATGGCAGAAGTACTTGTGCTCGTCGAGCACGCCGACGGTGCGATCAAGAAGGTCAGCACCGAACTGATCACCGCCGCCTCGGCGCTCGGTGAGCCCTCCGCCGTGGTGACCGGCCCCGCCGGCACCGGCGAGAAGCTGGCCGAGGCGCTGGCCGCCGCGGGCGCCGCGAAGATCTACATCGCCGAGTCCGACGATGTGGACAACTACCTGGTGACCCCGAAGGTCGACGTGCTCGCCGGTCTGGTCGAGTCGGTTTCCCCGGCCGCCGTGATCGTCGCGGCCTCCGCCGAGGGCAAGGAGGTGTCCGGTCGTCTGGCCGCGCGTCTCGGCTCCGGCCTGCTGGTCGACGTCATCGACGTCAAGGCCGACGGCACCGCCGTGCACTCCATCTTCGGTGGCGCGTTCACCGTGGACGCCAAGGCCACCGGCGACGTGCCGGTGATCTCGGTGCGCCCGGGCGCCGTCGAGGCCAAGCCGGCCGCGGGTGCGGGCGAGAAGGTCACCGTCGAGGTGCCGGCTCAGGAAGACGGCGTCGTGAAGGTGACCGCGCGTGAGCCGATCGTGGGCGGCGACCGTCCCGAGCTCACCGAGGCGAACATCGTCGTCTCCGGTGGCCGTGGCGTCGGTTCCGCCGACAACTTCGCGGTCGTGGAGACGCTGGCCGATTCGCTGGGTGCCGCTGTCGGCGCCTCGCGTGCCGCCGTCGACTCGGGCTACTACCCGGGCCAGTTCCAGGTGGGTCAGACCGGTAAGACGGTCTCCCCGCAGCTCTACATCGCCCTGGGCATCTCCGGCGCCATCCAGCACCGCGCCGGCATGCAGACCTCGAAGACCATCATCGCGGTCAACAAGGACGAAGAGGCCCCGATCTTCGAGATCGCGGACTACGGCATCGTGGGCGACCTGTTCAACGTCGCCCCGCAGCTGACCGAAGCGGTCAAGACCCACAAGGGCTGATCCGCGGCACCACCGCACGCCCCCGGCCTCGAAAGAGTCCGGGGGCGTTCGCGTTCCGGGGCAATGGCAGGGTGGACGGTATGACGTTGCCTGTGGAGGTCGCCGAGAACATTCGCGAAGTCTTCGACGAACGCGGCGAGCGGTGGCTGGCGGATCTGCCGGCGATGATCGAAAGGCGCTGCGCGGACTGGGGTCTGGAGGTCATCGGGGAACCGTTCGGGGGCGGCACGCATTCCTGGGTGGCGCCGGTGCGGCGGGCGGACGGCAGTGTGGCGGTGCTGAAGATCCCGGTGATCGACGCGGAGAACCTGGGGGAGGCCGCGGGGTTGTTCTGCTATCAGGGCGACGGTGCGGCGCGGCTGTACGAGTTCGATCCGGAAACCCATGCGCTGCTGCTGGAATGGGCCCGGCCGGGCGCGCCGCTGCTGCGGCAGCCGGGGTTCCCGAGCCTGGAGGGGCGGCCGGAGAACGGCGAGAAGATCGAGCTGGCCTGCCGGTTGTACCGACGGCTGCGCCGCGCGCCGACCGGCATCCCGGCCGGGTATCCGGCGCTGCCCACGGCCGCGGGCATGGTGCGGGAGTGGGTCGAGATGTTCACCGATCCCGAACCCGCGGTGGCACAGGTGCTTCCGGCCGCGCTGCGGGACCGGGCGCTGGCGTGGTGCCCGCGCCTGGCCGTGCCGGACGGCCCGCTGCTCGTCGTCAACCGGGACACCCACCTCGGCAATATCGTTGCCGCCGAACGGGAACCGTGGTTGCTGATCGATCCGAAGGCGTACCTGGGTGAGGCCGCCTTCGACGCCGGATTCCTGGTGATGATCCAGGTGCAGAGCGATCCGGTGCCCGAGCACGCGCGCGCCGTCGTCGCCCGCACCGCGAAGGCGCTGGACGTCGACCCCGAACGGGCCCGGGGCTGGGCGTTCATGCGGGCGATGGAGGAGATCGTCTGGGCTGTCGAGGACGAGGAACCCGCGGACCTCACGCTGCATCTCGCGGTCGCGACCGCGCTGGCCTAGCCGCCGGGCGGCCTCAGCGATGCAGGTTGGCGAGCAGCGTCGACAGGATCGGGGAGGGCCGGGCGTCCGAGCGGACCACCGCCGACACCGGAATGCGCAGGCGATGCTCGGTGAGCTCCAGGACGACCAGGCCTTCGGTCGGGCTCTCCGCGTACAGGACGGTCCAGGCGTCGGGGCGGTTGAGCAGTTCCATGGTGGCGGTGTGGTCGGGCGGGATGGGCGGGCCGTAGGTGGGGCCCTTGGTCAGGTCGGCGAAGGCCGCCCGGATGATGTTGTGCAGCAGCACCTGTTCCTGCTCGGGCGGCAGCAGCAGGGGGTAGGGGCTCAGCTCGGCCAGGGTGACGGTTTCGCGGGTGGCGAGCGGATGGCCGCTGGAGGTGGCGATGACGAGGTCCTCGACCCAGAGTTGTTCCACCGCCAGGCCCGGCTGGTCGACGCTGCCGCGGATCAGGGCGAGATCGCAGTCCCCGTCCGCGACGGCCGTGATCCGCTGGCGGAACGGCTTGATCACATATTCGATTTCGGCATCGGTGTGCGCGGCCCGGGTGCCCGCGATGGCCGAGAGCGATCTGGTCGCGAAGGACATGTTGGCGGCCAGGCGGATTCGTGGCCCGGTGGTGCGCACCGTGGCGCGGATGGCAGACTCCAGGCTGAGCATCTGTTTAGCCAGGGGAAGTAGCCGAGTGGTCGCGTCGGTCGGGATAACGGCCCTGGTGGTGCGCTCGAAGAGGGAGACACCGAGGTCGCGCTCGAGCCGGGCGATCTGATGACTGATCGCCGACTGTGAGATGAAGCACCGGCTCGCGGCTTTGCTGAAGCTCAGTTCCTCACAGACCGCGACAAAGTATGCCAGTTGGCGCAGCTCCACTACAAGCTCCCGATTCATGAATGATCTAGATAAGAGTCATCTTCATTATGCGCCCTAACACCTGAAATATCTGCGTTCCGCATGACGGTTAGTAATGAGAGAAGGAGGCTGTCATGGAACACGTAGATGTGGTTGTAGTCGGATCGGGATTCGGGGGTCTGGCCGCGGCCAAGCAGTTGGCGAAGTCGGGAATCAACTTCGTGCTTATCTCGAGCACGCCGGAGCATCTTTTCCAGCCGTTGCTGTATCAGGTCGCGACGGGTGTGCTGGCCTCCGACGAGATCGCGCCGCCCATCAAGTCGGTGCTGCGGCGGCACCGCGAGGCCGATGTGCGGCAGGGCAAGGTCGTCGACATCGACGCCGACAACGCGGTGCTCACCTACGAGGCGCAGGGGGAGCAGCGCCGGATCCGCTACGGCTCGCTGATCGCGGCGACCGGTGCGAGCCAATCGTATTTCGGCCGTGACGATTTCGCGGACAAGACGTTCGCCCTCAAGACCATCGACGACGCCAAGGCGCTGCGCGCGCAGATCCGCCGGGTCTTCACCGAGGCGAAGGACGCCGACGCGCAGACCCGGGAACGACTATTGAGCTTCGTGGTCGTCGGTGCGGGTGCGACCGGTGTCGAGGTCGCGGGTCAGCTCAAGGAACTCGCGAAAAGGTACTACCACCAAGAGGTTTCGGTGACCCTGGTGGAGGGCGCCGGTGCGGTGCTGCCGCCGTTCGGTGGTGGCCTCTCGGAGTACGCGAAGCGCTCGCTGGCCGGCAGCGGTGTCGAGGTGCTGCTGGGCACCTTCGTCACCGATATCGAGGACGGCAAGGTGACGGTCAAGGACGGCGCCGGCACGGAACGCCGGATCGCCGCGGAGACCGTGGTCTGGTCGGCCGGTGTGCAGGCGGGCGGGTTCGCCAAGATCCTGGCCGCGGCGACCGGTGTCGAAACCGACCGGGCCGGAAGGCTTTTGATCAACCCCGATCTCACCGTCGGCGGGCACGCCGATATCTACGCGATCGGCGACATGACCTCGCTCAACGGCTACCCCGGCCAGTCGCCGGTGGCCATGCAGGAAGGCCGGCACGCCGCCGACATCATCCGCCGCAAGAAGACACCCGGCACCCCGTTCAAGTACTGGGACAAGGGCAGCATGGCGGTGATCAGCCGGTTCAGCGCCGTGGTGAAGCTCAACGATCGGATCACCTTCCGCGGGTTCATCGCCTGGCTGATGTGGCTGGCGGTGCACCTGATGTACCTGGTCGGGTTCCGCAACCGGTTCGCAGCGGTGGCCTCGTGGCTGGTGGCGTTCATCGGGACCGGGCGGCCCGGGTTCGACGAGGTGGAGACCGGTACCGGAACGAAAACGAAGGAGTCGCCGAAATTGGCGGCCTGATCCTTCGGCGCGGCCGGTGAAAGTAACCGGGAAGTTAGCAATAGGCGCAGGTGCAGCCCTTTTCGCGAACCCGGCACGACCAGTCGGTAAACGATTGGTGTGACCGGGGTCTCGTTCACCTGACTGCCCTCGGCCCGACACTTCGGAGTTCCTTCGACGCAGTGTCGGGCTGGCTTCATCGAAGCTATGACTATTTCGTCCGTGCTGACCGCTCCAGCTCCGACGGACTCGGGGGCGGGGAAGTCCACCTACTCGCTCGTCGTCTCCTCCGACGCCGACCATCGCGTGGCCGCCCAGCGGCTGCGCTACCAGGTCTTCGCCAACGAACCGGGCTTCCAGATCCCGGACACCGGCACCGGCCTGGACGCCGACCGCTTCGATGACCACTGCGACCACCTGCTGGTCCGCGACGACCGCTCCGGCGAGTTCGTCGGCTGCTATCGCATGCTGCCGCCGGACAAGGTCGACGCCGCGGGCGGGTACTACACCGCCACGGAATTCGATGTGACGCAGCTGGATCCGGGCGGTCGCCGGATCGTCGAGATGGGCCGGGCCTGCGTGGTGCCCGACCACCGCAACGGCTCGGTGCTCACCCTGATGTGGGCGGGCATCCTGCACTACATCCAGCTCACCGGCTACGAATGGGTGATGGGCTGTGTGTCGGTGCCGATGCAGGACGGCCCGGCCGACCCGATCGGGGTGAACGTGCGCGGCGTGCGCGACGTGCTGCTCGGCCGGCACGCCGCCGACCCGGAATGGCGGGTGCACCCGCTGAACCCGGTGGTCGTCGACGGCAAGACCCTCGACGAGCTGGCGCCGCCCGCGCGCCCGAAGCTACCGCCGCTGCTGCGCGGCTACCTACGCCTGGGCGCGGAGATCTGCGGTGAGCCCGCCCACGATCCGGCCTTCGCGGTCGCCGATTTCGTCGCGCTGCTCGGGCTCGACACGATCAACACCCGCTATCTGGAACGGCTGCAGAGCGCCGCGGCCTCGCTCGACGGACGGTGACCGACCATGGTTTTCGACGCCCCGCCCGCGCAAGCGGTGCACGCGTGGATGCCGTCGAGCCCGTGCGGGCCCGGCTGCGTCGCGGTGACCGCTGAGGTCGGTACCGCCCGAGTGCTCGCCCGGCTGCTCGGTGTCGCCGGATTGCTGATCACCTATCCGCTCGTCAACGCCGCAACCCCGCGCAGGCGCCGCGAATTCGTGCAACGCCGGTACGCGCACGCGGTACTCGGTTGCCTCGGTATCGAATTGCGGGTCCGCGACCTGCGACCCGCCGGGGGATCCGCGCGCTACGCCGAACCCGGACAGGGCGTGCTGATCGTGGCCGGCCACGTGAGCTGGGCCGATGTCGTGGTCATGGCCGCGGTGCAGCCGCTCGGCTTCGTGGCGCGCGCGGACATGCTCGACTGGCCGGTGCTGGGCGGGCTCGCGCGGCGGCTCCGCGTCATCCCGATCGAACGGGAGCGACTGCGGGAATTGCCGGGCGTCGTGGACGAACTCGGCGTGCGGCTGGCCGACGGGGACCGGGTGGCGGTCTTCCCCGAGGGCACCACCTGGTGCGGCCGCGCCTACGGCCGGATGCGCCCGGCCCTGTTCCAGGCCGCGGTCGACACCGGAACCTTCGTGCAGCCGGTGCGGCTGCGCTACCTCGACCAGCACGGTGCCCAGTGCACGGTGCCCGGCTTCGTCGGCGCGGACACCTTCGCCGATTCCGCCAAGCGCATCCTGCGCTCGCGCGGCCTGGTCGCCGAGGTGCTGCTACAGCCGCAGGAGTATCCCGGCCTGGATCGCCGGGATCTGGCCCGGCGCTGCGAACTCGCCGTGCGTGGCACGGAACGGTCCCGGCATGGCGGCGCGGTCGAATGGATCGAGGCGAGCACCACCCGCGTCCAGGACCCGGCGCCACTGCGGGCCGAGCCCGAGATCGCCACCGCGCCCGGTCATCACGGCGTCGACCGCGGACTGCGCGGCCGCGCGGTGGCGGTACTGCGCCGCCGGACGCCCGCCTGAGCGGCGTTCAGCTGGGCTTGATGAGCAGCGTCTCGTAGGCGTAGATCGCCGCCTGGGTGCGATCGCGCAGCTGGAGTTTCTCCAGCACCCGCCGGACGTGCGTCTTCACCGTCTGCTCGGAAATCACCAGCTCCCCGGCGATTTCGGCATTCGACAGGCCGCGCGCGATCAAGACCAGGACCTCGGTTTCGCGGGCGGTCAGGTCGGCCGGTTTCGAGACGGCGTGCGGCCGGCTGCGGCGCGCGAACTCGGAGAGCAGCCGCCGGGTCACCGAGGGCGCGAGCAGGGCCTCCCCGGCGGCGACGATCCGGACCGCCTCTCCGAGGGACTGGGCCGAGGATTCCTTGAGCAGGAAGCCCGCGGCCCCGGCCCGCAGTGCGGCGTAGACGTATTCGTCGAGATCGAAGGTGGTCAGCACGATCACCTGGGTGGCGCTCGCGGCGGTGATCTCGCGGGTGGCCTCGATGCCGTCGCAGACCGGCATGCGCACGTCCATCAGCACCACCTCGGGCTGGAGCCGGGCGGTCTCCTGGATCGCCTGCCGGCCGTCGGCGACCTGACCGACCACGTCGATATCGGGTTGCGCGTCGAGCAGGACGGCCAAGCCCTCGCGGACCAGCTCCTGGTCGTCGGCGATCAGTACGCGGATGCTCATCGGTCTCCGTTCAGGGTCGGAAGTGCCGCGGCGACAAGGTATTCACCGTTTCCGGTCGGCCCCACATCGAGGGTGCCGCCGAGCATCGCGACTCGCTCGCGCATGCCGAGCAGGCCGTGGCCGGAGCCCGGCGTGGCCGTCACCCCGGGCCCGTGGCGATTGTCGACCCGGATCCGGATCTCGGTGGCGGTGGTGGTGACCTCGATCCGGACGGGTGCGCCCGGCGCGTGCCGCAGGGCATTGCTCACCGCCTCCTGCACGATCCGGAAGGCGGAAAGCTGCACGCTGGCAGGCACTGTCGAGCTGTCACCGAGAAGCTTCGATTCGATGTCGGTGCCGGTGGCGCGCACCGAGGCGACGAGGCCGGGCAGGTCGGCCAGGGTCGGTTGCGGCATGACCCCGGTCTCACCGGAGCGCAGCACATCGAGCACGTGCCGCATTTCGCCGAGTGCCGCGGTGGCGCTGGAGCGGATCGTGGCCAGGCTCGCGACGGTCTGCGGCGCGATGCCGGGGTCGCGGTACTGCGCCGCCTCGGCCTGGATCGCGATGACCGACATGTGGTGTGCCACCACGTCGTGCAGTTCGCGGGCGATCCGGGCCCGTTCCTCCAGCAGCACCGTGCGCTGGTGCTGCTGCTCGGCCGCCGCGCGCTGGCCGCGCAGGCTGTGACTCGTCGCGATCAGTGCCCGCACCGTCACCACGGTGGTCAGCAGGAGCCCGGACACCACGCTCGCGGCGAACAGGCCGACCGGCCAGCCGTGCGGGCGCAGATACAGGGCGAGGGCGACGCCGGTGGCGATCGTCGCGCTCCACGACAGCGCGGCGGTCCGCACGCTGGTCCGGAACGCGGCCAAGCCGAGCACGACGAAATGACTGTTGAGCATCGGATCGACCCACAACTCCGCGTCTGCCCACAGCGAGGCGAGGGCCACCGCCGCGAGCGAGCAGCCCCAGGCGAGCGCGGGCGCCCGCGCCACCAGGAACAGCGCGAAACCCGAGAGCAACGCGAGTCCGAGGGCGTGTGCTTCGGACAGCGCCGAGGCCGCGAGCAGGGTGACCAGGACTACCCCGGCCGCCGGGCCGGCCGCGGCGGTCGTCACCGTGCGCAACGGCCACCGCGCGACCCGGCCGGGCCAGGTATCGAGCAGATGCGCCGCGATGGTCCGCATGCGCTAGACCGGATCGCAATGGCGCGGCAGTTCAGATGTCGAAACAATCGAGGTGATCATCGGACTCCAAAGGTGTTTCGATCCTGCTGGCGACAGTAATTCCGGGCCGGGCCCGGCACATCCCGCTCGGGAGCGATCTTTCGCGCTCACTCTCGAGCGGGAGCAGCCGGTTCACACGGGTGCGGGCAGCAGCGCGGGCACCTCGATCTGGAATTCGCTCTCGATCTTCGCGACCTGTTTCTGCCCCACGATGGTCTTCATCATCAGATCGCGGGCCTTGGTCATCGTGTACCCCCGCCACGAGGATATCGTGCCGATGCGCCACGATTCCTGTTGCAGAGCAGTGCTTTCCGGCCGACGCCGGGTCTCGTACTCGGCGAGTACGGCGGCCAGCGCCGCGTTGTCGCTCAGGTCGATGGGCACGATCCCGCGCGCCAGCGCGATCGCGTCGACGATGGCCTCGCTGGCGCCGCGGCCCAGGTTCGGGGTCACGGCGTGCGCGGCGTCGCCCAGGAAGACGACCCGGCCCTTGCTCCAGGCCGGCATGGGGCCCAGGGCACGGACGTCGTGGTGCAGCATCGCGGCGGGCGGCGTGGCGGCGATCAGATCCTGCACCGGCTGCGGAAAGACCCCGAACCGGTTCCGCAGATCGTGTTTGACCAGTTCGTTCGGTTCGTCGATGCCGACCGTCGGGTTGCGCAGCGCGGCGGCCCAGAAGATGTGGTTGCTGCCGCAGTCCTTGATCGCGATGCGGGTGCCCCGGCCGAAGTAGAGGGTGAAATTGTTGGCACCGCAAGGGGGTTCGTGTTCGGCCACCGCGTGCACGATGCGGTAGTTCGCGGTGAGGATCTCGACGTCGGGGAAGATCGCCTGGCGGGTCCGCGAGTTGATGCCGTCGGCGGCGACGAGCAGATCGGCGCGTTCCTGCCGGCCGTTCTCGAAGGTCACCGTGACGCCGGTGTCGTCCTGGTCGACCGCTGTCGCACGGTGATTGAACTCCACCGGCCCGAGATCGGCGGAACCGGCGAGTGTTTCGATCACTTCCGAACGCCGGATCATCACCGGCATCGGTGCGTTGTGCTTGCGCGCCATCTCGGCCAGTTGCGCGTGGTAGAGCGGGGTGCCGTGCTGGTTGAAGAACTGCTGCCGGTGCACTTGCGCACCGCGCGCGCGGATCTCGTCGGCCAGGCCGAGTTCGGCGAAGGCCTTCATGCCCTTGACCCAGACCTGTAGCGAGGCGCCGACGGTGCCGAAGGCGGGTGCTTGTTCGTAGACGGTGGCCTCGATACCGACCTTCTGGAAGGCGATGCTGGCGCAGAGGCCGCCGATCCCGCCGCCGAGGATGATGACTCGTCCATTCGATGTCGTCATGGGAACTCCCGATACTAGGTATGGATGGTGTGCACGAGGTCGAGATCGAAGTCGCCCGAGCGGAATTCGGGGTTCGCCAGGATCGCGTCGCGATGAAACGCCGCGCAGGTGGTCAGGCCCGGCCCCTCGAGCACGAGTTCGTCGAGGGCGCGGCGCATGCGATCGATCGCGCCGAGACGGTCGTCGGCCCAGACGATCACCTTGGCCAGCAGCGCGTCGTAGTACGGCGAGACCGACATGCCCTCCTCGAGATGGCTGTCGACCCGCACCCACGGGCCCGCGGGCGGCCGGTAGCTCGCGATCCGGCCGGTGGACGGCGCGAAATCGCGCTCCGGGTTCTCCGCGTTGATCCGGCATTCGATGGCGTGGCCACGTAAGACGATGTCGGACTGCCGGATTCGCAACGGCTCGCCCTGGGCGATCCGCAGTTGCTCGGCGACCAGGTCCACCCCCGAGACCATCTCGGTGACCGGGTGCTCGACTTGCAGGCGGGCGTTCATCTCCATGAACCAGAACCCGCCGTCGCGGTCGAGCAGGAACTCCATCGTCCCGGCGCCCTCGTAGCCCACCGACCGGGCGCCCGCCACCGCGGCCGCGCCGATCGCGGTCCGCTGCTCCGCGTTCAGCGCCGGTGACGGCGATTCCTCGAGCAACTTCTGATGCCGGCGCTGCACCGAGCAATCCCGCTCTCCGAGATGCACTACATTGCCGTAGCGATCGGCCAGGATCTGCACCTCGATGTGGCGTGCGCCCTCGAGGTAGCGCTCCAGGTAGAGCCCGCCGTCGCCGAAGGCCAGGCTCGCCTCGGCCTGGGTCCGGGTGTAGGCCTCGGCGAGGTCACCGGGTTCGCGCACCACCCGCATGCCGCGACCGCCGCCGCCGGCCACCGCCTTGAGGATCACCGGATAGCCGACCTCGCCGGCGATCTCCTCGGCCTGCTCGGCATTGCGCAAGGCGGCGGTGGTGCCGGGGAGCAGCGGCAGGCCCGCCGCGCTCATCAGCGCCCGGGTCACGGCCTTGTCGGCCAGGCTCGCCATGACCTCCGAGGAGGGCCCGACGAAGACCAGGCCCTCCTCGGCGCAGACCGCGGCGAAATCGGGGTTCTCCGAGAGGAATCCGTAGCCCGGGTGCACGGCGTCGGCGCCGGTGCGCAGGGCGGCCCCGATGATGTTCGGGATATTCAGATAGCTGCGGCCCGGCTCCGGCGGCCCGACGCAGACGGCGTCGTCGGCCATCCGGACCGGAACCGAGTCGGCGTCGGCGGTCGAGTACACCACCACGCTGCGCAGGCCGAGTTCCCGGCAGGCGCGCACCACCCGCAGCGCGATCTCGCCGCGGTTGGCCACCAGCACGGTCTTGATCTCGGTCACGACGCCATCTCCATCGGGGTTTCGGCGGGCTCGAAGACGATCAGGCGCTGGCCGAACTCGACCACCGCGCCGTCGGTGGGCAGGACCTCCACGACCCGGCCCGCGCACGGCGCGGTGATCTGGTTCATCAGCTTCATCGCCTCGACGATGCCGACCACCTGGCCCTCCTCGACGTAGTCCCCGGGTGCGACGAACGGGTCGGCGCCGGGTTCGATGGCGCGATAGAAGTGCCCGACCAGGGGCGATTCGATCGCGACGGTGGTGCTGGCTTCGGCTTCCAGGGGCGGCATCGCCAAGGTGAGCTGATCCGGGCGGGCGCCCGCGATCGCCACGGTCTCGGCCCATTCGATGTCGACGTTGTACTCACCGGCGCGCACCCGCAGGCGGCGCGGTTGCCGATCGAGGTCGGCGACGATCGCCCGCACCTCGCGCATCATGTGGGTGAGCGAGGTGTCGAGATAGGCGTTGTGGTCGGTCTGGCGGAAGGCGGTCATGACTGTTCTCCGATCAGGGGGGTGGTGGTCGATCCGAATTGGCGAAACTTGCGATACCTCGCGTCGACGAGGTCGGAGCCGGATAGTGCGGACAACTCGGTGAGCGCGTGCGTCACCGCGCCGCGCAGGCCCGCGGCCGCGGCGATGATGTCGGCCGGCGTCGATTCCGGGATGACGCCGTCCACGACACCCAGCCGGAGTAGTTCCGGCGCGGTCAGTTTCAGCGCTTGCGCGGCGGCCGCGGCGGCGCTGCGGTCGCCCCACAGAATCGCCGCGCAACCCTCGGGGCTGATCACCGAGTAGTAGGCGTGCTCGAACATCAGCACGCGATCGGCGACGCCCAGCGCCAGCGCGCCACCGCTGCCGCCCTCGCCGGTGACCACCGCGACGATCGGCACCGGTAGCCGGCTCGATTCCATGATCGCGCGGGCGATGGCGCCGGCCTGCCCGCGTTCTTCGGCGCCGACGCCGGGATAGGCGCCGGGCGTATCGATCAGGGTCACGATCGGCATCCCGAACTTCGCCGCGTGCCGCATCAGCCGCAGGGCCTTGCGGTAGCCCTCCGGTTCCGGCATCCCGAAGTTGCGGGCGATGGATTCCTTGGTGTCGCTGCCTTTTTCGTGACCGATCAGCATGACGGTGCGGCCGGCCACGGTGGCCGGGCCGCCGACCAGCGCGGCGCTGTCACCGAACATGCGATCGCCGCGCAGTTCCAGGAACGAGTCGAACGCGACGGCCGCGAAGCTCAGGGTGGTCGGGCGTTCGCGGGCTCGGGCGAGCTTGACGATCGCCTCCGCGGGGCGCGGCGTGAGAAACTCCGGATCGGTGATCGTGGTGGGTTCGATGCTCGGTTCCGGCACGCTGAGAGCATGTGCGGCAAGCACTTTCGCGAAGAACGAGCGCAACTGCGCCCGGGGCACCACCGCGTCGAGCATGCCGCACTCCAGCAGGAACTCCGCGGTCTGGAAGCGGGGCGGCAGGTCCTCGTTGATGGTCTCCCGGATCACGTTCGGTCCGGCGAAGCCGATCAGCGCGCCCGGCTCGGCCACCAGGATGTCGCCGAGCATGGCGTAGGAGGCGGTGACGCCGCCGAAGGTCGGGTCCGTCAGCAGGCACACCACGAGCAGGCCCTGCTCGTGCATGCGGGCGATGGCCTGGCTGGTCTTGGCCATCTGCATCAGCGAGATGCTGCCCTCCTGCATCCGGGCGCCGCCGGAGGCGCACACCAGCAGCAGCGGAAGCCGTTCGGCCAGTGCGTGTTCGGCGGCGCGAGTGATCACCTCGCCCACCGCGCTGCCCATCGAACCGCCCATGAAGCCGAACTCCATGACGGCCGCGACGAGCCGGTGGCCGGCCAGGCTGCCGACGCCGAACAGGGCGGCGTCAGTGCCGCCGGTCCGCTCGCGGGCCTCCTCCAGCCGCCGGGTGTAGCTCTTGCGATCCCGGAACAGCAGTACGTCGTGGGTTTCGATGTCGTCGTACGCGCCCGGGACCCAGGACCCCTCGTCGATCAGCAGGGCGAGCCGATCGGCGGCGGTGAGGCGCAGATGGTGCCCGCACGCCGTGCAGACCCGGAGGTTGCGCTCCAGCCGGCGCTTGTACTGGTATTCCGAACAGGACGGGCATTTCACCCAGGTCGTTTCCTGGGCGAGCACTTGGGTCATCCGAATTCTCCAATCACCGGTGTCTTCTCGACCTGAGCGGCCAGAAATTCCTGCAGCGCGCCGGCAACGGCGGCTGGTGCGTCCGCGTGGACGGCGTGCCCGGCGCCCGCGACGTACACGTGAGATCCGTTGTCCAGCAGGGACAGTGCGCGCCGGACATGCTCGTCGGCCATGAGCGCGCCCGCGGCCGGGTCGCCCTGGACCAGCAGCACCGGGCAGCGCAGCCGCGCCAGCATCTCGTCGGGATCCTGCTCGCGCTGATTGCGGCCCTCCACCCAGCGCTGCTTGAGCTCCGGGTCCGCCAGTCGCAGCGAGACCGCGATCGAACGCATGGCGAAGGTGGGGTTGGCGTAGAAGGTCATGGCGTCACGCTGTTCCTGGCGCAGCTGATACAGCGCCGAGTCCACGATGACCACGGCGCGCACCGAGTCCGGCCGGGCCGCCGCGACCATCGAGGCGACCCAGCCGCCGAGCGAATGCCCGACCAGCACGACCGGTTCGGCGACGACCTCGGTCAGGAACTCCTCGATATCGGCCGCGAAGTCGCTGAGCCCGTACTGTCCACTGGCCCAGTCGGATCGGCCGTGCCCGCGCAGGTCGGGCGCGTAGACGTTCCAGCCCGGCCCGAGGCTGCGCAGGAACGGCCGGAAGGTCTGCCAGCGCGAGCCAAGGCCGTGCAGCAGGCAGAGCGCCGGTCCGTCGTCGCCGAGGTGGGCGTAGTTGAGCATGGCCCCCGCGGACCGGAAACCCCGCGACTCGATGAGCATCATCGCCCGCCGCTCCAGACCAGGGTCATGCCGGCGTATTTCCACTTGCTCGTCTCGATGGCGAGCAGCATGACGTTGTCCCCGGCGCGCAACCGGCCGGTCGTCACGGCCTCGTCCAGGGCCAGCGGCACCGCGGCCGAGCCGGTGGCGCCGACCCGCGCGATGTTCTCGTAGACCTTGTCCCGCAGCGCGAGCCACTCGTCGGTGAGCAGTCCGGCGGCCTCCAATTCGCTGGTCATATAGCCCGCGTTGCCCTCGGGCACGACCCACAGCGCGATGTCCTCGGCCGCCAGCTCGCTGGCCGCCAGCAGGGCCTTCAGTGAGCGGGTGATCATGTGCGGGATGAACTTTCCGGATTCGACGACGTCGACCTCGAGTGCCACCAGCCGCTTGGCCAGGGCCTGCTGGTGCAGCGGCGCGTGGGTCGCCCCGCCGATCACCCGCATGCCCGGTTTCTTCAGGCCGCCCATGGTCTCGAGGACCGAACCGAGCACGCCGGTCCTGACGCCCGGCTCGGCCGGCTCGGCGCGCAACACCAGCGCGCCCGCGCCATCGCCGAAGGTGTAGGCCACCAGGCGATCTCGCATCCGCACCCGCTCCGGGTCGATCCCGCGATACATCGGCACCAGCAGCGGGGAGATGGCCTCGCAGCCGACCACCAGCGCGGTGCGGTGGGTGCCGCGCTCCAGATATCCGCGCGCGATATCCGCCGCCTCGACGAAACCGGCGCAGCCGGAACGAATTTCGAGCGTCGCGCACTCGGCGATGCCCAGGTGCTGCTGCACGAAGGTGACCGCGGGCGGCAGCTGGTATTCGGGGCTGGCCGTCGACATGACGATCAGATCGACGTCGGCGGGTGTCAGACCCGCCCGGTCGAGGGCCTGCGCGGCGGCGCGCGCCGCCATCTCCGAATTGGTGATCAGGTGCTCGCCGGTGAGCGGATCGATCATCCAGTGCCGCTCGAGCACCTGGATGCCCTCGAGAATGTCGTCGGGCACCGGTCCGACCAGCGCCTCGACCTGCTTGTTGTCGATGGGCTCGCCGTGCAGATAGCTGCCGGTGCCCACCAGCTGTACCGACAATCCGTTCGTAGCCATGCTGGGTGTCCTTGGTCTCTCGTGTTTCTCGATCAGCTCGGCGCGAGCACGATGCTGAAATGGGTGCCGCCGAGCGAGGAGCTGTTCACCAGCACCGCGCCGTCGCGGGGCCGGTCGGGATGGAACGCGGCCAGCGCCGTCGCCAGCAGCCCGCCGACACCGATCTGCTCGCCCAGCGCGCGCTTCGCCGAAATGCGTTGCGGCCCCGAACTGCCGAATACGCGATCCAGCGCCAGCCGCTCCGGGTCGTCGATGGCCGGCCAGCCGACCTCGTTCGTCCAGACCTGGGCGATATCGGATACCCCGAGTCCGGCGTTGGCGATCGCGGCCCGCATGGCGCGCGCACTGCCCGCGCCCTGCGGATCGGTGCGGCCGACACCCAGTGCGTCGGAGGCCGAAGCGTGCCCGAGCACCTCGGCATAGACGGTGGCGCCGCGGCGGCGCGCGTTGTCGGCGCTCTCTAGGACGACCGTGGCGGCGCCCTCGCCGAGGGTGAAGGCGTCCTCGGGGCCCATCGGGATCCCGAGGCGGCGGTAGGCGAGCGCGACCAGCGCGGTGAGCGTGTCCGCGGCGGTGGCCAGGATCGCGGTGGCGCGACCGACCGACACCAGGTCGTAGCCGTAGCAGAGGGCATTCGCCCCGGCGGCATGCCCGGCGGTGACCGTCGAGGTGGGGCCGAGCGCCCCGAGCAGCGTGGCGACACTGCCCGCCGCCGCGTTGTACACGGTGTTCGGGAAGACCGCGGGATTGGCCGCGGCCGCGCCTTCCTCGCGCAGCGGCCGGACGAATTGCTCCATCGCCTGCATGGGCCCGAGTCCGGTGCCGAAGACGACACCGACCCGGGTCGGATCGTCGGCGATCAGGTCCGGGCCCGCAGCCTGCACCGCCTGGCTCGCGGCGAAGGTGGACAGCAGCCCGAGCCGGTCCATCCGGCGTGCCTCGCGCCGGGTCAGATGCTCGGCCGGATCGGTCTCGATGCGCCCGAGCCGCATCCCGTCCTCGATCCGGGCGCAATCGCGGCCCTCGGCCAGCGCCCGCAGCGCCGCCTCGAGGCCGACGCCGGCGGCGCCGACCGCACCCGCGCCGGTCAGCGCGACCCGGGTCACCTTCGCCGCCGGCCGGACGACACTGGTCGGGCGGTCGGCGAAGGCGACACTCGCGTTCGCGCCGGCGAACGCGAAGTTGTTCGAGATCGCGTTGCGCGGGCGGCACACGCGCGGCTCGATGGCCACGTGGTCGAGGCGGCACTCGGGGTCGGGCACCACGAGATTCGCGGTCGGCGGGAGGACACCATTGCCCAGCGCGCCGACGGTGATGATCGCCTCCACCGCGCCGGCCGCGCCGAGCAGATGCCCGATCATGGACTTGGAGCTGCTCACCGGCACCGAGTCGGCGGCCGCGCGCAATGCCAGCCGGGTCGCCTTGGCTTCGGCGCTGTCGTTGCGCGGCGTGCCGGTGCCGTGGCTGTTGATGTAGCCGATCTCGTCGTCGGCCAGGCCCGACCACTCCATGGCGGCGCGGATCGCGCGGGCCGCGCCCGTGCCGTCGGGCCGCGGGGCCGTCGGGTGATAGCCGTCCGCGGAGAGCCCATATCCCTTGATCTCGCAGAGCGGTTCGATATCGGCCGCGGCCACCAGGTCGGCCCGGGCCAGCACCAGCATGCCGCTGCCCTCACCGAGCGAGAGCCCGGTGCGCTTGTCCTGATAGGGCGCCGCCGGGGTGGGGGACAGCGAGCCCAGGGAGTTGAAGCCCGCGTAGGCCACATCCGAGAGCGCGTCGGTGCCGCCGGCCAGCACGATGTCGGCGCGGCCGAAAGCGATCAGATCGGCCGCGTAGCCGATCGCGTTCGCGCCGGCCGCGCACGCCGTGTTCACCGACAGCGTCGGTCCCTGGCACTGGAATTCGGCCGCCAGCGACTCGGCGATCGCCTGCGGCGGGCCGAACATCGCCAGCTTCGCGGCGCCGTTGCCGCTGCCGTCGCCGAGCCACTCCAGGGTGCTGAGCAGCCCGGCGTTGCAGGTGCCCAGGACGACCGCGCGGCGCTCCGGTGCGACGCCGGAGACCAGCGTGTGCGCGGCGTCCATCGCCTCCTGGGCGGCCGCGAACGCGAAATCGAAAGCGCGGTCCCGGAATCCGCCGACCGTGGCCGCCACCGGTGACGGCGGCACGGGCGAGCGCACCTCGCCGCCGATCCGGGTGCGGTACTCCGTCATCGGCAGGTGCTCGACCGGACGGATCGCGACGTGGCCGGTGCTGACGCCGTCCCACAGCGCCTTCGCGGTGTCGCCCTGGGAGGTCACGGCGCCGACCGCGACCACGACGACGGTCTGCATCGGCGCGGGCTCGAATTCTTCTCGTTTCATCACGACGGACTCCTGTTCGATTCAGATGCGCTTGAGGGCCAGCGCCGCGGACTGGCCGGACAGGCCCCGGCCGATCGCGACGCTGTAGTCGGAGGTGAGGTCGCGCGCGGTGCCGGGCACCCAGTCCAGGTCGCAGTCCGCGCCCGCGTGCTCGAGGTTGAGGGTCGGCGGCACCGCGCCGTCGCGCAGTGCAGCGGCGGCCAGGGCGACATTCAAAGCGCCTGCGGCGGACAGCAATTGGCCGACAGCTGGTTGCACGCTGCTGGCCAGCACGGTGTCCGCGCCGGCGCCGAGCGCGGTGCGCAGACCACGGGCCTCGGCAGCGTCCGCGCGCGGCACCGCCGCCCCGTCCGCGGCGACGTAGCCGACCTCGGTGCCCTCGATCGCGGCCTCGCGCAGCGCGGACCGGACCGAGGTGGCCACCGCGCTGCCGTCACCCCAGATCTGCCCGGGCGGCACCGGTTCCCAGCCGCCGCCGAACCCGACGACCTCCGCGTACGGCTGGATGCCGCGCCGCAGGGCGGACTCGTAGGTCTCCAGCACCAGCACACAGGCGCCTTCGCCGAGTACCGTGCCGCCGGCCGACCGGTCGTAGGGGCGGACCGCGCCGGGGTCGCTGTCGGCGGTGAGCAGGCCGAGCCGGTCCAGCTTGGAGGCGCACCACCAGGAGACCGCGTCGTCGAAGGCGCCGGCCACCGCGACCTCGGTATCGCCCCGCGCCACCGCGCGATAGGCGTTTCCGATCGCGCTGACCCCGGCGTCGCCGGCGCCGGATTGGAAGGCGCTGGGCCCGGCGAACCCGAATTCGTCGGAGAGGAAGAACATTTCGGCCGACGGCAGGCCTTCGACGAAGAACAGCGGATACATCTCCGCGGCTTCCTTGCCGAGACGTTCGATATCGATGGTGCCGTCGTCGTTGCGTGCCTGGACGGTGGCCTCCAGCACGTGCCGTGGATCGGCGATCTGGTTCTCGCTGGCCAGGAACACCCCGACCGTGTCGTTGCCGGGTGTCGCCGGATCGATCCGCGCCTCGTCGGTGGCCAGCCGCACCGCGGTGTGCGCCAGCTGGTTCGCCCGTGTCATCAGGCGCAGCGACTTCCGGTTGCGCACATAGGGTTTGGCGTCGAAGTCGGCCACCTCGGCGCCGATCCGGGTGCGCAGCGAGGACGGGTCGTAGCGCTGGATGCGCCGCACCGCGCTGTGCCCGGCGAGCAGCGCCTTCCAAGTCGGGGTGAAACCGACACCCAGGGGCGACACCACGCCGATGCCGCTGATCACAACGCGATTCATGGGACTTCCTTAGCTGGAGTCGAGTGGTTGATCAGGGCCAGCTCACGCACCCGGACGACAACCGTGTCGCCGCAGGTGATCCGGCCGGACAGCACCGCGTGCGCGCTGTCGCGGGTGCGCAGGTCCACCGCCAGCCGGAGCTGATCGCCGGGGCGCACGTAGTGGCGGAACTGCGCCCCGCGGGTGGCGGCGAGCTGCCACTGCCCGCCCACCGTCGCGGCCAGCAGCGTGTCGGCCAGATTCGAGAGCCCGTGCAGCAGCAGCACTCCGGGCAGCACCGGGAAGCGCTGGAAGTGGGTGTCGAACACGGTCAGCGTGTGCGGCACGTTCGCCAGCGCGACCGCTCTTGCGCCGACGTGCAATTCGACGATCCGGTCCAGGCACAGCCCGCCCGCCAGCGCGAGGTCGTCGGGCGGCACCCGCAACTGGCCGGTCCAGCGCGGGGCGGACAGAATGCTGTCGACGGTCATGACGCCTCCAGCAGCAGCGAGGCATTGGTCCCGCCGAAGGCGAACGAATTGACCACGGCGACCGAAACATCCGCCGTGCGTGCCTGATTCGGGACGTAGTCCAGATCCAGCTTCGGATCGGGTTCGGTGTAGTTGATCGTCGGCGTCACCAGCCCGTCGGCGAAGGCCCGCAGTGCGGCAAGCACATTGAGCGCGCCCGCGCCCGCCGTCAGATGCCCGGTCATCGACTTGGGCGAGGTGACGAGCAGGTCGTAGGCGTGTGCGCCGAAGACCTGCTTGATGGCCGCGGTCTCGGAGGTGTCGTTACCGGGCGTGCTGGTGCCGTGCGCGTAGACACAGTCGACGGCGTCCGGGACGACGCCGGCGTCGGCGATCGCGTTGGCCATCGCGGTGATCGAACCGCCGCCGTCCGGCGGAGAATCGGTGATCCGGTAGGCGTTCATGGTCGCCGCGTAGCCGCTGACCCGCCCGAGGATCCGCGCGCCGCGGGCCAGCGCGATCCGCTCGTCCTCCAGCACCATGAGCACCGAGCCCTCGCCGAGCACGAAGCCGTCCCGGTTCGCGTCGAACGGCTTGGACCCCTTGGTCGGATCGTCGTTGTATCCGGTGGTGAGGGCGCCGAGCAAGGCGAACCCGGAGACGTCGAGCCAGGTGGTCAGCGCGTCCTGACCACCCGCGATCGCCATGGTGATCTCACCGGCCTGAATGCGCCGGAACGCCTCCCCGATCGCGTGGGTGGCCGACGCGCACGCGGTGCTGATCCCGCTGATCGGTCCGCGGCAGCCGCCCACCTCCGCGATAGCCGCGAGATCGATGCCCTGATCGCAGCGCAGGGTGCTGTCCGGATCGCGGCGATGGATCTCGGCGCCGTCGCTGCGGTCGCGGGTCAGCCCGATCTGCGCCAGTTCGGCGGCTTCGGGCCGGCCGACGTGCCCGCCCACGAAGACCCCGCGCTGCTCCGGGGCGTGATGCCCGGCGACGTCGCCGGCCTCCGCCATCGCCTCCGCCGCCGCGACGACGCCGAATCCGCCTGCCCGGGTGAGTAATTCCCACCGCTGCGTGGGAATCAGCTCGGGCGCGGGCCGGAAGTCGCGCACCATCCCGGCGATCTGCACCGAGAACGAACCGGGATCGAAGGTCTCGATCCGCCCGACCCCGCTGCGTCCCGCGGCCAGCGCGGACCAGGTATCCGGTGCGGTATTGCCCACCGGCGTGACCGCGCCGATACCGGTGATGACCACCTTGTTGTTCATGAGCGTTCCCCACTTCGCAGGATTTCCTCGCGGTCGCGCACCGACGCGGCGTCTTCGAGCACGTCGGCGTCGATCAGCGCGCACATCAGGTCCTCGACTTCGAGGACGGTCCGGTCGCCGACCCGCAGGTGACCGGAGACGACGATGGTGTCCCCGGCCGACCGGATGTCGGCCGCGGCCAGGATGTCGTCGCCGGGGCCGACCCGCGACCGCGCGAGCGCGGCGCCGACCGAGAGGAGCACGGCGCGGTGCTTGCGGTCGGTGCTCAGATAGACCAGCCAGGCCGCGCTCTGCGCGAGCACTTCCAGCTGGATCGGTAGCGGCATGTATTGATGTCCGGAATCATCTGTGGCCCAGTACTTTTCGCTGGAACTGGTGCGCTTGACCGCCTCGATGCGGGTCCACGGTTCGAGCGTGTCGATGCGATCGACCAGATGGAATCTCATGGCGGCACCCGCGTCAGCTCGCCACGCCGACCTGGGGCGAGACCAGGTCGGCCAGGTTGCGCACGGTGAACAGGTTCATCACGTCCTCGGCGGGCAGCTTCCCGCTCAGCTCGGCCGGATCGATCTGGGGCATCACCTTTTCCAGCTGCGCCAGGCCGAGATCGGAGACGACGCCGTCCTCGGTGCCGAACTGCGCGTCGGGGATGCCGCCCTGGATCCGCTCGCTCAGCTCGTTGGTGGTGATCTTGACGCCGAGCCGGCGCTCGATCCGGAACAGGATGTCGAGCAGATCGATCGACTCGGCGCCGACCTCCCCGAAAAGCGTTGCGTCGGCTTCGACTTCGTCGATGTCGAGGGCGACGGCCTCGGCCACGATCTCGCGGACGGTATCGATGACACTGGTTTCGGACATGGTTGTTCCCTCTATCTGTGGTGTGCGGATTACTAGTGGCGGGTGGTCTTCTTGAGCGGCTTGCCCAGGAGCAAAGTGCCCCCGCCCATTCCGTCGATCGGGATCAACGCGCCGCTGAGGTGCCTGGTGTGGGTGGCCGCGAGGAAGGACACCAGCTCGGCGACCTCCTCGACGGAGGTCGCGCCGGGCACGGGTACCTGGCCGATGATGCCGGCGCCGTTGCCGCCGCCGAGGACGTCGGCGATCATCTCGGTCTCCACGAAACCGGGGAGCACGGCGTTCACCCGGATCCCGAATCTGGCGAATTCGAGCGCGGAGGCCCTGGTAAAGGAGTTGATCGCCGCCTTGGAGGCGGCGTAGGCGGAGGCGCCGAGCCAGGCCCGCTCGCCCATGACGGAGGAGACGTTCACGATGGCCGCCCCGTCCTGCTGGGTGAGCGCGGCCGCGGCGGCCCGGGTGCAGTTGAACACCCCGCCGAAGTTGACCCGCATGACCTCGAGCCAATCGGGTTCGTCCATCTGCATGATCAGCCGGTTGCGCGTGATGCCGCAATTGTTGACCAGGATGTCGAGACGTCCGGCCTGTGCCAGGGTCTCCTGGATGACGGCGTCGGCCTCGTCCGGCCGGGCGACGTCGCCCTGTACCGCGATGGCTTTTCCGCCGTTGTGCTCGATTTCCGCGACGACCTCTTTCGCGGCCTGTTCACCGCGAAAGTAGTTGACGGCGACGAATGCGCCCTCCGCGGCCAGCCGACGGCAAATTGCCTGTCCGATCCCGCCCGATCCGCCGGTGACCAATGCGGCGCGGCCGGTGTGAATTGATGACATACATACTCCCCGGAGCACTGCTCTCGGAAGTGCGGCACCGTCCGGATCGAACGATCGGATCCACACTTTCCGAAACCGATGATCCAGCTCGCCACAACGCTGTGCAACTGACCAAACAGTGACGCTGGTCACACAAATTCGGGTCATTGAAAAGTCGCCGGAAGCGCCATTTTCCACCAATCGCACACGATTAATTCCGGTGAATTCCCAGGCAGTCCGCATAATCGTGGCTACCCCTCGCGGGTGACCCCGAAGTTTGCCGGATGCCTATTTCGAACGGCCGTTGCCGAAGTGCGAAATGTGATGTTCACCGATCTGTATCAGTAGATGTACTCGGAAAACCAAACCGGTCGGGCGACTATGTGGGTATGACAGTGATGGAGGCCACTCGCCGGATGAAATAGCCGCCGTTTGCGCGCATAATCGCAAACGTGGGGATGGCCCCGATGCCGCGACAAACCGATGGCGTCCATCGCGGGCCCGGATTCTTCGGGTTTCCTGGTATACCCGTATTTCTCGATGGAGTTTTCGAAATGCATGCTTCGTACTTGTTTCCCGGCCAGGGTTCGCAGCGGATCGGGATGGGCCGCGATCTCCGCGATGCCTATCCGGATCTGGTCGCGCCGATATTCGAGACCGCCGATGACATTCTCGGATTCGAGCTCTCCCGGCTGTGCTGGGAGGGCCCGGAGGATCGGCTGGAGCGCACCGACATCACGCAGCCGGCCGTTTTCCTCGCGGGTTTCGCCGCCTACCGGGTGCTTGCCGAGACATTGCCACCGCCGCTGGTGGTCGCGGGCCACAGCCTCGGCGAGTACACCGCGCTGGTCGCGGCCGGCGTCCTGGACTGGACCGACGCGCTCGCGCTGGTCCGGCGCCGGGGCATGCTGATGGCCGGGGTGAACGAATCGACGCCGGGTGCGATGGCGGCCGCGCTCGGGCTGCCCGCCGCCGAGGTCGAGCGAATCTGCGCGGCGGTGCGCGCTGAGACCGCTGAGATCGTCGAGGTCGCGAACTACAACAGCGCCGATCAGACCGTGGTGTCCGGCAGTGTGCCCGGGGTGGCCGAGTTCAGTGCCCGGGCCCTGGCGCCCGCCGATCCGGCGGTGAAGGTGAAGCGAATCAAGGTCGGTGCGCCGTTCCACAGCTCGATGATGGCGGCGGTGGAAGCGGAATTCGCTGCGGACCTGGCCCGGGTGCGTTTCGCCGATCCGGTGCTGCCGATCATCGCGAACGTCACCGCGCGACCCGTGTGCACCGGGGCGGACGCGCGCGAGGCGTTGCGGGTCCAGCTCGCCGGATCTGTGCGATGGAGTGAAACGCTGACCACGGTGCTCGGTTACGGCATCGACGCATTTCTCGAGGTCGGTCCGGGGCGCGTGCTCACCGGTCTCTGCAAGCGCGCCTATCCCGAGGTGGCCTGCTATTCCGCGGGTGAGGCCCGGCGTATCGAGGCCATTGTCGGCGCGGCGAACTCGGGCGCGGATGCCGAGTTGCGCGCGTCCTGACCGCGGCCCGGGATGCCGTCCCAGAATTCCACCGCGAGGCTCTCGTATCGGATCCCGAATTCCAGCACCAGCAACTCGTTGGCGTCACTTTCCGGAGTTCCGGACAGTGAGGTGTACGCGGTGCGGTAGCGGTCCAGGCGTTGCTGGTGCGCGGACTTCTCGGCGGCGGCGACTTTCGCGACGTCCGCCGGGTCCGACAAACTACCGAAATAGAGTTTCAATAAGCCGCTGTCCCGCAGTTCGTGCGTCGGTGCGTCGGAGCTGTGCGACAGCCATTCGTCGAGTCGTGCCCGGCCGAGATCGGTGATACTATAAATTCGCCGGCGCCGGCCTGTCGGCTCCTGATATCCGGAGAGTAGTTCCTTCTCCGCCAGGCGCTCGGGTTCGGCATAGATTTGAGAGTGGGGGAAAGACCAGAAGAATCCGATCGAGCGGTCCACGTGCTTTTTGATGTCGAATGGTGTGCAGGGGCCGGTTCGTGCCACCAAGCTTAGAACCAGATACGACGTGGGGCTGAGCTTAAATGTAGACAAGCGGCTCATTCCTCTCGTGTCGAGGGCTAGCCGCGAATCGATGCGACGGACCCTTTCTTGGTTGTTGTGGATTCGCGCGGTTCGTAATTCACACAGTCCACTGTCTGGGACTCAACCTGTGGGCCGGACTATACATTTCGGACTGTTGGGCAGTCAACCGCCGTGCGCGGGCGCCCAAGTGCTGCAATGTCTTTCGGAACGAATGTCTCGGCGCCGTTTCAGCGCCGAGACATTCGTGGTTTCACCGAGTTGTCACCAAGGGGGCCAGGGTGTTTCCGGCCAGTTCGACAACGCCGGGCTGATGGCCGTTGGCGACCATATTGATGACCAGGCCGTCGACGCCGAGATCGAGGACCTGCTCCTGGAGCCGGCCGGCGACCTCGTCCGGCCCGCCGATGAACAGCTTGCCGGCCATGCCGGCCCGGACCCGGTCCACCTTCGACGGATCACCGACCCGGCCGGCGAACATCTCGTCGACCGCCCGGTGCGCGCGGTCGGGTGACTCGTCCATGGCGACGAAGGCTAGATAACTGACATCCAAGGTGGCGCGGTCGCGGCCGATCTCGTCGCAGCGCTGCTGCAGCGCGGCCAGCTTGCCCGGCAGTTCGGCGGCATCGCAGCCGATGCTCAGATGATCGGCGTAGCGGGCGGCCAGTGCGAAGGTCTTCTTCTCGCCGGCGCCGCCGAGCATGATGGGCAGGTCGTCGCGCACCCGCGGCTCGTTGATGGCGTTCGCGACGCGATACCACTTGCCCTCGAAACTCGGGCGCTGCCCGCGCAGCATCGGCGTGATGATCTGCAGGGCCTCGTCGAGCTTCTGGAAACGTTCGGTGAAGGAACCGAATTCGTAGCCGTAGGACTTGTGCTCGAGCTCGAACCAGCCGGCGCCGATGCCGAGCATGGCCCGGCCCTGGCTGACCACGTCGAGTGTGGTGATGATCTTGGCCAGCAGCGCCGGATTGCGGTAGGTGTTGCCGGTTACCAAGGTGGACAACTGGATTCGCTCGGTGGCGGTCGCGATGCCGGCCAGTGCGGTGTAGGCCTCCAGCGTCGGCCCGTGCGGCGGGCCGAACCGCTGGTAGAAGTGATCGGTCAGGAACGCGGTGTCGAATCCGGCGCGCTCGGCCTCCTGTGCCTGCGCGATCACGGTGGGGAAGAGCTTGTCGACGGTTCCCCCGAAGTTGAAGTCGGGCATCTGGTATCCGAGGCGAACAATCGCTCGCCCAGCGGGTTTGGTCATCTGCTACTCCGATAGTTGCGGCGCGGATTTCTCACACGTCTTTGCGGATCAGGGCTCGGCGTCCCCCGACCAGTACGCCGAGAGTCAGCAGGATGACGATCACCAGGCGCGGCCAGCCGCCCAGCGCGCCGATGAGCTCATCGGCCGCGTCGGCGCTCTGGGACAGCTTTCCCACCACGGCGGTCGGCGCCATGATCGTCATCAGTTTGTGCAGTTCGCCGAACGCGGTGGCCGAGGCGGCCTCCGGCAGCACCACGTGGGCGCTCACCGCGGCCACGGCGCCGGCCGAGCTGCGCAGCATCAGGCCGATGGCCAGGCCGAACAGGGCTACCGCGGGGAACACCAGATAGATCCCGAGCAGGCCCGGGAATGGCTGTCCCGCAGCGTATTTCGACGCGTCGATGGTGGCGATTCCGACCAGGTAGGCCAGGGTGGTGGACAGCAGGCCGACGACGGTGGAGATCGCGGCGGTGGTGATCACCTTGGCGGCGAAGACGGTGTCGCGCTGCGGGGTCGCCGCGAGCACCGGCCGGATGGTGCCGGAGGAGTACTCGGTGGTCATCATGAGCGCGCCCCACGCGCCGATCACCGCCACCGGCAAGGTCAGCGCGGTCAGGGATCCGCCGAGCACCGTGTCGTGGGCCTCGAGGCTGTCCGACAACCCGACCAGCAGTGCGCTGGCCGGGCCGAGAATCAGGGCCAGCAGCGGGAGCAGCCAGAGGGCGCGCGCGGATCTGGCCTTGATCAGCTCGGACTGCACCTGGAAGCGCAGGGCGGACCAGGCGTGGACCGGGGCGAGGGGGGCGACGATGGTGCTCATGCGGACTCCTGCATCAGGTCGTGCGGTGCGAAAGTGTGCTGGCCGGTGACCAATTGGGTGTAGACGTCCTCGACCGAGGCCTGCAACGGGGTCAGTTCGTCGAGCACGATGCCCCGCACGGCCGCGATCTGCCCGATCTCGCGGGACCGGGTCCCGCGCACGGTGCCGACATCGCCGCGGATCACCAGGCGATCGCCCAGTGCCTCGGCCAGTTCCGGCAGGCCCGCGCTGCGCACGCGCACCGTCGGTTCCGCGACGCGCTCGACGAAGGTCGCCGTCGGCTCGTCGGCGATGAGCTTTCCCCGGCTCATCACCAGCAGGTGGTCGGCGACCAGTTCGGTCTCGCTCATCATGTGGCTGGACAGCAGCACCGTGCGACCCTCGTCGGCCATCGCGCGCAGCGTCTGCCGGATCCAGCGGATCCCCTCGGTGTCCAGGCCGTTGACCGGCTCGTCCAGGATCAGCACCGAGGGGTCGCCGAGCAGCGCCGCGGCGATGCCGAGCCGCTGACGCATGCCGAGGGAGAAGCCCTTGACCCGCTTGCCCGCGACATCGGTGAGCCCGACCCGATCGAGCACCTCCTCGACCCGCCGGCGCGGGATGCCGTTGCTCGCGGCCAGGAAGGCCAGATGCTGGGCCGCGGAGCGCGATCCGAGCACGTCGCCGGCATCGAGCAGCGCGCCGACGGTATGCAGCGGATAAGTGAGTTCGCTGTACCGGCGCCCGACCACGGAGACCTGGCCGGAGGTCGGGGTATCCAGGCCCAGGATCAACCGCATCGTGGTCGACTTGCCGGAGCCGTTCGGTCCGAGAAACCCGGTGACGCGGCCGGGTTCGACGGTGAAGGTGAGGTCTTGGATGGCGCGCGTCTTGCCGTAGAACTTGGTCAGACTCCGTGCTTCGATCATGTTTCGAGCCTATGGACGCAGGCAGCGGGGCACATCCCTCCTCCGGGCGAACTTCGGGAGTCACTCTCAGGAGTGATATTCATGGCTGGATGTGACAGGTATGCGTCATTGCGGACACGTGCGGGGGCGTCGATGATGGGTGCATGCCTCTGATCCATCGCGTACTGATCGCGGTCTTCCCGGATGTCGACCTGCTCGACGTCACCGGGCCGGCCGAGGTCTTCGCGCTGGCCAATCGGGAAGGCGGCGGCCGGGTCCGCTACGAGGTGCGGCTGGTGAGCCCGCACGGCGGCGCGGTCACCACCTCGGCCGGGGTCCGGCTGCTGACCGATGTCTCGTTCGCGGAGGTCGACGGCGGTATCGACACGCTGATCGTGCCCGGCGCGGTGGCGACCTCCCCGAATGGTCCGGTGGCGTTGATCGATCACGACGTGGTGGCGTGGCTGGAGACCGTCGCCCCCCGGGTCGGCCGCCTCGCCTCGGTGTGCGTCGGCGCGCATCTGCTGGCCGCGGCGGGATTGCTGGACGGCAAGGTGGCGACCACGCACTGGTCCACCGCCGATCAGCTCGCCGCGGAGTATCCGCGGATCGTGGTCGACCCCGACCCGATCTTCGTCCGCTCCGGCCGGGTGTGGACCGGCGCCGGAATCAGTGCCTGCCTGGATCTTTCACTCGCGCTGGTGACCGAGGACCACGGCGAGGAACTGGCACTGGCGGTGGCCCGGCAACTGGTGGTCTACCTGAAGCGCCAGGGCGGGCAGAGTCAGTTCAGCGTGCCGCTGAGCCGCCCGGCCGCGTCCCGCCGCGATATCGACGAGCTGCGGCTGTTCATCGCCGAACATCTCACCGACGACCTGTCCGTGTCGGCGCTCGCGACCCGAATGTCGCTGAGCGAGCGGCATTTCACGCGTGTCTTCCGGCAGGAGACCGGCACCGGCGTCGCCGCCTATGTAGAGGCGGCGCGGGTGGAAGCCGCCCGGCGCCTGCTCGAAACCACCGACGAACCGCTGGCCGCGGTCGGCGGCGCCGTCGGCCTGGGCTCGGTGGAGACCCTGCACCGCGCCTTCCGCAAACAACTGGGCACCAGCCCCGGCGCCTATCGCCGCCGCTTCCGCACCATCGCCTGAGTCCAGGCCCGTACCTGTGCCGTAGCCGTTCCGGCCACGGATTCCCCACCCCCATGAAAGGAATTGTTGTGTCTACTGTCGCGCCCTCCGCCACCCTGCGTGAGGTTTCCGGTCTCGGCGACCAGCTGCCCCGCCTGGCCGAGGCCACCGTCGTCCTGATCGATTTCCAGAACACCTACCGCACCGGCGTGATGGCGTTGACCGGCGCCGAAGAAGCGCTGGCCGCGGGCGCCCGGCTGCTGGCCGCGGCCCGGGAGCTCGGCCGCCCGATCGTGCACATCGTCAACGATGGCGGGGAAGGTACGCCCTACGACATCCGCGCCGAGATCGGCTCGATCAGTGCCGAAGTCGCCCCGCGCGCGGGCGAACCCGTGGTGGTGAAGCAGGTTCCGAATGCCTTCTTCGGCACCGAGCTGGAGCAGACGCTGAAGGATCTCGGCGCCGGCCCCGAGCTCGTGCTGGCCGGGTTCATGACCCACATGTGCGTAACCTTCACCGCCCAGGGCGCTTTCAACCTCGGCTACCGCCCGACGGTGGTCGCCGAGGCCACCGCCACCCGGGCGCTGCCGGCTCCCGGCGGCCCGGCCCTGTCGGCCGCGGCACTGCAAGCCGCGGCGCTCACCACCATCGCCGATCTGTTCGGTGTCGTCGCGCCGACCGTGGATGACCTGACGGCCTAACGGAATTCGAGCACCGCCTTGCCGTGCAGGCGGCGTTCCCCGAGCAGGCGGGCGGCGTCGGCGAAGTCCGACCAGTCACCGCGCCAGGCGATGCCGGGATCGAGGCGGCCCGCGGCGACCTGGCCGGCCAGCCAGGTCAGGTCGCGGGCCAGCCCGCCGCAGGAGAGCAGGAAGAAGGTGACGATCGAGCGGTCGTGGCGGCCCTGATCGCCGAAGAAGTCGCCGAACTCGAACTGCTCGGCCTGACCGGCGGAGTGGCCGACAGCGACCAGAGTGCCGGTCTCGCTGAGGGAATGGAAGGCCTCGACCAGTTGGCGGCCGCCGATCAGGTCGACGACGCCGTCGACCGCGGTGTCCAGCTCGGCCGGGCCGGACACGACGCGGTCGGCGCCCAGCGCGGTCAGGGTGCCCGCGTGCGCGCCGGGGTCGCCGGTGCTCGCGATGACGTGCGCGCCGCCCATTCGGGCGAGCTGGATCGTGTAGCGCCCGACTCCGCCGGTGGCCCCGGTGACCAGCACCGAGCGGCCCAGGAGCGGGCCGAGGCGGTGCAGGGCGCGCAGCGCGGTGGCCGCGGCGACCGGGATCGTGCTGATCGCGCCCAGGTCGGCGGACGCGGGCACGACCCCGAGCAGAGCGGTGTCCACGGCGCGCAATTCGGCCCAGGCCCCGGCCATGCCGAGCGTGACCACCGGCGTGCCCGCCGCCGGGCCCGAGCCGTCCGCGGCGGCGCGCTCGACGACGCCCGCGGCATCCCAGCCGAGGACCGCGCCCGCGGGCGCGGTCTTCAGCGCGAACCGTACTTCGCCGTCGTTGAGCGAGGTCGCGGTCACCCGGACCAGGGCCTGATGCGGCGCGGGCTCGGGATCGGGGGCCTGGCCCAGCCGGAGGCCGGACGGCTGGGCATGGTCGACGAGCAGTGCGCGCATGAGCGAAGGCGCCTTTCGGGCGGGTGGTGCACACCGGTCGGCGTGCGGTCATCAATGTGCCACTGAGTGGCAAATGCGGTCAAGAGGCAAAGGGCAACGATAGGCACTCGCTGGGTAGAGTGCGTCCCATGTCCGATGCCGCGTCCCCGCCGCTGCCACTGCGCGAGCGCAAGAAGCAGCGCACCCGGCAAGCGCTGATCGACACCGCCGGGGAGCTGTTCGCCGAGCGCGGCGTCGACAGCACGACGCTGGACGACCTGTGCGCGGCCGTGGAAATCTCCAAGCGCACGTTCTTCCGCAACTTCCCCAGCAAGGAAGCGGTGGCGATGGCCCCGCTGCACGATCTGTGGGCCGCCTTCCTGGCACACCTCGACCACGCCACCCCGGCGACCGGCACGCTGCTGGATCTTCTCCAGGACACCCTCGTGGCCGCCGTCCGCGAAACGGCCGTCGACGGCTGGCCGCGGCGTGCGACCCGCAGCCATGGCCTCGCCCGGACCACCCCCGCGCTGGCCGCCCACAACCTCCAGTTCTGCGACCAGACCACCCGCAGCGCCCTGGATCTCCTGCACCGCGATCTGCGTCTCACCGACGATCTGCACGCCCGGCTGGCCCTGGACATCCTCGTCGCCGCGTTCCACTGCGCCCTCGACACCTGGTCCGCCCGAACCACTTTCGGCACACCCGAGTTGATCGCGGAGCTGCGCGCCGCGTTCGCCGCCGTGCCCGGTGCGCTGACGATGCGTGTCGAGCCGCGCTGATCGCCTGGCGCACTCGAGTGCGCTTTCTATCCTGTGGCATGAGCATTCGAACGGTGGCGTCGCGGCTGGTGTACGAGAATCCGTGGTTGTCGTTGCGGGAGGACCGGATCGAGCGGGCCGACGGGAGCCGGGGGATCTACTCGGTGGTCGACGCGCCGGACTTCGCCGTGGTGCTGCCGTTCGAGGACGACGGGTTCCATCTGGTCGAGCAATATCGGTATCCGATGGGGCGGCGGTCGTGGGAGTTTCCCGCGGGCGGGTTTCCGGCGGGCGTCACCGGGACCCCGGAGCAGCTGGCGGCCGCGGAGCTGGTGGAGGAGACCGGCTTTCGGGCCGGGCGGCTGGAGCGGCTGGGCTTGCTGCATCCGGCCAACAGCATGACCGGTCAGGGTGGGGAGGTGTTTCTCGCGACGGAGCTGTCGGCGGGGCCGGCGCGGCGGGAGGTGACCGAGCAGGACATGCGCCAGCAGTGGTTCGGGCGAACGGAATTCGAGCGGATGGTGCGCGCGGGGGAGATCACCGACGGGCCGACGCTGGCGGCATATCTGCTGTTCCGCATGCGCCCCTAGGACGCTGCCACCGAGCGCGCCAGCGCCCCGTGCAGCCACAGCTGGGCGGCGCCGCTGGTGGCCGGGCCGACGAGTGCGCCGGTGAGGGTCCAGTAGCGCTGGATCCAGGGGTCGGTCTCGCGGGATGCGCGCAGGAGCGTGCTGCGGAAGGTCGCGGTGTCGCGCAGTCCGCGCGCTGCGGCGTGGGTGGCGACGAAGTGGTCCAGGGCCGGGCCGGGGCGCGGGTCGGCGCCGGTGACGATCAGCGGAGCGACCCGTTCGCCCGCTTCGGCGAGGCCGACCAGGAGTCCGCGCCGGTCTTCGAGCTCGGCTGGTCTGGCCCGCCAAATACTCTGGGACATAGTGGCTTTCGCCTGCGGTACGGTCAGGTGCGCGACGAGCTCGGCGAAGGTGAGCAGTTGCCGCGGGGTGGGTTCGGCGGATAGCTCCGGGATGTTCATGAAGGCGAAGCCGTCGAACATCGGCGGCGGAAGCGGGGTGAGCAGACCTCGCCAGAAGTGCCGGATCCGGTCTTCGGCGGTCTTCCGATCCTGCACGGCGGCAAGGAGTTCGATCCGGTTCCGCTGCTGTTCGGGGGAGCCGTTCCCGACCGCGCGCAGCGCCGCACGCCGCCAGTTCAGGGCGGCGAGTTCGCTGTCGACGGCGGTGCGTTCGGCGGCGATCGCCTCGGTCACCGAAATGTGCCCGCGGAGCACCGCTCTGGCCCTGGTCAATCCGATGCCCAGCCCGTGCAGATGGCGGATCAGCTCGAGCTGGTCACTCGCGTCCGCGTCGAAGGTCCGATGGCCGCCGCCGGTGCGCTCGCACGCCAAAGCCCCTTCGTCGCAGTAGAAACGGATCGTCCGCACCGAAACCCCGGTGCGCCGCGACAGTTCCCCGATCCCGATCCGCCCTGTGTCCTCGCTCACGTTCGCTTGCACCTCCACCCGGCTGGAGTTTCTACCGTACTGCCGAACCCGCACTCGAGGATCGGAGCGACAATGACCAAGGAACACGATGATCAGGTCTGGGACGCGGTGGCCGCCGCCCGCCGCAGCCTCGTGCAGCTGCTGGAAGACCTGCCCGAATCATCCTGGGACCACCCCACTCTCTGCGCCGAGTGGCGCGTCCGCGACGTCGTCGCCCACCTGATCCTGTCCGCACACGCCGGCCTGTCCTGGATCCTGCTCGAACTCCTGCGCGCCCGCGGCAGCCTGGACCGCGCCATCCGCGACACCGCCATCCGCCACGCCGACCGCACTCCCACCGCGGCCCTGCTCGCCGAACTCCGCGCCACCATCCCCGCCCGCACCACCGCCCTCGGCACCACCCCCGCCGACCGCCTGATGGACCTCCTCGTCCACGGCCAGGACATCGCCATCCCCCTGGCCCTCCCACACGAAATACCCACCCCCGCAGCCCGAACCGCCCTGCACCGCGTCTGGACCATGGGCCCCCCATTCCACGCCCGCAAAAAACTCCACCCCTACCACCTGATCGCCACCGACACCGACTGGTCCGCCGGCACCGGCATCCAACTCACCGCCCCCACCGCAACTCTGCTCCTGCTGGTGACCGGCCGCACGAACGTCGAAGAGTTGCTCCAGCGCTGAAGATCCCTGCTTGCCGTGCCGCTCGTCCCGTTCGATGCTGTAACCGGTCGCGTTGTCACGACCGGTTCTGTTCGGCGGCGGGGAGATTCGAATGACCTACCTGGCACATGAATTGGCCGCGCGGATCGCCGAGTCGAAGGATCGGGAGGGTGTGGTTCGCGTCTATCCCGGCGAGCACTGGGGCGAGAGTCTGCAACGGATGCTGCACCGGGTGCACACCGAAGTCTTGGTCGCGGTCGGCGCTCCGCTCCGGATGCAGGGCTACTACCTCCGCGAGGCCCTGGTGCTGCGGGATCTGCTCGCGACCGGGAAACGGATCCGGGTGCTGTACTCGCGGGACTACGCACGGTCCCGGAATCCGGCGCCCGGTACCCGGCAGGCGGTGATCGACTCCTGGACCAAGGTCGCGCCGATGGAGTTCCCCAACGCGCTGATCATCGACCGCGCGGTCGGCGTGCTGTGGAGCCCGGTCACCGTGGCGCGGCCCGAGGCGCTGGTCATCCGGGACCCGGCCCTGCTCGGCTATCTACACCGATTCACCACCACGACATGGGATTCCGCGGTGCGGCTGCGGCCGGACCCGGAGTTCGACGGACTCGCCCTCGCGGTGCTGGACTCGCTGGCCACCGGCCTGAAGGACGAGGTGGCGGCACGGCGGCTCGCGGTGTCGGTGCGGACCTATCGCCGCCAGGTGGCGGCGTTGCTCGACCGGCTGGAGGTCGAGACGCGTTACCAGCTCGGAGTGCGCGTCGCCGAGTTGGGCATCGGGCCGGGGCGTGCGCAAGCCCCGGGACCGGATCCGGCAGGAAGCTGCCACAACCGTGGCGACAGCACCTGATCGGCGTGCCGCCGATTTAGCTTGGGCCCCATGGCTTTCAATGTTGCTGATCTGTTCGAACACGCGGTGGACGCCGTGCCGGATCGTCTCGCCGTCATCTGCGGCGACCGTCAGGTCACCTACCGTCAGCTGGACGAACGCGCCAACCGGCTGGCGCATCACCTCGCCGCCCGCGGCATCGGTCCGGGCGATCACGTCGGCGTCTACTCGCGGAACTCGATCGAAGCGCTGGAAGTGATGATCGCGACGTACAAGGTGCGGGCGGTCTCGGTGAGCGTGAATTACCGCTATACCGCCGACGAGGTTCGCTACCTCGTCGACAACGCCGATCTGGTGGCGCTGGTGCACGAGCGCCGATACGCGAACATCGTCGCCGAGGTGCTGCCGTCCACCCCGAAGGTGACGGATGTCCTTGTGATCGAGGATGGTTCGGCCGTCGGCCACGACGGTAGGGTATACGAGGCTGCGCTGGCGGCGCGGTCACCGGTGCGAGATTTCGAGGAGCGCAGCGCCGACGATCTCTACCTGCTGTACACCGGTGGCACGACGGGATTCCCGAAAGGCGTGATGTGGCGTCAGGAAGACGTGTGGCGCGCGCTCGGCGGCGGAATCAACCACGTCACCGGTGAATACGTGGAACACGAGTGGCAGCTTGCCGACGAGGCCCGCCGGTCACCCGCCGGTCTGGTGCTGGCACCGCTGTCGCCGTTGATCCACGGTGCGGCCCAGTGGGCGGCCTTCCTCGGCCTGAATTCCGGCGGCACCATCGTTTTCGTGCCGCAGTTCGATGCCGCCGAGGTGTGGCGCACCGTGGAACGGCACCGCGTCAACGTGCTCACGGTGGTGGGTGACGCGATGGCCGGGCCGCTGCTGGACGCCTACCGGGCCGGCAGCTACGACACCTCGTCGCTGTGGGCGGTCACCAGCCACGCCGCCCTGTTCTCCCATGCGTTGAAACAGCAGTATCTCGAGCTGTTTCCGAATCTGTTCCTCACCGACGTGGCCGGCTCCTCGGAGAGTGGCGGAACCGGACTCGGGGTGGTCACCAAGGACTCCGATCACGCGCAGGGTCCGCGCGTGCGCTGCAACGCGCAGACGGCGCTGCTCGCCGACGACAACAGCCTGATCGAACCGGCGCCCGGCGCGGTCGGCCGGATGGCGCGCACCGGGCACGTGCCCCTCGGCTACTACAAGGATCCGGAGAAGACGAAGACGATCTTCGCCGACGTCGACGGCAAGCGCTATGTGGTGCCGGGTGATTACGCGCGCTACGAAGCCGACGGCACCGTCACCCTGCTCGGCCGCGGTTCGGAATGCATCAACACCGGCGGCGAGAAGGTGTTTCCCGAGGAGGTGGAGGGCGCGCTCAAAGCCCATCCGGATGTGTTCGACGCCTTGGTGATCGGTGTCAGCGACCCGCGCTTCGGGCAGGCGGTGGCGGCGCTGGTGCAGGCCCGGCCGGGAGCCGTGCTCGACCTCGCGCAGCTCGACGGGCATATTCGCGTCACGGTCGCCGGGTACAAAGCGCCGCGCACCTATTGGATCGTCGAGGAGATGATGCGTCAGCCCAGCGGCAAAGCCGACTACCCGGCGGCGAAACGCTATGCCGCCGAACATTCCGAGCTGGCAGGGAAGCCATGCTGATCGCTCAGCGCGCCGGTTCGGCGGTGCCGAGGTGGAAAGGGGTGCTGCGGCCGCGGGCTTCGAGGCGGCCGTCGCCCCAGCTCGCGCTGCCGTAGGCGTCTACCTCGATGGCGTAGTCGCCGGGGGTGAGGGGGTGGGGGAGGTGCAGGGTGGTGGTGGGCTTGCCGTCGACGATGTCGAGGTAGCGGCGGTCGGCGGCGTGCGGGGTGATCATGAAGAGGCGGGCGTATTCGAAGCGGCTGCGGGCGGCGGTGGCGTCGGCGGGTGCCCATGCGATGGTCAGCGCGGGTGGGGTGGCGTCGGTGAATTCGACGGTGACGTGTAGCCGGCCCGGGAGTCCGCTCGGGTGTTTCACGGTTCCTCCTCGGCTGCCCGGATCGGCCGCGCTGTGTTCGGATTCCAGGCTGGCACGTGCGGGGGCGCGGGGCAAATGTCGGTCGGGGACCCTATCGTGGGCCGATGCGAACGCTGTATGTCATCGCGCATCCGGAGTCGGCCCATCATGTCGACGGGCTGGTGGGTGGGTGGTACGACTCGGAATTGACGGCCGGTGGTCTGGCGGCCGCGGCACAGATAGCCGAAGAGTTGCGGGCCCGGATTCCCGACGGTGCCGAAGTGGAGTTGTTCTCCTCCGATCTGTTGCGGGCGCAGCAGGCCGCCGAGGTCATCGGCGCCCGGTTGGGGACAGTCCCGGTCATCGATCGCGCGCTGCGGGAGAAGTCCTACGGCGTGGCCGAGGGGAAACCGCAGGCCTGGCTGCGGGAGCGTTTCGTGACACCGCCCGCGACGGGGGAGCGGCTGGGTCATGACGAAGGCATCGCCGGGGCGGAGACGATGGGCGGGTTGGCGCGGCGCGTGTACGCGGCGATGGACTCGATCCTGGCTCGCGGCGGCGAGCACCAGATCATCGTGACGCATGGCGGCACACTGACTTTCGTGGTGGGCGCGTTTCTCGGGCTGCCGTGGGAGACGCTCGGTTACGCGCGTTTCCGGGGACCTTCCGGCAGTATCACCGAACTCCGGGAGGACGACTACTTCCACAATCGCGAGCTGGTCGGCCTCGGCGATACCGGCCATCTGCGCCGGGAGTGACTCGCGCATCCGGCCTTCCGGGCGGTGGCGCTGGTAGGTTGACCGGAAGGTTGCTGCCGTCCGACATGCGAGGAGAGTGATGTTCGGTGAAGGCGCGGCGATGAACTGGGCGAGGTTTCGGGCCTCGCCGTATTTCCCGGCGACGGTCCTGGTGTTCATCCTGGCGACGGCGGCCGCGATCTTCGCGGGTTCCTACACCTATGTCATGGCCAAGCCCACGCCCCGCCACGTTCCGATCGCCGTGGTCGCGCCCTACGGCGACAACGAGTTACGCGATTTTCTCGCGGCCATGAACGGCGGCTTGAGCGGCACCCTCGAAATGCGGGGTTTCGACAGCTACGGTCCCGCGCTGCGCGAGCTGTACAGCCAGCAGGTCTTCGCGATCGTCGAAAAGCGCGCGCCGGGAATCGAAGTCGACATCGCGACCGCCTCGGGCGCGTCGGTGGCGGATCTGCTGGCGCAGACCGCGGTCACGGCGGGCTCGGAAACCCAGCACGCGGTCACGGTGACGGACCTGATTCCCCTGCAAGAGGGCGATCCTCGCGGCCTCGGCCTGTTCTACATCACCCTGGCGGCCATCATCGTCGGCTTCGTCGGCGCGATCCAGCTCGGTGTGCACGCGAGCGGCCTCGGCCCGCACGCCCGCATCGCCTTCACCGCCGCCTACGCGCTGTTCGGTGGCTTCGCGATCGCCGCCACCGTGGACTGGGGGCTGGGCGCGCTGGAGCTGCCCTTCCCGGAGTCGTGGGTGATCCTCGCGCTGACCATGTTCACCGCGGGCATGGTCTTCACCATGTTCGACAAGCTGTTCGGGCGCTGGGCGATGGTGCCTACCTGGGGTCTGCTGGTGATCCTGGGCAACCCGTCCTCCGGCGGCGCGGTGTCCTGGCCGCTGCTGCCCGCGATGTTCGCCGTGATCGGCCGGTGGTTGCCGCCGGGCGCATCGGTCCAAGCCCAGCACACCGCGGTGTATTTCCGTGCGCACCAAGACCTGTTCCCGTTCCTGGTGCTCGCGGGCTGGGCCGTCGTCACCTGCGCGGTCTACCTGTTCAGCGCACGTCGGCCCCGCCGCTAACCCGGCAGCGTCTCGTTCAGCTTGCGCAACAGCGTGATCAGGGCCGCTCGCTCGTCCGCGGTCAGACCGGACAGCAGCCGCGTCTCGTTGCGCAGGTGCTCGCCGATCGCCTCGTCGATGAGCGCGCGCCCCCGGTCGGTGAGCTGGATCAGCCGCCCGCGCGCGTCGTCCTCGGCCGCGCGCCGGTGCACCAGCCCGGCCCGCTCCAGGCGATCGACCCGCTTGGTGACCGCGCCGGAGGTCACCATCGTCGACCCGCGCAGATCACCCGCGCTCAGTTCGAACGGCTCACCGGAGCGGCGCAGGGTGGCCAGTACGTCGAATTCGCCTCGGGACAGCTCGTATTCGGCGAATACCCGGCCCAGTCGCTCTTCGAGTGCCCAGTGCAGCCGGCTGATCCGGCCGACCACCTGGATCGGGCTCGAATCGAGATCGACCCGTTCCCGGCGCCACTGGCGCTCGATGCGGTCGATGTCGTCGAGCTCGGCGGGGGTGCGATCCATCGCCATAGATTGACATATCTTCCTGGGAAACTAATATATCTTCCATGGAAACTAATTCTGTGGCGCCGCCGTACTCGGCCGCCAGATCGTGGCTGAGCGTCGCGGTGATCACGGCGAGCCTGTTCGTCTTCGTCACCACCGAGCTGATGCCGGTCGGCCTGCTGACTCCCGTCAGCGCGAGCCTGAGCATCTCGGTCGGCGTCGCGGGGCTGATGGTCACCCTGTACGGCCTGTCCGCCGGGCTGGGCGTGCCGTTCATCGTGGCCTGGACCCGGCGGGTCGACCGGCGCATGCTGCTCTCGGCGCTGCTGGCGATCCTGGCGCTGGGCAACCTGGTCACCGCGCTCTCGCCGAGCTACCCGCTGGTGCTGGCGGTGCGGCTGATCATGGGCTTCGCCAACGGCGTGTTCTGGGCCATCGGCGTCAGCATGGCGATGCGTGTTGTCCCGGAACGGCATTCGAGCCGCGCGGCGGCGGTCGCGCTGTCCGGGATCTCGATCGCCACGGTGGTGGGCATTCCGCTGGGCACCTTCCTGGAAAGCGTCAGCAGCTGGCGCACCACCTTCCTGATCTGGAGCGCGCTGAGCGCGGTGGTGTTCGTGGCGGTCACCGTCATCGTGCCCGCCCTGCCCTCGGCGAACGCGATCCCGGTCCGCGAGGTGTTCCAGCTCCCGCTGCGCAACCGGCAGCTGCGGCTGGTGCTGGTGGCCGTCGTGCTGTACGTGTTCGGTCACTTCGGCGCCTACACCTTCGTGCGGCCGTTCCTGGAGCAGAATGCCGCCGTCACACCGGCATTCATCACCGTCCTGCTGATCATCTACGGCGTCGGCGGCGCCGCCGGTAACTTCCTCGCCGGCTACACCGTGACCAAGAACCTGCGGGCCAGCTTCGTCGTCGCCTGCACCGGTCTCGTGGCGGCGCTGCTGTTGCTGCTCGCGATCGGCGACTCGAAGGTCGGCGCGACCCTGGCCCTGGCCCTGTGGGGCGTCTCCTTCGGCGCGGCCAACCTCTGCCAGATCAACCTGCTGCTGGAGGCGGCCCCGGACAAATTCGAGGCCGCGATGTCGATCAACACCATGGGCTACAACACCGCCATCGCGCTGGGCGCGCTGTTCGGCGGCCTGTTCGCCGACCACGTCGGCGTCACCGGCGCGGTCTGGTTCGGCGTCGCCCTGATGGCGGCCTCGCTGCTGGTCACCCTGTTCGCCCGGCGCCGGGCCACCGAACCCGCACCGGCGGAGGTTGTGGCTACCGGCTCATAGTTTTCCGCTGCCACCGATCAGCCACGGGTTGAACGTGCAGGTCGGCACGGTCGCGTGCGCGGGATCGAGCGCGTTCAACGCCAGGCTCGCCGCGCGCGGGGAGTACATCAGGGTCAGGTGATCGGACAGATCCTGCTCGCATCCCTCCTGCAAGGTGATGTTGTGCACCGTGGCGCCCGCCCCGGCCCGCAGGAACGTCCAGTCGTAGGGATTGGTGACCTCGTCCCAGCGGGATCCGACCGCGGTGTAGTCCACGCCGGGCACGGTGTCACCGTCTGCGTTGAGCACGGCGTAGAACGGCGAGCCCACCGCCTGCTGGATGTTCGACAGTCCGGCGATCGGTTCGGCGAAGCCCAGGATGTTGATGCCGAGGTTGTTGATGGCCCGGCCCAGCGTGGCGATGCCCAGCAGCGAGGTGCCGTGGTGGGTGGCGCCGAAGGTCACCAGCTTGGCGACCTTGCCCGCACCGCCGTTGAACTTCAGATAGTGGTTGGCGATCGTGCCGCCCTGGGAGTGGCCGACGATGTCGACCTGGTCGGTCCCGGTCGCCGCGCGCACCCGCTCCACGAATTCCGCGACCTGGAGCGAGGATTCCTCCATCGGGCCGACGCCGTAGCGGCCGGGCAGCACCGAACCGAGCCCGCCGCCCTGCACCAGTCCGGACTTGCCGAAATTGAGCGCGAAGACGCAGTAACCGGCCCGGGCCAGCTGCGGTGAGAGGGAGGAGAAGGTGTCGTAGGCGTTGAGCCAGGTGCCGTGCAGCAGCACTACCGGCCGCGGATGCTCGGCGGTGGGTTGGCAGTCCCACCGGTTGGCGCCGGCGGGCGCGGAGTCCGGGTTGAACAGCCCGTAGGCGAAGGCCGCCAGCGGCGCGGTCATCGCCGGGCCCTCGCCGACCGCGGCCGCCGCCGTGCTGCGCCCCCAGCCGGCACTACCGGAGCCACTGCCGGAATCGACGATGGCCTGCGGCTGCCTGCCGTCCGCCGCCGGGACGAGGCCCGCGGACAGGCTCTGCGCGAAGGCCCGCAACTCGTCCTCCGGCGACGCGTTCGCCGGGCCGACCCCCTGCGCGAGGGCCACGCCCGCGACCAGCACACCGGTCACGATCCGACGTATCCGTTGCTTCTTTGCAACCATGTCCGCACATCCCATCTGTTCGCTGACCCAGCGCGGCGAATGCCTATGACACAGAGCACGATTCGCCTGGAATGTGATGTGTGTCGCTGTGTCGGAGCGGTACAGAAAGTCTGTCTGCGGGACGGCGCGCGGTCACTGCACTGCCGAACGAATTGCGGTCCGCCGACCTTGGCTCCCGTGACAAGGGCTCAGAAGACGCGGCAGCCCGTCGGTACCGGGTTCCCGGCCAGGCGATCGCCGAGATAGTCGAAGACCGCGGGGATTTCGGCGAGGCCGGCGATGGCATGGCCGACCACCTCGGTGCGGTGGTAGGACACGGTGGCGCCCGCCGCGCAGTACCGATCGATCAGCGTGTCCGTCGATTCGCGGGGCAGGGCGTCGTCGTGGCTGCTGTGCCAGGCGTACATGGGCGCGGTGGGCACGGCGCGGCCGAGCTTCTGCTTGTCGGCCGCGGCCCGGATGGCCGGATTGGCGGCGACGTCCGGCGATCCGGAGGCATCACGCAGCACGCGACCGGCATTCGCGGCCACCACCTGTTGGACGCACTGGGTGCCGGCCGTGGCGACGGCGGCCCGGCTCTCCGCGTCGAGCTGCGCCAGGATGTTCAGTTCGGGGCTGAGCCGATCCAGTGCGGCCAGGGCGAAGACGGCCAGCCCGACGTTGGCGGTGCCGTTGTCCATCGCGAGGGCGGCGGGGACATCGGCGGGGATCCCGCCCGCGGCGAAGCCCGCGACATTCAACTCGGGGGCATAGCGCGGCTGCATTTCCAGGGTCGCGACCGTGGCGAACGCGCCACCGGAATAACCGAATGCGGCGACCGGCGCGGCGGGGGAGAGCTCGGCGGGCGGGAAGGCCAGCGCGGCGCGGATGCCGTCCAGCGCGCTGTGCGCGGCTTGGTCGCGGTCCAGGAATCGTTCCTGCGGGCCTTCGTAATCCGAGACCACTACCGCCCAATTGCGTTGCAGCAGGGGCACGGTCAACGGGGTCTCTTGATCCTGGCCGTTCTGCAGCCCGGCCCGCACACCCGCCCGCAGCACGTAGGAGGACGCGCACTGGATGCCGAGGCCGTCCTCGGCCATCTGATAACTCACCACCGGCCGGGGCCCCGGCCCGGTCCAGGGGGTGTTCGGCACGATCACGGTGGTGACGCCGGTGGTGGGCCGATCGGCGGCGTCGGTCGATTTGTACTGCACCTGCCACACCTTGACCGGGAGCGGGAGCTCATAGAGCGCCGAGGGTCGCGATCCGAGAATCGCCCCGTTGGCGTAACCGCCGAGATCCGGCGGTGCGGCATAGAACGGATCTTTGTCGGGCGTCGGCACCGACTGTGCCGCAGCGGGTTCGGCGTGGGCGGCGCCGCCGATCGCGGTCGCCGCGACCACGGCGGTCGCGAGGCACAGGCCGCGAAGCAGCCGGGACGAAGGGTGCTGGTCGCGGATTCGCGTGTTCATCATTGAACTCCGATTTTCGGGTTGTGCCGGCGGGCTAGGTGTTTCGGGTGTTGTCGTGGATGAGGGCGCGGATGTCGGGCCAGAGCGCACGGGGCAGTTCGTGTCCCATGCCGGGGAAGATCGTGCAGGTGGAATCGGGGATGGCCCGGTGCAGCGCCGTGGCGGCCGCCGGGTCGATCAGCTGGTCGCTGTCGCCGTGCAGGATCGTCGTCGGCACGGCGACCCGGCCCAGGGCTCGGGTGCGGTCGGGCGAGGCGAACACCGCGGCCAATTGCCTTGCCGCGCCGTCGGGGTCGTAGTCCCGGTCGTACATGAGCCCGCCGAGTTCGCGCAGCCACGCCGTGTCGACGGGATAGCCGGGCGAGGAGCACGGTGCCTCGTTGCGCAGGTAGAGCTCGACGGCTTCGGCGCGGTTGCGGGCCCTTGGCAAGGCCATTCGTTCGGCCAGCAGATCGGTGCCCACCGCGAAGTCCGCGCTGTTCGGCGCGGTGTAGATCAGCGCGAGGGATCGAACGGCGGCCGGATGGTCGATGGCCAGCTGCTGGGCGACCATGCCGCCCATCGACTGCCCGGCGATGTGCGCGGAGTCGAGGCCGAGGACGCGGAGCAGGCCCGCGGTGTCCGCGGCCAGGTCGCTCAGGAGATAGCCGCCGTCGGGGAACTTCTGGGACAACCCGGTGTCGCGGTTGTCGAACCGGATGACGCGGAACCCGGCGTCCGCGAGCGCCGCGCAGAGTTCGGGATGCCAGCCCAGCAGTTGCGCGCCCAGTCCCTGAATCAGCAGCAGCGGTGGCGCTTCCGGATCACCGAGGTCGTCGTAGTAGAGCCGCACGCCCGCGGGCGTGCTGAGGTAGGGCATAGGTCTGCCTTTCGGGGAGGAGGTCAGCGGATCGCGCGGATCCGCATGATGAGCAGGCCGGCGGCGAACGCGCAGGCCGCGCCGAAGACGAACAGGGCGACGTAGCTGTCGAACGCGATGAGCAGCACGCCGGCGACGACCGAGGACAGCGCCTGCGGCAGTCCGGTGGCGACCGCGAGAATGCCGAAGTCGCGGCCCTCGTTCGCCTTGTCCGGCAGGACAAGTGACATCACCGCGAGATCGACGGCGAAATAGGTGCCGATGAACGCCCCGGACAGCACCGAGTACACGACCATGCCGGTCCAGGTCGGGCTCAGCACCGGCACCAGCATCGACACCGCGAGCCCGGCCGAACTGATCCCGACGAACAACTTGCGCCGGTCCAGCCGGTCGGCGAGCCACCCGGTGAACATCGCGACCACCGCCCACGTCGCCACCGAGATCGTGGCCAGCGTGCTGACCGCGACCGCGACGTCACCACCGGGGATGTTGGCCACGCCGATGTAGTCCTGCATCGAATAGAACAGATAGCCGCTGACCGTGAAGTAGGCCAGGGACAGGCAGGCCCGGCTCAGGAACGCGAAGCCGAAGTCCCGGCTGCGGAAGGCCTCGAAGAACGCGCGCAGGGTCTGTGCCGGCCGCCGGGTGATCCGGGCCGGCGGCACGATGTCGATCGAGGACGCCTCGCGCGCACCGAGCACCAGCACCACGCTGGTCGCCGCGAAAGCGAGTCCGAACAGGGCGTAGGCCCACAGCTGGCCGACCCGGCTGGCCAGGTTGACCCCGACCATGATGCCCAGGGGCGCGCCCAATCCGATGACGGCGGAGGCCAGACCGCGCCGGGCCACCGGGACCCGGTCGGGCAGGATCGCCGCGAACGCGCCCTGGTAGAGGTTCGCGGCGAACCACACCGCCACCTGGGTCAGTGCCAGCACGACGATTCCGGTGCTCAGGCCCATGCCGAGCAGCAGCACCGCCGACAGCACGGACATCGCCACGATCCAGGGGGACCGGCGGCCGAATCGGGAGCGGGTGCGGTCCGAGGCCGCGCCGCCGATCGGCAGCGCCACGACCGAGGCGAGGGCGGCCAGCGCGGTGATCACGGCCAGATTGGTCACCTTGGCCGCCGGATCGAAGGCCTCGACCTGGGCGGGTACCAGGATCTGCTGCACCCCGTTGAAGGCGGCGTACATCGCGGTCGTCGCCGGGAGCAGCAAGGTCAGCAACCGCCCCAGTCCGACCGGGCGAACAGGTGTGGTTGCGGTCTCGGCGTCAAGCATCGTCATCCTCGAGGTATGTGAATGGCCGGAAGCGTATTGCACGGCGCTCATGTGACGCAAGACGCAATCTGTCGCGGTCGACTATCTGGGCCTTAAAGAGAAAATACCGCTGAACTATTGCTTCGCCCGGAGAATGATGCTCATACTAAGTGAATGACTAGACGTTTCACTGGCGCGGCTCGCTATCGGTCGCCGTGGGTCGACGACGAGGTGCTGGCGTTGACGGAGATGGCTCGCGAGTTCATCGAGACCGAGGCCCTGCCGCATCGGGAACGCTGGATCGAGCAGCACCACGTCGACCGCGAGTTCTGGCGCAAGGCAGGCGAAGTCGGGCTGCTGTGCGCGGGCATTCCCGAGCAGTACGGCGGCGGCGGCGGCACCCTCGCGCACGATCTGGCCATCTTCGGCGTGCCATTGGCGTTGACCGAGACCGGATTCGGGCTCGGCAACGCCGTGCACAGCGGCCTGGTCGCGCACTACCTGCTCGCCTACGGCAGCGAGGAGCAGAAACTCCGCTGGTTGCCGAAGATGGCGTCCGGGGAGTTCATCGGCGCGATCGCGATGACCGAGCCCGGCGGCGGATCCGATCTGAAGGCCCTGCGTACCACCGCGATTCGCGACGGTGAGCACTATGTGGTCAACGGCGCCAAGACCTTCATCAGCAACGGCATGCTGGCCGACCTGGTCATCGTGGTGGCCCGCACCGATCCGGCGGCGGGCACCAAGGGCATCTCGCTGCTGGTGCTCGAAACCGCGGCGGCCGAGGGCTTCCGGGTCGGCCGGGTGCTGGACAAGATCGGGCTCAAGTCCCAGGACACCGCCGAGCTGTTCTTCGACGACGTCCGGGTTCCGGTGACCAATCTGCTGGGCGAGGCCGGTGCGGGCTTCGGCTACGCGATGAACCAGCTGGTGCACGAGCGGTTGATCATCTCCGAAGGCGCGATCACCACCGCCGAGGCGGCGCTGGCCGAAACGGTGCGCTACACCAAGGATCGCCGCGCGTTCGGCGCACCGCTGTTCGAGATGCAGAACACCCGGTTCGAACTGGCCCGGTGCGCGACGCTGGTGCGCACGACCCGCGTCTTCGTCGACGACTGCATCCTGCGGCATCTGCGCGGCGAACTCGACAGCGCGACAGCCTCGATGGCCAAGGCGCACGCCACCGAGGTGCAGTGCGAGGTGATCGACCGCTGCGTGCAGCTGTTCGGCGGCTACGGCTACATGCTCGAGTATCCGATCGCCCGGATGTACGCCGATGCCCGTGTGCAGAAGGTGTACGCCGGCGCCAACGAAGTCATGAACGAACTCATCGCTCGCTCGCTGTAGCGGGGGCTAGGAACCGACAATGTATGTGACGCAAATACTTCACCGCGGTCTCCGGCACAATCCCGACCGGCCCGCGACCGTCTTCGGCGAGCGGATCCGCACCGTGGCCGAGTCGGTCGACCGCATCGCCCGGCTCGCCGGCGCGCTGTCGGACCTCGGCGCCGTCGCGGGCGACCGGATCGCCATCCTGGCCTTGAACTCCGACCGCTACCACGAATATCTGCTGGCGGTGCCGTGGCTCGGCGCGGTGGTGAATCCGGTCAACATCCGCTGGAGCGCCGCCGAGATCGCGTACTCGTTGCGCGAATCCGGCACCCGGATCCTGCTGGTGGACGACGCCTTCGCCGCGGTCGTGCCGACCCTGCGCGAGCAGCTTCCCGAGCTGGGTCCGGTGCTCTTCTGCGGCGACGGCGAACGCCCCGCGGATCTGCTCGACTACGAAACCCTGGTCGCGGGCACGAGCCCGATCGAGGACACCCGAACCGGCGGTGACGCGCTGCTGGGCGTCTTCTACACCGGCGGCACGACCGGGCATCCCAAAGGGGTCATGCTCAGCCACGACAACCTGATGACCTCGGCGCTCGGCGTGCTCGCCGACGGCGCCGGCCCCTCCGCGGGCGGGCAGCTGCTGCACGCCGCGCCGATGTTCCACCTGGCCGACATCGCGAACTGGTGCATGGGCAACCTCGTGGGCGCGACCCATGTGATGGTGCCCGCGTTCACCCCGGCGGGGGTGCTCGAGGCGATCGCCACGCATCGGGTCACCGATACCTTGCTGGTGCCCACGATGGTGCAGATGCTCATCGACGAATCCAGCGTCGGCGACTACGACCTGGGCGGTGTCCGGCACGTGCTGTACGGCGCGTCCCCGATCGCGGAGTCGGTGCTGGAACGCGCGCGGGCGACCTTCCCGAACGCCGGATTCACCCAGGCCTACGGCATGACCGAACTGGCGCCGGTCGCGACGCTGCTCAGTGCCGCCGATCACCAGGACTCCGCGTTGCGGCGCGCGGCCGGGCGCGCGGCACCGCACTGCGAGGTCCGCGTGGTCGACCCCGACGACAACGAGGTCCCGGCGGGCACCGTGGGTGAGGTCGTGGTGCGCGGCGACAACGTCATGCTGGGTTATTGGAACCGCCCGGAGGACACCGCGGTGGCACTGCGCGGCGGCTGGATGCACACCGGCGACGGCGGATATATGGACAGCCGGGGCTATGTGTTCATCGTCGACCGGATCAAGGACATGATCATCACCGGCGGCGAGAACGTGTACTCCGCCGAGGTGGAGAACGCCCTGATCGCGCACCCGAGCGTGGCCGCCGCGGCGGTGATCGGGGTGCCCGATCCCCAGTGGGGTGAGCGTGTCCACGCCGTCGTCGTGCCGCACCCCGGCGAGACCGTGACCGAGGCGGAGTTGCGCGCGCACTGCAAGGCCCTGATCGCGGGCTACAAGGTGCCCCGCAGCGCCGAATTCGTGGCCGCGCTGCCCATGTCGGGTGCGGGCAAGGTGCTCAAACGGGAGTTGCGCGAGCCACACTGGAACCACAGTGACCACGGCGTGGCCTGACCACTAATCTGCCGATGTCGGCAAAGAAAGGAATCTGCATGGTGCGCGAGTCGGAGCTGATTCGCCCGGCCCGCGGCACCCGGCCCGCGAATCGGCGGCAGCAGATCATCGCCGCCGCCACCGAGCTGTTCACCCAGCGCGGCTACGCCGAGGTCAACATGGGTGACATCGCCGGCGCCGTCGCGATCGGCCCCTCGGCGCTCTACCGCCATTTCCGGGGCAAGCAGGAGATGCTGGCGGTCGTCATCGACAACGAGCTGGCCCAGCTGACCGAGGTGGTGGCGGCCTGTGCGGCCGACCCGGACCGCGACGTGGCCGCCGCGCTGGCGGCCGCCATGCTCGACCATCGCGGCGTCGGCATGCTGTGGCGCCGGGAGGCCCGCAACCTGCGCCCGGACGACGGCGCCGCGTTCCGGGCCACCGCCCGCCGGATGGCCGGACTGCTGGCCACCGCGGTCCGCGCCCGGCGTCCCGAACTCGGCACCGCCCGATCCGACCTGCTGGCCTGGTGCGCGATGGCGGCGGCCAACAGCGTCTCGTTCCACTCCCTGGCCCTGCCGGACGCCGAATTCACCGGTCTGCTGGCACATCTCATCGCGCTGGTCCTGGACGCCGACATCGCGGCCCCCGACACCGCGGCGGGCGCGGCGCCCGCGCCGAGCGGGCTGAGTATCCAGTCCCGCCGGGAACTGATCCTGATCCACGCGCTGCCCTTGTTCGCCCGGAAGGGCTTCACCGCCGTCAGCGTGGACGACATCGGCGCCGCCATCGGCATCACCGGCTCCAGCGTCTACAACCATTTCGAAACCAAAGCCGACATCCTCGCGGCGGCCATCGTGCGCGGCGACGAATGGCTGCGCATCGACATGCACCGCACCTTCGCCCGCGCCGCCACGCCCCGCGCGGCGCTGAGCGGGCTGCTCGCCGGATATTGCGGGCTCGCCCTGGACAACCCCCGGCTGATGCAGATCCTGATCTCCGAGACCGGGCACCTGCCCGAACCGCACCGGCACCGGGCCCGGGCGGCACAGCACACCTACATCAGCGAGTGGACCCACCTGCTGCACCAGATCCACCCCGACTGGGAGGCCACCGGCACCCGCATCCGGGTGCAGGCGGTCTTCACCATGATCAATGACGCGGGCGTCACACCGCACGGCTGGCACCGGCACGACCTGGAAACCGCGTTGACCAGAATCGGGAGCGACATCCTCGCCCTCGGCGGGCCGTGACGGACCCGGCTTTTCCGCGTCCGACCGGGGCCTGGGGGAATACCGGGCGGGTCGCCTCGGTTGCGGAAACCGTATGCAGAATCGTAGAGATTTCGTAGCCGGCCGGTGGACACCCCGAGATTACGCAGGTCAACGATGGGATAGGCTTTATCGGTCATGAAGTCGGCTCTATCGGGCGGTGCTGCGCCCAAGACGGTCTACCTCGATCACGCGGCCACCACTCCGATGCTGCCTGCCGCCATCGAGGCGATGACCGCTGCCCTGGCGCGGCCGGGCAACGCGTCATCCCTGCACGGGTCCGGGCGGGCGGCTCGGCGGATGCTCGAGGAGGCCCGCGAATCCATCGCCGCGGATCTGGGCGCCCGGCCCTCGGAGGTCATCTTCACCTCCGGTGGTACCGAGAGCGACAATCTGGCGATCAAGGGAATCTATTGGGCCCGCCGCGACGCCGAGCGTCAGCGCACCCGGATCATCAGTTCCTCGGTCGAGCATCACGCGGTGCTCGACGCGATCGAATGGCTGGTGCAGCACGAGGGCGCGCGGGTGACCTGGCTGCCGGTGGACGAGGACGGCGTGGTCTCGCCGCGCGTGCTGCGCGCCGCGCTGGCCGAGCACGCCGACGAGGTCGCGCTGGTCACCGTCATGTGGGCCAACAACGAGGTCGGCGCCATCCAGCCGATCCGGGAATTGGCCGCGGTGGCACAGGAATTCGGCGTCCCCATGCACAGCGACGCGATCCAGGCGGCCGCGCAGCTGCCTGTCGATTTCGCGGCGAGCGGGCTGTCGGCGGCGAGCTTCGCCGGGCACAAGATCGGCGGGCCGCACGGGGTCGGGGTGCTGCTGCTGGGCCGTCAGGTGCCGTGCGTGCCGCTGCTGCACGGCGGTGGGCACGAGCGCGACCTGCGGTCGGGTACCTCCGATACCGCGGCGGCCGTCGGTTTCGCCACGGCGCTGCACCAGGCGGTGGCCGAACTGCCCACGCGCGCAGCCGAATTGGCCGCGCTGCGGGATGAGCTGATCGAGCGGGTGTACGCGACGGTGCCGGAGGCAGTGCTCAACGGCCCGCTCGGCGCGCAGCGCCTGCCCGGCAACGCGCACTTCCGATTCCCCGGCTGCGAAGGCGATTCGCTGCTGATGCTGCTGGACGCCGCGGGCATCGAATGCTCGACGGGGTCGGCGTGCAACGCCGGCGTCGCCGAGCCGAGTCATGTTTTGATCGCCATGGGCGTGCAGCCCTGGCAGGCGCGCGGTTCGCTGCGCTTCTCGTTGGGGCACACCTCGACGCGCGCCGATGTGGATGCCCTGGTGCAGGTGCTGCCCCAGGTCGTGGAGCGAGCCAGAGCGGCTGGTCTTGCCGGTGCGAAAGGTGGTGTGTGATGCGGGTACTCGCGGCGATGAGCGGTGGTGTGGATTCGGCCGTGGCGGCGGCACGCGCCGTCGACGCCGGGCACGAGGTGGTGGGGGTGCACCTGGCGCTGTCCGCGTCACCGGGCACCCTGCGCACCGGGTCCCGGGGCTGCTGCTCGAAGGAGGACGCCGGCGACGCCCGCCGCGCCGCCGACGTGCTCGGCATCCCGTTCTACGTCTGGGATTTCGCGGATCGCTTCAAGGAAGACGTGATCGACGACTTCGTCGCGGCCTACGCGGCGGGTGAGACCCCGAACCCGTGCCTGCGCTGCAACGAGAAGATCAAGTTCTCGGCCCTGGCCGACCGGGCCGTCGCGCTCGGTTTCGACGCGGTGGTGACCGGCCATTACGCGCGACTGGACGAGGGCGTGCTGCGCCGCGCGGTCGACGCCGACAAGGACCAGTCCTACGTGCTCGCGGTGCTGACCGCCGACCAGTTGTCGCGCGCGATGTTCCCGGTCGGGGACACTCCGAAGCCGCGGATTCGCGAGGAGGCCGCCGAGCGCGGGCTCGCCGTCGCGAACAAGCCGGACTCCCATGACATCTGCTTCATCCCCTCCGGCGACACCCGGGCCTTCCTGGGTGCCAAGATCGGCATCCGGCCCGGCGCGGTCGTCGACGCCGACGGCACCAAGCTCGCCGAACACGAAGGCGTGCACGGGTTCACGATCGGCCAGCGCAAGGGCCTCGGCCTGCCCGGCCCGGGCGCCGACGGCAAGCCGCGCTACGTCACCGGCATCGATCCCGAATCCGGCACCGTCCGCGTGGGTTCGGCCGAGGACCTGCAGGTCTGGACCGTGCTCGCCGACCGTGCCATCTGGACCTCCGGCACCGCGCCGGCGGGGGCGATCGAGTGTGTGGCGCAGGTGCGCGCGCACGGCGGCACCGCGCCCGCGGTCGCCGAGGCGATCGGCGACGGCCTGGTCGTGCGCCTGCGCGAACCGCTCACCGGCGTCGCAAAGGGCCAGGCGGTGGTGCTCTACCGCCCGGACACCGCGGGCGACGAGGTCATCGGCAGCGGCACGATCAGCGGCACCGAGCGCGACAGCACCGCCGTCGGCAGCGAAACCAGCGCCGCCGCACAGTGATTTCAGCGAACCAGCGCACCGCGGTGCGCTGGTTCGGTACGGCAGGTGCGTGGCGCGCAGCCACTCGGCGCTCTGTTCAGCGAATACCGACTCGGGTAGGACGAAGTGAGCGAAACCGGAACTGACGCAACGGGAACGGGCGTATCGCGGGTGCTGCCCGGCGGCATCGCGACCGGGGTGGGCTCGTGGCCGGGTACCGATCCCCGTGAGGCGGCGGCGACCATCGCCGGTGAGCTGCCCGATCTCGCGCACCTGGTCGAACTGCCGGAGCGCGGCGTGGGCGCGGACCTGCTCGGCCGGATGTCGGCGTTGCTGGTGGACATGCGGTTCGACACCACCACGCGCGGCTACCGGCTCGCGCCCCGCCCGGGTGCGGCCTCCCGGCGCGCCCGCGACCTGCTGCGCGCGGATCTGGACGCGCTCGAAGAGGTCTGGGAGACAACGGGTTCGGCGGGCACCGGCCGGGTGATCAAGGTGCAGGCCGCCGGTCCGTTCACGCTGGCCGCGCAGGTGGAACTGCCGGGCGGGCATCGCATCCTCACCGATTCCGGTGCGGTGCGCGACCTTTCTGAATCCCTCGCGGAGGGGCTGCGCGAGCACGTGGCCGAGGTCGCCAAGCGCCTCGGCGCGGAAGTTGTTGTGCAGCTCGATGAACCGTCGCTGACCGACGTCCTGAACGGCACGCTGCGCGGCGTGAGCGTGCTGAACACGGTGCGGGCGCTGCCCGAACCGGAGGCGCTCGCGCTCCTCGACGCCGTGATCACCGCGCAGGCCGTGCCGGTCCTGGTGCACAGCTGCGCGAGCGCGCCGGCGATCGGCTTCCTGCGTGGCAGCGCGGCCGCCGCCATCGGCTTCGACCTCGCCACGATCGCGACCCGCGACCTGGACCGGATCGGCGAAACCCTGGACGCCGGAAAGCAATTGGTGCTCGGCCTGGTGCCGACCACGGCCCCCGCCGTACCACCGACCTGGCGCGAGATCGCCGAACCCGCGGTCCGGCTGACCGACCGCCTCGGGTTCGCGCGCCGCACCCTGTCCACCCAGATTCTCGTCTCCCCGGCCTGCGGCCTCGGCACGGCGCCGTTGAGCTGGGCCCGCCGCGCGCTGCAACTGGCCGGCGACACCGCCCGCGCGTTCGCCGACGACCCGGATTCGCTGAGCTTCGACGACCCGGATCAGCGGCAGCGGGACCGCGCCGAGGCGCGCGACGAACGGGACGACGAAGCCCGGAATTCGCGCCGCCGCGACGAGGCCTGAGCCGCGGCCGGGCACTCGGTCCGGAGCCCGACAAGGCCGTCTGACGTGCCCGAATGTGTCGGTGGGGTCCGCTAGGGTTGGTCTTGTGAGCGACAGTGCCGAACCCCTTCAGAACCCCGCCGGTGCCGGTGCCAGTGCCCCCGCGCCGGCGTCGGCGGAACTGCGCGTGCAGTGGCAGCAGTTGGCCGACGAGGTGCGCGAGCATCAGTTCCGGTATTACGTGCGCGACGCGCCGATAGTCTCCGATGGCGAGTTCGACACGCTGCTACGGAAGTTGCAGGCGCTGGAGGAGTCGCATCCGGATCTGCGCACGCCCGATTCGCCGACCCAGCTGGTCGGCGGCGGCTTCGCGACCGATTTCACCGCCGTCGACCATCTGGAGCGGATGCTCTCGCTGGACAACGTCTTCGACTTCGACGAGTTGCGCGCCTGGGCGAGCAAGGTGGAGGCCGAGGCCGGGTCCGGCCTGCACTACCTGTGCGAGGTGAAGATCGACGGCGTCGCGCTGAACCTCGTCTACGAGAACGGCAAACTGGTGCGCGGCGCCACCCGCGGCGACGGGCGCACCGGTGAAGACGTGACGCTGAACGCGCGCACCATCGAGGACATCCCCGGCGAATTGACCCCGACCGCGGAATTCCCGGTGCCGGCGCTGCTCGAGGTGCGCGGCGAGGCCTATATGCGGCTCGAGGATTTCGCGACGCTGAACGCGGCCATCGTCGCCGACGGTAAGCCGCCGTACGCGAATCCGCGCAACACCGCCGCCGGTTCGCTGCGTCAGAAGGACCCCGCGGTGACGGCCCGCCGCCGCCTGCGCATGATCTGCCACGGCTTCGGGCGCATCGAAGGCTATGCGCCGACCTCGCAGCACGAGGCCTACCGGGCGCTGGCCGCGTGGGGTCTGCCGGTGTCCGAGCACACCCGGCTGGTGCAGGGCATCGACGCGGTGATCGAGCGGGTCGCCTACTGGGGCGAGCACCGCCACGACATCGAGCACGAGATCGACGGCCAGGTCATCAAGATCGACGAGACGGCGTTGCAGCGCCGCCTCGGGTCGACCTCGCGCGCGCCGCGCTGGGCCATCGCCTACAAGTACCCGCCGGAGGAGGCGACCACCCGGCTCCGCGATATTCAGGTGAATGTCGGTCGCACCGGGCGGGTTACGCCGTTCGCGGTGATGGAGCCGGTCTCGATCGCGGGTTCCACCGTCTCGATGGCCACGCTGCACAACGCGTCCGAGGTGAAACGCAAGGGCGTGCTGATCGGCGACATCGTCACCATCCGCAAGGCCGGAGACGTGATCCCCGAGGTGCTCGGCCCGGTGGTCGACGCGCGCACCGGCGCGGAGCACGAGTTCGTCATGCCGACGCACTGCCCGGAGTGCGACACCGAGCTCGCGCCCGCCAAGGAAGGCGACGCCGACATCCGCTGCCCCAACCAGCAGTTCTGCCCGGCGCAGCTGCGGGAGCGGGTCTTTCACGTCGCGGGGCGCGGCGCCTTCGACATCGAAGCGCTCGGTTACGAGGCCGCGGTCGACCTGCTCAAGGCCGGCGCGCTCGCCGATGAAGGCGACTTGTTCGACCTCGACGAGGCCGACCTGCTGACCACCACGTTGTTCGCCAACAAGAGCGGCACGCTCTCGGCCAATGGCAAACGCCTGCTGGAGAACCTGGAGTCGGCCAAGGATCGTCCGCTGTGGCGGGTGCTCGTGGCCCTGTCCATCCGCCATGTCGGCCCGACCGCCGCGCGTGCCCTCGCCGCCGAATTCGGCAGCATGGAACGAATCATGGCGTCGTCGGCCGAGGAGCTCGGCGCGGCCGACGGTGTCGGCCCGACCATCGCGCAGGCGGCCGCGGAATGGTTCACCGTCGGGTGGCACCGGGCCATCGTCGACAAGTGGGCGGCCGCGGGTGTGCGCATGGAAGACGAGCGCGACGAATCGATCGAACGCAATCTCGAGGGTCTGTCCATCGTGGTCACCGGTTCCCTGCAAGGGTTCACCCGCGATGGCGCCAAGGAGGCGATTCTCCGTCGCGGCGGCAAAGCGGCCGCCTCGGTCTCCAAGAAGACCGCGTTCGTGGTGATCGGCGACGCACCCGGCACCAAGGCCGCGAAGGCGGAGGAGCTCGGGGTCCCGATCCTGGACGAGGACGGGTTCCGCCGCCTGCTCGACGAGGGGCCCGAGGCGGTGACGCCGCCCGCCGAGTAGGGCCGGTACTACGCGTCGCGGCGTAGGCGAGCCGTCGCCGTCAGCCGGATTCGCCGCGCGCCGCCGGGCGCGAGGCTTGCCCCATGAGGAAATTGAGCCGCCGAGGGCGTCAGACCGTGCTCATCGTTCATCTCGTCGCGGCCGGGGCGTGGATCGGTATCGACGTCATCGTCGCGGTGCTGGTCATGGTCGGCCGCTTCGGCTCGGGGCTGGAGACCAGAAGCCTCGCCTACCGGGCACTCGCGGCCTTCGTGGTGTGGCCGATGCTGATCTCGGGGTTGGTGTGCCTGGCCACCGGCGTGCTGCTGGGGCTGGGGACCAAGTGGGGGCTGATCCGCTACTGGTGGGTCCTGGTCAAGCTGGTGCTCAACGTGGCGCTGTGCACCGTGATCCTGGCGGTGCTGCGGCCGGGCATGGGCGCGGTCGGGGACTACGGCCGGGATCTGCTGACGGGCACGCCCGACCCGGTGGAGGTGTCGCAGCTCTTCTATCCGCCCGCGGTGTCGCTGACCGCGCTGACGATCGCCACCGTGCTCAGTGTCGCCAAACCGTGGGGCCGGCGCGGCGGCACGCCGGCGCGGAAGCCGGCGACGGAGCGGCCCGCCCTTACGCGCACGGCGAACAGTGCTTGACCTGAACTATTGTTCAGGTATCACGATGGGTGGTGACTGGTAGGAGGTCACCATGAGTCAGGAACGCAATGCTCTGATCACCGGTGCGTCAGCGGGTTTCGGGCTGGCGCTGAGCCGGGAGCTGGTGCGCCGGGGCTGGCGGGTCGTCGGCACCGGGCGGCAGGCGGAGCGGCTGGAGCGGGTTCGGGACGAACTCGGCGCCGCGTTCGTCGCGGTGCGCGGCGATGTCATCGATCCCGCGCATCGTGCGCGGCTCGCGGAGATCGCCGTGGGTCTCGGGCACCTGGATCTCGTCGTGAACAACGCGAGCGCGCTCGGCCCGAGTCCACTGCCCACGCTGGCGGACTATCCGCTCGACGTGCTGGAGCAGGTCTATCGCACCAATGTCGTTGCGCCGCTGGCGGTTCTGCAAGTCGCGCTGCCGCTGCTCCGCGCCGTGGACGGTGTCGCGGTGAACATCAGCTCCGACGCCGGAGTCGAGCCGTACCCGGCCTGGGGCGGCTACGGCTCGTCCAAGGCGGCCCTGGACCAGCTCACCGCGATCCTGGCCGCCGAACAGCCGGGCCTGTCGATCTACGCCTTCGACCCCGGGGACATGCGCACCGAGATGCACCAGGCGGCTTTCCCGGGTGAGGACATCTCCGACCGGCCGACGCCGGAATCCGTTGTCCCCGTGCTGCTCCGCCTGCTCGAGCAGCGCCCCAAGAGCGGCCGCTACACCAGTGCCGACTTCGCCACCGAGGTTGTTCGATGACCGCGACGATGGCGGCGCGGGCCTTCGTGCTGCCGCCGGAGCGGAACGCGACGCGGCCGCCGGAGGCGCGCGGACTCGCTCGCGACGAGGTGCGCCTGCTGGTCGCGCAGGACGGGCTGACGCACGCCCGGTTCCAGGAACTGCCGCGGCATCTGCGGCCGGGTGACCTTGTGGTGGTGAACAATTCGGCGACCATGGCGGCGGCGGTGGCGGGTTTCCTCGGTGACCGGCCGGTCGCGGTGCACTTCTCCACCTGGCTGGACGACGGGCGCTGGATCGTCGAGGTCCGGTCACCGGATCGGGTGCCGTTCCCGCCGGAAGAATTACGGGCGGGGACCGTGGTGGCCCTGCCGGACGGGGCCCGCGCGCGGCTGGTCGAGCCGTGGTTGCCGCCCGCGCGTCGACTGTGGCGTGCCGAAGTGACCGTCGATCCGCATCAGCTGATGCGGGCCCACGGGTACCCGATCACCTATTCCTATGTGCCGGAACGCTGGTCGGCGTCGTACTACAGCACCGCGTTCGGGCGGATCCCGGGCAGTGCGGAAATGCCCAGCGCCGCGCGGCCGTTCACCGACCGGCTGGTGCTGGACCTGCTGACCTCGGGCGTCGGCGTCGCGCCGATCACCCTGCACACCGGGGTGTCCTCGCCGGAGACCGGGGAACCGCCCAGCCCGGAACGCTTTTCGGTTCCCGCCGCGACCGCTCGCCTGATCAACGACACGAAAGCCGCCGGCGGCCGGGTGATCGCGGTCGGCACCACGGTGACGCGCGCGCTCGAATCCGCCGCCGACTCGTCCGGGCAGGTCCGGCCCGCCGCGGGCTGGACGGAACTCGTCCTCGGCGCGGACCATCCGGCTCGCGTTGTCGACGGCTTGATCACCGGCTGGCACGCGCCGGGTGCGTCGCACCTGGACCTGCTGGTCGCGGTCGCGGGCGAACGCGTGGTGGCCGAGGCCTACGCGGCGGCGCTGGACACCGGCTACCTATGGCACGAATTCGGCGACAGCGCGCTGCTGCTGCGTTAGACCGGCGTGAGGACCACGGAGGCGGACTTCTGCGCGGGCAGCGGAACCTGGGCGCAGTGCCCGGGCGGGAGTTCGCGATCGTACGGCTTGGCCTTGCGGCCCTCGTACTCGACATGCAGGGTGACCTGCACCCGGCCCACCGAGCACACCTTGGACACCCACTGCGGCGAGGAGAAGGACGCCGACCCCGCCTGGCAGTGGTTGTCACCGCCTTCGAAGAAGATGCGCGCGGTGCCGTCCGGACAGGGCGCGCCCGCCACCGCCTCCGGCACGAACACCACCGACCCGAGACCCATCGCCGCGATGACCGCGCTCCGGAGTGCTATCCGCTGTACTGAAATTTCCATCGCTACCTACCCGCTCGAAACTTTCGCACCGCATCGCACACGGCAACTACTGCGTCCAGCATGCTAGTGCGACTCGTCCGCCTTGTCCGCACTTCGAGCCCGTGACGCCGCTCCGCCGCCGCCGCGGTCGACCGCATTTCCGCAGCTCCGGGCGGTGCGGTCGGGTCGTGAACCGGCTTGCGCACACCTCCGATGTCGCAGTCGGCCGGTCCAGGCGCAAGGATGACACCGTGTTGCGGAGCTTTCAGGTGGAGAATCATCGGTCCTTGGCCGAGCGGCAGGAACTGCGGCTGTATCGGGGAAGCGGCCCGGTGGCGGTGCCGGTGACCGCGGTGCTCGGTGCGACGGCGGCGGGCAAATCCAGCCTGATCGGCGCGCTGGGGCAGATGCGGGACGCGGTGCTGAACTCGGTGACCGGATGGGATCCCTATGCCGGGCCGGTGCGCGCGCCGCATCTCGGATCTCCGGACAAGCCCACCGAATTCGTCGCCGCGTTCGTCGCGGAGGGGGTGCCTTATACCTACGGCTTCCGCCTGGACAACGCCGATGTGACGGCGGAGTGGCTGCACACCCATCCGCGCAACCGCAAGCGAATCGTGTTCGAGCGCACCGGCGATCAGATCAAGGTCGGCCCGATGTTCGAGGCGGCGCGCTTCGGGATCGCCGCACTGGTGCCGCTGGTGCGCCCGAATGCCTTGCTGCTCAGCCTGGCCGGTCAGATGTACGCCGAGGCGCTGGTGCCCGCGTACCGCTGGTTCTCCTCGCTGCTGGAGGTGCAGCTGGGCACGCCGGATCCGGTCGAGGTGGCGCATAGGTTGGGCGGGCACGTCTCCCGCTCCGCCGACAACGCCGCACGCCTGCTGCTGCTGTTGCGGGCCGCGGACCTGGGCATCACGGATCTCCTTGTCGCCGAACACGATCCGATGTACGCCGACTATCTGCGCGAGCTCGACGCCGACATCCTCGCGACCGCCGAGCAGGCCGACCTGTGCGCCACCTCGCCGGGCCACGCCGAGCAGCTGTTGCGCGCCAACGGCATCACGCCGCTGCTGCTGGAGCGCGAGTTGACCAATCTGCGGGCGGCCCGGGACGCGCTCTACGCCCGGATGGCCGATCGCCGCGGCACCGGCCTGCACCTGGTGCACGCCGGCATCGGCACGCCGTTCGAGATCACCGACGAGTCCGCCGCCACGTTGTCCCTGCTCCGGCTGCTGCCGACCATGCTGGACGCGCTGGACGCCGGGCGCGTGCTCGCCGTCGACGATCTCGGCGCGCACCTGCCCGCCGAACAGGCCGACCGCCTGATCCAGCTGTTCCAGAACCCGGAAACCAATTCCCGTGGCGCCCAGCTGATCTACACCACCGGCAACCGCGCGCTGATCGACCGGGGCAACGGCCGCTCGCAGCGCACCCGCACCGCGGTGTGGCAGATCCGTCGCACCGAGCAGGGTGCCAGCGAGCTGGCCGCCACTCACTAGGATGGGTGCCATGCTGCAGTTCGCGTTTGTCGTGGTCATGGTGGTCGTGCTGGCCGCCCTGGTCGTACCGATCCTGCGCGGACGCAAGGGCTCGGTGATCGCGGAACCCGAGAGCGGCTCGGTGTACGTGACCGGCATCAGCCCCCTTCCGCTGGAGGGCACCGAGGATTTCGTCACCATCACCGGCAATCTGAGCGGTCCGACCGTCTCGGAGCAGGTCGTCTACGGCCGGTGGGTCTGGGATGTGAACCAGTGGCCGACGGTCGGGGAGTTCATCCCGGTGGTCTATCCGGCCGGGAAACCGGATCGCTGGCGTCCCGTGCACCCCGGTGCACGGTCGCTGTGGGGGTAGCCGCGCGGCGCGCACCGGCGTCGCTGGTGGCAGGATGCCCGGTATGGGTGCAAACGACTCCGCGCTCGTCATCCGGGCGGCGAATCCGGACGACTACGACGCGATCGGCGAATTGACGGTCGACGTCTATGTGGGCGAAGGCTACGTGCAGGCGGACAGCCTCTATGTCGCCGAGCTGGGCGATACCCCCAAGCGCGCGGCCGCCGCACAGATCCTGGTGGCCACGCACGAGGAGCGGATCGTCGGCTCGCTGACCGTGGCCCGGCCCGGCAGCGACTATGCCGAGATCGCCCGGCCGGGTGAGCTCGAGTTCCGGATGTTGGCGGTGTCGAAGCGGGCGCGCGGTCTGGGCGCCGGCACGACGCTGGTCCGCACGGTGCTCGAGATCGCCGCGGCGGAGGCGTTCGAGGCGGTGGCGATCACGACGATGCCCGCCATGGTCGACGCGCGCCGACTCTACGATCGGTTCGGTTTCGTTCCGGTGCCCGACCGGGACTGGAGTACGCCCAGCGGGGAGCAGCTGCGCGTGCTCCGGCTGCAACTCGCCTGAGGCGCAGCCGGATTCAGCCGAGGACGGTGGCGACTATCCCGGCCAGGTAGCCGAGCCGCGCGACCTCCGACGGCCGGAAATCCGGCCCGCCCGGACGGCCCAGCATGAACACCTTGCCGGTGTTGCCGAGCGGCGCGGCGGCCAGTTTGGTGTCCATGTCGCGCCAGATCTGCGGCACCCACTCGGCCTCGGGATCGAGCACCGCGGGCTTCTCCAGCGGCATCCACGGCGCCGACGCCGCCTGGGTCTGCGGCGCGCTCTGGCTGCCGACCACCCGATAGGCGCCCTGCGGGCCCATGTCGAGGATGGTGGACCAGCCGACGCGCAGCACCCGGGGCGCACCGTCGACGAGCACCTGCATCCGGTCGTCGCGGGCGCTGGCGACCTGATCGATCAGTTCGAGTTCGCGGTGGGTGTCGAGCACGCCCGAGTACGGGCGGATCGAATCCACGAGGACGTCGCCGATGGATTCCGCGGCGGTGATGAGCGTGTCGGGCAGGGCGCCGGGCGGCACCTCCACCACCAGATCGTCGATCGCGAAGCCGGCTCCCCGCTCGACCACGTCGAGGGAGAGGATGTCGGCACCCACCGAACCCAGGGCGAGGGCCAAGGAGCCGAGGCTTCCCGGGCGATCCGGAAGTTGCACGCGGAGCAGATAAGACACGCGCGTTCCTTTCCTCTGGGCCGGCCGAGCCTGGTGTTCGGTTACCCGGGTCTGGCAATACTTACACCCCTGGGCGACGGTTATCGAGTCGAACAGCCGCCAGTGACCAACGCCACGCGGCGTTTTGGCGGCGCGACGGCGTGTCACGCTAGGCGGTGAGGGTGTGTCGCTCCGCCTACGGTACGTCGGCGAAAGCCGGCCAGTGCGCGGTGGGCCCGGCCCGGGCTGCGGTGGTCGGCGCACGCGGCGGGGTCGGTAGGCTACCGTCTGGCCGATTCATCATGCTCACATGCCGAAAGGGGTCCTGCGGTGCCCGCCATCTCCCGCGACGAGGTAGCTCACCTCGCCCGGCTGTCCCGGCTCGCGCTGTCCGAGGCCGAACTGGATCAGTTCGCCGGTCAGCTGGATTCGATCCTGAGTCACGTACGGACCATCAACGAGGTCGCCGCCGCCGACGTCCCGCCCACCTCGTCGCCGAATCCGGCCACGAACGTGACCCGGCCCGACGAGGTCCGGCCCAGCCTGACCCCGGAGGAGGCGCTCTCCGGCGCACCCGCGGTGGACGAGCAGCGGTTCATGGTTCCGCAGATTCTGGGAGAGGCCGAATGAGTGACCTGACCACCCGGACCGCGGCCGAGCTCGCCGCGCAGATCCATGCGCGCGAGGTGACCTCCGTCGAGGTGACGCAGGCGCATCTGGATCGCATCGCCGAATCCGACGGTGAGATCCACGCGTTCCTGCATGTCGCGGGTGAGCAGGCGCTGGCAGCCGCCGCGCAGGTCGACGCCGACCTGGCCGCCGGTCAGGCGCCCGCCTCCGCGCTCGCGGGTGTGCCGCTGGCGCTCAAGGATGTGTTCACCACCACGGACATGCCCACCACCTGCGCCTCGAAGATCCTCGAGGGCTGGGTCTCGCCCTACGACGCGACGGTCACCGCGCGGCTGCGCGCCGCCGGCATCCCGATCCTCGGCAAGACCAACATGGACGAGTTCGCGATGGGCTCCTCCACCGAGAACTCGGCCTACGGCCCGACCCGCAACCCCTGGGATCTCACCCGCATTCCGGGCGGTTCCGGCGGCGGTTCGGCGGCCGCGCTGGCCGCGCACCAGGCGCCGCTGGCCATCGGCACCGACACCGGCGGTTCCATCCGCCAGCCCGCCGCGGTCACCGCGACCGTCGGCACCAAACCCACCTACGGCACCGTGTCCCGGTACGGCCTGGTCGCGTGCGCGTCCTCGCTGGACCAGGGCGGCCCCTGTGGCCGCACCGTGCTCGACACCGCGCTGCTGCACGAGGTGATCGCCGGGCACGACCCGCGCGACTCCACCTCCCGCGACGTGCCGGTGCCGGCCGTGGTCGCCGCCGCGCGCGCGGGCGCCGCGGGTGACCTGCGCGGGCTCAAGGTCGGCGTGGTCAAGGAACTGCACTCCGACAGCTACCAGCCGGGCGTGCTCGAATCCTTCGACGCCGCCGTGGCGGTGCTGAAGGAACTCGGGGCCGAGGTCGTCGAGGTGTCGTGCCCGAACTTCGAGTACGCGCTGTCGGCGTACTACCTGGTGATGCCCTCCGAGGTGTCCTCGAACCTGGCCCGCTTCGACGCGATGCGCTACGGCCTGCGCGTCGAGGACGACGGCAAGCACAGCGCCGACCAGGTGATGGCGGCCACCCGCGCCGCCGGGTTCGGCCCGGAGGTCAAGCGCCGCATCATGCTCGGCACCTACGCGCTCTCGGCCGGCTACTACGACGAGTACTACGGCCAGGCGCTGAAGGTGCGCACGCTGATCACGCGTGATTTCGACCGGGCCTACGAGCAGGTCGACGTGCTGGTCTCGCCGACCAGCCCGTTCACGCCGTGGAAGCTGGGCGAGAAGGTCGACGATCCGCTGGCCATGTACCTCTCGGACCTGTGCACCCTGCCCACCAACCTGGCCGGGCATCCGGCGATGTCGGTGCCGTCGGGGCTGAGCAAGGACGACGGCCTGCCGGTCGGGTTCCAGATCATGGCGCCCGCGCTGGCCGATGACCGGCTCTACCGCGTCGGCGCGGCCTACGAGGCGGCGCGCGGCGCGATCGTCTGACGCGAGAATCGAAGGCGGGCCTGCGAAGTGGTGACACTGCGCAGGCCCGCTTCGTTTTTCCGGGACGGCGGCTCGGCTAGGCGGGCCAGCTGAACTCCGGGTCGCTCAGGTAGTCCTGACGGCGCTGGTCGAGCGCGAGCGCGACCATCTGGTGCGCGCCGGGGCCGATCACCTTGCGCAGCGGCGGGTTCGGCAGGTTCACCAGGTCGAGTAGTCCGGCCGCGGCGACTTCCGGTGCGGCTTCGACCCATTCGGATTCCTCGGCGGAATCGGCTGCGGTGTCGGTGGTTTCGGGTGCGCCGGCCGGGTCCGGGTAGTCGGCCATGCCGAGGATGCCGGTGCGCAGGTCCGCGTAGGCCGGGAGCCCGGTGCCGAACTTCATGCTCGACTTCGCCCAGTCGGTATCGAAACCGCCCAGCTGCGCCAGGGTTACGTGGACCCCGAAGGGGCGCAGTTCGTCGGCGAGCGCGGCGCTGAAACCCTCCAGCGCCCATTTGCTCGCGTTGTACAGGCCGAACAGGGGCAGGCTGCCGACCGCGCCGACGGTCGAGATCTGCACGATGTGCCCGTGGCCCTGGGCGCGCAGATGCGGCGCCGCCGCCTGCGAAACCCACAGTGCGCCGAAGAAATTGGTGTCCATCTGGTCGCGGATGGCGGCTTCGCCGAGTTCCTCGATGGCGCCGACGAGGCCGTAGCCCGCGTTGTTGACGAGCACATCGATGGTGCCGGCTTTCGCGAAAGCGGTGTCCACCGTGTCGATCACGGTGGCGCGGTCGCGCACGTCCAATGCCAGCACGGTGAGCCGCTCGTGCCGCAGATCGTCCATGGTCTGCGGATCCCGGGCGGTGGCGACGACCCGGTCACCCTGGGCGAGGGCGGTGGTGGTGAAGGCGCGGCCGAGGCCGCGGTTGGCGCCGGTGATGAACCAGGTGCGAGTCATGTCGATCCTTTCGTCGCGAGACGGTCCGTCTCGTTGGAACGAGGACCACAATGTCAGGCGGTTCGAGAGTTGTCAAGACGAGACGTATCGTCTCGCTCGCTGGTAGAGTGCTGCCATGCCCGAAACCGCAAGACGCAGTGAGCGCGCTCGCGCCGCGATTCTCACCGCCGCCACCGAGCTGATCCGGGAACTGCCGTACGGGAAGCTCAGCGTGGAGGCGATCGCCGCCCGCGCCGGGGTCGGCAAGCAGACGATCTATCGCTGGTGGCCGTCCAAGGGCGCGGTGGTGTTCGACGCGATGCTCGAACTCGACGCCGGGCCCGACGGATTGGCGCTGCCGGACACCGGCGACATCCGCGCCGACCTGGTGCCACTGCTGCGCGGCTCGGTCGTCGCACTCACCGACCCCGGTTTCGAGGCGTTCCTGCGCGCGATCTACATCGAGATCCAGCACGACCCGGCGCTGGCCGCGCTCTATCGTGAGCGGCTACTGCTGCCACAGCGCGCGGCGCTGGCCGACCGGCTGGCGGCCGCGATCGAATCCGGCGAGCTCCGTGCCGATCTGAACATGGAACTCGCGCTGGACCTCTTGCTGGGCCCGATTCAGAGCCGCTGGTCCCTGGGCCTCGGCGGCCTGGACGAGGCCTACGCCGACGCCGTCTTGGACGCGGCCCTTGCCTACCTCCGGGCCTAGGGGGTGTGCAGCGATTCGGACTGGCGCTGGACGGCGGCGGTCATGCCTTCGAAGCCGTTGCGCAGCTGCTTGCCGAGCAAGGCCGCGACGACGGGGTGCAGCCAGCCGTTGAGCTCGAAGTGGGATTCGTAGCGGGTGCGGGTCGGGGTCACCGCGGTGACGGTGTGGGTGCGCGCGCTGTGCAAGGTGCCCAGGGGGACCGGCTTCATGGTGTAGCTGAATTCGCGGCCCGGAGTGTGGCTGCGGATGAATTCGCGCTGGCGCTGGCGGCGCGGGCCCAGGTTGACCACCATGTCGATGGGCTCGCCCGGCACCAGGCTGGTCTTGCACTCGGGCACGAAGGGATTCCAGTCGCCGTAGTGCGCGAAGTCGGTGAGCACCCGCCACACCACCTCGGCGGGGGCGTCGATGTACACGGCGGCGTCGATGGTCAGTCCCATGCGAGAAAACTAGAACACGTTTCAGGATGCGTCAACGTTCAGCAGCTGCCCAGGGCGCTGCCCTGATCGGTGCCGTAGCGGTGGCCGTGGCCGGCGGGGGCGTCGAGGGCGGCGAGCAGGTCGGCGGTGGTCTGCACGAAGGCGAGCAGCGGAAGCCACTGCGGCACCGGGGCATCCACCCGGGTTCCCGACAGCTCGGGCGCCCGCCACAGTAGCGACGGCGACCAGTGCACGACCGGATCGGAACTGTTGGCCAGCACCGTCGCGCCCGGCCGGTGCACCTGACCGGCGGGTGGCCCGGCCCAGAGCGCCGCGCAGGTGCGCCGATCCTGGTCGGCCGCGTCGGCGAAGACGGCGCTGCCGCCGTACGCGCCCAGGCTCTGGCCGTACACGAACAGCCGATGCGCCCCGCCGAGTTCGGCGCTGCGTCGCTCCACCGCGGCGAACAGGGCGCGGGCGGCGGCGGTGGCCTCGTCCCGGCCGAACACGAACGTCACCCAGCTCGGCGCGTAGGAGTACTGCAAGCCGACGACCGCCGCGTCGGCGCCGAACCGCTGCGCGAAACCGGTCATCGCGTTGGCGTCGATCCACCCCGACCCGGTCGGCACCGCGATCACGATATTGGACCGCGCGAAGCCGCCGGAGCGCTCCAGCTCCCGAATCGCCAGCGCCACCCGCGAATCCAGGTCCGGCGCGGAGTTCATCCCGACGTAGACCCGCACCGGCCCCTCGGCCGCGCCGGACACGAACTTGCGCCCCTCCGCCCCGAGCGAACCCCAGCTGACCGCCGACTCGGCACTACCCGACCTGGTGAACGAAACCGGCCGCACCAGAGTGGAATCCACGACCGCGTTGGCCGCCGCGTAGGTGCTCTGCCGCCATCCGACGAAGCCCGGCACCAGCACGAGATAGCCCGCGATCGCGGCCACCACGGTCAGCGCGACACTGCGCGCGAGCCCCAATCGCCGCAGCGCCCAGCCCATGCCCCGCGCGAGACCGACGCACGCCAGAACCAGCGCGCCCGCCGTGAACGCGCACCGCACCCAATAGTCCGCCCCGATCGGCGGCGTCCCCATCGCGGCCCGCAGTGCGTTCTGCCAGTGCCCCGCATGCGCCGCCGCGCCGGCGATCAGCAGCGCGACGAGGCCGGACAGCGGACGGCGGGCCCGTGGAAAACGGCTGTTGAGATCGATAGTCCAGTGCCGCAGCGCGATACGTCCCAGCCCTGCCGCCGCGAGCGCGAGCACGATGAGCAGTGCGGTCAGGATCGCCTGCGCTCCCGGCGTTCTCGGCAGCAGTCCGGGCGCCAGGGAGACCAGCCCGCCGAGGCCGATCGACAGGGTCGTACCGATGCGCGGCGCGCTCGATAACACCCGTCGCGCCGTCACCAGAAGTTTGCTCTGCCGCAGCTCCACTGTTGCCGGGGCGGCATCGGCGACGACGCCGGGCCGTTCGAGAGTGGTCGTCATCGGGAAACCTCCTGCGAATGAACACGATTCAGGGATGGGCGACCGCACGGTCAGGCCGGGGCCCCGGCGAGACCGATCGGGGCGGGCCGGGCACCCCGTGCGGCGGGGGTGCGGCGAGTGAAGAGGGAGCGGGCGAAGGCCAGCAGGGCGGTCAGGCCGAGGCCGGCCAGGGCGAAGATGCCGAAATGCCAGCTGTTGAGGCCGGATTCGGGGATGGGTGCGCCGTAGTCCTGGCGGCGGGAGTTCAGGTCGACGAAGGCGTCGGCGATGTCGGCCATCGCGAAGCATTGCGCGCGGCCGATCGAGGTGCCGCGGGTGGTGCAGGCTTCCTGCATGCGGCGGTCGAGCATGCTGTCCACGGCCTGGCGGGCCCAGGGGCCCAGGGGCGCGCCGCTGTAGTCGGCGTAGCGCAGCAGGTCGTAGCCGAGATCGTGGGTCCGGCAGGCGAGTTCGAATTCGTCGGGCAGCGGGACGGGGGAGGAGCAGTCGCCGCTGGGATTGACCAGCAGACCACGCTCGGTGCCGGGTTGGTAGCCGACGACGGCCCGGAAGTCCGCGGGGAGCCGGTCGGCCGAGCCGGGCCCGCCCGAGGTGAGATCCAGCACCGCGGCGGCCGCCGAGGCGTTTTCGATCCGCGGGTCCGCGGCCGCCGCGTGCGTCACAGGGGCGAAGGTGACGGTGGCGGCCATCGTGGTCAGCGCGACGGCCGTGGCGGCGGCACCGCGCCGGAGCTTCGTGCGCCCACCGCGCGCGGCGGGGGAGGTGTTCGCGAGGGAGGAGTCGTCGGCCGCTGTGTCAGCGCCGGCCAGTCGGGCGGTGGTCGGGAAGCTCATGATCAGTGACGTTAGAAATCGGCTCCGCCCGCCCACCTCCCGCCGAAGTGCGGTTTCGGGTGCCGTGCCGGCGGGGGAGCGGGCGGCCGATCTCCCACCGGGGTACGGGGTCGCGGTTCACCCGCCGGTATGACGCGGTCCGCGCCGGGGGTTTCTACTGTCATAGGTATGAAGCAGCAAAGCCCTGCCTGGAAGCGGTCGATGACCCCACGCCTGATGTTCGATATCGGCTCGGTGGTGGTGGCCCTGATCTTCTTCAGCATCGCCTGGCCGACGCTGCACCTCACCCATGTGGTCCCGATCGCGGCGCAGCCGGGTGTGGCCGCGCTGGCCGCGTTCCCGGTGCTGTTCGCCCGGGTGAATCCCGCGCTGGGCTGGGCGATTTCCGCGGGTTCGGCGCTACTGATCGCGCTGGCGATTCCGCATCAGCCGGGTAATGACATGCCGTTCCAGGTGATCCACCTGTTGTCGCTGCTGATCCTGTTGTTCGCGGTGGGCCTGCGCGCCCCGGGGCAGCTGGTGGCGGTGGCGTGGGCGGGGACCGCGCTGCTGTTCGGCACCGCGATGCCGGGGCCCGGCGCCGGCGCGGCCTGGGGCTGGCCGATCGGGTTGGCGGCGATCGTGCTGGTCGCGCTGCTGGTCCGCTGGCTGGTGGCCTCGCGGGCGCAGCTGGTGCAGCAGGAAGAGGCGAACGAACTGGAGCGGGCCCGGCGCGCGATCCTCGAGGAGAAGGCGCGCATCGCCCGGGACCTGCACGATGTGGTGGCCCACCACATGTCGCTGGTGGTGGTGCAGGCCCAGACCGCGCCGTACCGGGTCGAGGGCGTGACCCCGGCCGCGCGGGCGGAATTCGATTCCATCGGCGCGACCGCGCGCGAGGCGCTGAACGAGATCCGCGGGATGCTCGGGGTGCTGCGCAGCGACGGTCAACTGCCGGAAACCGCACCCCAGCCCAAGGCCTCCGACCTGGTCGGGTTGTTCGAAGGCGCGCGCCGGGCGGGCGTGGACATCGACTGGACTATCTCGGGTGACCTCACCGCGGTCCTGGAGACCACCGGCTTGGCGCTGTACCGGATCGCGCAGGAGTCGCTGTCCAATACCTCCCGGCACGCACCGGGCGCACCGGTGCGCGTGGATCTGGTCAGCGGCGCCGACCTGGTGCTGCGCATCGGCAACGGCCCGGGCACGACCGCGGCCCGGCCGTCCAGCAACGGCGGGCACGGCCTGGCGGGCATGCAGGCCCGGGCGCTGGCGGCCGGTGGCGAACTCGTCGCGAGTCCGCGCCCGGACGGCGGTTTCCAGGTCGAGGCCCGGCTGCCGCTGAGCCCGGCCGTGCCGGGCGGCGCCGCCCTCGCGGTCGGTGCGCCCCCGGTGGGCTAGGACTCGTGTAGCCCCGAAAACCTGCGGGGACGGTGTGGTCGCGTGCGCGGCTAAGGTGAGCGGGTGGCTATAACGGTTTTGATCGCCGACGACCAGGCGATGGTGCGCCAGGGCTTCGGCGCACTGCTCGCCGCGCAACCCGATATCAGCGTGATCGGGGACGCGCCGGACGGCAAGGCCGCGGTGGCAGAGGCCAAGCGGCTGCGCCCGGACGTGGTGCTGATGGATGTGCGGATGCCCGAGATGAACGGCCTCGACGCCGCCCGGGCGATCCTGGCCGCCGGGTTCGATCCGCCGGTGCGGGTGCTGATGCTCACCACCTTCGACATCGACGATTACGTCTACGAGGCATTGAGTCTGGGCGCGAGCGGCTTCCTGCTCAAGGACGCGCCCGCCGAGGAGCTGGTGCGCGCGGTGCGGGTGGTCGCCGAGGGGCAGGCGCTGCTGGCGCCGACCGTCACCCGCCGCCTGATCGCCGATGTCACCAGCCGGCGCAATCACACTCGCGCGAAACCGACTCCCGCCCTTGCCTCGTTGACGCCCCGGGAGCGCGAGGTGCTGGAGCTGATCGCCAAGGGCATGTCCAACACCGAGATCGCCGAGGCGCTCTTCGTCGCCGAGCAGACCGTGAAAACCCATGTCTCCAAGGTGTTCTCGAAGCTGGATCTGCGCGACCGGGCGCAGGCGGTGGTGCTGGCCTACGAGTCCGGTCTGGTCACGCCCGGCTGATCAGCGCGGGCACTTGCCGCCGCGCATCTCGGTGAGGTGCCGGTCCAGCAGTTCGGCCAGGGTGTCCAGCAGCCCGGTCGCGTCGTCGTAGGTGCCCGAATCGGCTTGCGCGGCAACGGCGATGGCCACCCGGCCGGCCTTGGTGGGCACCAGGCCGAACTGGCGGACGGTGTAGATGCCGGTCTCGTCGTCGGGACCCCAGCCGCCCTTGAACTCCACGTCGGCCAGATTGCCCAGCCCCCAACCCTGTTCGGGGGTGATCTCGCCCATCAGCTTGGTGACCGTGTCGGTCTGGTCCAGGCAGGGCAATTTCGAGGCGAACTTGACCTGATCGGTGAGCGTCCACTCGGTGGCGCCGAACGCCGACAGGTCCAGGCGAGTGTGCGGGGACGCGAGATCGGTCTCGTCGTCGGCCTCGTCGAGCACCTCCTGGACGGCCTTGGCGGCCTCCTCGCCGGCGCCGAGCGAAGCCCAGAGCGCGTCGGCCGCACCGTTGTCCGACCAGGTGATGGCGGCTTCGACATCGCTGAGCACGCCCTCGGGATCGTGGCGCAGCGCGGCGATGGCGAGCGGAACCTTGATGGTGGACCAGGCGATGCCGGTGGTCCAATCGCCGAGCACGGTCATCTTGCCGCCGCCGACCGGCATGATCGCCAAGCCGACCCGGCCGGCCAAAGTGGGTTGCAGGTCGGCGAATTCGGCGGCCAGCGAGGTGGAGCGGGCGGCCGACCAGGCCGAGCGCCACATGCCATCAGTGGGCAGCACGATCTTCGGTGGCGCGGCTTCCATCTTGTGGTCGGGCGCGAGCCCGCAGGAGGTCAGGGCCAGCGCCGCGACGGCAACGGCGGCGCCCCGTAACGCCGCCCGCCGCACGGGCTTCGATCTAGCAGACTTCACTACCGCGTCCTCCCCACCACCACGGCACGAGCAACTACCTGGTGATGCAAACTACTCCGCATGCCGACCGGTTGCCACCGGACGGCGGGAACGCCGTACCCCGTCGCCGGAGTAGTGACGTTCCTCTTCCAGTTTCCCTGATGTTCGGGTGGAATTCGAAATCAAGAGCTGGGCGGTCGCCTTGTAGGCTGACTCTCGGTCTTTACCGGAAGGGGGTCGCGTTGCTGAACATCGGTGACGTGTTCGCCGGCTACACCGTGGAACGCCTGCTCGGACAGGGTGGCATGGGCTCGGTGTATCTGGCCAGGCATCCACGCCTGGCTCGGCAGACCGCGCTGAAGTTGCTGAATCGAGACCTGTTCACCGACGCCGAAGTTCGAGCCAGATTCGAACGTGAGGCCGATTTGGCCGCTCACCTGGACCATCCGAACATCGTGGCGGTCTACGACCGCGGCTCCGAGGACGAACAGCTCTGGATCGCCATGCAGTACGTCGACGGGGTGGACGCGGCCACGGTGAACCCGATGACCCTGCCCCCGGACCGCGCGGTGCAGATCATCGAAGGCGTCGCGGGCGCACTGGATTACGCGCACGGCATGGGTGTGCTGCACCGGGACGTGAAACCGGCCAACATCATGCTCGCCAAGGCCGGTGGCGGCCACGGCGAGCGGGTGTTCCTCACCGACTTCGGAATCGCCCGGCTGCGTGAGGATTCCACGCATCTGACCCAGGCGGGCATGTTCACCGCCACCCTCGCCTACGCGTCCCCGGAGCAGATGACCGGCCGCCCCCTGGACCACCGCTCGGATCAGTACGGCCTGGGTTGTGCCCTGTATTGGCTGCTCACCGGCATCGGCCCGTTCGACGCCGACAATCCGGCCGACATCATCCACGGCCACCTGCGGATGGCCCCGGTGCCGGTGTGCGTGCGCCGCCCGGGCCTGAATCCGGCACTGGACCAGGTGATCGCCGTGGCGATGGCCAAGCTGCCCGACCAGCGGTTCGGTTCGTGCGCCGAATTCGCCTCCGCCGCAAGGAAAGCCCTCACCGCGCCGGTGCCGCAGGCGCCGCCGCCCACCGTGACCGGGTCGATGGCTCCGCCCTTCCCGGCCGGGTTCGCGGGCTATCAGGGCGTCCCGCAGGTGCTGCCCGTGCCCGCGATGGCCGCGCCGCCGGTCCCGGCCCCGCCGCCCAATTATCCGGTGCCGCACCCGATGGCCCGGCCGCCGCGCCGCCCGTCCAGCGGCCTCGGGTGGCTCGCGGCGGGCCTGATCGTCGCCCTGGTCCTGGTGCTCCTGCTGTTCGTCGCGGCGCTGTACGGGCCGATCTGAGCCCGCTCAGTCGACGGCCAGGGCCTGCACGATCGGCATGCGCGCCGCGCGCAGGGCGGGCGGGATGGAGCCCAGCAGGGCCAGGCCGAGCGCGCCGGCCCCGTAGACCAGGATCAGGATGCTCGGGTCGTAGATCGGGTCGATGGTCATGGCGTGCCCGATCGCGATGATGGCCAGGTATTGGATGCCGACGCCGACGGCGAGACCGATTGCCGCCCCGGTGAATCCGATACCCACCGCTTCGGCGAGCACCGAGCGCAGCAGGAATCGGCGGTTGGTGCCCATGGCGCGCAGGACCCCGAGTTCGCGGCGGCGCTCCAGGACCGAGAGCATCAGCGTGTTCAGCAGGGCCACGGTGGCGACGAGAACCACGATCCAGAGGATGGCGGCGCTCAGCGCGGTGCCCTGGCGCAGGCTGCCGGAGATGGCCTCGACCTGCTGCTGACCGGTGGCGACGCGGATGTCGGGCGGCAGCGCCGCGCGGATCGCGGACTGCACCGCGGCCGGGTCGGCGCCGTCGGCCACGTCGACCCCGAGAATGGTCTCGCCGGGTCGTTCGTACCAGGTGCGCAAATGCTCGATATCCATGATGACCACGCCCGCGACGGCGGTGAAGTACGGAATCACCTGCAGCACACGCACGGTGTGGTCGCCGGTCGGCGTCGGCAGCGTCACCTGCGCGCCCGCCGTGACGCCGAGTTCGCGGGCCACATCGCGCGAGACGATCACGCCCTCGCCGGAGGCCAGGCGGGGCAGCAGGGTTCGGTCCACCGCCGCGATATTGATGTCGTCCTCTTCGGTCCGGAAGCCTTGCAGCATGACCCGGCCGCTGCCGAGCGTCGCGAACGCCATCTGGGCCGGGCTGACGTCGGCGACGCCGGGGATGCCCGCGATCGTCTCCTTGACGTCGGCGGGCAGCAGCGGCCCGGTCGGGAACTGTTCGGCCGCGGTCACACTCACGTTCAGATCGATGCGGCCCAGTTCCTCGAACGTCTTGCTCGCCGAGTCGACCATGTCGCGGGACGCGCCGCCCATCGCGACGGTCGCCGCCACGCCGATCATCACCGTCATCGCCGTCGCCCACACCCGGCGCGGCGCCCGTTCCAGCGTGGTGGCCCCGAGTGCGCCGGGCGCCCCGAAGCGGCGCGCGATCGCGGCCGCGGCCCGCACGATGGGCCCGGTGGCGGCGAAGCAGAGCACCACCGCGCCCGCGTAGGACAGCGAGATCGCCCCCAGCGAGAGCCGCCCCAGATCGGCCTTCGCCAGGGCGATCGCGCCGCCGGCCAGCCCGAGGCCCAGCACGATGGCCGCGATCCGCAGCGCCCGGCTGGTGTTGTCGGTCTGCGCCACGCCCACCGGGACCAGGGCCTCGATCGGTTCCACCTTGTACACCTGACGCGCGGCGATGGCCGCGGCGATCACACTGGCCAGCACGCAGGCGGCGACGGCGATCGGAATCGCGTACCCGGGCACCATGTACTCGGTGCGGGCCTCGACCGACTGCACGATTCCGGCCGGAACGCGGTCGATACTGATGCGCCCCATGAGGATTCCGATGCCCGCGCCGAGCGCGCCGCCGAGCACGCCGAGCAGCGCGGCCTCGACCAGCAGATCGCGCACCATCGGCCCGCGCTTACCGCCGATCGCGCGCAGCAGCGACAGCATCGGACGGCGCTGTGCCACCGCCATACTCATCGCGTTGTAGATCAGGAACGCGGACACGATCAGCGCCGCGAGCGAGGACATGAGCGTGGAGTAGCGCACGATCTGGATGGCGCCACCGGCCTGGGCGGTGCGCAGGCTCGGATCGGCGACCACCGCGCGCCCGCCGACGGCCGCGGTCAAAGCCTCGCGGAGCGTGGCGATGTCGGCACCGGGCGCCGCGACGATCTGCACCGAGTCCAGCCGCCCCGGCCGGCCGGTCAGCTTCTGCGCCAGGCTCAGCTGGGTGGCGACGATATGCCCGCCGTTGAGCTGCTTCGCGGATTCCTCGTCGAGAACCCCGGCGACCGTGACGGTTTCGCTGCCCAGCCGGAAAGTATCGCCCTCCTTGTGGCCGAGCGCCGGGCCGACGAGCACACCGTTGCGCACGGTGGCGAGTTTCAGCGCCTGTCCGGCCATCGGCCCGGTCAGCCGATTGCCGAGGGCGGCGATGGTCTGGTCGGCGCCGATCAGCATCAAGCGCTCCTCACCCGCGCCGACCTGGGCGCGCAGCATCGGCACCGCCGTCCCGACGCCGGGCGTCGCCGAAATCCGGGGCAGCAGTTGCTGATCGAAGCCCGCGTCGGTGATCCCGCTGATCTCCAGCACCGCCGCGCCGCCGAGCGCGCGAGTCAGCTTGTCGACCGATCCGGTGACCGAGCCGGAGATACTCAGCACCGCGACCAGCAGGGCCGCCGACACGCTCATCACCGCCAGGGACATGACCGTGCGGCCGCGGTGCGTGAGCAGCTCGCCGATGTTGAACAGCCGCAACCGATCCCAGACCGCGCTCACGCGTGCACCGAACCGGTTTCGCGGGTCTTGCGCGCCACGGCGTCGTTGGACCCGATCTGCCCGTCGCGCAGGGTGATCACCCGGTCGCAGTACTCGACCGCGCCCATGTCGTGGGTCACCATGACCACCGAGTTGCCGTCCGCGGCGATGTCGCCCAGCAGTTTCAGGATGGCGGCGCCGGTCTTGGAATCGAGATTGCCGGTGGGCTCGTCGGCCAGGATCAGCGGCGGGTCCATGATCAGCGCCCGCGCCACCGCGACCCGCTGCATCTGCCCGCCGGACAGCTCCGAGGGGCGGTGCCCGGCTCGGTCGCCCAGGCCGACGCGGTCCAGCAGCTCCAGCGCGCGCGGCTTGGCCTTGCGTAACCCGGTGCCGTCCAGCAGCTTCGGGATGGCCACGTTCTCCCAGGCGGTCAGCGTCGGCAGGAGGTTGAAGAACTGGAAGATGAAACCGACCCGGTGTCTGCGGAATTCGGACTGCCGCTCGTCGTCGAGCGCGCCGATCTCGTTGCCCTGGAATCGGATCGAGCCGGAGGTCGGCGTGTCCAGCGCGCCGAGCAGATGCAGCAGCGTGGATTTGCCGGAGCCGGACGGCCCGATGATCGAGGTGAATTCGCCCGCCTCGATGCGCAGGCCGATCCCGTCCAGCGCGCGCACCACCTGGCCGCCGATCCGATATTCCTTGATGATGTCCTGCAGTTCCAACATGGCCGGCTCCGGCATTGCTGTCCCCCTCCTGTTTTCGAAAGTCTTGTTCTCAGCGCGCCAGGGCTCGGCCGGCGGTGCGCGGGGTGTGCGCATCGAGGACCGCGCGCAGCACCGGCTGCTCGGCGGCGAGTTCGAGATAGGCCTCGACGGCGGACTGGTCTCGGCTCAGCGCCTGCTCCAGCTTCACCTCGAGGTGGATCTTCCAGCGGTAGTACAGGGCTTGCAGCACCCCCGCGGGGCCGCCGAACAACCGGTGCAGTTCCGGGATCCCCGTGAACAGGTCGGGACTGGCCGGGTCGAGGGCCGCGCGGGTGAGCACGGTGTGCACGATCGCCGATCGTGCGTGCTGATCTTCCCAGGACATTGGCGTTGGCCTTCCGTGATTGGATGAATTCACGCTACGGCCGGCAACTACACCGTGTCGTCGTGCCGGAGCAGCGAATTCGGTTCCTACCGGGGTAGGAGAGAGCGACCTTTCCGGGCAGGATGTGCCGGGCCGCACCGGCCGCTAGCCTGGCGAGATGGATGTGACGCAGGCCATGGCGTCGTCGAGCGCCCGGTCGACGCCGCAGTGGGGGACCGAGTCGGCGCGGGAGCGGTTGCGGGCCTTGCGCAAGGACCCGGTGACCGTGCTCAAGCGCGCCATCGAGGAACTGCCCTACGACTATCCGCCCTCGGTCCTGCTGGGTGCCGAGCTGGCGCTGTTCGGGGTCTGCGTGGCGTCGGTTGTCCAGCGCTACGACTACATCGCCCAGCAGCCGCTGTGGCTGGTGCTGTGGGTCGCTATCGCGCTGTGGGCGCTGCTCGCGGTGCCGGTGTGTTATCTGTTCGCCGTCCCGCCCAGCCCCGCGATCCTGATGCCGCTGGCGATGGCCGCGACGGCCGGCCTGCTGATCAAACCCGTGATGGCGGACCTGGCGCCGTTCGTCCTGGTGGTGACGGTCGGCGAGGTGGCCTCGATCCTGCCCAAACGGTGGAGCGCGCTGTTCGCGGTGGCCGCGGCGGGTGAGCTGATCGTCTTCGACGTGGCCGGGCACCTGTGGTGGAGCTTCACCGAGGGTCAGCGGTTCATGGGCATGCAGATGTACCTGCTCGGCCTCGCGCTGGGCTGGATGGTCGGCGTGATGCTGCAATACCAGCGCAAATTCCTGTACCGGGAACGCGAGAGCCAGCAGATCCTGGCGATCCAGGCGGCCGACGAGGAACGCCGGCGGATCGCGCGCGAGGTGCACGACGTCATCGCGCACTCGCTCAGCATCACGCTGCTGCATCTCACCGGCGCCCGGCACGCCTTGCAGACCGATCGTGATGTCGACGAAGCGGTCTCGGCGCTGGTCGACGCGGAGCGCCTGGGCCGGCAGGCGATGGCCGACATCCGGCGGACGGTCGGACTGCTCGACGCCCGGCCCTCGAACCCGGTGCCCGAACCCGGCATCGGCGATATCGAGAGCCTGGTCGGCGATTGCGTGCGCGCGGGCCTGGACATTCGCTACGCCGGACCCGAGGATCTGAGCGCGGTCACCGCGGCGGTCGGGCTGGCGCTCTACCGGATCAGTCAGGAATCACTGGCGAACGTGGCCAAACACGCGCCCGGCGCGCGAACGTCGGTGCTGCTGCGGGTCGACGCGGCCACCGCGGCGCTCACCGTGTGCAACACACTGCCGGGCGACGCCGCCCCGCAGCGGGGGAAGGGGATGGGATTGACCGGAATGCGACAGCGCGCCGAACTGCTCGGCGGCCGGATGGCCGCGGGACCGACCGGCGAGATCTGGACGGTGCAGGTCGAATTCCCGCTGACCGCCCTGCGGAACTGCTGGGTGCCCGACGTCGTCGCCGAGGCCAGGACGGTGGCCCGCGAGAACTTCGGCGTGCTGGGTGTGGGCACCGCCGCGCCGGCGCCGCGGCCGGGCCTGTGACCACCGGCAACGGGGCCGGTGCCGACACCGTCGCGGTGCTGGTGGTCGACGATCAGGAGCTGGTGCGCGGTGGCCTGCGCCGAATCCTGCGCCGCCGCGACGGTTTCGTGGTCAGCGAGTGCGCCGACGGCGACGAGGTGGTCGCCGCGGTGTCCGCGGAGCGGCCCGACGTGGTCCTGATGGACCTGCGCATGAAACGCGTCGGCGGCATCGATGCCACGCGATTGCTGCGCGCCAAGGCCGGTGCGCCGCCGGTGCTGGTGCTGACCACCTTCGACGACGACCAACTGCTCTCCGGCGCGTTGCGCGCGGGCGCGGCGGGCTTCCTGCTCAAGGATTCGCCGGCCGAGGACCTGATCCGGGCCGTGCGCACCGTCGCGGGCGGCGGGGCCTGGCTCGATCCGTCGGTCACCGGGCGCGTCCTGTCGGCCTACCGCACCGTCCGCCCGGTGGTGGCCAAAGCGCACAGCCGGCTCTCCGAGCTGACCGCGCGCGAGTACGAAGTGCTCGAATTGATCGCCCGCGGCCGGGTGAACGGAGAAATTGCCAGGGACCTAGGCATCTCCGAGGTCACCGTGAAAAGCCATGTCGGACACATATTCGGCAAACTGGACCTGCGAGATCGGGCCGCCGCGATCGTCTTTGCGTTTGACCACGGGGTGGTCACCCCAGGAGAATCCTCTCCTTGACGGAACGCCGCGCCTGGCTCCGAACACAGGGCCAGGCAGGCGGCCGGGATGCGGAGGTTGTACGGCGTGGACGGACCTGGCTGGAGGGTCGGCAGTCGATTCGGGCCGTATGAGTTGCGCGCGCTGCTGGGCAAGGGCGGCATGGGCGAGGTCTACGAGGCCTACGACACCGTGAAAGAGCGCGTGGTCGCGGTCAAGCTGCTGCCCGAGGAGCTCGCCAAGGACCCCGTGTACCAGGTGCGGTTCCGGCGCGAATCGCAGGCGGCCGCACGGCTGGCCGAACCGCACATCATCCCGATCCACGACTGGGGCGTGATCGACGGCGTCCTGTTCATCGACATGCGCCTGGTGCCGGGATCGGATCTGCGCACCCTGCTGCGCGCGCAAGGGCCGATGGAGCCTGTACGCGCGATCAGCATCGTCGAGCAGATCGCGGCCGCGCTGGACGCCGCGCACGCCGACGGGCTCGTGCACCGCGACGTGAAGCCGGCCAACATTCTCGTGACCGAGGCGGATTTCGCCTACCTGGCCGACTTCGGCATCGCGCACACCGAGGGCGACGCGGCGGTCACCCAGGTGGGGATGGCCGTCGGGTCGTATGTGTACATGGCGCCGGAGCGCTTCGACGTCGGCCAGGTCACCGGCCGCGCCGACATCTACTCGCTGGCCTGCGTGCTGCACGAAGCACTCACCGGCGCAACGCCGTTCCCGCAGGCCAGCATGAGCGTGCTGATCCGCTCACACCTCACCGAGACACCGCCGCGCCCGAGCGCGGCCCGCCCCGGCGTGCCGCCCGCGATCGACGACGTGATCGCCCGCGCCATGGCCAAGGACCCGGTCGACCGCTATCAATCCGCCGCCGCGTTCGCGCAGGCCGCCCGTGCCGCGCTGGGTGCGCCCGTCGCGCCCGGCCCGAAATTCGTCGTGCACGCCCCGGACCCGTCCCGCTTCGGGCACAAGGACGCGACGGCCCGCAACGTCGTGGTGCCGCCGGAGGCGACGGGGGAGTTCTCGGTCATCCAGCCGCAGGCGGCGGCCGAGGTCAGCCTCACCGACTTCCACTTCACACCGCTGCAGCCGCTGCAATCCCAGGATCCCGCGGCCCCCGATACCGGCGCGCTGCCGATCCGCCCGTTCCCGGACGCGCACCTCTACGGCGGCGACGAGCAGTACCCCAGTGGACAGTTCGCCGCCGTCCCGATCACCGAGGCGCCGGTCACGGAGAAGTACGTGGCGCCCTACGGCTCCGAACCCCAGCCGTACGCGCCGCCGGAGGGTTACTCCGCGCCGCAGCGCTACCCGGAGCCCGAGGCGTTGTCGGAATCCGGCGGTTACTCGGAGCCGCACCGCGAACCGTCGTCGCAGGACTACGTGGAACCCGAGCGCGCCACCGGCCGCCAGGGTTATTCGGAGCCGAGAGGTTTCGGCGACCCGGTGTCCGAGTCGAACGTTGGCGGGTACGGGGAGCCGTCGGGTCCGGCTGGGCCACCGCGTGAACCGGAAACCCGGAGCTACTCCGAGTCGCACCCTTACGTGCCGCCGGCGAGCGAGCCGGAAACTCCGAGCTACCCGGAGTCGCAGGGTTACGTGCCGCCGTCGGGCGAGCCGGAAACTCGGAGTTACTCGGAGTCGCAGGGTTACGTGCCGCCGCCGAGTGCGCCGGAAGCTGCTTCCGCGCCGCGCGGTTACGCGAAGCTGCGGCGGGATCAGGAACCCCAGGCATACGCCGAGCCGCAGGGGTACGCGAAGCTGCGCCGTGAGTCCGAGTCGCGCCGTGAGTCCGAATTGCGGCGCGAGTCCGAAGCCGGCCGTGAGACCGAGGTTCGGCGGGAGACCGAGTCCCCGGGCTACTACGAGCCACGAGGGTTCGGTGAGCCGCGTCCAGATGCGGAGTCGCCGCAGCGCGAGGCTCCGGGGTATGCCGAGACGCGGCCTGCCACCGGTCCGCAGAGTTACTCCGCGCCAAGAGGTTTCGCCGCGACGCCACCCGAGTCGGAGTCCGCGGGTTTCGCTGAGCCAAAAGGTTTCGCTGAGACGCGCCCCGAGTCGGGCCGCGGGGGGCGCTCCGCGCCAAGGGGTTTCGACGAACCGAGAGGCGTCGGCGCGCCAAGGGGTTTCGAGGAGCCGAGAGGCGTCGGCGAGCCACGAGGATTCGACGAGCCACGAGGATTCGACGAGCCGCCAGGCGTCGGTGAGCCGCGAGGCGTCGGTGAGCCGCGAGGCGTCGGTGAGCCGCGAGGCGTCGGTGAGCCCAGAGGCGTCGGCGAGCCCAGAGGTTTCGAGGAGCCGCGAGGCTTCGGGGAGCCAAAAGGTTTCGAGGAGCCGCGAGGGTTCGGCGAGCCACGGGGATTCGGCGAGCCGCGATCCACTGCCGACCCGCAGGGCTACGAGGAGCCGCAGGCTTACTCGCAAGCCGGTTACGAGGAGCCGCAGGCCTACTCGGACGGGCGCTACGACCCGACCCAGGCCTACTCCGAAGCCCCGGGGCCGCAGGCCTATTCGGATTCGCCCTATCCGCCGCCCCGCGGGCGCGACACGGACCCGGGCCTGACCCCGGCGGCCCGCGCGTACCCGGTGGAGCCCTACGACGAGCAGTACCCCGAGGAGCAGTACGCGCCCGAGACCCGGCGCTACCCGGAGTACGCCGCGGAACCGGAGGGCTACCCGGAGTCGGACTACGACCGCCAGCGGGCGGCCGCGGACCCGTATGAGCCCGAGGCCCAGGCCTATTCGGACTACCAGGAGCCGCGCGGCGGCTACCGCCCGGACTACGACGAGGACCGCTATTCCTCGCGCGGCGGCGGTTACAACCGCGCCGAGGAGAATCCCGACGACGATCCGTATTACCCGCCGGCGTCGCGGGGTTCGGTCGTGATGCCGATCCTGGTCGGCGTGGTCAGCGTCGTGGTGGTCGCGGTCGCGGGCGCCATCGGCTGGCAGATGTTCGGCGCGGGCAACTCCCAGCCCGCCGCCGACGCACCGGCCGCCTCGGTCTCGGCGACCCCGGACGCCGTCGAGCCGGGAACACCTGCGCCGCAGCCGAGTTCGGCCAAACCGACCACCACGACCAGCGGCACCGCGGTGAAACTGCCGGACGGCGCGAAGCCGTGCTCCACGGGTGCGCCGACGGCCGCCAACGGTCGCGCGGCGACCGGCAGCGAGGTCACCAGTTGCCAGTTCGCCGAGGCGGTGCGCAAGGCCTACGCCGAGGCCGCCTCGGGCACCCGCGCACCCAGCTCGATCGTGGCGACCAGCCCGGTCACCGGCCGGACGTACACGATGAACTGTGCCACCCAGGGGCAGGTGGTGACCTGCAGCGGTGGTGAGAACGCGGTGGTCTACGTCTACTGACGCCGATCATCGAGCATTCGCCAATAGTTCGAATCCGCGCGATCCGATCCCTCGTCAGCGCCCGCGCCGCCGAGTTGGATCGGTCGAATGTCCCTCACCTTCCACTGGTTTCTGCCCACCAACGGTGACAGCCGCAATGTCGTCGGCGGTGGCCACGGTGCGAACGCGACGAGTTCGGCCGGTGACCGCCCGCCGAGCGTGGCCTACCTGAGCCAGATCGCGGTGGCCGCGGAGAACCTCGGGTTCGAGGCGGTGCTGACGCCGACCGGCGCCTGGTGCGAGGACGCGTGGCTGACGACCGCCATGGTCAGTCAGGCGACGAAACGCCTGAAGTTCCTGGTGGCGCTGCGTCCCGGCTTCCTCTCGCCGACCTTGGCCGCGCAGATGGCGAGCACCTTCCAGCGCCAGACCGGCGGCCGCCTGCTGATCAACGTCGTCACCGGCGGCGAATCCAGCGAACAGCGCTCCTACGGCGACTTCCTGGACAAGGAAGGCCGCTACCAGCGCACCGGCGAATTCCTCGAGGTGGTGCGCAAGCTGTGGGCGGGCGAGACGGTCAGCCTGGCCGGTGAGCACGTCCACGTCGACGGGGCGAAGCTGGCGCAGGTGCCGGATCCGGTGCCGGAGGTGTACTTCGGCGGCTCCTCGCCGATCGCGGGCACGATCGCCGCCAAGCACTCCGACGTCTACCTGACCTGGGGCGAACCGCCCGCTCAGGTCGCCGAGAAGATCGCCTGGATCCGCAAGCTCGCACAGCGCGAGGGCCGCACCGTGCGCTTCGGGATCCGGCTGCACGTGATCACCCGTGACACCGCCGAGCAGGCCTGGGCCGAGGCGGACCGCCTGCTGGCCGGTTTCGATCCCGCGGCTGTCGCCGAGATCCAGCAGTCGCTGGCGCGCAGCGAATCCGAGGGGCAGCGCCGCATGCTGGCCCTGCACGACGGTTCCAGCGCCTCGCTCGAGATCTACCCGAACCTCTGGGCCGGCATCGGCCTGGTGCGCGGCGGCGCGGGCACGGCGCTGGTCGGCAGCCACGACGAGGTCGCGGACCGGATCCTGGAGTACCACGACCTCGGCATCGACGAGTTCGTCCTGTCCGGATATCCGCATCTGGAGGAGGCGTACTGGTTCGGCGAGGGCGTGCTCCCGCGCCTGGCCGCGCGCGGCCTGTGGCGGCACCCCGACGCGCCGGTGGCGTATCGCGGTCTCGAAGTCGCGTCGTCGTAGTCCGATGACAGTGCTTACCGAAGGCGCTCCGGTCGAGACCGCGGCGCCGGCTCCGCGCCGCCGGATCCCGGTCGTGCGCATCGTCCTGCCGCTGTTGTCGGTGGCCGTCTTCCTCGCGGTGTGGCAGGCGGTGGCGGCGGCCGGGCTCTGGAACGAAACCTTTGTCCCGCAGCCGATCACGGTCTGGCGTGCGGCTGTCGACATGTCGAGCACGCACGACGGTGTGGTCGGCTACCAGGGTTATCTGCTCTGGGAGCACCTCTACATGACTCTGCGCCGCGTGCTGGCCGGCGTCGCGGTCGGTGTCACCCTCGGGGTGGCGCTCGGCGTCGCGATGGGCACCGTCGGCTGGCTGCGCAGCATTCTGGAACCCTGGCTCACCTTCCTGCGCACCCTGCCGCCGCTGGCGTACTTCTTCCTGCTGGTGATCTGGCTGGGTATCGACGAGGCGCCCAAGGTGACCCTGCTCGCGCTCGCGGCGCTGCCCGCCGCGGCCATCGCCACCACCACGGCGGTGGCGGCCGCGCCGATCGGACTGGTCGAGGCCGCCCGGGCGCTGGGCGCCTCACGCGCCCAGGTGATTCGCGACGTGGTGTTCCCGGCCGCGCTGCCGGAGACCTTCACCGGCGTGCGACTCGCGGTCGGCATGGCCTATTCCTCGGTGGTCGCGGCGGAGCTGTTCAATGGCCTGCCCGGTATCGGCGGCGTCGTGAAGGACGCGAGCAACTACAACAACACCCCTGTTGTGCTGGTCGGGATTGCCGCCATCGGCATTTCCGGTCTGGTGATAGACGGTCTGCTGCGTGCGGCCGAACGGCGCGCTGTGCCGTGGAGAGGAAAGATATGAGTTCCCAGAGGTTTCGGCCGCGCATCCTGCGTGCGGTCGCGGCGGCGGTGGCCGGTGCGCTCGCGTTCGGCGTCGCGGGCTGTGCCGTCGACCACTCCGGTTCCGATGACAGCAAGCCGACGATTCGCATTGCCTACCAGTCGTTTCCGAGCGGCGACCTGATCGTCAAGAACAACCGGTGGCTCGAGACCGAGCTGTCCGGCTACAACATCAAGTGGACGAAGTTCGACTCGGGCGCGGATGTGAACACCGCCTTCATCGCCAAGCAGGTCGACTTCGGCGCCCTCGGTTCCAGCCCGGTGGCGCGCGGGCTCTCGGCCCCGCTCAACATCCCGTACCAGGTCGCCTACGTTCTGGATGTGGCCGGCGACAACGAGGCGCTGGTGGCGCGCAACGGCACCGGCGTCGAGACGATCGGCGACCTGCGCGGTAAGCGCATCGGCACCGCCTTCGCCTCCACCGCGCACTACAGCCTGCTGGCCGCGCTGGACCGGAACGGGCTGAGCGCCAACGACGTCAAGCTGGTCGACCTCCAGCCCGCGGCCTCGCTCGCGGCCTGGGAGCGCGGCGACGTCGACGCGGTGTACACCTGGCTGCCGACGCTGGATCAGCTGCGCAAGGGCGGCAAGACCCTGATCACCAGCCGCGAGCTCGCCACCGCGGGCAAGCCGACCCTCGACCTCGGCGTGGTGTCCAAGGAATTCGCCCAGGCCCATCCCGACATCGTCGATATCTGGCGCAAGGTGCAGACCCGCGCCATCGACACGATCAAGAACCGGCCCGAGGAGGCCGCCAAGGCGGTCGCCGCCGAGATCGGCGTCACCCCGGCCGAGGCGGCCCAGCAGCTGGGCCAGGGCGTGTTCCTGACCAAGGCGCAGCTCACCTCCGGCGAATGGCTCGGCACCGAGGGCAAGGTCGGCGAGATCGCGACCAGCCTGCAGAGCGCGGCCGAATTCCTGGCCGGGCAGAAGCAGATTCCCGCGGCGCCGTCGTTGCAGACGATCAAGGACGGGATCTACGTCAAGGGCCTACCCGGTGTCCTCGACTAGGACTGTCGCCGAGGGGGTTACCGCGCCGAGCTCGCCGACGAGCCAGGGCAGCATCAGGATTCGGCAGGTATCGCATCGGTACGGCCGGGGCGGCGCCGCCGTCACGGCCGTCGGGCCGCTCGATCTCGACGTCCCGCCGGGTGAATTCCTGGTGCTGGTCGGCGCTTCCGGGTGCGGTAAGAGCACGCTGCTGCGGCTGATCGCCGGTTTCGAGACCGCGACCCAGGGCAGTATCGAGGTGTCCGGCACCGCGCCCGCGCCCGGCCGCACGGCGGGCATGGTGTTCCAGCAGCCGCGGCTGTTTCCGTGGCAAACCGTCGGCGGCAACGTCGATCTCGCGCTGAAGTACGCGGGGGTGCGGCGGGATCAGCGGCCCGCGCAGCGCGAGGAACTGCTGCGCCGGGTCGGCTTGGACGACACCGCGCACCGCCGGATCTGGGAGATCTCCGGCGGCCAGCAGCAGCGCGTGGCGATCGCCCGCGCGCTGGCCGCCGAGCACGCCCTGCTGCTGCTCGACGAGCCGTTCGCCGCGCTGGACGCACTCACCCGGGAGCGGCTACAGGACGATCTGCGCCGGGTCGGCACGGAATCTGGCCGGACCGCCGTCTTCGTCACGCACAGCGCCGACGAGGCGGTCTTCCTCGGGTCGCGGATCGTGGTGCTGTCCAAGCGGCCGGGGCAGATCGCCCTCGATCTCCCGGTCGACCTGCCGCGCACCGGTGTCGACGCGGACGAACTGCGGGCCGCACCGGAATTCGCGGCGCTGCGCCGGGAGGTGGGTCTCGCGGTGAAATCCGCGGCCGCCTGAGCGATCTGCCGATTAGCCTTCGGGTAGCGGGGTATTCGCGGACCTATGGCAGTCATTCATCGACCCAAGCACCGTGCCGGTGTCGAGTTCGGCGCGGCGCTGGCTCCCATCCAGACCGACCTGCTCGCCGGGTTCGGTGTCTTCCTGCGCTATTTCGCGACCTCGCTGACCTCGGTCAGCACCATGCTCATCGGCTTCACGCTGACGTTGTATGCCTGGCCCGCGCGCTAACGCGCGGCGGAGTCGCGGCTGTCGGTGGCCTGCGGCTCCGCGGCCGCGAGCCCCACGCGCAACTCGACCGTGGTGCCCTCGGTTCCGGTCCGCACGTCGAGCTGGTCCATCAGCGATCGCATGAGTTGCAGGCCGCGCCCGCGGTAGTCGTCCTGCTGTGCGGCGGGCGGGTCCCAGCGGCCGTTGTCGGAGACCAGGATCCGCAGCGCCCCGTCCTCGACCGCGGCTCGCAGCCGCACGATGCCGTCGTCGCGATCGCGGCAGCCGTGCTCGATGGCGTTGGCACACGCCTCGTCGGTCGCGAGCAAAATGTCGTAGGCCCGGCGCGCGTCGAGACCGCAGTCCGTGAGCCACTGGCGCAGCGCCTCGCGCGCGTCCGATAGGCGGGCCGGATCGGCCGGAAATGTCAGGTCCAAGGGGGCCGGCGTCGACGGATTCGTGATGTGTCACCTCCCTGCTCGAGCCCGGCATACCCGATTCCCGCGCTACCAAGCGGTTGCTGGTGATGTTGTTCGGAAGGATTAGGACGCGCGCGAGGGGGTACAAGATGCACGCATCCCCGTTCCACCCTGATCTGGGTAATATCTTCTCGCCTCTCGGTCCAAAAACTCGCCGATGAGCCGAGTTCGGCGTGCGCTCCTGCCGCCACCTGAGTGATCGGAGGCGGCGTTGTCGATGCGTGCCCGGGGAATGGCCTCGGTGCTGCTGGTCGAGGACGACCCCGGAGACGCCCTGCTGGTCGAGGAATTGGTCGCCGACGGTGCGCCCGGCCTGCGGCTGGAGTGGGTGCGGACCCTGGCCGAGGCCGGGGCCCGGCTGGCCGTGGGGCTGCCCGATTGCGTGCTGCTCGACCTGCACCTGCCCGACGCGCAGGGGCTGGACGCGCTGGCGCGGCTGCGCCGCTACACCGACCAGGTCGCCGTGGTGGTGATGACCGGTCTGGACGCGGAACAGACCGGCCTGGCTGCGGTGGCCGCCGGTGCGCAGGACTACCTGGTCAAGGGACGGGTCGAGCCCGAATTGTTCGGCCGCGCCGTCCGATACGCGATCCAGCGCAAGCAGGCCGAACGCACGACGGCGGAGTTGCGGCTGAGCAAGCTGCGCGCGGAGGAGAACGCGCGCCTGGAACGCGGGCTGCTGCCCACGCCGCTGCTGCGCGGGGAGCGGGTGGTGGACGTCGTCTCGCGCTACCGCCCCGGCCGCGACAACGCGCTGATCGGCGGCGACTTCTACGACGTCGTCCAGGACGCCGACGGCACGGTGCACGCGCTGATCGGCGACGTGTCCGGGCACGGCCCGGACGAGGCCGCGATCGGCGTCGGACTCCGGTTGGCCTGGCGCACGCTGGTTCTCGCGGGCATCACCGGCGTGCGGCAGCTGCGCCTGATGGAGGAGGTCCTGGTCGCCGAGCGCACCGGCGATAATTTCTTCGCGACGGTGACCACGCTGCGGGCCCGGCCCGGCGTGGACACGGTGCAGGTGCTGCGGGCCGGACATCCCGGCATGCTGGTGCGTTCGGCGGCCGGGACCGAGTGGGTGCATCCGCCCGGCGGCCCCGCGCTGGGCTTCCTGCCGGGGCGCGCCCAGTGGCCGCTGAGCGAGCTGGCCCTGGCCCCGGACGACGGGCTGCTGCTGCTCACCGACGGCCTGTTCGAGGCGCGCATCGACGAGCGGGGCCGCCGGCTCGGCGAAGACGGACTGCTGGCGCTGGCCAACAGCGTGGTGGCCCGCGGCGGCGCGGACTACGTCGACGAGCTGATCGGCCGGGTGGAGGTGGCCGCCGCGTCCAGCGGTGGGCTGGAAGACGACGTCGCGGTCGTGTTCTTGGCGGGGCTGCGGTCGGTCGGCGAAATCCGCACGCCTACAGTGTCGTCGTGATTTTCCTCACGGTCGGCCTCGTCCTGCTGGGAGTGTTCGCGCTGAGATTCCACGCGGATCGGCGGCGCATCAGCAACGGGGTCTGGCTGCTACTAGGTGTCACGGTGACCGGCGTGTGGATCGCCGGTTCCGGCGGTCAGGGCGACCTGGTCCGGACCCTGACGGGTGTCCTGGTGGTGCTGTCGCCGATCGCCGTGCTCACCTTCGCGGGGCTGCTGCTCGGCAACGGCCTGAAGATGATGCGCAACGAGGGCATGCGCATCGCCAACCTGCTCTCGATCGGCCCGGGGGTGGTGCTGACGGTGCCCTACGTGATGCTGGTCGTGGCCGTGGTCACCGGAAATCTCCGCTCGGTCCTGCTCTCCACGCTGGCAATGGCCCTGTGCTACATCGGATTCGTGTTCACCAGCTTCGTGCTGTACTCGCTGGTCTACGGCTGGATGCCGTACCGGCCGGGGATGGACGCGATCGTCGTGCACGGTTCCGGCCTGGTCGGCGCGCGGGTCTCGCCGCTGCTCGCCGACCGGCTCGATCGCGCGATCCACATCTACTGGGCCGAGATCGCCGAGGGCCGGCGGCCGGTGATCATCGCCAGTGGCGGCAAAGGCCCGGACGAGGCCGTACCGGAGGCGACGGCGATGGCGGAGTACATGATCGCGCGCGGCGTGCCCGAGGATTGCGTCGCCACCGAGCAGCGCTCCACCACGACCAGGGAGAATCTGCTGTTCGTCAAGCGCCTGCTCGGCGATCGCGGCAGCAAGATTCGAATGGTTCTGGTTACCAGCAATTTCCATGTGCTGCGCACCGCGATCCTGGCCCGGCGACTGGGCTTGGACGCCGAGGTCACCGGGGCGCGCACCGCTTTCTATTACCTGCCCAGCGCCATGTTTCGCGAGTTCGTGGCGGTCCTGGTCGCCTACAAGTGGACGAATGTCCTGGCCTGTCTGGCGCTCGCGGCGGTGCCGCTGGTGCTCGCCCTGGCAACCGGCGGGCTGGTGCATCGATAGCGCGCGAGCACGGGATGCGCCAAGGTTTTTGCGCACGAGCAGGGCGGCGCCGGGCAGTTCATCTAGTACGTTCTCTGGGATAGCGAGAAGAAGTTCTCGGGTGCGGTCGGCGGCGACCAACTACTGTTCGCCGGCTCCGGGCCCGGCCGCCCGGCGGTATCGGGCGGGTATGTGGAGGTGACCATGCTTGTTGACCACGCCATCGGCACCTGGCTGGGAGACAAGGACGATGTCTAGTAGCCGTGTGCGAAAGGCACTGGGCGGCAGTGTGTTCGCACTGCTCATGCTGACCTCCTGCGCGCAGGACGCCGGGACCGGCACCGCGGGCGAACCCACCACCATCACCCAGGCCGCGGCCCGCACCGAGCAGCAGAACCTCTCGATGACGGTGCCGGGCACGCTCGCGCACAGCTTCCAGCAGTTGCAGGCCGGGTGGCGCGGTCATCTCGGCCTGGCCGTCATGCCGGTCGGCGGCAGCCAGATGGTGGCCTTCGGCGACTGGTCCACCGGCCCGGCCTGGTCCACCATGAAGGTGCCGCTGACCCTGGCCGCGGTGCGCCGCAATCCGGCCAACGCCGGCTACAACGGGACCACCGCCATCACCCAGTCCGACAACGCCGCCGCCGACGCGCTGTGGCAGGCCCTCGGCGGTGCGCAGGAGGCGGCCAAAGCGGTGGAAGCCGTACTGCGCGAAGGCGGTGACACCAAGACCGTGGTGCCGGCCACCCGCACCCGCGCCGAGCATTCCTCGTTCGGGCAGGCGGAATGGTCGCTGGCCGAACAGGTCCGCTTCGCCTCCACCCTGCCGTGCCTGCCGCAGGCCTCGACCGTGCTGAACATGATGGCGCAGATCATCCCGGCTCACCGCTGGGGTCTCGGCGCGTTCAGCGGTGCCGAATTCAAGGGCGGCTGGGGCCCGGACGCCTCCGGGTCCTACCTGGTGCGGCAGTTCGGCGTGCTCGACACCGAGGTCGGTCAGATCGCGGTCGCCTTTGCGGCGCAACCGGATTCGGGCGCCTTCAACGACGGCATGGCCGCCCTGGACAAGATGGCGGCGCTGCTGAGCCAGCACCTGGACGAACTCGCCGGCGGTAAGTGCGCGGCCTGAACACCCAGGGGCGTGGCGAACACCGCCGGGGAAACGCTGGCATGATGGCGGCCATGCGTATCGGAGTCTTGACCGGAGGCGGAGACTGTCCAGGGCTGAACGCGGTGATCCGCGCGGTCGTTCGCACCGCGAACGGCCGCTATGGCGACGCGGTCGTCGGCTTCCAGGACGGTTGGCGCGGCCTATTGGAGGACCGCAAGATCGCCATCGCCAACGATGACCGCACCGATCGGCTGCTCACCAAGGGCGGCACCATGCTCGGCACCGCCCGCACCAACCCCGAGGTGCTGCGCGCGGGGCTCGGCCAGATCAAGCGCACCCTCGACGACAACGGCATCGAAGCGCTCATCCCGATCGGCGGCGAAGGCACCCTGACCGCCGCCAGCTGGCTGTCCGACGAGGGCGTGCCGGTGGTCGGCGTGCCCAAGACCATCGACAACGACATCGACTGCACCGACGTCACGTTCGGCCACGACACCGCGTTGAGTATCGCCACCGACGCCATCGACCGCCTGCACACCACCGCGGAATCGCATCAGCGCGTCATGCTCGTCGAGGTGATGGGCCGGCACGCCGGCTGGATCGCCATGCACGCCGGCATGGCCGCGGGCGCGCACCTCACCCTGGTGCCCGAGCAGCCGTTCGAGATCGACGAGGTCTGCGCCATGATCAAGCGCCGCTTCCAGCGCGGCGACAAGCACTTCATCTGCGTGGTGGCCGAAGGTTCCGCGCCCGCACCGGATTCCGGTTTCACCCTGCGCCAGGGCGGTATCGACGAGTTCGGCCACGAGCGCTTCACCGGTGTCGCCCAGCAGCTCGGCGCCGAAATCGAACGCCGCATCGGCAAGGAGGTGCGCACCACCGTCCTGGGCCACATCCAGCGCGGCGGCAGCCCCACCCCCTACGATCGCGTCCTGGCCACCCGCTTCGGCCTGCACGCCGCCGAAGCCGTGCACCACGGCCACTTCGGCCAAATGGTCGCCCTGCGCGGCACCGACATCGACCTCGTCCCCCTCTCCGAAGCCACCAAACAACTCAAGCGCGTCCCCCAGGACCGCTACCTGGAGGCCGAAGCCTTCTTCGGGTAGGCGCCGCCCACCCGTCGGTACTGTGGATGCCATGCGGAGCGGGCGACTGATCGCGTTGGTGCTGTTGGTGGTTGGTGTGCTGGTGGCCGGGTGCTCGGAGGAGTCGAATCCGCCGGACCCGACGATCGGGGAGTGGCAGGGGGCGATCGAGATTCCCGGGCAGCCCCTGCCGGTCGGGGTGACGTTCACCAAGGACGGCACCGGCACCATCGATATTCCGTTGCAGGGCACCGCGGCACAGCCGCTGAAAGATGTGAAGTCGAGCCGGGATGGCGTGGAGTGGGCCATTCCGGATGTGCCGGGTGATCCGAAGTTCAAGGGGCGCTACGACTCCGGGGCCGACAAGATCACCGGGGATTTCACGCAGTCCGGGCAGTCGTTTCCGCTGTCGATGCAGCGGGGCAAGGTCGCGCAGCTGAATCGGCCGCAGGAACCCAAGCCGCCGTACCCGTATCAGTCGGAGGACGTCGGCTACAGCAACGGGGCGATCAAGATCGCGGGCACGTTGACCAAGCCGCAGGGCAACGGTCCGTTCCCCGCGGTGCTGCTGATCACCGGCAGCGGGCCGCAGGATCGCAACGAAGAACTGATGGGGCACAAGCCCTTCCTGCTGCTCGCCGACACGCTGACCCGCGCGGGCTACGCGGTGCTGCGCGCCGATGATCGCGGCGTCGGCGGGACCGGCGGCAAGCTCGACGACGCGAACTACGACGATCTGGCCGCTGACGCCGCCGCCGGAGTGAGCTTCCTGCGCGGGCGCGCCGACATCGACAAGAACCGGGTCGGCCTGCTCGGGCACAGCGAAGGCGGCTACCTCGCGCCCAAGGTCGCCGCGAAGCCGGACAGCGGCGTCGCCTTCGTCATCTCGATGGCGGGCCCGTCGGTGGCCGGTCGCGACGTCTTGATCGAGCAGAACCGGGTGATCCTCGCCGCGGGCGGCGCGACCCCGGAAGAGATCGAGACCCAGGTGCGCTACGTCTCCGACTGGTCGGACTTCCTGGCCAAGGGCCTCCCGGCCGCCGCCAAGCAGATCCAGCTGCGGCACAACCGGACGCTCCCCGCCGACCAGCAGCAGTCCGAGGCCGCCATGGACGCGATGAACAGCCGGTACATGGCCGCCTTCCTGGCCTACGACCCCGGCCCGGACCTGTCCGCGCTGCGCATCCCGGTCTTCGCCTTCTACGGCGACAAGGATTTGCAGGTCCCGCCCGCGCAGAGCGCGCAGCGGATGCGCGAGGTGCTCGCGGCGAACCCCGACCAGACGGTGCGCGTCTACCCCGGGCTCAACCACCTGATGCAGCCCGCGCCGACCGGCCAGCTCAGCGAATACACCACCATCGAAACGACCATCGCACCCGAGGTACTGACCGACATCACCGGCTGGCTGACCCAGCGTTTCCCGCCGAAGTAGCGTCAGCGCGATCCAGCTTGGGCCGCCCCGACCGCCTTACATAGGATGGTCGCCATGAGTGCAGCCACGGTCGAGTTGATGGATTATGCCGACGTCCTCACCCGCTACGAGCCGGTGCTGGGCATGGAGGTCCACGTCGAGCTGTCCACCGCGACCAAGATGTTCTGCGGGTGCCCCACCGAATTCGGCGCCGAGCCCAATACCCAGGTGTGCCCGGTGTGCCTGGGCCTGCCGGGCTCGCTGCCGGTGGTGAACGAGAAGGCCGTCGAGTCCGCCATCCGGATCGGTCTCGCGCTGAACTGTTCGATCACCCCGTGGGGCCGGTTCGCGCGCAAGAACTACTTCTACCCGGACCAGCCGAAGAACTACCAGATCAGCCAGTACGACGAGCCGATCTGCGGCCCCGGCCACCTCGATGTGCTGCTGGACGACGGCAGCACCTTCCGCGTCGAGATCGAACGCGCGCACATGGAGGAGGACACCGGCAAGTCGCTACACGTCGGCGGCGCGACCGGTCGCATCCACGGCGCCAGCCACTCGCTGCTCGACTACAACCGGGCCGGTGTGCCGCTGATCGAGATCGTCACCAAGCCGATCGAAGGCGCCGGCGAACGCGCCCCCGAGGTGGCGCGCGCGTATGTGACCGCGCTGCGTGAGGTGCTGCGCTCGCTCAACGTCTCCGACGTGAAGATGGAACAGGGTTCGCTGCGCTGCGACGCCAACGTCTCGCTGATGGAAAAGGGCGCCAAGGAATTCGGCACCCGCACCGAGACCAAGAACGTGAACTCGCTGAAGTCGGTCGAGGTCGCGGTGCGCTACGAGATGCGCCGCCAGGCCGCGGTGCTCACCGCGGGCGGCACGATCCTGCAGGAGACCCGCCACTTCCACGAGACCGACGGCTCCACCTCGCCCGGTCGCGTGAAGGAGACCTCCGAGGACTACCGCTACTTCCCGGAGCCGGACCTGGAACCCGTCGCGCCCGACGCCGACTGGATCGAGACCCTGCGCGGCACCATCCCCGAATACCCGTGGCTGCGCCGGACCCGGCTGCAGGCCGACTGGAACCTGTCCGACGAGGTGTTCCGCGACCTGGTCAACGTGGGCGCGCTGGATCTGATCATCGCCACGGTCGACGCCGGCGCCTCGGTGGACACCGCCCGCGCCTGGTGGGGCAACTCGCTCGCGGCCACCGCCAAGGACCGCGAGGTCGCCCTCGCCGAGCTGCCGATCACCCCGGCCCAGGTGGCCGAGGTGATCAAGCTGGTCGAGGCCAAGACCATCAACAGCAAGGTCGCCAAGCAGGTCGTGGACTTCGTCCTCGCGGGCGAGGGCGAACCGGCGCAGATCGTCGAGGCCAAGGGTCTGGGCATGGTGTCCGACGACTCCGCGCTGCAGACCGAGGTGGAGAAGGCGCTCGCCGCGAACCCGGACATCGCCGAGAAGATCCGCTCCGGCAAGGTGCAGGCCGCCGGCAAGATCGTCGGCGATGTCATGAAGGCCACCCGCGGCCAGGCCGACGCCGCCCGCGTTCGCGAACTGGTCCTGGCAGCCTGCGGCGCCAGCTAGCTACGACACGAAAAAGGCGTCCCGCGTGCGCGCGGGACGCCTTTCGCGTCTGCTAGTCCGGCGTGCCGCCGCCACCCGAGGGCGGCGGGATCTTCACCACGCGGTCGTCGAACGGGCCGTGGTTGTCGTCGTTGTTGACCGTGGCGACCCAGATCGCGCCGTCGCTGGCCCCCGCGGCACCGCCGAGGCGGCCGTACTTGTCCTGGTTGGTGAGTGCCGGTTGCGTGGTGATCGCGCTGGTCTGCTTGTCGACCTCGGCGATCGCGAGCGCCTTGCCGTTCGTCATCGCGATCGCCACCATCTCCAGCCCCGCCGCACAGCCCGCGACGCCGGGATGATCGGGCCAGGTCCACCCGGTGCTGACCGAGCCGTCCCGGGCGATGCGCTGCAACCGGTCCTCGGTGGCGGTGCGGTCGGTGACCCAGGTGCTGTCCGCGCCGTCCCAGCACAGATCGCCGCCCATGCCGAGCCCGGACAGCACGACCTCGGGGGTGGCGCCCGGCGCTGGCGACTTGATCCGCAGCACCTTGCCTGCCAGCGACGCCGGGTTCGCAGCGAGCCCGGGATTGCCGGCGTCGCCGGTCTTGACCAGCAGATCGGTCGGCGAGATGAACTCGAGTGCACCCTGATTGCCGGTGGCGCTCTTGGGGATTCCGGTCAGGATGTCCTTGGCCTGCCCGCCCTCGGAGATCCGCACCACCCGGTTGTCGGACCCGGTGGTGATGAACGCGTACAGCAGGCCGTCCTCGTGGAAGGTGGGGGAGAGCGCCAGATCGGTGATGCCGCCGTCACCGGAGGCGTCCACGTCGATCTTGGCGACTTCGACCGGCGGCACCTGCGGATCGCTCTCGCCGACGGGCACGGTCCGGAGGATGCGGCCGGTGCGCCGCTCGGCGACCAGTGCGCTGTCACCTAGGGCGATAATGCCACCGGTGGAATCCAGGCAGGTGCTGATCACGGCCGGATCCGGGTCGATGCACGGCCCCTCCGGGCGGGGCGGCGGCTTCTGGGTCGACTTCGGCGCCTTGGGGTTCGCGGGCGCGAAGGTGGGTTCGGGTGTGAACGGGCTGGCGGCGGAATCGTCGAAACGCGCACAGCCGACCAGGAGGACCGAGCCGAGCGCCAGACTCAGGGCGACGCGGCCCGCGACAACCAAACTCATGGTAGTGACGTTACGGAAATACCGTCGCCTGCGCTGCTTCCGGGTCGGTGTTGTCGCGATCCGGGTCTCGCGCGCGTAACAGCGTCGCGCGCGACACGCTGGGATTGACACGCCGTCACGGGTAAGTCTCCCGCCGAACGATCGTGCGGCATATGGTATGCCCGTGAGTGAGCGCAGTGAGCGAACCATGGAGGCAGCACCGCCACCCTCGGCGGCGCTTATCGGGAGCGAGGTGCGGTCGTGACAGACAAGCCCAAGGAACCTACCGGTGATCCCGACGCGACGGCCACCGGCCGCGGCGTGAGCAGCCCCTACGATTCGCCGACCGGGCAGTTCCCGCGCGTCGGCGGCGGCCCCGAACTGCGCAAGGACGTGCCCCGCACCGACGAGGAACTGGGCCTGGATCCCGACGTTCCCACCGTCGGCGAGCAGGCCGGCCAGACCCCGCCCTACTCCTACGCCAGCATTCCGCCCGCCGCGGCCGCCCCGGGCACGCCCAGCTCCGCGCTGCGCCGCCGTGCGGCCGAAAACCGGCGCGGCACCCTGGATTTCGGTCTGTTCCTGCTGCGCCTGACCGTCGGCGGCACCTTCATCTATCACGGCTTGCAGAAGCTGACCGGCTGGTTCCACGGCCCCGGCCTGGACGGCACCCGCGACATGATGACCGGCGGCGGCTGGGATCACGCCACCCTGGCCTCGATCCTCGTCACCACCGGCGAACTGCTCGGCGGTGTGCTGCTGGTGCTCGGCCTGGCCACCCCGCTCGCCGCGGGCGCGGTGCTCGCCGTGATCATCAACGCCTGGCTGTGGAAGCAGGGCATGATCCCCGGCTTCCAGTACAACGCGGGCACCAAAAGCGGCGTCGAACTGGACAGCGTCCTCACCGGCGGGGCCGCGGCGCTGCTGCTGACCGGCCCCGGCCGCTGGTCGCTGGATCGCAGTCGCGGCTGGGCCACCCGCCCGGCCTGGGGCACCTTCGTGGTGCTGCTGCTGGCCGTGGCCGTGGCGATTCTCACCTACTGGTTCCTGCACGGCGGCAACCCGCTGACGGGCATCGGCCCGTTCGACTAGGCCCCCGAATCGAACAAACGCCCCCTCCGGCCGGAGGGGGCGTTTCTCGTTCTCGACTGCGCTGCTGCCGATTACGGCACGTAGCGGACCGCGCCCTTGTCGGCCGAGGTGGCCAGCGCGGCGTAGGCGCGCAGCGCGGTGGTCACCGGGCGCTGCCGGTCGACCGGCTGCCAGGGCCGCTCGGAGGCGTCCATCTTGGCGCGCCGCTCGGCCAGCACCGCGTCGTCGACCAGCACCTCGAGCGCCCGGGAGGCGACATCGATGCGGATCTGGTCGCCGTTCTCGATCAGGCCGATCGCGCCGCCCGCACCCGCTTCGGGCGACATGTGCCCGATCGACAGGCCGGAGGTGCCGCCGGAGAAGCGGCCGTCGGTGATCAGCGCGCACTTCTTGCCCAGGCCCGAGCCCTTCAGGAACGCGGTGGGGTGCAACATCTCCTGCATGCCCGGCCCGCCCTTGGGGCCCTCGTAGCGGACCACGATCACATCGCCGGCCTTGATCTTCTTGCCGAGGATCGCCGAGACCGCCTCCTCCTGGGATTCGACCACCACGGCCGGGCCCTGGAAGGAGAACAGATCCTCCTCGATGCCCGCGGTCTTGAGGATCGCGCCGTCGGGAGCGATGTTGCCGCGCAGCACGACCAGCCCGCCCTCGACGGTGTAGGCGTGCTCCTTGTCGCGGATGCAACCGCCGGCCGCGTCGGTGTCCAGCGAGGACCAGCGGTTCTCGGTGGAGAACGGCTCGGTGGTGCGCACGCCGCCCGGGGCCGCGTGGAACAGCTCGAGGGCTTCCTCGGACGCCTTGCCGGAGCGGATGTCCCAGGTGTCGAGCCACTCGTCGAAGCTGCGGGTGTGCACGGTGGAGACGTCCTCGTGCAGCAGGCCCGCGCGGCGCAGCTCACCCAGGATGGCGGGGATGCCACCGGCCCGGTGCACGTCCTCCATGTGGTAATCCGAGTTCGGCGAGACCTTGGACAGGCAGGGCACCCGGCGGCTGATCTCGTCGATGGTGGTCAGATCGAAGTCGATCTCACCCTCCTGCGCGGCGGCCAGGGTGTGCAGCACCGTATTGGTGGAGCCGCCCATCGCCACGTCCAGCGCCATCGCGTTGCGGAAGGCCTTCTCGTTGGCCACGTTGCGCGGCAGCACCGAGGCGTCGTCCTCGCGGTACCACTTGTTGGCGATGTCGACGATCACCGAACCGGCCCGCTGGAACAGCGCCCGCCGGGCCTCGTGGGTGGCCAGGGTGGAGCCGTTGCCCGGCAGCGCCAGGCCGAGTGCCTCGGTCAGGCAGTTCATCGAGTTCGCGGTGAACATGCCCGAACAGGAACCACAGGTCGGGCACGCGCTGCGCTCGACCTCGTCCAGCCCGGCATCGGAGACGGCCTGGTTGGCGCTGGCGGAGATCGCCACGACCAGGTCGGTCGGCGCCTGCGCGACGCCGTCGACGACCACGGCCTTACCGGCCTCCATCGGGCCGCCGGAGACGAACACGGCGGGGATGTTGAGCCGCATGGCGGCGTTCAGCATGCCGGGAGTGATCTTGTCGCAGTTGGAGATGCAGACCAGGGCGTCGGCGGTGTGCGCGTTGGCCATGTACTCGACCGAGTCGGCGATGATCTCGCGCGAGGGCAGGGAGTACAGCATGCCGCCGTGGCCCATGGCGATGCCGTCGTCGACCGCGATGGTGTGGAATTCGCGCGGGACGCCGCCGGCGGCGCGCACCGCCTCGGCCACGATGTCGCCGACGTCCTTGAGGTGCACGTGGCCGGGAACGAACTGGGTGTAGGAGTTCGCGATGGCGATGATCGGCTTACCGAAATCGGAGTCGGTCATACCGGTGGCGCGCCAGAGTGAACGGGCGCCTGCGGCATTGCGGCCGACGGTGGTGGTGCGTGAGCGAAGCGGTGGCATGGCTGGATCCTCGAGAGGTCGCGGGGGCTGATGTGCGACGGCGCAGCTGGGAGCCGGGACCCGCGAAGGGTGTCGCGGGTGCCGGCGGTGTCATCGGGGAGTGCCCGAAACGGCTCGGCCGAAGCTCGCTGATCGCGAAGCTTCGCCCAGTCTAGCGAGCCGGTCGCAGCGAATATTCCGCGGTTTGCGCTGGGATCCGGCGTCTCACTATTTGGAAGTGTCTGCTTCGTCACTTTCCGCCGCCGCGGCGGCCTCGGCCGCCTTGCGCTCCTCGTATTCGCGCACCTCCGCGTCCCGGGCGGCGGCGAACAGGTCGGGGATGCGGCCCTGCGACGCCTCGATCAGATCGCGCAGCCGGTCGTAGCCGACGGCGGGCAGCTTCACCTGGGAGTCATCGCTCAGGTGCGCCCGCACGTAGCCGCGCTTGGGCACCGAAACGCCTTTGAGCTCCGCCCAATCGATGTGCCGCGAACCGCGGACGGTGCGCAGGTCCAGGCCCGCCTCCGACACCCGCGTCTGCGTGCGCTCGATCCACCACGCGACGCCGAACGGCAGCAGCAGCAGCCACCACAGCCCGATCGGCCAGCCCGCGAAGAAGAAGAAGACGCAGAAGAACAGCACGACCACCGCTAGGTAGGTCGTCTGCGGAATCCGAATAACCTTCACTTCGGACCCACCCGTGGCGGGTTCCGCAGCGGAGGTGTGGGACGATTTAGCCGGTGGCACGGACTGATGCGGTGATGACACACCACCATCCTCGCATCCTGGTGAATGGACACAAGCAACCGCACTGTCTCACATAATGAGACGCCACGAGTCAGAAGTTTGACTCACCGGTTCACGCCCGCATAACGTCGTCCGCGTGAATCCAAACGAGCTTCTCGTAATCAGCCGGCGCGTCCAGCGTTGAGCTTGACTCCCTGAGTCGACTACGAAGCTCGCGTTGCGACGCGCCACCCTCGAACAGCCTGGCTGTCGAGGGTTTTTTTGTGTCCAGGACTGATGTCCGGCACGGGGCGCTCGTGGGCGCCACGTGCCAAGCACAGCAAGGTTTGTCCGGGGTCTAGAACGAAGAAGTTAGGAACGAAGACGGTGAGTGCACCAACCGCACGGCCCGGGCCCTCGGCCCGCAGGCCAGCGCCTTCGGCGAATCAGCAGGGTACTGCTGCCGGCCCGACGACCGCGGCCAACCGCCGCCAGGTCCCGCCCGAGAAGGTCACCGGCGCGCAGTCGGTCGTCCGCTCGCTCGAGGAGCTCGGCGTCGACACCGTATTCGGCATTCCCGGTGGCGCGATCCTCCCGGTCTACGACCCGCTCTTCGACTCCACCAAGGTGCGCCACGTGCTGGTGCGCCACGAGCAGGGCGCGGGCCACGCGGCCACCGGTTACGCCCAGGCAACCGGCAAGGTCGGCGTCTGTATGGCCACCTCCGGCCCCGGCGCGACCAACCTGGTCACCCCGATCGCCGACGCCCAGATGGACTCGGTGCCGATCGTGGCCATCACCGGCCAGGTCGGCCGCAGCCTGATCGGCACGGACGCCTTCCAGGAAGCCGATATCTCCGGCATCACCATGCCGATCACCAAGCACAACTTCCTCATCACCGAGGGCATCGACATCCCGCGTATGATGGCCGAGGCGTTCTACCTGGCCTCCTCCGGCCGTCCCGGCGCGGTGCTGGTCGACATCCCGAAGGACGTGCTGGTCAACCAGACCACCTTCAGCTGGCCGCCGGAGATGCGGCTGCCCGGCTACCGTCCGGTCACCAAGCCGCACGGCAAGCAGGTGCGCGAGGCCGCCCGGATGATCATGGAGGCCAAGGCCCCCGTGCTCTACGTCGGCGGCGGCGTCATCAAGGCCGACGCGTCGGCCGAGCTGCTGGAGCTGGCCGAGCTGACCGGCATCCCCGTGGTCACCACCCTGATGGCCCGCGGCGCGTTCCCGGACAGCCACACCCTGAACATGGGTATGCCCGGCATGCACGGCACCGTCGGCGCCGTGGCCGCGCTGCAGCGCTCCGATCTGCTGATCACCCTCGGTGCCCGCTTCGACGACCGGGTCACCGGTCAGCTCGACTCGTTCGCGCCCAACGCCAAGGTGATCCACGCCGACATCGACCCGGCCGAGATCGGCAAGAACCGGCACGCCGACGTCCCGATCGTGGGTGACTGCCGCGAGGTGATCGCCGAACTGATCGAGACCCTCAAGGCCGACCCGGCCGCGACCGGCAGCCCGCTGCTGGCCCTCGGCGACTGGTGGAACTACCTGGACGGCGTGCGCAAGTCCTACCCGCTCGGCTACGGCCCGCAGGAAGACGGTTCGCTCTCGCCCGAGTTCGTCATCGAGAAGCTGGGTGAGCTCGCCGGACCCGACGCCATCTACTGCGCCGGCGTCGGCCAGCACCAGATGTGGGCCGCGCAGTTCATCAAGTACGAGAAGCCGCGCACCTGGCTGAACTCCGGTGGCCTCGGCACCATGGGCTACGCCGTTCCGGCGGCCATGGGCGCCAAGATGGGCGCCCCGGACAAGGAGGTCTGGGCGGTCGACGGTGACGGCTGCTTCCAGATGACCAACCAGGAGCTGGCCACCTGCGCCGTCGAGGGCGTGCCGATCAAGGTCGCGCTGATCAACAACGGCAACCTCGGCATGGTCCGCCAGTGGCAGACCCTGTTCTACGAGAAGCGCTACTCCAACACCGATCTGGGCACCCACACCCTGCGCATCCCCGACTTCGTCAAGCTCGCCGAAGCCCTGGGCTGCCACGGCATCCGGGTCGAGAGCGCCGACGAGGTGGAAGCCGCGATCCGCGAGGCGCAGTCCATCAACGACCGCCCCGTGGTGATCGATTTCATCGTCGGCAAGGACGCCCAGGTGTGGCCGATGGTCGCCGCCGGCACCGGCAACGACGAGATCATGGCCGCGCGCGGTATCCGCCCGCTGTTCGACGAGGACGAGGCCGCCGCCGAGCCCGCCGTCATCCACGAGGCGATGACCAAGAACGAGGGACAGAAATGAGCACGACCCACACCCTGTCCGTCCTGGTCGAGGACAAGCCCGGCGTGCTCGCGCGCGTCGCCGCCCTGTTCTCTCGCCGCGGCTTCAATATCGAGTCGCTGGCGGTCGGTGGCACCGAGATCCCCGAGATCTCGCGGATGACCATCGTCGTCACCGTCGAGGACCTGCCGCTCGAGCAGGTCACCAAGCAGCTCAACAAGCTGGTGAACGTCATCAAGATCGTCGAGCAGGACGCCGACACCTCGGTCGCTCGCGAACTGATCCTGGTGAAGGTGCGCGCCGACGCGAGCGTGCGCACCCAGGTCATCGAGGCCGTCACCCTGTTCCGGGCGAAGGTCATCGACGTGTCCCCGGACGCGCTGACCGTCGAGGCGACCGGAACCCGGTCCAAGCTCGACGCCCTGCTGCGGATGCTGGAACCGTATGGCATCCGCGAGATCGTGCAGTCCGGTGTCGTCGCTGTCGGCCGCGGGCCGAAGTCCATCACGGCGACTCGCTAGTAACCCCCTGATCCCGGCATGCTTGCCGCCGGGACCTAATACCTAAGAAGAAATCAGAAGGAGATACCCACAGTGGCAGTCGAGATGTTCTACGACGACGATGCGGACCTGTCGATCATCCAGGGCCGCAAGGTCGCTGTCATCGGCTACGGCAGCCAGGGCCACGCGCACTCGCTGAGCCTGCGTGACTCCGGCGTCGACGTGCGCGTCGGCCTCGCCGAGGGCTCCAAGTCCCGCCCGAAGGCCGAAGAGGCCGGTCTCACCGTCGGCACCCCGGCCGAGGTTTCGGCCTGGGCCGACGTGATCATGGTGCTCGCGCCCGATACCGCGCAGGCCTCCATCTTCACCAACGACATCGAGCCCAACCTGAAGGACGGCGACGCGCTGTTCTTCGGCCACGGCCTGAACATCCACTTCGGCCTGATCAAGGCGCCGGAGTTCATCACCGTCGCCATGGTCGCCCCCAAGGGCCCCGGCCACCTGGTGCGTCGTCAGTTCGTCGACGGCAAGGGCGTTCCCGCCCTGATCGCCGTCGATCAGGACCCGAAGGGCGAGGGCCAGGCCCTGGCGCTGTCCTACGCGAAGGCCATCGGTGGCGCCCGCGCCGGCGTCATCAAGACCACCTTCAAGGAAGAGACCGAGACCGACCTCTTCGGTGAGCAGGCCGTGCTCTGCGGCGGCACCGAGGAACTGGTCAAGACCGGCTTCGAGGTCATGGTCGAGGCCGGCTACGCCCCCGAGATGGCCTACTTCGAGGTGCTGCACGAGCTCAAGCTCATCGTCGACCTCATGTACGAGGGCGGCATCGCCCGCATGAACTACTCGGTCTCCGACACCGCCGAATTCGGTGGCTACCTGTCAGGCCCGCGCGTCATCGACGGCGACACCAAGAAGCGCATGCAGGACATCCTCAAGGACATCCAGGACGGCACCTTCGTCAAGCGCCTCGTCGCCAACGTCGAGGGCGGCAACAAGGAGCTCGAGGGTCTGCGCAAGGCGAACGCCGAGCACCCCATCGAGGTCACCGGCGCCAAGCTGCGTGGGCTGATGAGCTGGGTCGATCGCCCGATCACCGAAACCGCGTAAGTTCTTACGCCTGAAAAGGCCCGGCACTCGAAGAGTGCCGGGCCTTTTCGTGTCGTTGGCGGGGTCCGCCGAATTCGCTGGCTAGGGTGACAGCTAATTCTCGGCTACTGACGGTGAGCGCCTCGACCTTCGGAGGATTGAGTTGCGTCGGTTCTGGAGTCGTCTCGGATTCGCCCTCGCCGCCGTCCTGCTGGTACCCGCGGGCTACGCCGCAGCACAGCCCGAGCAACTACCGGTCGTCTATTCGGTCCCGGCGTTCGTCACCGGCGCACTGACCGCCAAGGCCCCCTTCGACTCACCCGGTGCCAACGACTGGTCCTGCGTCCCGACCGCGGAACACCCGCAACCGGTGGTCCTAGTCCACGGCGTCCTGGGCAACGGCGCCGGCTGGCCCGCCATGGCCCCGCTGCTGCACAACAACGGCTACTGCGTCTTCGCCGTCACCTACGGCATCTACCCCGGGCAGTCCGGCGCCCTCGCCGGCACCGGCGGCCTGGCCCCGATCGCCCAGTCCAGCACCGAATTACGTGACTTCGTCGCCCGCGTCCTGGCCGCCACCGGGGCCGCGAAGGTCGACCTGCTGCCCTGGTCCGAGGGCACCCTGGTGGCCGCGCGCTACCTCCTGGTCGACGGCGGCGCCGAGGTCGTCGACCAGGTCTTCAACCTGGCCCCCATCTATGCCGGCACCAACGTCGCCGACCCGGCCGTCAACGCCGTCTACGCCCTCGGCATCCAGGACCCGGCCTTCGCCGCCCTCGGCAACACCTGTCAGGGCTGCGTCGACATGCTCCCCGTCTCCGCCAACATCCACGAACTCCAGGCCGCCGGTGTCTACGCCCCCGGGGTCGAATACACCAACCTCCTGACCCGCGCCGACACCGAAGTTGTCCCCTACACCAACGGCTACCGCGAGGGCCCCAACGCGACCAACATCGTCCTCCAGGACGTCTGCCCCGTGAACATGGCCGGCCACAACTCCATCTCGGTCGACCCCACCGTCGCCGCCCTGATGCTCAACACCTTCGGCACCCCCACCGAAATCCCCTGCGCCCCTTCACCAACCCCCTACATCTGACATCACGTAGAAAGGCCTGGCACTCACCGAGTGCCAGGCCTTCATCGTCTCTGCTCAGCCCTGCTTCACCGGCTGACTGAACCGAATCATGTTCCCGGACGGATCCCGGAACGCGCAGTCCCGCACCCCGTAGAACTGATCCGTCGGCTCCTGCAACACCTCGGCACCGGCCGCACTGATCCGCTCGAACGTCGCATCGACGTCATCCGTCCCGAAAATGACCCCCCGCAACAGCCCCTTCGACAGCAGTTCCGCGGCAGCCTTCTTGTCCTCCTCGGACGCGTTCGGATCGCCCACCGCCGGCTCGATCACGATCGTCACATCCGGCTGCGACTTCGGCCCGACGGAGATCCAGAACAGGCCCTGAGCCTGCACATCGTTGCGCAGCTCCAGCCCGAGCACCTCGGTATAGAAGGTCAGCGCCGCATCGTGGTCGGCAGCGGCAATGAATGTCTGTGAGAGTGTGAGTTCCATGGGTTCAACGCTAGGCCCGCAGCCCTGACCAGCGCTTCTTGATTCCTGATCGGTGTCAGCCCTGATAAGGATCGACGGTGAACTCCACCTCGCCCGACGAGCCCACGCTCAATGCGTTGACCGTGACCGTCCCGACGAACTTCCCGAACCCCGGTTGGAAGATCGACGACTTCGGATCACTGATCCAGAACCCAGGCCCGGTCGCCTTCGCTGTCCGAGACCCGCTCTCCCCGGTATCTACATTCCGCCAGTACAGCGTCACCTCAAGCGTGCACGACCCGACCCCGGTCATGTTCGTACTCACTGTGCACGAGGCGAAGTTCGGATACACAGGTCCGCTTGCTGACGACTCCACCACGGCAAAGCGCAGTCCGTCGGCTAGCGGGTAGATCGGCAGCAACTTGCGGTCATTGGCCGCGGATGCTGGTACTGCTGAAAGCGCCAAATCGCAGCGGTAGCGAAGGCTCCGGCAGCAGTGAGAGCGAAGTCTCGTCTAGCCGAGTGCGGGGTTGCGCAGCAAATCCTTCACAGAATCCCTTGTGTCGGGCATAGTTTCGGGCAAATCGATGCACTGCGTGCCCTCTGCGCAAAGGTATATTCATATCCAAATGTGAGCGCTAACTGTTCGAGGCTTACGCTTAGGTTGCAGCTACCTGCGATATTTCGAAGTTTATACTAGCCGTACTAAGTGCCCACCGCCCAATGAACATGATCGTACTACATCGCCTGAGAGTGGCCAGCTTCCCGATAAAAAGCACCGTGGGGTGCGCCTGTTCAACTAGCTGTCTCTCTTCTTCTCTGCCCGCCGGTCTTCCTCTGCTTTTATCGCTGCAATAATATTTTCTGGCCACGGCGCTGACCGTGTCAGTTTATACGAAGTGCGGGTTCTGTCGCTCTCTCGTTTTTTCCTGAACGCGTAATCCCAGCCAAGATACCGCAGGTCGCGCATGCGACGCTGCCAGTCATCTTGATATTCTTTGGCGCTAGCGACAATTTCGATCACTTCCGATGGGATCCATTCACCCTCCCCGAAGGCCAGGTACAGCTCGCCGATCCGCTTCTGAGGCTCATCGTGCATGGCGGCGGATCTGATCTGGTCGCTATACTGATCGTAGGCCTCGAAATGATCTTTTTTGCCGGCATTGCAATCGGTGCAGAGGGGTTGGAGGTTCTCCAACTCATGGGTTCCGCCCCATTTCTGTGGCACTTTGTGATCCACTACAAGTTTGACATCGTCTTCTAGTGGAGTTGCGCCGCACATCGCGCAACGCTGCGGGGCCAGGACTTGAGCGCGGATCCGCAGGCTGATCGCCGTTGACTTGGTTATGTTACGAGTGCTCCTTGAGACAAGGACATACCGGGGCACCCGCTCTTTCGTCTTGTCTATCTGAAAATGGGGATATAGTTCGCGAACCCGGCGTCCGCGCTGAGACTGAGGAGAGCCCGTCAATTCCTGGAGATGAGCCTCGATCTCGGTCATTGTGGGGGGATCCGAGCGCCGCGCATACAGGAAGGTGTAGATACGCCGAGCCTCAGCCGACGTTAGGGTTGCCAGGAGCTCGGCGCTATCCGGCAGAGGCAGTTCGTCCGCAACCATGTAAGAAGGTTACCTAAAGAGTGTGAGGTAATGAAGCCTCGGTCCACAAGCTTGCTTCGCCGCTTGTCGGTCAATCTTTGGTCGAGTGTTGCGGGAACATGAGGCCATCAACCTGCTTGAGGTTGGTCTGCGGTGCGCTCAAAACCTTTCAGTCCCGGTCTTCTTGAGGCCGGTTTGCAGCTGCGGCCTGACTCGCTTTCGTCTGACGGCTCAGCAGGTGGGAGCCTGTTGAGCCGTCAGGCATGTCGACCAAACATTGCGGTTTTCCATGCCCGCCTTGGTCAGCGAGCCGTAGCGCCAAGAATTTTGTATTGTTGACGGTGACTCGGTTTCGGGCGCCGTTCTTCAGCTGATCCGAGACAGGTACGTTCGGAAATTCTCGTGACGAACATGCCCCTCCTCTCCTCGGAAGGCGCGGAATTCTCCAAGCATATAGGTCGGAACACCGGTTTCATGCTCCTCTTCATGTATCTCGAAATCCTGCCGAAGCAGTTCGATTCGCCGGACAATCTCAGTGGCATCGAGTCCAAGCCCGGTTTTATCGGAGATTTCATCGACTGCCGCAAATCCCTTCTGCTCACGAAGGTATTTGAAGATAGGGTCAAGTGTAGATTCGAGAACGCGATCATGAGAGGCGGTCTCACGCCTGAGCGCGGCAGCGATCGAACGCCCTACAGCTTCAGCCATCGGAGGTGGGAATGCGTTGCCGATCTGGCGGTACTGCGAAGTCTTCGCGCCGGAAAACATCCAGATCCTCCGCCTCTGTTCCGAACTCAGCGGTGTATCAGCGAGATCGACCTCGTGCCTAAGCTGTTCCAATTCCCTGTTGGACAGCTTGCCGCCTTCAAGGTGCTTCTTGTGCAGTTCATTCTTGGCCCATATCCAACCCTGCAGTCGAGCTACCATCTCGACGGTCAGCTTGGGGCCGTACTCTGTCATGGGCCGCTTTGGCCCGTAAGGCGGGGCGTGGTCGTGGATGCCAAAGGCATCGACTCCCATTGCTGCCCATGCCTTCTTAGCGCGAGTTGGGCCTAGATCAGCTCCACCATGCTTCTTCGATCCGCCGACCACTGTAGGAGCAATGCCGCCTGCCCTCTCAGCCCATGCCGCAGCGCCGTCCCAGCCGCGTACCTTCATCAGATCGACAAGAGTCTGTCCCACGGTGAGCTTGTTACCAGTTGGAATCGGCCAATGGAAATAGCTGAAATCTTCATGCTTCATGGCAACCAGGACAAATCGGGGTCGCAGCTGCGGCACCCCGTATTCGTGCGCCTCCATGAGACGCCATTCGGCTGAGTAGCCGATGTCGTTCAACTGATCGAGGACATGCTGCCGATATCCTGCGAAGCGAGGCATACTCAGCCCGCGGACATTTTCCAGCATCAGCGCTCGAGGCTGAATCACTTTAACTTGCTCTACCGCCCAGGCAAACAAGTCACGTTCGTCGTTAGCTCCTAGCTGTTTTCCCGCGATTGAGAAGGGCGGGCACGGTACTCCGCCGGCGAGTAAATCTATGGGATGATCACGTTCGCCCCTTGCGTATTCCTTTGGATTCCAGACTCCGCCGGCGCCAGTGTCGGCAACATCGCCGACTTTAACACTCCATTGACGATTCAGTTTCAGTGTGTTCGCGGCGTTGGTATCCAGTTCGATCGCAAGCTCATGTTCGAAGCCGGCGAGTTCCAGTCCCAGAGCTTGGCCGCCTGCGCCGGCGCAGATCTCGATTACCCGAAGGTCAGTCACACTAGTACCTTTCGATTGGACGCGGACAACAGGCGGATGCGCAGGCAAGGTATCTTTCCGCATGGCAACCGTATGAGTCGAACTGGGACAGACTTGACTGAGAACAGATCGGAAGCCGCCCGGCAGCGAGCGCACCGGACGGGCTTGTATCCTGCCCCCGCCAGCGAGGGGCGCTCCCGGAACATGCGATCGATCCGCCGAACCGATACCAAACCCGAAGTCATATTGCGAAAAGCGCTGCACCGGTTGGGTTTTCGGTACCGCAAAGACTTCAGGCTCGACCTTGGGGCAATGAAAGTCCGGCCCGATGTCGTTTTCACGGCTCGTAAGGTCGCGGTCTTCGTGGACGGTTGCTTCTGGCATGTCTGCCCGGAGCACGGCCGACTCCCCGCGGTCAACGAATCGTACTGGTCTCCGAAGCTTCGCAGGAACGTCGAACGCGATCGCGCTGCTGATGCTGCACTGGTAGAGGCTGGTTGGCAGGTTGTGCGCCTGTGGGAGCATGAGAGTTTGGACAGCGCGGTAGCCGCCGTCACTCAAGCTCTGAAGGGTGCATCCGAACACCTGAGCGATCATATGGGATCCGGGCGCGGTTGAGCGCGGACGCTCCGAAATAGCCGGTCGCTATGTCTGCGCCGCCCTGCTACTGCGAGCTGGGATGCCTGCGGGCCGCAGCAATTCGCTGTTCGGTGACAGCAGCTACTGCGCATACAGACCGTGCGGTCGACGGGTTGGTCAGCTCCAGCCGAATGCTCAGACGGTGCGGCCTGCGGCTCCAATACTTGTGCCTCTGTCGCGCCGGTTCCTCGGCTGAGGAGGCCCGGCGCGACGAGAGCTGCCGCGGTGCCCCCGAATCCGTGGCGAGGATCGGGTGAGCTCGCAAGACGGCGATGGCCGTGACTGTTTTGCCGCCTACGCCTTTGGGAGCTCCTCGGTGGTATCGGTTGACTCGCTTTGGCGATCTGTTCTGCCGCCTACGACGCGGCGCGTGACGAAGACCGCGACTATGGTTGCTGCTCCTGTACAAACGATTGTCGCCGCCTGCGTCGCTGCACCATTGTCGATTGCACGACAAGCCACGATCGCAACGATTGACAGCGCTACCAGACCGGACAGCTGACCAACCAGCGTGTGAGTGATCAGACTGGCCCATGCCAGACGTTGGCGATGCTTTTGCGCGAGGCGTTTATGCTCGAGAAGCTCACGACAAAGATCGGGAGCCGTGGCATTCAGTTCGGCCAACTCTCGGGCCTAGTCCGTCGTCGCTGAGCTTCGATCGATGGGGTGAGCGCGGCTTCGCCACCGAAGTCAACGCTCTTCCCCGTTCTCGTATGGAGTTGTCGCACCGGAGTGGCGACTAGCCTCAAACCGCTGATCCACGAAGACCGCCGACGGCTCATTGCAAGCCGACTTACGACTGCAGGTGGACTTGCACCTGCGCTCGGGCATCTGCGGGAAGCTGACGGTATCCGATCCACGCGCGCTCGATTGGGGTGGATCCCCGGCGTCCACGGTCGATCCATCGGGCCAGTCGACGATGATCGTTGGTGTCGAGAGCTTGGATCTCGCCGAGAACCTCGGCCAGGTTCACGTCCTTCGTGCGATTGCCGACGTGGCATCGCCGACACTCTGTCACGGACATGACCTTCATCTCGCCGCTAGGCAACTGTGCCTTACGGCGAGCGACTTCAAGAACTGCCGTCAGATTCGAGTCGTCGATGTACGGTTCGCCGCCGCCAATACCGCAAATGACACACATGTAGCCATCTTGCTTGAAGACTTCCTGTCGATTGCTTGCTGAACCTGCCCTCGCAAGGTCGGCGCGCCGCCGGGCGTTCTTGTCCCACACGGGGACTCCCGCTTTGACAAACCGCTGCTCGTTCGACGCCAGCTGGCCGTCGTCGGTGTTGGTGTGGATGATCCACCCGTAGTCGCGGAGCTCCCGGACACGGCGATCAGCCTGGGAGACCTTCGGAAAGACCTCTCGAAGTTGCTCTTTCGTGAAGGTGTTTCCTTCACCGACCAAGTCGATGAGCCACAGCCCGCCACGGATCATCGTGCCGCCGACACTTGTGTCGCGCCAGTTGGGGAGGGTCATAGGAGCTCCGTTCAGGTAGTAGCCGAGATAGAACCATGCATACAGGAAGTTCGCAGACCAGGGGCCCCTGGCTGATGAGGACGCCTGCGCGACGCGCTATCTCGGCCACAACCATCCGGATGTCGGTCGGTCGTGAAATGATCTGCAGGCAAACAAACGTGGTGATCGATGGGAGGCGCCCCACAATGGCAGGACAGTTCGGAATCCCACCAGAAGGCGAGAAGGTCGGCCTGATGGTGCACAGCAGACTCCGGCAGGCCAAGCAAGACAACGGGGCCAAGGTGACGGTGAACTGGCGGGGGGAGCAGAAGCACCTGTACGTGATCTCAATGCCTGTAGACATGCTCTATCTCAATCCCGACACGCATCGCATTAGGGCTCAACGAACGCTCGACCTCGCGCGCAATCGCACGCTCGATGAGAACCCGTGGAGCGACGAAGCTCAGAACTACCTGGCGTATCTGCTGAGATGCAAGCCCTCAAACCCGGATCAAGTCGATCCGGACTACGAGGCGCTGATGAACGAATTGGACGATTCGGGCCAGCGGGACCCGGGGATCATCAGTCCCCACGGCATTTTGGTGGATGGCAATACTCGATGTGCCGCGTTGCGGCAACTAGGAATCAAGGATATTCGAGTTGGTGTACTTCCAGATGATACATCGCGCCGCGACATTAATGAAGTTGAGCTTTCCCTTCAACTTCGAAAAGATAAGCGACGCGACTATTCGTACATAAATCGCCTAATTGCGATCGAAGACGAGCTTTCGAGTGGGCGGCTCCCCGAAGACGTCGCGCGTGACTTTAATATTAAACGACCCACGTTGGTCGGAGATAGATGGATCTATGATCTGATCCTAACGACAATTAAGCGGAGCCACGTCGATGGGGCGCAGCTGCGACTCGTGGACTTCGAGGAGCATCAGGAGAAGCTCCGTGAGCTGTACCGGGAATACACGAAACTCGCTGCCACCGATCCTGATGGTGCGGAAAAGATCAAAGAATTGCGGCTTGCCGGCATTCTTATGGACTATTCCAAGACTACGTTGAGGCTTGTGGAGACAGATTTTTACGACAGATACCTGAAGGATCGCCTGCCTGAAGATTTGAAGCTCCACGAGGTTGCATCCACGAGCATCGAGATTCCAGGCCTGCCCGGTATCGCCCTCCCCGACGCAGACGAGGATGTCAAAGTGGTGCAAGCTCTGACCGATACCCTTCTGAAATCGAAGGTGTTGTCAAGGGGGGGTGGCAGCCTGCCGCCGGCGAAGATCGCGGCTGCAGGCAAGACAGTCAATAATGCGCGTCTAGTGTTCACAAACGTCGCTCGTTTGGCTGGGACTAACGCGCAGCTCGAAAAGCGCAAGATCGCAGTCCCTGAGCGTCTGTCCGATGCGGCTGATTACGTCAATCAGTGCGTTGCAGAGTTCGCTGAGGCCAAAAGTAAACGCGCGCTGGATGATGAGGCATTTGACGATGCATTGCTGGATCTGAGGGCAAGTCTCACTCGTCTGGCTAAACTTGCGGCTCGTACCTATGACGCACCTGGCGACGGTGTTGCATGGTTGCTGAACGCCACGCGGGAGACGGTATGACGGATGCTGCAAGCGCCAGTCTTGAGATCCTATTCGGTGATGAAATCACCCGCGCAAGATTTCGGGTAAGTCCGGGTCATGAGGAGAACTTGCGGAACTTTGCACTCAAATTCCGGACAGCGATTCAACGATCAACTACATCCGTCGAAGTCGATATTGATGAATTGTTGACCAACCTCGTTGCCGTTGCGAATTGGCCATACCCGCGCACTGTTGAATGGGATCCCCATCTGGCTGCACTTGCCAGCGATACCGCAACGGATGCCAAGGCAATTGGCAATATTATTAATACGGAAATTGTAAACGAAGAAAATATTGATTCAGCCTATTTCGCAACTCTTCTCGGCTTGGATTGGAAGGGGGATCTAACCGAGTTTCAGCGCAGAGATATTGTCAAACTACTCTCACTTAGGCATGGCGCAAATTTTTCGGTACCTGGTGCAGGAAAGACGCGAGTAGGTCTAGCCGTATTTCAAGCGCTACGGAATTCTCGTGGAATAGAACGTTTGCTCATCGTGTGCCCTAAATCGGCTCGGGAGTCCTGGCAGTCGGAGAACCTGGAGTGCCTAGTTGACCCGCTACAGATGGATTTGTATTCGCGAGGTGCTGATTCTGCGGCTGACGCAATAATCATCAACTACGAACGACTTGACGGTGCGCTCAACGAGCTTGCGGGTTGGCTGGCCAGCCGTCCATCGATGATAGTGCTCGACGAGGCTCATCGGATGAAGCTAGGTGCAGGTGGTACCTATGGTGCCGCGTGTTTGGCGTTGGGGCCACGATCTCGTCATCGATTGATACTAACCGGAACTCCAGCGCCCAACGGTGTCAAGGATCTGGAAAATCTCTTCGGCTTCGTGTGGCCCGGGTACGGGCGTCAGAAGGTGGTCCAAGCCGTCGCGGGCGGTGATCTCGCACACGCGAGCCGGGTATTGAAACCTCTCTTTGTTCGGACAACGAAGAGGGAGTTAGGGTTGCCGCCAGTCCGGGCAGCGCTGCGCCTTGTCCCATTGCCCGCGCTGCATGAGGAGATCTATCAGGCCTTGATTGGGCAACGTTCGGCGCGAGCCGCTCAGTCAGAACCTGATTTCCAGGCGCTTGGTCGAACGGTGATGTATTTGCTGATGGCAGCAACTAGCCCCGCTTTGCTCTCGGTGGGGACAACCCGGTACGAGCCCTTGGCATACCAAGTTCCTCCTCTACCAATTCCTCATAATTCGACACTATTCAATCTTATGCGCGATTTGCCTGCATACGAATTGTCTCCGAAATACCAAGAAGTTCTGTCAATTGTGGCAGCGAATGCCAAACAAGGCAGGAAGACGCTTGTCTGGTCGACCTTTGTTAGAAGTTTGCTGACGCTTGAGAGAATACTTGAAAGATTTTCCCCAGTTGTCGTGCACGGCGGGACGAAAGACAGAGAAGATAAAATAGCAAGATTTCGCAATGATATTAGTTGTATGGTCCTCCTTTCGAATCCCGCTACGTTAGGTGAAGGGATAAGTCTGCATCATCACTGCCACGACGCTGTGTATGTTGATCGAGACTTCGCTGCGGGCCGATTCTTGCAAAGCCTCGATCGAATTCACAGATTAGGTCTTCCGCCCGACACCGAGACTCGCATCACAATTCTTGCCGCGGCTGGGACGATCGATGAAGTGGTGGACCAACGCCTGGGCGACAAGATAACAATCATGGGCACCATTCTGGACGACCCAACTGTGCGCGAGCTCGCAGACTTAGAAGAAGAACCATCTGTCGGTGGCGGACTCGATAAGAATGACGTCAAAGCGCTGGAGGAGCATCTTCGTGGCGCTTCCTCATAGCTCAGTGTTGCGGGCGGCCCTGCGCTGGCTTGAGCACCTTCCATCGCTTGAGCACCTTTCTTCTCAGGCAGACGTGCGGCTGAGAGCCGTATTTTCGACTGTCGAGCAATACAGTGACCTTACTCCTAGTCAGTATGACGCGGGATTCGCGTGGCTTCGGGAGGTGGGGCTTCTGGACAATCCGTGCATGGGCTCTCATGCTGCGGGATTGGTCTTTGATGCAGCATTAATGTACAGCGAAGCTTCATGGCTGCCAGACAGCGATGCGCTGATTGGTTCCCCTGCGGAGTTGCCTGCTGACGTGCAGATTGCAGCGGCAGAATTGGGGATCGATGATGTCACGGCTTTTGCCCGTCTATCGGCGCTCTGTGGAAAAGTCGACACTGAGGAGAGGTTGAGGGTCGGGAATGCGGGCGAGCTTGCCCTTATATTTCTATTGAACGAGACATTGCCGGAAGCTGCAGTAGACCACGTTGCTAGTCGGTCAGATGGTTTCGGGTATGATATTGCTGTTTCACACAGGTCTATGCTAATGCATTTAGAGGTTAAGTCGACAGTGCGCCGCGGAAGGGTGTCCTTCTATCTCAGTAGAAACGAAGAAAGGGTAATGCGTCAAGATCCGGATTGGATTCTTGTTGTGGCGCGGCTTGACTCTAATTTAGATCCAGTCACGATAGCCACCATTCCCAGGGATTGGATCATCGCGAACCTGCCGCATGACAACTCGGCGTTCGGAAAATGGCAGTCATGCCGTCTAGATGTGCCGAAACACATCCTTACGCCCGGCCTTCCTGCCGATTTTGTGCTGGCATCCGGAATCGAGCAACCAGTACTCGCGGGCACAAACGGGTGGCCTGGAGGTTAGAGGTGCAGGCTCGAAAATAAGTGCTCACTTCTGTCGTCCACTAGGGTTCTTTATTGGTAAATGTTTCTCTAAATTTATAGGCTGGGGGCTAAGTCCCATCGCTTGAATCGCGGTTATCGATTTAAGTCGATCTCGCAATTCGATATCGTTAACGTCGTTTATCAAAGCATTGGCGCGCTCCATGGCGTGATCTGACTGAATATCTTCGTAGATTACGTCAGCTTGACGTGTGAGATGGTCGCGGGCTCTACTTGCGCGTACTGCGAATGCGCCGCCGCATGTTGTGATTAGTAGACCGCTCAGCCCCGTAACTATCGCCGGGTACTGAATTGACTCATCGTCGGCATGGATCAGTGTGAGAATCGCGCCAGCGAGGAGCACGAGTGCGCTTGCGATTGTAAAAATGACACTGAATCTGAATGTTGTCTCTGCCTGTGAAAGTGCTTGCTGTAAGAAACGGAAATAAAACTTTTGGCGCTGGATTCCTAGTTCTAGATGCCGCGAATCAGCGCCAGGTGCAGTTTGGCTGCTATTCACCTCGACATTGGCGTTATTGCCAGTTACGATCACCTGCTGTGTGGGCTGGATGAATCGCTGTTCAAGGATCACGTACGCGTTCTGCCATGACAATACAAGCTCGGTAGGCATTTCCAAGCCTTCCAATACCCCTTCGAAGAACATTCGAGAGGGGAGCCTGAGGGTGTTGCCTTCAAAGAATGCAACGAGCGAGCTTCGTGGCAGACGCCCAGTGCTGACGACGGCATCCAACGAGGTACCCGACTGCCGTCGATAGCATTCCAGCAAACGACCTAAGTCCGAGGGTGTCTCGGGCCATGGCTCGGCTGGAAGTCCTAGAGGCGTTGCAGTTGACTCGTCACGTCCATCCACAGTCGCGGTCCTCCCCGATTGTCAGCGATCGGCACATCTTAGGTCGAAATGCTGTAATCGGTCGAGTATCGCGCAAGATTCATTTGGTGCGGGGGCAGGTGACGTAGCTGTTCCTAGTGCTCCTGCAGAGAGCGGCTCACATGGCAAGTGGCGTAAAGTGTTCGATTGTGGGGCCAAGTTAACCCGCCGCCAGATCGGCTGCGTCGTCCGAGAGTTGTGCCACGGTCGTCGACGGTGATATCAGCACTCGGCGTGGCCATCCGGGTAGCGTCCAACATTGGCGGTACTTCGTAGTTCTCGTCGCATAGGTACCCGCCCTCGAACCGAGGTCGACGCGTCGACGCAGACCGCCACATCGGTGGGATCATCCGCGCTGGCAACATTTGTCGTGGTGGCGGATGCGACCGGGCTGACGGTGCGATCCGGCGTCCCGCACCCCGCGGAAAGCAGTGACACCGCCACCGCCGCTGGCAGCGCATAGGACACGCGCCGCGATTTCAAACCCTGCCGGTGGATGCGCCAGGCATCTCCCCACCCCCTGCTGTGCGTATATCGAGCCGCCCGAGGGTAGCAACCTGATCTACTCGGCGACAGGGGGTTGGGGTCACGCCGTGGGTGTTCAGGACGCGGGCTGGTTGAGGGGGTTACTGGGGCTGAGGGGACTCACGGGGTTGAGCGGGCTCAGGGAGTTGAGCGGATTGGCCGCGTTGCCGAGGTTGAGGGGGCTCGCCGGGTTGGCGGGGTTGTTCATGCTGGTGTCCCAGCAGGGGTCGGTGGGTTCGCAGTTGTCGAACGCGCCGATGGGGGTAGCGGTGGTGGCGGCCAGGGCGGGGATGGCGACGGCGGACAGGGTGGCGGCGGCGAGGGCGCTCGCGGCGGCGAGGCGGAGGAGCGGGCGGCGGGAGTTGGCGGTGGAGAACACGGTGGGCCTTCCTGTCGGAGTGTGCGTGCCGGGTGTCGTTCGCACAGGTCAACTCTGGCCCAGAAAATCTTGAAAAGTGCTGTTACCAGGTACTTCCCAGGGAAAGTTCATTCTTGTGGATGATCGCGCAGTGCCGGGGTGCTAGGGGTTGACCCTGACCGGAAACGGGAACGGCCCGGCTCCCCGAAGAGGGCCGGGCCGTGCGGGATTCGGTGCTAGCTGCTGCCGAACCAGATGCCGGGCAGGTGCGGGCGGCCGTAGTCGAACGGGTCGCGCGGCTCGTGCGGCTTGCGGCGGCGTTCGCAGCGGTCCCGGTCGTTGTCCCAGGGGTTGTCGTGGCGGTTTTCCCAGATGTTCTCCTGCCACGGCTGCTTCTTGCGGCAGTCGTCGCCGCGGTGGACCTCGGTGAGGCCGGGGACCGCGGGGGTGGCTGAAGCGGGAATTGCCATGGTGGTCAACGGGATCGCGGTGAGGACACCGGCGACGGCGACGCGGGCCAGGGTACGGCGAGCGCTGGACGTTCTAGTCGTGTGCAACGTAAATCCTTTCGACTCTCGGGCGAACATCCACGTTCGCGGAGTTCGCACACCTGACACTGTGCCGCACTCGGGCTGAAAGGTCATCGGTGGAAAGCTATTCGATCGAAGATCTCACTCTCGGGGATGAGGGGCGGTCGGGGTGCACCCTGAGGTCTAGGTGGGGGTAGCACCACGGGCCGGGGACGCGCAGGATTTGCTGAATGCTTGCCGACTTGGTCCATCGGCGGAAGACTGGGCGGATGACGAGCGCGACGATCTCTCGAGCCGAGCGCCCCGCCGAAGACGGCAGGGCACTGCGCAAACAGGTTCCGCGTTCCGCGCACGCCGAGTGGCGTCCGCCGAAGAACCGCAAGGATCCGGTCGCCATCCTGGAGAAGCAGGCCAAGACCCGGGTGCCGGAGCTGATTCCGATTCGGTACGCGCGGATGTCGACCGGTCCGTTCCCGTTCTTTCGCGGCGCGCCGGCGATCATGGCCGCGGATCTCGCGGCCGGTCCGCGCACGGATCTGCACGTGCAGCTCTGCGGCGACGCGCATCTGTCGAATTTCGGCCTGTTCGCCTCCCCGGAACGTCAGCTGATTTTCGACGTCAACGATTTCGACGAGACCCTGCCCGGCCCGTTCGAATGGGACGTCAAACGCCTGGTCGCCAGCATCGCGGTCGCGACCCTGGCCAACGGCGGCACCGACGCCGAGGCGCAGGTGGCCGCGCTCGCGGGTGTGCGCGGCTATCACGAGGAGATGTGCCGGCTGGCCGACGCGGACGCGATGACGGTCTGGTACGAGCGCACCGACGCGCAGATGGTCGAGGACCTGATGCACACGGTCAAGTTCCGCAAGAACGCCGCGAAGATGATCGCCGACGCGCGCGCCCGCACCAGCGCGCAGGCCCTGCACAAACTCACCGAGCCGGGCCCGGACGGCGTCCCTTACATCCGCAACCGGGAGCCCTTCGTCGTCGAGACCACCGATGCGGAGAAGGCCGCGATCGATGTGGCCTATCTCGACTACCGGCGCACCATCGCCGAGGAACGCCGCCCGCTGCTGCACCGGTATCGGCTGGTCGATTCGGCGCGCAAGGTGGTGGGGGTCGGTAGCGTCGGGACTCGCTGCTACATCCTGCTGATGGAGGACCTGCACACCGGCAGCCCGCTGTTCTTGCAGGCCAAACAGGCGGAGGAGTCGGTCCTCGCGCCCTACCTCAAGCCGAGCCGGTTCCGGCACCAAGGGCACCGGGTCGTCTACGGGCAGCGGCTGATGCAGGCCACCAGCGACATCCTGCTCGGCTGGGCCTGTGGCACCGAGAATCGCTACTTCTACGTACGCCAGCTGCGCGATATGAAGGGCTCGGTGGTGCTCGAGGAAATGTCGCCGCAGGTGCTCGCGGCCTACGGCGAACTGTGCGGGGCCACGCTGGCTCGCGCGCACGCCCGCTCCGGTGATCGTCGCGCGATCGCCGCCTATCTGGGCAGCGGTGAGGTCTTCGACAAGGCGATCGCGGAATTCGCGCTCACCTACGCCGAGCAGACCCTCGCCGATCACCTGGCCCTGCTCGACGCCATCGAATCCGGTCGCGTTCAGGCCGCGTCCGAGGCGTACTGAACCAGCTCTACACTGGTTACCGATGAGTAAGTTCTTTGCGTCGGTGGACGAGGTGACCGCGCGGCTGTCCGCGGCCGGCTACCTGCCGTCCACCGATATCGCTACCGCCGTGTTCCTCGCCGGGCACCTGGGTAAACCCCTGCTGATCGAGGGGCCGGCCGGCGTCGGCAAGACCGAGCTCGCCAAGGCGGTGGCGGCGGCGACGAGCTCGGAACTAGTGCGCTTGCAGTGCTACGAAGGCATCGACGAGGCCCGCGCGCTCTACGAGTGGAACCACGCCAAGCAACTGCTGCGCATCACGGCCGAGCTCGAGAACTGGGACAGCACCCGCGACCACGTCTTCACCGACGAGTTCCTGCTGGAGCGCCCGCTGCTCGCCGCCATCCGCAACCCGCATTCGACCGTCCTGCTGATCGACGAACTCGACAAGGCCGATGTCGAACTCGAGGGGCTGCTGCTCGAGGTGCTGGGCGACTTCCAGATCAGCATCCCCGAACTCGGCACCATCACCGCGGTCCGCACCCCGTTTGTCGTGCTGACCTCGAACGCCAACCGTGACCTCTCCGAAGCGTTGAAGCGGCGCTGCCTGTACCTCCACATCGACTATCCGACAGCGGAATTGGAACGCGCGATCGTGCGCCTGAAGGTGCCGGAGCTGGACGAAGTTCTCGCCGCGTCGGCCGTCGAGGTCGTCGGCGCGCTGCGTCAGCTCTCGCTTCGTAAGGCTCCGTCGATCGCCGAAACCGTGGACTGGGCAAGAACATTGGTCACCCTTGGTGCGCGCAATCTGACCAGTGGCATGGTGCGCTCGACCCTCGGCGTGCTCCTGAAGTACCAGTCGGATCATCGCACCGCGATCGAACGGCTGGCGCTGCTGGACGCAGATAGGGATGCCGCGCGGTGACCGCCCTGCTGAGTTCGCGGGCCCGGAGTGCCTGGCGGACTGGCCAACTCGACGCCTTGGTCTGCAACCTTCCGGTGCGGCCCCGAAGTGGTGCGCCGAGGTGAGCGGGCGAGACGATCGGACGCTGACCGATCGACTGGTGGACTTCGTCGGGATTCTGCGCGAGCACGGGATCAACGCGGGGCCGAGTGAGACGGTCGACGCCGCGGAGGCGATCATCGCGCTGGGGCTGGCGGATGCGAACCGGCTGCGGTCGGGGCTGGCGGCGACGCTGTTGCGACGCAACGGGCAGCGGTCGGTCTTCGATCAGCTCTTCGATCTGTATTTCCTGGGTTCCGAACTGCCGCAGCGGGATACGGATCTGTCCATCGATGAACTGCGCGATCGGCTGGTCGACGCGCTCGCCGAAGACGATCCCGCCGCGGTGACCGAACTGGCCCGACAAGCGCTCACCATGCTCGGCGGTTACGGCGGTGTCGGTACCGGGCAACCCGATCGTCCGGTGACCACCGCTTCCGGTGTGGGCTGGTCTTCCTATCTGACGATGAAAAGCCTGCGCCCGGAGGAACTTCAGGGCCGCATCGTCGAATCCATGGGCGGCTCAGGCGAACTCGATATGGCCGTACACACCATCGAAGCCCAGCGTCGGCTCACCGACTTCCGCACCCAGGTGCAGACCGAGGCTCGCCTGCGATCGGCCGAACTGCGCGGCACCGAGTACATCGCCCGCCGCGGTATCGAAGCCGCCACCGATCAGATCGATTTCCTCGGCGCCCGCGAGCAGGACCTCGCCGAAATGCGCCGCCTGGTCAGTCCTTTGGCGCGCAAGCTCGCCACCCGGTTGGCGGCCCGCCGCAAGAAGGCCGTGCGCGGGCAGATCGATATGCGCCGCACGATGCGCCGTTCCATGGCGACCGGCGGCGTGCCGGTGGACCCGGTGCTGCGCGCCCGCAAGCACGGCCGACCCGATCTCGTCGTCTTCGCCGATCTCTCCGGCTCGGTCACCGGCTTCGCCGAATTCACCCTGCAACTGGTCCAAGCCCTACAGGATCAGTTCAGCCGGGTCCGCAGCTTCGGTTTCGTCGACACCTGCGACGAGATCACCGGCTTCTTCACGCCCGGCGAACCGCCCGAGCCGGGGCTGTCCAGCCGGATCCTGCGCGAATCCCGGGTCGCCCGCTTCGGCAGCAGCAACTACGGTGACGCCCTCCAGGGCTTCGCCGACCACTACCTCGACGCGCTCGGCCCGCGCACCTCGCTGCTCATCCTCGGCGACGCCCGTACCAATCGCACCGACCCGAATCTGGCCGCCCTGCAACAGATGTGCGATCGGGCCAAGCACGTGTACTGGCTCAACCCGGAGCAGTCCCGCTCCTGGTCCACCGGCGACTCCGCCGCCGATCGCTACGCGGAGCTGGTCACCATGCACGAATGCCGCAACGTGAAGCAGCTCGCCGAGGTCGTCTCGCGCCTGCTGCCCAGCTGATCACTCGAAGCGCCGGATCATCCATTCCCCGGGCCGCTCCAGTTCGGTGAACCCGAGCTTCTTGTACACGCCGTGCGCGTCACCGGTCGCGAGCAGGATTCGTTTGACACCGAACGCGTCCAGGTGGTCGCAGACCAGACCGACCAGCGTCGTGCCCAGCGCTTTGCCGCGGACCGACCGATCAATGTACACATCGCACAGCCAGGCGAAGGACGCGAAATCGGTGACCACGCGCGCGTACCCGACCTGCTCCCCGGAAACAGCGTCGTACACACCGAAATTGAGCGACCCGGCGACCGCCGCATCCTGCTTCTCCCGACTACGGCCCATTGCCCAGTACGCGTCCGTGGACAGCCAGTGATGCACGCGCCCGGCATCGAGCCGCCCGGCCTCGGTCGACAATTCGTAGCCGTCGGGCAGTGCCGGTGAGTTCGTCACGGCCGCACCTCCGTAGCCGATCGCACGCGGCGCGCTGCGGGAGGGCGAACTGCTTCGGCCCAGGCAGCACGTTCGGCCAAATACTCGCCCAGCGGCGTATCGGGACTCTTTCGAAATGCCCGCCGGCGCTGATTGAGCACCCGCTGCTCCACGCGGTCGGCGAGATCCGGATCGACGGCGCCGGTCGACCCACCCAGTGCCTGCGCGTCGAAGTGCCGGTTGGCCCGGTGCACGCGCGCGCGACTACGCGGGATGTTCTTGCGCGAGGCCTTGTCGTTCTCGCCGTAGGTGTTGCGACGATCCTTGGCGTAACTGAGCCGCTTCTTCTCCTGGGGTGTCTTCCGCACCAGGCCACGCTAGAGCCGCGGCCCGGTGCGCCGCACCCGAATTTCCGGTTCAGTGCGCGCTGTGGGTGTAAATCCAAGTGGCCCAGCCGGATACCGCGACACCGACCAGCATGAGAACGACGCCCGCGGCCAGCAGGCGCAGGGCGAGGCGCTGGTAGCGGGCGGAGCGGGTCTGGTTGGTGAAGTAGGCGTCGGTGGGTAGATCGCCGTTGATGAAACAGGACTCGGCCGCGCGGGTAGCGCGGCCCGCTCGAGCATCGCTGACCGCCGAAGCCAGCAACGCGGCGGCGATACACGCGATCGATAAAGCGGTAGGCAGGACATGCGACATGAGAACCCCCCCAAGGTAATTCGAACCGACCGGCGCGGGCACGCGGTCTACCACCAGTGTCCCACCGCCCTACGACATCTCGCCCCCACCGGAGCGGTCGGTATGAAGGTGGGACATGGGTGTGGCCCCTACTCGATCTTCCGCACGCGCATGTCCCAGTCAGAGAGTGAGCGCCGCGTGTATGAGGTTGTGGTCCGAGAGGCCGGGGGTGGGAACGACGGTGGCGGCCGAGGGGCTGGCCCCTCGCACGATGACGTGATCGATGACCTGGGACTTGCTACCGGACAGCCGGGGCCGGGTAGGCGGCGACCCGGCCGGCAGTTCGGCACCGGTGAACCCCTCGCCGAGCCCGCGTAGGACGGTCTCGCGATCAGCGTTGAAATCACCGAGCAGAACCACCGGCGAGCTGTCGGCAAGCTTGGCGAGCTGGGCGAACTGCTCGGTGCGACGTCGGTCGCCGGTGACGTGGGTGGCGATCACCAGCAACCCGCCGACCTGCACGGCGAGGGCGCCGTTGCCGGGATCGTTGGCGAATGCCTCGGCGCTCAGCAGTCGACTCGGCCGGTCCACCACGAGAACGAGATGCTCGGCGATGTCGTCGAGTTCGGCGACACCGCGTCGCAGCCGCGGAATGCGCGGATACCGCAGCATGTGAATATCCCGCTCGGGCAACGCTTCCCGCAGCGAGGCCAGCTGATCCCCGCTGACCTCTTGCAGCGCGATCACGGTCTCGGCCCGCGCCGCCACCAGCGCCGTGACGCCGGCGATACGTTCGGCCTCCTCCGGCCACCGCTCCTCGCCGCGCCAGTTCTCGGCGTGGACGCGATGCAGGACATTCCAGGTGGCAACCGTGATCACAGCTCCGATGCTAATAAGTTCGGTGCCGCACCTCGTGCTGGGCAACCGGCCGGCTTTCCCGGCGGGACAGCTCACAGGCCTCGGCGATGTAGAACGCTTCCAGAGCGTCGGCGGGGCCGCACGGGCTGGGGATCGTCCCGGCGGCAACCTCGAGGAAGGCGGTGAGCTCGGCGGTATAGGCCAGGTGGAAGCGCTCCATGAAGTTCGGGTAGGCGGGCGAAGCCGAAGGGAGGCAACCGGGTTCGACCGAGCGCAGCGGGGCGCGGTCGTCCAGGCCGACGATGGCGTTGCCGCGCGAGCCGAGCGCCTCCAGGCGAACGTCGTACCCGGCCCCGTTGTAGCGCGACAGCGACACCGTCGCCAGTGCGCCGTCGTCGAGGGTCAGGAAGACGGCGGCGGTGTCGACATCGCCCGCGGTGCCGAAGAATTCGTCGCCGCGGTTACCGCCGGTGGCATACACCTCGACCACTTCGCGCCCGGTGACCCAGCGGATGATGTCGAAATCGTGCACACCGCAGTCCCGGAACAGACCACCGGAGCGGGCGATGTACTCCGCGGGCGGCGGAGCGGGGTCGAGCGTGGTGGCGCGCAGGGTGTGCAGCCAGCCGAGTTCGCCGGAGGTGATGGCCGCCCGGGCGGCGCGATAGCCGGCGTCGAAGCGGCGCTGGAAGCCGATCTGCACGGGCACGTCGGAGTTTTCGAGATGGTCGAGCACCGCGAGGGTGCCGCCGATATCGGCGGCGACCGGCTTCTCGCAGAAGACCGGGATGCCGAGATCGACCGCACGGGTGATGAGTTCGGGATGCGAGTCGGTGGCCGTGGCGATGACCAGGCCGGAAAGCCCGGCGGCGAGCAGGGTTTCGACGTCGGGCGCGAACTCGACGCCGAGCTTGGCCGCAGTGGACCGGGCCCGGCCGGCATCGGCGTCGGCGACGACGACCGAGCCGACGCCGGGCAGGGTGGTGAGGGTTTCGGCGTGCGCAGCCCCGATGCGGCCGGTGCCGGCGAGGCCGATGCGGAGGTCGGTCGTGGTCATCGAATCTCCTTGGTTGCGAGCGCGGCTCAGGTGATGGCCGCGGTGGTGGCGCGGACGACGAGGGACGGTTCGACCCGGCGACGGACCGGGGCGGTGCGCCCGTCGCGGAGCCGTTCGGCGAGGGCGCCCAGCGCGAGGTGGCCCATCCGGATGCGCGGTTGATCGATGGTGGTGAGCGAGATGTGCCGGAGCGCGGCCAAGGAGGTGTTGTCGTAGCCGATGATCGAGACGTCCTCGGGCACGCGCAGCCCGGCTTCCTCCAGCCCGGACATGGCGCCGACGGCGTTGAAGTCGTTGCCGCAGACCAGGGCCGTGGGGAAATCGCCGGGGGAGAACAGATTCCGCAGCTGCTGGACGGCGGCGAGGCCGGCCGAATCGGTGTGCTCGCTCGGCACGACCATCGGTTCCAGGCCGTGGCGCCGCATGGCGGTGTTGTAGCCGCGGCGGCGGGCGGCCGAGGAGAAGGCCGCGCCGCCGTCCAGGTGCACGATGCGGCGGTGGCCCAGGGCCACCAGGTGATCGACGGCCAGGGCCGACCCGGCCTCGCCGTCGTCGTTGACGGTATCGACCTCGGGGACGGTCGAGCCGCGCGAGACCAGCACGACCGGGCCCTGCTGGGCGGCCTGCCGGATCGCGGCCGCGGGCAGCACGGGGGAGAGCAGGATGATGCCGCCCGGCCGGAAGGCGAGCAGGCTTTCCAGGGCGGTGCGCTCGCGGGCGGCGCTGCGGCGGCCGGTATTGAGGATCAGTTCGAAGCCCAGCTCCTGGGCCGCGGTGTCCATGCCCTCGACTACGTCGGCGAAGAAGGCGTTGCGCAGGTCGGAGACGAGCACGCCGACGATATTGGAGGTCCGGCTGGCCAGCGAGCGCGCCATGATGTCGGGTTGGTAGCCGAGGTCTTTCGCGGCCGCCAGCACGGCCCGGCGGCGATGCTCGCTCACCTTGGGTGAATCGCGCATGACGAGTGAGACCAGGGCGCGGGAGACACCGGCGCGGGCGGCGACGTCCTCCATGGTCGGTCGCGCCATCTCGCCTCCGGTCCGCACGCCCTGGTGATCGTGCCGCTCGCACGTTACAAGCTCTGTTCCCGCTCGGCAATAGAGCGTTCTAACAGAATGTGGGCTCGCGGTCGCTTGTCCTGGACGGCAACATCTTCCGAGGTAGCCCGACTTTCCGGCCCGAACGGACAACCCTTGACACACTGTGGCCTGCGTTACATAGTTGGAGCGCTCCAATCCGCGAGCGCTCGTGCACAGGTCGGAGAGTCCTGATGGCCGAACCGTTCCGCCCGCCGCGTATCGCGGGCGCACCGATCTCCTGGGGTGTCTGCGAGGTGCCCGGCTGGGGCCACGTGCTGGACGCCCGCACCGTGCTCGCGGAGATGGCCGGGCTCGGCCTCACCGCGACCGAACTCGGCCCGCCCGGCTACCTCCCCACCGACCCGGCCGAGCTGCGCACGCTCCTGGCCGAGTTCGAGCTGCGCGCGCTCGGCGGCTTTCTCGCCGTGCCGCTGCACCGGCACCCGCAACACGCCATCGCCACCGTCCGGCGCACGGCCGCGCTGTTCGCCGCCACCGGAGCCGAGGTGCTGGTCCTCGCGGCCGCCACCGGGCTCGAGGGGTACGACACCCGGCCGCCGCTCACCGACAACGAGTGGCAGACGCTGATCGAAACCGCCGCGGTGGCCCGCGACATCGCCGCCGGGCACGGCCTGCGCACCGTGCTGCATCCCCATGCCGGCACTCAGATCGAAACCGAGGCCGAGATCGAGCGCTTCCTGGCCGATTCCGATCTGGACCTCTGCCTGGACACCGGCCACCAGCTCATCGGCGGCGCCGACCCGGTGCGGCTGGCCCGCCGCCACGCCGCGCGGATCGGCCACATCCACCTCAAGGACGTGCGCGCCGAGCTCGCCGCCGAAATCCGGGGCGGCGCGCTCGAATACAGCCAAGCGGTGCGCCGGGGGCTGTATGTTCCGCTGGGTGAGGGCGATGTCGATATCGCGGAGCTGGTGCGAATCATGCACGAAACCGGCTACCGCGGTTGGTATGTCATCGAACAGGACACCGCCTTGGCGCCCACCGGCCCGGCCGACAGGCCCCGCCGGGACACCGAACACAGCCTGCGCTACCTCGCGGAGATCACTACCGCGCTCGCGCCGGGTGGAAATCTAGTTGGGAAGTGATGACAGTGTTTACCCGCCCCGCCGGCTCCGCCGGCTGCCATCCCCGAACGATGTCGAAACAGCGCATACGCCGGTTGGCGCCGTGGATCGCCGCGGCGGCGATCCTGGCCGCATGCAGCGGGCCCGGCTCCGATGAGCCCGCCAAGACCGAATCCCCGGGTGCACAGGGGAAGTTGGACTCGGTCGCGGTGGTCACGCACGGCAGCGCCGGTGACGCCTTCTGGAACGTCGTCAAGAACGGTGCCGAGCAGGCGGGCAAGGATCTCGGCGTGCGCGTCGACTACAACTCCTCCGGTGATCCGGGCCAGCAGGCCAAGCTGATCGACAACGCGGTCGCGCAGGGTGTCGGCGGCCTGGTCGTCTCCATGGCCAATCCCGACGCGCTGCGCACCTCGCTCGAAAAGGCGGTGGCGGCGGGCATCCCGGTCGTCACCATCAACTCCGGCGAGAGCGACAGCGCGAAATTCGGCGCCATCACCCACGTCGGGCAGAGCGAGACCCTCGCCGGGACGAACGCGGGCAAGCGCCTGGCCGACGCCGGAAAGAAGAAGCTGCTCTGCGTGATTCACGAGGCCGGCAATATCGGCGCGAATCAGCGCTGCGAGGGCGCCACCAAGGCCTTCGGCAACGGCAGCACGCTGCAGGTCGACATCAACAACCCCACCGACGCCCAGGCCCGGATCAAGGGCGCGGTGGACGCCGATCGCTCCATCGACGCGGTGCTCACCCTGAATTCCCAGGTGGCCGCCCGCGCCGTCGACGCGGTCAAGGAAGCGAACTCGGCCGCGACCATCGCCACCTTCGATCTGAACGCCGACGTGGTCGAGGCGATCAAGGCGAACAAGCTGCTGTTCGCGGTGGACCAGCAGCAGTACGAGCAGGGCTACCTGCCGGTTGTGCTGCTGAATTTGTACCGCACCAACCGCAACACCCTCGGTGGCGGCGCGCCGGTGCAGACGGGTCCGGCGTTCGTGGACAAGAACAACGTCGAAGCCGTCGCGGCGCTCGTGCAGCGCGGCACCCGCTGATCGTCGAGGAGGCCAGGTCATGACGGTTGCCACTCCGGTTCCGGAGCAGTCGAGCGAGGTGGCGGCCGGTCCCTCGCTGCTGCATCGGCTGCTCGTGCGCCCGGAGGTCGGGGCGGCGCTCGGCGCGCTGCTGGTCTTCGTGTTCTTCTCGCTGATCACCGAGCGCTTCCTCAGCGCGGCGGGCATCGCCAACTGGCTCGACGACGCCTCCACGCTCGGCATCATGGCGGTCGCGGTGGCGCTGTTGATGATCGGCGGCGAATTCGATCTCTCGGCGGGCGTGATGACGGCGTCGACGGCATTGGTGACCGCCCTGCTGGCGGTGCACGCCGGCTGGAACGTGTGGCTCGCGCTGCTGGCTTCCCTGATATTCGCGCTGTCGGTCGGGGCGTTCAACGGCTGGCTCGTGATGCGCACGGGCATGCCGAGTTTCATCGTCACCCTCGGCACTTTCCTTGCGTTGCAAGGCCTGAACCTCGGTGTCACCCGGCTGGTCACGGGAACCGTTCAGGTGGCGGGCATCCGGAGCGCGGACGGCTACGAATCCGCCGGATCGGTCTTCGCCTCGACCCTGAACATCGGCGGCACCAGCGTGCAGGCCTCGGTGCTGTGGTGGATCGTGCTGACCGCCGTCGCGGCGTTCGTGCTGACCCGGACCCGGTTCGGCAACTGGATCTTCGCGGTCGGCGGCTCGCTGCCCAGCGCGCGGGCGGTCGGTGTGCCGGCCGACCGCACCAAGATCATCCTGTTCATGACGACCGCCTTCGCGGGGTGGGTGGTCGGCTCCTGCATGATCCTGCGGTTCTCCAGCGTGCAGGCCAACCAGGGCATCGGCCTGGAACTGCACTACATCATCGCGGCGGTGGTCGGCGGCTGCCTGCTCACCGGCGGTTTCGGCTCCGCAGTGGGTGCGGCGATCGGCGCGCTGATCTTCGGCATGGCCCGGCAGGGCATCGTGTTCGCCCGCTGGGACAGCGACTGGTTCATGCTGTTCCTGGGCGTGCTGCTGCTGGCCGCGGTGCTGGTGAACAACCGTTTCCAGAAGCGAGCCGAGAGGATACGGCGATGACCGCGCCATGCATCGAGACCATCGATATCGGGAAGAGCTACGGCGGTGTGGTCGCGCTGCACGACGTGTCGATGACGGTGCGGGCCGGCGAGGTGACCTGCGTGCTCGGCGACAACGGCGCGGGCAAGTCGACGCTGATCAAGATCCTGGCCGGGGTACACCAGCACGACCGGGGTGAGCTGCGGCTCGACGGCGAGACCACCCGGTTGTCCTCGCCGCGCGCGGCGTTGGATCGCGGCATCGCCACGGTCTATCAGGATCTGGCCGTGGTCCCGCTGATGAGCGTGTGGCGCAACTTCGTCCTCGGCTCCGAACCGACCATCGGCGCCGGGCCGTTCCGCATGCTCGACATCCGCAAGGGTCGCGACATCGCCCGAAAGGGACTGTCGGACATGGGGATCGAGATCCGCGATATGGAGCAGCCGGTCGGCACGCTCTCGGGCGGCCAGCGCCAGTGCGTGGCCATCGCCCGCGCGGTGCACTACGGGGCGAAGGTGCTGATCCTCGACGAACCGACCGCCGCGCTCGGCGTCAAACAGGCCGGTGTCGTGCTGCGCTACGTGGTGCAGGCCCGCGAACGCGGTCTGGGCGTCGTCCTCATCACGCACAACCCGCACCACGCCTACCCGGTGGGCGATCACTTCCTGCTGCTCAAACGCGGCGGTGTGCTGGGCTCCTATGCCAAATCCGAGATCGATGTCTCCGATCTGACCCGGCAGATGGCGGGCGGGGCCGAACTGGAGGCGCTGGAGCACGAACTCCAGCGGGTGGTGAAACCGTGAGACGAGTGGGTAGGCCATGACCGAGCTCGAAGTCCTGACGATCGGCCGGGTCGGGGTGGATCTCTACCCGCAGCAGAGTGGCGTACCCCTCGCCGAGGTCGAGACCTTCGCGAAATCGCTGGGCGGCACCGCGACCAATGTCGCCGTCGCCGCCGCCCGGCTGGGCCGGCGCAGCGCCGTGCTGACGAAGGTCGGCGCCGACGGTTTCGGTGACTACGTGCGATCGGCGCTCGAAAGTTTCGGCGTGACTTCCCGTTACGTCGGCACGTCGTCGAATTTGCAGACCCCCGTGGTCTTCTGCGCCCTGGATCCGCCCGAGGACCCGCCGCTGGTGTTCTACCGCGCTCCGATCGCCCCCGATCTCACTCTCGAATCCCGGGATGTGCCCTGGGAAGTGGTGGATCGAGTGCCGCTGCTGTGGGTGACGGGGACCGGGGTCAGCGCCGACGCCGCCCGCAGCACGCAGCGCGCGATTCTGCGCCGTCGCGCCCGCCGCGGCCACACCGTGCTCGACCTCGACTACCGGCCGATGTTCTGGCCCGACCCGGCCCTGGCCCGCCCGGAGATCTCCTGGATGCTCGATCACGTCACCGTCGTGGTGGGCAACCGGGCCGAAACCGAAGTAGCCGTGGGCACCTCGGATCCGGACGAGGCCGCCGACCGGATCCTCGCGCGCGGCGTCGGCCTCGCGGTCGTCAAACGCGGCGCGGAGGGTGTGCTCATCGCGACGGCGCAGGACCGGTGGACGGTCCCGCCGTGCCCCGTCGAGGTGGTGTGCGGGCTGGGCGCGGGTGACGGCTTCGGCGGTGCGCTGATCCACGGACTGCTCGCCGGCTGGGAACCACGGCGCGTCGCCGAGTACGCCAATGCCGCTGGGGCACTGGTCGCTTCGCGGCTGGCCTGTGCGGACGCGATGCCGACGCACGCGGAGATCGAGGAACTGGCCGCCGGGCGATCCCGCCTGTGAGATCCGAGGAGGCGTGATGTATCTGACCGATGCGCGCTGGCGGGAACTGCTTCGCATCCGCGCCACCGACCCCGGGGCGGTCGAACGCGCCTACGCCCGGCGGGTGCGCCGGCCCACCCTGATGCCGGACAAGCGCACCCTGTTCCTCGTCGCCGCCGATCATCCGGCGCGCGGATCGCTCGGCGTCGGCGCCGACCGCACCGCCATGGCCGACCGGCGGACGCTGCTGGAACGCCTGCTCATCGCGCTGTCCAACCCCGCCGTCGACGGCGTCCTCGGCTCCCCGGACGTCGTCGAGGAACTCCTGCTGCTCGGCGCGCTGAACGAGAAGGTCGTCATCGGGTCGATGAACCGGGGTGGTCTGGCCGGTGCGGAATGGGAGATCGACGACCGGTTCACCGGCTACGACGCCGAGGCGCTCGTGAAGTACCGGCTGGACGGCGGCAAGATGCTGCTGCGCCTGGTGGACTCGGACCCCGGCACCGTCCCCACGCTGCACGCCTGCGCCCGGGCCGTCTCCGAACTCGCCGCGCACGGCCTGATGGCGATGGTCGAACCGCTGCCGTACCACAGGGATGCGTCCGGCGCCCTGGTCATGAGCCGGGATGCGCCCGCCCTGTCCCGCGCCATCACCGTCGCCTCCGGCCTGGGCGTCACCTCCGCCTACACCTGGCTGAAAATCCCCGCGCCCGACGACAACTCGGTCCTGGACGCCACCACGCTGCCCGTGGTCGTGCTCGGCGGAATCCCATCCGGTGATCCCGCCGCCGACGTCACTTCGTGGGGGAGCGCGCTCGCCCACGAGGTCGTCCGCGGCCTGGTGGTGGGCCGTTCCCTGCTCTACCCGCCCGACGGCGATGTCGCCGCAGCGGTGGATGCCGCGGCCCGTGTCTTGAAGGAGACCCGATGAAGATCTTGCCGCACGGTCGCTCGAGCGTGCTCGTGTCGGCTCGCGAATCGCTCACCTGCACGATGCTCACGTTCTGGATCCCGGCCGACGGCTTGCCCGGTCGAGGGAAGCGTATGCGGGCAGGCGCCCGGTGACTCTGCATCGGCCCGCGGGAACACTCGAGGATGGTTCGGACCCGGTCTTGCTCACTCCGGAGCATGCAGGGTGGCGCTACACCGGCTTGCGCGTGCTGACGGTGCCCGCCGGGACAACGCGTGTCCTGCACACCGGCGAATTCGAGGCGTTCGTGCTGCCGCTGGCCGGTTCCGGCACCGTGCGGGTGGACGGGCTGACCTTCGAATTACGCGGGCGTGACACGGTATTCACCCGTGTCACCGATTTCGCCTACGTCCCGCGCGACGCCGAGGTCGAACTGTTCAGCGTGGCGGGCCTGGAGGTGGCGCTGCCGATGGCGCGCTGCTCGCGCCGCCTGAGCCCGAAGTACGGTCCCGCCGAGGATGTTCCGGTGGAGTTGCGCGGCGCGGGCCAGGCGACCCGTCAGGTCACCAACTTCGGCGTCCCCGGGGTCTGGGACCACGCCGACAAACTCGTGGCCTGCGAGCTGATCACGCCCGACGGCAACTGGTCCTCCTATCCGCCGCACAAGCACGACGAGGCCACCGAACGCGAAGTCGTCAACGAGGAGATCTACTACTTCCGGATCGCCGATCGCGACGGAATCACGCCGTCGCGCACCGGGTTCGGGCTGCATCGCACCTACGACGGCACACTGGACGAGAACGTCGCCGTACGCGACGGTGACGTCTTCCTCGTCCCGCGCGGCTACCACGGCCCGTGTGTCGCCGCCCCCGGCTACGCCATGTACTACCTGAACGTGCTCGCCGGTCCGGCCGAGCACAGATCCATGGCGTGCTGCGACGACCCCGCCCACGGCTGGGTCCGCGAATCCTGGAGTACTCAACCCCGCGACCCGCGCTGCCCCGTCACCACGCACGAGGGCCGCCTGTAGAGGACGGTTCCGATGAAGTCGACCACCGCACAAGCCCTGGTCTCCTGGCTGATCGCGCAACGCTCGGAGACGCTCGACGGGCAGGAGGTCCCGCTCTTCCCGGCGGTGTTCGCGATCTTCGGGCACGGCAACGTGCTCGGCCTCGGCACCGCCCTGCAGGAGCGCCGCGCGGACATCCCCACCTGGCGCGGCCAGACCGAACAGGGCATGGCCCTGGCGGCCGTCGGTTACGCGAAGGCCACCCAGCGCCGGCAGGTGGGCGTGGCCACCTCATCTATCGGTCCCGGAGCGTTGAACATGGTCACCGCCGCGGGCGTCGCGCACGCGAATCGTCTTCCGCTGCTGCTGCTTCCGGGTGACACCTTCACCGGGCGAGCACCGGACCCGGTGTTGCAGCAGGTCGAGCATTTCCACGATGCCACCGCGACCGTCAACGACGCGTTCCGTCCGGTCAGCCGCTACTTCGATCGGATCACCCGCCCGGAGCAGCTCATCGCGACCCTGCCCCAGGTGGCCCGCGTGCTCACCGATCCCGCCGACGCGGGCCCGGTCACGCTGGCGCTTCCGCAGGACGTCCAGGCCGAGATCTACGACTTCCCCGACGCGCTGTTCGAGCCGGTCCTGCATCGAATCCCGCGCCCGCGCCCCGACATTCGCGTGGTCGCCGAGGCCGCGGCGCTGGTCCGCGCCGCCGCGCGCCCGCTGCTGGTGCTCGGCGGTGGAGTCCGCTATTCGGGCGCGACTTCTCAGATTCTGGAATTCGCCGAACGGCACGGCATCCCCGTCGCCGAGACCACCGCGGGCCGGACCCTGGTACCGCACGAGCACCCGCTGCACGCGGGACCGCTCGGCATCACCGGATCGGAATCGGCGAATACCCTTGCCGCCGAGTCGGATCTGGTCCTGGCCATCGGCACCCGGTTGCAGGATTTCACCACCGCGTCCTGGACCGTGTTCGCGGCGGACGTCCGCCTGATCACGATCAACACCGCGCGCTTCGACGCCGTCAAGCGTGGCGCCCTGGCCGTCGTCGGCGACGCGCGAGCCACCATCGACGACCTCGCCGCGCACGTGCAGAAGGACTGGCAAGTCGAGGACCGCTGGACCCAGCGCGCCGCCGCCCTGCGCGGCGACTGGGACGCCCGGATCGACAAGCTCCGCGCTCCCGGCACCGGCGAACCCAGTTACGCCCAGGTCGTCGGCGTCGTCAACGACCTCAGTGAACCGGCCGACTACGTGATGACCGCCTCCGGCGGGCTGCCCGGCGAGCTCATCGGCGGCTGGCGCGCACACAGCGGCGGCCCGGCCATGGACGTCGAGTACGGCTTCTCCTGCATGGGTTACGAGCTGTCCGGCGCGTGGGGCGCCGCGATGGCGCACACGGCGGGCCTGGTGACCACCCTGCTCGGCGACGGCTCCTACCTGATGGCGAATTCCGAGCTGTTCTCCGCCGCGTTCGCGGGCCATCCATTCGTCGCCGTCGTCTGCGACAACGACGGCTACGCGGTCATCGCGCGGCTGCAGGAGGGGCAGGGCGGAGTTTTGTTCAATAATTTCTACGCCGATTGCCGGACCACCCTCGCCGACCCGCCGCGAGTCGATTTCGCGGCACACGCCCAAGCCCTCGGTTGCACCGTCTTTACCGCCGCTGACCTGGCGGAATTTCGGGTCGCGTATGCCGGGGCGCGGGCCGCCGCCGTCGAGCTGTCCCGGCCCGCCGTCGTGGTGGTCCGCACCCGCCCCGCAACCTGGACCGAGTCCGGCGCTTGGTGGGAAGTCGGTGTCCCGCAACACCTTTCCGGTCATGCCGACTACGAACCGGGCAAGCGGGCGCAGCTCCGCTACCTCGATCCGGCCGGGATCCGGCCGTCTCCTGCGCGCCACCGGCCTCCCGGCGCAGAACTTCCGGATGGAAATGGGTCCTGAACGGGGGAAACGCGGTTCGCGCGGGCCGCGCCACACCCTTCGGCCGGCGTTGGCTACCTCACAGTTCGCCCGGAGATATGTGGCCGAATTCGTCGGATCATGGCATCGTTGATCACGAGACCAGGGCATTCCGTTTGCCAGAATCTGGCTCGTCAACATAGAAGGTATGAAATGGCTCAGGGTGTAGTTAAGTGGTTCAACAGCGAGAAGGGCTTCGGCTTCATCGCGCAAGACGGCGGAGGCCCCGACGTCTTCGTGCATTACTCGGCCGTTAGCGGCGCGGGTTTCCGGTCCCTCGACGAGGGGCAGCGCGTGGAGTTCGAGATCGGTCAGGGCCAGAAGGGCCCGCAGGCACAGGACGTCCGCGTCCTCTGATCTCGCTGATCTAAGCTTCGGCAGCCCCCGCACCGGTTTCGGTGCGGGGGCTGTCTCACTTTCCGAGGCGATGACCGGCCCCTCTACGATGGGCTGGTGGCGTACGGCACAGTCAAGTGGTTCGACACCAAGAAGGGTTTCGGGTTCATCGCCGCGGACGGCGGCGGCCCCGACGTCTTCGTCGATTACCTGGAACTGGACGGATCCGGTTTCCGCAATCTCGCCGAGGGGCAGCGCGTGGAGTTCGAGATCCGTCAGGTCAAGGCGGGCCCGGAGGCGGTGGGCGTGCGCGTCATCGACTGAGCGTCTCCGCGCGGAAGAACTCCGTCGTCAACGCCCGGACCCGGGCCGGATCCTGGTACGCGCTCTTCGGGAAAGCCACTTCGGCACAGTCGAATTCGGCCTCGATGAACGCCGCGATGGGCCCCGGCACCGCGCCGCTGCCCATCTCCCTGGTCCGGGACTTGAGCTCGGTGAGCTCGGCGACCGCCGAGAGCAGCGTGCCGGGCAGCTCGCACTCGGCGAGCAGCGTCGGCAGGTGCATCGGCGCCACCGCGGCCTGCGGATGTTCGCGCAGCCAGCGCAGCGCCATCGCCGGACGCAGCGAGTAGAACACCTTCTTCAGCGATCGGTTGCTCTCGAACAGCGACCACTGCTTGGTGCCCAGGTGCAGGTAGTGCCGGGCCACCCGGTTGCGGTCGGCGACCTCGCCGGCCAGGTCCCGCAGGTCCGTGCGGAAGCCGGCGTCGCCGCGGTAGACGATCGGCGACGTCAGCCACTCGATGAGCACGGCGTTGCCCGCGACCAGCAGGCGCAGCGCCTTGGCGAGGTCCCAGCCGTTCACGTCGAGCAGGCCGGCCAGTGGCGTTTCGATGACGTCGCGGGTGGGCCACGGCGTCAGGTAGGTGTCCAGTTCGCCGACGTAGACGAAGCGGCAGTCGTAGTCGGAATCGGGGGAGGGGAAGCCCCAGGCCCGGCTGCCGCTCTCGACCGCCAGGCGGACGGTGACGCGGTGCTCGCGCTGTACCCGATCCAGCTCGGCGTCGATCTGCCCGACGACAGTCGGGTCCATCGAGGCGGGGATCGAGCGCAGTGTCATGGCGGGGATGCTAGCGGCGGCGGTGTTCGATCGGCCACATCTTTTCCCGGCTCTCGGCTTCGGACGCGGGGTTCGGCAGGCATCGTCGAGATGCCTGATATGTCCGTTCCGCGCCACGGGGTAGTTGTCCGAATGTGGCCATTCGCCCGAATTCCTCCGTGGCCCGGACCGGGTCGTCCGGGGCAATGTGTTCGAGTTCGAACCAATGACGTGTCCAGCTGATTTCGTGAGTATCACGAGCGGATCTCTTCGAATGGACGATGAGGCTCGCCGCGTGCGCGGAGCGGTCGTCGGCACGCCGACGACTTCGGCGCACAATTCGTCTACCTGCAATTCTTAAGTATTTGCCAGAATCCTCACATGGAACCGCAAGGGCGCTCGGAGTTGGTCGACCGTCCAGCCTGTGCGTACCGGATTTGCCCAGGTAAAGCCCCCTTTTTTAGGGGCATGAGCCCGAAAATAGGGTGCCTGCGGCCACTTCTGGCGCATTAATGTGTCCTGCATCACTATCTCTGCGAATTCCGTAACCGCATTCGTCCGGGGCCCGATGTGCCATGTGCAAGCCAGTTCACTGGAAACATTTCGACCGAAGAGGTATTCAAATGATCCCCGTTATCATCGACACCGGTTCCGCTGCCCTGTCCGGCCTGTTCAACACCTTCGGTGCGGCCTTCCACGGCATCATCGACACCCTGTGGACCGGCTCGTTCGGCGGCTGATCTGAATTACCGATCGAATAATTCGATCGACCCTGCGCTGCCCGATCGGCGCGAAATGTGGGAAGGCCTCTCGCCCTGTGCGTGGGGCCTTCCGCCGTGTCCGGGCCCGCCCGCGCGGCGTCCACACTGACGGCGGGTGCCTACCGGGGGGTAAGGGGACCCAAAATCGATCCCACTAAGCTGGGCGGCGGTAAATGCCGACCACCATTCCCCAGGAGTACTCCATCGTGAGCCAACAAGGCCGTCCCGTTGTCCTGATCGCCGACAAGCTCGCCCAGTCGACCGTCGACGCGCTCGGCGATGGAGTCGAGGTTCGCTGGGTCGACGGCCCCGACCGCCCGGCACTACTCGCCGCGGTACCGGAGGCCGACGCGCTACTCGTGCGCTCCGCGACCACCGTCGACGCCGAGGTGCTCGACGCCGGTAAGAACCTGAAGATCGTCGCCCGCGCCGGCGTCGGCCTCGACAATGTCGACGTGCCCGCGGCCACCGAGCGCGGCGTCATGGTCGTCAACGCCCCGACCTCCAACATCCACACCGCCGCCGAGCACGCCGTCACGCTGCTGCTCTCGGCCGCCCGCCAGATCCCCGCCGCCGACGCCACCCTGCGCGAACACACCTGGCAGCGCAGCAAGTTCAACGGCGTCGAGATCTTCGGCAAGACCGTCGGCGTCATCGGCCTCGGCCGCATCGGCCAGCTCTTCGCCCAGCGCCTGGCCGCCTTCGAAACCAAGATCGTCGCCTACGACCCCTACACCTCCCCGGCGCGCGCCGCGCAGCTCGGCATCGAACTGGTGACCCTGGACGAGGTGCTCGAGCGCGCCGACTTCATCTCCATCCACCTGCCGAAGACGCCCGAGACCAAGGGCATGCTCAACGCCGAGACGATCGCCAAGACCAAGAAGGGCGTCATCATCGTCAACGCCGCCCGCGGTGGGCTGATCGACGAGCAGGCGCTCGCCGACGCCATCACCTCGGGCCACGTCCGCGCCGCCGGCCTGGACGTCTTCGAGACCGAACCCTGCACCGACAGCCCGCTGTTCGACCTGCCGCAGGTCGTGGTGACCCCGCACCTGGGCGCGTCCACCGCCGAGGCGCAGGACCGCGCCGGCACCGATGTCGCGAAGTCCGTGCAGCTCGCCCTCGCCGGTGAGTTCGTGCCCGGCGCCGTCAACGTGACCGGCGGCTCGGTCACCGACGAGGTCGCCCCGTGGCTGGAGATCGTGCGCAAGCAGGGCGCGCTGCTCGGCGCCATCGCCGACGAGCTGCCGGTCAGCCTCGAGGTCCAGGTGCGCGGCGAGCTCGCCGCCAACGATGTTGCGGTGCTGGAACTCTCGGCACTGCGCGGCGTCTTCTCCGCGCTCATCGAGGACGCGGTCACCTTCGTCAACGCGCCGTCGCTGGCCAAGGATCGCGGCCTCGAGGCCACCGTCACCACGCACACCGAGAGCCCGACCCACCGCAGCCTGGTCGACCTGCGCGCCGTGTTCGGCGACGGCCGCACCCTGAACGTGGCCGGCGCGCTGACCGAGCCGCACCAGGTGCAGAAGATCGTCAACATCAACGGCCGCAACTACGACATGCGCGCCGAGGGCCTGAACGTGGCCGTCCTGAACTACGAGGACAAGCCGGGTGCGCTGGGAAAGATCGGCACCAAGCTCGGCGAAGCCGGCATCGACATCCTGGCCGCGCAGCTCAGCCAGGATGTGGATCAGGAAGGCGCGACCGTGGTCCTGCGCGTCAACACCGAGGTGCCCGCCGAGGTGCAGGGTGTGATCGCCGAGACCGTCGGCGCGTCCAAGGTCGTGCTGGTCGACCTGGCCTGACCGAGAGTTCTTGCCGCCGAGTCCCTTCCACGGTTCGTGGGAGGGACTCGGCGTATCCGTCAGGGCGCGCGGCGCTCCCGGGCCTCGACCGCGTTCTTCGCCTCCAGCAGGCTCGCGGCGGGGTCGAGCTCGCGATAGACCTTGATCGCTTGAATTTTCTTGCCGCGGCTCAGCAGCGCGTCGACCTCGGCGTAGTCGAAGGCCAGGCTCGGATCCGGGATCCCGACCCTATCGAGTCCGTCCGATCTCACTGTGTGAGAGAGGTTTGCCCTGGTGGCAGGGCTATCCGAGCTGCCAGCTATGGTGGCTCGTGTTCACGGGCGCACAACATCCGAACGGAGCATTGGTTTCATGAAGCTTGCTGTCATCCCTGGTGACGGAATCGGTCCCGAGGTCATCGCCGAGGCCCTCAAGGTGCTCGACGTGGTGCTGCCCGGTGTCGAGAAGACCGAATACGACCTGGGTGCCAAGCGCTACCACGCGACCGGCGAGATCCTGCCCGAGAACGTGCTGCCCGAACTGAAGCAGCACGACGCCATCCTGCTCGGCGCCATCGGCGATCCGTCGGTGCCCAGCGGCGTGCTGGAGCGCGGCCTGCTGCTGCGCACCCGTTTCGCGCTGGACCACCACGTGAACCTGCGCCCGTCCAAGCTCTTCGCCGGCGTCACCAGCCCGCTCGCCGGTAGCCCGGACATCGATTTCGTCGTCGTCCGCGAAGGCACCGAGGGGCCCTACACCGGCACCGGCGGCGCCATCCGCGTCGAGACCCCGCACGAGGTCGCCACCGAGGTCAGCACCAACACCCGCTTCGGCATCGAGCGCGTGGTCCGCTATGCGTTCGCGCTGGCGCAGACCCGCCGCAAGCACCTCACGCTGGTGCACAAGAACAACGTGCTCACCTTCGCCGGTTCCCTCTGGCAGCGCACCGTCGACGAGGTCGCCACCGAATTCCCCGATGTCGCAACGGCTTACCAGCACATCGACGCCGCCACCATCCACATGGTGACCGACCCGGGCCGCTTCGACGTCATCGTCACCGACAACCTCTTCGGCGACATCATCACCGACCTCGCCGCCGCCGTCTCCGGCGGCATCGGCCTGGCCGCCTCCGGCAACATCGACGCCTCCGGCACCAACCCCTCGATGTTCGAGCCGGTGCACGGCAGCGCCCCCGACATTGCGGGCCAGTCCAAAGCCGACCCCACCGCCGCCATCCTCTCGGTCTCCCTGCTGCTCAACCACCTGGGCCACACCGAGGCCGCGGCCCGCATCGAATCCGCCGTCGCCAAGGACCTCGCGTCCCGCGGCGGCCCCGCCTCCACCGTGGAGATCGGCGACCGCATCGCCGCCGCGGTCTGAGCTTCAACGCGACTGGTCAGGGCCCCGGCAAATAGCCGGGGCCCTGACTTGTCTTCGGCTGACCGAGAAGCTGTGGCGTCGGCTCATTTCGACGGATATTGCACGATCTGCGTGCGGTTCGCCCTGAGGAGGGATCGCCGGGGGATCGGCCTGTGGGTGTTGTCCACCGGGTGCGTCGGGACGCTACTTCGACTACCGCTACTTCGGTGCGGAGTCGGCGGGCGGAGGTTTGATACCCGTTGGCGGGGTGGGTGTTTCGCGTTGGGGGTGGGGATGGGTGCGCCAAGAGGTGTCGGGCTTGGCGGGGCTCGGTCCCGGATGTGGTGGGGGAGTGAGGTGTTGGTCGCCGGGGTAGCCGGGGCTGTTCGGAGGTGGGGGCCACGGGGCTCCGGGTGGGGGAGGTGGCGGCGGCCAAGGGGCGCCCGGTGGCGGGGGCGGTGTGGACCCCCAATGTGGTTGCTGCGCATGGGGATCGCCGGGTGAATGGGGTGGGATTGCGGGCCACGGCGCGTCTTGTGGATCGTGCACTGGTGGTGGTGGCGGCGGTGCTGGGGAGTCGAGCGGGCTGCTGGTTGGTGGCGGGTCGGGGGGTTCGCCTATGGGGGTGTTCGGTTCGGTGGACATTCTTATCTCCTTGTCGGGAAAAGGGATTCAGGATGGGTGGCATGCCGGGGGTCGGCGGGTGTCCGGTGAGGTCGGCGGCTAACGCGGGGGTTCTGGGCTCGGCGGCGTTGGCGGGAAGGGTGGGACTTGCCCGCCTCGCGAGGTCGGGGGAAATGGCGGCGGTTGTGGACCTGGAGGTGTGGGTGGGTTGGGTGGGGTTTGCGTACCCGGCGGCGTTGGCGGGAAAGGCGGGGTCTGCGCGCCCGGCGGAGTTGGCGGGAAGGGTGGACCCGGCGGGGGCGGTGGGAACGGTGGGGTATGGGTGCCACGGGGAGTCGGGGGGAACGGTGGCATCGGGGGGTGGGGGTAGGGGGTGAGTGGGGGCATGGGGCCGCTGAAGCGTTGGAAGGCGGCTTGGCGGGAGGTGCCGAGGAGGTCGCCGAGTTCGGCCCAGGTGTGGCCTTCTTCGCGGGCCTGGCGGGCCAGGGTGTGCAGGATGTCGTCGACCAGGCGGCTCAGGTTGCGGGTGGCGGTGAGGGCGGCCAGGACCGGGACCTTCGGTTCGCCCGCGGCGGGGTGCAGGACTTCGACGACGAGTTCGGCGTTGGTGGACAACAGCGTTCCGAGGGTCGCTCGTTCGTCCTGGGGGTCAGGGTGCTGTTCTTCGGTCATACGTAAAGGCTGCCTTGACATCCAAGCGCTGTCAAGGCTGGCTTTACATCGATGGGGAGCGGTTAGGCCGTCTCGTCCAAGGGATAGCGCTCGGCGAGGCGGGTGCGATCGCGGTAGCCGAAGTTGACGACGAGATCGTCGGCTACCTGGAGGATGACGTCGCGGCCCTCGATATCGGCGACCCAGTCCATGGGCAGGGCGTGCAGGCCGTGGACGGCGCCGAGCAGGTTGCCCGCGACGGCGCCGGTGGAGTCCGAGTCGCCGGAGTGGTTCACCGAAAGGAGCAGGGCGGCACGCACATCGTCGGTCGCCAGCGCGCAGTACACGGCGATCGCCAGGCATTCCTCGGCGATCCAGCCCGCGCCCACCTGTTGGACCGTTTCCGGGATAGGTGCGGCGGAGTCGGCGAGCCGAATCGCGGTCTCCAGTGCGGCAATGGTTTCCGCGCTGCTCGGCATCTCGCCCAATTGAGCGATGGTCCGGTGCAACGCGGTTCGCAGGTCGAGCCCGCCGAGGACGCGGTCGAGCAGGGCGGCGAAGGCGCCGGCGGCGAGGTAGCCGGTGGGGTGGCCGTGGGTCAGTTGCGCGGCGCGGGCCGCGGAGTTGAACGCGATGTCGGGGCCGAAACCGGCCAGTCCGAACGGTGCCGAACGCATCACCGTGCCACAGCCTTTGGAGTCGCTGTTGACCTTGCCGGGTTTGCCCAGCGGCACCGGCGTCGCGTAATCCTTGCGCTGCGTGCGCAGTCCGCTCATGCAGGCATTGCCCGGCGCGCGCACGGCGTAGAGGAAGTACTGGGAAGCCAGCCAGCCGTCGGGCGTCGGGCCGGGGCCGGATTTCTGCTGTGTGTCCAGCCAGCGCAGGTAGGCACGGCGCAGCGCCGGTACCGGATCGCGGCCGGGCGGGCACCGCAGCAGCCCTTCGGTGGTGAACAACGTCATCTGGGTGTCGTCGGTGATCCCGTGCGGCACAGACCGTCCCGGCAGGAACCCCGTGACGCCCGCGCCGCCGTACTCCTCGCGTATCACCTCCAGCGCCAGGAATTCGATCGGCCACCCGAGCGCATCCCCCACGGCCCCGCCCAGCAGCGCGCCTCGAACCTTGTCGACGATCTGTGCGTACTCCTCCACCCGACCGATCCTGTCAGCCGACGCGCCTCCCGGCCAACCGCTTTCGCGACCGACCGGGTGGCGCGTCCGAAGCAGGGCTCAGCGCTGCGCCCGATCCCGGGGCACCAGCGGCACCGCGACAACCGCCAGGGCGGCGGCCGCCAGGTAGGCGGCGGGGAAGCCGGTGGCGGTGATCAGAGCGCCGAAAACCGGTGGGACGGCGGCGACCATCAGGTTCTGGCCGGTGTTCTGGACGCCCAGGCCGCGGCCGCTCCAGTAGGGTCCGGCGATCTCGGCGACCGCCGTGAAGGCCAGCCCGTTGTCGGACACGGTGATGACGGAGGCGGCGACCAGCAGCGGCACCGCCGCCCACCACCATTGCGTCCACGCGGCCAATCCCAGTGCGGCCATCGAGATCACGGCCGCGATCGCGACGGTGCGCAGCGGACCCATCCGGCTGCCGACACGGTCCGACCACGCGCCCGCGCCGATGCGCCCGAGCGCGCCCAGGATCTGGGTGAACGTCACCAGCAGACCGGCGGCGGCCAGCGACCAGCCCAGGTCGGTGTGCAGCCACAGCAGCGCGAAAGTCCAGACGGTGGCCTGCGGAACGACCAGCAGCACCGACACCGCGTGGATCCGCCACAGCGTGGAATCTCCGCGATAGGGGTTGGCGCGCAACGCCGGATCGGCTTCGGAGAGCTTCGGCCGGGGCGGGTCGACGATGCCGGCCAGGCAGCCCAGGGCGGCGACCCCGGCCATCGCGGCGGGCACCAGAATGGCCGCCGCGACGCCGTATTCGGCCGCGACCGCGGGAATCGTCAGCGCGCCGACGCCCACGCCCAGCGGCTGCGCGGTCTGCCGGATGCCCATGGCCAGCCCGCGCCGCTCCGGCGGGAACCAGCCGACGATCACCCGCCCGCTCGCGCCGTTGGTACTCGCCGCGCCGACGCCGCCGGCGAACAGTAGTGCGCCCAGGGCGATGTCGTTGTGCGTCATGGCCGCCGCGACGCCGGCGGCGCACATCAGCAGGGGGCCGCCGATCAGGACCTTGCGCTCGCCGATCCGGTCGACCACGTAGCCCCAGGCGATCAGGGTGCAGACCAGGCCGACGGTCGGCATCGCCACCAGCAGCCCCGCCGTCGGCAGCGACATCCCACCCGCGGTCAGCGCCGGCAGCAGGAAGGGCACGCCGTGGATGAAGACCGAGCTCGAGGCCTGGGCGAAGACGCCGAGGCCGAGCATGGACCACCGTCGAGCCTCGCGGATCTCGGTCATGGTAGCCATCGGCCTCACCTCGTCATCTCATAATATGGGAACTGAGTCCCACTGTGTGAACTTGCAAACGACACGCTACACCTGACCCCCCGAATTCGTTCCCCACCCCGGCTGTCGTACTTGTCACACCCCGCGACAGCCACCGCCCGGCGCGGGAACAGGTTCGGCCGTAACCGGTTTCAGATGGCCCGGCCGCGCCGCAAGCGCCCTGCTCTCGGCCCCATTCGGGCAGGTCGACGCTGGTCGATAGACTGCCGGACATGCGCCTAGGTCGAGTTGCAAGTCCCGATGGGGTCGCGTTCGTCAGCATCGACGGGCAAGGAAGCGACACCATCGCCAAGGAAATCGCGGAACACCCGTTCGGGAACCCCACCTTCACCGGACGGAGCTGGCCGCTGGCCGATGTCCGCCTGCTGGCGCCGATCCTGGCCAGCAAGGTGATCTGCATCGGCAAGAATTACGCCGCGCACGCCGCGGAAATGGGCGGCCCCGCGCCGGCGGAGCCGGTCATCTTCATGAAGCCGAGCACCGCCATCATCGGCCCGAACGCCCCGATCGTTCTCCCGCCCAGCTCTTCTCAGGTGGACTACGAGGGCGAACTGGCCGTGGTCATCGGCCGCCCGTGCAAGGACGTGCCCGCCGCCCGCGCCCAGGATGTGATCCTGGGCTACACCGTCGCCAACGACGTGACCGCCCGCGATCAGCAGCGTCAGGACGGCCAGTGGACCCGCGGCAAGGGCTACGACACCTTCTGCCCGCTCGGCCCGTGGATCGAAACCGCGCTGGACGCAACGGATGTGGAGATCGTCACCGAGCTCGACGGTGAAGTGAAACAGCGCAGCCGCACTTCGCTTCTGCTGCACGACATTCCGAAGCTCATCGAATGGGTATCCACAGTGATGACCCTGCTGCCGGGCGATGTCATCCTGACCGGCACCCCCGAGGGCGTCGGCCCGATGAAGGACGGCCAGCAGGTGTCCATCACCGTCGAGGGGCTCGGCACCCTCACCAATCCCGTTGCCGCCAAGCGCTGATCGCGAAAGAGAGCCCATGACCGACGTCCGCGTCCGTTTCTGCCCGTCACCCACCGGAACCCCGCACGTCGGCCTGATCCGGACCGCCCTGTTCAACTGGGCCTACGCGCGCCACACCGGCGGCACCTTCGTCTTCCGCATCGAAGACACCGACGCCGCACGCGATTCCGAGGAGTCCTACCAGTCGCTGCTGGACGCGCTGCGCTGGCTCGGCCTGACCTGGGACGAGGGCCCGGAGGTCGGCGGCCCGTACGAGCCGTACCGGCAGTCGCAGCGGCGTGATCTGCATCTCGACGTGGTGCGCAAACTGGTCGAGGCCGGCGAGGCCTACGAATCCTTCTCCACCCCTGAGGAAGTCGAGGCGCGGCACAAGGCGGCCGGTCGCGACCCCAAACTCGGGTACGACAACTACGACCGCGATCTCACCGCCGAGCAGATCCAGGCGTACCGCGACGGTGGCCGCCCCGCGGTGATCCGGCTGCGCATGCCCGACACCGACCTGACATGGCACGACCTGGTGCGCGGCGAGACCGGCGCCAAGGCCGGCACCGTGCCCGACTTCGCGCTCACCCGCGGCACCGGTGAGCCGCTTTATACGCTGGTCAATCCGGTGGACGACGCGTTGATGAAGATCACTCACGTGTTGCGCGGCGAGGATTTGCTGTCCTCCACGCCCCGGCAACTCGCGCTTTACGCCGCACTGCAACGTATCGGGGTGGCCGAGTTCACTCCCGAGTTCGGTCATCTGCCGTTCGTGATGGGCGCCGGGAACAAGAAGCTCTCGAAGCGCGATCCGGAGTCGAATCTGTTCGCCCATCGCGATCGCGGATTCATCCCCGAAGGTTTGCTGAATTACCTCGCACTACTCGGCTGGGGTATCTCCGACGATCACGACGTGTTCTCTATGACGGAGATGGTCGAGGCATTCGATATTACGAAGGTCAATTCCAATCCGGCCCGATTCGATCAGAAGAAGGCGGACGCGCTCAACGCCGAGCACATCCGATTGCTGGAACCCGGCGATTTCGCGCGCCGACTCCGTGAGTTCCTTACCGGTCAGGGCCATATCGGTGCCGAGGTCGACGAGAAGACGTTCGCGGAGGCGGCGGAGTTGGTGCAAACCCGCATCGTCGTTCTCGGTGATGCCTGGGATCTGCTGCGATTCCTTTTCGTTTCACCGGCGGAATTCGCTATCGATCCGGCGGCGGGTGCGAAGAATCTCGGCGCCGAGGCCGATCCCGTTCTGGATGCCGCCATCGCGGCGCTGGAGCCGTTGACCGAGTGGACCACTCCGGCTATCGAGGAGGCGCTGAAAACGGCGCTCATCGAGGATTTGGGCCTCAAGCCGCGCAAGGCGTTCGCGCCGGTGCGGGTCGGGGTGACGGGTTCGCACATCAGCCCGCCGCTCTACGAGTCGCTGGAACTGCTGGGCCGAGAGGTCACGCTGGAGCGCCTGCGGGCCGCCCGAAACTGGGCCACAACGGTGTAATTCGGCAAAAAACAGGGCTTTGACCAGGCGATTTGTAGTTTACCGGGAGGGGTTTGGTAGTCTTCTCCTCGTTCGGAACACGGCCTCACAGTCACCCAGACGGTGGGGTCAAGCGTTCTGGTCATTGGGGTATGGTGTAATTGGCAACACAGCTGATTCTGGTTCAGCCATTCTAGGTTCGAGTCCTGGTACCCCAGCTGGAGAATGTTGTTCTTCTCTCGGTTCGCGACCGAAAGTTGTTCAGCATCTGGCGATTTGGTCGCCGAGCTCCGGTCAGCTAAGCTAACCGAGCTTCCAACGATCACCAGATTGAACCTCTGGAGATCACACGGTTGGTCATCACGGAAACGTGAGAGATCAGTCCTGGCCCCGTCGTCTAGCGGCCTAGGACGCCGCCCTCTCAAGGCGGTAGCGCGGGTTCGAATCCCGTCGGGGCTACACAAGATAGAAGGCTCGTGCTCGCAAAGAGCGCGGGCCTTTTCTTGTTTCGCAAGGTTTTCTGGGGGCCGAGCCCCCAGGCCCCAGCCGGCGGGGCTTCGCCCCCCGGACCCCCCATCTCTTGTGATGTGACACATGGTGGTCGTCGGCTCTTGGTGACGTGGCATGAAAAAGGCCCTCTCACGCTTGTGAGAGGGCCTTTTTCGGGTCTTTCTATCCGCTCTTGCGGCGGAATTCGCGCTTGTGGCTGGCGTTGCTGTGGGCTCCGGAGGCCTTCGAGCGGCCATCCAGATGGTCGTTCGACTGGGCGTTCTGGGACTTCTTGCGCTCCAGCGCCTCGCGGAACTTGCGCTTCACCTCGTCGGCGCTACTACCCGAACTATCCGATTCCGCCATCGCCTGCTCCTCCTCGTCGACCTCTACGAACTACAGAACGCTATACCGGCCGCTGTGGCGATGTCATTCCGCTTTGCGGCGGAGTCAGTCCAGGGGTTCGGCGGTGCTGCCACCGCGGGGGATGGCGGGCAGGCCGAGTTTGCGGTGGTCCCAGGAGCGGGTGCGGCCGGGGACGATGCGGACGGCGACGCGCTTGTGCAGCATCTGCTCGACGAAGGGGCGCATTTCCTCGCTGTAGGGGCCGGAGTAGCGCTCCCAGACGCTGATGCCCACGGCGAACAGTTTGTCGGCGTCGTCGACGATCTCGGCGGTGCCTTCGAACGAGACGCCGCGCAGCTGGTCGTAGGTGTCGCCGGCTTCGATCATCACGGTGACGTGCGGATTCCGGCGCAGGTTGACGGCCTTCTGCGACTTGGCCTTCGTCTCGAACCAGATCTCGCCGTCGATCAGGGCGTACCACATCGCGGTCAGATGTGGTGTGCCGTGCGCGCTGATGGTGGCCAGCGTCGCGACCCGGCTGCGCTGCAGGAACTCGGCGATCTCGGTCTCGGACATGGTGATCTGCGCCCGTTGGTTCACTCCCATGGCCCAACTGTAGAGCCCCACCCCTAGAACGCGTTACAGACGTTTGTGCAAAGCCTCGGCGGCGGCGACCAGATCGGCGGCCCAGCGGGCGCCGGGGCGCCGGCCCATGCGGTCGATGGGTCCGGATACCGAGACGGCCGCGACGATGGTGCCGCCGCTGTCGCGCACCGGCGCGGAGACGCTGGCCACACCGGCGGCGCGCTCGGCCGCGCTCTGCGCCCAGCCGCGCTTGCGGACCTCGGCCAGGGCACGCTCGCCGAACACGGCGTCGGCCAGGATGGTGCGCTGCAACTCCGGATCGGCCCAGGCGAGCAACACCTTGGCGGCCGAGCCGGCGGTGAGCGGCAGCCGGGCGCCGACGGGCACGGTGTCGCGCAGGCCGACCGGCGGTTCCATCGAGGCGATGCAGACCCGGGAGTGGCCGTCGCGCACATAGATCTGCACGCTCTCGCCGGTGATCTCGCGCAGCCGCGGCAGGATGGCCGACGCGGCCTCCTGGAGCGGATCGGAGGCGCCCGCGGCGAGCTCGGCCAGCGCCGGGCCCGGCCGCCAGAGCCCGTTGCTGTCACGGGCCAGCAAACGGTGCACCTCCAGCCCGACCGCCAGCCGGTGCGCGGTGGCGCGGGGCAGGCCGGTGCGGGTGCACAGCTCGTTGAGACCGCAGGGGTGCTCGGCGACGGCGTAGAGCACCGCCACTGCTTTGTCGAGAACGCCGATGCCGCTATGCTGTCTCATAGAACGATATTAGCGTCTCGGATGTTGAGATGGTCAACCCTGGGGTGATCACAGGACTCCGGTGTCGCGGTTATCCACAACTCTCGGCGGCCGCCGCCCCGCGCATTCAGCCCTGATCGCGGACGGACGGTCGCTCGTCGGAAAGGTGATCGAACATGGCCGACCGCCCACGCACACTGGCCGAAAAAGTGTGGGAGCAGCACGTCGTTTTCCGTGGCGAAGGCGAAGGCGAAGCCCGGGAACCGGATCTGATCTACATCGATCTGCACCTGGTGCACGAGGTGACCAGCCCGCAGGCCTTCGACGGCCTGCGCGCCGCCGGCCGCCCGGTGCGCCGCCCGGATCTCACCATCGCCACCGAGGACCACAACGTCCCCACCACCGATATCGACAAGCCGATCGCGGACCCGATTTCGCGCACCCAGGTCGAGACGCTGCGGCGCAATTGCGCGGAATTCGGCGTGCGCCTGCACCCGATGGGCGATCTCGATCAGGGCATCGTGCACGTGGTGGGCCCGCAGCTGGGCCTGACCCAGCCCGGCACGACGGTGGTCTGCGGCGACAGCCACACCTCCACCCACGGCGCGTTCGGCGCGCTGGCCATGGGTATCGGCACCTCCGAGGTCGAGCATGTGCTTGCCACCCAGACGCTCTCGCTGCGCCCGTTCAAGACCATGGCGATCACCGTGGACGGCGACCTGCCGCCCGGCGTGACGAGCAAGGACCTGATCCTGGCCGTCATCGCCAAGATCGGCACCGGTGGCGGCCAGGGTTACGTGCTGGAGTACCGCGGCGAGGCGATTCGGGCCATGTCGATGGAGGCCCGAATGACGATCTGCAACATGTCGATCGAGGCGGGCGCGCGCGCCGGCATGATCGCGCCGGACGAAATCACCTATGAATTCCTGAAGGGTCGCCCGCACGCACCCGAGGGCGATGACTGGGATGCCGCTGTGACCGCCTGGGAGGCGCTGAAGACCGACGAGGGCGCCGTTTTCGATCATGAGGTGCACATCGACGGCAGCGCGCTGACGCCGTTCGTCACCTGGGGCACGAACCCCGGTCAGGGCGCGCCGCTGGGCACCACCGTGCCGAATCCGGCCGAGATCGCCGACGAGACGGCACGCGAGTCGGCGGAGAAAGCACTCCGGTACATGGATTTGACGCCGGGTATGCCGCTGCGCGAGGTCTCGGTGGACACCGTATTCGTCGGTTCCTGCACCAACGGGCGCATCGAGGATTTGCGCGCGGTGGCCGGGATTTTGGAGGGCCGCAAGGTCGCCGACGGGGTCCGAATGCTGGTCGTACCGGGGTCCATGCGGGTGCGCGCACAGGCGGAAAAAGAAGGACTCGGCGAGATTTTCACCGCCGCGGGCGCCGAATGGCGCCAGGCGGGCTGCTCGATGTGCTTGGGAATGAACCCCGATCAGCTCGAACCGGGCCAGCGCTGCGCTTCCACGTCCAACCGCAACTTCGAGGGCAGGCAGGGCAAAGGCGGCCGTACGCACCTGGTTTCCCCGCTCGTAGCGGCCGCGACGGCGGTCCGCGGAACGCTGTCCTCGCCTGCGGATCTGGTCTGACCGGGCGCGAAACCCTACTCGAACAGGAGAATCTCATGGAAGCCTTCACCGTCCACCAGGGCGTCGGAGTGCCGCTGCGCCGCTCCAACGTCGACACCGACCAGATCATCCCGGCCGTCTACCTGAAGCGGGTGACTCGCACCGGATTCGAGGACGGGCTGTTCGCGGCCTGGCGCTCGGATCCGGACTTCATTCTCAACACCGAGCCTTACAAACACGGCAGTGTGCTGGTCGCCGGTCCGGATTTCGGCACCGGTTCCTCCCGTGAGCACGCTGTGTGGGCGCTGTCCGACTACGGCTTTCGGGTGGTCATCTCGTCGCGCTTCGCCGACATCTTCCGGGGCAATGCCGGTAAGGGCGGCCTGTTGGCCGCGCAGATGTCACAGAATGATGTCGAAATGCTCTGGAAGTTGATCGAGGAACAGCCCGGCCTCGAATTGGTAGTTGACCTCCGATCCCGCACCGTAACCGCCGGAACGGTCGTGTTGCCGTTCGATATTGATGACTACACGCGGTGGCGTCTGCTGGAAGGATTGGACGACATCGGGCTGACGCTACGGCGTAGCGAGGTCATCACCGAGTTCGAAAACTCAAGGCCGGCTTGGAAGCCCGTCACGCTCCCGGCACGTATTTCGCAGGCGTAATCACACCGGACAGATAGCTGGGTACCACGGGAGAGGGTAGCTAGACGTGTGCTAAACCACGATGAATTTTGGCGTGGCACATAGACTCTTGCCCAATGTGGGTTTACCGTGGTACCTAGTCGGTCCGACGACGGGCCATTAGTCTGCGGAGGATTCAATGAACAAGGCGGAACTGATCGACGTTCTGACCGAAAAGTTGGGTACGGACAGGCGCACGGCTACCGCGGCAGTCGAGCATGTTGTCGACACCATCGTTCGCGCGGTTCACAAAGGCCAGAGCGTCACCATCACCGGTTTCGGTGTGTTCGAACAGCGCAAGCGTGCGGCTCGTGTGGCCCGGAACCCGCGCACCGGTGAAACCGTGAAGGTTAAGCCGACTTCGGTGCCCGCGTTCCGTCCCGGTGCCCAGTTCAAGGCCGTCATCGCGGGTAAGCAGAAGCTCGCGGCGAGCGGCCCGGCGGTCAAGCGCGGCGTGAATGCGCCTGTGGCGGCGAAGAAGGCGGCCAAGAAGACGGCGGCCAAGAAGACCACCGCCAAGAAGACCACCGGCCCGGCCAAGAAGACGGCCGCCAAGAAGGCACCGGCCAAGACGGCTGCCCGCAAGGCGACCGCCACCAAGACGGCGGCGAAGAAGGCTCCGGCCAAGAAGACCACCACCAAGGCCGTCGTCAAGAAGGCCGCTCCGGCCAAGAAGACGGTTGCGGCCAAGAAGACGGTCGCCGCCAAGAAGACCGCCGCCAAGAAGGCGCCCGCGAAGAAGACCACCGCCAAGAAGGTCACTGCGCGTCGCGCTCGCTAGTCCTTACGGACTGGCGGCAACGCAATACCGTTCAAAACATATGCGGCGCGGTTCCGACTGCGCCGCTGGGTAATTCGCTGTCAACGCAGTCGAATCACCCGCTGCACCGACTGAAAGCGGCCCTGGGGTTCTCCCTCGGGGCCGCTTTCGTTTTGTAAGTATGAACTCGAATCAGCTTGCGGCGTCGGACTTCACGATGCCGGTCGACAGTGTGCGGTCCATATGATCGGCGGCCACCAGCTTCCCGTCGACGAACGAGAGCACCCAGGCGCTGCCCTTGCGATTGCGCGCCGAGGGCAGTGCGATGCCGTCACGCTCGGCCCACCAGGCCAGTAGATCGGGAATCACCTTGCCCTGACTGCACACAACGCGCACCGCGGAATCTGAAACAAGACCGACCATTCGGGCTCGGGCCGCGTCCGGGTCTGCGGCATAACCTGTTTCGGACAGCAGGGGTTCCAGAGTTATTGGCACGCCCAGCTTCTCGGCCAGCGGCTGCACGGTCTGCACGCAGCGCGCCGGATCGGCGGCGAAGACCTCGGATGCGCCGAACGCCAACAGGTTCGGGACCAGGCCGTGGGCCTGCGCCTGACCGGCCCGCTCCAGCGGGCGTTCGGCGTCGGGCCCGTCGAAACGGCCACGCTGCCCGGCCTTCGCGTGCCGCACCAGCACCAGCGTGCTGGTGCGCGCGGGCAGCCGGATGAACGCGCGCAGCACCTGCCGGTCCATCGGATAGGACAGCTGATCCTGCACCTTGTCCAGGGTGTACCAACTGAGCTGGTCCACTTCGGAATTGGCGGTGAAGGCGCCGCCCGCCACCTCGGCGGCCCAGTAGTCCACTCGCTTGAGCTTGCGATGGCCCGGCACCGGGTAGGTGACGTGCCCGAGATAGCGGCCGAGCCGGCAGTCCAGCCCGGTCTCCTCGCCGACCTCGCGCACCGCCGCGATCACCGGGGTCTCACCGGGATCGAGCTTGCCCTTGGGCAGTGACCAGTCCATGTACTTCGGACGGTGTACCACGGCGATCTCCACCGCGCCGGAATCCGCTCGCCGCCACAGCACCGCGCCCGCGGCGTGAATGTTGGCGTGTACCCGGGGATCCCAGAACGGCTTGCTGTTCTCTTCGTATCCGGTCGAATCCTTCACCGCTGATCAGGTCTCCGCAATCGCATCAGGAATTCTTGGTGGTCACGCACCCGCACGTCCTCGGAGTCGTCGCCGACTCCGGTCGGCCAGGCGTGCCAGCTGCCATCGGATTGGAGTACCCAGCAGCGGGTCTCCGGATTCAACGCCGAGTCGAATACGCCCGCGAGCTGTTCGGTCAGGCGCGGATCCTTCACCTGCGCCATGACTTCCACCCGCCGGTCCAGGTTGCGGTGCATCATGTCGGCGCTGCCGATCCAGTACTCGTCCTGGGCCTGGAAGTGCATGACCCGCGAATGCTCCAGGAAGCGGCCGAGAATCGAGCGCACCTCGATGTTGTCGCTCATCCCCGGCACGCCGGGGCGCAGGCCGCAGATGCCGCGCACCACGATCTGCACCGGCACGCCCGCCTGGGAGGCCCGGTACAGCGCGTCGATAATCTGCTCGTCGACGATCGCGTTGGCCTTCAGCCGGATTCGGGCCGGCTTGCCCTGCCGCGCCGATTCGGTCTCACGTTCGATTCGCTCGATGATCCCCTGGCGCACACCCTGTGGTGCGACCAGCAGATTTCGATAGTTCGCCTTGCGCGAGTAACCGGTCAGCGAATTGAACAGGTCGGTCAGGTCGGCGCCGATTTCCGGTGCGGCGGTGAGCAATCCGACGTCCTCGTAGAGCCGCGCGGTCTTCGGGTTGTAGTTGCCGGTGCCGATATGGCAGTAGCGGCGGATGGTCGCGCCCTCGCGCCGCACCACCAGGCAGGTCTTGCAGTGCGTCTTCAGGCCGATCAAGCCGTAGACCACGTGCACGCCCGCCTGTTCCAGCGCCCGGGCCCATTTGATGTTGGCCTGCTCGTCGAAGCGGGCCTTGATCTCGACCAGCGCCACCACCTGCTTGCCGGCCTCGGCCGCGTCGATCAGCGCGTTGACGATGGGGGAGTCGCCGGAGGTGCGGTACAGCGTCTGCTTGATGGCCAGCACCTGCGGGTCGGCGGCGGCCTGCTCGATGAAGCGCTGCACGCTGGTGGAGAAGGAATCGTAGGGATGGTGCACCAGGACGTCGCCCTCGCGCAGCGCCGCGAACACATTGCGCGGGGTCTCGCGTTCGCCGAAGGCGGGCGGGGTGGCCGGAACGTAGGGGAAATCCTTGAGATTGGGCCGATCGACGCCGTAGACCTGCCACAGGCAGGACAGGTCGAGCAGGCCGGGCACCTGGATGACGTCACCGGGATCGACGTCGAGCTCGCGCAACAGCAGATCGAGCATGTGCTCGGTCATGTCATCGGAAACCTCCAGGCGGACAGGTGATCCGAAGCGTCTGCGAGCCAGTTCGCGTTCCAGCGCCTGCAACAGGTCCTCGTCGCGGTCCTCGTCGACCTCGAAATCGGCGTTGCGGGTGATCCGGAACGAATGGTGTTCCACCACTTCCATTCCGGGAAACAGCAGATCCAGGTGCGCGGCGATGAGCGCTTCCATCGGCAGGAAAGCCGCGATGGGGGAACCGGATTCGGTGCGCCGGACGCGCACGAAGCGGTCCACGTTGTCGGGGACCTTGACGCGGGCGAAGTGCTCGCCGCCGGTCGCCGAATCCTTCACCGTGACGGCCAGATTGAGGCTCAGGCCGCTGATGTAGGGGAACGGGTGGGCCGGATCCACCGCGAGCGGGGTCAGCACCGGGAAGACCTGGTCCTGGAAATGTCCCGATAGTCGCCGGCGCTCGTCCTCGTCCAGATCCGACCAGTCGATGATCGCGATGCCCTCGTCGGTCAGCGCGGGCAGCACCGAGTTCATGAAGACCCGGGCGTGCCGGTCCGCGATCTCCTGGGCGCGGGTCGCGATCAGCTCGAGCTGCTCGCTGGGCGAGCGGCCGTCGGCCGAGCGGACGGTCAGGCCGGTCTCGGCGCGGCGCTTGAGGCCCGCGACGCGCACCATGTAGAACTCGTCGAGGTTGGAGGCGAAGATCGCCAGGAACTTCGCCCGCTCCAGCAGGGGCAGCGAGGCGTCCTCGGCCAGGGCGAGCACCCGGGCGTTGAAGTCCAACCAGCTCAGTTCGCGGTTGAGGTAGCGATCACGGGGCAACCGCTGCGCCTCAGGGTCGGCCGACAGCGGCGTGGCGGCCGGCGGGGGCGTCGGCAGCAACTGCTGCTTGACGATTTCCGTATCACTCACGCCCACGATCATCCCTCACTTCGGGCGCTGCGCGCAGGCCGACACCCGCCAATGCAGTGAGTCTCACCACCGCCGGCGATCGACTAGCACACCCGGCGAACGGCTTCGTGAACCCCGGTCGACCAGCTGATTTCGCGCAGGAGAGCACGTGTCGCCGGACCCGCACCCAACGCGACGGCGGCGTCGAGGTCGGCCGCGGTGTCGACATCCAGACGTAGCCCTGGCCAGTCACCGTCCAGGTCGACCGCGCCGGCCGCGCGGTGCGCGCGCGCCGAATCCGGGCCGAACCGCGGATCCAGGGCCAGGGTGCCGTCGCCGACGAACAGCGCGGCGGTGCCGGTGCCCGCGTGGTCGACGACCACCGAGCGTTTGCCGGCGGGCGCGACCGCGAGCATGTCGGCGAGTTCGGCCGGGCACAGCGCGGGCAGGTCGGCCTGCAGCGCGAGCAGCTCCACCGGCCCGTGGGACTCGCGCAGCGTCGTGGCCGCGGCGGCCAGCGCGCTGTTCAGATCGGTGGCCGTGCTCGGTTCCGGATGCACGACCGCGCCGAGCGAGCGGGCCAGGCCCGCGACCGTGGGATCCGGGGTGACGACGGTGACCGAGCCGACCCGCGGCACCGCCGCCGCGGCGGTCACGGTGTCGGCCAGCATCGCCAGCACCAGGCGCGCCCGATGCTCGGGGCGCAGGTGCTCGGCCAGACGGCTCTTGGCCAGATCGAGGTTCTTCACGGCGATCACGGCGTGCACGGCGTGCGGACGCATGCGGCCAATCCTTCCATGCCCGCCCCCATGGCATATTGAGCAGATGACAAGGGCGGCAGTAATGGGCGCGGGATCGTGGGGTACCGCGTTCGCGAAGGTATTGGCGGACGCGGGCACGGAGGTGACGATCTGGGCGCGCCGCCCCGAGGTGGCCGAGACACTGGCCACCACACACCGCAACCCGTCCTATCTCACCGACGTCCAGCTGCCCCCGGTCGCGGCGACCGCCGATCACGAGGCCGCGCTGGACGGCGCCGAGATCGTGGTACTGGCGGTTCCGTCTCAGACTCTGCGGGCAAATCTCGAGAAGTGGAACGTCGCGCTGGACCGGGCGGTTTCGGGTCAGGACGCCACCCTGCTGAGCCTGGCCAAGGGCATCGAGACCGGCACCCTGCTGCGGATGAGCCAGGTCATCGAGGAGGTCACCGGCTACGACCCGAGCCGGATCGCGGTGCTGTCGGGCCCGAACCTGGCCGGCGAGATCGCGGCCGGTCAGCCCGCGGCCGCGGTGGTCGCCTGCTCCGACGCCGAGCGCGCGGCCGCGGTGCAGCACGCCTGCGCCACCGGATACTTCCGGCCCTATACCAACACCGACGTGATCGGCGCGGAGATCGGCGGCGCCTGCAAGAACGTCATCGCGATCGCGACCGGCATCGCCTCCGGCATGGGCCTGGGCTACAACACCCGGGCCAGCCTGATCACCCGCGGTCTGGCCGAGGTGATGCGGCTCGGGGTGGCGGTCGGCGCGGACCCGGTGACCCTGGCCGGCCTGGCCGGCGTCGGCGACCTGGTCGCCACCTGTACGTCCGCGGACTCGCGCAACTATTCCTTCGGATACGTGCTCGGTCAGGGCAAGTCGATGGAGGCGGCCCAGGAGGCCACTCATGGGCAGGTCGCCGAGGGTGTGAAGTCCTGCACATCGGTGCGCGCGCTGGCCGAAGTGCATCGGGTGGAGATGCCGCTGACGAATGCCGTGCACCAGGTGTGTCACGGAGGTGTGTCGGTGGCCGAGGCGGTCGGGAATCTGCTCGGCAGGCAGATCAAACCGGAGCGTTAATCGCCTGGGCCAGGAGGGTTACGGCGGCCCTGACCGGGTACGGTTCCAGCCATGACGAACCGGATCAGGGTGGCTGTGGTCTTCGGCGGGCGCAGCAACGAGCACGCCGTGTCGTGCCGGTCGGCCGGCAGTGTGCTGCGCAATCTGGATCCGGAGAAGTACGAGGCGGTGCCGATCGGCATCACCCGCGAAGGCAGTTGGGTGCTGGGCGGCGCCGAGGTCGCGGCGATGGGCCTGCCGGACGCGAGCGGCAACACCGCGCTGCCGTCGGTGAACGCCGCGGGCACCGCGCTCACCCTGACCACCGACCCCAACCGGGCGGGTCAGCTGGTCGCCCTGGACGACGCGCCGATCGCCGAACTCGGCGCGGTGGACGTGGTTTTCCCGATCCTGCACGGCCCCTTCGGTGAGGACGGGACGTTGCAGGGCATGCTCGAATTGACCGGCGTGCCCTATGTGGGGCCGGGCGTGCTGGCCAGCGCCGCGGGCATGGACAAGGAATTCACCAAGAAGCTGTTCGCCGCCGAGGGCTTACCGGTCGGCGTGCAGGTGGTGCTGCGGCCCGGCACGAAGACGCTGACCGAGACCGAGCGCGACCGGCTCGGGCTGCCGGTGTTCGTCAAACCGGCGCGGGCCGGTTCCTCCATCGGCATCACCAAGGTGACCGACTGGGACGATCTGGAGGGCGCGATCGAGCTTGCGCGCCAGCACGATCCGAAGGTGATCATCGAGGCGGGCATCGTCGGGCGCGAGGTCGAGTGCGCGGTGCTGGAGTTCCCGGACGGCCGGATCGAGGCCAGCGTCGTCGCCGAGATCCTCATGCCCGAGGCGGACGCGGCGGCGCCGCAGTTCTACGACTTCGACACCAAATACATCGACGACGTCTGCGATTTCGATGTGCCGGCCAAGCTGGACGACGAGGTCTCCGATCAGATCCGCGAACTCGCGGTCCGCGCGTTCCAGGCGCTGGACTGCCAGGGCCTGGCGCGGGTCGACTTCTTCGTCACCGCCGACGGTCCGGTGATCAACGAGATCAACACGATGCCGGGGTTCACCTCGATCTCGCTGTACCCGCGTATGTGGGAGGCGACCGGAATCGACTACACCACCCTGATTTCCACCCTGATCGAGACCGCGATCGCCCGCGGCACCGGCCTGCGCTAGTTCGGCAGCGGGCCCGGATCGATCGGCCGCTCCGGCATCGCCTGCTTGATGCTGTCCGACACCCCTTGCAGCGGTGTCGGCCCGGAACCGTCCGGAACCGTCAGCGCCACATAGGTTTCCCGGTCGACCGCGAACCAGGTGCTGGTCTTGGCGACCTGGTCGCGGGCCTCGAACCACTGCACGCCGTTGACGATCTGCAATCCCGAGGCGCGGTTGAAGTCGAGCGGGCGGTCCAGGCCGCAGCGCAGCACGATCGGGTCGCCGCCGTCGGAGCGCTGCCAGGCCCGGGTGCCGGGCGGTTGCGGGTCGACGAGCTGGGCGTGGGTGTAGTCGCCGAGGTCGGCCGGGAGCACCGGCAGCAGTGCGGTGCAGGCGGGACCGTCGGCGGCGGGAGCGGGGACCGGGCCGAGCACCAGCGGCTCGCGGTCGGCCGGGCCGCGCGCGGCCAGCACCGCGGCCACCAGCACGCCGACGACCAGCATGATCGGCAACGCGACAGCGGTTGCGACGAGGGCGGGCGGGTAGGTGTGGGAGCGGTCCTCCTCGGACGCCGGGGCCGCGGGCTTCGCCTGCTCTTCGCCGCCGGTCTCGGATGTCTGGCTCTCCGGCTCCTGCGCCGCCATGTGTGCCGGTCCTTGTCTGCTCGGTAGTCTCGATTGCCTTGGACAATGTACCGTCGTCCCGATTTCACCAGTACAGCACCGGAAGGGGCGGGGTCATCAGCGAGAGCAGCGCGGGATCGCGAGGCGTGGACCAGACCGAGCCGTTGGGCCGGGTGCGTCCGCAGACCGTGCGCGAGCTCGGGGAGTTCGCGCTCATCGAGCGCATCAACTCCGGCCGGACACAGGCGCCGGCCGTGCTGCTCGGCCCGGGTGACGACGCCGCGCTGGTGGCGGCGCCCGACGGCCGCTTCGTGGTCAGCACCGACATGCTCGTCGAGGGTCGGCACTTCCGGCTGGACTGGTCCAGCCCGCACGACATCGGCCGCAAGGCGATCGCGCAGAACGCCGCCGACGTGGTCGCGATGGGCGCGGCGCCGACGGCGTTCGTGGTGGCGTTGGGTTGCCCGGCCGACACCCCGGTCGAGGTGGTCGACGGGTTGACCGAGGGAATGTGGACCGAAGCCGCGCGCGCCGGCGGCTCCATCGCGGGCGGTGACCTGGTGCGCAGCCCCCGGCTGGTGATCTCGGTGACGGCGTTCGGCGACCTGCGCGGTCAGGCGGCGGTGACCAGATCCGGTGCGCGCGTGGGCGATGTCATCGCGGTCGCGGGGCGGCTCGGCTGGTCCGGCGCGGGCCTGGCGGTACTCGCCGCCGGGGCCGACATCGAGCCCGCGGCCGATCTCGTTGCCGCCCATCGCGCCCCGCGCCCGCCCTACGGCGTCGTGCTGGACGAACCGTCGCGGCCGAACGCGCTGACCGATGTCTCCGACGGTCTGCTCGCCGACCTCGGGCACCTCGCCGACGCCTCCGGCGTCGCCATCGATCTGGATTCGGCGGCGCTGTGGGATCCGGTGCTGGAGGCGCTGGCCGAACGTCTCGCGGTCGAGGCCGCGCTGGATGTGGATGCGGCGCAATGGGTTCTGGCCGGCGGCGAGGACCACGCGTTCGTCGCGGCCTGGTCGCCGGGCTCGGAGCTGCCGCTGGGCTGGCGGCGGATCGGGCGCGTGCTGGCCGGACACGGCGTCACCGTGGACGGCTTGCGCCGGCCCGGCAACGGCGGCTGGGAATCGTTCAGTGGGGCGGACACGGACCGCCGGTAGGCATTGCTCCGCACCGGCTTCGGCTCGCCGCGGGGTGCGGTTGGACTTCGGTCGGGCGCGCCGATTAGGTTGTGCGGTCATGGGCGCGAAACCATTGGCGGAAATAATGGATCCCGGCTGGGCGCAGGCGTTGGAGCCCGTCGCGGATCAAATCCGGACCATGGGTGAGTTCTTACGCACCGAGAACACCGACGGCCACGGCTATCTGCCGGCCGGCGAGAACGTGCTACGCGCCTTCCAGCGCCCCTTCGCCGCCGTGCGCGTGCTCGTCGTCGGCCAGGATCCCTATCCCACGCCGGGGCACGCGATGGGCCTGAGTTTCTCTGTGGCGCCGGACGTTTCGCCGATTCCGCGCAGCCTGTCCAACATCTTCGCCGAACTCGCCAAGGACCTCGGCCACCCCGCGCCGTCCTGCGGCGACCTGAGCCCCTGGTCGGATCAGGGCGTGCTGCTGCTGAACCGAGTGCTGACCGTGCGCCCGGGCGCGCCCGCCTCGCATCGCGGCAAGGGCTGGGAAGCCGTGACCGAGCAGGCCATTCGCGCGCTCGTAGCGCGCGAAGAGCCGCTGGTGGCTATCCTCTGGGGCCGTGACGCTTCGACGTTGAAGCCGACCCTGACCGCGGCGGAGGTACCGTTCATCGAATCCGCGCATCCCTCACCGCTGTCTGCCTCGCGCGGGTTCTTCGGATCCCGGCCGTTCTCGCGGGTGAACGAACTGCTCGACGAATTGGGTGCCGAACCCGTCGATTGGCGGCTGCCCTGACAATGCACGATCGCACGACCGATAAACGATTGAGGAGCTCTTTGATGCAGACCCGAACCACCCTCCGTGGCGCCACCGCCGCCTTCGCCCTGTGTGCCGCCCTGGCCGGTGGGACCGCCGCCGCCAGCGCCGAGGGGCTGAAGCTCGAGCCCGCCGCGCCGGAAACCTCGGCGCCGGTGTCGGAGGAGATGACCTCGACCGGTTCGTCCACCATCTCCTCCTCGGTGAACGCCAAGGTCGCGTGCATCTTCCAGAACACCCTCTCGGGCCACAAGCTCGATTGCTGAGTTTTCGGCGGCGCGGGCGCCGCGTGTTCGGTCGCAAGACTCCCTCCGTGCGGGGCTGAGTCTGGAGCGGTAAGGGGAGGGCCCGCTCTGTAGTTCGATCGACTGTGCGATGCTCGAATCGTGAGTAACGCGAACAATCTGCTCGAGCCGGTCCGGCTGACCCTGACCGGCTCGGGCGGACTCGAGCTGGCCGCCGACCGCTTCGGTCCGGCGGACGGCCCGCTCGTCGTCTTCCTGCACGGCGGCGGGCAGACCCGGCATTCCTGGAAGCAGACCGGCGCGAAGCTCGGTGCGGCCGGGATGCGGGTGGTCACCCTCGATGCCCGCGGGCACGGTGACAGCCAGTGGGCGCCGGACCGCGACTACACACGCGCGACCATGGTCGCCGACCTGCTGGACGTGCTGAAACAGCTCGGTGCGACCCCCGAGGACGGCGCGGTCGTGGTCGGCGCGAGCATGGGCGGGATCACCGGCCTGATCGCCACCGCCGTGCCCGGCGTGCCGATCCGGGCCCTGGTGCTCGTCGACATCGTCACCCGCCCGGAGCAGGAGGGTGTTTCGCGGGTGCTCGACTTCCTCGGCAAGCACCGCGACGGCTTCGACTCCCTCGACCAGGCCGCCGACGCGGTCGCGGAATATCTCCCGCATCGCCCGCGCCCCAAGAGCACCGACGGCCTGATGCGCAATCTGCGCGAACGTGACGGCCGGTTCTACTGGCACTGGGATCCGGACATGCTGCGCGACCGCGTCGAGGACCCCTCCGCGATGATCGGCGACATGGAAGCCGCCGCCCGCGAACTCACCATGCCGGTACTGCTGGTGCGCGGCCTGCGCTCGGACGTGGTCAGCGCCGAGGGCGCCGCCCAGTTCCAGCAACTCGTCCCGCACGTGCGGATCGCCGAGATCGGCGGCGCCGCACACACCGCCGCGGGCGACGACAACGACGCCTTCACCGACGCCGTCGCGCAGTTCGTCCTGGAGACCTCCTAGCCGGACCGCGCCGGCCTGGCGGTCTCCAGGGCGAATTTCGTTGTGTCAGTTCGCCTTGGTGTAATCAGGCTTGCGCTTCTCGACGAAGGCGTCGATGCCCTCCTGGCCCGCGGGGGTGCTCGCGGCCGCGGCGATGGCGTCGCGTTCGGCGTCGAGCTGGTCGCTCAGGGTGGACGAGTCCGACTGGGCCAGCAGGGTTTTCATGGTGGCGAAGGTGGAACGTGGTCCGGTGGCCAGGGTTCGGGCCAGGGTCAGTGCTTCGGCGCGCACGTCCTCGTCGGCGACCAGGCGGCTGAGCAGGCCGAGGCGCACGGCCTCCTCGGCGTCGAGAACCGCGTCGGTGAGCAGGATTTCGCGGGCGCGGCCCAGGCCGACCACGCGCGGCAGCGTCCAGGACATGCCGCCGTCGGGGCTCAGGCCGATGCCGGGGTAGGCGGGGCGCAGTTTGGTGGCGGGGCCGCCGAGGGCGATGTCGGCGGCGCACACCAGGCTCATGCCCGCGCCGGCCGCCCAGCCCTGCACGCCGACGACGACGGGCACCGGGGTGGCGTCGAGCGCGCGCACGAAATCGTGCAGCGTGGTCGCGAGCGCGTGGATGTGGGCCGAGCGGTCGGTGGCCGCGGCGAAGCCGCGCACGTTGCCGCCCGCGCAGAAATTGGCGCCGGTTCCGGTCAGCAGCACCGCGCCCACCTCGGGGCCGAGCGCCTTCAGCGCCGTGGTGCCCGCGATGATGCCGTCGAAGTCCATGGACGTGCCGGCGGCGGTGGTGGCGATGGTGATGGTCAGGACGCCGTCGGCGATCGACACGTATTCGGCTTGCTCGGTGCTCATACCAGCACCCTAACCGGGCGGCCCGGGCGCACCATCCGCACCTGCACAGCGGGCGTGAACTCCTCGACCTTGCGGCCGCCGTCGAGGGCGAAGCCGTGCCGGCGATAGAAGGCCTGGGCGCGCGGGTTCGCCTCGAAGACCCACAGCTGACAGGACCGGGCCGGGTCGAGCGCCACGCGGAGCAATTCGTCGGCGAGCCCGGTGCCGTACCAGGCGGAACGCACATAGATGGCGTTCAACTCGACCTCGGCGATCGCGTCGGCGGCGTGGTTCGGCTTGGCCGCGGCGAAGCCGGTGACGGTGCCGCCGTCGACGGCCACGAAAACACAGCCCGGATTGCGTTCGGCGTCGCGCGTCCACCGCCGGGCCAGCGGCTCGACCTGGAAGGCGTCGAGCACATGGGCGGGCACCAAGCCCGGATACGCCTCGCGCCAGCACGCGATATGGCACTCGGCCAGGGCGCGGGCGAATTCGGGCGTGAGCGGGCGAATCTGCCGGTGTGTCATAGCCGAAGTATTGCGCAGAATGCGACCGCGGTCACTCCGCGACCGGCCTGCGGGTGCCCGAATTGCCTGACCTATAAGCATATTGGTTAATGGAAGGTTACTTCCATCTGAAAGGTCGAAATCTCAGATTGGCGGCTTCGCCGGTGAGTTGTACTGTCCGAGAATCGCAGCGCCGCGATTCTCGAGCTCCAATTCGCGAAGTACTTCTCTTGTGATAGGTGGTCGAAATGGCCGATCTGTTGAGGAACGAATTCCACGGCGATATTCGCACCTGGTCCGCGCCGCACTGGAGCGCGCACGACCTGATCGCCGCGAAACGCGGGCGCACCGTCTCGGTCGTGCTCCCGGCGCTGAACGAGGAAGCCACCGTCGGCGCCGTCGTGCACGCCGTGCGCCGCCTGCCCGAGGGCCTGGTCGACGAATTGATCGTGATGGATTCCGGGTCCGCCGACGGCACCATGCGCGTCGCCGCCGCGGCCGGGGCCACGGTGGTCAGCCGGGAGGCGGTGCTGCCCGAGCATCCGCCGGTGCCGGGCAAGGGCGAGGTGCTGTGGCGCTCGCTCGCGGTCGCCTCGGGTGACATCGTGATGTTCATGGATTCGGACCTCATCGATCCGGATCCGCAATTCGTGCCCAAACTGATCGGTCCGCTGCTGCTGGACGAATCCCTGGTCTTCAGCAAGGCCTATTACCGGCGGCCGCTGCTGGTCGGTGCGACCTTCGACGAATCCGGTGGCGGGCGGGTCACCGAACTGGTGGCGCGCCCGCTGCTGGCGGCGCTGCGGCCCGGCCTGCGGCATGTGGTGCAACCCCTGGGCGGCGAATACGCCGCCACCCGGTCCGCGCTCGAAAGGCTGCCCTTCGCACCGCATTACGGCGTCGAAATCGGTCTGCTGATCGATGTGTACGACACCTACGGCGCGGCCGCCATCGGACAGGTCGATCTGGGGGTGCGTAAACACCGTAATCGGCCCCTGCACGAATTGGGTGTCATGAGCCGGCAAATCATGGCGACGGCGCTGGAACGGTGCGGCCTGCCCGATTCGGGCGCCGGAATCGTTCAATTCCCGCTCGGCGCCGCGGGTTTCGCGCCGCAGGAATCCGCGCTGCATACCGCACACCGGCCACCGATGCGTTCGCTCCTGCGGATCGCGTCCTGACACCACACCGGCAAGAAAGGAGGGATCGACTCATGATGCAGAGCGGGCTGATCGAGGACTGGCGGCCGAAAGGCGGCCGGTTGACCATCATTCGTCCCAGCGAGCACGCACGCGCCGCGGCCATCCGGGCGCGCACCGACAGCACACCGCCGTCGTTCCAGCAGGACGCCTACCTGGCGATGGCGCGCACCGCCAAGCAGGCCGGCCGCCGCTTCGATCGGCTGATCCTGTGCGCCTTCACCCTCCCCGGCGCTCCCGATATCGCCGCGCTGGTGGCCGCCACCACCGCGGTCGTGCGCCGGCACGACGCGTTCCACAGCTGGTTCGAACTCGATGACGCCGCCGGGATGCAGCGGCGCGTGCTCGAGCCGGCCGACATCGATCTCGTCGCCGACTCCTGGGGTGAGATCGACGGCCTGCTGATCAGCCGCATCGTGCAGCGGGTGACCCCGGGCCCGACCAGCTGGGATTGCTTCTCTTTCGGGATCATCGATCACGGTGGCTCCTTCACCGTGGTGGTGGCCTGCGATCACCTGAATACCGACGCCGTCTCGGGCTGCATCATCAGCGCGGAAGTCGTGCGGCTGTACCTGGATCCGGCTGCCCGGCCCGCCGACGTCCCGGTGGGCAGCTATCGGGAGTACTGCGAGCGGGAGCGCGCGCAGGCGGCCGAACTCGTGGCGCACTCGCCGCAGATCACCGAGTGGGCCGACCGGATCCGCGCGAACGGCGGCCGGTTGCCGAGTTTCCCCCTGCCGCTGCGGGAACCGGACGCACAGGTGAGTACCTCGGCGGCCTCCGACCATCGGGTCCTGCTGAGCGGGCCGCTGGCGGACGCCTTCGAGGACGAATGCGACCGTGCCGGAGTGCGTTTGGTGGCCGGTGTCTTCGCCGCGGCCGCCTATGCCGACTACCACTTGACGGGCCGCACCCGGTATTTCAACCTGTCGCCGAAGAACACCCGCGCCGGCGCGGCCGAGCACCGCACCGTCGGCTGGTACGCCAGCCTCATCCCGATCGATTTCGAATTCGATCCCGCGGCGGGCTTCGCGGCGACGGCACAGCGCGCCGACGCCGCCTTCACCGCCGGGAAGTGGCTGTCGAACGTCTCCCTGCACCGGGTCGTGGAACTCCTGGAAGCCCAGGAGGGATTCCATGTCCGGCGCGGCTGGGTGGCGCCCATGCTGTCGTTCCTGGACCTGCGCAAACTGCCCGGCGCGGAGCTGTTCGCCGCGCTCGACTTCTCCTTCTTCGGCAGCCGGGGCACCTCCGAGGAGGTCTACACCTGGGTGCAGCGCACCGACGACATGATCTGGGCGGCTTCCCTTTTCCCGGACACCCCGCTCGCGGGCGGTGCGATGACGCGCTACTGCGATGTGCTCACCCGGGTGATGGAATCGATCGCGCGCGCCGGGACCGGGCCGATCGCCCGAGATGTCGCGTAGCGCCGTGCTCGCGCTGGAAACGCCCCGGCGCACCCGCAACAGCACCGGGTGGGCCGGGGTGGCGGCGATCTTCCTCGCCGTCTTCATGCAGATGGTCGACGCGACGATCGTCACCGTCGCGATCCCGGACATCGTGCGCGACCTCGGCGCGAGTTCGGCCGAATCATCGCTGACGCTCACCGGTTACACCGTCGCGCTGGCGTGCGCGTTGCTGCCGAGTGCGCGCCTGGGCCTGCGCTGGGGGCGCGGCGGATTCTTCACCGCCGCGCTCGCGGTGTTCGTCGCGGCCTCGGTGCTGTGCGGGCTGGCGCCGAATCCGGTGGCGCTCATCGCCGCCCGGGTGGTGCAGGGCGCGGCGGCCGGCGCGGTGTCGGCACAGCCGATCGCGATCATCAGCGCCCGGTTCGCCGACCCGGCGCGTCGCAACCTCGCCTTCGCGCTCTACGGCGCGACGGCGGGTACCGCGGCGATGCTCGGCCCCCTGCTCGGCGGCGTGCTGCTCGGCGCGAATCCGCTGGAGCTGTCCTGGCGTTCGATCTTCCTGGTGAATCTGATCCCCGGGGCGGTGGCGCTCGCGCTGGCCGCCCGGCACCTGCTCGGATCGGTGCCACGGGAGCGCTGCGCGCTGGACGCCACGGGCGCGGTGCTGGCGACGACGGGTTTGTTCCTGCTCGTCTACGGGCTCTCGATTGGCCGTGAACATCGTTGGGCGCCAACGATTCTGGTGATGCTCGTGGTCGCCCTGGCGGCATTCGCGGCCTTCGTCCGGCACGAACGCCGGTTGGCCGCGCGGGGCGGGGCGCCGCTGCTCGATCCCGGATTATTCGCCGCCCCAGGGTTTCTCGGCTGGATCCTGGCTTGCCTGGTGGTCTACGGCGTCTTCGGGGCGTATTTGTTCACGATGTCGGTGTCGCTGCAGTTCGGGCTCGGCTACAGCGCGTTGCGCACGGGAGTGGCGACGCTGCCGTTCTCGGCGGGCGCGGTACTCGGTGCGCTGTCCGCGCCGCGGCTGGCGGGCCGGTTCGGCAACCGGTTGATCGGCCTCGGCTGCGCGCTGTTCGGTGTGCTGCTGGCCGGTTGGCTGCTGGCGCTGAGTCCGGATCCCGCCACGCTGTCCTGGCCGGTGCTGATGGTTCCGCTGGTGCTGGGCGGATTGGGTGTGGGCGCGGCCGCGGCGCGCCTGCAGATCGCGGTCGTCGAGGCGGTTCCGCCGCGGTCCATCGACTCCGCCTCGGGGTTGGTGCCGACGGCCCAGCAGGTCGGGAACTCGCTGGGCGTGGCCCTGGTCGGCATCCTGTTCTTCCACAGCGTGGCGCTCGCCGCTCCCGCGGCCGTGAGTCAGGAGCGCGATCAACTCCAGCATCGGCTCACGGCGGTCACGCCCTTCGCGCCGCGGATCGCCGATGAATTCGGCCGGTGCGCGACCCTGCAACTGCGATCGCCGACGCCGGAGCGAATACCGCCGGGCTGTGATCGGTCCGGCGCCGCGACCCCGGGTGCGGCCGGTCTCGCCGAGCAGGTTCGGACGGCCGCGCAGAACCTCTCGGGGACGGTGTTCGTCTCGGCCTTCCGCACGACGGTGGTCGTGCTGCTCGCGCTGGTCTCGTGCACCAGTGCCGCGCTGCTGATCCGACGCCGGAAAGGGTAGCGGGAACGACAAAGGCGAGCCTCCCGCGGGAGGCTCGCCTTTGTGGATCGATCTCTAACGCACGCTCAGCGCGTGACCTTGCCGGCCTTCAGGCAGGAGGTGCACACGTTCATGCGCTTGGTGTTGCCGGGGGCAACCTGGGCGCGCACGGTCTGAATGTTCGGGTTCCAGCGACGGTTGGTACGCCGGTGCGAGTGCGAGACCGACTTCCCGAAGCCGGGGCCCTTGGCGCAGACGTCGCAGACGGCAGCCATAGTCGCGAACTCCTTCATGTCTAGTGGGGACTCTGCGAGGAACGCAGCATGTCCGGAAACAATGTCTTATGCCTTGCCGACTGACGTCGGCCAGCGCGAACCGGCCAAGGCCGCGCGAGGCAACCCTGCAAGGGTAGCTGGCACGTCCCGGATCCACCAAACCGATGGTCCGGGGAGGTGGGCCGTAGCGGCCGATATGCGGGAGCCAGTCTAACGGGTCCGAGTTCGCGTCCGTCACCGGTGCTGTCGGTAGCGCCCGCTAACCTGGCGGGGAGCAAGCGGCGAGTGGTGGAAGTGAGGTGGCGGTGCCCGGAGCGCGGGATGTGATCGATGGTGCGGTACTGCTGCGCTGGGCCCGGATCTGCGTCGACGGCCTGGAGTCGCGGCGCGCCGAGATCAACGCCCTCAACGTCTTCCCGATCGCCGACGCCGACACCGGCACCAACCTGCTGGCCACCATGCGCGCGGCACTGCACGCCGCCGAGACGGCGGCCACGGATGTGACCGAGATCGCGGCCGCCGAGGTAGCCGGGGCCCTGGCCCGCGGCGCCACCTCGGGCGCCCGCGGCAATTCCGGCATCATCCTGACGCAGGTGCTGCGCGGCATCGCCGAGGCGGTGCACGCCGGGCCGCTCACCGCGCAAACCCTGCGGTCGGCGCTGCGGCGGGGTGCGGTACTGGTGCGCGAATCGCTGAGCGTGCCGGTCGAGGGCACCATGCTCACCGTGCTGGACTACGCGGCCACGTGCGCCGAGGAGTGCTCCGACAGCGCGCTGGCCGAGGTGGCGCTGGCCGCGGCCGACGGCGCGGCCAAGGCGCTCGACGATACGACCGCCCAGCTCGGCGTGCTGCGGGCGGCCGGAGTCGTCGACGCCGGGGCCCGCGGGCTGCTGGTGCTGCTGGACGGGCTGGTCACCGTCGCGACCGGCGAACCGCCCGCCCGCCCCGAATACCTGCCCGCCGAACCGGCCCGCGCCCCGGTCGCGGCCGCGCAGCCCGTTCCCGGCGCGGACGATCCGCACTTCGAGGTGATGTACCTGCTCGCCGGTACCGACGAGGAGCGCGTGGCCCGGCTGCGCGAGCGCCTGTCCGAGCTGGGCGATTCGGTGGTGGTGGTCGGTGACGGCGGCGGCGGGTGGTCCGCGCATGTGCACTGCGTCGACGCGGGCGCCGCCGTGGAGGCCGGGTTGGCCGCGGGCACGCTGAGCGGCATCCGGATCGAGAGTTTCGCGGTCACCGCGCCGGTTCGGGCCGGCGCCGACTGCGTGGCCGCGCCCGTGGAAACGACCGGCCCGGCCGATCGCGGCATCCTCGCGGTCGCCGCCGGCGCGGGTGCCGCCGCGCTGTTCGAGGCCGCGGGCGCGGTGGTGCTCGGCGAGGATCCGGTCACCGCGCAGGCGCTGCTCGCCGCGATCCGCCGGATGCCGAACCGCGAGGTGATGGTGCTGCCCAACGGCGCGCTGCCCGCACACGAGCTCGTCGCCGTCGGCGTCGCGGCCCGCGACGCGCACCGTGACGTCCTGCTCTTGCCGAGCGGGTCGATGGTCCAGGGCCTCGCGGCCGCCGCCGTGCACGATCGCGGCCGCATCGCGGTCGACGACGCCTTCGCCATGTCCGAGGCCGCCGCCGCGACCCGCTGGGGTTCCCTGCGGGTCGCCCGGGAGCGCGCGCTCACCATGGTCGGCACCTGCGCGGCCGATGACGGCCTCGGCCTGGTCGGCCACGATGTCGTGGTGATCGACCATGATGTGCGCGCGGCCGGATGCACCCTGCTGGACCGCATGCTCGGCTTCGGCGGTGAACTGGTCACGCTGCTCGTCGGCGCGAGTGCGCCGCAGGGCCTGGCCGAGGAACTCGCCGAGCACATCGGGCGCGGTTTCCCCGGCGTCGAGGTGATCGTGTATTCCGGTGGGCAGCACGGTGATCTGGTCCAGATCGGCGTGGAATGACCCTGGCGCAGCAGGCACAGACGGGAATGAGGCATGGCGACACTTGGTGACCGGCTGGACCACGTCCTCGGGGTGAAAGCGGCCGAGAAGCTGGGCGAAGCCTTCGACATGAACACCGTCGAGGATCTGCTGCGCCACTATCCGCTGCGCTACGCCACCCAGGGCCAGCCCCTCACCGAGAACGAGCCCGAGGACGGCGCGCACATCACGGTGGTCGGGCGGATCGCCAAGACCGAGCTGAAGCCGATGCGCAATCGGCGCGGTTCCCTGCTGAAGGTGCAGCTCGACACCGGGGCGGGCAAGCCGGTGGAGGTCACCTTCTTCAATGGCGACAAGGTGAAATACGTTGTCAAGGAAGGCCTTCGGGCGATGATGTCGGGCACCGTCAGCTACTGGCGGCCCGGCAGCTGGAACCTCAGTCATCCCGGCTATCTGATCCTGCCCGAGACCGAGGACGAGGAGACGGTCGCCTCGTTCACCAAGGTGCGCGGCGGCGGCGACCTGCGCGGCCTGGCCGAGAGCGCGAAAGGCGCCGGGGGCGTGGACGTCTCGTTCATGGAGCGCGAGTTCATCCCGGTCTACCCGGCCACGGCGAAGGTGCAGAGCTGGGATCTGCTGGCCTGTGTGCGGCAGGTGCTCGAGCAGCTGGACCCGATCGATGATCCACTGCCGGAGGCGGTGCGGGCGGATCGCGGCCTGCTGGCGGTGTCCGACGCGCTGCGCCTGGTCCACCTGCCCGAGCACAAGACCGATATCGATCAGGCCAAGGAGCGGCTGCGCTTCGACGAGGCGCTGGCCTTGCAGCTGGTGCTGGCCGAGCGCAGGCACGAGGTGGCCGGCCGGACCGCCCGGCCCTGCCCGCCGCGCACCGAGGGCATCGCCGCCGCCTTCGAGAAGAAGCTGCCCTTCGAGCTGACTTCCGGTCAGCTGCAAGTGATCTCGGAGATCTCCGACGATATGTCCCAGGTGCAGCCGATGCATCGGCTGCTGCAGGGTGAGGTGGGCTCGGGCAAGACCATCGTGGCCCTGCACGCCATGCTCCAGGTGGTCGACGCGGGGTTGCAGTGCGCGCTGCTCGCGCCGACGGAAGTGCTTGCCGCACAGCACTATCGGTCGCTGCGCAACATGCTCGGTGAGCTGGGCACGGCGGGGGAGCTGGGCGCGGCCGAGCAGTCCACCAAGGTCGTGCTGGTGACCGGGTCGATGCCGACGGCGACGAAGAAGGCGGCGCTGCTGGACGCGGTGACCGGCGAGGCCGGCATCGTGATCGGCACGCACGCCCTGATCCAGGACGCGGTCGAGTTCTTCGATCTGGGCATGGTGATCGTCGACGAGCAGCACCGGTTCGGCGTCGAGCAGCGCGACGCGTTGCGCGCCAAGGCCAAGCCAGGCGTGAGCCCACACCTGCTGGTGATGACCGCGACCCCGATCCCGCGCACCATCGCGATGACCACGCTGGGCGATCTGGAGACCTCCACGCTCACCGAACTGCCGCGCGGTCGTTCCCCGATCGCCTCCAAAGTCGTTCCGCGCAAACAGCATCCGAACTGGGTGGACCGGGCCTGGGAACGCATCCTGGAAGAGGTCGAAGCCGGCCGCCAGGCCTATGTGGTGTGCTCGCGGATCGGCGAGGACGAGGAGAACGGCACCGCCAAGGGCAAAGGCAAGGGCAAAGCCAAGAAGGACGAGGAGAAGGAGGCCCCGACCACGGCGGCCGCCCTCGACGTCTTCGACACGCTGCGCGCCGGCCCGCTGGCGAACGTCCGCGTCGGCCTGCTGCACGGCCGCCTGCCCTCGGACGAAAAAGACCAGGTGATGCGGGAATTCAACGCCGGCGATATCGACGTGCTGGTCTGCACCACGGTGGTCGAGGTCGGCGTGGACGTGCCGAACGCGACCGTGATGGTGATCGTCGACGCCGACCGCTTCGGTGTCAGTCAGCTGCACCAGCTGCGCGGGCGCATCGGCCGTGGCAAGCACCCCGGGCTGTGCCTGCTGATCACCGACGCGTCCCCGGGCGGTTCGGCGATGACGCGCCTGGAGGCGGTCGCGGGCACCACCGACGGTTTCGAGTTGTCCGTGCTCGACCTGCGCCAGCGCCGCGAGGGTGACGTGCTCGGCGCCGCCCAGTCCGGCACCGCGCGCTCGCTGCGCCTGCTGTCACTGCTCGACGATCTCGAAGTCATCACCGCCGCACAGGAGTTGGCGCGCGAGCTGGTCGAGTCCGATCCCGGCTTGCAGCACCATCCGGGTCTGGCGAGCATGATGCACGCCGCGGTCGACTCCGAACGCCTGGAGTACCTGGCGAAGTCCTAGGCGCGTCCCCAGCGCGGATAGGGCAGGTCGGTGCTGGTGTGCTCGGCCACCGCCAGCGGCGCGCCGATCTGCGGAAAGGCGCGCTGCGGGCAGGCGGGCCGCTCGCAGACCTTGCAGCCCGCCCCGATCGGCACCGCCGTGGCCGGTTCGTCGAGTTGCAGGCCGGCCGAATACACCAGCCGGTCGGCGTATTCGATGTCGCAGCCCAGGCCGATGGCGAAATTCCTTGTCGCCGTGCCGTATCCGTGCGCGGTCGTGCTCGCGGTGCGCGCGATCCACAGGTAGCGCCGCCCGTCGGGCATGGCGGCGATCTGGGTGAGGATCCGGTCGGGATGGGCGAACGCCTCGTGCACCACCCAGAGCGGGCAGCTGCCGCCGACCCGGGAGAAGTGGAAAGCGGTGGCGGACTGCCGTTTCGAGATGTTGCCCGCGCGGTCGGTGCGGACCAGGAAGAACGGCACCCCGCGCTGGCCCTGGCGTTGCAGGGTGCTGAGCCGGTGACAGATGGTCTCGAAACCGACCTCGAAACGCAGGCTCAGCAGGTCGATGTCGTAGCGCAGTTCCTCGGCCGACCGCAGGAAGCGGCCGTAGGGCAGGACCACCGCGCCCGCGAAGTAGTTGGCCAGCCCGATCCGGGCCAGGGTGCGGGATTCGCCGGACAGGTTGGGGCTCTCGTCCAGGACCGCGTCCAGGTTGTCGCCGTAGAGCAGGAAGCCCAGGGTGGTGGCGATCTGGAAGGCGCGCTGCCCCGGCCGCAGGCGCCGGGCCAGGGTGAGAGTGCGGCTGTCGGGATCGTAGTGGCGTTTCGGGATGGCCGGATCCGCGCCGTCCCCGCGCACCAGCACCGTCACGCCCGCGCGCTCGTCGGCGATCCGGGCCAGCTGGCGGTCCAGTGAGCCGATGGTGAGCCCGGCTTCCTCGAAGAGCTGCTCGGCGACCAGATCCAGGTGCGGGATGTGATTGTGGTGGTCGTAGAAGAAGTCCCGGACGTCCTCGTAGGGCATCGGCACCCCCGGTCCGCCGGTCGGGGCCGCGACCCGTGAGGACAGCAGGTCGAGCTGATCGGTGGCCGAGCGCAGGCGCCGGTGCATGGCGACCAGGATGCGCGCGACCTCCGGCTGGCGGGTGGCCAGCTCTTCCACCTCGGTCAGTGGCGCGCTGTCGCCGCCCGCGGCGTCCACCAGGACATCGTGCAGATCGGAGACCAGCCGGGCGTCGGAGTCGGCGGCGAAGAACTGCACATCGAGATCGAACGTCGAATTCAATTTCAGCAGAACCGGAATGGTGAGCGGCCGCTGATCGCGTTCGAGCTGGTTGAGGTAGCTGGGCGAGAGGTCCAGCGACTTGGCCAGCGCCGCCTGGGTCATTCGCCGTTCCTCGCGCAATCGCCGCAACCGGGCACCCGCGTACATCTTGCGCACGAGCTGCAATGCTAGTCGTCCGGCTTCGCAACCATCGCAGAATGGTGAGTTCTGGGCGGCGAATATCTCTCGGTGCAAGGGGTTTTGGCGAAATCGAGCACTGTGTAGCGTGCGAAGTGCAGCGGGCGACGCCACCGGGGACCACGTCGGACGGATGAAGATCCTTATCGTACGCGCACGACGTGCGCCGGAGAAGCGTCCGCGTGCGAAACCTCCGGCAACCGAGATTGCTGCGCGACGGCGGATCTACTCCATGAAGCCACCCAGGACCAGTGCCTGGGCGGCGATGACATCGGTGCCGTTGAACGTCACGGCCGGCGGCCCGTGCAGCCGGTAGCCCTCGTCCAGCAGGTCGCTGACTCTCTTGCAGAACGCGACGTCATCTTTTCCGGTGATCAGCCGGTAGCGCAGGGGTTGGTCGGCGGGCATGGATCAAGCCTAGGGGGCTGGGGGCGGTGGGTACGCTCCGCGCGGCCGCGATCGGCGTGCCGGTGTTCAACCAAGCAATTGTTTGGTTGAATCGGGGTGCTTCAGCCCCGTCGAAAGTGAGTCCCGCCGATGTCGAACCCTGACGAGATCGTCCGCGCCATGTGCCAGGCCTGGTCCACCCCGGACCCGGCGGAGATCGCGAAATTCTTCGCCGAAGACGCCATCTACCACAACATTCCGATGGAGCCCATTCTCGGCCGCACCGCCATCGCCGACTTCATCACCGGTTTCCTCGCCGCCTTCACCGCCATCGATTTCGAGATCCACCTGCAAGTGGCCAACGGCGCCATCGTCATGAACGAGCGCACCGACACCCTGCGCGGCAAGGACGGCCGCGACACCCCGCTCCCGGTGGTCGGCGTCTTCGAAGTCCACGACGGCCTCATCACCGCCTGGCGCGACTACTTCGACATGGCCGCCATCACCCGCGCCTTCGGCGGCTAGCCCGGCCGGAGGTTCCGCGGAAATAGCGGAACCGAATGACCGGGCGATGCGTCGAAGGATTACAAGAAGGGGCGATGGATCCCTGTGGCCGAGGAGCGTGACGCCATGCCTTGTTGTCCGGATGACCCGACATCGTGGCGGCGGGGGATCAGCGGTAAGGGGCCGATGCGGCCGGCGGCGCGAGCGGGCGAGGCGTGTGAAAGCTACGCCTCGCGACGCAAGCGCCGGCCGAAGCCCAAGCCGGAGGGGGAGTGAGCGGCGGCCTCCTCCGGAAGTAGGTGTGCGAGCAGGAGTTTGATCAGGAGGATGGGCGCGAACCAGGCCGCCGCCACGGGCACGGTGAGTAAGCCGGTGGTGATCGCGATGCCGAAGGCGGTGCCGGCGAAGGCGGCCGGGCGGCGCAGCGGCGCGGGTGTGGCGGTCACGAGGAGGGCGCCGAGCAGGGCGGTCGCGTAGATCGTCGAGGCGGCGAGCCAGCTGAAGCCCGGGAGAATCCAGGCCAGGACGAATGGCTGGACGTGCACGGCGACGAAACCCAGGTGGTGCGCAGAGCTCCGGCCGGGGCGGTGGTACCAGCGTTTCGCGGAGCCGGTCGCGTTGACGACCGCGCCGCCGAACATGTCGAACGCGACCAGCGCCAGAATCGCGACGCGCCACAGCTCCAGATCGGCATGCAGGCCGAGGCCGAAAACCATTGCGGCCCCGAGGATCGAGGCGCCGAACCCGAGAGCGACCTCGCCGCGGCTCGCGCCCGGTGCGATCAGCCGATCGGTGAGCGTCATCGCCGGATCCCGTCGACGCAGATCTGGATGATCGGCTCGGCCAGCTCCCGCAACGGTAGCTCCGGGTCCACCAGCGCCTGCACTAGACAGCCCTCGATCGCGCCCACGATGACCACGGCGTGCCCCGCCCCGATGCCGGGCCGCAGCTCACCGGCGCACTCCGCTTCGCTCAGCAGATCCGCCACGGCCCCGCGATATTCGCGATAGACCGCGGCCATGTCGATCGGCGGATTGGACGCCCACACATCCAGCAGCACCCGCGCGTGATCCGGGTGCGCGGCCAGCATCGCGACGGCCCCGGTGATCAACCGCCGCAACCGCTCCAGCGGTGACCCGGACCCCAACTCCGCCAGCACCCCGGCCGCCTTCCCGGCATAACTGTCGAAAACCCCTGCCAGCAGAGCGTTTCGGCTCTCGAAGTACAGATACACGCTCCCCTTGGCGATCCCGGCCTCGGCCGCCACATCCTCGATCCGCGACGCGGCGAACCCCTTGCGCGCGAACACCTTCACCGCCGCGTCGAGGATCTCCTCCTGCCGCGCGGCCCGGTCCACAATCTTCGGCATCTGCCGATTATGAATGACCGGTCAGTCATAAACAACCCTGTGCGCGGATCGTGCAGCTCTGAGGCCTCGCGGCCGTTTCGGTCTTAACTGCACGATGTGACGGGGGGATTTCCGGAACTTCGCAACCCTGCTAGGCCCGGTTGTGAAGATGTCCGCGAAGCCCGTATCCGTGTCGGTCCCGCGCTCTGCGCCAGGTACCTTGGGTCAATGTTCTCGAAAGTCTTGGTTGCCAATCGCGGCGAGATCGCCATCCGCGCCTTTCGCGCGGCCTACGAACTGGGCATCGGGACGGTCGCCGTCTTTCCCTACGAGGACCGCAACTCGGTCCATCGTCTGAAGGCCGCCGAGTCCTACCAGATCGGCGAGGAGGGGCACCCGGTCCGGGCGTACCTCTCCATCGACGCGATCATCGATGCGGCCAAGTCCGCGGGCGCCGACGCCATCTACCCCGGCTACGGCTTCCTCTCGGAGAATCCCGACCTCGCCGCGGCCTGCGCCCGCGAGGGCATCACCTTCATCGGCCCGTCGGCCGAGGTACTCGAGATGGCGGGCAACAAGGCCACCGCCATCGAGGCGGCCAGAGCCGCCGGGCTGCCGGTCCTGAAGTCCAGCGCGCCGTCGGCCGATATCGACGAGCTGCTGGCCGCCTCGGAGCAGCTCGAATACCCGATCTTCGTCAAGGCCGTGGCCGGCGGTGGCGGACGCGGCATGCGCCGGGTCGCCGCACCCGAGCAGCTGCGCGAGTCGATCGAGGCCGCGTCCCGCGAGGCCGAGTCCGCCTTCGGTGATCCCACCGTCTTCCTCGAGCAGGCCGTGGTGAACCCGCGCCACATCGAGGTGCAGATCCTGGCCGACCAGCACGGCAACGTCATGCACCTGTTCGAGCGCGACTGTTCGGTGCAGCGCCGGCACCAGAAGGTCATCGAACTCGCGCCCGCGCCCAACCTGGACCCGGAGCTGCGCGAGCGGATCTGCAACGACGCGGTCGCCTTCGCCCGCCAGATCAACTACAGCTGCGCGGGCACGGTGGAGTTCCTGCTCGACGAACGCGGCAACCACGTCTTCATCGAGATGAACCCGCGCATCCAGGTCGAGCACACGGTGACCGAGGAGATCACCGATGTCGACCTGGTGCAGTCGCAGTTGCGCATCGCGGCGGGGGAGACGCTGGAAGACCTCGGCCTGAGCCAGGATTCGGTGTCCATCCGGGGCGCGGCCTTGCAGTGCCGGATCACCACCGAGGACCCGGCCAACGGGTTCCGGCCCGACACCGGCCGGATCACCGCCTACCGCACCCCGGGCGGCGCGGGCATCCGCCTGGACGGCGGCGCCAACCTGGGTGCGGAGATCGGCGCCTACTTCGACTCGATGCTGGTGAAGCTGACCTGCCGCGGCCGCGACCTGCCCGCGGCGGCCGCCCGGGCCCGCCGCGCGCTGGCGGAATTCCGTATCCGCGGCGTCACCACCAACATCCCGTTCCTGCTCGCGGTGCTCGACGACCCCGACTTCCAGGCCGGCCGGGTCACCACCTCGTTCATCGACGAGCGCCCGCAGCTGCTGACCTCGCGCGGCTCCGCCGACCGCGGCACCAAGATCCTGAACTACCTGGCCGACGTCACCGTGAACAAGCCGCACGGCGAGCGCCCCACCGCGGTGTACCCGCACGACAAGCTGCCCGCGCTCGACCTGAGCGTGCCGCCGCCGGACGGCTCGCGGCAGAAGCTGCTGGCCCTGGGGCCGGAGGGTTTCGCGCGGGCGCTGCGGGAGCAGAAGGCGGTCGGGGTCACCGACACGACCTTCCGCGACGCGCACCAGTCGCTGCTGGCCACCCGCGTGCGCACCAGCGGCCTGCTCGGCGTCGCCCAGCACGTCGCCCGGCTGACCCCGGAACTGCTGTCCATCGAGTGCTGGGGCGGTGCGACCTACGATGTCGCGCTGCGCTTCCTGTTCGAGGATCCGTGGGAGCGCCTGGCCGCGCTGCGTGAGGCCGTCCCGAACATCAACTTGCAGATGCTGTTGCGCGGGCGCAACACCGTCGGCTACACCCCGTACCCCGAAAAGGTCACGCGCGCTTTCGTTTCCGAGGCAGCCGCGACCGGCATCGACATCTTCCGCATCTTCGACGCGCTCAACAACGTCGACCAGATGCGCCCGGCCATCGACGCCGTCCGCGAAACCGGCAGCACCCTGGCCGAAGTGGCGATGAGCTACACCGGCGACCTGTCCAACCCGAACGAAACCCTCTACACCCTCGACTACTACCTGAAGCTGGCCGAGCAGATCGTCGACGCGGGCGCGCACGTGCTCGCGATCAAGGACATGGCGGGCCTGCTCCGCGCCCCGGCGGCCGCGAAACTCGTTACCGCCCTGCGCAGCAACTTCGACCTGCCGGTGCACGTGCACACCCACGACACCCCCGGCGGCCAGCTGGCCACCTACCTCGCGGCCTGGCAGGCCGGTGCGGACGCGGTCGACGGCGCCAGCGCCGCGATGGCGGGCACCACCAGTCAGCCCGCGCTGTCGGCGATCGTGGCCGCCGCCGCGCACAGCGAATACGACACCGGCCTGAATCTCCAGAACGTCTGCGATCTCGAGCCGTACTGGGAAGCGCTGCGAAAGGTGTACGCGCCCTTCGAATCCGGGCTCCCCGCGCCGACCGGCCGCGTCTACACCCACGAGATCCCGGGTGGTCAGCTGTCGAACCTGCGCCAGCAGGCGATCGCGCTCGGCCTCGGTGATCAGTTCGAGGAGGTCGAGGCGAAATACGCCGCGGCCGACCGGCTGCTGGGCCGCCTGGTCAAGGTCACCCCGTCCTCGAAGGTCGTCGGCGACCTGGCCCTGGCCCTGGTCGGCACCGGCGTCAGCGTCGACGACTTCGCCGCCGATCCCGGCCGCTACGACATCCCCGACTCCGTAATCGGTTTCCTGCGTGGCGAACTCGGCACCCCGGCGGGCGGCTGGCCGGAACCGTTCCGCACCAAGGCACTGGCCGGGCGCGGTCCCGCGAAGCCGGAAACCGAGCTGTCCGCCGCCGACGAGACCGGCCTGTCCGGCAGCTCGCTGGAACGCCGCACCACCCTGAACCGGCTGCTGTTCCCCGGCCCCGCCGCCGAATTCGAGGCGCACCGGGAGAAGTACGGCGACACCACCGGCCTGTCCGCCAACCAGTTCTTCTACGGCCTGCGCCACGGCGAGGAGCATCGCGTCCAGCTGGAGAAGGGCGTCACGCTGCTCATCGGCCTGGAGGCCATCGCCGAACCGGACGAGCGCGGCATGCGCACGGTCATGTGCATCCTCAACGGGCAGTTGCGTCCCGTCGCGGTGCGGGACCGGTCCATCTCCAGCGAGGTGCCGGTCGCGGAGAAAGCCGACAAGTCCAACCCCGGCCACTTGGCCGCGCCGTTCGCCGGCGTGGTGACCCTGGCCGTGTCCGAGGGCGACGCGGTCGCGGCGGGCGACACCATCGGCACCATCGAGGCGATGAAGATGGAAGCCGCGATCACCGCGCCGCGCGCGGGAACCGTTGCCCGCGTGGCGATCTCGAAGGTGCAACAGGTCGAGGGCGGCGACCTCCTCGTCGAATTGTCCCTCACCGAATGACACGCATCGTGGCCGGCACCGCCGGCGGGCGGCGCCTGCGCGTCCCGCCCGCCGGCACCCGGCCCACCTCGGACCGGGTGCGCGAGGCACTCTTCAGCGCCATCGACGCGCGCCTGGACCTGGACGGCGTCCGCGTACTCGACCTCTACGCGGGCTCCGGCGCCCTCGGCCTGGAAGCACTGTCCCGCGGCGCCGCACACGCCTTGCTCGTCGAATCCGACCGCAAGGCCGCCGCGGTCGTCCGCGGCAACATCACCGACCTCGGCCTGCCCGGCGCGGAACTCCGCAACGGCGCCGTCGCCGCGGTACTGCAACAGGGTGGCGCGGGTGAATTCGACCTGGTCTTCTCCGACCCGCCCTACGACCTGGACACCACACAGGTCATCGCGGACCTGCAGCTGCTCGCCGAGCGAAAGTGGCTGGCCGCCGACGCCCTCGTCGTCGTCGAGCGGTCCATCCGCTCACCCGAGATCACCTGGCCCGACGGCTATACCGCCGCCAAGGCCCGCAAGTACGGCGAGACTCGCCTGGAACTGGCCGAGTTCACCGGTTGAGGCCGGATCCCGGCGTTCGCCGGGCGCGCGGGAGCAGGTAGCGTCCACTCATGGCTGGAGCACTGTGCCCCGGGTCCTTCGACCCGGTCACCAATGGGCATCTCGACGTATTCACCAGGGCGGCGGCGCAATTCGACGAGGTTGTGATCACCGTCTCGGTCAACCCGAAGAAGCAGGGCATGTTCAGCGTGGAGGAGCGCATGGAGATGCTGCGGGAGTGCACCGCGCACCTGCCGAATATTCGGGTCGCCTCCTGGCAGGGTCTGACCGTGGATTTCGCCGCGCAGGAGGGGATCAGCGCGATCGTGAAGGGTCTGCGGGACTTCACCGACTTCAGCTATGAGGTGCAGATGGCGCAGATGAACAAGAAGCTCACCGGCGTCGATACCTTCTTCATCGCCACCACCCCCGTCTACAGCTACCTGTCCAGTTCGCTGGTCAAGGAGGTGGCCGCCTACGGCGGTGACGTCGCGGACATGCTGCCCGCCCTGGTGCACAAGCGCCTGCTCGCGCGTCTCGCCGAGAATCGCGCCTAGACAAAGAAAAACAAGCCCCGGTTCCGAGCGGAACCGGGGCTTGTCCGTAGCTGTCAGAAGACCAGGCCGCGCAGCGCGAGGAAGCGCAGCCCGCCGACCGCGGCGGTCAGCGCCAGTACCGCGCCGGCCTGCGCCGCACCGCCGAGCCCGGGGGCCCAGATCTCCAGTGCGGCCAATCCGGCCGTGCTGATGCCGAGCCCGATCAGGGCCAGCCCGCCGCCTTCCCACTGCGCGGTGAACCAGCCGACCCGGCCGGCCGCGTGGAAGGTGAGCTGACGGTGCAGTTCGTTGGCGATGACGGTGCTGACGATGGAGCCGACGACGTTGGCGATCAGCGGCCCGACGCCGTGCATCGCGAAGAACAGCAGCACGTAGGCGATATTGCTGGACCCGCCCACCAGGGCGAACCGGATCAGCTGGGCGAAGGCGCGGTCGCCGCGCAGGTAGCGGAGCAGCTGCTCGAACGGCGCGGCTGTCAGCTCGCCCATGGCCGGGTACGGGACAGCCCACGGGGTGTACATGCTCGCGGGCAGAACTGCCTGCCGTGGTGCTTCCAGAACCGTCATGGTCATTCCGATCGAACGTGTGCCCCTGAAGACTCGAGCGTCCTGCGTGGGGCCTGTGATCCGCTTAAAAAGTTCTTTCTCAGGTCTTTCATCGACTTCCTTAAGAATGTATCACCAAGCGGAGGGTGTCTCTCCACTTCTTTTGTGTGGCGTGCGAGACACTGGCGCGACACACCGGTAGAGGTCTCGGCCTGGGCGGTGATCGCAGGCACACTGGCTGAGATAGACACGGCAGAGAAGCGGGAGTGATCCATGTATCGCGTATTCGAAGCACTCGACGAGCTGGTGGCCATCGTCGAAGAGGCGCGCGGCATCCCGCCGACTCGCAATTGCATCGTGCCGCGTGGTGACGCGCTCGAACTGCTCGACGACGTGCGCGACGCGCTGCCCGGCGAGCTCGACGACGCCCAGGATGTGCTCGACCACCGGGACAAGCTCGTCTCCGACGCCAGATCCGCGGCCGAGACCACGGTGTCCAGCGCCAACGAGCAGGCCGAGGAGACCGTCGGCGGCGCCCGCCTGGAAGCCGATCGCATCCTGGCCGACGCCAAGGCGCACGCCGACCGGATGGTCGCCGAGGCCAGCGCGCACGCCGATCGCCTGGTCGCCAGCGCCCAGGCCGAGGCCGATCGCGTGATCGCCGACGGCAACGCCGAGTACGAGGCCGTCACCGGCCGGGCCCGGGTCGAATCCGAGCGGATGATCGAGGCCGGTCAGGCCTCCTACGATCGCTCGGTCGCCGAGGGCCAGGCCGAGCAGTCCCGGCTGGTGCAGCAGACCGAGGTGGTGCGGTCCGCGCACGCCGAGTCCGCGCGGCTCATCGACTCCGCCCAGGGCGAGGCGGACCGCATGCGTGACGAATGCGACCACTACGTCGACTCCACGCTGGCCGATTTCGAGGAGACCTTGAACGCCACGCTGCGCACCGTCGGCCGCGGCCGGCATCAGCTGCGCTCGGGTGCGGGCTCGCCCGACTACGTCTCGGAGTACCGGCGCTAGATCACCTCATTTGGGCTCGAGCTGCCCGCTCCAGTACTGTGGAGTGGTTGCCCATTCTCTTTCCCGATCGTGAGGTGAGTTCGTGATGTCCGCTGACAGCGGTCATGTGTCGCGTTCGCGCGCGGCCTCGCGCCGTGAGCCCGACGGTATTTTCGTGCACGACACCCGCAGCCTGGGGCGCCGCCCCGGTGACATGCGGGAGCTACGGCACACCGTCACTCTCACCGATCGGCTGGGATTGGAGATGGTCGCCGTCCCCGCGGGCGCCGAGGTGGAGCTCGATCTGATGCTCCAGTCGGTGTCCGAAGGTGTGCTGGTCACCGGAACGGTGGCCGCGCCGACCGCGGGGGAGTGCTCGCGCTGCCTGGAGCCGTTCACCGGCGAGGTGCGGCTGCATCTCACCGAGTTGTACGCCTACCCGGACAGTGCCACCGAGCAGACCACCGAGGAAGACGAAGTGCAACGCCTGGTCGACGACACGCTCGACCTGGAACCGGTGATCATCGACGCCATCGGGCTGGAGCTGCCGCTGCAGCCGACGTGCACCCCGGATTGCCCCGGGCTGTGCGCGGAGTGTGGTGTACGGATGGCGATTGCGGGATCTGATCACTCGCATGAGATACTTGACCCTCGCTGGGCCAAGCTCGCGTCGTTTGCCGCTGAATCGCCCAAGCAAGACCAAGACCAGTAGTTAGTACGTACGAAACCCCCGTTAAGAACTAGGAGAGTCAGTCGTGGCCGTTCCGAAGCGCCGGATGTCCCGTTCCAACACCAGGTCGCGGCGCAGCCAGTGGAAGGCTACCGCGCCGACCCTGGTCACCTGCCCGAACCGCGCCTGCGGCGAGAAGACCCTGCCCCATGTGGCCTGCCCGTCCTGTGGCACCTACAAGGGCCGCCAGGTCACCGCAGCCGTCTGACGGTTCGAATTTTCACACGTACCGACGTGACCGCCAGCAAGGACGCCACCGGAGCACCCGGTGACAACGCGAGCCTGCTCGCCGCGCTCGGAGTCGACGTACGACCGGATCTGCTACGCCTCGCGCTGACGCACCGGTCGTACGCCTACGAGAACGGTGGGCTGCCGACCAACGAGCGCCTGGAATTCCTGGGCGACTCGGTCCTCGGCCTGAGTATCACCGAACGCCTCTACCACGAGCACCCGGAGAAGTCCGAGGGCGAACTGGCGAAGCTGCGCGCGAGTGTGGTGAACATGCATGCGCTCGCCGAGGTGGCGCGTGTGCTCGGACCAGGCGGGCTCGGCCCGCACCTGTATCTCGGTAAGGGCGAAGAGCTCACCGGTGGCCGGGACAAGCCGAGCATCCTCGCCGACGGCATGGAGTCGCTGCTGGGTGCCGTGCATCTCGAGCACGGCATCGAGGTGGCACGCGAAGTCGTGCTGCGCCTGTTCGCCGATCTGCTCGAGCGCGGGCCCCGCATGGGCGCCGGCCTCGATTGGAAGACCAGCCTGCAGGAACTCACCGCCGAACGTGGCATCGGCGTGCCCGCCTACGAGATCAGCTCGACGGGCCCCGACCACGACAAGGAATTCACCGCGACCACGGTGATCGGTGGCCGTTCCTACGGTCAGGGCATCGGCCGCTCCAAGAAGGAAGCCGAGCAGAAGGCGGCGGGTGCCGCATACCAGGCGCTGACCGCCGAATCCTGAAACCCGGAGCCCTGATACGTGCCTGAACTGCCAGAGGTGGAGGTGGTTCGGCGCGGTCTGGACTCCCATGTCGTCGGCCGCGTCATCGAGTCCGTCGCCATCACCCATCCCCGGTCGGTGCGGCGGCACCTCGAAGGCGCCGCCGATCTCGCCGCCCGGCTGCAAGGGCTGCGCGTCGACTCCGCGCAGCGCCGCGGGAAGTTCCTCTGGCTCACCTTCGACGACCCCGAGTCCGCGCTGGTCGTGCATCTCGGGATGAGCGGGCAGATGCTGGTGCAGGCCGTGGACGCGCCGCTCGAGAAGCACGCCCACATTCGCGCCAGCCTGCACGACGGCACCCAGTTGCGGTTCGTCGACCAGCGCACCTTCGGTGGCTGGGCCCTGGCTCCCCTCGTCGAAGTAGCCGGCACCCGGGTTCCCGAACCGGTCGCCCACATCGCGCGCGACCCGCTCGATCCCCTCTTCGACCTCGAACTCGCGGTCACCGCCATTCGCGCCAAGCAGACCGAGATCAAGCGCGTCCTGCTCGATCAGACGGTGATTTCCGGCGTCGGCAACATCTACGCCGATGAGGCGCTGTGGCGGGCGAAGATCCACGGCAATCGCCTGGCTTCCGGCCTGACCCGCGCCGCGATCCGCACCCTGCTGACCGAGGCGACCACCGTCATGCGGGACGCCCTCGACGCCGGCGGCACCTCCTTCGACGCGCTGTACGTCAACGTCAACGGCGAATCCGGCTACTTCGAGCGGGCCCTGAACGTCTACGGCCGGGAAGACGAGCCGTGCCGCCGCTGCGGTGCGCCCATCAGCCGAATGAAGTTTATGAATCGTTCGTCCTTCTACTGCCCCCGGTGCCAGCCGAAGCCTCGCGGAGTGTGAGCAAATCGAGCTACCGTTTCTCCTAGGTGGCCGGGCATGAGGCCGGCCGTCGGGAGGAAGGACCACATGCGCAAGCTCACGTACTACGTCGCGTCGACGATCGACGGATTCATCGCCACCGAGGAGGGGTCGGTGAATTTCTTCCCGGTGGGGGGCGATCACGGGCCGGCGATCACCGCGCAGTATCCCGAGACGTTACCGACCAAGGTGCGCGAGGCCAGGGGCATCACCAAGAAGGCCGCCTATTTCGACACGGTGCTGATGGGGCGCAAGACGCACGACTTCGGCGTGCGGACCGGCACGTCGAGCCCGTACGCGCATCTGCGCCAGTTCGTGGTGTCGACCACGCTGCCCGAAACCCCCGATCCGGCAGTCGAATTGATCGCGGCCGATCCGGTGTCGAAGGTGCAGGAGCTGAAACGGGAGAAGGGGCTGGGGATCTGGCTGTGCGGCGGCGGGGAACTCGCGCAGGTGCTGCTGCCGGAGATCGATCAGATCTTCCTGAAGCTGTATCCGATCGTGCTGGGGCGCGGTAAGTCGCTGTTCGGTTCCGGGCCGCTGCTGCCCGATCCGGCCCGGTTCCGGGTGATCACCAGCCGGGTCTTCGAGGACGGGGTCGCCTTCGTGAAGTACAGCCGGATTCGGTAGGCGCTGTGGCCGACCAGGATCCGACCGTGACGGGGCCCGCGCCGGGGCCGGTGGAAGCGCTGCGCGAGATCGGATTCTGGTTGGAGCGCGAGCGCGCGGAGACGCATCGCGTGAAGGCTTATCGCCGCGCGGCCGACGTGGTGGCCGGGCTCTCGGCCGCCGAGCGCGCGAAACATGAACGCGCACACAGCTGGCAGGAGCTGGCCGGGATCGGGCCGAAGACCGCCACGGTGATCGAGCAGGCGTGCGCGGGCACGGTTCCGGTCTATCTGGCGGATCTGCGGCTGGCCGCGAAACCTATCGGCACACCGGGCAAGTCGTTGCGCACCCTGCTGCGCGGCGATCTGCACACGCACTCCGACTGGTCCGACGGTGGCAGCCCGATCGTCGAGATGATGAGTGTCGCCGCGGCATTGGGCCACGACTACTGCGCGCTGACCGACCACTCGCCGCGGTTGACGGTGGCGCACGGACTGACCGCGAGCCGGCTGCGGCGGCAGCTGGACATCGTGGCGGAGCTGAACGAGCAACTGGCCCCGTTCCGGATCCTCACCGGCATCGAGGTCGACATCCTCGACGACGGCGCCCTCGATCAGGAGGCCGACCTGCTCGCCGAGCTGGATATCGTGGTGGCGAGCGTGCATTCGCATCTGCGCGCCGACAGCGACGTGATGACCAAGCGCATGGTGTACGCGGTCGCCAACCCGAACGTGGACGTGCTCGGCCACTGCACGGGCCGCCTGATCACCGGCGGGCGCGGCACCCGCCCCGAGTCGTCCTTCGACGCCGAGGTGGTCTTCGAGGCCTGCAAGCAGTACGGCACCGCCGTCGAGATCAACTGCCGCCCCGAACGTCTGGACCCACCCTCGCGCCTGCTGCGACTCGCGGTCGAGACCGGCTGCTACTTCTCCGTCGACACCGACGCGCACGCCCCCGGCCAGCTCGACTGGCAGGGCTACGGCTGCGAACGCGCGGTCGCCAACGGCGTCCCACCGGACCGCGTCATCAACACCTGGCCGCTCGCGGACCTGCTGGCCTGGCGCACCGGCTAGTCGGTAAAGCGGTGTCACATTTGCGGGGGCTGTCTCGTCTAGCTGGTGAAGACCGACGAAAGGACATCGATATGCCTCGCTTGAACCTTCCCGGCCTCGCCCCCGAGGTCTACAAAGGCTGGTACGACGCCGAGATGGCGATTCGGCGCGGGCCGCTGGACGCGACGGTGCGGGAGCTGGTGAAGATCCGGGTCTCGCAGATCAACGGCTGCCTGTTCTGCATCGATATGCATACCACCGACGCCCGGCTGCACGGCGAGACCGAGCAGCGGATCTACTACCTGAACGCCTGGCGGGAGTCGGCGAAGTTCAGCGCGGTGGAGAAGGCGGCGCTGGCCTATGCCGAGGAGGTGACGACGCTGGGTCCGCACGGGGTGACCGACGCGGTCTGGGCCGAGGTCGAGCAGCACTTCGAGGAGGAGGCCCGCGCGGGGCTGGTGGCGGTGACCGCCATGATCAATCTGTGGAACCGGATCGGGGTGCCGTTGCGGATGGAACCGGCGGCGCCCTGAGCGGCCGGGTCAGTCGGTCGGCGGCAGGATCGGCCGGCTGAACAGTTCCTCGATCGGCTGCGGGCCGGTGTAGCGGCGGCAACCGCAGGCGACCCACTCGTGCAGGCCGCCGATGGTCTTACGACGGATCTCGGTGTGGCATACGCCTTTCTCCGGATCGTGCATGGACAGATCGTGTCCGCAGCCGCAGCGCGCGACGATCGGGGTGTCGCGGGCCGGTCGGCGGCCGAATCGGCCCAGGGCCCAGCCGGCGCCGACCAGGCCGGCGCCGAGGGCCAGACTCAGGGGATCGAGCATGGTTCCAGGGTAGGCCACGGCGAATCTGTCGGTGGCCTGAGCCAGGATGGACCTATGACCGAACTATCGCTGCGGGAACTGAACCGGACGCTGCTGGTGCGCCAGCTGCTGGCCGAGCGCGTCGAGCTCACGCCGCTGGAGCTGGTCCGGCATCTGGTCGCGGTGCAGGGGCAGGAGCCGAACTGGCCCTACGTCGGATTGTGGACGCGCCTGGCCGATTTCGACTACGCCGATCTCGAGTCGCTGCTGCACGACCGGAAAGTGGTGCGTTCCACCATGATTCGGCGCACCGTTCATCTGGCCACCGCCGAGGATTTCACCTGGCTGCGCCCGACGGTGCAGCCCTGGGTGGACGCGATGCTCAAGGCCGCCTACTACCGCGAGGAGATCGAGGGCGTCGATCAGGTCCGCCTGGCCGCTGCGGGCCGCACACTCCTATCGGGTAAAGCCCTGTCCCGCAGTGATTTCGGCAAGTTGCTCGCCGAGCAGTTCCCGGATCGGCACGCGCGCCGGCTGGCCGAAGCGGTCGAGGTCATGGTGCCCATGGCGCACAGCGCCGAGACGGGCGCCTGGGGCCGCTGGCGCAACCGCTACGTCACCGTCGGCCTCGCCGACGAATGGATCGGCGCCCCGCTCGGGGCGGCCGATCCCGCGCAACTGATCCGCCGCTACCTGGCCGCCTTCGGCCCCGCCACCGTCGCCGATATGCAGGCCTGGTCCGGCACCACCAGGCTGGCCGAGGTCATCGACGGAATGCGTTCGGAGCTCACGGTTTTCACCGACGATCAGCACAAGGTCCTCTTCGATCTGCCCGGCGCCCCGCTGGCCGACCCGGACCTGCCGGTCCCGGTCCGCTTCCTGCCCGCCTTCGACAACGCGGTGCTCGGCCACAAGGACCGCCGCCGCATCATCGCCGAGGAAGACCGGCAGCGCATCGCCAAGGAAGCCTCCGGGGGCGTGCCGATGTATCTCGTCGACGGCTTCGTGCACGGGCGCTGGGCGCTCGACGGCGCCACCCTGCGCATCACCCCGTGGCATCCGCTCGCCGAGGCCGACGCGGCGGCCGTCCGCGCCGAAGCGGAGACCCTGCTGCCGTTCCTCGCGCCGGGCGAAGCGGGCGAGGTCGTCCTCGAGGCGTGAGCTCAGGAAGTGGCCTGCGGCGTGCGGCGCCGGGTGACGACCGCGCCCTGCTGGATGCGCACGGTGGTGCCGGAGGGGTCGCGGACCGCGGAGTCGCGCGGGCCCCAGGGGCGCTCGACCGGTTCCTGGAGCACGTCGGCGCCGGCCGCCCGGACCCGCTCGAAGGTGCTGTCTAGGTCATCGGTGGTGAACACGAGCATGGGCAGGATGCCCTTGACCAGCAGCGCCCGTAGAGCGTCGCCGTCCTCCGGTGAGCGCCCCGCGTACGGGGTGGACAGGACATATTCCAGGCCGGGCTGGGCCGGGCTGGTCAGGTTCACCCAGCGCTTGTCGCCGGAGCCCAGGTCACTGACGAGTTCGAGGCCGAGGATGTCCCGGTAGAACGCCAGCGACTCGTCGACATCGGTGACCGTGATCTGGACGTACTGCAAGGCGAGGGTGGCCTGGCGGGGCGGCTCAAAAGGTGTGTTGCACATGAGAATTACGGTAGGCGCGCGGTAGGGCCCCGGGCTTCTCGATTCCTGATCGGATGTGTGCTTGGCTGAGGCGATGCGAAGACGGACTCGATGCACGATCGCAGGTCTCGGGCTGGTGCTGCTGTGGGGTGAGTGGGCGAGCTGGCAGGCCACCCGCCGGGGTGTGGGGCCGGCGCGCGGCGGGTCCGAGGCCGTGCTGGTGCTCGGCTACCGCAACGCGGGGGCCAGGGCCAATGCCATGAACAGGTGGCGGGTGCGCGCCGGTGTCCGCTCCATCGATGCCGGCGCCGAGAGCCGGCTCGTGCTGTGCGGCGGCGCGTGCGCGGGCCCGCACAGCGAAGCGGCGCTGATGGCGCGCTACGCCCGGGAGCAGCTGGGCTACCGCGGCACCCTGGTGCTGGAGGAGCAGAGCCGCAGCACCTGGGAGAACATCGCCTACGCGCTTCCGCTGGTGCGCGAGGTGGATCGCATCAAGATCGTGTCCATCCCGCAGCACGCGGAGCAGGCCCGGCGCTATCTCGCCCGGCAGGACCCGGGGCTGGCGGCCCGCCTCGTTCCCGCCGCCGAGTATCGGTTCGGGGAGTGGCTGCCGCTGAAGCCGGTGCTGGCGCTGTACGGGCTGCGCAAGGACGCCACCGGTGGGCGGCACCGGCTGGAGAATCAGCGCTGAGTGGTGCTCGGAACGGGCGTGGTGGTGGACGACGTGGTCGGGTACTGCTTGGTGTACACCGGTAGCTGGTAGGGCAGCCGCGTGTTCGGATCCGGTGTGGCGGGCTGGCCGGGTGCGAGGCTGAACGTGATCATCCCGACGATAACCAGGCAGACGGCGGCCGCACTGCCGAGCAGCGGTCGCAGGCAGGCGGCGGTGCGCCATCGTGCGCGCGCCTCGGACCGGCCCTCATCATGCATTGCGACTCCCACCTTTACGAACCCCTATCGATCAGATCGGGCCGCGCCGCCCGGGAGTTACCGCCGCATTACGCTCGAACCATGAAGTCTGTTTTGGTGACCGGTGCGGGACGCGGTATCGGTCAGGCCATTTCTCTGCGACTGGCCGGCAAGGGCTGGCAGGTCTACGCGGGCGTCCGCAAGATCGCGGACGGCGAAGCGCTGGCCGCGCGGCATCCGGGCATCGTCCCGGTTGTGCTGGACATCACCGATGCCGGACAGCTCGCCGAGCTGGACGCGGTGCTGCCCGCCGAGCTGGACGCGATCGTGAACAACGCGGGCATCGTGGTGGACGGCCCGGTCGAGACGCTCACCGTCGAGGATCTGCGCCGCCAGTTCGAGGTCAACGTGTTCGGCACCCTCGCGGTGACCAATGCCGTGCTGCCGCGACTGCGAAAGAGCAAGGGCCGCATCGTCTTCCTGTCCTCGCTCAGCGGCCGCGTCTCCACTCCGGGCACCGGGGCCTACAGCTCCTCCAAGTTCGCCCTCGAGGGTTTGGTCGACGCGCTGCGGATCGAGCTGCGGCCGTGGGGGATTCCGGTCTCGATGGTGGAGCCCGGTCCGACCGATACCGATATGTGGGGCGGCGCGCTGGACATGGTGGACGCGGGCCTGGAGCGGCTCACCCCTGAGCAGCGCGAGCTCTACGGCCCGCAGCTGGCGGGGATGCGCAAGATGGCGGCCCAGGTGCAGAAGATCGCCGCGCCGGTCTCGACCGTGGTCGACGATGTCGAACGCGCGCTCGGCGCGCGAAAGCCCAAGGCGCGCTACGTCGTCGGGCTGGCGGGTAAAGCGCAGGTGCTCGGCGCCCGGTTCACCCCGACCCCGGTGCTCGACCTGCTGCTGTCGTTCGCGAGCGGCATCAAGCGCCGGTGAACGGCGTCACGATCGGTCAGGCGGCGGCCTTCGTCGGCGTCACGATCAAGACCGTGCGGCACTATCACAAGCACGGTCTGGTCGCGGAACCCGAGCGCGACAGCTCCGGCTATCGCCGCTATGGATCGGCCGACCTGCTGCGCCTGGTCCAGGTCCGGACACTGGCCGCGGCGGGTGTGCCGCTGGCCGAGATCGGGCCCCTGCTCGACGCCGACGCCGCGGGGTTCGCCGCCGCCCTGTCCGACGTCGAGCGGGATCTCACCGCGCGGATCGAGGAGCTGACCCGCCGCCGCGACACGCTGCACCGGCTCGCCGACGGCAACCGGGCGCTGCTGCCCGACCGGGCGGTGGCGCTGCTGGAGCGGATGCCCGGTCTCGGCTTCGCCCCCGGGGAGATCGCGACCGCGCAGGAGGGCTGGGTGCTGGCCAAGGCCTTGGCGCCGGAGGGTTTCGACGAATACCTCACCCATCTGGAGCGCGCCATGGAGGACCCGCGGTTCGTCGCGATCAGCCTGCGGGCCTCGGAGGTGGCGACCTGGGACGCGGATGATCCGCGGATCCCCGAGTTCGCCACCGAGATGGTCGAGCACTATCTCGCGAATCCCGAGCAGTTGAAGATCCTGACCGGCATGCAAGCCCGCACCGAGGCCGCGACCCGGTACCGGATGATCGCCCATCACGGCGAGGAACGGGAGTCGGCCGGGGCCCGGGTCGCCGCGCTGATGGAAGCCGGGCTGCGCGCCGCGGGCGTCTATATCCCCAGACCGGAAACCCCCTGACCGAGACCCGAGCGGCCGGTGACGAAAAGTCACCGGCCGCAAGTGGTTTCAGCCCTGGAACGGGTAGCGCCGGTCCAGGTCCAGGTTGAGTTCCAGCACGTTCACCCGCGGCTCACCGAGGAAGCCGAGCGTGCGGCCCTTCGTGTGTGCCGCGACGACTTCGCGCACCTGATCGGCGCCGACGCCGCGCACCTTGGCAATTCGGTCCACCTGGATGGCGGCGTACGCGGGGGAGATGTGCGGGTCCAGGCCGCTGCCGCTGGCGGTGATCGCGTCGGCGGGTACGGCGGGGTCGGCCGGGGCCGGGCCGTAGATGGGCACGATGCGGCCGGTCGAGAAGTCCGCGCCGTCGTTGCAGACGACGGGCGTGCCCCGGTAGGTGGCGAGGAAGGGCTGCTGTGTCACCGAGCAGAACTCGTTGACGCTCACGACCTCGGTGGGGTGTGCCACCTCGCCGTCGGCCCCGCGCGGGCCGAGCACCGAAAGCACCGCGCCGACACCATTTCTGGTGCAGAACGGGCGCGCCCCGTCGACCCCCTCAAGGTCGGCGACCGCCAGGCTCCGCGCGCACACGGTGGTCAGCAGGCTGGCGTCGATTTCGGGTTTGCCCTCGTCATCGGTGCCCATGCGATCCACGATGTCCTCGGGGCCGAGGTTGGACGCCGAGGTGGACAGCGGGTCGTAGCCGTCGCCGGCGGCGGAGGGCCGGCTCTGGAAGTACTGCACCAGCGCGTTGCCGTCGGCATCGGTGAAGTTCTGCCCGATCAGGCTCGAGCCCACCACCTTTCCGTCGACGCGCACCAGGGACCCGTCGGCCCGGTCGTGCAGGCCGGGAATCTGCCCGACCGCGAAAACCGCCAGCGGGTAGGCGATTCCGGTGATCACGGTCAGCACCAGCAGCGCGCGCAGGGCGGCCAGGTGCTGCCGAAGCCAGGTTGACATGCGCATTTCAGGACATCCCGGGGAGGTGTTGGACGATGAGGTCGATGAGCTTGATGCCGAGGAACGGCGCGATGATGCCGCCGAGCCCGTAGATGGTCATGTTGCGGCTCAACAGTTTCGAGGCGTTGGCGGGCGTGTATCGCACGCCGCGCAGGGCCAGCGGAATCAGCGCCACGATGATCAGCGCGTTGAAGATCACCGCGGACAGGATCGCCGATTGCGGGCTGGCCAGCCGCATGATGTTGAGCAGGCCGAGGCCGGGGAACAGGGCCACGAACAACGCGGGAATGATCGCGAAGTACTTGGCGATGTCGTTGGCGATGGAGAACGTGGTGAGCGCGCCGCGGGTGATGAGCAGCTGCTTCCCGATCTCCACGATCTCGATGAGTTTGGTCGGATCGGAATCCAGATCGACCATGTTGCCCGCCTCTTTGGCGGCCGAGGTGCCGGTGTTCATGGCCACGCCCACGTCGGCCTGGGCCAGGGCGGGTGCGTCGTTGGTGCCATCACCGGTCATGGCGACCAGGCGCCCGCCGTCCTGCTCCCGCTTGATCAGCGCGAGCTTGTCCTCGGGCGTCGCCTCCGCGAGGAAGTCGTCGACGCCCGCCTCCTCGGCGATCGCCTTGGCGGTCATCGGATTGTCGCCGGTGATCATCACGGTGCGGATGCCCATCCGGCGCATCTCGTCGAACCGCTCGCGCATGCCCTGCTTCACGACATCCTTGAGTTGGATGACGCCCAGCACCCGGGCGGTCCCGCCCTGGACCTCACCCACCACCAGCGGTGTGCCGCCGGACGCGGAGATGCCCGCCACGATGCCGTCGATCTCGGCGGGCACGGTGCCGCCCTCGGCCCGCACCCACTCGGTGACCGCACTGGCCGCCCCCTTGCGCAGCCGGTGCCCGTCGGCGAGGTCGACGCCCGACATCCGGGTCTGCGCGGTGAATTCCACCCAGTTCGCGCCGAGCAACTCACCCGGTGTGCGTTCGCGCTTGTTGAACACCTCTTTCGCGTAGACCACGATCGAGCGTCCTTCGGGCGTCTCGTCGGCGAGGCTGGACAGTTGCGCGGCGTCGGCGACCTCGTCGTCCAGCACGCCCGGTGCCGGCACGAAGGCCGAGGCCTGCCGGTTGCCCAGGGTGATGGTGCCGGTCTTGTCCAGCAGCAGGGTGTTGACATCGCCCGCCGCCTCGACGGCGCGCCCGGACATGGCCAGCACGTTGCGCTGCACCAGGCGGTCCATGCCCGCGATGCCGATGGCCGAGAGCAGCGCCCCGATCGTGGTCGGGATCAGGCAGACCAGCAGCGACACCAGCACGATGCCGGTGATGCCGTACTGATCCAGCGCCGAAGTGTCGTCGACGCCAGGGTTGTTCGCCTTGGAGAAGATCGCCAGCGGCTGCAGGGTGGCCACCGCGAAGACGAAGATGATCGTCAGCGAGGCGAGCAGGATGTTCAGGGCGATCTCGTTCGGCGTCTTCTGCCGGGACGCGCCCTCGACCAGGGCGATCATCTTGTCGATGAAGCTGGCGCCGGGTTCCTGGGTGATCCGCACGACGATCCGGTCCGAGAGCACCGTGGTGCCGCCGGTCACCGCGGAACGGTCACCGCCGGATTCCCGGATGACGGGCGCGGATTCACCGGTGATGGCCGATTCGTCCACCGAGGCGATGCCTTCGACGACATCGCCGTCCCCGGGGATGATCTGGCCGGCCTCGACCACGACGTAGTCGCCGCGCCGCAGCTCGGGCGCGCCGACCCGCTCCTCGACGATCCGGGCGCCGGGCGACCAGTCGGTCAAGCGCCGGGCCACGGTGTCGGTCTTGGCTTTACGCAGGGTGTCGGCCTGGGCCTTGCCGCGGCCCTCCGCGACCGCCTCGGCCAGGTTGGCGAAGATGACGGTGAGCCACAGCCACACCACGATCGCCCAGGCGAAGAACGACGGGTTCAGCAGGGCGAGCACCGTCGACCAGACGGCGCCGATCTCGACGATGAGCATCACCGGGTTGCGCCACATCAGGCGCGGATCGAGTTTGCGCACCGCGTCCGGCAGCGACCTCAGCATCTGCTTCGGATCGAAGGCCCCGCTGCGCGGCCCCTTGACCTTCGGCGTCGGAGCCGGCGTGGTGACTTCAGGTATTTCTACTGTGGGACTGGACATTTCAGTGGATTCCCTCGGCGAGCGGCCCGAGCGCGAGCGCGGGCAGGAAGGTGAGCGCGACCAGGATGAACGTCACCCCGGCGACCAGGCCGACGAACTGCGGCCGGTGTGTGGGCAGCGTGCCGATCGACTCCGGTGTGTGGCCCTGCCGGGCCAGCGAACCGGCCAGGGCGAGCACGAAGATCATCGGCAGGAACCGGCCGAAGATCATGGCCAGGCCGAGCGCGGTGTTGAACCACTCGGTGTTGCCGGTCAGACCGGCGAAGGCCGAACCGTTGTTGTTGGCCGCGGAGGTGAAGGCGTACAGCACTTCCGAGAGCCCGTGCGGACCCTCGTTGAGCATGGACGCGCGCTGGCCCGGCAGTGCCATGGCGACCGCGGTGCCCACCAGCACGATCAGCGGGCTGATCAGGAAATAGGTTGCGGCGAGCTTGATTTCGCGCGGCGTGATCTTCTTGCCCAGATACTCCGGGGTGCGCCCGACCATCAGGCCCGCGACGAACACCGTGATCACCGCGAGGATCAGCATGCCGTACAGCCCCGAGCCGACGCCGCCGGGCGCGACCTCGCCGAGCTGCATGTTGAACATCAGCATCAGGCCGCCGAGGCTGGTGTAGGAGTCGTGGAACGAGTCCACCGCACCGGTCGAGGTGAGCGTCGTGGCGGCCCCGAAGACGGCCGAGCTCGGCACGCCGAACCGGGTCTCCACGCCCTCGGTCGCCGCCCCGATCGCGGTCGGCACCGTTCCGTGGGCGCGGATCTGGAAGAACATGGTCAGCGAGGTGCTGATCAGCGCGATGACGCCCATCACCGACACGATCGCGAAACCCTGCTTCTTACTGCCGACCATGCGGCCGAAGGTGCGCGGCAGCGAGAAGGCGAGCACCATCAGCAGGAAGATCTCCAGCCAGTTGGTCCACCCGTTCGGATTCTCGAACGGGTGCGCGGAATTCACGTTGTAGAAGCCGCCGCCGTTGGTGCCGAGTTCCTTGATGACCTCCTGGCTGGCCACCGGCCCGCCCGGAATGGTCTGCGCGCCACCGGTAATGGTGTCGACGACCTGGTCGTTCAGCACGAAGTTCTGCACGGCGCCGCCCGCGACGAGCACCACCGCGGCCACGAAGGAGATCGGCAGCAGGATGCGGATCGTGCCGCGCACCAGGTCGACCCAGAAGTTGCCGAGATCGCCGGTGTGCCGGCGCGCGAACCCGCGGACCAGCGCGATCGCCACCGCCATGCCGACGGCCGCGGAGACGAAGTTCTGCACCGCCAGCCCGCCCATCTGCACCAGATGGCCCATGGTGGATTCACCGCTGTAGTTCTGCCAGTTCGTGTTCGTCACGAAGCTGACCGCGGTGTTCCAGGCCAGCGCGGGGGTGAGCTCGGTGGCCGGATCGTTTAGGTGCAGCGGCAGCAGGCCCTGCACCAGCTGGAAGACGAAGAGGAACAGGATGCCCACCGCCGAGAACGCCAGCACGCTGCGGGCGTAGACCGCCCAGGTCATCTCCACGCCGGGCTGCACACCCACGAGCTTGTAGAGCAGCTTCTCGACGCGAGAGTGCTTGGTGCTGTTGTAGACCCGGTACATGTAGTCGCCCAGCGGCACGTGAACCAGGGCGAGGGCCAAGATCAGGGAGACCAGGAAAACGATCCCCGCGGTTGTCGTACTCACCTAGAACCTCTCCGGGAAGAGCAGCGCCGCGACCATGTACACCGCGATACCGACGGCCAGGACCAGACCGATCAGGTTCGCGATCACAGCTTCTCCACCCCGCGCTGGATCAGGCCCAGCAGGGCGAATATCGCCACGGTGAGCACCGTGAACACCACGACAGACATGAAAGACAACCTCCGTACGGCGCTCGGAACGATGAGCGCGTCCAGGTGAGTGAAGCGCCCGTATCCGGCGATCCCGCGGTTCCTTACGACTCCTTAGCGCCGGGCTCGGGCGCCTTTGCGCTTCGTTTACGCCGGGGCCCGTGTGGGGCGCAAAGAGGCCGTCAAAGGATCGGGCCGGGCCGTCAACACACCGTAAAGACGCCGGATATCCGCTGATCGGTAGGTAGAAACGAGACAGCCGGCCAGGCGGATCCACTCCAGCGCAACCGGGTAGTCGAGGGTGCGAGGGAAGGTTTGGACATGTCGGCTGTGCCGGTTGTCGTCATCGCGGGATTCCTGTGCGGTGTGCTGATGCTGCGGATACTGGGAGCGCGCCTGGAGCGGGCGCGCCCGCGGGTTGCCCGGGTCCCGGGTCGTCGCGCGCGATGATGACAGCGTGAAACGCGGGCAACTTCGCATCTACCTCGGTGCGGCGCCGGGGGTCGGCAAGACCTACGCCATGCTCGGCGAGGCGCGGCGCAGGCTCGAACGGGGCCGTGACGTGGTGGCCGCGATAGTGGAAACCCACGGCCGGGCCAAGACCGCCGAACTGCTCGACGGCATCGAGCGGATCCCGCCGAAGCTGGTGTCCTATCGCGGCACCGAGCTGCCCGAATTGGATGTCGAGGCGGTGCTGCGGCGCGCGCCCGCGGTGGTGCTGGTGGACGAACTCGCGCACACCAACGCTCCGGGCAGCGCGAACGCCAAGCGCTGGCAGGACGTGGAAGTCCTGCTCGACGCGGGCATCGACGTGGTGTCCACGGTTAATGTGCAGCATCTGGAGAGCCTCAACGACGTGGTCGAGCGGATCACCGGCATCCAGCAGCGCGAGACGGTGCCGGATGCCGTCGTCCGGGGCGCGAGCCAGGTCGAGCTGGTCGACATCACGCCGGAGGCGCTGCGCCGCCGGATGTCCCACGGCAATGTCTATAAGGCGGACAAGGTCGACGCCGCGCTGCGCAACTACTTCCGCCCCGGCAATCTGACCGCGCTGCGCGAGCTGGCGCTGCTGTGGCTGGCCGATCAGGTCGACGCGGCGCTGGCCAAATACCGGGCCGACCACCAGATCACCGAGTTGTGGGAGGCCCGCGAACGCGTGGTCGTCGCGGTCACCGGCGGTCCGGAATCCGAGACGGTGGTGCGCCGCGCGGGTCGCATCGCCACGAAATCCAGTGCCGATCTGGTGCTGGTGCATGTGGTGCGCGGCGACGGGCTGGCCGGTGTCTCGACCGAACGGCTCGTGCGCCTGCGCGAGCTGGCCGCCGGATTGAACGCGAGCCTGCACACCGTCACCGGCTCCGATGTGCCCGACGCCCTGCTCGAGTTCGCGCGCGAGGCGAACGCCACCCAGCTGGTGCTGGGCACCTCGCGCCGCTCGCGCTGGGCGCGGATGGTCGACGAGGGCATCGGCGCCACGGTGGTGCAGCGCTCGGGCAAGATCGACGTGCATATGGTGACGCACGAGGAATCGAACACGGGGATACGCCGGTATTCGGTGCTGCCCCGGCGCGGGCTCTGGGCCTGGGCCGGCGCCCTGCTGATCCCGGCCGCGGTGTCCGCGGTCAGCGCGGCCCTGGACCGGTATCTCGATCTCGGTGGCCTGAGCGCTCTGTTCTTCGTCGGCGTGGTCGCGGTCGCGCTGCTGGGTGGCGTCGTTCCGGCGGCGCTCTCGGCGCTGCTGTCCGGCATGATGCTGAACTGGTTCTTCACCCCGCCCACCCGCAGTCTCGCTATCGCCGAGCCGGATAACTTCGTCACCGTCGTGGTGCTGCTCTTCGTCGCGGTCGCGGTGGCCGCACTGGTCGACGTGGCCGCCGCGCGAGCCCGGCAGGCGCGCAAGGCTTCCCGGCAGGCCGAACTGCTGACGATGTTCTCGGGCGCGGTGCTGCACGGCGCCGACCTGCCGAATCTGCTCGAGCAGATTCGGGAAACCTATGGTCAGCGCGCGGTCGCCCTGCTGTGCGGTGACCAGGTGCTGGCGGCTGCGGGCACCGACCCGCCGCGCCGGGCCGCCGACGCGGACACGGTGATCGAGGCGGGCGACGCCACCAGCCTGTTGCTGCTCGCGGGTCGCGGGCTCGCCTCGGCCGATCGTCCGGTGCTCAACGCCGTGGCCAACCAGGCCGCCGGACTGGTGCGCCAGGCCCGTCTCGCGGAGGAGGCCAGCGCCGCCGCGGCCCTGCTCGAGGCCGATCGGCTGCGGCGCGCGCTGCTGTCCGCGGTCAGCCACGACCTGCGCACGCCGCTGGCCGGGGCCAAGGCCGCGGTCTCCAGCCTGCGCAGCGACGACATCGAGTTCTCCACCGAGGACACCGCCGAATTGCTGGAAACCATCGAGGAATCCGTCGATCAGCTCACCGCGCTGGTCGGCAACCTGCTCGATTCCTCGCGCTTGGCGGTCGGGGTGGTCGCGCCGCAACTACACCGGGTGTATCTCGACGAGGTGGTGCACCGGGCGCTGGTGAGCGTCGGGATGGGCGCGCGCGGGTTGCGCCGGGCCGCCATGAATCGGGTACAGATCGAGGTCGGCGAGGTGTCGGTGCTGGCGGATGCCGGTCTGCTGGAGCGGGTGCTGGCCAACCTGATCGACAACGCGCTGCGGCACGCGCCGCGGGAAACCCCGGTCCGGGTGACCGCCGAGCGCACCGGCGCGCGCGTCTCGATCGCGGTGCTCGACACCGGTCCCGGCGTCGCGCCCGGCTCCGAGGAGCAATTGTTCGAGCCGTTCCAGCGCCTGGGCGACCGCGACAACAGCACCGGGGTCGGGCTCGGCCTCTCGGTGGTGCGCGGCTTCGTCGACGCGATGGGCGGCAGCGTGCACGCCGAACCGACGCCCGGTGGCGGGTTGACGATGCTCGTGGATCTGCCCGCGGCGGACCCGGTCGAGGGGGCGCGGGCCGAACTCGCGGGTGCTCGGCAGCGGAAGATGGAGACCCCAGGTGACAGCGACAACGACAGCGAGGGTGATCGAACGTGACGAAGCGGTCCGGTCCAGCCGGGAATCGTCGATGACCGATCGCAAGAGCGACGCCCCGGCGGTCAAGGTGCTCGTCGTCGACGACGAACCGCAGATCGTGCGGGCGCTGCGGATCAACCTGTCGGTCCGCGGGTACGAGGTGCTGACGGCGGGCAGCGGCGGCGCGGCATTGCGCATCGCCGCCGACAAGCATCCCGACGTGGTGATCCTCGATCTCGGCCTGCCCGATATCGACGGCATCGACGTGCTCGCCGGACTGCGCGGCTGGACCTCGACCCCGGTGATCGTGCTCTCGGCCCGCACCGATTCCGCCGACAAGGTCGAGGCGCTGGACGCCGGTGCGGACGACTACGTCACCAAGCCCTTCGGCATGGACGAACTGCTGGCCCGGCTCCGCGCCGCGGTGCGCCGCGGCGCGGGGGACCCCGGCACCCACGAGCCGGTGGTCGAGACCGCGTCGTTCACCGTCGACCTGGCGCTGAAGAAGGTGACCAAGAACGGCGCGGCCGTGCATCTGACGCCGACCGAGTGGGGGATGCTCGAAATGCTGGTGCGCAACAAGGGCAAGCTCGTCGGCCGCAAGGAGCTGCTGCGGGAGGTGTGGGGTCCGGCGTACGCGACCGAAACCCATTATCTGCGGGTGTACCTGGCCCAGCTGCGGCGCAAACTCGAGGACGATCCGTCACGGCCCAGGCACTTGCTCACCGAGGCCGGTATGGGGTACCGGTTTCAGGAATAGGAATGTGTCAAACCTGCGCGATGTTCTCAGGCGTGCATGGCAGGACCACATCGAGATGGCAGGATCGTGAGCATGGCTGAAGAAACCCCGACCACCCTGTGGGTCGAGCGCACCGGTACCCGGGCATACACCGGCCGCAGCTCGCGCGGCGCGGAAGTGCTGATCGCGAGCCAGGGTGTGCCCGGCGCGTTCACCCCGGGCGAGCTGCTGAAGATCGCGCTGGCCGGCTGCTCCGGGCTGAGCGCCGACTTCACCCTCGCGCGCAAGCTCGGCGACGATTTCGACGCGACCATCCGGGTCTCCGGCGACGCCGACCGGGAGAACGAGGTCTACCCGCAGCTGGACGAGTCCTTCGAGCTCGACCTCAGCGAACTCGACGAGGCCGCCCGCGAGCGGCTGCTGGTCGCGGTGCAGCGCGCCATCGACAAGGTGTGCACCGTCGGGCGGACGCTGAAGGCGGGCACCAAGGTCACTCTGAACTTCGACGTCGACGCCTAGATGGACCCGGTCCGGCTGAGTGCCTGGGTGCACGGCACCGTGCAGGGCGTCGGGTTCCGCTGGTGGACCCGTTCGCGCGCACTGGAACTCGGGCTGACCGGGTATGCCCGGAATTCGCGCGACGGCCGCGTGCACGTCATCGCCGAGGGGCCGCGCCCGGCGGGCGAGAAGTTGCTCGCGCTGTTGCGTTCCGGTGAATCACCTGGCCGGGTCACCCTGGTTGTGGAAAGCTGGGAGCCCGCGCGGGGGGATATGTCCGGATTCGAGGAGCGGTAATGAGGGCGAAGCGGTGAGCACCCAGCACCCGGGCGACGGCGACCAGCGGCCCGAGGACAGGCCCGAGCTGGCCCTGCCCCCCGAGGAGCACGCCCGCCCGGAATTGGCGCTGCCCCCGGAGGAACCTCGGGCCGGTCGCATCCAGCGCCAGGAACCCGGCCGCACCCAGCCGCGCCCGCCCACCGTGGCCGAGTCGCGCGCCCGCGACAAGGCCCGCAAGCAGGCCGACGAGCAGCGCCGCGCGGCCGAAGCCGCCGAGGCGGCCAAGAAGAAGACGCGCAAGCGCGTCCTGATCGGCAGCGTCGCCATCGTCGGCGTGGCCGGGCTGGTCGGTGGCGGCTATCTTGCCTACCGGGCCGTGAACAAGCCGGACCAGGTGACCGCGTCCTGTGTGCAGATCGATCAGAGCGGCAAGGAAGTCGTGGTCCCCGACGACAAGTGCGGGCCCGGCCGACAGAATTTCAGCGACAACGACAACTGGCACGGCGGCCTGGGCGGGCTGATCATCCTCGGCGGCTGGCCCCAGTACCGCTACTACTACGGTGGCACGCCGACCATCGGGCAGACGCCCGCCGGCGGCAGCACCGTCAAACCCAAAGGCGCGGAGATCAAAACCAAGAGCGGCACCACCGTGCAGCGCGGCGGCCTCGGCAGCAAGAGTTCGGGCGGGGGGTCCTGATGCGGCGTGTCCGCGGCACGCCCCGGCCGGGCTGGCAGCAGATCATCGAGGAGCAGGGCCTGGTCTACGGCGCGCCCGGCCGCGACGCCAGCGGCCGCCCGCGGCCGTACTGGGACGAGTCGGTGCACTACGAGTTCGACATGGACGAGATCCTCGCGCTGGAGGCCGATGTCGAACTGCTGCACTCGATGTGCCTGCATGCCGTCGAGCAGGTCATCCTCACCGAGCGGTTCAAGGATTTCGGGCTGCCCGAATGGACCTGGGCGCCGATCACCGAATCCTGGCGGCGCGGTGACCCTTACGTGTACGGGCGCTTCGATCTGCGCTACGACGCGCGCCGGCCCGCGAAACTGCTGGAGTACAACGCCGATACGCCGACCTCGCTGCTGGAGGCCGCGATCATCCAGTGGCACTGGCTGACCACGCAGTATCCCGGCGACGATCAGTGGAACTCGCTGCACGAGAAGCTCGTCGCGCGCTGGACCGAATTGCGCGACGTGCTGCCCTCCTCGGAGTTGCACTTCGCGTGGTCCTCGGCCGACGGCTCCGGTGAGGACAACGTCACCACCGCCTATATGCAGGAGACGGCCGCCGAAGCCGGCTTCGACACCATCGCGCTGCCCATCGAGGAAGTCGGATTCGACACCGAGCTGGAGCGTTTCGTGGATCTGGCCGAGGCGCCGATCGACTCGATCTTCAAGCTGTACCCGTGGGAGTGGGTGCTCGACGACGACTTCGGCAAGCAGGTCATCGGCAGCCTGCCCGCCACCATGTGGGTCGAGCCGCTGTGGAAGTCGCTGCTCAGCAACAAGGCGATTCTCGCGGTGCTGTGGGAGATGTACCCCGGGCACCCGAATCTGCTGCCCGCCTACCTCGATCAGCCCAACGAGCTCACCGAGTACATCCGCAAGCCCAAGCTGGGCCGGGAGGGCGCCAACATGACCATCGTCGGCGCGGGCCTGGAAACCGCGACCGGCGGTGTCTACGGCGCCGAGGGGTTCGTCTACCAATTGCTGGACCCGCTACCGGAATTCGACGATATGCGCCCCGTGCTGGGCGCCTGGATGGTCGGTGACAGCTCCGCCGGCCTCGGCATCCGCGAGACCGCCGGCCTGATCACCGACGACGGCGCCGCCTTCGTCCCCCACCGCATTCCCACCACGTAATACTTTCCCGGAAGGACCATCAGATGACCGCATATGCCCTCGAGCAGGACTACTGGCGCCTGCTCGGCGAAGGCGTCGGGGCCATCATCCTGTACGCGATCGTCGGCCTCGCCCTGATGCTGATCGGCTTCTACGCCATCGATCTCACCACGCCGGGCCGGCTGCGCGGCCTGGTCACGGCGGGCAAGCCGAACGCCATCATCGTCACCGCCGCCGGCCTGATCAGCATGGCGTTCATCGTCGTGATCGCCATCTACACCTCCGGTGGCGCACTGGTCGAGGGCCTGATCGCCTCGACCGTGTTCGGTCTGATCGGCATTGTCGCCCAGGTGATTTCGGTGCGCGTGCTGGAGAAGGCGGTCGGCATCCACATCGGTGAGGCGATGCACGCGGATACCTTCACTCCCGCCTCGCTGGTCGTCGCGGCGGCGCACTTCGCGCTGGGCCTGGTTGTTGCTTTCGCGATCTTCTGAGTTACGCCTGCGCCCGCTGCGGGCGATCGCGGTGCTGTTCGGTGCGGGCGCGACGGTGGCGGGTGCGGCCGGCCTCGCGCTGCACTTCAGCCGATCGGCGTCGCGCCTGCTCGTCCTCGCGGCCTCCGGTGCGCCGTACCTGATGTGCGGTGCGCTCGCCGGGGCGCTGGCGTTCGCGGTGCTGCGGATCTGGGCGGGTGCGGGAGTCGCGGCCGTGCTCGCCGCCGCCGCGGTGTGGACGCAATTGCCGCTCTATGTCAGCGATTCGGGCCCGGCGGGCGGCACCGAGCTGACCGTCATGCAGGCCAACCTCCTGTTCGAAGGCGCCGATCCACGCGCCCTGGTCGAGGAGGTCCGGGCGGGCCAGGTCAGCATTCTGACCGTCAACGAGCTCACCCCGGCCGGGCTGGCGGATCTCACCCGCGCCGGACTCGATCAGCTGTTGCCGCACCGCTATGTCTCCCCGGGGCGCACCGCGACCGGCACCGGGATCTGGAGCAGTTACCCGCTCAGCGACACCGTCGAATTCGACGGCTATGTCCTGAACCAGCTTTCGGCCACCACGACCATTCCGGGCGCGGGCCCGGTGACGGTCTACGCCTTCCACCCGGTCCCGCCGATCTACGGGACCGAGGTCTGGTCCGGGGAATTGGCCCGGCTCCGTGCGATTCTCGACCGTGCCCCGGCCGATCGCCCGGCGATCGCGGGCGGCGACTTCAACGCCACCTTCGACCACTCCCAGTTCCGGGCCATGCTCTCCGGTCGCTTTCACGACGCCGCCGAACAGTCCGGCGCGGGCCACCTGGTCACCTACCCGACCGACAAGCGCTACCCGCCACTGGTCGGCATCGACCACATTCTGCTGGCCGACGGCCACGCGACCGAAGTACGGACGATCCCGTTACCCGGCGCCGATCATCGCGCCCTACTCGCCCGGATCCGCTTGGCGCCCCGGCCCTCCTGAGCGGACCTCACCACCGCACCTTGCGCGCGTAATCGAGTGCCGTACCCAGATCACGGCCATGGACGCCTTTCATGTGGGCGCTGATATATCCGCGCTCGGTGGCGAACCGCGGGTCCGACAGCGGTGTGTTCGAGTCGATCGCCCAGCTGATGTCCGCGCCCGCGTCGGTGCGCCCAGCGTGCAGCGCGGCGATCAGGATGTGCTCGCCGAGGCGCGGGCTGACGGCGAGTGCCCAGATGTCCGAGCTCTCGCCTTCCGGGCTGGTGTCCGGGCAGTACCCGACCGCCCAGAGGTTCTCGAACACCGCGGTGAACGTGCTCGACCTCGGCACTTCGACCAGGTGCCCGTGCGGCGCGTCGAAATCGTCTCCGGCGTTGATGCTCTCGCGGGTCAGCATCACCTTGATCGTCGAATCGTCGGTCATGATCGAATTCTGCCAGCGGCTGGGTGAAAGGGCGACGGGCCGGGCAGGTAGCTCGTAGCCTGGAACTCCTGGTTGTGCGACTCGGGAGTTGCGGTGGCCTACGAACTCAGCGCGGTGATCGGTGAAGTGGCAATGCTGTCGGCGATCGGCAGGGAGCACGAGGTTCCGGTCATACCCCTGGCCGAGGGACTGGGTTTGATTCCGCTCACCGACGAGGTGGCGAGTGTGCTGTTCGAGCCGAATCTGCGGTTCGAAGAGGTGCTGCGGAGCTGGTCGGCCCGGGGTCCGGTGCTGTACGCCTGGTCGGAGATGCACGCGGGGCTCGGCGTGCAGTCGGCGACGATCTGGGACGCCGGTGTGCTGACCTACCACGAAACCGGTTACCCCGGCCGCGGCCCGATTTCCGTTGCGCTGCAACGGCTGGGCGTGGCCGGCGGTAGCGACCGCCGCGACGAGTTCGACGTCGTCGGGCTGGGCCGCCACCGCCGCACCAGCGCGTGGATTCCCGAGTGAGCGGCGGTCAGTGACCGCGGGCCAGCCACTCCGACAGCGACGGCTTCTCGGCGCCGATGCTGGTGGCGTCGCCGTGCCCGGTGTGCACGGTCGTCTCCTCCGGCAGGGTGAGCAGGCGATCCCGGATGGAATCGATGATGGTGCCGAAATCGGAGTAGGACCGGCCGGTGGCGCCGGGACCGCCGGAGAACAGCGTGTCCCCGGTGAACAGGGCAGCGAGATCGGGCGCGTGCAGCGACACCGACCCGGGGGAGTGCCCGGGCGTGTGCAGGATGTCGATATCGACGCCCGCCACCGTGATGCGTTGCTTGTCGGCCAGTGATTCGTAGCCCACGTCCGGATGCGTCTGCCGCCACAGCACATCGTCGGCGGGGTGCAGCAGGATCGGGGCGTCGAAATGCCGGGCCAGCTGCGGAGCGACGGTGATGTGGTCGTTGTGCGCGTGCGTGCACAGGATGCCCAGCACCTGGCGGTCGCCGACGCCGTCGAGAATGGCCTCGGTGTCGTGCGCGGCGTCGACGATGAGGACCTCGGTGTCGTCACCGATCAGCCAGATGTTGTTGTCGACGTCCCACGTGCCGCCGTCCAGCGAGAAGGTGCCGGAGGTGACGACGCGGTCGATCCGGGTCACAGGACCACCACCGAGCGCAGCACCTCGCCGGCATGCATGGCGTGGAAGGCCTTCTCGACCTCGTCGATGGTGATGCGCTCGGAGACGAAGCGATCCAGCGGGAGCCGGCCCTGGCGGTACAGATCGATCAGCAGGGGGAAGTCGCGCTCGGGCAGGCAGTCGCCGTACCAAGAGGACTTCAGCGCGCCGCCGCGGGAGAACAGGTCGATCAGCGGCATCTCCAGGGTCATGTCCGGGGTGGGGACGCCGACCAGCACGACGGTGCCCGCGAGGTCGCGGCCGTAGAAGGCCTGCTTCCAGGTCTCGGGACGGCCGACCGCCTCGATGACCACGTCGGCGCCGAAGCCGTCGGTGAGTTCCTGGATCCGCTCGACCACGTCCTCGGTGCCCGCGTCGATGGTGTGGGTGGCGCCGAAATCCTGGGCCCACGCCAGTTTCCGGGCATCGCGATCGATGGCGATGATGGTGCGCGCGCCGGCCAGCCGGGCGCCGGCGATGGCCGCGTCGCCCACGCCGCCGCAGCCGATGACCGCGACCGTGTCGCCGCGCGAGACGTTGCCGGTGTTCACGGCCGCGCCGATACCGGCCATGACACCGCAGCCGAGCAGACCGGCCACGGCGGGATCGGTGCCGGGATCGACCTTGGTGCACTGCCTTTCGTGCACCAGGGTCTTGTCGGCGAAGGCGCCGATGCCCAGCGCCGGGCTCAGCTCGGTGCCGTCGGTGAGGGTCATCTTCTGGCTGGCGTTGCTGGAATCGAAGCAGTACCAGGGGCGGCCGCGCTTACAGGCCCGGCATTCGCCGCAGACCGCGCGCCAGTTCAGCACCACGAAATCCCCGGCCTCGACGTGGGTGACCGCGCTGCCCACGGTCTCCACGATGCCCGCGGCCTCGTGGCCGAGCAGGAACGGGAACTCGTCGTTGATCCCGCCCTCGCGGTAGTGCAGGTCGGTGTGGCACACCCCGCACGCCTGGACCCGCACCACGACATCGTGCGGACCGGGATCCGGGATCACGATATCGACGAGTTCGACAGGGGTGCCTTTGCTTCGGGCGATGACGCCGCGCACGGTCTCGGACACGAAAACAACCTCCTCGATCATCGTGCCAACGGCGGCACCGATCCACACTAATACGGCTGAACCCGGTTCCGCGGTTGCGGATTCACCCGGCGTTCGCGCCGCCCTGCCAGTCCAGGACCTGATCGATGAGCCAGTCGGGTTCGTCGGTGGCGATGTCGTGCCCGGAGGTCGGGTGCACCCGCAGCGGCGCGCCGGTCCTGGTCGCGATCGCGGCGGAGCACTTGTGCGAGACCAGGCGGTCGCCGGTCGTGGTGACGACGAGCAGCGGTGTGGTGGTGGTCGGGGTCATGCGGAAGGTGATGCCCGCGCGGACCTGATTGAGCCGGCTCGCCCGGGACGGCGTGGCCTCGCGCTGCCAGCGGGCCCACTGCGCGCCCAGCGGATCCAGGTCGGCGGGTGGCTTGTTCGAGGAGATGCCGAGCACGGCGCGCTCGAACCGGTCCGGGTTGCCGAGCTCGCCGCGGGCGATGCTGCGCAGGACCGTGCCGAGGAACGCGGGCTGGACGCGGTCGCGCAGGGTCGCGGTGTTGCCGGCCGAGCTGTTGATGACCACCGCGCGGGTGAATTCGCCGGGGTGGCGGGCGATCCAGTCCAGGGTCACCATGCCGCCGAGCGAGATGCCGAAGAGCGACCAGTCGTCCGCGCCCCGGAATTCGGCGAAGCGCGTGCGGATGTCGTCGGTGATCGCGGCGATGGTGGTGGGGGAGGTGCGGTGGTGCTGGCTGCCGAAACCGGGCGGGTCGATCGTGCGGACCTCGGTGCCGGTGGCGGCGGCGAACTTCTCGGGGAACTCGCCCCAGTGCCTGGCGTCGCGGGTGAGCCCGCGGATGAGCAGCCATTTCATCGAGTCATCGTCACACCGTCCCGCGATCAGGGGCAATGGGCAGCGGACCAGAATCGCTTGACATTCCATAGTGGAGGGTGCATCCTTGATTTACCTTCCAATGTGGAACATAGATCGAAGGACCTGACATGGACATCAGCCCCGGCACCCGCGCCTCCGACGCCGAACGCGACACCGTTGTGCGACAGCTCGGCCGGCACCTGGCCGACGGCCGGCTCGATCTGGCCGAATACGACAAGCGCGTGGCGCAGGTCTACGCGACCGCCACCCGCGAGGATCTGGGCTCGGTCCTGACCGACCTGCCGACGCTCACCGAGAAGGCGGCCGGCTTCGCCAAACCCGTGAGCGGGCAGCGCTTCCCGATCTGGCAGCGCATCGAGGCGAGCTCCTGGGCGGGCGTCAGCCTGCTCGTCCTGGTGATCTGGGCGGCCATCTCGATCGGCGTCGGCGAGTTCACCTATTTCTGGCCGGTCTGGGTCATCGGCCCGTGGGGTGCGGTGCTGGCCTTCCGCATGGTGACCGGATTCGAGTCACCCAGGCAGCGCGTGCTCTGCCGCTGACCGGTCAGCGGGCGCGGCGGGAACGCGGACGCGGGGCGTCGTACTCGTCGTAGTCGCGGCCCGCGTCGAGGCGATTCAGCGGAACTTGAACCGGGCGATCGGTGACGGCCTGACCGCGGCGGGCGGAACGCTCGGCAGCGGCCGGCACGGCGCGATCGGAGGACGCCCGCGCGGAACGATCGGACGCGGAACGCGCCGACCGCTCAGACGCCGACCGCGCGGCACGTTCGGATGCCACTCGCGCGGATCGCTCGGATTCGCTGCGGGCCGGGCGGTCTCGGCGCAGCGGGGCCGAACGGTCCGGGCGCTGCGGCAGTTCCGGCTGTAATCGCTCGGATTCGCTGCGAGCAGGGCGGTCCCGTCGCAGCGAAGCCGAACGGTCCGCGCGCTGTGGCATTTCCGGTTGCGCCCGACGGTCCCTCCGGGCCGGCTCTTCCCACGACTCCGGCTGCGCCCGCCGGTTGCGCGGGGCTGAATCATCGCGCGAGTCCGATGGGTCCCGTTGTGCCCGCCGGTTGCGCGGGGCCGAATCATCTTGTGAATCCGGCAGATCCGGCTGTACCCGCCGGTTCCGCCGAGGCGAATCCTCGCGCATGCCGCCGCGCGGGGACGGTGCCGGCTGATCGAGGGGTGGTCGCGCCGAACGGCTTCGAGTCGCGGATGCGTCGGCACCACTTCGTGACGCAGGTTCACTGCGCGCTGAGGTGCGCTGAGGTGCGGCCTGTGCGCGTTGCCGCGGCTGCGGACGCTCGAGCGACGCCCGATCATTCGCCGACTGCGCATTGCGTTGCCGCTTCGCCGCACCCGCGCGCGGCTGCTCGGAATCGCCGGCGCTCGCGCGGGGTGTCTCGGTCTTCGGCAGCCCGACCTTCATCACCGGCAACTCCCGGGTCACCTCGGTCGGATTGTCGCCTTTCTCCCGGTACGTCGCCGCCACGTCCTGCGCCCGTAACCACGCGCCCGGATCGCAGCGCGCGTTCCGATCCAGCTGCGGGATCGAATTTTCCAGCAGCTTCAGCAGATCGCCGCCGTCGTCGCCGAGCGCGGCGCGGATCGCGGGGAAGGCGGCGGGGCGGAAGGTCCAGGACCATTCGTAGTCGGTTTCCAGGTCGCGGCCGTGCAGGATCAGGTTGCCGGAGCGCGCGATCCGGCCTCGGATGACCAGCTCGCCGGTCTCGTAGTGCAGGCCGGAGCCGGCGGCGTTGCCGTTGCGGGCAGATCGCTCGTCCATCATGATCTCGAACCACGCGGCGCCGATTCCGGCCATGCCGAAGGCGGCCGCGAGCAGGATCTCCACCCAGACGTCGGACAGCATCGTGCTCCGGCTGCGTTCGCAGGCGTAAAGGAACAGCAGGCTTCCGACGACGAGCGCGGCGATCCGAGCGAGCCGGTAGCTGGTGCTGGTCCCGAAAAGGGGTGGCATCGGCGGATACTCCCGAATGACGGTGCGCTGGCAAATCAGGGTGGATGGTATGTGGCCCGGGTGTCCGGCGTCGGGATTTGGTGATCACGGGTTGGCATCGAATCCGACCGTGACAGCTGACCGATTTCGGCTAACCTTTGGCACACTGAAAAAGCGCCGCTACCGGGTGAACTCGGCCGGCTCAGGGCGGATACCATGGCTGGTCGCCCGCGCCCCGATCATGCCGACTCCCGAAAGGTCGTCGAATTGCATTTGAAGAGTCTGACGTTGAAGGGATTCAAGTCCTTCGCGTCCGCGACGACCCTGCGGTTCGAACCAGGCATCACCTGTGTGGTCGGCCCCAACGGATCCGGCAAGTCGAACGTGGTGGACGCGCTCACCTGGGTGATGGGCGAGCAGGGCGCGAAGGCGCTGCGCGGCGGCAAGATGCAGGACGTCATCTTCGCGGGCACCACCGGGCGCGCGGCGCTCGGCCGCGCCGAGGTGACGCTGACCATCGACAATGCCGACGGCGCGCTGCCGATCGACTACGCCGAGGTGTCGATCACCCGGCGCATGTTCCGTGACGGCGCGGGTGAATACGAGATCAACGGCAGCAGCTGCCGCTTGATGGACGTGCAGGAGTTGCTCAGCGATTCCGGCATCGGCCGGGAAATGCACGTCATCGTGGGTCAGGGGCAGCTCTCGGCGATCCTGGAATCCCGGCCCGAGGACCGGCGCTCCTTCGTCGAAGAGGCGGCCGGTGTGCTCAAGCACCGCAAGCGCAAAGAGAAGGCGGTGCGCAAACTCGAGGCGATGCAGGCGAATCTGGCCCGCTTGACCGACCTCACCACCGAACTGCGCCGCCAGCTCAAGCCGCTGGGCCGCCAGGCCGAGGTGGCGCGCCGCGCGCAGACCGTGCAGGCCGACCTGCGGGATTCGCGCCTGCGGCTGGCCGCCGACGATCTGGTGACGCGGCGCAACGAGCTGGAGAGTCAGCAGAGTAAAGAGGCCTACGCGCGCGAGCAGCACATCACGGTGCGGTCCGAGCTGGACGCCGCCAACGCGGTGCTGGCGCAGCAGGAATTCCAGCTGTCGCGGCTCACCCCGGGCGCGGAGGCCGCGGCCCAGACCTGGTTCCAGCTCTCGGCGCTGGCCGAGCGGGTGAACGCGACGATCCGGATCGCCGGTGATCGCGCGCGGCATCTGGACACCGACGTCCAGGTCGGCACCGGCCGCGACCCGGAGCAACTCGAAGCCGAAGCCGCGCGGGTGGAGGCCGAGGAGGCCGAACTGCGCGAGGCCGTGGAGATCGCGACCGAAACCCTGGAGGCGGCGCGGGACGCGCTGGCCGAACGCGATCATGCCGCCCGGGCCGCCGAGCAGGCGCACCTGGCGGCGGTGCGCGCGATCGCCGATCGCCGGGAAGGCCTGGCGCGGTTGTCCGGTCAGGTCGACAACCTGCGCACCAAGTCGCAGTCGATGGACGCGGAGATCGCGCGGCTGTCGGTGGCGATCACCGAGGCCCGGCATCGCGGCGAGGCCGCGCAGGCCGAATTCGACACGGTGCAGAGCGAACTCGGTGAACTCGACGCCGGGGAGGAAGGGCTCGACGCCCAGCACGAGCACGCGGTGCAGGCCCTCGAACTCGCCGACCAGCGCGTCAAGGAACTGCGCGAACAGGATCGTGACGCGAGCAAGCTGGTCGCCTCGCTGAGCGCGCGGATCGAGGCGCTGAGCATGGGGCTGGCGCGCCGCGACGGCGCGGCGTGGCTGGTGGAGCATCAGACCCAGGGCCTGCTCGGCCCGCTGTCCGGCTTGCTGCGGGTGCAGGGCGGTTTCGAAGCGGCCGTCGCCGCCACCCTGGGTCCGCTGGCCGACGCGGTGGCCGCCGAGAGCGCGGGCAGCGCGCACGCCGCGGTGCGGTCGCTGAAGGAGGGTGACGGCGGCCGGGTCGCGCTGGTCTTCGGCGCGGACGACGCGTCCGCGCCCTCGCACGGCGCACTGCCGGGCGCGGCCCGCTGGCTCGCCGACGTGCTGGAGTGCCCCGATTCGGTGCGCGGCGCGATCGCGGCGCTCACCGCGGGCGTAGCCGTGGTCGAAAACCTGTCCGCCGCAACCGAATTGCTGCGGGCCCGCCCGGAACTGCGGGTGGTCACCCGGGAGGGCGATCTCACCGGCACCGGCTGGATCCTCGGCGGCTCGGACCGCGCGCCCAGCCAGCTCGAGATCCAGGCCGACATCGATACCGCCAAGGCCGATCTGATCGCCGGCCAGCGCCGCGCCGAGGAACTGGAAGCCGCGCTCTCCGGCGCGCTGGACGAGCAGACCGACCGCAAGGACGCCGTCGATCACGCGCTGCTCGCGCTGCACGAGTCCGATCAGGCCCTGATGACGATCTACGACCGGCTCGGCCGGCTGGGTCAGGCCGCCCGCGCGGCCACCGGGGACAGCGAACGCCTGGCCAAGCAGCGCGGCGACGCCGAGGCCACGCGCGCGGAATCGCTCACCGCGCTGGCCGATCTGGAAGACCGGCTGCGCGCCGTGGAGCTGGAGCAGGACGATTCCGAGATGGCCTCGGCGGGAACCGAATCCGCGGGCCGGGACCGGGAGGAAGCCGCGGCCGCGCTGGCCGAGGCGCGCGCGATGGAGGTGGAGGCGCGCCTGTCGGTGCGCACCGCCGAGGAACGCGCGGAATCGGTCCGCGGCAAAGCCGATGGGCTGCGCCGCGCGGCGCGGGCCGAACGCGAAGCGCGCGAACGCGCCGAACGCGCGCACGCCGCCCGCCGCCAGGCCGCCGGGGTGGCCGCCGCCGTCGCCGAATCCGGCGCGCGCATCGCCACCGAGCTGGAGAAGGTGGTCGCCGAGGCCAGCGCCCGGCGCGACGAACTGGTGCGCCGCCGCACCGAAGCCGCCGCGCAGGTCGAGCAGATCAAGGAGCGGGTCCGGGCGCAGAGCGCCCAGCTGGCCCAGCTCACCGACGCCGTGCACCGCGACGAGGTCGCCAAAGCCCAAGCGGCCCTGCGGATCGAACAGCTCGAGACCAATATCTCCGAGCAGTTCGGCATCGCGCTGGACGACCTGATCGAGGAGTACGGCCCCGACGTGCCGCTGCCGCCGACCGATCTGGAATGGCAGGAGTACGACCAGGCCCGCGAGCGCGGCGAGCAGGTCGTCGCGCCCACCGCGATGCCCTACGACCGCGCCACCCAGGAGCGCCGCGCCAAGCGCGCCGAGAAGGACCTGGCCACCCTGGGCAAGGTGAATCCGCTGGCGCTGGAGGAGTTCGCGGCGCTGGAGGAGCGCTACACCTTCCTGTCCACCCAGCTCGAGGACGTCAAGAACGCCCGCAAGGACCTGCTGGACGTGGTCGCCGAGGTCGATGCCCGCATCCTGCAGGTGTTCACCGAGGCCTACGAGGACGTGGAACGCGAATTCGTCGGCGTCTTCGCGAAACTGTTCCCCGGCGGCGAGGGGCGGCTCGTGCTCACCGACCCCTCCGACATGCTCACCACCGGCATCGAGGTCGAGGCCCGGCCGCCGGGCAAGAAGGTCAAGCGCCTGTCCCTGCTCTCCGGCGGGGAGAAGTCGCTGACCGCGGTGGCCCTGCTGGTGGCGATCTTCCGCGCCCGCCCGTCCCCGTTCTATGTGATGGACGAGGTCGAGGCGGCGCTGGACGACACCAACCTGCGCCGCCTGATCGGCCTCTTCGAGCAGTTGCGGGAGAAGAGCCAGCTGATCGTCATCACCCACCAGAAGCCCACCATGGAGATCGCCGACGCGCTCTACGGCGTCAGCATGCGCGGTGACGGCATCACCCAGGTGATCTCGCAGCGGATGCGCGGGCAGAACCTGGTGGGCGCGGCGATCTGATCAGGGCGTCAGCAGCGCCTTCAGCTGCGCGGCGCCGGTGGCGGTGAGCCAGGAGTCCAGCGACAGCAGACCCGGGTGGAGTTCGCGCGAGGCGGCGAGATCACCGCGCCAGCCACCTGTCTCGCGGCTCAGCCGCCAGACCTTCACGATCTCCGGGCCGATGGCTTCGGCCTCTGCCTCGGTGATTTCCTGGTAGCGCACCGGTTGACCGATGTGCTCGCCGATCAACGCGGCCGCCGCCACCGGAGTGATGGCGTCACCGGCGATTTCCAGGCTCGCGCCGTGCAGCCGGTCCGGGTCGGCGAAGGCGAGCGCGGCGAACTCGGCGACGTCGTCGACCGCGATCATCTGGAGCGGGCGGTTGGCGGCGAACAGGTGCCGGTGCACGCCGTTGTTGATCCCGTCGACCGGAAAGCCCTGCATCAGATAGTTTTCCATGAACCGGACCGGCCGCAGGATGGTGTAGCGCAGGCCGCTGGCGCTGACCGCGCGTTCGATGCGGCGCTTGCCCACGCTGCCCCAGGTCTCGTCGTCGCTCATGGAGGCGACGCCGGTGAAGACCAGCTGCTCGACCCCGGCCTCGCGGGCCAGTTCGACCAGGGTTTCGCCCCGGCGGGCTTCGAGTTCGACATTCCAGCCACCCGCCTCGTAGGCGGCGGGCGGCACGATCAGGATGGCGCCGACGCCGGCGACCGCGGCCGCGAGCGTGTCGGGTGCGTCGAAATCACCGACCACCAGCTCGGCGCCTGCTGCCGCCAAAGCCTGTGCGGCCGGTGCGTTCTCGTCGCGGACCAGCGCGCGGACCACGGCGCTGCCGGCCAGCAACCGGCGCGCGGTGGCGCCGCCCTGCTTGCCGGTGGCGCCGGTGACGAGGATCGGGTGCTGCGGGAAGGACATGCGAGGCCTGCCTCTTGTGAGTTCCGGATACAATCGGGTCGGGCGACCCGCTTTCGGACCATACGGGCGGCCCGCCCCGCTCCACCAGCCTCGAATCCGGAAGGCCGTAACGAAATGCCCACTCCGCCTACCGCTCTCGCCCCCGTTTCGCGCACCGACGCGCGCCGCAACCGGGCCCTGGTGCTGGCCGCCGCGCAGCAGGCCTTCGCCGAGCACGGCATGTCGGTGTCCCTGGCCGAGATCGCCCGCCGCGCCGGAGTCGGCGCGGGCACCGTCTACCGGCATTTCCCGACGAAATCCGATCTGCTGGAAGCGGTTATGCAGCAGCGGATCGACCGGCTGGCGCGCGTCGCCGCCGAGCATCTGCGCGCGCCGGATCCGGGCGTCGCCTTCTTCGCCGTGTGCACCGAGGTGATCGCGTCCACCCCCGGTAACCAGGCCCTGTGCGACATAGTGCAATCCGGTGACGGCTGGCCGCGCGCGCTGTTGCAGAGTGCGGGCGCCCGCTTTCACCGCGCGATGGAGGCGCTGCTGGTCAGTGCGCAGCAGCAGGGTGCGGTGCGCGCCGACATCACCCTGGCCGATGTGCTGGACATCTTCACCGGATGCGTTGCCATCCAACGACATCAGCTCCCGGATCGCAGCCTGGTCCGCGGCGCCGCGCTGGTGCTCGACGCGCTGCGCCCGAACGCCGCGCTCCCCGCCGTAACGAAACCCGGTCCAGCGCCGAACTCGCGGAACGAAACCCCGGCACGTAACGAAACCGACGGCACTCCGCGCTGCCCGATCTGCGCCACCGCGCTGCGCCGGCCGCCGACCGGCCGCCCCGCCCGCTACTGTTCCGCCGCGTGCCGGCAGAAGGCGCATCGCCGCCGGCAGGGCTAGCCGGTGCGGGTGGGTAGCGGCTGATTTACAGCAGGTCGCTCACGTCGTTGGGGACGTCGACCGCGTATTTGCGCAAAATATCCATGGAGATGACCTCCAGGGCGTTCTCGTGTGTGGCGGCCAGCACAACCGGTGCGGCGACGCCGTCCTCGTGGGCATGCAGCCAGCGCACGGCAACCACGCACCATCTATCGCCGGGTTGCAGGCCGGGGAAGTTGTTGTCCGGACGGGGGGTGGACAGGTCGTTGCCGATAGAGGCCTGATGCTCCAGGAACTCGGCCGTGACTACGGTGCACACGGTGTGGCTACCGAGATCCTCCGGGCCGGTGCTGCAGCAGCCATCGCGGTAGAAGCCGGTCACAGGATCGGCGCCGCACTCTTCCAGCGGCCCCCCAAGCACGTTTCGGTCGGTCACGCTGCCGATCCTATTGTCAGTTCGCGAGAAGTTCCGCAGGACAAGAAATCTCGTGGTCTGTGTCAGGTGCACAAATGCCTTCTGCCTGCGACACCAGTCGCGGGTGCCGGACTCGTCCGGTTGTGCCTAGTCGGCGGCGTGTCGGTGTTCTGCAAGGATGGGGCCCGTGAGTGAGCGAAGCGAGCGAACCATGTGCCGGCGTGCGGAGCGCATGCCGGAGCCGAGCGCCAGCGAGGCGGACGCATGAGTTCCGAAGCCTGGATCCTGATCGCCGCGGTTGCCGCGTTGCTGCTGGTCGTGCTGGTCGCCGGAACTGTCCGGTACCGCCGACGGCGGGTGACGCTGGCGCCGCCGACCCCGGACAAGGAGGTGACCGACCGGTCCGGTGGTTATTCGGCCCAGGGCGGGTTCAGCTTCAGTCAGGGCGGTGGCGATACCGCGACCCTCGAACCCGTCCCGCTGGAGCGCACCGACGACGAGGGTCAGCCGCACGTCGGCGACGACGCGGCGATCCCGCGCGACGCCCCGAAACGCGGCATCACCAACGTCGCGCTGCCGGACGGCGATGTCGCCGAGACCGTCGAGCCGGTCGAAACCGTCGAAATTGTCGAGGAAGCCCCGGCCCCCGAGATCACCCTCGACGAGATCGAGCCGACCGAGGGCCGGCTGTTCCGCCTGCGCGGTCGCCTGTCCCGCTCCCAGAACGCGGTCGGCAAGAGCCTGCTCGGCCTGCTCGGCGGCGGCGACCTGGACGAGGACTCCTGGGAGGAGATCGAGGACACCCTGGTCCTGGCCGACCTCGGCACCGCCAGTACCGCGGCCGTGGTGAGCCGGCTGCGCGAGGAGATTGCCGCCAACAGCGTGCGCACGCCGGAGGAGGCCCGTGCCGTCCTGCGCAAGGTGCTGATCGAAGCGCTGCGCCCGGAGCTGGACCGCTCGGTCCGCGCGCTGCCGCACGAAGATCATCCGGCGGTGTTGCTGGTCGTCGGCGTCAACGGCACCGGAAAGACCACCACAACCGGAAAACTCGCCCGCGTCCTGGTTGCCGACGGCCGCCGGGTGCTGCTCGGCGCGGCCGACACCTTCCGTGCCGCCGCCGCCGACCAGTTGCAGACCTGGGGTGAGCGGGTCGGCGCCGAGACCGTGCGCGGCAAGGAGGCGGCCGACCCGGCCGCCGTCGCCTTCGACGCGGTCAGCGCGGGCATCGACCACGGCGTGGACGTGGTGCTCGTCGACACCGCGGGCCGCCTGCACACCAAGACCGGCCTGATGGACGAGCTCGGCAAGGTCAAGCGCGTCATCGAGAAGAAGGCCGAGGTGGACGAGGTGCTGCTGGTGCTCGACGCCACCGTCGGCCAGAACGGCCTGATGCAGGCCCGGGTCTTCGCCGAGGTGGTCGACATCACCGGTGTGGTGCTCACCAAGCTGGATGGAACGGCCAAGGGCGGCATCGTCTTCCAGGTGCAGCACGAACTCGGCGTCCCGGTGAAGCTGGTCGGGCTCGGCGAGGGCGCGGATGATCTCGCCCCGTTCGAGCCGGGCGCGTTCGTCGACGCGCTGCTGGGCTGACACGTCAACTGAGGGCCGGGTGGAGCTACTCCGCCCGGCCGTTGTCGTATTTACCGAGCGTTTGCCGCCTGCCAAGCCTCACACCAGCACTTTTGTTCACAGTCGGCGCCATGAAACCTAGCCGCAACACAACTGGCTCATCCGTTCACGCACGCGAAACCTCGCGGCACGCCAGACGAAACACCGAGTGAGGAACCTTTCTGTTCAGGTCCATATCGCCGTAAGTCGGCTGGGCCCGAGATGAGGAGGACTTCAAGGTGGCATTTCCCGTAATCGGCGCGCCGGACGCCGGCGATACCGCATGGATGCTGACGAGCTCAGCACTCGTGCTGTTGATGACACCCGGACTCGCGTTCTTCTACGGCGGCATGGTCCGCAGTAAGAACGTGCTGAACATGATCATGATGAGTATCAGTGCCATGGGCCTGATCACCATCCTGTGGTCGCTCTACGGTTTCTCGATAGCTTTCGGCGAGGACAAGGGCAACCTGATCGGCGACCCGGGGCAGTACTTCGGGCTCAAGGGCGTATTCGGTGGTGACTACCTGGCTTCCACCGATCCCGCCGCGCCGGCCGCGATCCCGCTCAACGGCACCGTTCCGCTGTCGGTCTTCGTCGCCTTCCAGCTAATGTTCGCGATCATCACGGTCGCACTCATCTCGGGCGCGGTCGCCGACCGCCTCAAGTTCGGCTCCTGGCTCGTGTTCGCGGGCATCTGGGCCACCGTCGTCTACTTCCCGGTCGCGCACTGGGTCTTCGCCTTCGACGGCTACACCGGTGAAGAGGGCGGCTGGATCGCCAACAACCTCAAGGCCGTCGACTTCGCCGGTGGCACCGCGGTGCACATCAACGCCGGCGTCGCGGGCCTGGTGCTCGCGGTCATCCTCGGCAAGCGCAAGGGCTGGCCCAAGACTCCGTTCCGGCCGCACAACCTCACCTTCGTGATGCTCGGCGCCGGTCTGCTGTGGTTCGGCTGGTACGGCTTCAACGCCGGCTCCGCGGTCGGCTCCAACGGCATCGCGGGTGCGACCTTCCTCACCACCACCATCGCCACCGCCGCCGCCATGCTCGCCTGGTTGCTGGTGGAGAAGCTGCGTGACGGTCACCCCACCTCCCTCGGCGCGGCCTCGGGCATCGTGGCCGGTCTGGTCGCCATCACCCCGGCCTGTTCCTCGGTGAACGTGGTGGGCGCCATCGCCATCGGCGTGGCCGCCGGCGCCCTGTGCGCCCTCGCGGTCGGCCTGAAGTTCAAGTTCGGCTTCGACGATTCGCTCGACGTGGTCGGCGTGCACCTGGTCGGCGGTCTGGTCGGCACCCTGATGATCGGCCTGGTCGCGACCGAGGAAGCACCGGCGGCGGTCAAGGGCTTGTTCTACGGTGGTGGCATCGAGCAGTTGAAGCTGCAGGCCGTCGGAGCGTTCGCCGTCCTCGCGTACTCGCTGGTCGCGACCGCTGTGATCGCGCTCATCATCAAGTTCACAATTGGTCTGCGGGCCAGCGAGGAAAGCGAGTCGGCGGGCCTGGACGAGTCCGAGCACGCGGAAACCGCATACGATTTCGCTGCTGTGGGTGGCACGGCACGCTCGGCCAGCTCGGTTCCGAGCTCGCTCGTCAAGGAGGCATGACGAACATGAAGTTGATCACCGCAATCGTCAAACCGTTCACTCTCGAGGACGTCAAGTCCGGGCTCGAGCAGGCGGGCGTGCTCGGCATGACCGTCAGCGAGGTACAGGGTTACGGGCGGCAGAAGGGCCACACCGAGGTCTACCGCGGCGCCGAATACTCGGTCGACTTCGTGCCCAAGGTCCGCGTGGAGGTCGTCGTGGACGACGCCTCGGTGGACAAGGTCGTCGAGGTGATCGTCGAAGCGTCGCGCACCGGCAAGATCGGTGACGGCAAGGTCTGGATCACCCCGGTCGAGTCGATCATCCGGGTCCGGACCGGCGAACGCGGTACCGACGCTCTGTAAAGCCAGAACGACAATCGAGCGGCGGCCTCGCTCCTACCGGATCATTCCCGGTAAGGGGCGGGGCCGCCCGCATTGGGCCGTGAATCGGACACAGGTGGTGGGTTGTGGGTCAGTCGAATGGAGCGGCCGAGTTGGTCGCGGCACGGAAGCAACTGCTCGACGGGGGAGCACCCCGGAATCCGCGCTTGGACTCCGAGGCCGTGCGCGCGGCGCTGGTCGATCTCTATGAACTGTGGCTGACCACCAAGGGCGCCGAACTCGGCATCACCGCCGACAGCGGCCTGGCCGTGGTGGCCGTCGGCGGCCTCGGCCGCCGCGAGATGCTGCCGTACTCGGATCTGGATCTGGTGCTGCTGCACGACGACGTCGACCCGGCCCGGGTGGCCGAGGTCGCCGACCAGCTCTGGTATCCGCTCTGGGACGCCCACATCAAGCTCGACCACAGCGTGCGGACCGTGGCCCAGGCGCTGCGGGTGGCCGCCGACGACCTGATCGCGGCCATGGGCATGCTCGAGGCCCGGCACATCGTCGGTGACGCGGATTTGAGCAATCTGCTGATCGGCGGGGTGCGCCGGGAGTGGCGCAGCGGGATCCGCGGTCGCTTCGACGACATCATCGCCCAGGCCGAGGCCCGCTGGCAGCGCAGCGGTGAGATCGCGCACCGCGCCGAACCCGATCTGAAGAACGGGCGCGGCGGGCTGCGGGACATCCAGTTGCTCGACGCGCTGGCTATCGCCCAGTTGACCGATGCCATGCCGGGGCTCGGTCCGGACGTGCCGGGTGGCGGCCTGAAAACCGCCCATCGTCGATTGCTGGATGTTCGCACCGAGTTGCATCGGGTGGCGGGCCGGGCGCGCGATCAGCTCCGGGCCCAGGATGCCGACGAGATCGGCGGTGCGCTGCGCATCGGCGATCGCTTCGACCTCGCCCGCACCCTGAGCGATTCGGCCCGGACGGTGAGCTACTCGGTCGATGTCGGCCTGCGCACCGCCGCCAACGCGCTGCCGCGCCGCGGCCTGGCCCGCCTGCGCCGGATGCCGGTGCGTCGACCACTCGATGAGGGGGTGGTCGAACACGCCGGCGAGGTGGTGCTCGCCCGGGACGCGCGGCCGCAGCGCGATCCCGGGCTGATCCTGCGGGTCGCCGCGGCCTCGGCGCAGACCGGGCTGCCGATGTCGGCGACCACGCTGAATCGGCTCTCCGAGGACGCGCCGGAGCTGCGCGAGCCGTGGCCCAAGGACGCGTTGAACGATCTGCTCGTGCTGCTGGGCTCGGGGCGCGGCATCATCGACGCGATCGAGGCGCTGGACCGCACCGGGCTGTGGGGCCGGCTGCTGCCGGAATGGGGCGCGGTGCGCGATCTGCCGCCCCGCGACGCCATGCACACCTGGACCGTCGACCGGCACCTGATGGAAACCGTCGCCTACGCAAGCGCTTTGAGCACCCGGGTCGCCCGCCCGGATCTGCTCGCCCTGGGCGCGCTGCTGCACGACATCGGCAAGGGCCGGGCCGGGGACCACAGCGTGGTCGGCGCGGAACTGGCCACCCACATCGGCCGCCGGCTGGGGCTGTGGCCGCAGGACGTGCGGACCCTGTCCGCGATGGTGCGCCACCATCTGCTGCTGCCCGAGACCGCCACCCGCCGCGACCTCGCCGACCCCGACACCGTGCAGTTCGTCGTCGACGCCCTCGACGGCGACAGTCAGCTGCTCGAATTGCTGCACGCGCTGGCCGAAGCGGATTCGCTGGCCACCGGCCCCGGCGTCTGGGGCGACTGGAAGGCCTCGCTGATCGGTGATCTGGTCCGGCGCTGCCGCCTGGTGCTGACCGGTGAGGCGCTGCCGACGCCGGAACCGATCGCCCCGGAACTGCTCGCCAAGGCCGAGGCGGGTGGCGTGCACGTCGACCTGCGGCCCGCCGAGGGCAAATACACCTACACCGTCACCGTCATCGCGCCGGACAGTCCGGGGCTGCTCTCGGATTCGGCCGGCGTGCTGGCCCTGCATTCGCTGCGGGTGCTGGCGGCCTCGGTCGGCAGCGCGGGGGAGTCGGCGATCAACACCTTCGTGGTCTCGCCGAAGTTCGGCAACCCGCCGGAACCGGGTTTGCTGCGCCAGGAACTCATCCGCGCCATCGCGGGCGCGCTCGATCTGCCCGCGCTGCTGGCCAAGCGGGAACGCGACGCCGGGATCCTGCCGAGTCCGTTCGCGCAGGCCGCGCCGCGCCTGATCTGGTCGCCCACCAGCGCGCCCGGGCAGTGGCTGCTGGAACTGCGGGCCGAGGACCGGATCGGCCTGCTCACCCGCCTGGCCGCGGCGTTCTCGGCCTGCGCGGCCAACGTGCGCTGGGCGAAGGTGGTGACGATGGGTTCGTCCGTGGTCGACGCGTTCTGCCTGGACCTCGGCGCCGACGACGGTCCGGCCCGCCGCGAAGCCATCGAAAAGGCTGTCATGGAAGTGGTCCCGCGCCCCGCGCCGAAGAAGCCCGAAGAGACGACGGCCACATAAGCTCGAATCGCGCTATCAAACCGTTGCACGCTATTTGCTGGAACCCATGGTCGGCAGCCTGTTCAGCGCCTTAGTATCAGAGCGTCCGGCTATCGCGAGCACGAGGGGAGCAGGTCGGTGGCAATAGAAGTCGTGTCGGCGTCGATGATGACGAGCAACGAGACAACGCACATGGCGCGCTGTGTCGGCGGTGACCGCTGGGTCGTCTCCTGGCTACCCGGCCGGACCCTCACCGGGCAGCAGGCCGTCACCGCCATGACCATCGCCGTGACCGCCGCCTGCACCGACGCCCCCACCGACACCGAGTACGCCCTGCTCGACGATCTGGCCCTGGAACTCGGGCTCACCGGCCGCGAGGCGCTGTTCATGGTGGGCGCCGAAAACCACGATTACCGCAAGACGGTCAAGCCGCGCCGCCGCGCTCTCGGCTGACCCTCGGCCGGTAGATCAAGGCCCCGCCCGCGCGTTTCCAGCGGGCGGGGCCTTCTCCTGCCCGCTCCCCGTGCACGATCACCGGCATTCTCCGATTACGCTTGGGAAAGTAAGAGAGACGTCCCTCGAGATTCAGGAGCGCGATCGGTGTTCGAATCACTGTCCGACCGGCTAACCGGTGCCCTCAAGGATCTGCGCGGTAAGGGGCGTCTGTCACCGGCCGACATCGACGCCACCTGTCGCGAGATCCGGCTGGCCCTGCTCGAAGCCGACGTCGCGCTGCCCGTCGTGCGCGGATTCATCGCCAAGATCAAGGAGCGCGCCAAGGGCGCGGAGGTCTCGGTGGCGCTGAATCCGGCGCAGCAGGTCGTCAAGATCGTCAACGAGGAGCTCGTCGCCATCCTCGGCGGTGAGACCCGCCGCATCACCTTCGCCAAGACCCCGCCGACGGTGGTCATGCTGGCCGGTCTGCAGGGTTCGGGTAAGACCACCCTGGCCGGCAAGCTGGCGAAATGGCTGAAGGGCCAGGGCCATACGCCGCTGCTGGTGGCCTGTGATCTCCAGCGCCCCGGCGCTGTCACCCAGCTGCAGGTGGTCGGCGAGCGGGCCGGCGTTGCCGTGTTCGCCCCGCATCCCGGCACCTCCATCGGTGGCGGCGACAACCCGCTCGGCATCACCGCCGCCGACCCGGTCGAGGTCGCGCGCGCCGGTGTCGCGGAGGCCCGGACCAAGCAGTACGACATCGTCATCGTCGACACCGCCGGCCGCCTGGGCATCGACGCCGAACTGATGGCGCAGGCCGCCGGCATCCGCGATGCCGTGCAGCCCGACGAGACCCTGTTCGTGCTCGACGCCATGATCGGCCAGGACGCGGTGCACACCGCCGAGTCCTTCCGCGACGGCGTCGGTTTCACCGGTGTCGTGCTCACCAAGCTCGACGGCGACGCCCGCGGTGGCGCGGCGCTGTCGGTGCGCGAGATCACCGGCGCGCCGATCATGTTCGCCTCCTCCGGCGAGAAGCTGGAGGACTTCGACGTCTTCCATCCCGACCGGATGGCCTCGCGCATCCTGGGCATGGGTGACGTGCTCTCGCTCATCGAGCAGGCCGAGCAGGTCTACGACGCCGGGCAGGCCGAGGAAGCGGCCCGCAAGATCGGCAGCGGCGAGCTCACCCTCGAGGACTTTCTCGATCAGATGCTGGCCATCCGCAAGATGGGCCCGATCGGCAACCTGCTCGGCATGCTGCCGGGCGCGGGCCAGATGAAAGACGTGCTCGCCCAGGTCGACGACAAGCAGCTCGACCGCGTGCAGGCCATCATCCGCGGCATGACCAAGGCCGAGCGGGACAACCCGAAGATCATCAACGCCTCGCGCCGCCTGCGCATCGCCAACGGCTCCGGCGTCCAGGTCTCCGAGGTCAATCAGCTCGTCGATCGCTTTTTCGAGGCGAAGAAGATGATGACCGCGATGGGCCGCCAGATGGGCCTGCCCGGCGGTAATCGCCGCAACAACAAAAAGGGCGGCAAGAAGGGCAAGAAGGGCGGGCGCGGCCCGACCCAGCCCAAGATGCGCGGTGGTTTCCCGGGAATGCCGGGCTTGCCGGGCGGAATGCCCGCCGGGATGCCCGACATCTCCGACATGCCGCCCGGCTTGGATCAATTGCCGCCGGGGCTCGAGGGCTTCGACCTGTCGAAGCTGAAGTTCCCCAAGAAGTAGTCACCCGCGCGCCCGGCCCATCGGCCGGGCGCGCGTCAGTGGCGCAGCAGGTCGCCGGCGCCGAAGGGTCGCAACCAGATCTGGGCCAGGCCGCACGGGCAGCGGGTGTAGCGGACGGTGCCCTCGGAGGTGCGGTGGCAGGACACCGAGGGGTCCGGGCGTTCGACCGCGCGGCCGCAGCGGCGGCACAGGGAGCGGGATTCGTCGAAGGGGCGCTGCGCTGGAGGTGTCATGACTGAAGTATTCGACGCGGGGATGTGCGAATCCATCAAAAGATTCCGCACTGAATCATGTTGAATAGACACATGATCGACCCGAGGTTGCAGACCTTGCGGATGCTGCGTGAACACGGCACCGTCACCGCCGCGGCCACGGCACTGCATCTCACGCCCTCGACGGTCTCCCAGCAATTGCGGCAGCTCGCGCACGATCTGGAGGTCGTGCTGCTGGAACAGGTCGGCCGCCGGGTGCAGTTGACCGCCGCCGCGCACACCCTGCTGCGGCACGCGGACGAGTTGTTCGCCGGGGCCGAGCGCGCCCGGGCCGACCTGGCCGCGCACCGTGACGACCTGGCGGGCGTGCTGCGGATCAGCGCGTTGCCGACCGCGATGGTGGCCCTGGTCGCGCCCGCGGCGGCGCGGCTGCGCACCCGGCATCCACGGCTGGGCTTGGAGATCACCGAGGACGAAAGCCGGCACTGCTTCGACCTGTTGCTCTCCGGGGATACCGACCTCGGCGTCGTCATCCCCGCCGCGGACAGCCCGTCCCCGGCCGATCCGCGCTTCGAACAGCACCCCCTCCTCGACGAACCGCAGGACCTGCTGGTGCCGGTCGATCACCGGCTGGCCGGGCGGGTGAGCATCGAGCTCGCCGAGGCCGCCGCCGAGGACTGGATCGGCGCCCCGGACCGCGTCGCACACTGCCAGCTCCAGTCGAGCGCTTGCGCCGCAGCCGGTTTCACGCCGCGCGTCCTGCATCGCGGCATCGACTGGATCGGTATCTCGTCCCTGGTAACCCAGGGTTTCGGCGTCAGCCTGGTCCCGCGCCTGGCCTACTTGCCCGCCGAGCACGAGGTCGTCCGGGTCCGGCTGCACGGCCCCTCGGCCCCGAGTCGCCGCCACGTCGCCTTCGTGCGCCGCGGCAGCAGCGCGCACCCCGCGATCGCGGCCGGATTGGCCGCGATCCGCGCGATCTGCCACGAGCGCACCGACATCACCGTGCTGGCCCCGGTGCTCTGACAGGGTTCGAGTGCCGACGCCGACCGAAGGCGGGCGCGGCGCGGTAGTTTGGATGCTGCCGACGACGTCCAGGAGGTAGCTGTGCATCTGCGTGGTGTGGTTCTCCCTGATGACGAGGTGCGTGACCTGTGGGTACGCGACGGGGTGGTGTCCTTCGAGCCGGTGCCCGGCGCGGAAACCCTGTGTGCCGCAGGCTGGATCGTGCCCGGCCTGGTGGACGCGCACTGCCACGTCGGGATCCGCTACGGCGGGGGCGACGAGGATCGGGACGGCGCGATCGCGCAGGCCGAGACCGAACGCGACGTCGGCGCGCTGCTGCTGCGTGACGCCGGGTCGCCGATCGATACGCGGTTCATCGACGACCACGCGGAACTGCCGAAGATCATCCGGGCGGGCCGGCACATCGCCCGGCCCAAGCGCTACATCCGGGAACTCGGCATCGAGCTCGACGACGAACGCGATCTGCCCGAAATCGTCGCCGAGCAGGCACGTTTCGGCGACGGCTGGGTCAAGATCGTCGGGGACTGGATCGACCGCTCGGTCGGTGACCTGCGCCCGTTGTGGAGCGACGCGATCCTCGAAGAGGCCATCGACGCCGCGCACGCCAACGGGGCCCGGGTCACCGCGCACGTCTTCGGCGAGGACGCGCTGCCCGGCCTGATCAACGCGGGGATCGACTGTCTCGAGCACGGCACCGGCCTGACCGACGACACCGTCGAACTGATGGTCCGGCACGGCACGGCGCTGGTCCCGACACTGATCAATATCGACACCTTCCCCGAGATCGCCGACGGTGCGGGCAAGTTCCCCACCTACGCCGCGCACATGCGGGACCTGCATCGCCGGGTCCGCGATACGGTCGGCAACGCGCACGACGCGGGCGTCCCGATCTACGCCGGTACCGACGCGGGCGGATCCATTCGCCATGGTCGCATCGCCGACGAGATCACCGCGCTGGCCGGTGCTGGTCTGTCCGCGCACGACGCCCTGGGCGCGGCCTCCTGGAACGCCCGGGCCTGGCTCGGGCGGCCGTCGATCGAACACGGCGTGCCCGCCGATTTCGTTGTCTATGAGGAGGATCCGCGTATCAACCCCGCAATGCTCGCCGAACCCCGCTGGGTCGTCCTGCGGGGCCGGGTTGTCAAATCTCCGAATCCCGTCACCGGCCACCGCTGACCGATCGACCGCCGCGCCGCATCCGCACGCTCTGGTGGACCCGGCTCGAATTCGGCAGCCCGGCGCTGCCCCCGCGAGCGCGAGTACCGTCGATGTGGTGACCATTCGCCTCGGTTATCAGATGCCCAACTTCAGCTATGGGCAGCCGGTTCGTGACTTGTTCCCGACTGTGCTGGCACAGACCAGGGAAGCCGAAGCCGCGGGCTTCGACACCGTCTTCGTGATGGACCACTTCTATCAGCTCCCGGGCATCGGCACACCCGACGATCCGATGCTGGAGAGCTACACCACCCTCGGTGGCCTGGCCGCCGCCACGGAGCGAATCCAGTTGTCGGCGTTGGTCACCGGCAACACCTATCGCAATCCGGCGCTGCTCGCCAAGACCGTCACCACCCTGGATGTGGTGAGCGGCGGCCGCGCGGTGCTCGGCATCGGCGCGGGCTGGTTCGAGCTGGAGCACCAGTCCTACGGTTTCGAGTTCGGCACCTTCACCGACCGTTTCCACCGGCTCGACGAGGCCCTGCAGATCATCCACCCGATGCTGCGCGGCAAGCACTCCACCTTCACCGGCGAGTGGTACCACACCGACGACGCGATGAACGAGCCCCGCATCCGCGACGACCTGCCGATCCTGCTCGGCGGTGGCGGCGAGAAGAAGACCTTCGCCCTCGCGGCCCGCTACGCCGACCACCTCAACATCATCTGCAACGCCTCCGAACTGCCCCGCAAGATGGACGCGCTGCACCAGCGCTGCGCCGAGATCGGCCGCAACCCGAAGACGCTGGACGTCAGCTTCCTGGCCTTCCTGATCATCGACGAGAACGGCGACCGCGCCCGCGAACAACAGCAGGACATGTTCAGCGCCAACGGCGTCGACCTGTCCGCCCTCTCCGCGGAACAGCGCCGCCAAACCCCCGCCGACCGCCAGTTCGCCGGCGCCCCCGACGAGATCGTCGAACAACTGCAAACCCGCGTCTTCGCCCACGGCGTCAACGGCCTGATCGTCAACATGGTCACCAACGGCCACGAACCCGGCGCCGTAGCCCTCGCCGGCCGCACCCTCACACCCCTGGTGAGCTGAGTTCTACTGCCGCAGCGGTGTGAAAACCGCTGCGGCAGAGCCAGTTTCGCAGCACCGGTGAATTCTGTCCGGTTGGACCGTCGGTATCGGTAGACGTGTTTCCCACGAAAGGACCGAATCATGCGGGATCTGGTGGTTACCGAGAACATCACGGTCGATGGGGTGATCGATGCGACGGCGGGGTGGTTCACCGTCGGTAACGACGCCGCCGTCGACGACTCCGACATCACGGCCGAGCTGGCGGCGCATACGGCCGACTGCGACGCGGTGCTGTTCGGGCGGCGGACGTTCGAGGACATGCGCGGGTACTGGCCCGAACAGCAGGACGATCAGACCGGTATCACCGATGATCTGAACCAGATCGCCAAGTACGTGGTGTCGCGCACGATGGACGATCCGGGGTGGCAGAACTCCTTCGTCCTGCGCGATCTGGACGCGGTGCGGGCGCTCAAGCGGCAGCCGGGCAAGGACATCGTCAGTACCGGAAGCATCTCGCTGGTCCACGATCTGATCCGGGCCGGCCTGGTCGACGAGTACCGGCTGTTCGTCTACCCGGTCGTGCTCGGGCGCGGCGCCCGCCTGTTCGCGGACGGGTTCGAGGCGCCCAAGCTGCGGCTGGTCGAGACCAAGACGTTCCGGTCGGGCGTCGTACTGCTGCGCTACCGACCGGCGTAGCCCACTAGTTCAGGGCGTTGAGCAGGCCGCGCACCACGCCGCCGAGGACCCGGAACACCCAGGGCAGGGCCTCGCCCGCGACGAGCACGGCGTCGGCGGCGTTGCTGTCGAGTCCGGAGCCACCCCTGCGGCGGCGCTGTCGGCTACGGCGAAATATGCTCATGCCTAGTTATAGGGCTGTCGGCCGGCACCATTTCCCTGCGGGCATTGTTGTGGCGCAGATCACAATGTGGCCAGCTCTCGCCAGGTCAGCGACCGATTTCCGGCTCGGCAAACCCATCTGGCAGAATGAATCCTCGTCCTTCCATGGACAAGTGTCAGCCCGTCTCCGGTTACGTACCGCGCGGCGGTCACACACTCCAAGCGTGAAACCGGGCTCGCAGACCGTGCGGGTCGCTGAATTACGCCGTGACCAACTACTGAAAGAGGCAGATCAGCCATGGCTGTGAAGATCAAGCTGACCCGCATGGGCAAGATCCGTAACCCGCAGTACCGCGTCGTCGTCGCCGACGCGCGCACCCGTCGTGACGGCCGGGCCATCGAGTCCATCGGCAAGTACCACCCGAAGGAAGAGCCCTCCTTCATCGAGATCGATTCCGAGCGCGCGCAGTACTGGCTGGGCGTCGGCGCGCAGCCGACCGAGTCGGTGCAGCGTCTGCTGGAGATCACCGGCGACTGGCAGAAGTTCAAGGGCCTGCCGGGCACCGAGGGCACCCTGAAGGTGAAGGCCCCGAAGGCGTCCAAGCTGGACCTGTTCAACGCCGCTCTGGCCGCCGCCGACAACGAGCCGCGCGGCGAGGCCACCACCGCCAAGAAGAAGAAGGCCAAGGAGACCGAAGCCGCCGCTGAGGCCCCCGCCGAGACCGAAGCCGCCGAGTAATGTCGGCCGTCGTCGCCGATGCCGTCGAACATCTGGTTCGCGGCATCGTCGCCAACCCGGATGACGTCCGCGTCGAGCTGATCACCGGCCGCCGCGGACGCACCGTCGAGGTGCACGTGCACCCCGAGGATCTGGGCAAGGTCATCGGCCGCGGCGGTCGCACCGCGACCGCGCTGCGGACCCTCGTCGCCGGTATCGGTGGCCGGGGTATCCGTGTCGACGTGGTCGATACCGACGCCTAGATGGAACTCGTCGTAGGACGGGTCGCCAAATCGCACGGTGTGCGTGGCGAACTCGTCGTCGAGATCCGTACCGACGATCCGGATGCCCGGTTCGCCGTCGGCACTACCCTGCGGGGCAAGTTGCCGCGGTCCACACAGGTTCGTGATTTCACCATCGAGTCGGCCCGGGAACACTCGGGCCGGCTTCTGGTGTTCGTCACCGGCGTCTCCGACCGCACCGCCGCCGACGCGCTGCGCGGCACCCTGTTCTTCGTGAACAGCGACGACCTGCCGCCGTCGGAGGATCCGGAGGAGTACTACGACCACGAGCTGGAGGGCCTGACCGTCCAGCTCACCGACGGCACCGTCGTCGGCACGGTCACCGAGGTCCTGCATTCGGCCGCGGGCGAACTGCTGTCGGTGCAGGCGGTCGAGGACAAACGGGAGATCCGGGAGATCCTGATCCCGTTCGTCAACGCCATCGTGCCGACGGTGTCGATCGCGGACCGGCTCGTCGTCATCGATCCGCCCGAGGGTCTCCTCGATCCCGAATGAAAATCGACGTCGTCACGATCTTCCCGGAGTATCTGGAACCGCTGCGGACCGCGTTGCTCGGCAAGGCCATCGACAAGGGCCTGCTCGCCGTGGACGTGCACGACCTGCGGCACTGGACCCATGACGTGCACAAGGCCGTCGACGATTCGCCCTACGGTGGCGGCCCCGGCATGGTCATGAAGCCGACCATCTGGGGCGCCGCCCTGGACGAGGTCTGTCCCGACGACGCCCTGCTCGTCGTCCCGACCCCCGCCGGTGTCCCGTTCACCCAGCGCACCGCCGAGCGCTGGGCCACCGAGGAGCACATCGTCTTCGCCTGCGGCCGTTACGAAGGCATCGATCAGCGTGTGTTCGACGATGCCGCCCGCCGTGTCCGGGTCGAAGAGGTCAGCATCGGCGATTACGTGCTGATCGGCGGCGAGGCCGCGGTGCTGGTGATGACCGAGGCTTTCGTCCGCCTCATTCCCGGCGTGCTGGGCAATCAGCAGTCCCACCAAGAGGATTCGTTCTCCGACGGACTGCTGGAGGGCCCCAGCTACACCCGCCCGGTGTCCTGGCGCGACCTGGACGTCCCGCCGATTCTGCTGTCGGGTGATCACGCCAAGGTCGCCGCGTGGCGGCGCGAGCAATCCTTGCAACGCACCCGCGAACGCCGCCCGGATCTGCTCCCGCCGGACTGAGCGCGGTCCCCGGACCTGCCTACCCTCTTTCAGGGGTGGTGCGGAAACGCTGTGAGTCACATCATGTTGTGGACAGTGCGACCAGTCCGTGGAGGAGATCGAGCCATGCCAGTGCACCCTGGGCTACCCAGCTACGCGTCCGGTGCGTCGCAAGCGCCCCTGCTCGGCGACACCATCGGGGCGAATTTCGATCGGGCCGTCGCGGCGTTTCCGAATCGGGAAGCCCTGGTCGACGTTCCGTCCGGACGGCGCTGGACCTATCGCGAACTCGCCGCCGCCATCGACTCGCTGGCCACCGGCCTGACCGCCCTGGGTATCGACAAGGGTGACCGGGTCGGCATCTGGGCGCCGAACTGCGCGGAGTGGTTCCTGGTGCAGTACGCCACCGCGAAGATCGGCGCGATCCTGGTCAACATCAACCCCGCCTACCGCACCAGTGAACTGGAATACGTGTTGCGACAGGCCGGGGTCCGGCTGCTGATCGCCGCCCCGGAGTTCAAGTCCTCGAACTACGTCTACATGATCGACGAGGTTCGGCCGAAATGCCCGGGGCTGGAACAGATTCTGATTCTCGGCACGGTGGCGTGGGATGTGCTGGTGCGCTACGAGATCGACGCGCCCCGGCTCGCGGAGATCGCGGCGACGCTGTCCATGGACGACCCGATCAACATCCAATACACCTCCGGCACAACCGGTTTCCCCAAGGGCGCCACCCTCAGCCACCACAACATCTTGAACAACGGCTTCTTCGTCGGCGAGCTGTGCGGCTACACCGAGCAGGACCGGATCTGCCTGCCGGTGCCCTTCTATCATTGCTTCGGCATGGTCATGGGCAACCTCGCATCCACCAGTCACGGTGCCGCGGTGGTGATCCCGGCCCCCGCCTTCGACCCGGCGGCCACCTTGCGGGCGGTCGCGGCCGAACGGTGCACCTCCCTCTACGGCGTGCCGACCATGTTCATCGCTCTGCTCGGTGAACTCGACGGCGGTGCGGCGCCGGATCTTTCGAGCCTGCGCACCGGCATCATGGCGGGCTCGCCGTGCCCGGTCGAGGTGATGAAGCGGGTCATCGATCGCCTGGGTATGGCCGAGGTCTGCATCTGCTACGGCATGACCGAGACCTCGCCGGTGTCCACCCAGACCCGCCGCGACGACACCCTGGACCGCCGCACCGCCACCGTCGGCCGGGTGCTGCCGCACCTCGAGGTCAAGATCGTCGATCCCGCAACGGGTTCGACGGTCCCGCGTGGGGAACCCGGCGAACTCTGCACGCGCGGCTACTCGGTCATGCTCGGCTACTGGGAGCAGCCGGACAAGACCGCCGGCGCGATCGACGCGGCCCGCTGGATGCACACCGGCGACATCGGCGTCATGGACGAGGACGGCTACCTCGCGGTCACCGGCCGGATCAAAGACATGGTCATCCGCGGCGGCGAGAACATCTATCCGCGCGAGATCGAGGAGTTCCTCTACACCCACCCGGACATTCTGGACGCTCAGGTGATCGGCGTGCCCGACCCGAAATACGGTGAGGAACTGATGGCTTGGCTCCGGCTGCGCGCGGGCGCGGCGGCGCTGGACGCGGACGCGATCCGGACTTTCTGCGCGGGCAAGCTGGCGCACTTCAAGATTCCGCGCTATGTCCACATCGTGGACGAATTCCCGATGACAGTCACCGGGAAAGTGCGCAAGGCCGAGATGCGTGAAGCGGCGAAGTCGCTGGTCCCGGCCGCCGGGGACGAAGGGTTCACCCAGGGGTAGGCAGCTTGTCGGCTGACGGCGGTAGTGTTGGCGGCCGTGACGACAGCGCCCGAGATCGCCAGTTCAGAGTCGAACAGCACCGACACGACCGCCGCCGCGACCACGCTTGCGCCGACCGCCGATTCCGTCGGCAGTCCTGCCCCGCTGGCCAGCGTGGGTCGCCGCATCGCCGACGAACTAGGGGTGCGCGAATCCCAGGTCCGGGCCGCGGTGGAGTTGCTGGACGGCGGGTCGACCGTGCCGTTCATCGCGCGTTACCGCAAGGAGGTCACCGACGGTCTCGACGACGCGCAGCTGCGCCAGCTCGACGAACGTCTGAGCTACCTGCGCGAACTCGACGAGCGCCGCGGCGCGATCATCGAATCCATCAAGGGCCAGGGCAAACTCGACAACGCGCTGCTCGGCCAGCTGATGACGGCCGAGACCAAGGCCCGCCTCGAAGACATCTACCTGCCCTACAAGCCCAAGCGCCGCACCAAGGCCCAGATCGCGCGCGAGGCCGGGCACGAGCCGGTGGCCGACGCCCTGATCAACGACCCGGCCACCGATCCGGCCCAGTACAACGCCGAACAGCTCGACGGCGCCCGCGCCATCCTGGTCGAGCGTTTCGCCGAGGACGCCGACCTGGTCGGCGAACTGCGCGAACTGATGTGGAACCGCGGCCAGATCAAGTCCGCCGTGCGCCCGGGCAAGGAGGAGGCGGGCGCGAAGTTCGCCGACTACTTCGAGTTCAGCGAGCCGTTCACCAAGCTGCCCTCGCACCGCATCCTGGCTCTGCTGCGCGGCGAGAAGGAGGACGCGCTCAGCCTCCAGCTCGACACCGAGACAACGGAATTGGCTCCGGGGGAGCGCTCGATCTACGAGGGCCGGATCGCGGTCAAGTTCGCCATCGCCGACAAGGGCCGCGCCGCCGACACCTGGCTGCTGGACACCGTGCGCTGGGCGTGGCGCACCAAACTCCAAGTGAGCCTTGGCATCGATACCCGGATGCGCCTGCGCCAGGCCGCGGAGAAGGACGCCGTCGACGTCTTCGCGATGAACCTGCGCGACCTGCTGCTCGCCGCGCCCGCCGGCACCCGCACCACCATGGGCCTGGATCCGGGCTACCGGACCGGCGTGAAGGTCGCGGTCGTCGATGCCACCGGCAAGGCGGTGGCCACCGAGGTCATCTACCCGCACAAGCCGCAGGGGCAGACCGAGAAGTCGCTCGCCGTGCTCGGCGCGCTGGTCGCCCGGTTCAATGTGGAGCTCATCGCCATCGGCAACGGCACCGCCTCGCGCGAGACCGATGCCCTTGCCACCGAGCTGATCTCCCGCATCCCGGAGAACAAGCCCACCAAGATCGTCGTCTCGGAGGCGGGCGCCTCGGTGTACTCCGCCTCGGCCTACGCCACCCAGGAACTGCCCGACATGGACGTGTCGCTGCGCGGCGCGGTCTCCATCGCGCGCCGCCTGCAGGACCCGCTGGCCGAGCTGGTGAAGATCGATCCGAAGTCCATCGGTGTCGGCCAGTACCAGCACGATGTGTCCGAGACCCTGCTGGCCCGCTCGCTGGGCGCGGTGGTCGAGGACGCGGTGAACGCGGTCGGCGTCGACGTCAACACCGCCTCGGTGCCGCTGCTGTCCCGGGTCTCCGGGATCACCGGCTCGATCGCGGAATCCATTGTGGCGCACCGTGATCAGAACGGTTCCTACCGCAGCCGCAAGGCCCTGCTCGGGGTGCCACGATTGGGCCCGAAGGCGTTCGAGCAGTGCGCGGGCTTCCTGCGCATCCGCGGCGGCGACGACCCGCTCGACACCTCCGCGGTGCACCCCGAGGCCTATCCGGTGGTGCGGCGCATCCTGGATCAGACCGGTAGCGGCGTCGCCGAGCTGATCGGCAACACCGGCGTGCTGCGCGGGCTGCGGCCCGATCAGTTCACCGACGAGAAGTTCGGTGTCCCCACCGTCTCCGACATCATCTCCGAGCTGGAGAAGCCCGGCCGCGACCCGCGCCCGGAATTCAAGACCGCCGAGTTCGCCGCCGGCGTGGAGAAGGTCGCCGACCTGGAGCCCGGCATGGTGCTGGAAGGCGTCGTCACCAATGTGGCCGCCTTCGGCGCGTTCGTCGACGTCGGCGTGCACCAGGACGGCCTGGTGCACGTGTCGGCCATGTCGCACAACTTCGTCAAGGATCCGCGCGAGGTCGTGAAGTCCGGTGACGTGGTGAAGGTGAAGGTGCTCGAGGTCGACGTGCAGCGCCAGCGCATCGGCCTGTCGCTGCGCCTGGACGACGAGCCCGGCACGGCCAAGCCGGAGCGCGGCGGCGGCAACCGCGGCGGCGCACCGCGTGGTCAGACCGGCCAGGACAACCGGCAGCGGCAGAATGGACAGGGCAAGCAACCGGGCCGCGGCCAGGGTGGTCAGGGCAATCAGCGGCGCAGCGCGCCCGCCCCGACCGGTTCCATGGCCGACGCGCTGCGTAAGGCGGGCTTCGGCAAATAGGACGACGACCGGCAGGAGAGTGGTAGGCGGCCATGCGCAGGTGGCTCGAGAACGATGTGATCGCGCAGGGCCGGCTACCACTGCTGTGCTTCCTGCTCGGGTTCATCGTCGGGTTCCTGGTCATTCGGATCAGCGTCCGGCTGATCCGTAAACAGGTGCGCTGGTGGCCCGGCAACCTGCGCGCCGGGGATACCCACATCCACCACATGGTGATCGGTGTGGTGCTGGTCCTCGGCTCGGGTCTGGGTCTGATCGCGGTCTACGAGAGCGCGAGTGCGGGGGTCACGGCGGCGTTCGCCGCGACCTTCGGGGTCGGCGCCGCCCTGGTCCTGGACGAGTTCGCGCTCATCTACTACCTGCGCGACGTGTACTGGGAGGAACAGGGCCGCACCTCCGTGGACGCGGTCTTCGTCGCGCTCGCGGTGACCGGCTTGCTGCTGCTCGGGTTCCATCCGATGTCGTTCCTGGAGATCGCCGACGTGCGCAGCTCCATCGGCGACGACGCCAAGGCGGTGGCGGCCGCGATCAGCCTGTCCAATCTCGCGTTCGCCGCCGTCGTCATCGCCAAGGGCAAGATCTGGACGGGCCTGTTCGGCATGTTCTTCCCGCCGCTGCTGTGGATCGGCGCGCTGCGACTGAGCCGCCCCGGCGCGCCGTGGGCGCGCTGGCGCTACGCCGAACGCCGCCGCCTGATGTACCGCGCGATCGTGCGGGAGCGCCGCTATCGGCGGCCGGTGATCCGGGCCAAGATCTTCATCCAGGACCTGATCGCGGGCAAGCCCGACGTCGAGCATGTCCGCAGTGCCGCCGAGGCGGAGCTGGCGCGCAAGGTGGTGCCGGCCCCGCCCGCGCCGCACCCGCATCCGCTGTTCTCCCCGGAGCACTCGTTGTTCGCGCCGGAGCACCGGTCCGACCGCTGATCGGGCGCTCGAGCAGGGGCGATTTCTCCGGCGCGGCGGTGGTCTGGCACAATACTCGGGTTGCCCTGGGGAGATTTCTGTCCGCAGGAGCACCCTCCTAATTCGGAGCATGAACCGGTCGCGCGCCCTCGTCAGTAGCCAGGGTTTGCCGCCAGGGTCCTCTGTTCACGCAAACATCACAAAGGATGACAATGAACACCCTCGACTTCCTCGACGAAAAGTCGCTGCGCAGCGACGTCCCGGACTTCCGCCCGGGCGATACGCTGAACGTGCACGTGAAGGTCATCGAAGGCTCGAAGGAGCGCGTCCAGGTCTTCAAGGGCGTCGTGATCCGTCGCCAGGGTGGTGGCATTCGCGAGACCTTCACCGTCCGCAAGGTCTCCTTCGGCGTCGGCGTGGAGCGCACCTTCCCGGTGCACAGCCCCAACATCGACCACATCGATGTCGTCACCCGCGGTGACGTCCGTCGCGCCAAGCTGTACTACCTGCGCGACCTGCGCGGCAAGGCCGCCAAGATCAAGGAAAAGCGCTGATCTTGTAGCGACCCGTTCGCCACAGCCAGAGCGTTCGTAGCCCGGTACCCGCCGTCAGGCAGGGTGCCGGGCTACGCTGTTCGGCGTGGCAGACGAAAGTGGGTCGGTGTCGGTGTCGGGTGCGGACGACGAAGGCGCGGCACGCGCCCCCAGGGCGCGGCGCGCCAAGAAGACCAAGAAGCAGCGGCCGTTCTGGCAGGAACTGCCCATCCTGATCGTGATCGCGGCGGTCATCGCCGCGCTGATGGTCACCTTCGTCGGCCGGCCGTATGTGATCCCCTCCCAGTCGATGGAGCCGACCTTGCACGGCTGCCCCGGCTGCGTCGGCGATCGCATCTACGTCGAGAAGCTGAGCTACTACTTCGGTGATCCGAAGCCGGGCGATGTCGTGGTGTTCGTCGGCCCGCCGTCCTGGAACACCCGCTACCAGTCGATCCGCTCGGAGAACACCGCGATCCGCGGCGTACAGAACTTCTTCTCCTTCTTCGGCCTGGTGCCGCCGGACGAGAACGATCTGGTCAAGCGCGTCATCGCGATCGGCGGGCAGACCGTGCAGTGCTGCGACGCCGAGGGCCGGATCCTGGTCGACGGCAAGCCGCTGGACGAGCCGTATGTGAAGAACGACTACCCGTGGTTCGCGGGCAAGCAGAACGCCACCTACCCGGCCGGCCGGGTCTTCGGCCCGATCAAGGTGCCCGAGGGCAACCTGTGGGTGATGGGCGACAATCGCGACCAGTCCGCCGATTCCCGGGCGCACGTCTCGGACTCGCTGCAGGGCACCGTCCCGGTCGACAACGTCCGCGGCAAGGCGGTGTTCAAGATCTGGCCGCCGAGCCGTATCGGTCCGGTCAGCGCGGTCGATCCGCAGTGAAGTGACCCCCAGGCGAACCTAAGGCGCACGGCGGCAGGATAATTGGATCGTGGGGTATACCCGGAGCACCACTCTTTGGCCGCCGCGCGTCGTGATGCGCAAGGCGGGCGGTCTGCGCACCCTGGAGTCAGCACTGATCCGCAGCGGCCTAGGCCCCGTCGCCGGCGTCGACGAGGCCGGGCGTGGTCCGTGCGCGGGTCCGCTGGTGGTCGCCGCCTGCTTGCTCGCACCCAAGGCCTACGACCGGCTCGGCGGGCTCGACGATTCCAAGAAGCTCACCGAGGCCGCCCGCGAGGAGCTGTTCCCGGTGATCCAGCGGCTGGCGCTGGCCTATGAGGTCGTGGTAGTCCCGGCCTGGGAGGTCGACTCCATCGGCATCCACGTCGCCAATATCGAGGGCATGCGGCGCGCGGTAGCGGGGCTCGCGCAGACGCCCGGTTATGTGCTCACCGACGGTTTCCGGGTGCCCGGCATCCCCACGCCGTCGTTGCCGGTGATCGGCGGCGACGGGGTGGCCGCGTGCATCGCGGCGGCCAGCATCCTGGCCAAGGTCACCCGGGACCGGATGATGGTCGAACTCGACCAGCGTCTGCCCGGTTACGGATTCGCCGCGCACAAGGGCTACAACACGCCCGAGCACACCGAGGCGTTGCGGCGGCTCGGACCGAGCAGCGAGCACCGGCGCTCCTGGCGCAATGTGCGGGAAATGGCGGGGCTCGTGCCGGTAGATCCGGCCCTGGACTACGCCGACGCGGTGCTGGCCGAAGAGGCGCCGGAAGGCCGAGTGGCTACCGGCACGGTCCATGCGAGATGATGTGCACCAACGACCTGCGAAATAGGAGGACTTCCACCCGATGAGTGCCGAGGACCTCGAGAAGTACGAAACCGAGATGGAACTCTCGCTGTATCGCGAGTACAAGGACATCGTCGGTCAGTTCTCGTACGTGGTGGAGACCGAACGTCGCTTCTACCTGGCCAATTCCGTCGAGCTGCGGCCGCAGAACGCCGACGGCGAGGTGTACTTCGAAGTGCGCATGAGCGATGCCTGGGTATGGGATATGTACCGCCCGGCGCGTTTCGTCAAACACGTCCGGGTGATCACCTTCAAGGACGTCAATATCGAAGAGCTGGAGAAGCCCGACCTGCGGCTTCCCGAGTAGGGCTCGGCTCGCCGCGGCGAGTTGTCCACAGCTGAACGCTTATCCACAGCTTTTCTGTTTCCCCAGGTCGCTTCGGCGGCCGGGTCCGGGTGACGCCGCACGCTGTGCGGGTGACGGATAAAAAGGCGCTCGGCGCACGAGGGGAAGAGCTGGCGGCCCGGTACCTGCGGTCGGCCGGCTGGCAGATCATCGGCAGAAACTGGCGATGCCGCTACGGCGAGCTGGATCTCATCGCCCGCGCATCCGGAATCACCGCGTTCATCGAGGTGAAGACCAGGCGCGGCCTGGGTTTCGGCACACCCGCGGAATCGGTCACCTATCAGAAGCGGCGGCGCATCCGCACGCTCGCGCTGCTGTGGCTCAACGAGCACGACAGTCCGTGCCGCACGGTGCGGTTCGACGTCATCTCGGTGCTGCTGCTGCCGGGGCAGCGGCCGGTCATCGATCACCTCGAGTCGGCGTTCTGATGGCGCTCGGGCGCGCGCACTCGGTCGCGGTCACCGGGGTGGACGGCTTGCTGGTCGAGATCGAGGCCGATATCGGGCAGGGCCTGCCCTCGGTGCACCTGGTCGGCTTGCCCGACACCGCGCTCCAGGAATCCCGGAACCGGGTGCGCTCGGCGGTGGCCAACTCGGGGGAGAAGTGGCCGGACGGCCGGGTCATCCTGGCACTGTCCCCGGCCACCTTGCCCAAGGTCGGCAGTGTCTACGATCTCGCCCTGGCGGTCGCGGTGCTGGACGCCTCGGGCGCGGTGCCCTGCGAACGGCTGGCCGAGACGGTGGTGCTCGGCGAGCTCGCGCTCGACGGCCGGGTGCGCCGCGTGCGCGGGATCCTGCCCGCGGTGATCGCCGCCCGCAACGCGGGCTGGCCCACCGTCGTGGTGCCGGAACCCGCACTGGCCGAAGCAGGTCTGGTCGACGGCATCGAAATCCTCGGCGCCGCCAGCCTGCGCGCCGTGATCGACTGGCTGCGCGGCGAAGGCGCCCTGACCGAGCCCAGCGGCGACGTGCCGGTCCCGGCGCACACCGGCGGCGACCTGAGCGAGGTCGTCGGTCAGGACGAGGCCAGATGGGCGCTCGAGGTCGCGGCCGCGGGCGGGCACCACCTGCTCTTGACGGGCCCGCCGGGCATCGGCAAAACGATGCTGGCGCAACGGCTCCCGGGCTTGCTGCCGCCGCTCTCGGATGCCGAGTCGCTCGAGGTCACGGCCATTCATTCGATGGCGGGCCTGCTGTCCGGAAACCAGCCGCTGGTCACCATGCCGCCCTTCGTCGCGCCGCATCATTCCACCTCGGCCACGGCGATGGTCGGCGGTGGTTCCCCCGCGGCGCGGCCGGGCGCCGTCAGCTGCGCACACCGCGGCGTGCTCTTTCTCGACGAATGCGCGGAGATCGGGACGAAGGTGCTCGAGGCGCTGCGAACTCCGCTGGAGGAGGGCGAGATCCGGATCGCGCGGCGCGACGGGGTGGCGCGCTATCCGGCGCGGTTCCAGTTGGTCTTGGCCGCGAATCCGTGCCCGTGCGCACCCGCACGCGATGTCGACTGCATCTGCGCACCCTTGGCCCGGCGTCGCTACCTGGGCAAACTCTCCGGCCCCCTGATCGACCGCATCGACATCTGGGTCCAGATGCGCGGTCACTCCGGCGCGAGCTTCAGCTCGGAGAACGCCGAATCCAGCGCGGTCGTGCGTGCCCGGGTGGCCGCCGCCCGGCGCGCCGCGGCGCTGCGCTGGCAAGAAGACGGCTGGACCACCAACGCCGAAGTCCCGGGCCATGTGCTGCGCCAGCGTTTCCGCCTGCCCCACGACTCGATCGCCCCGGTCGAAACGGCCCTGCGGATGGGCCGCCTCTCGGCCCGCGGCGCCGACCGGGCCATCCGCGTGGCGTGGACCATCTGCGATTTGCGCGGCGCCGATGTCCCCAGCGCGCAGGACGTCATGCTGGCGTTGAACTTCCGGCAGCGGGGTGCGCAATGAGCCCGGCACTGCGGCTCGTCGATCTCGATGCCGCCGAGCCCGATCCGCCGGCCGGTGACCAGCGGCGGTTGGCCTGGGCGTACCTGTCCCGGGTGCTGGAGGGGCCGTGTCCGGCGTTGTCGGCGCTGATCGACTCGGTCGGCGTCGTGGAGGCCGCGCGTGCCGTGCGGGAGTGCGCGTTGCCGGAGTCCCTGCGCGGTCCCACCGAGTTGCGGCGCGCGATCGATTGCGCCGAGCGGGATCTGGAAACCATCGATCGGCTCGGCGGTCGCCTTGTCACCCCCGATGATCCGGAATGGCCGGCGTGGCGGATGCTCGGTCTCGCCCAATTGCCTTCGGGCCGCGATCGCGACGGCGCGCTGCCGCTGGCCCTCTGGGTGCGCGGCCCACTGTCTCTCCTCGAGACCAGCGAGCGCGCGCTGGCGGTGGTCGGCGCGCGCGCCAGCACACCCTACGGCGATCAGGTGACGGCCGACATCGTGAGCGACCTTGCGGCACAGGGGTGGACCATCGTCTCCGGCGCCGCGTACGGCATCGACGCGAGGGCGCACCGTGCCGCGCTGGCCGGCGGCGCTCCCACCGTCGCGGTGCTCGCCTGCGGGGTAGACCGCCCGTACCCGGCCGAGCACGACCGGTTGCTCGCCGAAATCGCCGACAGCGGTTTGGTCGTCAGCGAATACGCGCCCGGCGTCGCGGCACGGCGGTATCAGTTCCTGGCCCGGAACCGCCTGATCGCCGGTCTGGCGGACGGTGTGCTGGTGGTGGAGGCCGGGTTACGCAGCGGGGCGCGCAACACCGTCAAGTGGTCCCGCCGCCTCGGCCGCCCGGCCTTGGCGGTTCCGGGCTCGGTCGACTCCGCCGCCTCGGTCGGTTGTCACCGCATGATTCGCGATGGCGAGGCCCTGCTCGTCACCCGGGCGGAGGAGGTAATCGACGAAGCGGGCCCGTTGCGGCTATCGCTGCCGGGTGCCGCGGGTGTGGTCACCGGTCCGGAGGATTCGCTGAACGGTGGCGAGGCCACCGTTTTCGCTGCGTTGCCGAAGGTCGGTTCCCGCCTGCCCGCCGAGTTGGCCGCACACGCCGATCTACCGCTGCCCGCCGTTCGGGCCGCCTTGGCCGCGCTCGAGCTGGCCGACCTCGTCGGCGTCGGCGAAAGCGGCTGGTACCGAGTCGCATCGAAGCGCTCCAGGCGCCTCGGTGGGGGAGTCTGATGGCCGCGCGGCAGGCGCCTCGGGGTCCCGCGGAGGGCGCACCGCGGCGCGGGAGCTTGCCAGCGTGCGGTGCGGCGCGCCACGGTAGTCGGTATGGAGGAACTGCCGGAGGATCTGGAAGCGCTGCTGGCCGAGTACGGGCGGCATCTGCGGCTCGGGCGGAATCGGTCGGCGCACACCGTGCGGGCCTACCTCGGGGACGCCCGCTCGCTGCTGGCGCATCTGTGCGAGCGGGCGGCGGATTCGGCCGTGCGCGAGCTGGATCTGGCATTACTGCGGTCCTGGCTGGCCGCGCAGTCGGCGAAGGGCGCGGCGCGCACCACCATGGCGCGGCGCGCGTCCTCGGCGCGGACGTTCACGGCTTGGCTGACCAAGAACGGCCAGCTCACCATGGATCCGGGCTTGCGGCTCGGTTCGCCCAAGGCGCAGCGCACGCTGCCCGCGGTCCTGGGCCGCCAGCAGGCCGCCGACGCCATGGCCGCGGCGGAATCGGGTGCGGCGCAGCAGGATCCGGTGGCGCTGCGGGATCGATTGATCGTGGAGCTGCTGTACGCCACCGGCATCCGGGTGAGCGAGCTGTGCGGCCTGGATCTGGACGACGTCGACCGCGAACGCCGCCTGGTCCGGGTGCTCGGCAAGGGCAACAAGGAGCGCTCGGCCCCGTTCGGCGGGCCCGCCGACCAGGCCATCGAGCGCTGGCTGCGTTACGGCAGGCCCGCCCTGGCGAACGGCGAGTCGCGGCGGGCGCTGCTGCTCGGCCGCCGGGGCCGCAGGCTCGATCAGCGGCAGGCCAGAGACGTTGTGCACGAGGTGATTTCCGCGATACCCGGCGCGCCGGATCTGGGTCCGCACGGCCTGCGGCACAGCGCCGCCACCCACCTGCTCGAGGGCGGCGCCGATCTGCGCGTGGTCCAGGAGTTGCTAGGGCACGCCAGCATGGCCACCACTCAGCTCTATACCCACGTCTCGATCGAACGGTTGAAGAAGGTGCACGACCAGGCGCATCCGCGCGCCTGAGCGCGGTCGCGGGGAAAGCCTGTGGCGCGCGGCCGAAGCACCCTATTCTGGAACGAGTTCTAATTTGGGAGGCTTCGTGAACGACGCAGTCAGCGTGCACAGCGTGCTCGGCAAAGAGGTCAGGATGCCGGTCCAGATCCGGCAGGCCCGCGCCTTCCTGGCCTCCTATACCGTCGCGGCCGACGCGGCCCAGCGCGTCATCGATTATTCGGGCCTGCAACTGATCCGGGTGCCGGGCAATCGCGCGCTGTGCACCCTGGTGTTCGTCCAGTACGTCGACGGCGATCTCGGCCCGTATCACGAGTTCGGGGTGTCGTTCATGGTCCGCCACCACCGCGCCACGGCGGCCGGCGGGCTCGCCGATGCCCGTGCCCTGGCCGCCGGGCAGGCGGGCGTGTTCATCCACCGGCTGCCGGTCGACGGCGAGTTCACCCTGGCGGCGGGCCGCGGGATCTGGGGGTTCCCCAAGGAGATCGCCGACTTCCGGATGGACTACGAAGGCACCCATCGCCGCGGGGCGCTGCACCACAACGGGGAACTGGTGCTCGGTCTCACGGTCCGGCCGGGCTTCGCGGCCCCGGCCAAGCGCGGCGCGGGCACCTCTTTCGACGCCTACTCCCATATCGACGGCGTTACCCGGTGCACGCAGTGGGACATGGAACCGTCCGGCCTGCACGCCCGACCGGGCGGCGCCGATCTGACCCTGGGCGAGCATCCCTGGGCCCGGGAACTGGCGGCCCTCGGATTGCCCAAGCGCGCCTCGATGAGCTCGACCATCGCCCGGCTCCGGATGACCTTCCAGGACGCCACTCCGGTGTGATCCGCGGGGTCACCGGCTTTGCGCCGCCCGGGCACTAGGGTGAAAATCCCCGGCCCGATGGGAGAGGTGAGGTGGCGTCCGAGCCGCAGGAATCAGAGGACGAAGCGCAGCTCGACTACCGCTTCGATCTTGCCAACGAACGAACCTTCCTGGCCTGGATGCGTACGTCCCTCGGCTTGCTGGCCGGTGGTGTCGCCGTGCATACCCTGGTGCAGCCGTTCAAGACCGCCGGCTTCCGGCGGGCACTCGCGGTCAGCTGTCTGGTGCTCGCCGTCATCGTGGCCGTCGGCGCGTACGGCCATTGGCGCCGGGTCGGTACCGCGATGCGGCGCGGCGAGACGCTGCCCCGCACTGTGATGGTGCCGATCCTGTCCGCGGGCATCGCGATCATCTCGGTGCTGGCCGGTGTCGCGGTGCTGTTCAAGTGACCCCGCAGGCACGCGATGTCGGTCTTGCCGTGGAGCGGACCGCGCTGGCCTGGCGGCGTACCGCGGTATCGGCCATGGTCTGTTGCGCGCTGTTCCTCAACCACGCGCTCACCAGCGGCTGGCGTCCGGCCCAGGCCGCGCCGCTCGGCTCGGGCGCCGCGATGGCGGCGCTGGCCGTGCTGTGTTACGTCCGCAATCGCGCTCTGCGCGAGGGCAACCTGGCCAACAGTCGAACCGTGGTCGCGGCCGCCACCCTCGCGGTGGTCGCCGTCGCCTGCGTCGCGGCCACGATCGGTGTCACCATGCCAGATCCGTGAACCCACGAGGAGGATGAAGATGAGTGCAGCAGCAGATCCGAGCAGCTTCATCGTCGCCCAGAACGAGCGCGCGGTGGCCGAACTTCCCTTCGCCGACACCGCCGATCAGGCCGACTCCGCGCGCGGGTTCATCGCCGCGCTGGAGCCGGGCGTGGTCACCGCCGATGACGGAACGGTGGTGTGGGACACCGACTCCTACGCGTTCCTGCGTGAACCCTGTCCCGCCTCGGTGCATCCCAGCCTGTGGCGGCAGTCCGGGCTGGTGGTGCAGCAGGGGCTCTACGAGGTGACCGCGGGCATCTACCAGATCCGTGGTCTGGACCTGTCGAATATGACGCTGGTGGAGGGTGATTCGGGTGTCGTCGTCATCGACCCGCTGATCTCCGCCGAAACCGCGGCCGCGGGCCTGGCGCTGTACCGGGCGCACCGCGGTGACCGCCCGGTGACCGGGCTCATCTACACCCACTCCCACGTCGACCATTTCGGCGGCGCGATGGGCATCGTCAACGCCGAGGAGGTCGCGGCCGGCCGCTGCCCGGTGCTCGCGCCCGCCGGATTCCTGGAACACGCGGTGTCGGAGAACATCTACGCGGGAGCCGCGATGACACGCCGCGCCGCCTATATGTACGGAGCCGTACTGCCGCGCGGACCGCTCGGCCAGGTCGGGGCCGGTCTGGGCCAGACCAACTCGATCGGCAAGTTCACCCTGATAGCGCCCACACACGACATCACCGCCACCGGCCAGACCGAAACCGTCGACGGCGTCCGGATCGTCTTCCAGGTCACCCCGGGCACGGAGGCGCCGGCCGAGATGAACTTCTACTTCCCGGACCGTCGCGCGCTGTGCATGGCCGAGAACTCGACCCACACCCTGCACAACTTGCTGACGTTGCGCGGCGCGCTGGTCCGGGATCCGCACGTGTGGGCCAAGTACCTGAACGAGTCGATCACGCTCTACGCCGCGAACTCCGATGTCCTGTTCGCCTCGCACCACTGGCCCACCTGGGATAGCAGTCGAATCACGGAATATCTTGTGCTGCAACGGGACCTGTACGGCTATCTGAACGACCAGACGCTGCGCCTGCTGAACCAGGGCTACGTCGGCGCCGAGATCGCCGAGCTCATCCAGCTACCGCCCGCCATCGACAAGGCCTGGCACGCCCGGGGTTACTACGGTTCGGTCAGCCACAACGTCAAGGCCATCTACCAGCGCTACATGGGCTGGTTCGACGGCAACCCCGCGCACCTGTGGGAGCATCCGCCGGTCGAGAGTGCCCGGCGGCACGTGGAATTCATGGGCGGCACCGAAGAGGTGCTGCGCAAGGCGCAAGAATCCTACGACGCCGGCGACTACCGGTGGGTCGCGCAGGTTCTCAATTACGTCATCTTCGCGGGCCCCTACAACCGGGCCGCGCGCGAGCTACAGGCGAGCACCTTCGAACAGCTCGGCTACGGTGCCGAGAACGCCACCTGGCGCAACTTCTACCTCAGCGGCGCCTATGAACTGCGCTACGGCTCCTTCGGCACGCCCACCAAGGCGGATTCGCCGACCATGCTGAACGCCCTGACTGTCGAGCAGATCTTCGACGCGCTGGCCCTGCGGGTCGACGGGCCGCGGGCCTGGGAGCTGCGGATCGTCACCGAATGGCGAATCACCGATGAAAACCACACGCACCGAGTCGAATTGGGCAACGGCGTGCTGACCCACTACGACCGGCCCGAGGCCGGGGCTCGGCCCGCGCCGGACGCCACCTTCGCGCTGACCCGCGCGACTCTGATCCGGGTGCTGCTGGCCGGTGAGGATTTCGGGGTCGCCGTCGCGGCGGGCGATATCGAGATCGACGGTGACCCGGCGGTGCTGGCCAAGCTGGTCGGGGTCTTCGACGAGCCCGATCCGGACTTCGCCATCGTCACGCCGTGACCGGCCATGGCGCCTGACGCCGGACTGCGCGATCGTCTGCGGGCCGCGCTGACCGTGGCGATGAAGGCGCGCGACCGCGACGCCGCGGCCGCACTGCGATCCGCACTCGGCGCTATCGACAACGCCGAGGCGGTCGAGGCGCCGCGGGCGCGGGCCGGGGCCATCGAGGCGAGCGCGGCCGGGCTCGGTGCGGCCGAGGTGCCGCGCCGCGAGCTCACCGAGGATGACATCGCCGCGATCGTGCGCGCGGAGATCGCCGAGCGGCGCAGCGCCGCAGCGGAATACGACAACAACGGGCACACGGTGCGTGGCACAGCGTTGCGCGCGGAAGCGGATGCGCTGGCAGCGCTTTTGTAGGACAAACGTCGGGTAATTTCGGCTATCCTGACGCTGCCGGTCAAGCGCAAAGCGGTTCGTAGGGTGGCGTGGCACAGAACGATCAATTGACCGAGCGGTTCAGCTCGGCACTGCGGCTCGGCGGGGGCGATATCTCCGCCGCGTGCCAGGCGTGTGTGCAAGTGCTGCCGGTGCACGGCGCCGCGATCCTCATCGGCGAACGGCATCTCGGGCTGTGGCCGTGGTCGGTCACCGGAGTGGCGGCCGCCCGGATCGAGGGCCTGCAAGCCGTCGTCGCCGCCGGTCCAGCGGTTTACGCGTTCGCCACCGGCGTGCCGGTGCCCCTGCCCGATCTCACCACCCCCTGCCCGCGCTGGCCGGAATTCGCCGCCGCGATGAGCCGGGAATCGCTCACCGGCGCGATGGTCTCGGTACCGCTGCGGCTCGGCCTGGCCCGGCTCGGCACCCTGGACCTTTTCGATCCGGACCCCGGCATGGCGGCGCCGCCGACGATCGCGGCGGCCGTCCGGATCGCGGAACTGGTTACCGCGCAGCTGGTTTCGGCGCAGTCCGCGCGGTCGCCGGGCTGGCTGACACCGCCGCCGGACAGCGTCCTGATCCACCAGGCGGCGGGTATGGTGATCGCGCACCTGCACGTCGGCGCGCCCGAGGCCTACGCGCGGTTGCGGTCTCTGGCTGTCGGTCAAGGCCTTTCACTGTCCGAGGTTGCCGAGCGGATAATCGGGCGGCGGCTACCGATCGCCGCGGCACTCGACGCACACCCGCCGAAAACACACGGCAACTGAAGGTTTCGCCGGAGGCCCATCGGTCCATACCATGGTGAGGTTGGGCACGGTGCGGCGCAGGATCTCCGTGGCGGACACCAGGGTTCGCCGGTACAGGGGTGGTTCGGATGTCTGACAGCGAGCTGCTGGTAGCGGCGCTGGCAAAGCTCGCGCGCCTACTGGCCGCCGATGACACCGCCGCCCTGCTACAGCACGTGATCACCAGTGCCACCGAGCTTTTGGAGCTGGCCGGAGCCGGTGTGCTCCGGGTCGGAGAGGTATCGGAGCCGGGCCGGCCGGCGGCGATCACCGCGTCGGCGGTCGCGGTGGAAGAGCTGGAACAGAGCCAGCTCGCCGCGGCCCGTGGCCCGGCGCTGGAAGCCATGCGCCACGGTGCGCCCGTCACCGTCACCGAGATCGGAAAGTATCTCGACGTGTGGCCGGAATACGCGGGCGCGGCCGAACGGCATGCCATGTCCTCGGTCGCCAGCATCCCGCTGCGGCAGGGCGAGGCCAGTATCGGTGTGCTGTCCATCTATTCGGCCGAGCGCCGGGAATGGGCGGCGGGGGACCTCTCGGTCGGCGAGCTGCTCGCCCAACTGGCCGCCGGGCACCTCGTCACCGCGGACCGGCTCCGCGAGCAACAGCAAATCGCCGACCAGCTGCAACATGCCCTCGACGCCCGCATCGTCATCGAACAGGCCAAGGGCGTGATCGCCAACGCCCGCAACATCGCACCCGACGACGCCTACAAACTGATCCGCGCGCATGCGCGCCGCAACCGGATCAGCGTGCACGCAGTGGCCACCGGCATCGTCGAGCTGCGCCTGCGGATCTGATCGCGCACCGGATCGTGCAAATGCACACGCACGGCCGTGCGCCGGTCGGTAATCTGGCGAATGGCGGATTTCGAAACCCCTGCCCCCGGACCGGAATCCGAGCGCCGACGTGAGCATCCTTGCCCCCCGATGGTCGGTACCCACACCGTTCTCGCAGCCATGGGGGCTTCATGGTCTCGCACGTCTCCGCCGCCCGCCGCTATCGGCGCTGTTCCCTCCCGCGCGCCGAAGCCGACACCCTCGCTCAGCTGATGCGCCGCACCGGCGCCGGCGACCGCGACGCCTACGCACAGCTCTACGACCGCACCCGCAACCTCGTCTTCCACCGGGTCTTGACCATCGTGCGCGACCCCGGCTACGCGGAGGAGACCTGTCACGAGGTCTATCTGCAGGTCTGGCGCAGCGCGGCCAGCTATGACGAGCGCCGAGGTTCCGCGACGACCTGGTTGTGGACCCTGGCGCATCGCAAGGCGGTCGACCGGGTCCGCCACGAGCGCGCGGCCCTCGCGCACGAGCAGGCTTGGGCTGTAGGCGATTACGGCCCGCCGATCGACCTCGTCTCCGAGGAGGTGCTGCGCCGCCACGAATATCGCAGCGTGCGCCGCGGCCTCGTCGCCCTCACTCCGCTCCAGCGCGAATCGGTAGTCCTGGCCTACTACCACGGGCTCAGCTACCCCCAGGTCGCTGCCGAACTCGGCATCGGCCTGGCCACCGTCAAATCTCGTATCCGGGCCGGCCTGGCCCAACTCGAATCGGCGCTCGCGAGCGCCGCCTGAGCTCGCACATCCGTTCCCGTCCGCTGCCACAGCGGGTGTGCGAGCTCCTAGGCGGTCGGCAGCGTCCGGATGTACAGACCGGCCACCAGTCGCTGCACCACGCGCACCGCCGGCCCGCCGAGCCGGGTGTACCAGGTGCCCGGCCGCGAGAACGCGACCACCATCCCGTACACGCTGTCGTCGGTGGGGTCGTACTCCACCGCGAACAGCTCCTCCCCGGACTCCGGATGCCCGGGCAACGTCCCGTACGCGAACCCCCGCCGCTCCGGTTCGTCCAGCACGTACACCACCCGGCAGGGCGCGACGATCCCCATCGGCCCCACCCCCAACCGCACCGTTATCGCCGTACCCGCCTCCGCCGCCGGCGTACTGGCCCCCCGGAAGATGCCGGTGCCCTTCTGCATCCGATAAGCCAGAATCTCGCCCCCGGCCCGCTCGAACAACTCCCGCCCCCGCCCGATCCGCCGCCGCAACCGAAACTGGTGATACCCCTCCGGCATCACCCCCCCGCGTCGCCCCGATTTCGCTATACGTAAACGGCGGATCGCCAGCACCACTCATGCCCCGATCATCACCCCCCACCCACACCGAGCAAAGCCCCAACCCCAGATCTAGATCATCGTCACTAATCACCGCGGCGCAGAGCACCGTCTGCAGACGATGCCTCACCCGACTCGCAGTCCTGTGCGTGCCATCCCATCTGGGCCTGTTCGCTCCCGCTCGATCTCGAGAGCCAGCTACGGTCAGGGCGCTGTATGGGTCCCGAACCGACGCCAGTGACTCGCGGCGCGAGCTCACAAGTCTGGTCGCGGCCCCCGCAGCCCTGTGTCCCAATGTCGGCTACCGCGGAACTCGATGGTTTCGAGGTAGCGACTCGTGCCGGCCTGCACCTTGTGGCAAACCTTCGCGGGCCGTCTCGCTTCGTTCTGACCCGAGGCGAATTCCGCATGGCAGCGAGCCGTGGTCAATTATCTCGGCCTAGTGCAATGGGGCGCGCAGCTCGCAGCAAGGTAGCTGCGGATTCGTCACATGCCACCGGACTATGGCGATGTCGACCTAGTCCGTGCAGTGAAAGATGAAGTAAGCCAACTAGACTCACGCAATCCCGCTGACTTCGGCTTGTCGCCGTGGCCGAGTGGAGTGATGTCCCGTAACAGGGTGCGCTATCTCGCCGCGCTGGATTCGGGCAGCACCGGTTTCAACCGTATCGGTGAAAGGCGAAGCAGCCCGAGCGGATCCACGTACTCCCGTTTGGTTCGTGAACCGCCCTCCCGCCGCGCACCCCAGTGCAGGCACGCGGCGGCCGCGCATCCCTCGTGTCCAGCCTGCAGAGCTCCGATCACTGTGCCTCGCCCAACTCGTCGGCCCATCGCTACCTTCGCCTCCACCGGCTCATAGGTTGTGCGCAACCCACCGGAATGCTCGATCGACACCACCGGTTTCCCCGCCACTTCCCCCGCGAACACGACCACCCCATCCCCAGCCGCCAGCACCTCCTGCCCCGGAGCCCCCGCCAAATCCACCCCTCGATGCCCGGGCAACCAGTCCTGCGCCGGTTTGTCGAAGCGGCGCTCGATAACCGGACGCGGCCGCAACGGCCACCCGAACTCCGCAGCTGGAACGGCCCCGGCCGACGGCCCCGACATGACCGCGAGGGCCGCCACCAGGCTCGCGGCCAGTGCGAACCGCCCACGTCGCCAGTCGGAGCACCACCTATCTCCGAGCCCACAAGGGGCGGATCGGCTCGAAGGATTGGCCCGTGCCGTGTTCTTGTTCGGGGCTGCCCCGGTCGGCGCGCTCGCCACCAACGCAGGGTGCCGAGGTGCCCGACCGCGGCAGTCGGCACGGTGCTTGCCGGGAAGCGCGGATCGGCGGAACCGCCTCGATGGAGCGGTCCCCGCCGGCTGCTCCATCGAGGTGATCAGTGCCGACTGGTTCAGGTGGCTCAGTTCGGGCCCCACGCCAGGGTGAGGAGGACGGTGACTTCGCCCGGCGGGCAGGTGTCGGGGTTCGCGCACAGGGCCTCCGGCTGGTCGGCGTTCGAATTCGGGCCGACCAGCTTCAGGACGAGCGGGGTAGACGGCTGCTTCTTCGGCTTCGGCTTGGGCTTGGGTGTGGTCGTCTCGGCGGGCCGGGGATCCGTGTTCGGGTTGTCGGGCGCGGGGTGTGGGGGTTGGGTGAGCAGGCCGTTCACCAGCTCGGCGGTCAGTTGGGTCAGGGGAGGGCCGAACTGGGTGATCAAGCGGTGCAGTTCGGCGGTGGATCGGCCGAGCGCGGCGGCGACGCGTGGAACCAATTCCGCCGTCAGCGGCACCAGTTGTGCGAGCGGTGGACCGAACTCCGCGATCAGGCGCTGCACCTCGTTCGCGGGAACACCGAGGGCGGCAGCGATGTGCGGCACCAGCTCCGTCGTGAGTGGGGCCAACTGGGCAAGCAGCGGGCCGAGTGAATCGGCGGGCAACGCCTGATCGATCCGGCGGGGTGCGCTGCACACCGAGCCGGTGCACTGCCCGCCCGCCTCGGCCCGGGCGGGCTGGGCGGTGATCACGGCCGCCGCGAAGGCGAGGGGGACGAGCAGGGTCGTGGTGATCGAAGTACGGTTCATGACGTCGAGATTCGTCCGGCTGCGCGGCGTGCCGTAACCCCGCCTTCGGCGAGTGTGGACAACTTCCCGCACTGTGGAGATCTCGCATTTCTCCTGGTCAGAGGTCCGGGATCGGGGCGATTTAGAGGGTGGGGCACCCACGCCGTAGACTGATCGAGCGGTCTGTGCCTGGCATCGACCGACTTCGCGCGCCATCCGTGCTTGAAACAGTGAATCGTCGGCTGGTCCCGAGCCTGCACAGGTCCGGGTCCGACGGTTCGGAGGCGCCAGGGCTGCGAATCACCGATTCGCGGCGTCAACCACAACGAAAGAGAGATACGAGAGCAATGGCTGTCGTAACTATGAAGCAGCTGCTGGACAGCGGCGCGCACTTCGGGCACCAGACTCGTCGGTGGAACCCGAAGATGAAGCGGTTCATCTTCACCGACCGCAATGGCATCTACATCATCGACCTGCAGCAGACGCTGACCTACATCGACAAGGCCTACGAGTTCGTCAAGGAGACTGTCGCCCACGGTGGCACCGTCCTCTTCGTCGGTACCAAGAAGCAGGCCCAGGAGTCGATCGCGGCCGAGGCCACTCGGGTCGGTATGCCGTATGTCAACCAGCGCTGGCTGGGTGGCATGCTCACCAACTTCTCCACCGTGCACAAGCGCCTGCAGCGCCTCAAGGAGCTCGAGGCCATGGAGCAGACCGGTGGCTTCGAGGGTCGCACCAAGAAGGAAATCCTCATGCTCACGCGTGAGATGAACAAGCTGGAGCGCACCCTCGGTGGTATCCGCGACATGGCCAAGGTGCCTTCGGCCATCTGGGTCGTCGACACCAACAAGGAGCACATCGCCGTCGGCGAGGCGCGCAAGCTGAACATCCCGGTCATCGCGATCCTGGATACCAACTGCGACCCCGACCTGGTCGATTACCCGATCCCGGGTAACGACGACGCGATCCGTTCCGCCGCCCTGCTGACCAAGGTCGTCGCCTCCGCGGTGGCCGAGGGCGTGCAGGCCCGTGCGGGCGCTTCCTCGAGCGACGACAAGCCGGAAGCCGGCGCGGGCGAGCCCCTCGCCGAGTGGGAGCAGGAGCTGCTGTCGCAGGCCGCCCCCGCCGCCGCGGAGGCCCCGGCCGCCGAGGCCGCTGCCGAGGCGCCGGTTGCCGAGGCCGCTGCTGAGGCCCCGGTGGAGACCCCGGCCGAGGCCTGAGTCTCTTAACGCTCTGTTTCAGCGGTGATCATGTTGACGTGTCAGCGTGATCACCGCTGCCCAGTATCCAAAACTTTTCTCCTGAAGGAGGCTCGCCCGAGATGGCGAACTACACCGCTGCCGATGTGAAGCGGCTCCGGGACCTGACCGGCTCCGGAATGATGGACTGCAAGAAGGCGCTCGAGGAGAACGGCGGCGACTTCGACAAGGCCGTCGAGTTCCTGCGTATCAAGGGTGCCAAGGATGTCGGCAAGCGCGCCGAGCGCTCCACCGCCGAGGGCCTGGTCACCGCGCAGGACGGCGTCCTGATCGAGATCAACTCCGAGACCGACTTCGTCGCCAAGAACGCGGAGTTCCAGGAGCTGGCGAACAGCATCGTGGCCGCGGCCGCCAAGGCCCGCCCGGCCGATCTGGACGCGCTCAAGGCTGTCGACCTGGGTGGCAAGACCGCCGACCAGGCCGTGCAGGAGCTCGCCGCCCGCATCGGTGAGAAGCTCGAGCTGCGTCGCGTCGTGTCCTTCGACGGCCCCGTCGCCGTCTACCTGCACAAGCGCGCCACCGACCTGCCGCCCGCCGTCGGCGTGCTGGTCGAGTACAAGGGTGAGGGCGAGGCCGCCGAGGCCGCCGCTCGCGCCGCCGGTATGCAGGTCGCGGCCCTCAAGGCCAAGTACCTGACCCGGGAGGACGTGCCCGCCGACCTCGTCGCCAAGGAGCGCGAGATCGCCGAGGCCACGGCCAAGGAAGAGGGCAAGCCCGAGGCCGCTCTCCCGAAGATCGTCGAAGGCCGCGTCAACGGCTTCTACAAGGACGTCGTGCTGCTGGAGCAGGCTTCGGTCACCGACTCCAAGAAGACCGTCAAGAAGCAGCTGGAGGAAGCCGGCGTCACTTTGACCCGTTTCGCCCGCTTCGAGGTCGGCCAGGCCTGATAGCCACTGAAAAGACCCCTCACACATTGTGATTCAATGTGTGAGGGGTCTTTTTCTGTCCGGCCTGACGCGCCTTGCGCGGGGGCTTGTGCCGTGGCGCATTCCGGATAGGGCAGGATGAGAGCGCTTTGTGATGCGCACTCGCGCGCCATGTTGATGATCAATTGCCGAAGGAGACGAGCACCGATGACGGACCCGGGGACCGACCGCCCAGGATATCGCCGGGTGCTTCTCAAATTGGGGGGCGAGATGTTCGGCGGCGGCAAGGTCGGCTTGGACCCCGATGTGGTGCAGACGGTGGCCGAGCAGATCGCCGAGGTGGTCTCCGACGGCATCCAGGTCGCCGTGGTCATCGGGGGCGGGAACTTCTTCCGTGGCGCCGAGCTCGAGGAGCGCGGCATGGACCGGGCCCGCTCGGATTACATGGGCATGCTCGGCACCGTGATGAACTCCCTTGCGCTGCAAGACTTCCTACAGAAGCAGGGCATCGACACCCGCGTGCAGACCGCCATCACCATGGGCCAGGTCGCCGAGCCGTACCTGCCGCTGCGTGCCAAGCGGCACCTGGAGAAGGGCCGCGTGGTCATCTTCGGTGCGGGGATGGGCATGCCCTACTTCTCCACCGACACCACCGCCGCCCAGCGCGCCCTCGAGATCGACGCCGAGGTGGTGCTGATGGCCAAGGCCGTGGACGGCGTGTTCGACGCGGACCCGCGGGTCGTGGAGAACGCCACCATGTTCACCGAGATCACCCACCGTGAAGTGATCGAACAGGGCCTGAAGGTCGCCGACGCCACCGCTTTCAGCCTGTGTATGGACAACCAGATGCCCATGTTGGTGTTCAATCTGTTGACGAAGGGCAATATTGCCCGCGCGGTCGCCGGTGAGAAAATCGGCACATTGGTTCGGACCGACCCCGAGGCTTAGGAACCACCCAGACCAGGGGTCAGGACGATGACGACGCTGTGGAGTCGGTGTCAAGGAAGGACATGGTCGTGATTGAAGAAGCGCTCTTCGACGCCGAGGAGAAGATGGAGAAGGCCGTCTCGGTAGCGAAGGACGATCTCGGGAGCATCCGGACCGGCCGGGCCAACCCCGGCATGTTCAACCGAATCGTCATCGACTACTACGGCTCGGCGACCCCGATCACCCAGGTCTCCAGCATCACCGTGCCCGAGCCGCGGATGGTGGTGATCAAGCCTTACGAGCAGTCCACGCTCGGGCAGATCGAAACCGCGATCCGCAATTCCGATCTCGGCGTGAATCCCACCAACAACGGCGACATCATCCGGATCTCGGTCCCGCAGCTCACCGAGGAGCGGCGCCGTGAACTGGTGAAGCAGGCCAAGGGCAAGGGTGAGGACGCCAAGGTCTCGATTCGCAACGTGCGCCGCAAGGCGATGGAAGAACTGGGTCGCATCCAGAAGGATGGCGAGGCAGGCGAGGACGAGGTGGGGCGCGCCGAGAAGGATCTCGACAAGACCACCGCGCGATACGTCGGCCAGATCGACGAATTGGTCAAGCACAAGGAATCCGAACTGCTCGAGGTCTGAGGGGCATCGGGCGGCGGTTCTTTGGCGGGGGAACGAACGGAACTAGACGAGTTGAGCGACGGGACAATCGTGGCCGAAGACGCCGCCGCGACCGGTGCGGCCGACGAGCCGAGACCGGCTAGCGGCACACCTGAAGCGATGTCGGAGCATTCCGGCGACGCCCTGCACAGTGGTGGGTTCACCACGCCTGCCGCCGCCGCGGCGGTCGTGGCGCCCAAGTCGCGCGCGGGGCGCAACCTGCCCGCCGCGCTGGCCGTCGGGCTCGGTTTAGGTCTTTCGCTGATCGCGATCCTGCTGTTCGTGCCGAAGGTTTTCATCGCCGTGGCGGCCGCCGGTGTCGGCGTCGCCACCTGGGAGGTCGCCAAGCGCCTGCGCGAGGCCGACGTCATGGTGCCGCGCATCCCGTTGATCGTCGGTGGTCAGGCGGTCTTCTGGCTGGGCTGGCCGTTCGGGGCCAGCGGCGTCGCGGGTGCGTTCGCCGCGACGACGCTGATCTGCATGGTGTGGCGGCTTTTCGATCACGGCCTGCAACAGGCGCCGCGAAACTTCCTGCGCGACACCGCGATCACCGTCTTCACCCTGGCCTGGATCCCGCTGCTGGCGTCGTTCGCGACGTTGCTGCTGCTCGAACCGGACGGCAACCTGCGGGTCCTGACCTTCATGATCCTGGTGGTCTGCTCCGACGTCGGCGGTTACGTCGCCGGCGTGCTGTTCGGCCGGCATCCGATGGTTCCGTCGATCAGCCCGAAGAAGTCCTGGGAGGGTTTCTGCGGGTCGCTGGTCTTCGCGGTGATCGGCGGTCTGCTCACGGTGACCTTGCTGCTGCAGGCCAATTCGATGATCGGCATCGTGCTCGGCGTCGGCCTCGTCGTCGTCGCTACCCTCGGTGACCTGATCGAATCCCAGGTCAAACGCGAACTGGGCATCAAAGACATGGGTACATTGCTGCCCGGCCATGGCGGCATCATGGATCGTCTCGACTCCATGCTGCCGTCGGCCTTCGTCTCCTGGCTGGTGCTGAGCACCCTGATCTAGTGTTTGGCGACGCGCCTGAGTTGCAGGATGCGCAGCCCGCCGACCGAGGCCATCAGTAGCGCCCCGCCGATCGCGGACAGCAGGACGGCGATCCCGACCGGCAGGTTGAACTCCCAGAACAGCAGGCTCACCGTCACGCTGCCCAGGTTCTGCAGGATGAAGATGAGCAGCACGATCAGGATGAACGCCGAGACGATCAGCCCCACCCAGGTCCACCCGGTGCGGGTGCCGAGCGACTGTTTGGTCTTGGTGGGAGCCGGCGGCGGTGGCGGAGTGGTCTCCGGCCCGACCGGCTTCGTCTCGAAATCCGGTCCGCGTTTCTCGGTCTCCGTGTGATACGGCTCGGGCCCCGGCTGGTACGGCTCCGGTTCGAGGCGCTGCGGCTCGGCCTCCGGCCGCCGCGATTCGGGCTTGTGTTCGGGATTCAGCGACATACCCGGGGCATTCCCCCTAGTAGCCGCTCTACGCACCGCGCCGGGGTCCGATTCCGTGCCTTCAGTGCACCTGACGGCCGCTGTCGTCCCAGTACTTGCTGCGCAGTTCGCGCTTGAGGACCTTGCCTGCCCCGGAGATCGGCAGCGCGTCGGTGAGTTCGATGGTGCGCGGGGCCTTGTAGCCGGCGATGCGGGTTTTGGCGTGTTCGCGGATTTCCTCGGCGGTGACGGTGCTGCCGGGGACGCAGACGATGACGGCGTGGACGCGTTCGCCCCATTCGGCGTCGGGGACGCCGATGACGGCACAGGCGGCGACATTCGGGTGGGCGGCGACGGCGTTCTCGACCTCGGTGGAGTAGACGTTCTCGCCGCCGGTGACGATCATGTCCTTGAGCCGGTCGACGACGAAGACGTAGCCCTGCTCGTTCATGTAGCCACCGTCGCCGGTGTGCATCCATCCGTTGCGCAGGGCGGCGGCGGTTTCCTCGGGCTTGTTCCAGTAGCCGAGCATGACGTGATCGCCGCGCACCTGGATCTCGCCGACGGTGCCGGGCGGGACCTCGTTGTCGTCGAGGTCGGCGATGCGCACGTCGGAGTGCGGCGCGGCACGCCCGGCCGAGCGCATCTGGCCGCCGGTGTGGTCGGCGGGCCCGAGGATGGTGGCGACGGGTGAGAGTTCGGTCATGCCGTAGGCCTGGGTGAGGCCGGCGTTGGGGAAGGCCTTCATCACCCGGTCCAGTACCGCCTGCGAGACGGGCGAGGCGCCGTAGAGGATGCGGGCGACGCTGGACAGATCATGGTCGCCGATCTCGGGGTGGTCGACCAGCATCTGCAACATCACCGGCACGAGCAGGACGTCGGTCACCGCGTGCGCGGCCATCGCCCGCATGGTGGCCAGGGGCTCGAACATCGGGATGACGACGTGCGTGCCGCCGAGGAACACCACCGACACCCACCCGGCGAGGTCGGCCAGATGGAACATCGGCGCCGCGTGCAGATACCGGCCGCCGGGCGCGAACAGGTAGCCGGTCGCGACCGAGCCGAGCGCGGAGGCGAACAGGTTGTCGTGGCTGAGCATCACGCCCTTGGGAAATCCCGTGGTGCCGCCGGTGTAGAAGACGCCGGCCAGTTCGTCTCCGCCGCGGCGCGCATCGGCGATCGGCTCGGTGTTCGCGATCAGGTCCTCATAGGAGAGCGCGCCCTCGGGCGTCGGCCCGTCACCGCAGTGGATCACCGCCGCCAGGCCGTCGTAGGCCTGCCGGATGGCGGGCAGCATCGCCGCGAACGCGTCGTCGACGAACAGCACGTTGGTGCCGGAGTCGGCGAAGCTGTAGGTGATCTCGACCGGGCTCCACCGGATGTTGACCGGGTTGAGCACGGCGTTCGCCCACGGCACGGCCAGCAGGTATTCGCTGTAGCGATCGGAGTTCAGGCTCAGAATGGCCACCCGGTCGCCGTCGCCGACGCCGAGTTCGCGCAGCGCGCCGGCCAGCCGGGCGACGCGGTCGGCGACCTCGCCGAAGGTTCGGGTCCGGTCGCCGTAGATCGTCATGATCCCGTCGGGATCCTGCTGAACGGCGCGGTGCAGACCTTGGGTGAGGTACATCGTTCTTCCTCCGAGCGTGCGATGTGAATCACCCGTAGCGTAACACCGATCACAATCATGCCAACTTGGTTTGGCTATGCGCGGGTATTGCGTAAACGAGCTCGGTCGGATCTACTAAGTGAATCGACAGTAGCCTCAATCGTTAGGAAAGCTATGAGTAATCGAGTGGTGGTGGCCGGTGTCGGGATGATCCCGTTCACAACCCCGAGCCGCACGCAGACCTATGACGTCATGGGCACCGAGGCGGCGCGAAAGGCCCTGGCCGACGCGGGAATCGAGTACTCGAAGATCCAGCAGGCCTACGCCGGCTACGTCTACGGCGACTCGACCTGCGGGCAGGCCGTGATCTACGGCCTCGGGCAGACCGGCATCCCGGTCATCAACGTCAACAACAACTGTTCGACCGGCTCCTCGGCGCTGTATCTGGCGCGGCAGGCGGTGGCCTCGGGCACGGTGGATGTCGCGCTGGCGGTGGGCTTCGAGCAGATGCAGCGCGGCGCGCTGGCCATGGGCTACACCGACCGGCCGACACCGTTCGACCGGTTCAACGCGGTGATGGACGAGATCCAGGACCGCACCGAAGCCCCGTTCGCGGCCCAGATGTTCGGCGGCGCCGGGCGCCAGTACGCCGAGAAGTACGGCACCGCACCGGAGACCTTCGCCAAGATCTCGGTGAAGTCGCGCAGGCATGCCGCCGGCAATCCGTACGCGGTGTTCAAGGATCCGGTGACGGTCGAAGAGGTGCTCGCCTCGCCGCACATCTATGGCCCGCTGACCCGGTTGCAGTGCTGCCCGCCCACCTGTGGCGCGGCGGCGGCGGTGCTGGTGAGCGAGAAGTTCGCGCGCGCCAACGGCATCGACGCCTCGGTGGTGATCAAGGCGCAGGCGATGACCACCGACTTGCCCTCCACCTTCACCGAGTCCGACATGACCAAGATCGTCGGTTACGACATGTCCAAGGCTGCGGCGCAGCAGGTCTACGAGGCCTCGGGCGTCGCGCCCACCGATATCCCGGTGGTCGAGCTGCACGACTGCTTCACCGCCAACGAGCTGCTCACCTATGAGGCGATCGGCCTCACGCCGGAGGGCACCGCGGAGAAGTTCATCCAGGACGGCGACAACACCTACGGCGGCCGCGTGGTCACCAATCCGTCCGGCGGCCTGCTGTCCAAGGGGCATCCGCTGGGCGCGACCGGGCTGGCGCAGTGCGCCGAGCTGGTGTGGCAGTTGCGCGGGCAGGCCGAGGCGCGGCAGGTCGAGGGCGCGCCGAAGGTCGCCCTGCAGCACAACATCGGGCTCGGCGGCGCGGCCGTGGTGACCCTGTACGAGAAGGTGAGCTGAGGATGGCCATCGATCCCGCGATCGTCGGAACCGAGTTCCCGCCGACCACCCTGACCGTCGAGGCGGGTCGCCTGCGCTTCTTCGCCAAGGCGATCGGGGAGACGAACCCGGTCTACACCGATCTCGACGCCGCGAAGTCCGCGGGCTACGCCGACCTGCCGGTGCCACCGACCTTCCTGTTCGCGATCGAACTCGAAAAGCCGGACGCCTTCGCGTTTCTCGCCCAGGCCGGCGTCGACCTGCGCTTCGTCCTGCACGGCGAGCAGTCCTTCACCTATCACTCGCCCGCGGTGGCCGGTGACGTGCTCACCGCGACCCCGCGCATCACCGACGTCTACAGCAAGAAGGGCGGCGCGCTGGAGTTCCTGGTGAAGGAGACCGCCGTCACCCGGGCCGACGGTTCGGCCGTCGCGGACCTGAAGTCGATCATCGTCGTGCGCAACCCAGGAGCCGGGAAATGACCGCCATCGAGACCGTAGCCGTCGGTACCGAGTTGCCGCCCTTGCGGATTCGCCCGATCTCCCGGACCACGCTAGCGCTCTTCGCGGGCGCTTCCGGCGACCACAACCCGATGCACGTCGACCTCGACGTGGCCAAGTCGGCCGGACTCGACGACGTGTTCGCGCACGGCATGCTGTCGATGGCCTACCTCGGCCGGTTGCTCACCGAATGGGTGCCGCAGCAGCGCATCCGGTCCTACGGTGTGCGGTTCGCCGCGATCACCCCGGTGCACGGCGAACCCACCGCCACCGGCACGGTCGTCTCGATCGACGAGGTCGACGGCGAACGCCGTGCCACCCTCGACCTGTCGGTCACTCTCGCCGACGGCACCGTCACCCTGACCGGTGACGCCGTTGTCGCACTGCCCTGAATTACCCGAAAGGATCTGGAACACATGGGAACTCTGGATGGCAAGGTCGCTCTGGTCTCCGGCTCCGGCCGCGGCATCGGCCGTGAGATCGCGCTGAAGCTGGCGGCCGAAGGCGCCAAGGTGGTGGTCAACGACCTCGACGCCGAACCGGCGAAGGAGACCGTCACCGCGATCGAAAGTGCTGGGGGACAAGCTCTCTCGTGCATCGGCAGCGTCACCGACGCGGATTTCGCCGACCGTTTCGTGCAGACCGCGGTCGAGGGATTCGGCGGTCTGGACATCATCGTCAACAACGCCGGCTACACCTGGGATTCGGTGATCCAGAAGATGGGCGACGAGCAGTGGGACGCCATCCTGGACGTGCACCTCAAGGCGCCGTTCCGGATCCTGCGGGCCGCGCAGCCGGTGATCGCGGCGGCCGCGAAGCGCGCCAAGGAGGCGGGTGAGCCCGTGCCGTGCCGCAAGGTCGTCAATATCTCCTCGATCGCCGGCACGGGCGGCAATGCGGGGCAGGCGAATTACTCCGCGGCCAAGGCCGGTCTGCTCGGGCTGACCAAGACCCTGGCCAAGGAGTGGGGCCGCTACAACGTCACGGTGAACGCGGTCGCGTTCGGCATGATCAAGACCCGGCTCACCGAGGCGCCCGCCGGCAGCGGCGGCACCATCGACGTGCAGGGCAAAGAGATCAAGGTCGGCGTCAACCCGCAGTTGGTGGCCGCGATGGAGCAGATGATCCCGCTCGGGCGCGGTGGCACGCCGGCCGAGGCGGCGGGTGCGGTGTATCTGTTCTGCACCCAGGAGTCGAACTACATCTCCGGCCAGACCGTGGTGTGCGGCGGAGGATTCAACATCTGAGGGCGACGGTAGCGTCTGTCGCGTGGAGGTAAGGCAATGGTGAACGGGCCGGACGTGGTCCGTCCGGCCCGTGGCACGCGGCCGGCGAACCGGCGGGAACTGATCGTCGCCGCGGCGAGTGAGCTGTTCTATCGCAAGGGCTATGCCAACGTCGGCATGGGGGAGGTGGCCGAGGCCGTGGCCATCGGCCCGTCCGCGCTGTACCGGCATTTCCGGGGTAAGCAAGGCCTGCTGGCGACGGTGGTGAGCGGCGCGCTGCAAACCATCGACGACGCGCTGGCGGCCTCCGACCCGGAGCCGGCCGAGGTCGCCTCGACCCTGGCGACCTCGGTGCTGGCGCATCGGGGCGTCGGGGTGCTGTGGCGGCGCGAATCGCGGCACCTCGTCGACGACGAGCGGGCGGCGTTCCGCGCGCAGGCGCGCCGGATCGGCGGGCGGATGGGCGAGTTCATCGGCCGGGCCCGACCCGAGCTGTCCGCGGCCCAGTGCGACGTGCTGGCCTGGTCGGCCCTGTCGGTCACCAATAGTGTTTCGTTCCACAGTCTTTCGCTGCCCGAACCCGAATTCTCCGGCCTGCTGGCCGAACTCGTCGAGCGGGTGCTCGCCACCGCGCTGCCCGAACTCGGGGCCCGGCGTGCGCCCGCGGCGCACGAGCCGCTGGCGGCCCGCTCGCGGCGCGAGGCGATTCTCATCGAGGCCACCAAGCTCTTCGCCCAGCAGGGGTTTACCGGCGTGAGCGTGGAGGACATCGGCGCGGGCGTCGGCATCGCCGGGCCGAGCGTCTACAACCACTTCGCGGGCAAGGCCGACATTCTCGCCGCGGCCATCTTCCGCGGCGACGAATGGCTGCGCATGGATATGCACCGGGCCTTGGCGCGCGCCGCCGACCCGCGTGACGCGCTCGCCCGGATCCTGGACAGCTACGTCGCCGTCGTCTTCGAGAATCCGTATCTGATGCAGACTCTGGTCTCGGAGACCCAGCACCTGCCCGAGGCCGCCCAGGTGCGCGCGCGGGCCGCGCAGCGCGCGTACATCGCGGAATGGGTGCATCTGCTGGGCAAGGTGCACCCGGAGTGGGAGCCGGTGGCCGCGCGGATCCGCGTGCAGGCCGTGCAGGGGATGATCAACGACACCGCGTTGACCGCGCATCTGCGCGCGCTGCCCGAGATCGACGCGGTGTGCGCGGCGATCGGCGCGCAGGTGCTCGGCATCTGAGCGATGCCCGCACGGCGCCATCCGAAATGGGTTAATTTCACTGAATGGCAAGCACGTTCGACGACCCGGTCCTGATCATCGGCGCCGGTCCCGGCGGACTCGCCGCCGCGGCCTGTGTCACCCGGGCCGGGCGCGAGGTCGTCCTCGTCGACAAGGCGGATTCGGTCGCCTCGGCCTGGCGCGGTCATTACGAGCGGCTGCATCTGCACACCATCCGCCACCACTCGCACCTGCCCGGGTACAAATTCCCGCGCGCCTACGGTGACTGGGTCGCCCGCGCGGACGTGGTCCGCTATCTGGAGGACTACAGCGCCCACCACGAACTGCGAGTGCGCTGCGGCGTCACCATCGATCGGCTCGACCGCGTCGACGATCGCTGGGTCGCCCGCAGTCCGCAGGGCGATATCACCGCCCGGAACGTCGTCGTGGCGACCGGCTACAACCACACCCCGCTGCTCCCGGACTGGCCGGGCCGCGACACCTTCCGCGGCGAACTGGTGCATTCCTCCGCTTACCGCAACGCCGCGCCGTTCGCTGGGCGTTCGGTGCTGGTTGTCGGCACCGGCAATACCGGCGCCGAGATCGCGGTCGACTTGGTCGAGGGCGGTGCGTCCCGGGTGTGGCTCGCGGTGCGTACCGTGCCGACCTTCGTCCGCCGCCAGGTCGTGCCCGGCATCGGCCAGAGCTCGGTCGGCATCCTGCTGCGCAAACTGCCGGTCCCGTTCGTCGACCGGTTCATCGCGGTCGCGAGCCGGCTCACCACCCCGAATCTCAGCGCCTTCGGCCTGCCCCGCCCGGCCGCCGACGTCTACACCCGCCTGCTGGCCGACGGCGCGGTGCCGATCATCGACATCGGCCTGATCGACCTGATCAAGGCTCGCAAGGTCGAGATCGTCGGCGCGGTCACCGGATTCGACGCCGACAAGGTGCTGCTGGCCGATGCCGCCACCGTCGCGCCCGACGTCGTGGTGGCCGCCACCGGCTTCGAGCACGGCCTGCACGACCTGGTCGGCCACCTCGGCCTGCTCGATGAGCAGGGCCGGCCCATGGTGCACGGCGGCCACACGCACCCCAACGCCCCCGGTCTGTACTTCACCGGTTTCACCAATCCGATCAGCGGCATGTTCCGGGAATTGGCGCTCGACGCCCGGCGGATCGCCAAGGCCATGTCCGGCTGACTCCGCCCAGGTCGGGGCCAAGATCTCGGTATGGGACACTGGAGGCACTATGACCGCCGTCCCCGTACCCCTTGTTTTCGATGCTCCGCGCCGGGGCATGCCGCCCACGCACCTCGCCGATCTGGACGCGGACGGGCGGAAGAAGGCGGTCGAAGAGCTGGGGTTGCCCAAATTCCGGGCCGATCAGATCGCGCGGCAGTACTACGGGCGGCTGCAGGCCGACCCGGAACAGATGACCGATCTGCCCGCTCCCGTGCGGGAAAAGATCGGCTCGGCGCTGTTCCCGCCGCTACTCAACGTGGTGAGACACATCACCTGCGACGCCGGCGAAACCCGCAAGACACTGTGGAAGGCCGGCGACGGCACCCTGCTGGAGAGCGTGCTCATGCGCTACTCCGACCGGAACACCCTGTGCATCTCCAGCCAGGCGGGCTGCGGCATGGCCTGCCCGTTCTGCGCGACCGGCCAGGCCGGGCTGACCCGCAACCTGTCCACCGCCGAGATCGTCGACCAGGTCCGCGCGGCCGCCGCCGCGCTGCGCGACGGTGACGTCGCCGGTGGGCCGGGCCGCCTGTCCAACATCGTCTTCATGGGCATGGGCGAGCCACTTGCGAACCTTCGTCGGGTTATTGCTGCCGTTCGGCGGATCACGTCGCCGGTGCCGGATGGTTTCGGTATCTCGCAGCGCGCTGTGACGGTGTCGACGGTCGGTCTGGCTCCGGCGATCCGTAAGTTGGCCGACGAGGACATGTCAGTGAGGCTCGCTGTCTCCCTCCACACTCCGGACGACGAGTTGCGGGATACGTTGGTGCCGGTGAACAACCGCTGGCCGATCGCAGAAGTTCTTGACGCGGCGCGTTATTACGCCGACAAGTCGGGTCGACGGGTGTCGATCGAGTACGCGCTGATCCGCGATGTCAACGATCAGCCCTGGCGCGCGGACATGCTCGGCAAGAAGCTCCACAAGGCTCTGGGTTCGCGCGTGCATGTCAACGTCATCCCGCTCAACCCCACTCCTGGCAGCAAATGGGACGCCGCTCCTAAACCGGTCGAACGCGAGTTCGTTCGCCGTGTCAACGAACAGGGCGTGCCCTGTACCGTCCGCGACACCCGCGGTCAGGAGATCGCCGCCGCCTGCGGTCAACTCGCTGCGGAAAGCTAACGCACGGTGCGGGGCGGGCCCGGAAGTTCATTCACCCGCAGGACGGGACGGCCGGGGCAGTGTACGCTCGACGCTGGCGTTCGTCAATGCGACAACGTATCCGGGGGAGTTGAGGCGCATGGCGTGTGCCCTGCACCCTCGGCCAAGAAATCGCCGCTGGCTGTGGCCAGCTCGCCACTGAACGGCAGCTGCACGGACGAGCGTTGTTAGGGCCCAACTACCGATATTCCCTGGTCCGGTGCGTCATTGGCTCAAGAGCTCTTGCTAATTGCGAGTTGCGGTTGGCCGCCGACGCTGCCGCGGCGGCGGGTTCCTGAATGGCTTGAATACTTCATCCAGACTCAGGCCCATGACCTTCTTACCGGTGTGCAAGAGGTCGCGAAAGTCATGATCCTGATAGAGCGCTTCCCGCAGCTCATCGAACGAATAATCGTGCTCAGATTCGGGGAGGTCCCGGATCGATGCTGGCTCCATGTCCGAGTCCGGGAACTCTTCGGCATCCGCAAGCATTAACCACAACGCGATCTCTTCACCCATGCTTCGGGGTTCGGGGTCATCCCCCCGGTTGAGGTCGTCGACCAGGTTTTCGAAACACTGCGCGAGTTTTTTGTAGAACCCAGGCTTCTGCCCTTCGAGTGCTGGCGGTAGACCGTAGCTGAGATCAGGGTGTTTGATCTCATCAGCGGCTACTACTCCTGCCGTGCGCAGCGCTTCCGCAGTCCGTGGCGTGATGATGGTTTCGAAATAGTACTCGTCCTCGTCCAGGTCGGCGGCTGTGTCCCTGTCGATTTCGCTTCCGCTGTCATCGAAGATCGGTGATCTGACAGGGAAGCGCATTACACCGCAGATGGACGGTCTGTAAAGTGCGTCGAGGTATTTGTTGTGGACCTTCCCGAACAGGTTCATGTCGGATTCGACGTCGGACGAAATCTTCTCGGCGATGCGCTCGACTTCGGCACGCACCGGTCCGGGAGCGCTGTGCACAGCTTCCATCACGAATTCCGGGGCAAGGCCTGTGCCGGCGAGTAGTTCATTCAAAGCGTCGGCGAGCCGGACTGCGTCCCATCGGTTGTCGAATGTGGCTATCGCCTTGAGTTCGTCCCAGCCGTCGGAGCTGTATAGCGCGACGACGCGATGCTTACTTGGCGTGTGTTGCGGCAAGAAAAGTTTGTACGGATTGTGATAGCTCATCGTCAGGTCTTCCTATAGGTATGGACGGTTGCACCGAGGTATGCCAGTGCGTAGAGGCGGCATGCCTCAGTGCGCTTAATTGTTGTTAGGACCCTGCTGGAAACCGCGGTTCGTCCGGCGGTCCCGTTGCGGGATGGCATTGACACTAGCGCCTTCGAGCACTGGCCGCAGCGGATTCGTCTGTGTGAATGTGGAGTCTCGCGGGGCAACTGGAGACCATCGGCGGCGATTGGCTGGCCATGAATGTGTGTAAGCCGCAACTAGACTCGTTGGATCGGCTGCCGGTCGTGTCCGAGGTTTGTCATCTTCGGTGCCGGCTGACTGTCACCGCGTGCCGCGGTTGTGCGGTGGCGGTCGGCCGAATCAGTACTGGTCGTTGTTGCGAGGCACCAGGCTTCGAGGAGATCGCCGAGGTCCTCGAAGCTGCCCGTTGCGACAGCGACAAGTCCGGCCGCTGCGTCTTCATCGAGTAAGCCCTGATCCGCGACGTCAACGATCAGCCCTGGCGTGCGGACATGCTCGGTAAGAAGCTGCACAAGGCCTTCGGCTCCCGCATGCAAACTTGATTCCGTTGAATCCGACCCCTGGAAACAAGTGGGGTGCCAGTCCGAAACCTGTTGAACAAGAGCTCGTTCGGCGGTTTCGGGCTCAAGGCGTGCCATCCACCGTTCGGGATACTCGCGGGCGGGAGGTTGCTGCGGCTTGCGGCCAGCTCGCTGCGGAGCAATAGCGCGCTCCAGAGGATTTCAGCGCCGGACACTGGTCGTGATGTTCGGCCAGGTAGTTACACCGCGGCAGAGGTGACGCGATGCGTGGTGCGCGGAGATGCAGGAGCTGGACGGCCGAGGACCAGCCGGTGTGCTCGGCAGCACCGGTGTGCAGCTCGGCGACCTCGGCCTGCAAGGCCGAGGTCGGAGTGTCCCGCTTGGCAATAGGTGCTGCGGGCGCGGTGCGCACTGCTGGATCACGGGAACCTGTCAGTGGGTATCGCTATCGTCCAGCGCATGCACGAATTCCAGTCTGATCACCAGACGGTTCGTCTGGTTACCTCTGCCGCCCTCCGCGCCGCAGTGGCATGGTCTCAGCGCGAGAATCGTACGGAGGCATGGCGAGAAGTCTCTCGAATGACGGGAGTCGTAATGAAGGTGTTCGGTCCGGCGGACACGTCGTTCACCCCGGCGATGTTGATCGAGAAGCTGTACCAACCGCTTTCGGCGCTTGTGGGGCCGAGTAGTCCCGTCAGCGACGTGGTGCTGCTCGATGCAGACGGCAGCCTCAGTGACGCCGCTGTCGACATCGCGTGCGAGTACGCCGAGGGACTCTTCCCGAATAGCGCCGACCCATCACAGGATTGGCTGCCGAGTTGGACTTGGCAGCAACAAGAGCAAGTCGAGAGGGCGGTCTACAGCGGTCTCATCGCGAGCGCTGACCAGCGCGCCTACGAGGCAACGCGTCGGTTCCTCATCGAGCACCCCGCCGGCGACGGCCGGAAGCTAATCGAACTCAGGAACAAGGCGGGTGCTCGAAGCGTCGCCAAGTACGACCCGATCGGGTCGGAGCGCGTCTGGCCGGGCGGCGGCTCCGGATATTGGTGGCCGTGCCCAGTCTGTCGGTGGCCGATGAGAGTCCGTCCCCCAATGGTGAGCTGCGACTTCCGTCATCACGATGCGCGGTTCCGGCTCGCGGACCCGACGAGTCCTGAGGGACAGCCACTCCTGTCGTCGCTCACAGAATCACACCGCAGCCCCGACGCCATCGCGACAGACGGATCCGTTTGCCTGGAACTGTCTGTCTGGCGCCACATCACGGTACCGGGCATCTCCGAACTGGCACTCGAACGGGACCTTCAGAAGATCGAGGACGTGCAGGTCGGCATGTGGGCGGGTCTCGACGCAATCGATTTGCTGGTTCAAGTTGCTGGCCGGAAGTTGGAGGTCGACGTCAAAGACCAGGTCGACCCCTTCATGATCGCCGCGAAGCCGCCGACCGCAGCCCACGTCGTCGTTCCCGACTACCGTGCCGCCCAGCTGCCGGTATTGCGGGAGCTACTGGCGGAGAAGAAGATCTGGACGTCAAGCCAGTTCGTGAAGCACGTTCGTGCCCAGGGAGGACAGCAGCGATGACTCCAGTCAACAAGGGACCCGTTAGCGGCGGCCTGTCATTTGTTGTCGGTGGTGCGCTCGGCCTTGCCGCGCACTACTTTCCGCGGAGGACTGACGACGGCAAGACCTACGTGCGGCTCGATGACGCTCTCTACTTCCTCAGCGGGCACGTGGAGGTGTGGTCACGCTGGCACTCGCTGGAGCAGGCTGAGCGGTCGCGAATCGCGCGGCTCCTGCGCTTCCGGGAGGTCGAAGTGGCGAACCGGAATGTCTTCGCACGCTTGGTGAATGAGCTCATTCCCGGGCAGATCCCCGGTTTCCGGATGGGTGCGGACGACCAGCTGCTGGTCGATCTGGGGTGTGCCCCACTCGAGTACGTCGACGAGTGCCTTGGCTTTCTGCTCCATGAACGGGAAGTTCGACCACGGGCTGTCCGCGCGGTCGCGCGGTCCGGCCTCTTCGCCACGCCGTTGAACCTCGGCCAGCGAGACGGGGGAAGCCGGACCGTGGATGTCCGGTATCGCCTAGAGCTGACCGAGAAGGAGGCGGTGAGGGAGGTACCCACCATCATTGGGGGTGCCGCCGATGCAGCCTCGGTCACTATCCCGATCTCGGATCTGCGCGATCTCGCAGTGCAGCTGGACACCGCGTTCGGACAGATCCATCGACTTGAGTCCGTGAACCGGATCTTCGACCATCTCGGCACCCAGCCAGGTGAAGAAGTCGAGGACGGCTGGGCCCTTCGGGCTGGTCCGACTCAGATCCTGCACGCACCCACCGGCGTCGGGAAGAATGTCGTGGCCGAACTCGTCGCCTGCTGGTGTGTCGAGAACAACATGGTGGCCAGCCTCGTGGTGCCCACCAACGCCGTTGTCGCGAAGACCGCGTATTCCATTGAGCGAAGCCTCCGTGCCCTCGGGCACGACAACGCGGTCGTGGCCTTGACGTCACCGCGGTCGGCGCAGAAGCTCGCCGAGGAAACCGCCCGAAATGCTGGCACGGATCCGTTGGGCGAATGGACGTTCACGAACCTGGCCTACGGCTGCGCAATGCCGTCAGCGGCGCTGACGGACAGCGCGGTTGATAGCTGGCAGCCAGGCCAGGAACCATGTGATGGACTCCGCAAGGTGGGCGAGGACGGCCGCGCCGGAGGTAGCCGTGCCGTGTGTCCGTGGAAGCGTTCCTGTGGCAAATTTCGTAATGTGCGGGCCGCGCTGACCGCGTCGGTTGTGGTCACCTCTCATCCCAACTGGCACGTCGGTGTCGTTCAAGTGCCGACCGAGATCGATGGTCGCATCGATGAGAACCTCCGTGTTGAGGAACTTCTATTGCGTCGCAGCCACATCGTCCTCATCGACGAGATCGACGCGTTCCAGGCGGCAATGATCGGCCGCAGCGCGCGCGACCTCGTCTTGGCTGACCGTCGATCGGGTGCCCGGCCTTCTCCGCTGCGGCGGCTCGATAATGAGCTAGCCGACTCGTCCGGACGTGTAGATGCTTCGGTGGAGCACGAGGTCCGCGCCGCTACCGCTCAGGCACGGTTCCTCGCCGAGACATACACCGGGCATCTCGCCGAAGGCGCGTTCCGGCGAGCGCAGCGCGGTCGGAATCCTGGCCACCCGTTGTTCGGGCGGTGGCTGCTGCCTCGCCGTTGGGACGCTCGGTTGGTCGCGACGCTGTTCGGCATTCCTGAGGGCGTAGCGCCATTGCCGGCGCACTACGCGATGTTGCAGGGCTTGTTTCCGGGTGAGGGCGACCCGACGACGGTACCCGACTGGCTGCTCCCGATCCGGGAAGCGTTGCATCGAGTGACCAGCCTGACAACCGGAAACGATGAGTTTCAGCCAGCATGGGCCACGATCGCCCAGACGCTTGCGGACTGCCCGGATCCGCATAGTCAACTGAAAGAAGTCGACGAGCGTGCTGTCGTGACCGACAGGCTTGTTCGGCGCGCTTACTTGGAGCAGTTGCGCTCGATGCTGTTTCGGTTCGTCTACGCAGCACCGCAACTTCAAGCGTCGGGAATCACGGCGGCCCGCGATGTCGCCGAGGCCCTCGGACCATACGCGGAATGGCGTGCGACTCCCTATGGCCCGTTGGGACGGTCGTTGTTCGCGTTCACCGAGAAATACGATCCCGACCGACCGGACGAGACGTCACTTCGAGTCAGTGGATTCGGCGGTGACCCGCACAATTACGTCACGTCGATCGGTGACCTGACTGCCTTGGCACATTTCGGTAAACCCAGAGTGGTAGTCGGGCTTTCGGCGACGTCCTACTTCCCGGGCGCGCCGCACCATCACGTCTTCACGAAACCAACGTGGTGGGTGTCCGACGACCACTCCGGTGGTGTCCGCATCCTGTCGTCACCAGTTTTCGACGGCGAAGACTTTCTGCGCGTGTCCGGTACGAACGGGGAGGCCCGTAGTGAAGTGCTGGTGCGGCTTGGTGAGATCCTCTGGAAGAAGCGGCTGGCCCCTGCACTTCGTGACCTTGCTGCCGATCCGAAAGCCCTGCATCGCCAACGACTGCTACTGGCAGTGACCTCCTACGAAGGCGTGCGCGACCTCGCAGACGGAATCAGCAACGCAGGTGTTCCTGCAGACAAGATTGTCGCCGCCGTCCGTCCGGGCGACGAAGGTTCGAACCGTCGGTGGACGCCACTCCCGGCTGACCAGCTGGAATCCTTCGGCACCAAGGTTGACGGCTCGGTGCTGATCGCGCCGCTCGGCCGCGCCGAACGTGGCTTGAACATTGTTGATTCCGAAGGTCGATCGCTGCTGGGTTCGGTGTGGCTCGTGGTCCGCCCAGTCCCGATTATCGATGAGCCGGCCCAAATCCTTGCGCACGTCCATAGCCGGGCCACAGCGGCGGTGCGCGCCACCACCGATCCGGTCGGAGTACTGGAGATCGTCCGGCGCGTCGCTGGCCAGAGCTTCGATGAGATGTTCAACTCGCTGCCGTACTTCAGCACCATGCCGACCGAAATCAAGCTCGGCATCGTCGCTGAGAACCTCAACGGACTCATTCAGCTGGCAGGACGTGCACGTCGAGGCGGCACCACAGGCGAGATCCATCTCGTCGACTACGCATTCATCGACTCCCGTGGCCAGTCCGACATGCCACGTCTGATTACCAAGCTGCGCACCGAATGGCAGCGTGAGGGTCACTTCGACCTTATGCAGCGACTCTACGGCGATACCCTCACCGAAATCCTCGATTTCGCCGAGCAGCGGGAGATCGCAAGTGAATCAGAGTGAACCGGGGCTTCACACCCTCGACTTCCGGATCGATCCAGCCGTACTTGGGTCGCTGGTGCTATATCCGATGACAGCGGATTTCAGCGTTGCCTGGGAGCGGTTTGTGTCCGCGGTTCGTCGCAAAGGCCCATTCTCTCCCCGGTATTCGAACCTTGCTACCGCCCTGACCGCGGTGACGGGACAGCCCGTCGGGTTGTTTCCGGCCAGGGAACTGTCGGGGCAGCAGAAGGAAGCCGGCACCGACTCACTGTTGATCACCACAGCGCCGATCGACCCCTGGTTACTCGCTACCGCTGTGCGCTCGTTCGAGCATCTACACCTTACTGGAGACCAAAGCGATTACCTTGCAACAGATCTCGTGGATTCTCAGCTGGCCCTCCGTGCAGTAGCTGATTACGCTGAGGTTGTCGAGGGCACCATCCGCGCTCCAGGCTGGCTGTACAAGATGGCGCAGTGGAATCTGGCGGCCACGATTGCGGCAGAACCGTTGACCATTGACGACCACTTGCCGATCTCGCTCCGTTTGGACACCACGGGTAACCTCATCGCCTGGGACGACCCGATCACTCGGACCTGGTCCAATGGGCAACACCACGCCACCATCTACATCAGCACTCACATCGTGACGCTTCCCGGAGCGGCGGGCCTATACCTGCGGCTCGACGGTCACGTGGCCCGGATGCCGAATTCGTGGTGGGACGTCAAGAACGCCTGGGTTGCTCCCAGCGACACTATGCGGCCCATCCTGCGTCTGCCCGTGCGAGGCCCATGGCCAGATCGTGGCAGACCCAACGCCGAATACAGCGACTTCGTCGCCGAGATCGTGAACAGCTGCGAACTCGACCCGCTCCCCACACTGCCGGACACCTTCGGCGGTGGGCCGGGGTCGGTGCGCCTCATCGGAAAGCCCTCGAAACATCCGGTCGGCAAAGGCCCCGGTGCCAGGACACTATTCCAACTACATCGTCAAGTTCGGGATCGCCTGGGTCTGCAAGATCTCGTATATAAGAAAACAAAGATCAGCGTGCCCAAGCAGATCGAAGGAGCGGTCCCTCCGGACAAAATCGACACCGCGATAATCGCTTCCGGCATCAAAGGCCTCCGTGTTCTGTGCCTCTACGGTGACCGGCAAACCAGGCACCGAATGTTGGACACCCTTGCTGAATACAGCTCCAAGGATGTTTCAGACCTAGTCGGTTTCCAAGACGGAGAGCCTGTCGAGTTTACGAGCCGCCTGTCGGCGGTGTTCCACCGTGACGAATCCCTGCTCGCCCACGGCAGCCACGAGCGTGACCTTCACGAGATCCCCCACGTCCATGCCGAACCCGATGCAGCTGTGGTGGCATGGGTCGAAACTCGATGGAAGGACGAGAAGATCACTCACGACGCGAAGCCGCCCCTGCGATCCGGCCTCGCCAATCTCGGTGTCGTCGCCCAATTCCTGGACGCGAACAACCCGCCAGCTCCGCCGCGTCGCCTGCCCGACGGTACGGTTTCAACCGTTGTGGACTACCCGGCTGTCGCGGGGCTGCGGGACTTGCTTCGCCAGGCGGGGGTGATCGACAACCGGCTGGCGGTCGCCACCGTCGGTGCGCGAACATCGTCGCTGACCAGAGATGCCACCTTGGTCGGTATCCATATCCGCCAACACACCCCGAGACGTAAGGTCGGCCGCTCGGCGACCAGCCAGATGGTGATCCGCATGGTGGCGATCCAATCGACGCCTGACTCAGCCGATTGCTGGTCCGTCCAAATGTACGACGACAGCGAAGGCTGGCTGCCGTATCGGGAGGCCAACGCCCGCTATCACCGTGGCCAAATCGGGTACGAGAAGTTCGGGCGGACGGGAGCGAAATCCGTCCTCGTTCGCGACCACGTCGACCAAGCGCTGAGCTCGCTGCCGAAGCGCGTGCCGCTAGCTGTCTTCGTGGATGCTGAAGGGGCGCAAAGTCTCTGGGTTGGGTTGACCAACGCCAGATTCGGCGATCACTCGCTTCCAGGCTCGTCCATTCGACACGATGACCTGGCGGTTGTTCGCTGCGCGTCGGGACACCGTACGTCCCGGCCCAGTCACCAGGACCACTCGCCTCGAGTTTCTGATCCCCACCAGCCAGACCTGCCCGGCGCATTCCTCTATCGACATCAAGAAGGAGACACCGAAAGCTGGATGCTTGCCCAACCGTCGAGGGTTCACCGATCCGGTGCTCAGGGCCGCGCAGGGACGAGTCACACTCGATGGACTCTGCCGGAAAAGCGCGAGCGGTGGATGGCGGACGATTGGCACGCACTCACCGGCATCGAGATCTCGATTCCTCGACCAGGTGGCTGGTGTGCCGACGAACTCGCAGCCCTCACCGCGCGCCTCTGTCAGCAGACGGTCGGCTGGGACGACCGGACGGTGCTGCCAGCGCCCCTGCACTTGGCGAAATGCGCTGACGAAGACCACCCTCGCTACGAGCAGGGAGCTCCCGGAGTTAGTTGACTCGTGGTTAGCGACTACTAGGGGTGCCTGGGGTTAAGGGTATTGAGCCGATCGGCCGGATGAAGACAACGAGGTGGCGGGCGCGGGTGATGGCTACCCGCAGCAGCCTCCGGTCGGCCTGCTGCTGCCTCGACGTCCTTCCAATCGGTGATCACGACTCTGGCCTGGATCAGTGACCAGAAGCTGTTGAGGTTGAGGCATTCGTCCCGTAGGCGGCCGTTGAACGATTCGATGTAGCCGTTGCGCCAGGGCTGCCCGGGTGGGATGAACGCGAGCCCGACGCGTTCGCCGGCCCAGTCCCGCATGGCCTCACAGGCCAGTTCGGGTCCGTTGTCGCTGCGGAGCGCCGCCGGGTAGACGCGGCCGGTGGCGAGGCGGTCGAGCTCGTCGATGAGCCGGTCCGCAGTGATCGAGCGCTCGACCAGCCCGCCCAAGCATTCGCGGGTGTGTTCGTCGACGATCGACACGATCTTGACCGGGCGCCCGTCCTGGGTCGCGTCGAACTGAAAGTCCACCGCCCAGACCCGATTCGGTGCGTTGGCGGTCGCGTCGGTGGCCGTGGAGGTCCCCATTCTTTTCCGTCGTCGCCGCTGCGGCACTCGAAGTCCCTCGTCGTGCCAAAGCCGTTGGATCTTCTTATGATTGGTGGTCCAGCCCTCGCCGCGGGCGTCGTGATAGGCGCGGCGGAAACCCCAGCGTGGATGCGCGCGGGCGTAATCACACAGCCATGCTCGCAACGCCGCGTCGGGATCGGCCGGGGTCTGCCCGGGCGGTTCGCGGCGTTGGGTACTTCGGTATTGCCCGGTGATCCGGCAGGCGAACCGCTCGCTGAGGTCCAGGACTCGCATCAGGTGCTCGACCGCGGCTCGCCGTCGTTCCGGGCTCAGAAGTTTCCCTTGGCGATCTCCTTCAACGCGGCTTTCTCCAGCTCCGCCTCGGCTAAAAGCCGTTTCAGAGTCGAGTTTTCGCGCTCGAGGTCTTTCAACCGTTTGGCATCGTCGGCCTTGAGGCCGCCGAACTGGTTTCGCCATCGGTAGTAGGTGGCCTCGGTGATCTGCAAGGTGCGGCACACCTCGGCGACGTCCTTGCCCTCGCCCAGCAGCCGATCGGCCTCGGTCAACTTGCGCACTACCTGCTCGGGGGTGTGCCTCTTCTTGGTCGTCATCGTGATCGAGCCTTCCCGCCCACAACGCGGGGGCACAAGACTCTCACAATCGCCGGACCGAACCTACGGGGTCAGGTCACGACCACATCATGTGCTTCGCCAGGCTGCGGGCCTGAACTTGACGACTGTTGTGGACAACGCAATTATCCCCGCCCGCGAGGCGGTTGCCGCAGCGGAGCTGCGGGCCTGCGAACCACCAATTGCATATAGCTTTGACTCATGTTGGGCCGCTACCGTAGTTCCCGTGCGGGATGGGGACGAGCTCGAGGAAGCGGCCGGTCCTGATGCGTGGGCGGCGCATCTGCCAGGACAGGAGCTCGTCCCTGCGTATTTCGTATCGCGGTTCGCGGCGCAGTATCGGGCGATCGTGGAAGTTATGCTGGAAGCGCAGGATACGAGCCTGACCGGGATGGCTTACGGCGAGATCGCGACTCGGTTGCGTACCTGGGTCGGCGAGCGCACCGGTTCGGCGGCGATCGCGGACCGGCTGCTGCACGAGGATGCGTTCGCGCTGGACGCACGTCTGGATAGTCTGGTGCGGTGGGGTGTGTTGACCCGCTGGCAGGAACCCGCGCGCACCGGCGAGGACTTTCTGCGCCGCCGTGACCGGTTCCAGCTGACCCCGACCGCTGCCCGGCTGCACACATTCTGGACGCTGGAGCTGGCGGCCGAGGAAGACGCGGCGGCCGATCTGACGTTGGCGCCACGAGCCATCCACGATCGTTTGGAGCAGTTCGTAATTGCCTTGCGCGAACGCCGGTTTCCGGCCGCTGCGGCCGAATTCCAGCAGATCATCACCCTGCATCACGGTATGGCAGTGGCGGCGCGTACCTGGCAGCGCAGTCTCGCGCATGCGCTGTCGGGCGGTCCGGACCCGGACAAGCAAGAGATTCTGTGGCGGACTTTGCAGTCCTATATCGGCATGTGGGGTGAACAGGTGGACACCTACACGCCAGCGATCGCCGAGATGATCACCGGACTCGAGTTGGTGCTGACCGAATCGGCGTGGCGGGCCTGTGTGCGAGGCGCGCTGCCCGAGGATGCGCCTGACATGGTGGTAGACGCGCAGCAGCAGCGGTGGGAGCGCACCGGGGAGGCCCTCGGCAGGTGGTTCAGCGGGGCAGACGGGCAGGCGCGTCGGTTGCGTCGCCAGTTACGTGACTTGGTGGCGCCGTGGGCGCGGAACATGCATATTCTGATGGACACCGGTGGCGCATTGACCCGCCGCGGTGAGCTGCTCGCGTTGGCGCGGGCAATCGAGCGGGCCCCTGATGACGAGTCGGCGTGGCGGATGTGGGATACGGGTGTCGGAGTCTTCCCGGCTCGGCATCTGATCATTGCCGCCGAAGGCGCGGACGAACACGGCACGCCGTGGCGGGAGGCGGACGCGGCCCCGATCACCGGCCGTTTCCGGGAGCACGGGCATCGAGCGGCGGTCGGCAAACGCACAAAGGCCATCGACAACTCGGTGGGGCGTGAGGCCGCCCGCCGGTCCAGAGCCGCGGCGTTGGCGGAGCGCCGGGCGGCCGAGGCGTCATTGCGGGCTCGGTCGGGAACATCGCTGGCGGAGTGGGACGCGCTGACGCAGCCAGAGCTGGGTCTGCTGCTCGAATTCCTGGCTGTGGCCCGTGGACGTCGCGGCGAGCAGTACCGTTCGGCGCTGACCGAGGATGGTCGCTGGCGAGTGTCGCTGACCTCGCCCGCTGATGGCGCGACCACCACGGTGCTCTCGCCGGGTGGCCGGTTCGTCACCACCAACTGGCGATTCGATCTCGAACCGGCAGTTGAGGTCTGAGGTAGTGGACACCGCAGCACGCGATGAGGTGGATCGGCGCCGCGCATTCGTGGGACTGCTCGCGAATCCGGTACTGGATCGACGTCGACACTCGGAATTGTTCGCGCTGGTGCGCCATCCCCGGCACCGTTCCGAATTGATGAACTGGTTCAGTTCCCGTCTGGGGTACCGGCTCGTGGTCACCGACACCGCGGCGCGGTTGTTCCGCCTGCCGCTGGGGGATGTGGTGGTGGCTCCGCGCAGGGTCACGACTCCGCCGCGCCGAATGCTGGTGCTGGCGTTGCTGGCGGCCGCGGCGGCCGAGGACGCGGAGGACATCACCACGACGCAGGATCTGTCGGATCGGGTGCGAGTGCTGTCTGCTCGCGAGGACTGCGATGTCGCTGGCTATGACCCCGATCAATTCGCGGAACGGAAGCTGTTCGAGGCGGCGGTGGAGTTGCTGGTGTCGGCGGGGGTGCTGTGGCCGGTCGGCGCGGACCACGGTGATGGCTGGGCTCGCCGGGCCGACAAGATCGGCACCACCTATCAGGTGCAGCGGGAGATGTTGCTGCGCATGGTCGATCCGGCGTCGTTCACCGCAGCGCTCGGTGAGCGCGGTCCGGTGCTGACCGAGTCGGCCGAACGGTTCACAGTGATGCGGCGGCTGATCGAATTGCCGGTCTGCCTTTACACCGATTTGACCGAGGCCGAGCGGGCGTATTTGATACGGCAACGCAGCCGGGTCGTGGCCTGGTGCACCGAGATGACCGGATGGACGGTGGAACAGCGCGCGGAGGGGCTGGCCCTGATCGCGCATGACGAGGCCGATACCGACCTGCCGTTCCCGCGACTGCGTGCCGTCGATTTCGTCACCCTGATGATCTTGGACGATTTGTTCCGGCGACGCGCCGACGATGACGTGGTGACCGACGCTGATCTCGCCGCTGCGGTGCTGGAAGTCGCGGCCCGCTATCCCAAGTCGATCACCAACGAGATCGCGTCCGAAACCGCGCGCAGCGAACGAGCGATGGAGTTGCTGCGGGCTCTGGATCTGCTGCGTCCGGGCCTGCGGCCCGGATTGTGGCAACTCACGCCGATCGCCGCGCGCTACCGCGATCCCCGGGTCGTTTCCGTCACCGCTCGTCTGGAGGACACCGAATGACGTTGGTACCGGAGGCCGACATCGAACTCGAGGGCGCCTCTGCCGATCTGGGGGCGGAATGGCTGCGGTCCGCGACTTCGGGTGGCTTGCCGGCACCGGGCCGAACGCGCTGGCAACCACTGCGGGTGGGCATCGTCAATCTGTGGGAATACGACGACGCCGAATTCTGGTTCGCCGACGGCCGTTTGGTGTTGCGCGGCGGCAACGGCGCCGGAAAAACCAAGGTGCTCGAGCTGACGACTCTGATGCTGTTGCGCGGTGAAATCGCGCCTGCGGTGCTGGATCCGTTCGGTTCCCAGCATCGGACGATGCGTTTCAATCTGCTGCCGACCGGCGACGGTGACGACCCGCGCGAGCCCGCCGACGCAGGCCTGGGATATGCCTGGGTGGAGTTCGGGCGCCGCGACGCCGACGGTGCGGCGCACTATTTCGTCTGTGGCCTCGGCGCCTCGGCTCGGGCGGGCACCGGCTCCGGGGCGGTGAGCACCTGGCATTTCCACACCCAGCGCCGGCCCGGCCGCGATTTCCGTCTGCTTTCCGAGGGGCGGGCCATCGAGCAAAAAGATCTGAAGAAGATCGACGGAATCACGGTGCCGCCAAACGCCACGGCTTATCGGGCGCGTCTCGCCGATGAACTGTTCGACCTATCGGCGGAGTCTTACGACAACCTCACCGAATTGCTCAAGCAGCTACGCAAACCGAAACTGGGGGAGCGGCTCAACCCCGCCAGCTTGGCCGCTACGTTGCGAGATGCGTTGCCGCCGTTAGCGACCCATGAGGTCAATCAGCTTGCCGAGGGGTGGGAGCATCTCGAGCAGCTGCGGCTGTCCATGCAGCGCACCGAGGATGCCGCGCGCGCGATCGCCCTATTCGTCCGCACCGGCTGGCGGCCCTGGGCGCGGACCGTGCTGCGTGGGCGGGCCGATGAGATGGCGAGTGCAACAACCAGTCTGGACAAGACGACCGACGCCAAGAAGACCGCTGAGACGCGGTTGGAGCAGGCGCGGGCCGAGCTGGCCGATGCCCAAGCCAAGCTGTCCACGACGAAAACCGAACGCGCAGACAGTGACACCGCGCTGCGCGAGTTACTCGAATCGCAGTCCTACCGGGATGCGGTCGCCACAACTGGGCGGGTGGAGGGCTTGCGCCGTGAGCTCTCGAACCTCGACGACCAGCATCGGGCGGCGACGACGCGGGCCGAATCTGAGTATGCGGCAGAATCAACCGCGACCAAGAGAGTCGAGACCGCCCGCAAGGAGGCGACGAGTGCGGAGAATGCCGTCACCGACGCCGCCGCGACACTCACCGTCGATGCCGATGCCGCCGGGCTCGCCGATGCTGTCGCGCGTCATCTGCCGGATCGGGAGGTCGACGCGCTCAGCGGAGCCCTGCATGCACGGCAGGAACGGTACGCGCAACTACGCAAGCTCGATGCGGCACAGGCACATGCGGAGCGGCAGGTGGAGCGATCCGGACAGACGGTGCAGCAGGTGGCGGCCTCGGTCGAGCTGGCCCGCGCCGATGAGGCCGACGCGCTGGCGACGGTGCGGATCGCCGCCGATACCTTCGCTGAGCAGGTGCGGGCCTGGGCGGCCGAAGCGGAGGTGACGCTCTGCCCGGAGTCGTTGGTCGGCCAGTGGTGCGATCTGATTGCCGAGATGACCGTCATCGACGACGAAGGCACGGTGCCGCTGCCCGTTTCGGTGCTCGAGGCGATGCGCGCACACCTCCACGATGTCCGTACGAGCTGGTCGCAGCGTGCTGAAGAGCGCCGGATGGACCGTGCGCCACTAGCCACCCAGCGGGCTGCGACCGCCGAAAAACTGTCTGACGCGCGGCGGCAGACCGAGGCCGTGCCGCCCGCCCCGAACCTGTGGCAGCGACGCGCACGCCCGGATCTCGAGGAGCAGGAGGGCGCACCGCTGTGGCGGCTGGTCAATCCGGCGCCGGGAGTCGACGACGCCGCCCTCGCGTTGTTGGAAGCCGCGTTGGGCGGCTCGGGTTTGCTGGACGCCTGGGTACATCCGGACGGCAGCGTCGATTTCGATACGGCGGATGTGACGGTGCTGGCTGACAGCGAGGGCGGAGATGGTGCGGCGGTATCGAACCTGACCGCGGTGCTGGTGCCGGTGGCGGCGGGCGGGCTGCCGGCCGCTGTGGCCGATCAGGTGCTGGCCGGGATCGGCTGGTATGCGCACCGGCCGGACGAGGTGTCCGGGGATTGGCTTGCCGCAGACGGGAGTTGGCGCATCGGCGGGCTCACGGGCCGCGCCGGACCGACCGGACCGGCGGCCTTCGTCGGTGCTGCGGCGCGGGAAGCGGCGCGAGTTCGGCTCATTGCACAACTGGAAGGCGAACTCGAAGAGCTCGATCGTCGGCTGGCGCTCATCGATAACGAGCTCGCCGCCGCGGAGTCCGCACTTGCCCGGCTGAAGACCGAGGAACGAGCGCTGCCTGCGAAGGGCGAGCGCACGGTCGCCGATGCTGTGGTGCGGTGGGCCGAACGCGGACGGGCCGCTTGTACCCGGGCCGAGGAACTTGCGGTCGCCGAGCGTGCGCACGCGACTGATGTCACCCGCCGAGACGGGGCCCGCGCCGTATTCGCCGAATATGCGAGCACCCACCGGTTCCGGCTGACCGATCTGGACGCCCAACGCGACGCGCTCACTGAATTCCGCTCGGCCCTGGACAGATACGCGCACGCGCTGAACCGTTTGAGACTCGTCGAGGACAAGCTCGCCGACGCGGAGACCGTGCTCGCCGAACGCTCCGATGCCCGTGCCCTCGCCGAAGATGAGTTGGCCGCCGTCGCCGACCACCGACGCCAGGTCGGCATCCGGCTCGCCACCGCCGAGCAGGCACTCGGTGCGGGCCATCGCGAGCAACTCGACCGCAAGAGCACCCTCGAGGCACGGCTGACCGAGCTGTCCGACGACCTTGAGACCTATTCGGATCAGCTCACCCAGGCAGGAACCGCGGCGGCCCGGTCCGAGGAAGTGCTGCGCAACCACGAGGACAGTCGCGCCAAGGCCGAGAGCCAGCGCGACACAGCCATGACCGCGCTTTGGGAAGCTGTCGGCCAGGGGCTCGCCCAGCCGCTGGACATCCCGCCGCCCGAACGGAAAAACGTCCAGGCCGCAAGGGAATTCGCGGCGGCGGTGCGCCGGGCGATCTCGGTGAACGCCGAGGAGGCCGTCGAGGCCAGGGCTTGGCGGCACTGCCTGCAGAAGCTGGAGGAGCTGCGCCAAGCGCTGCTGCCGCAACAGGACGCGCGGGTACTCGACGAAGACGACACCTTGCCGCGCGTCGAAATCCACAGCGATTCCATGCACGGCTTCCAACTCCCGCCCGCGGCGGCCGACACTCTTGCCGAACGCGTCCAGGAGCAGCGCCGGGGGTACGACGCCGAACAACAACGGGTGCTGGCGACCCTATTGGGTTCCACCTTCATCGAGCATCTGAAGGATCGCCTCGATTACACGACTCGCACGTTCGCCAATATCAACACCCACCTCGCCGCGCACCCCACGAGACAGGGACATGCGGTGCGGGTGGTCTGTTCGCCGGATCCCGCCGATCCCGACGCGGGCGCCGTGATCGAAGCGCTCGGCCGCGGCTATCACGAACTGTCGGTGGAACGACAGGAACGCGTGCGTGAATTCCTGGCCCGCAAGATCGACGAAGCCCGCAGCGAGGCAAACGCCGACGGTGCCGCGGAGTGGAAGCAGCAGCTGACGAAGGCATTGGACTACCGCGGCTGGCTCAAAATCACCCTGCAGTATCGGCCTGGATCGACCAGCAAATGGATTGTGTTCGACGCGGCCAAGCACGGCGCGAAGTCCGGTGGTGAAAAAGTGGTTCTGCTGTCGCAGCCGCTGTTCGCCGCCGCCGTCGTCGCCTACGACGCCGCTGCCGCGCACGCACCTCGCTGGGTGTGGCTGGACGAGGCGATGACCGGGGTGGACGCGCAGGTGAAGGCGTCGTTCATGGGATTGACCGTCGACTTTGAACTTGACATCATGCTGACCGCGCACGACGAATGGTGCACCTACGACTCGGTGCCCGCGGTCGCGGTCTACGACTTGGCCCGCGAACGTCATCTGCCCGGTGTCGATGTACTGCCGTATCTGTGGTGTGGTGGCACGCTCACCAGCGTGGACGTCGACCGGCTTGGAGTCGCGCAGGCACCGCCGCCACTGGCTCAGGACGATCTGTTCACGATGGCGGAATGAGCGGCGAACTGCCCGCTGGCTTGCGGTCGTGGGCGGCGCTGCCTGGACCGGCGCAGGTGCTCGAGGCGATCCGCCGCCGGGCACGGCGTGGTGCGCAAGTGGAAACCGGGCCGCTGCGGATCGAGTTGACCGTCGAGGAGCGTCGCCAGGTTGCGCGGATGCTGGGTACCGAGTGGGAGGTTTCGGGGCGGGCGGTCGCGCTTCGATTGCTGGCATTCGGACTCGCCGAACACGGTTTTACCGTGCGGCAGTTCGTCGAAATGCTCGACGGCGCACCGTTGGTGGCGCGGCAGCACGTTCGTGCCGCCGAACGCCAAGTGGCGGACCGGGAACGCCGCCGAGTGCTTGAGATCCTGGACAGCGCTGGCGTCGGAGCCGAGGTCGGCCAGTCCTGGATCGACGGATCGGGTACACCGCGTCTGGGATCGGGCGACGCGGTTGCTCTCGCCGCCGAGATCGCTAGGGTATGGCCTGCGTTGCCGTGGGCCGGGACGCCGATGCGGCTCGCGCAGTTGGCCGCGACCACGACTCGCAACGCACATGGGCTCGACCCGGATACCGTACTGGGACGGGCGGTAGCGCGCCTGACCGCCGCCACCGCGGGCGTCGACCGGCCGGCACGACCCGGGCGCGCATGGCGGGCGGCCTGGGCCGCGGCGGGCGTGCGCTGTGACACTGTCTCTTCCCGCGTGCTGACTCTCAATGTGCCGCTGGATATCTCGGCTGGCTACCGGCGTGGGGCGCCGCTGTGGCTCACTTTGCGGGACTTCCTCGGTCCGTGGCGCTTCGAACCCACACCTACCCGGCTTTTCTTCTGCGAGAACCCCACCGTTGTCGAAGCGGCCGCGGACGAGCTGGGAGCGGCATGTCCGCCTATGGTGTGCACCGACGGGGTTCCGGCGCTCGCCGCGCTGGATCTCATCGCTGGTGCTGCCGATGCCGGGATCGAGATCCACGTCCGGGCCGACTTCGATCCGGCCGGTTTCGCCATTGTCGATTCGCTGCAAGCGGTCGCTCCGAACGCCGTCCGCTGGCGTTTCGACACCGACACCTACACAACATATTTCGGCCTTCCCGCGGCCCCAACCGCATTGCCGGATGAAGCCCGGAACAGCCACGGCCACGACTTGCACGAAGAAGCGATTCTCCCGTTGCTCCTCGCCGACCTACGCCGGGCGGCAAAGTAGTGACCAACGTGGGCGTCCCCTGCACCGTCCGCGACCCCCGCGGTCAAGAGATCGCCGCCGCCTGCGGTCAGCTCGCCGCAGAAGGATAGGTACCGTCGACGAGCGTTACAACCTCTGCTCGCAGGGGATCTCAGTCAGCTCCGGATCTGTTCTGATCCATCGCCACTGAGGTGTAGCACCGAGTATCAGCAGGACGGCGTCGTGGTAGTGAAATGGGTCCGACTGCAGCGCGCACAATCTTTCGAGATCGTCCTCTATTGCTTCGGCGGATTTCTTGATCTCCACTGCAAGTAGGTTCGACTCATTGGTATCCCGGACATGGATCACCAGGTCGGGTCTCTTTCCGATCCTGCCTTGACTGAGGATTACCTTCGGTTTTGTGCCTTGGCGGTTGTACTCCGAATCTACGTGCAGCTTGCTGTCCGGGCGTTCGATTGTGTTCGCGAGGAACAGACCGATCCGGAATCCGAGAGCTTGTTCGTGGACGTTGTGATCGATCAGTTCGCGCTCATTCCGATAGAGCGCCAGGGCCGCACGGTGAAGTAGTGCACGGACTTCCTCGTGTGTCGGGTAGCCATCCTGGATACGTTTCCTGTCACGAGACTCAATGGTTGATCGCGGTACTCCATCGGATAAGATCACGGGCTTCGAAGTTTCTGCCGCCAGGCGGCGAATCGGCGGCGCATAGCAGTGGCGACCTCTGATGGTATGCCGTACTCCGCGAAGGCGTCGTCGGTGATCTGGGTGAGTGCGCCAAGTGCGTCTGCGAAGAGGTGGTCGTCGAAACCGCTGTCGGCGTTCTTGGCCAAGTCGAGTAGTTGGTCGTGGTCGTATCGGCCGCTGGTGATCACGGCGTCGATGTCCAGGAAGTCACGGGGCAGCGCTCGCCCGAAAAGCGCACACATTTTGTTGGCGACGGCGTCATCGGGGTGAAGGACTGGCCCGACATCGAGCCAGACCGGAGGGTGTGCTCGCCAGTCGGCCGACATCTCGAGTTTGTCGGGTTCGTGGTGGGGCTCTGTCGTGGAAAGAACCAGCAGGCGCGCGAAGGTTTCGCTGGTCATTGCGGTGGTCACGGCGTATCCATGCTGCTCGAGAGCGGTGACGACGGCTTTGACAGCGCCGGGGAAGTCGGCTCTGCGGTGCCAATCTGTGAAAAGGTCGACGTCGCCGCTCGGCCGGTTGCCCATGCCGTGGGCTCGGATCGCGTAGCCGCCGGCCAGCGCGAACCCGTGCTCGCCCGCGACGGACAGAGCGATTTCCGTGAGTCGACGGTGGCGTGGTTCCACGCGATTACGCCGATGTCAGGCGGCTGAGTTCAGCAAGTTCAGGGAAGCGGCTTTCCCAGGCACGCTTGGTCGACACGGGAAGCCAGATGTATGACCAAAGTTGTTTGAGGACCGCTTGATTGAGATAGGCGTGGAGGTCGCTCGGACTCATGGCTTCGTTGATGACCGCGCGGTAGAGATCGACGATTCGACCCGGACGCTCCAGATCGTAGTCGGCATTACCGGACCAATCGAGGTGACTGGGAAGGTGCACGATCCCGCTGGTAGGCCCCTCAAGTAGCCGGAGATTTTCTGGGATCACGACAGGCTTGCTGTACTTCCTGTCCGGCATTGCCTGCTCCTCGTCTTATCTGTCGGCCGTCGTGCAAGCCTACCGCGCTCGAAGGCTGTTGAGCAGCGATCCTGCCGGTCAGGGCGTTTGTAAAACGGGGGCATGGGCGAGCCGCTGGCCAACTACAAGCGCGTGGTCGCCGCGGTCCGTCGCATCACCTCGCCCGCACCCGACGGCTTCGGCATCTCCCAGCGCAACGTCGTCGTCTCCACCGTCGGCCTGGCCCCCGCCATCCGCAAACTCGCCGACGAAGACCTCTCGGTAACCCTCGCGGTCTCCCTGCACACCCCCGACGACGAACTTCGCGACACCCTGGTCCCGGTCAACAACCGCTGGTCCGTCGCCGAAGTCCTCGACGCCGCACGCTATTACGCCGACAAGTCCGGCCGCTGCGTCTCGATCGAATACGCCCTCATCCGCGACGTCAACGACCAGCCCTGGCGCGCCGACATGCTCGGCAAGAAACTGCACAAGGCATTGGGTTCCCGAGTGCACGTCAACGTCATCCCCCTCAACCCCACCCCGGGCTCGAAGTGGGACGCCGCCCCCAAGCCCGTCGAACGTGAATTCGTCCGCCGCGTCAACGAACAGGGCGTGCCCTGCACGGTCCGCGACACGCGTGGTCAGGAGATCGCCGCCGCCTGTGGGCAGCTCGCCGCGGAAGGCTAGTCGCGCCGATCGGTTTCAGCTGCTCCGTTGCCAGGCTTCGAGCAGGTCGGCGGGGGTGAACACGGCGTCGAGATGGTCGGTGGTCACTCCTGATCGGGTGACGGCGATCAGTGGGACCGGTTCGTCGGTGACGCGGTGGCGGTGACGCTGTAGCGCGAGGAGGTCGTGGTTGTCGAACGGGGAGTTTTCCAGCCACTTGATCGAACCGAAGAAGGCCAGTTCGTGGGCGACGGGCTCGCGGTCGGCGCCGACGATGTCGATTTCGACGTCGTTGCTGCGGGTCCAGTAGCCGCCGATCGCGGGGACCGCGGGGATGCCGTGGGCCGGTAGCAGGCGGGCCAGCGATTCTCGGACCAGGGGCTCCACGGCCCGGCCGCGCCAGCTGGTCCAGCCGCGGTGGATCCGGGCGAGGGTGAGGTCGGAGCGCATCCGGTTCAGTTCGGCGAGGTTGGGCCCGAGGAATGTCAACCAGAAGCGCAGGTAGGGGTCGGTGATCCGGTATCGGCGTTCTTTGGACGGGGTCAAGCTGATCGGCAGTTCGGCCGCGACAATGCCCTTGTCGGTCAGCAGTTCCGTGGCGCGGGACAGGGTGGAGTGCGCGATTCCGCCGGCGGCGCGGGCGATGTTGGTGAAGGTACGTTCGCCGCTACCGATCGCCGCCAGGACCTGCCGAGCTTGGGCCTGGTCCGGAAATTCCGCGGCGAGCGACAGCTGTGCGGAAACGACCAGTGGACTCACCGGGTCCGCGAGTTCACGGGTGAGAAATGCCGACAGGTCATCGCCCGGGCGCCAGCGCGCGCAGATGATGGGCAGCCCGCCGGTCACCAGTGTCGCGTCGAAGGCCGCCGCTGGGTCCAGGCCGGTCATGGTCGCGACATCGGCCGGGTTGAGCGGTCCCAGGCGCATCTCGGTGCCGCGCTGGTGGAACGGCCGCCCGTAGGAGGTGAGCATGTGCATCATGGCGAGGTCGGAGCCGATGAGGATGAGCAGTACCGGTTTCCGGGAGAGCTCGCGATCCCAGGCGCGCTGCAATACGCTCTCGAACGCGCCGGCGGCGTCCATCAGGTAGGGCAGTTCATCGAGCACGACGACGCTCGGCCGATCGTCGGGCAGGATGCTCGCGAGCTGGCGGAACGCCGCGGTCCAATTGCCGGGCATGGCCTCGGCGAAGACCTCGGCATCGGGCAGCGTGGAGGCGCGCACGGCATCGGTGAATTCCATCAGGGGGTCGGTGCCGAAGCCGATCTCGCTGGTGTGGAAGACATTCGGTACTCGACCGCGATGCACGAACTCCTCGACCAGCGCGGACTTGCCGATCCGGCGTCGCCCGCGCAGGATCAGGCAACGTCCCGGCCGCGCTGTTCCGATTTCGGCCCGCACGCCGTCCAGCGCGACTTCGAGGGCGTTCAGTTCGCGCTGTCTGCCGATGAAATCGACCATGGCATGCCTCCACGCTCGCCGACTGAATACTTCCAGTTCAGATACTATCGCGACCGCTACTATTGCGAGGCGGTGAATGTGCTAAACGTTGCCATGACGACGTTAGCGCGACGGTGCCGCCCGAAATGCCGGGAATTCCGTCCTTAACGTCGGCATCGCAGCGTTAAGGACGGCTACGCCGCGCCGGGATCGTGTCGAACTCGCAATTCGGATGGCTCGATAGCACGGGTAACTGCCGGTATTCTCCGAGAAAAGTACGTCTCGGTCTGTTTTTAGCAGCGTTCATCGCGCAGAGGAGCACCGCATGACCTACCCCGGCTTCGATCCCGATCGCCCCGCTGACCAGCCGGGTGGGCAGTACGAGGCGTTTCCCGCGCAGGGCGGGGATCAGCCGCCGGCGGGGTATGGCGCCGAGCCGCTGCGGTTCTCGGCGAGCAACGCGGTGTCGTTCGGCTGGCAGCGGTTCAAGGGGAATCCGGTGCCGTGGGTCGGGGTGACGGCGCTGTACGGGATCTTGCTCGGTGTCGTCACCGGGGGAACCGGTGGTTTCGATACCGATGCCGATTCGGCCGGCGCGATGACGTTGGGCGCCGTGCTCACCTGGCTGCTGACCACGTTGTTCTGGAATGTGTTCACCCAGGCGGCGCTGGCGGAGGTGGCGGGGGAGCGGCCCAGGCTCAATCGGTTCACGACGCTGAAGAACTTCGGGCCGTTCCTGATCGCGTCGATCGTGCTCGGCGTGCTCGGGGTGATCGCGCAGCCGCTGGTCGGATCCGGGTCGGTGCTGCTGACGCTGCTCGGTGTGGTACTGGCGATCGCGTCGCTGGTGGTCGCGTTCCTGCTGCAGTGGAGCTACCTGTTCATCATCGATCGCGACCTGAGCGCGGTAGACGCGATGAAGGCGAGCATGGCGGTGATCCGCGCGAATCTGGGCCCGGTGCTGCTGCTGACGATCACGCTGGCCGCGCTCAATGTGATCGGCGCGCTGCTCTGCGGTCTCGGGTTGCTGATCACCATCCCGGTCGCGGTGATCGCCTCGGCGTGGGCCTATCGGGTGCTCACCGGCGACGGCACCTACCACCCGGTAAGCCCGGCTCACTAGGCTTTCCACGGTCGCGGCGGGCTGAAGGCCGGGCCGACGCTCGCGCCGACCGGGTAGCATCCGAGCAAACCGCCCGGAAGTTCGAAGAGTTGCACGGATCTCCGCCTGCGCTCGAGGGGGAAGGAGAAACACGTGCTGGAACCTGGTGATGTGTTCGCCGGTTACACCATCGAACGACTGCTCGGCCGGGGTGGCATGGGCTCGGTCTATCTGGCGCGGCACCCGCGCCTGCCCCGCCAGACGGCGCTGAAGCTGCTGAGCCGGGAACTGTACGAGGACGACGAGATTCGCGCCCGGTTCGAGCGCGAAGCGGATCTCGTTGCCCAGCTGGATCATCCGAACATCGTCACCGTGTTCGACCGGGGCGTCGAGGACGAGCAGCTGTGGATCTCCATGCAGTACATCGACGGACCGGACGCGTCCTCGGTGGATCCCCGAAAACTGCCGCCGCCGCGAGCCGCGCAGATCATCGCCGAAACCGCTGCGGCCCTGGACTACGCGCACCGGATGAACGTGCTGCACCGGGACGTGAAACCGGCGAACATCCTGCTGGCCAAGGGCTCCGGACGGGAACGGGTGCTGCTCACCGACTTCGGCATCGCCCGCCCGCGCGAAGACACCAGACAGCTCACCCAAACCGGAACCTTCACCGCCACACTGGCTTACGCCGCACCCGAGCAGCTGACGGGAGCCCAGCTGGACGACCGCACGGACCAGTACTCGCTGGCGTGCAGCCTGTACTGGCTGCTGAGCGGGTCGGTGCCGTTCGAGTCGCCGCACGCGGCCGCCGTCATCCAGGGGCATCTGCAGCAACCGCCGCCGCCGGTGAGTTCGCTGCGCCCGGATCTGCCGCAGGGCCTGGATCAGGTGCTGGGGCGCGCGCTGGCGAAACGGCCCGCCGATCGCTACGGCTCGTGCGTCGAATTCGCGGTCGCGGTGCAGCGTGTGCTGACCGGCGGGGGACACCGGCCGGCTACCGGCCCGACGCCGATGCCGATGCAGGTGGCCGCGCACACTCCGCATCCGATGCCGATCGCGCAGCCGATGACCGGGCAGCAGTCCCAGCCGCAGCCGATCCCGTACCAGCCGCCCCGGCCGCAGCCCACCGGATACGGCCAGCAGGGCTATTCGTCGGGCGGCGGTTACCCGCAGGGCGGCTACCGTCCGCAGCAGCAGCCCGCGGACATGGCCTCGAACATGAAGATCCTGCTGAGCATCCTCGGGGTGGTTGTCGTGCTGACGATCCTCGCCCTGATCTGGGCGATGGCCGCTTAGACCCCGCGGTTCTTGGCCGGACGGTTGGAGGCGGCGCGGCGGTCGGCGTCCTTGGCCTTCACCCGGTCGGCCTCTTCACGGACCGCCACGAAGTTGGCGCGCTCGCGGGTCAGCCACTCCGGCGGGTCGGCGAGCAGGGTGTCGATCTCGGCGGTGGTCAGCGCGTCGGCGACGTCGGCGCGCTGCAGGCCGCTGTTGGAGACGCCGAGCTTGCGGGCGGTGACGTCGCGCGGGAAGGGGCCGGTGCGGCGCAGTTCGGTCAGCCACTCGGGCGGATCGTTGCGCAGGGCGTCGAGCTGGGCGCGGGTGAACGAGGAGTTGCGGAACTCCTCGGGGGTCGCCGGAAGGTAGATGCCGAGCTTGCTCGCCGCCGTCAGCGGCTTCATCGTCTGCGAATTCTTCTCCTGGCTCACCGGGTCAGCATAGTCGGAGCTATCCGGGGTGGTTCGCAGGCGACCCGATGACCGTGCAATACGCTTGGCCGAATGGACCGGTTCTCCTCGATCGACGTCGTGCGCCTGCGGTGGTTTGTGGCGGTTGCCGAGGAACTGCATTTCGCCCGCGCGGCCAAGGCGCTGCACATCGCGCGGCAGCGCCTGAGTCAGACCGTGATCGAGCTGGAGGCTGAGCTGGACACGAAACTCTTCGTGCCCGGGGCCTCGCCCACCGAACTGACCGAGGACGGCCGGGAGTTGCTGCGCGCGGCCCGGGAACTGATCGTGCAGGCCGAAGCGGCCGCTCAGGAGCAGAGCTCCGACGGCCCGGCGGCGCTGCGGGTCGGCTTCGCGCCCGGCGTGACGGTGTCGAAGTGGACCCGGATCTGGGCCGATCGTTTTCCGGAGATCCGGCTAGAGGTGATCGCGCTCGCGGCCGCCGACCAGGAGGCGGCGCTGCGGGACGGCCGGGTCGACATGTGCTTCGTGCGGCTGCCGATCGACCGGGACGGGCTCAGCGCGATCCCGCTCTATCGCGAACTTCCGGTCGTCGTGGTGCCCAAGGACCATCCGATCTCGCTGTTCACCGAGGTGCGCCTGGCCGATCTCGCCGACGAGAAGATGCAGGACGCGAGCGATATCGACGAGGCGGCGGTGCTGTTCGAGATGGTCGCGGCGGGGGTCGGGCAGACCATCGTCCCGCATTCGATCGCGCGTCTGCACGCCCGCCGTGATCTGGTCTACCGGACGGTCACCGACGCCCCGGATACCGAAATCGTGCTGGCCTGGCCGACATCGAAATCCACCGACCACACCGAGGAGTTCGTCGGTGTCGTACGCGGTCGCTCCGAGCGCAGCTCGCGGTCGCCGTCGGGGCAGGGGCCCGCGCCGCGACAGGCGAGCGCCGCGAAGAAATCCGGCACCGCCAAGAAGCCCGCCGCGGCGCGCAAGCCCGGCTCCGGCGGGAAACCCGCGGCCGCCAAGAAGAAGCCGATGAAACGGCGCGGTCGGTAGCTTCCGATAAGGGGTAGTCACGCCGGGACGTCTGCCGGTGTGGCTGGTTATGCTGGACGCACTCGTGGAACGGGCAGGCCGCGAGAGATATTCGCGCACCCGGTGGGCGGACCGGCCATGGGTGGCGTGGTTGGGAGGGAGCTCCGATGGAGTCGACCATCTTCGATGGGACGGCACTGGACATCCGGGTGCTCGGGCCGGTGCGGCTGCTGTTCGGCGGTAGTGAGGTTCCGGTACCCGGGGTGAAGCTGCGCGCCCTGCTGGCGATCCTGGTCATCAACCGGCGCCGGGCGGTGCCGAAAACCGCGCTGGTCCAAGCGATCTGGGAGGACGAGCAGTCGGCGCGCTCGGTCGACGGGCTGTACGCCTACGTCTCGAATCTGCGCACGGTCCTGCGCGGGGCCGGGGTCGACGATCGCGCGGTGCTGCGCACGGTGCCCGCCGGCTACCTCCTGGAGATCCGCGACGAGGACTGCGATGTCGGCCGGTTCGAAAAGGCCCGCACGCAAGGGGGCATGGCCGCCGCGGCGAGCGATTCGGCCGCGGCGGCAAAGCATTTCGCCGTCGCGCTGGCGCAGTGGAGCGGTGAACCGGTGGCGGGCCTGCACGAACTGCGGTTCGCCGGCAATTTCGCCGCCGACATGGCCGAGCGCCGGCTCAACGCACTCGCCGACCGGCTGGAAGCCGATATCGGGTGCGGGCGCGCGGGCGCGGTACTCGGTGAACTCACCGCGCTGACGGCCGAGCATCCGGTGAACGAGCGGCTGTGGCGGCTGCTGATCACCGCCCTCTACCGATCCGGGCGGCAGGCCGACGCGCTCGCCGCCTGCCTGCGAATTCGTCGCAACCTCGCCGACGATCAAGGCATCGACCCGGATCCGCGCACCGTCGCGCTGGAGGAGGCGGTCCGCGGGCAGCGCCCGATGCACACCGACGGGCCACGGCCCGGGGCGACCACCCGGGAGGCGCCGCAGATCCGCCGCCGGGCCTGGCTGCGTGTCGGCGAGGCGGATCCGGTGGCGATCCCGCCCGCCGGCTTGCGCATCGGGCGCGCGCCGGACAACGACGTGATCCTCGACGACAACCGCGTGAGTCGCAAACACGCCCGCATTCTGCACCGCGAAGGCGGCGTGTTCGTGCGGGATCGCGACTCCGCCAACGGCGTTTACGTCAACGGCGCGCCGATCGGAGCCGACACGCCGTTGGCCGACGGCGATATCATCCGGGTCGGTTCCACCACCTTGCGCTTCGAGCTACACGCCGAACGCCCCGTCTCGCCCTGACTGAGACTGTCGCCTCACCCCGTTTCGTGGCGCCCCCGCCGGGTATCAGACCGACATCGGATGCCGGAGAGGGAGAGGGATGTCGATCATCGGGTCACGGATCGAACACTTTCCTTGGCAGGGTCAGCTAACGTCTGGCAATCTTCCCTCAAGCTTCTTTCGCGCGTTCCGCTCCAGCCCGGCGCCCTCGCCTTTCCGACTTCCGAATCAAGGGAGACCGATCATGAAGCGTTATTCCTCATTGCTGGCCACGTTCGGTCTATTAGCGGGGGGCACCATCGCCGTCCAGGTTCTCGGTGGTGGTGACGACGGTGCCCCGCTGCCCTTGATTCTGGAGACCTCGAGCAGTCGCGTCGAGTTGTCGCATACCGAGCAGGCCGAAAACCCGCTGCCCGACGCGTGGGGCCTGCTCTACCGCTAGCTAATACCCTTTCGGCAACGCCGCCATCATGTCCCGAGTCACCGCGACCGCGTTGTCCGAGCTGCCGCCCTGCACCAGCAGCGTCGCGAAGGCCACATCGCCGCGGTAGCCGACGAACCACGAGTGCGAACCGCCGCCCGCTTCGGCCTCCCCGGTCTTGCCGTACACCTCGCCCTGATCGGCGATCCGTTCCGCGGTGCCGCCCGTGACCACCTTGCGCATCATGGCCCGCAGGCCGTGCACCACCTTCGCCTCGATCGGCGGCGGCGGATCGACGATCGCGGTCTCCCGCCCGGCGATCAGATACGGCACCGGCACCGAGCCGCGCGCGACGGTCGCCGCCATCAGCGCCATTCCGAACGGGCTGACCAGCACCCGGCCCTGCCCGATGCCGTCCTCGGTGCGCTGCACCAAACCCTCGGCCGGCGGCACACTTCCGGTGATCGTCGGAATGCCGGGCACTGTGTAGTCCGGGCCCACGCCGAGTTTCGCGGCGGCGATGTGCAGCGCGTCGGCGGGCAGTGTGCTGGCCAGCTTCGCGAAGGCGGTATTGCAGGAGCGCTCGTAGGCGGCGCTCATCGGGGCGTCCCCGATGGTGAACAGGTTGTAGTTGGGAATCATGCGTTCGCCGATGGTGATTCGGCTCGGGCAGGGCAGCACCGTGTCGGGGGTGGCGGCGCCGGAGATCATGGCCGCGGCGGCGGTGACGGTCTTGAACACCGAGCCCGGGGGATAGGCGCCGATGGTCGCGACCGGCCCGTCCCGGTCGGCCGCCGGGTTCTGCGCGACCGCGAGAATCGCGCCGGTGGAAGGCCGCAGCACGACCATCATGGTCTGTTCGGTGCGCGCGTCCACCGCGCGCTGGGCCGCGATCTGCACATTGCGGTCGATGCTCAGCGCGAAGGACGGTGCGGGCTGGGCCCGAACCTCGGTGAGCACGTCGGTTTCCAGGCCGTTGGCGTTGCGGGTGACCACACTCCAGCCCGCCTTGCCGTCCACCTCGGCGATCACGGTCTTGCGGATCTGGCTCATCAGATCGGGGGCGAACCAGCGGTCGGTGGGCAGCAGATCCCACTGCTCGGTCACCCGGACGCCGGGCAGGCCGGTGAGATCCTCGCGCACGGTGTCGAATTCGTCCTCGCTCAGGTCGGCCACCGGGTAGGCGCCCTCGGTCTCGAGTGCCGCGTCCCGGATCGTCTCCGCGCTCAGCTTGGTGTCGAAGCGGCGCAGCGACGAGGACAGCACGATCGAGACCCAGCCCGGATCCGGCGCCTCGGCCGCGGTGAAGGTGACCCGGGAAACCTTGCCCGGCACCAGCACGTCCGCGCCGGACTGCTCGTTGACCCGGGCGCGCGGCGCGGGTGTGACGCGCAGCTGCATGGTCTGGGTATCGCCGAGTTTCGGATGGATGTCGGAGGCGGCCCAGCGCACCCGCCAGCGGCCCGCGGTGCGGCCCATGTGCAATTGCACCGTGTAGGCCCAGATCCGGTCCTTGGGCAGCCGCCAGCGGTAGGTGTAGTCGACGGTGCCGGCGTCACCGCTGATCCGGACCGCGCCGGTGTGCGCGGTGAGTTCTTCGGCCTGTAGCTGACTCCAGGCCGAATCCATTGCGGCGGCGGCCTTCTCGGGCTCGCTGGTGAGCTCGGCGGCGCGGGGCACATCGCGCTGAGTGAAGGCGGTGACGAAGGCGTCGGCGGCCGCGACCGGTCCCTGCGGGCCGGCCGAACAGCCGGTCGCCGCGAGGGCGAGCGCCACGATCGCGGGCAGGATGAGCACACGTGTCGATGACATCGGCACGAATGGTAGCCCAGCATCAGCAAACCGCGATGATGCACCGCTAAGGGTTGTATGTCAGTCGAGCAACACCGTGGCGAAGGTGGCGATCTGCCGGAAACCGATGCGGCCGTAGGCCCGCCGGGCGACGGTGTTGTAGTCGTTGACGTACAGGCTGGCGGTGCGGCCGGAGGCGACGACGGCGTTGGCGATGGTCGCGGTGCCCGCGGTGCCCAGGCCGTGCCCGCGCCGATCCGGCCGCACCCAGACACCCTGGATCTGGCCGGTGCGCCGGGACAGCGAACCCACCTCGGCCTTGAACACCACCTCGCCGTCCTCGAAACGCGCCCAGGCCCGGCCGGATTCGATCAGGCTCTGGATCCGGCGGCGGTAGCCGCGCCCGCCGTCCCCGGCCCGGGGGTCGACGCCGACCTCCTCGATGAACATCGCGATGGCCGCGTCGAGATACCGTTCCAGCTCGTCGGGCCGGGCCCGGCGGACCAGCGGGTCGGGGGTGGTGATCGGCGGCTGGCCGAGCGCCAGCAGCGGTTGCTCGCCGCGCAGTTCGCGCTCCGGGCCCCAGCGCACACTCAGCATTTCCCACAGCGGCAGCGCGAGTTCCCGGCGGCCGACCACCGAGGAGGCGACCCGTGGCCAGCGCGCGGCGCGATCGGCGAAGGCGCGCAGGGCCTCCGGACCGCCGCGTAGCGGCACCAGGTTGGCGCCGGAGAAGCACAGCGATTCCGACGGCGCCCCGCGACTCCACAGCTCACCCTGCCCCGCGCGGGCATCGAGACCGAATTCCTGGAGTCGTGCGGCAACCATGCACGAGGCCACCGGATCGGCGTCGAGCACGCGCAGGACCTGAGCCAGGTCACGGTTCGCAAGCTGACGCGCGGGAACGTATCTCGCCCGACGCGCCGGCTCCAGCAGACTCCGCACATCGACAGCCTGCCACGTGACCGGCCCATCTGGTACGGCTATGTAAAAACGTGACTTAGCTGATGGTCACAGTCGGCTCGCCGGAAGGCACATCGGTCATGGTCTCGGCCAAACGCATGGCCTCCTCGATGAGGGTTTCCACGATCATGGCCTCCGGGACCGTCTTGATGACCTCGCCCTTGACGAAGATCTGACCCTTGCCGTTGCCCGAGGCCACGCCCAGATCGGCTTCGCGCGCCTCACCAGGACCATTGACCACGCAGCCCATGACCGCGACCCGCAACGGCACTTCCATGCCTTCCAGACCGGCGGTGACCTCGTTGGCCAGGGTGTAGACATCGACCTGGGCGCGCCCGCACGAGGGGCAGGAGACGATCTCGAGTTTGCGGGGCCGCAGGTTCAGCGACTGCAGGATCTGCCCGCCGACCTTGACCTCCTCGGCGGGGGGCGCCGAGAGCGAGACCCGGATGGTGTCGCCGATGCCCTCGCTGAGCAGGGCGCCGAAGGCGACGGCGGACTTGATGGTGCCCTGGAAGGCGGGGCCGGCCTCGGTCACGCCCAGGTGCAGCGGGTAGTCGCAGGCCGCGGCGAGCTGGCGGTAGGCCTCGACCATGATGACGGGGTCGTTGTGCTTGACCGAGATCTTGATGTCGCCGAAGCCGTGATCCTCGAACAGCGAGGCTTCCCACAGCGCGGACTCGACCAGCGCCTCGGGGGTCGCCTTGCCGTACTTCTCCATCATGCGCTTGTCGAGGGAGCCGGCGTTGACGCCGATGCGGATCGGGATGCCGGCGGCACCGGCCGCCGCGGCGACCTCTTTGACGCGGCCGTCGAATTCCTTGATGTTGCCCGGATTCACCCGCACCGCAGCGCATCCCGCGTCGATCGCGGCGAAGATGTACTTCGGCTGGAAGTGGATGTCGGCGATCACAGGGAGCTGGGACTTGCGGGCGATGGTGGCCAGCGCGTCGGCGTCTTCCTGACGCGGGCAGGCCACGCGCACGATGTCGCAGCCGGAGGCGGTGAGCTCGGCGATCTGCTGCAGAGTGGCGTTGATGTCGTGGGTCTTCGTGGTGGTCATCGACTGCACCGAGATCGGGCTGTCGCTACCGACACCGACGTTGCCGACCATCAACTGGCGAGTCTTGCGTCGGGGCGCGAGAACGGCGACCGGTGCGGCCGGCATGCCCAATCCGATTGTGGAGGTCACTTTCGGCTGCCTACTTTCCTGCGTTGACGTGCGGGCCGTTCGCCTCCCGAGCTTAGTCCGGCAGGCGTGGAGGAACTGTGTGACGACGGTGACATGGTGGTGCGGACCCCGGGCGAGGGTACCGGGTCAGGGGAAGAGCTTCACCGGATTCACGATGTCCGCGGTCAGCGTGAGCAGCATGTACGCGCCGCCGATGACCACCGCGACATAGGTCAGCGGTAGCAGTTTGAGGTAGTCCACCGGGCCGCCCGGAGCCAGCCCCCGCCACCCGCGGAAGGTGTTGCGGATCTTCTCGTAGAGCACCACCGCGATGTGGCCGCCGTCCAGTGGCAGCAACGGCAGGATGTTGAACGCGCCCAGGAAGAAGTTCAGGCTGGCCAGCATCAGGATGAAGACGCTCCACAGGCCGCGTTCGGCGGTCTCGCCGCCGATCCGGCTGGCGCCGTAGACGCTGACCGGGGCCTCCGGATCGCGCTCACCGCCGGAGACGGCGGTGATCAGGGCCGACACCTTCTGCGGCATCTGCGCCAGGGACTGGAAGGTGCGCACGAACATGTCGCCGGTGAAGGAGACCGAGGCCGGAATCGCACCCAGCGCGCTGTACTGCTCGGGCTCGTAGAAGTCCGGGCCGACGCCGACGGCGCCGACTTCCTTGCCCGGCTCGCCTTCCTTGGCGTAGCGCAGGGTGCGCTGCGGGGTGACCGGAACCGTCAGGGTCTGGCCGTCCCGATCGACGGTGTAGGTGAAGGGACCGGTCTGCTTCTGGGTCTCCGCCTGGAACTGCTTCCAGGTCGTCACCGGCACGTCGTTGACCTTCTCGACCACGTCCCCGCGTCGCAGGCCGGCCGACTGGGCGGGACCCGCGCCGGTGCACGGCTGCAGGGTGAGGTCCGGATTCATGGTCGCGACGCAGCTCATGTTGCCGAGCGCGGTCTCCGGCGGCTGATCGAAACGGGGTAGGCCCCAGCCGATCGCGAGCACCACGATCAGCAGGAAGCCGAGCAGGAAGTTCATCGCGATACCGCCGGACATCACCAGCAGGCGCTTCCAGGTGGCCTGCCGGTACATGGCGCGGTCGAGATCCTCGGGGGCGACCTCGTCCAGCGCCGTCATGCCCGCGATATCGCAGAAACCGCCGAGCGGCAGCGCTTTCAAGCCGTATTCGGTCTCACCGCGCTGGAAGGAGAACACCTTCGGGCCGAAGCCGACGAAGTAGCGGCGGACCTTCATGCCGGTGGCCTGGGCGGCCCACATGTGCCCGCACTCGTGCAGCGCGACCGAAATCGTGATGCCGAGGGCGAACAGCGCGAACCCCAACGCGAACACCATGTGTTTGACAGCCCTCCTGCGTGACGCAGACCTCGATGACATACGGCCCAGGAAGCCGGACCACGCCCGACCACACTAACCGCAGCCGGATAAACCCTCACCGGACAGTGTGCCAGGCTCCGTTGCGGGCGCGCGTCCGGAGCAGGTAGTGGCAGGGATTACCCCGCGCTGACAAGTGCCGTTGCGTAATCGCGGGCCCAGGTGTCGGCGGCCAGCACCTCGGCCAGATCCTCCGGTTCGGCCCGCCATTGATCGGCCGCCTCGACCGCCCGCGCGACGGTGCGCACGATGCCGGGGAAACGCAGGTGGCCGTCGAGGAAGGCCTGCACCGCGATCTCGTTGGCCGCGTTGTAGACCGCGGTGACGCTGCCGCCCGCTTCGCCGGCCTGCCGGGCCAACTGCACCGCCGGGAACACGGCGTCGTCGACCGGTTCGAAGGTCCAGGTGGACGCGGTGCCGAAATCGCAGGCCGCGGCCGCGCCCGGCACCCGGTCCGGCCAGCCGAGGGCCAGCGCGATGGGCAGCTTCATGTCCGGCGGGCTGGCCTGGGCCAGCGTGGAGCCGTCGGTGAAGGTGACCATCGAGTGCACGATCGACTGCGGGTGCACGGTGACATCGATGCGGTCGTACGGAATGCCGAACAGCAGATGGGTTTCGATCAGTTCCAGGCCCTTGTTGACCAGCGACGCCGAGTTCAGCGTGTTCATCAAGCCCATCGACCAGGTCGGATGTGCCTTGGCCTCGGCCGGATTCACCGATTCCAGCATCTCGGCGCTCCAGCCGCGGAACGGGCCGCCGGAGGCGGTCAGCACCAGCCGGTCCACCTCTTCGGCGCGGCCGCCGCGCAGGCACTGGGCCAGCGCCGAATGCTCGGAATCCACGGGGACGATCTGGCCGGGGGCGGCGGCGCGAGTCACCAGGGATCCGCCCGCGACGAGCGATTCCTTGTTCGCCAGCGCGAGGCGGGTGCCCGATTCCAGGGTGGCCAGCGTGGGTTCCAGGCCCAGCGAACCGACCAGCGCGTTGAGCACCACATCGGCTTCGGTGCGGCGGACCAGGTCGGTGACCGCGCCCGCGCCACCGAGTTCGAGATCGAGTTCGCGGGCCGCGGCGGGGTCCGCGACCGCGACATTGCGGGTGCCCGTGGCCGCCATCTGCTGCGCTAGCAGCGCCGTGTTCCCGCCGCGCGCGGCCAAGCCGACCACCTCGAACTTGTCCGGGTTGGCGGCGATCACCTCGAGGGCTTGGGTACCAATGGATCCGGTGCTGCCGAGCAGCAGGACTCTCACGATGTCGGACACGAACCTCATTGTGGCTTACTCGAGACCGACGCCACTGGCCCGGCCGACTTCCAACGACACACCGTCGTATGTCACGATATCCGGCAACAGTCCCGTACCCCGCGAGGTACCGAACCAGCCGAGGAGCGATCGTGGCCGCCACGGAACTCGAAACCACCAAGACCGAGCGCCGCATCGCCACCCACGTGGACACCGCCGAGGTGCCCTCGGCGGCCTGGGGTTGGAGTGGCGAGTCGCCCCGCACCTTCCGCATCGCGGGTGTGGTCGTCGCGCTGGCGCTGCTCGGCATGCTGTTCGAGGGCCCGCAGGGCAGCTCGTCCGGCTCGGGCAATGTCGGCTACGTCTTCCTGGTCCTGTTCGCCGCGGGGCTGGCCGCGATCCTCATCCGCGACGCGCTGACCCGGAACAAGCCGCGGTAGCTTCCCGCCACTTCGTTTTCCGACTTCGCCGCCCGGCCATCGCGCCTGGGCGGCGAATCTCGTTTATTCGGCGGGATCGCGGCGCAGGCTCGCCGCCAAGTGGTGCTGGAACGGCTCGCCGACCGCCGCCATCCGCAGTGTGTAATCGATGGTGTCACCGTGCACCTGGAATGAACGGCCCAGTGCCGTAACAACTTTCGCGGTGCTGGAGCGCCCGATCGAGGTGGAGTCCAACTCCATTCGCAACTCGCCGTCGCTGACGGTGAGCCCGCCTTCGCAGATCTCGGTGATACCGGTGGGATGCGCCAGAATCAGTTCCAGCTGCCCCGGCCGCGGGCACCGCAGATACCCGGTCTCGGCATGCATCGGCCGACTCCCGTCCGCCGCCCGCGTGCGCTGCCGATAGGTCAGAAACGGCCGCCCCAAATGCCCGAAACTGATCTCCTCCACATACTCGAACGACGGAATCGTCGGATACTCCCCCCGCCCCGCCCCCCGCCAAGTACCCAGCAGCGGTGCGAGCAGCGCGATATCGGGATGCAGTGCGACAGAAGGCTGAGGTTCGACCACGGCCGACAGCATAGGCCCGCCCAGCCGGGGCCCGGAGTCCGCCCGCCTAACGCTCGTCGCCGAGCGATCCTGCCCACCGCTGTGACCAGGCCCAAACCGACTCCAGCGCACCACTTAGCTCGCGCCCCGCCGCCGTCAGTTCATAGGACTTGTCGGGGTTCTTCTCGATCAACCCGTCGGCCTGCAACTGATGCAACCGGGTGGACAACATGCTCGACGAGCACTGCCCCATCCGCCGCCGCAGCTCGAGGAACCCCAGGCGCCCGGGTTCCAACTCCCACAGCACCCGCAGATTCCAGCGCTGCCCGATCAGCTCCATCGCGGCCAGCATCGGCGCATAGGCCGGATCGTGCTGCCCCCGAGGTGGTTTGGCTCCGCTTGCGCTTCTCATTTCGAATCACGATAGTGGTTCTAAATTAGAAGCATCGGGTCGGGGCGAATGGAGCAGGGGAAGCAATGGAGTCAGCGCAGCGAATCGTCCTGATCACCGGGTCCGCACGGGGCATCGGCGCGGAAACGGCCCGGGTCCTGGCCGCGCGCGGTGATCACGTGATCGTCAACTACCGGGAGAAGCGCAAGCGGGCGGTGGCGCTTGCCGAGGAGATCGCCGACGCCGGCGGCAGCGCGTCGACGGCCGGCGCCGATATTTCCGATGCCGCGTCCGCACACGCGCTGATCGAGGGCATCGCAACGGAATTCGGCCGGCTGGATGTCCTGGTCTTGAACGCGTCCGGGGGCTTGGAGCGCGGGGCCGGTCCGGACTACGCGCTTGCCCTGAACCGGGACGCGCAGGTCCGGCTCGTCCGTCTCGCCCTGCCGCAGATGTCTGCCGGGGGTCGGATCGTGTTCGTGACGAGCCATCAGGCGCACTTCCACGGCCGCAAGCCGGTTCCGGCCGACTATCTTCCGATCGCCGCCAGTAAGCGGGCGGGCGAGGACGCGCTACGGGCGATGATTCCGGAACTCGCCGAGCACGGTATCGACCTGGTGGTGGTCTCGGGCGACATGATCGACGGGACCACCATCGTGCTGCTGCTGGAGCGGCGCGATCCCGAGGCGGTGGCGGCGCGCAAGGAGCACGGCGAGTTGCCCACGATCAGGGAGTTCGCGACGGCGGTGGCCCAAGCTACCGGGGAGACAGTGGAATCCGGGCACACGGTCTACGTCGGGGGCGTGGACTATCTTGATGCTGAGGGGTTGCCGGTGGGGGCGGGTGGTTCGTAAAACCCCCGGTACCCGGGTGTTTCGGCGATCTTCGTGTGGTGTGCGGACAATGGGGGGACTATGGGGTTGTCCGCTTCCGTTAGCGGGGTCGGTCGGGGAAGGTCTAGGCAGAGCTGGGTGGTCGGTGGGAGGCCGATGCGATGACGGATGCGAGTGACAACTGGATGGTGCCCGGGAAAGAGCTGCTGCTGGCGGCTTGCCGCGGGTTGCCGCACGATGATCATCCGATGTTGGACGCGGCGGGTGAACTCACCCAGCTGCATGTCATCCGGGAGCGGACGCCGGTCTGCGAGATGGCGAAAATCGACCGGCGGCGGTTGCAGTTGGTGCGGGCGATCGACCGCTGGGTGACGCTGGTGACGCCGGTGCCGCTGGACACCGATTACATCCACTGCGAATCGGTGGGGCAGGTGGTGGATCGGCTGGCCGAATTGGCCTCCCAGGCCATTCCGCTGGCGCACGCGCCGGATCCGGTGTTCTACGACACCTGGCTACGGGTCGGCGAAACCGCGGACACCTACCAGGATTTGGTGGACGGGCTCTGTGCCGGCACCCGGCGCCCGCCGGAGCGCGGCTACTGGTTACCGCCGGATCATTTCGAGCGCCCTGCAAGCAGTCGCTAGCTGATCATTTCGAGCGCCCTGCAAGCAGTCGCTAGCGGCGCCCGAACAGGCGCCGCCCGCGCCGGCGCGGCAGGGTGGCGTACACCATCGTCATATCGGCGAACACCTCCGCTTCCCGCTCGTTGTCGGCGCCGAATTCGTTGCGGCCCAGCGCATGCTGCACCGACAACGACGGTAAGAGCGCGGCGAGTTTGGGCGGCAGCGGTGTCGCGGGCTCGGCGTCACTCTTGCCGTGCCCGAGCAGCATGTGCCCGATCTCGTGCAGGATGATGTGGTCGGCATTGCGTTCGGTGGCCGCGGCGTCGAAGACGATGATGTCGTCGTGTTTGCGGGCCAACCACAAACCCTTTCCCCGGCAGCCTTTTTCGGCCAGCATCTCGGCCGGGACCGACCGCAGCGAAATGGAGCGGCCGCGGTAGGCGGCGACATCGGCGAGGTACGCGTTGAGGTTCCACGGATTCGGTAGTGGCACTGTCCGGGTCGCGTCACCGAAGCGGGCTTCCATGCTGGTCATCGGGGCACACATTACCCACCCGTAGCCCCGGCGTCACGTCCGTGACCGATCCGTCCGCGGCGGTCGTTCTCACGACTCCGGCGCGGGGGTGATGTCGGCCTTCGGCGCGTTCGGCGGCGGCGGGGTGGACCCGGAGGCCCGCAGCACGAAATAGTTGATCGCCCACAGCCCGACGCCGATGGCCAGCAGCACCCCGGCGATGGCGTACTGGTTCGGATTGCGGTCGGTGAAGGGCGTCACGAGGAACCCGCAGGTGAGCGCGCCGACCACCGGCAGCACGGTGGGTGTGCGGAAGTGGTCGTGCTCCACCGGATCTCGGCGCAGCACCAGCACCGCGATGTTGACCACGGTGAACACCGCGAGCAGCAGCAGCGCGGTGGTGCCGCCGAGTTCGGCGACCTTGCCGACGAACAGGATCAGCCCGAGCGCGAGCGCGGTGGTGAAGAGGATGGCGACGTGCGGGGTGCGGCGCGCGTGGTTGACGTTGCCGAGCGGCCGGGGGATGACTCGCTGCTTGGCGAGCCCGTACAGCAGCCGGCTCGCCATCAGCATGTTGATCAGCGCGGTGTTGGCGACCGCGAACATGGAGATGATGGCGAAGATGTGCGTCGGGAAGGCGGGCGCTCCGATCTCGACCACCTTCAGCAAGGGTGTGTCGCCCTTGGCGAGGTCGGCGATCGGCACCAGCGCGACCGCGGTGATCGCGACGAGCACGTAGACCAGGGCGGTGATCAGCAGCCCGGCCAGCAGCACCTTCGGGAAGATCCGCGAGGGCTGCTTGCACTCCTCGGCCATGTTCACCGAATCCTCGAAGCCGACCATCGCGTAGAAGGCGAGCGTGGTCGCCACGACGACGCCGCCCACGGCACTGCGGTCGCCGGTCTCGAACTCGGTGATGCGGCTGAAGTCGCCGTTGCCGAAACCCAAGGCCCACAGGCCGATTCCGATGACGATCAGCAGACCAGTGAGCTCGACGCAGGTGAGCAGCACGTTGAGCTTGACGCCCTCGGAGACGCCGCGCAGGTTGATCGCGGCGACCATCAGCATGAACGCCAGCGCCACCAGGGTGAGGCCGGCGCCGGTGCCGAGGTCGATCTCGAAGGCCTCGCCGACGTTGGCGGCGAAGGCGCGGGCCGCGGTCGAGGCCGAGGTGATGCCGGAGCTCATGACCGCGAAAGCGACCATGAAGGTGAGGAAGTGGACGCCGAAGGCCTTGTGTGTGTACAGCGCGGCGCCGGCGGCCTGCGGGTATTTGGTGACCAGTTCCAGGTAGCTGAGCCCGGTGACGAGCGCGACCAGGAAGGCGACCAGGAACGGGACCCAGACCGCGCCCCCGACTTCCTCGGCGACCTTGCCGGTCAGGGAGTAGACGCCGCTGCCGAGAATGTCGCCCACGACGAAGAGCAGGAGCAGGCCGGGGCCGATCACGCGTTTGAGTTGCGGCTGTTCCCCGGCGGCGGAGTCAGCGGTCACATCGGCCATGGCGACACCCCTCTGTCTACATCCAAGTCACGGGAGGTTACCCGTTTCCGGCCGAACTAGACCGCAGGTCAAGGCTTTTCGTCTGCCTGCTCCAGCAGGCTGTCGGCGGTCTGCTCGATCAGGGTCGAGGAGTCGCGCGGGCTCAGCGCCATGGCGCGCAGCTGGTCGAAGATGACCCCGAAGCGCCGGATCTCGTTGTGGCCCTCGATGAGTTCGTCACCGGCGATGCCTTCGACGTAGACCAGCTCCGGATCCTCGGGCTTGGGGAAGTCCACCAGGGTGAACGAGCCGGCCATGCCGGGGTGCGCGCCCGCGCTGAAAGGCAGGATCTGCAGGATGACGTTCTTGCGCTTGCCTTCTTGGAGCAGTTTCTGCAACTGACCGTGCATCACCTCGCGCCCGCCGACCTCCCGGCGGATCGCCGCCTCGTCGAGCACCACCCACAGCTCCAGCGGGTCGTCCTTGCTGAGCACGCGGGCGCGTTCCATCCGAGCCTGGGCCCGGCTCTCCATGATCGAGGCCTCGACCTTGGGCATGGTGGTGTCGATGACGGCCATCGCGTATTGCTCGGTTTGCAGCAGCCCCGGAATGAAGGAGGTCTGGTAGTGCCGCGCGGACAGCGCCTCGGACTCGAAGTTGATGTAGGCGGCGTAGACCTCGGTGAGGTTGCCCTCCCAGGGCCGTGACATTCCCGGTTTCTGGGCGTCGGTCAGCAGATCCAGCGCGTATTTGCGCCGTTCCGCCTCCACGCCGTACAGATCGAGCAGCGTCATCAGGGTGCGCCGCTGCGGGCGGGCCTGCGCCGCCTCGATGCGGTAGAGCGTGGTGACGTTGATTCCGGTCCGGCCGCTGACCTCTTCCTTGCTGAGATGGACGCTTTCACGCATCTCCGAGAGCACGGTGGCCAGTCGGCGCAGACCCGCGGTGAGGACGGTGCGCTTGCCCGCCATGTCGATAGTCCTTTCGCCGTGCGCACACTGGTACGCACCCCCGTGTGCGCTCGTGCGACCGATAGAGCCCACTCAGTGCAGCAGATTCACACGCGAATTGGGCGAATATCGGGAGAGCGTACCCCCGGTTTACGGCACCGTGACGGGGTGGTCGCAACTCAGCGGCGGGTCGACCAGTTCGCAGTCGGACGGTCCGCGCACCGGCTGGTAGCCGCTGGGCACGCCGCCGGCGGCGATGATCCGGCGATAGGTCTCGACCGCGTCGGTGGGCCGGCGGGTGAGGCCGGGGTCGGTGCGGACGTCGACGGTATAGAGGCCGAATCGGGGCGTGTAGGAACCCCATTCGTAGTTGTCGGTGATGGACCAGTAGTTGTAGCCCATGATCCGGATGCCGTCGGCCTTGGCGCGCTGCAACCAGTAGACGGTGTCGCGCAGATGGTCCGAGCGGGTGTAGCCGTCGGCGCGGGGCCGGCCGTCCTCGGTGGGCATCCCGTTCTCCACGATCCACAGCTGCTTGTCCGGGAACTCGCGCGAGTAGTGCTGGAGCGCGTAATAGATGCCCTCGGGGCGGACCGGCAGGTGCCACATGCCCGCGGGGGAGGCCGCCGAGCCGTCGGCGGCGGGGCTGACCTCGGCGCCGGGCTCTTCGAGGCCGAAGTAGTAGTCGATGCCGATGAAGTCGAGCTTGCTCCGGATCCGGGCGATGAGCTCGCCGTTGACCTCGGCCTCCGCGCCCGCGACGTACCCGACATTGCTGGTGACCATGGCCTCGGGCTGGACCCGGTGGATGTAGTCGTAGATCTCGTTGTGTGCCTGGGCGACGCGCTCCAGCATCGCGGCGGCGTCGGTCCCGTTCTGGCGGACCTCGTGCATGATGTAGGCGACCGGCTCGTTGATGGTGACCCACACCGGCTTTCGCGCGGCGAAGCGGTCCACCACCTGGCGGGCGCTGGCCAGCCACTGCTCGACCATGCCGGGGTTGTTCCAGCCGCCCTGATCGGCGACCCAGCCCGGGTAGACCCAGTGGTCCAGGGTCAGCATGGGGTGCATGCCAGCCGCGACGATGGCCTCGACGACCGCGTCGTAGAAGGCGAATCCGTTCTCGTCCCAGGTCTGCGGGGTGGGCTGGATCCGGGCCCATTCGACGCCGACGCGGAAGACCTTCGAGCCGAGCGCGGCGGCGAGCGCGATGTCCTGGGCGTAGCGGGTATGGAAGTCCACCGATTGTTCGTAGCGATCCCAGGTCGGGTTGGCGTCGATATAGCGCAGCCAGTTGGAGTCGGGCGCGTGGCCCTCGGACTGGGAGCCGGAGGCCGCGACGCCCCACAGGAAGTTGGCGCCCAGGCCGTCGGCGATGCTTTTGGCCGGTGCGTGGGGTGCGGACAGGGCGGTGGCGTCGGGCAGCAGCACCGCCGCCGCGGTCAGTCCCGCCAGGGCCAAACGCTGCAGCCGTATGCGCATCGCACTCCCTCCTCCGGACGGGCCGAGGTGACCCCACCCCCGTAGATTAGCTGGGAATTAGCTGAATTCTGGGGAGCGCGGCGGGTGTCGCGAATGTCGAATCGGGGTCGCGTGCGGATCGGGGTGACGGCCGTGTGCCATCCGTGGCCGTTCCGTCGAGCGGAACCGATGGTCCGAACGACCGCGCGGGGCCGACTCTGCAATGGCGCGGGGCGCCGTCGGGCACTGCCCGGAATCGGGTAGCACGGACCGTCCAGTACTATCGCCTGGCTACTGGTTAGCATCCCGAAAGGATTGCGGCGCTTAGCGGTTGCTGCGATCGCAGATGCAAGCACACTCGCGTTGCAGGATTGAAGACGCACTCTTGCGTTCTTGCATCGCTGGGAGCATGATCCAGCTAGCGTAGGAGTTGAAAACAACCAATCCGCGACACGGAAAACCGAATCGAGAGCCAATCATGTTGGTACACATAGCGTTGGTGTCGGGTGTAATTCAGGTGAAGCCGCCGAGTGCGCGCAACGACCGGGGAAATGGCGCAACCGCCATCGCCGCGGTCATGCCGGCGTCGGGCGTTGGCGAGGTGCGGGCATGAGCGCGCCCACGGTGGGTGCGCTCCCCACGGCGCCGCAATTGTTGTGCGCATTCCAGGGCCGGCGCTTCCTGGATCGGGAGCTGCTGCGCTCGGCGCACGCGCTCGCGGACCTGCACGCACGGCGCGCGCAAGTGCGCGATGCGTATCTGGTAGCCGAAATCGATTGCCGTCGAAGTGAACTCGTCGACGATATCAACGATTGGGTGACGGCGGAGGTGCCGCAGCACCGCAACGGCGCCTCGCTGCACACCGAGAGCCTAGGTGCGGTAGTCGACCGTATGGCGCGCAGCTGGGTCGATGCCAATCAGGCCATCGACGCCGACGGGCCGCGCAGCGACAATACCCATAAACATTGGTACCACCTGGCAGAACTGGTGGACGGCTACACTGATCTGGTAACCGACGTGGCCGGTGGCCGGCGTCGATTGCCGGAACAGTGACTCGGCACGGCAGCACTATCGACCGAACAGTGACACTGCTCCATCAGCGTCACTGCCGGAAATGGTGGCGTCCCTGGCCGATTCATCCGACCAATGAATGGGCCAGGACGAAAACGCTACCGGCATTGACGGCGGGCGCAACGGGGCGCCCCGCCCGGCGTGCCGCGTGGTCGACTGGCGCGGCACGCCCGCCGGGATCGGGTTATTCATTCGGCAATCGTGAATTCGGCCGAGGCAGCAGCGCGAATATCGATCTTGTTATGCGCGCGCATTCGGTGCAGTAATTCCACCCAATCCGGTGACCATCCGAAATGTTTGCCGCACATACCCGTTAGTGTCAGCGCCGCGTAAACGGTAGCCAGGTCGCTGCTCTCGATCAGGGCCAGTGCGACCGTATGCAGCGTCGCGGGGGTGTGAGCGCGCATGTTTGCCGAGGACAGGGCGCGATCCACATGACGTGCCGGTCGGTCGACCAGCAAGCCGTCGGCAAGGTTGCCGGCCCGGCGGATCGCGGCGATCGCGGATTCGGGCTCATTCCAGTGGATTCCGGCCATGTGCAGGGTGATGGCGGCCTCCCGCCACAGCGGCTCCGCGCCCAGTGTCGCGGCGATCGCCCCCGCCGCGTTCCGCGCGGCCGGCGACACTCGCGCCTGCATGGTGAGCCGAGATATCAAGGTGGCCAGGCGTTGCCGGGCGGGTAGATCACGGCCGGGCAGCTCGGTGCCGTCCGCCGCCAGTAGCAGGCCCACCGCTGTATGCAGCGGCGCCGGGTCTCCCGTCGCCGTCACGAAGAGAACCAGTGCGGGCACGGCGGTATGCCACAGGCCGAGCTCGTCGAGCTCACAGACGCGCCGCGCCAACTCCGCGCCGGTCTCCGGCGGGCTCCAGCGACTCCACGTCGGCAAGGCCGAAATCGCCTGGGACGCCAGCGGAGTGTCCGTACTCCGGGCTGCCACCAAGATCAAGGCCGCCAGTCGGCGGCGCTGCTCGACCGGGAACAGGCGGGGCGCGAGATCGGTGATCTCCCCGGCCACGGCCGGATCGGTCGCGGCCTCGGCCAGCAGCTGCCAGGCGGGCGACTGATCCAGCAGGAACCGGCACGCGAACACCGCCGCGCGCCGCACATCACGATGCTGATTCGGGCGTTGCCAGACCTCCTGGATGGTCGCCATCGCCTCCGGTGCGTGCAACTCGGCGAGCAGGCGCAGGCCCTCTTTGTTCGCGGTGATCTTGGGAGAATTCAGCAGTGCGGCTGTCGCGGCCGCGAGCCGGTCGGGTGCGATGCCTTTCGCGCAGGTCGCGATGCTGCTCACGGCCACTCGCGCCCGGTCGGAGCCGACGTGGGCGGCCAGCACGACCAGCGCGCGTTCGGGCTGTTCGCTGCGGCCCAGGGCGGTCAGGGCCGCCTCGGATACCGACAGTTCGGGATGTTCGACATAGTTGACGAGGCGGTCGAAGGTATCCGGCAGCCGTCCCAATTGCCGTACTGCCCAGCGCTTTTCCCAGACCGAGGACTTCTGGTGGTCGGCGTGCGCGCTCAGCAGGTGGGCGTACCGCTCCACCTGGTGTGCCGTCCAGCTGCCGAAACCGCTGGAAAAGGTTGGTACGAAGCGTACTTTCGCGGACAGGAAGCGTCCCGGCGTCGCCGCGCCCAGCAGCGATTCGAGCAGATCCGTTCGGCGCGAACCGATTACCCGCTGCACCGCGGGCAGCGTGATCACCGAGCGGTCCCGCTTCAGCAGCGTCATGAGGTGCTGGTCGCGGGTCGCGGGGTTGCGCAGCGCGAGGTCCACCGCGTGCCGCACCGTGGTGTCGTTCCCCGCTCCGGCCGCCCGCAGCACCAGCCGCTCCAGGTCGGGGACATTCCAGGCACGCTTGTCCAGACCCGACGCCAGCGCCAGCGCCAGGTCCCACTCGTCGCGCGCCGCGTCGTTGTCCAGACGGCGCCGCAGCGCCTCGAACAGGCGCTGCTCGGCCCCGCGGGGCAGGTTCCGGTGGATACCGCCGAGCGGGACCTCGGTGGCATGCGCGGCGAGCAGTTCCAGCAGACGCTGGGCGGTCTCGAGGAACGAATTCTCGGTGGCGGTCGGGGTGACGGCCCGGACCAGCAGGACGCGGGCCAGGGTCGCGACGCCGAATATCGTCGGGCGGGAACGGTCCCGGGCTTGCAGCGCGTCGGCGCACAGTTGCTCCAGGGTGGGCAGGTGCTCGGCGCGCAGCAGGGTCGGGGGAACGGTGCCGAGTGTGTGGAAAGCCTGGGCGCGCACCGGTTCCTGCTCGTTGCGCAGCCGGCGCAGCGTCACCAGCAGGGCGGTCAGCACCTGCGGGTCGCGCGCGCCGAAGGCGGCGGTGATCAGCAGCGGATAGGCGGCGGTGCGCTCGTCGGCGGTCGGCCGGCGGATCGCCGCGGCCAGCACGGGTTCGGCTTCGTCCCAGGGCAATCGGGCGGTGAGGGCTTCCCGGATCCACCGAATCGCGTCGGCGCCCGGGCGGCCGAGCAGTTCCCGGGCCAGCTCCGCGCGGGCGCGCCACGGCAGCAGATCGAGTATTTGGGCGTCGAATTGGGCCGGAGCCAGGCCCGGCCGGGCGAAGACAGCCCGCACGACAGCGGCTCGGCGGGCGGGCGGGAGGGCCTGCACGAAGCCGGTCTGAGCGTAAGGGGGGTAGACGGAACAGAGGGAAATCAAATGCTCGTCGGGCAGTTCGCGCAGCGCCTGCCACAGGGCGCTGCCGGTGAGGCTCGCACCGCGGCCGGACGGATGCAGGACGAGGGCGCGTACCGCGTCGGGGTCGTGCCGGGCCAATTGCCCGCCGACGGGCTGTAGCTGCTGGATAGGGCAGTAGCGGATCGCCTGGGCGGCCAAGGCGAGCAGTCGGTCCGGGTGGTGTTCGGCAGCGGTGCGCGCGCAGGCGCCGACCCGCGGCCACAGGTCCCGCCACTCGGATTCCCCGTCCTGGGCGGCGAGCTCCTCGGCGTGGGCGAGCACGACCCCGAGATGCCGGCGCCCGAGCGCGGTCCAGTCCGGCAAACAGTAGGCAAGCTCCGGCAAATATTCGGCGACAGTCGATTCGGAGCAGTACGGCAGCATCCGAGCGGCCTCGCCGTCGCCGTACCGGCGGCGGATCTCGGGCAGGAGCGGGTCGGCCACGTAGGCGCCCTTGGCCCGCCGCAGCGCTCGGTACAGCGCGCGGCGGGTGCGGAAGGACATCCGCGGCAGGCGGTCGACCAGCGTTTCCAGTTCTATTTCGGAACGGATCAGGGCGTTCATCGCGCGGGCCGCCAGCTCCGGTGACTCCGCGTCGAGCCGGCTCAGCAGGAACTCCCGCTCGTCCGCGACCGCCGCGAGGTGCAGGGCGAGCACCTGCTCGTAGTGCCCGCGCTCGGACAGGTCGGCGAGCAGGCCGGTGAGCTCGGGAGTGCCGCGCAACCTCAGCGCGGTCGCCGCCATCGCGTGCCGCCGCGCGGACACCGGCAGCGGTTCGATCTCTTTGAGCAGCTTCGTCGCGCTGGCGGCCATGGCCCCACATCCCCTTCGTCGGCGCCGGACCGCACCGGCCACGGATCTCCCGCCCCGCCGGACCACGCGGTCTCGAATATCTCGGCGATGCTAGGCGATTCCGGTTGCCGCCGCACCGGCATTTACCAGCGTGGTCAGCGGCTGAGCAGGGCCTCGAAGGCGATCCGGTCGCCGCGGTACAGCGCGCGCACGCGTTCGATCGGCGCGCCGTCCTGATCGAGACTGCGCCGGTTCAGCAGCAGCAGCGGCAGGGCCGTGGTGCATTCGAGCAGGGCCGCCTCCCGCGGGGAGGCCAGGACGGTCTCGATCCGCTCGGTGGCCGAGGTGTAGACCACGCCGGTGGCGCGGACCGCGGCGTAGAGCGAGGTGGTGGGGTCGTAGACGGCGCGCAGCCCGGCGAAGCGGGCCCGGGGGAGATAGGTGCTCTCCAGCCCGATGCGTTCGCCGTCGGCGAGCAGGACCCGCTCCAGATGCATGACCGGGGTGCCGGGCGCGAGGCCGAGGGCCTGCGCGGTGTCGGCGTCGGCGGGGACATCCTCGAAGCCGACCACCACCCGGCCCGGGACGCGGCCGAGACTGATCGCGCCCTCGGTGTAGGAGCGCAGCGACAGCGGCTGCACCATTTTCGGACGGGAGACCACGGTGCCGCGGCCCTGGCGCCGGATCCGGCCCTCGACCAGCAGGTCGCGCAGGGCCTGCCGGACCGTTTCCCGGGCCACCTCGAAGCGCACCGCGAGATCTCGCTCGGAGGGGACGGCGTCGCCCACCTCGAGTTCGGCGAGGATGCGCTCCAGCTCGGTGCGCACCACATACGACTTCAGCTGCCGCCCCGGGGTCACCGAATCCGCACTCCCGCCGGGCATTTCGGCCCGCGCGGCACCCTTCGCCTCGGTTGCTTCCATGCCGCCAGCCTACCCGGCATTGGTCTATACCAATTGTTAACCCAGCGTTCGCACAGGAAACACCCGTTGGTCTAGACCATTGGTCACCATAGTGACCATGCGATTGGTCATCATCGGAGGTGGAATCCTCGGCACCGCCCACGCCCTGGCCGCGATCGGCCGCGGCCACGAGGTCGTGCAGCTGGAGCGGGAACCGGAAGCGCGGGGCGCCACCGTGCGCAACTTCGGGCTGGTGTGGGTCTCGGGCCGCTCGGCCGCGGAACTCGACCTGACCCTGCGCTCGCGGGAGCTGTGGGAAGAGATCGGCGGCAAGGTGCCCGGCGTCGGGTTCCGTCCGGCCGGGTCCATCACCCTGGTGCGCACCCCCGAGGAGCTCGCGGTCGCCGAGGCCGCGGCGGTGGATCCGAGCGCCGAGGCGCGCGGCTTCGAACTGCTCGACCCCGATCGGGTACGTGCGATCAATCCCGCGCTGCGCGGTAAATTCCTTGCGGGACTGCACTGTTCGACCGATGCGGCGGTGGAGTCGCGGCAGGCGCTGCCCGCGCTGCGCGCCTACATGACCGCCACCGGCCGCTACACCTTCCACGCCGGCACCGAGGCGCGCTCGGTGACCGAGACCGGCTCCGGCGCCGCGGTACTCGACGATCAGGGCCGGACCTTCCAGGCCGATCTGGTGCTCGATTGCCCGGGCGCCGCGCACACCGGTCTGACCCGTGAGCTCGTCGGCGCCATCCCGGTGCGCCGGGTCCGGTTGCAGATGATGCAGACCGCGCCGCTGGACGAGCCGCTGACCACCGCGATCGCCGACGGCGACAGCTTCCGCTACTACCCGGGCTTCGCCGGGCCGGAAGTGGACGCGCTCAATGCCGAACAGTCCCAGTCCGCCACCGCCGCCGAGCACAAGATGCAGCTGCTGTGCGTGCAGCGCCTGCACGGCGGGCTCACCATCGGCGACACCCACGAGTACACCGAGCCGTTCGCCTTCGACGTGGACGAGGCGCCCTACGAGCACCTCACCCAGGTCGCCGAGGAACTGCTGGGCCGCAAGCTGCCGCAGGTCGTCCGGCGCTGGGCCGGGGTGTACAGCCAGTCGATCGACCCGGCCGCCATCGTCACCCGGGCCCGCGCGAGCGAGCGCGTCTGGGTGATCACCGGGCCCGGCGGGCGCGGCATGACCCTCGGCCCCGTCCTCGGCGAGCAGACCGCCGACCTACTGAACCTGTGAGGAAAGCTATGCCGGACAACGCTATTCAGCTCGCGGTCTTCGATATGGCCGGAACCACGGTCGCCGACGGCGGCTTGGTGGTGCGTGCCTTCGACGCCGCCGCGACCGCCGCCGGCCTCGAAGCCGAAGGCCCGCAGCGGGATCGGGCACGCCAGTACGTGCTCGACACGATGGGGCAATCCAAGATCGTGGTGTTCCGCGCGCTCTTCGACGACGAGGACCGAGCGCAACTGGCCAATCGCGCCTTCGAAGCCGCCTACGACGCGTTGATCGAGGAGGTCGGCGTCACCGCGATTCCCGGCGCCGCCGCGGCTTTCGAGCAGCTGCGCGCCGCCGGCGTCAAGGTCGCGCTGACCACCGGGTTCAGCCGCGGCACCCAGGACCGGCTGCTGACCGCGCTGGGCTGGCACGACATCGCCGATCTCACCCTCGCGCCGGCCGAGGCCGGTCGCGGGCGGCCCTACCCCGACCTGGTGCTGACCGCCTTGCTGCGCCTGGGCGCCGACGCGGTCGATCGCGTCGCGGTGCTGGGCGACACGACCAGCGACATCGCGACCGGCCTGGCCGCGGGCGCGCGGATCGTCGCGGGCACCCTGACCGGCGCGCACGACGAGGCGCAACTGCGGGCCGCGGGCGCCACCCACGTGGTGCCCTCCGTCACCGAGTTCGCCGACCTGATCCGCACCGAACTTTCCTGACCGTCCACCCGTCCCTTCCAGCACCCCACCTCGACGAAGCGAAAGTTGTTCAACCGTGCGTACTTCCACAACGCGCCTCTTCTCCAAGACCGCCCTGCTGCTCGCCGCCGTCTGCGCGGTCTCGCTCACCGCGGCCTGCGGTGGCACCGGTTCCGGTGGCTCCGGCGACCAGACCGTGACCGTCTACTCGGCCGACGGCCTCGACGGCTGGTACAAGACCCAGTTCGAGAAGTTCAAGGCCCAGACCGGCATCTCGGTCAACGTCGTGGCCGCGGGCTCCGGCGAGGTGGTCAACCGGGTGGAGAAGGAGCAGTCCAACCCGCAGGCCGACGTCGTCGTGACGCTGCCGCCGTTCATCCAGAAGGCCGACACCGCCGGGCTGTTGCAGCCGATCGGCGTCGACCTCTCCGCCATCGCCGACTCGGAGAAGGATCCGAAGGGCAAGTACGTCAGCCTGGCCGGCAACTACCTCAACTTCATCGCCAACTCCGCGGTGGACTCGTCCAAGCTCACCTGGGACGACCTGCTGAAGCCGGAATACCAGGGCAAACTGCAGTACTCGACGCCCGGCCAGGCCGGTGACGGCACCGCCGTGCTGATTCTGCTCCAGGCGCTGCGCGGCAAGCAGGGCGCGCTGGACTACCTGAAGGCGTTGCAGGCCAACAATGTCGGCCCGTCCTCCTCGACCGGCAAGCTGCAGCCCAAGGTCGACAAGGGTGAGCTGCTCATCGCCAACGGCGACGTCCAGATGAACATGGAGTCGATCAAGTCCAAGGGCTCGAAGTTCAGCATCTTCTTCCCGGCCTCGGCCGACGGCAAGAAGCACACCGTGTCGCTGCCCTACTTCATGGGCCTGGCCAAGGGCGCCCCGCACGCCGACGCCGCCAAGAAGCTGATGGAGTACCTGCTCAGCAAGGACGTGCAGGTCACCCTCGGCCCCGACGCGTTCGCCGTCTCGGCGCGCAAGGACCTGGCCGAGGTCACCCCGACCGGCACCGGCCCCACCCCGGCGTCGCTGATCAAGGGCGTCGAGGTCGTGCACCCCGACTGGTCCAAGGTGATCACCGAGCTCGACGGCGATGTCGCCGCGTACCAAAAGGCCACCGGCAGCTGATTTTTCAGCCTCGGAGAAGGAGACCGATCATGAACGTCGGTGACGCGCTGACGAAATCCAGTACGACCACAGTGTCCTCGGCCCTCGAACCCGCCATCGTGTTCGACCGGGTCGGGGTGCGGTACGGCACGGGTCGCAAGACCACGGTCGCCCTGGCCGATTTCACCTTGCGCGTCGCCGCCGGGGAGACGGTCGCCCTGCTCGGACCGAGCGGCTCCGGCAAGTCGACCGCGCTCAAGGCCCTGGCCGGATTCGTCCGGCCGACCTCGGGCGCGGTCCGGCTGGCCGGCCGCGACGTCACCGACCTCTCACCCGCCAAGCGCGGGATCGGGGTGGTCGTGCAGTCCTACGCGCTGTTCCCGCACATGACCGTGCACGGCAATGTCGCCTTCGGGCTGAAGGCGCACCGGGTGCCGCGCCGGGAGATCGACGCGCGGGTCACCGAGGCGCTGGAGATGGTCGGCATGGGCGCCTACGCCAAGCGGCTGCCGCGCGAACTGTCCGGCGGTCAGCAGCAGCGGGTGGCGATCGCCCGGGCCCTGGCCATCCGGCCCAAGGTGCTGCTGCTCGACGAACCGCTCGCCGCGCTGGACGCGCAGCTGCGCCAGTCCATGCTCGGCGAACTCCAGCAGTTGCGAAAAGCGCTGCCGGACACCGCGATGCTCTACGTGACCCACGATCAGGCCGAGGCGCTGGCGCTGGCCGACCGGATCGCGGTGATGCGGGACGCCCGGCTGGTCGACATCGACACCGCCGAAAACCTCTGGCAGCGCCCACCCAGCGATTTCACCGCCGCCTTCCTGGGCGGTGCGAACCTGGTGCCCTGCACCGTGAATCACATCTCCGGTGACGCCGCCCTGGTCACCGCGGGTACGCACACGCTGCGCGCCAAGGCGCCGAAACCCGGTGTGGGCAAGGCCGCATGGGCTCCGGATGCCGCGGCTCTGCTCTGCGTCCGGCCGCACACGCTGACCGTCGGCGCGACCACCGACCGGGACGCGCTGCGGGCCACCGTGCGCGCGAGCGTCTGGCGCGGCGCCACGACCCGCCTGCGCCTGGCGGTCGACGGGCTGCCGGATGAGATCGCCGCCGATGTACCGGGTCACCTTGCCGCCGAACTCGATTCGGTCGTCGGCGTGCGGTTCCCGGACCCGGCCGGTGTGCTCATCCCGGCCGAGCTCGGTGCCCGACCGCCCGCCACCGCGGCGGGATCCGGTGTGGACGAGACGGGACCGCGGGCATGAACGCGCCCGCGCTGCTGGAAAATCCGGTGGAGCGAGACGAAGCGCCGATCGGTGTTCGACGCGGTTGGCGGCCCGTGCTGTGGACGGTGCCGCCGATCCTGGTCGTGCTGATCATCGCCGTGTATCCGATCACCCGGGTGCTCGCCGAGTCGACGGTGACGCCGTCCGGACGCGGCAGCTCGGTGTGGACGGAGGTGCTGGCCTCGGAATCGTTCCGTAATGCATTGTGGCGCACCATTTCCGTCGCCGTGGCCTCGACCGCGGGGTGCCTGCTGCTCGGTACCTTCCTCGCGGTGGTGCTCGCCTTCGTGCCGTTCCGTGGTTCGGCGGTGGTGGGCCGGCTCATCGATACCGTGCTGACGTTGCCCTCGTTCCTGGTGACGCTGGCCTTCGCCTTCCTCTACGGCACCGCGGGCGCGGTGAACGCGCTGATCTCCGAGCTCACCGGCCGCGAGACGCCGCTGCTGAACTTCCTCACCACCCCGTGGGGCGTGATCGCCGCGGAGATCACCTTCTTCACCCCGTTCGTGGTGCGGCCGCTGCTGGCCGCGTTCGCCCAGTTGCCGCGCGAACAACTCGATGTCGCCGCGAGTTTGGGCGCGTCGCCGTGGCGAGTGCTGCGCCAGGTGGTGCTGCCGGAGGCCTGGCCCGCGCTGGCGGCCGGGGGCAGCCTGGTGCTGCTGCTGACGCTCAACGAGTTCGGCATCGTGCTGTTCACCGGCGCCAAGGGCGTGCTGACCCTGCCCGCGATGATCTACACCCGCGGCATCGTCACCTTCGATCTGCCCGGCGCGGCGGTGCTGGCCACCGTGCAGGTGGTCCTCTCGCTCACCCTGTACGCGGCCTACCGAATCGTGTTCGCCCGCTTCACCTCCCGGAAAGGACACTGACCATGCTGGTGTGGACCCGCACCGGTAGAGCGGTGCTGCTCGGCGTCTTCGGCCTCGTGCTGACGATCGTGTTCCTGGCCCCGATCGCCACCGTCGTCGCGGCGGCGCTCGCGGGCAGCTGGACCGGGCCGCTGCCGTCGAACCTCGGTGTCGCCAACTTCTCCCAGGCGCTGACCGGTGACGACGCGGCCAGTCTCGCCGTCAGCCTGCAAACCGCCTTGCTGGCCGGAACTTTCGCGCTCGTTCTCGGCACCTGGGCGGCGCTGGCGGCGCGGGAAGCGCCCGGCTGGTGCCGGCGGCTCACCGACGCGGTGTTCCATCTGCCGGTCGCGGTGCCCTCGGTGGCGATCGGCCTCGGTGTGCTGATCGCGTTCAACGAGCGCCCGATGCTGCTCGGCGGCACCAAATGGATTGTCATCCTGGCGCATTCGGTGCTGGTGCTGGCCTACGCCTTCAGCGCCGTCTCCGCCGCCCTGGACCGCCTCGACCCCGGCTACCGGCAGGCCGCCGAATCCCTCGGCGCGGGCCCGGTCCGCGTGCTCTGCCAGGTGACCCTGCCGCTGCTGCTGCCCGCCCTCGGCGCGGCGGCGGGCCTCTCGATCGCCCTGTCCATGGGGGAACTCGGCGCGACCATCATGGTGTACCCGGCCACCTGGCGCACGCTCCCGGTCACCATCTTCGGGCAGACCGACCGCGGCGAGATCTTCACCGCCGCGGCGAGTACCAGCCTGCTGGTGCTGATCACCCTGGTCGCCCTCGTCCTGCTCGGCCGCGTGAAGGGGCGCGCCGCACTGCGGTAGCTCCTATGTCCGACCCATTACTCGCAACAGTGCTGGCACTGATCTCCGCGCTCATGCACGCCTCGTGGAACGCGGCCGTCAAGTCCGGCACCGACCGGCTCACCCAGATGGGCATGGTGGACGCCACCGCGCTGGTGGTGTGCGCGGCGGCCGCGCCGTTCGTCGCGCCGCCCAACAAGGAAGCCTGGCTGTTCCTCGGGATCTCCACGGTGCTGAACACCGCGTTCCGGCTGTGCATGATCAAGGCCTATCAGCTCGGCGATTTCGGCCAGATGTATCCGATCATGCGTGGCGTGCCGCCGCTGGCGGTCGCGGTGATTTCCGTTGTGGCGCTGCATCAGTCGCTGACCGCGCTGGCCTGGACCGGGGTCGCGCTGATCTCGGCCGGCGTGGTCAGCCTGGTCTTGTCGAACAAGCTGGGGGCGATCCGGGTGCTGCCGGTCACCTACGCGGTGCTGGCCGGGCTCGCGATCGCCGGATACACCGCCTCCGACGCCGGCGGTGTGCACGCGGCGACGAGCCTGCTCGGCTACCTGGTCTATCTGTTCCTGATCGAGAGCATTCCGATCCCGGCCCTGGCCCTCGCCGCCCGCAAGCGCGCGGCGTTCACCTATGTCCGGCACAACTGGAAGCTCGGCCTGTTCGGCGGCGTCAACGCCCTGCTGTCCTATTCGCTGATCCTGGTGGCGCTTTCGCTCGCGCCCGCCGCGAAGGTCGAGGCGCTGCGCGAGACCAGCGTGGTGCTCGCCGCGGGCATCGGCGCGCTGGTGTTCAAGGAAGCCTTCGGCCGCAACCGCGTGCTCAGCTCGATCGTGGTGGCGGCCGGGATCGTCCTGATGAGCGTGTGATCCGCCCTACGCGGACGCTGTCGGCGGGTGGTCGACGGCAGCGCGGAGGCGTTGCGCGGCGCGGGCGTCGTCGGGCCCGTGCACCAGCGGGACCGGCTTGTTCCCGCGATAGGCGTGTCGTCCGGCGGGCGGGGCGGCGAGGAGCTCGATGATCGATTCGACTGCGGTGTCCGGTGATTCGGCGGTGCGGGCGAGCAATTTCGCGCTCAGGCGCAACGCCGCCCCGTACTCACCGGCGAAGCTGGTCTTGACCATGCGCTTGGGGCCCCAGGTGAGGTAGCTCAGCGCGGTGTTCGTGGTGAGCTCGAGGCCGAGTAATTCGTTGGCGCGGCGCTGCTGGGCGTTGGCACGGCTGAAGCGGAAGCCCCGTGCGGATTCGAGGTCGTCGAACGCGATCGCGTCGACCTTGGTGCCCGGCACCGACATATTGACGATGACCGGCCGATCGCTCGCCGCGAGCGCGTCGGCGAGACCGGTGGTCAGCAGGTATTTGGAGACGAAGAACAGCACCCACGACGCCTCCCGCCCCTCGGCGGTGACGTGCCGCCGCTGCCGGACGAACGAGGCGGCCAGCACCAGCGCGTCGATCCGGGGATGGCGGGCGGTGATCTCGGCGACGACCCGCCGGCTGTCGGCGACCAGGGAGAGATCGGCGCGGACGAACTCGGCACGGTCGCCGGCCGACCCTCCCGCCGCGGTGAGCCCCGCGAGTAAGCGGTCGAACTTCGCGCGGTCGCGGGCCACGACCACGACCCGATCGCCGCCGCGCAGGAAGTGCCGCACCAGCGCGGCGCCCATGCCCTCGGTTCCACCTGTCACGACCACGGTCCGCATAGCGACTCCTTCCGATACATCGGAACGCATGTTCCGATGCTGCCACCGTAGCGCAACGGAACCGATGTTCCGAATTGTTAGGGTGGTGCCATGACCGGGCAGCGACGACAGAGCCGTGACGTGGTGGCCAATCGGGCCCAGATCGTCGCGGCGGCGGCGCGGGTGCTCGAGGAACAGGGCATGCGCGCCGATATGCGCACCATCGCCAAAGCGGCCGGGCTCGGAATCGGCACGCTGTACCGGCATTTCGCCACTCGCGAGGACCTGCTGCGCGCGATCACCGAGTCCGATCTGGTGGAACTCGCGGAAACTCGGCTGCCCCCGGGGGCGACCGCGCTCGAGGCGCTGCGCGCGTACTACGCCGCCGCGCTCACCGGCCTGGCCGGTAACCGGGCGCTGCTCGAGATCCTCGCCGACAGTCAGCCCTCGGCCGCCGAATTCGCCGCCTGCGTAGCCCATTTGACGGCGATCGGCAGCGACGCGGTCGAGCGGGCCAGGCACGATCACACCCTGGCCGCGGATATCACCGCGACCGACATCGCCTACCAATTCCTCGCGCTGGTCCGGATCGTGCAGTTGCATCCCGATCCGGACGCGATCGGCCATCACATCGATATCGCGTTGCGGGGGCTGCACGCCGGCCGCCTCTAGGATTGACCTGTGTCTCTACTGCCGCTGATCTTCACCGCCGGCTGGGCCAGCGGTATCAACGCCTACGCGGTCGTGCTGCTGTTCGGGCTGTTCGGAGTGACCGGTCTGGTCGACGACGTCCCGGAAGGGTTGCAGCGCACCGACGTACTGATCGCGGCGGGCGTGCTGTTCCTGATCGAGGCGGTCGCCGACAAGATCCCGTACTTCGACACCTTCTGGGATTCCATCCACACCGTGATCCGTCCCGCCTCGGGTGCGGTGGTGGCCGCGTTGCTCGCCGGTTCGGACGGTTCGCTGCCGCAATTGGGCGCGGCGGCCGTCGGCGGCACGACGGCGCTGGTCAGTCATCTGGTCAAGGCCGGATTGCGCATGTCGATCAACACCTCACCCGAACCCGCGAGCAATATCGTGGTCAGCACCGCCGAAGACCTGACCGTGGCCGGGGTCATCACGCTCGCGGTGTTCCATCCGGTCGCCGCCGCGCTCATCGCGGCCGTCCTGCTGATCCTCGGCATCTTCCTGGCCGTGTTCCTGGCCAAGCGAATTCGCCGCGCCCGGCGGCGCTTCCGGGCGTGGCGCGAGGCCCGGTCCGCGGCGCGGTACCGCCCGGCCGGTGGCTGACCCCGACCGGGCGGTTCCTCGACCGGCTAGCGCACCTGGGGTGCGACTTTCTCGCCGAGCAGTTCGATATTGCGAATCACCTTGTCGTGCGGGAGCGTTCCGACGCTGGTGTGCAGCATGAACCGGTCCAGCCCCAGGGTGTCGCGGACGTCGGCGATCTTCCCGGCGACATAGTCGGGAGTGCCGACGAACAGCGAACCGCTCTGCGAGCGCAGGGCATTGAACTGCGGGCGGGTCATCGGGCCCCAGCCGCGTTCGCGGCCGATCTGGCTCATGGCGGCGGCATAGGGTTCGTAGAAGTCGGCCACCGCCTGCTCGTCGGAGTCGGCGATGTAGCCGTGCGCGTGCACGGCGACCGGCTGCTTCTCGTGCCCGCCCTCGGCCAGCGCCCGGTGGTAGAGATCGACCAGCGGCTTGAAGCGCGCGGGCTCGCCACCGATGATCGCGATCGCCAGCGGCAGGCCGAGCAGGCCCGCGCGGACGACGGATTCGGGGCTGCCGCCGACGGCGATCCAGACCGGCAGCGGCCGGTCATCGGTGCGCGGGTAGACGATCGCGTCGCGCAGCGGCGCCCGGAACTTGCCGGACCAGGTCACCGGGCCCTCGTCGCGGATGTGCAGCAGCAGGGCCAGCTTCTCCTCGAAGAGTTCGTTGTAGTCCGACAGGTCGTAGCCGAACAGGGGGAAGGACTCGGTGAACGAGCCGCGTCCGGCCATCAGCTCGGCGCGGCCGTTGGACAGGCCGTCCAGCGTCGCGAATTCCTGGTACGCCCGGACCGGATCGACCGAGCTGAGCACGGTGACCGCGCTGGTCAGCTGGATGCGCTCGGTGCGCGCCGCGATCGCCGCCAAGACGACGGCGGGTGCGGAGGCGGCGAAATCCTTGCGGTGATGCTCGCCGACGCCGTAGACGTCCAGGCCGACGCGCTCGGTCGCCACGGCCTCCTCGACCACCTCGCGCAGCCGCTGCCCGGCGCTGGGCGCGGGCCGGTCGCCGACCGGCATGACCTCGGCGAAGGTTGTCATTCCCAATTCCACGGCAGGGTCCTTGTCTGTGAGTGGGCCTAGTCTATCCGCTTAAACGGACCCCGGTCCGTATCTATTCCGGCAGGGGACGTGGGAGCTGACGAGTGCGAGCGGCCCCGGACCGATAGGCTTGATCCATGGCAGTTCGCACCCGCAAACCCCTCGTCCCCGGTACGCAGTCGCCCATCCGTGAGGTGCCCCGCTCGATCGAGCGGCCCGAGTACGCGTGGAAGAAAACGGTGAACGAGGGGCGCGAGCCCTGGGTGCAGACCCCGGAGACGATCGAGAAGATGCGGGTCGCGAGCAAGATCGCGGCGCAGGCGCTCGAAGCGGCCGGCCAGGCGGTGGCGCCGGGCGTCACCACCGACGAACTCGACCGGATCGCGCACGAGTTCCTGCTCGACCACGGCGCCTACCCCTCCACCCTGGGGTACAAGGGCTTCCCGAAGTCGTGCTGCACCTCGCTCAACGAGGTCATCTGCCACGGCATCCCGGACTCCACCGTGATCGAGGACGGTGACATCGTCAATATCGACGTCACCGCCTACATCGACGGCGTGCACGGCGACACCAACAAGACCTACCTGGCCGGCGATGTCGACGAGGAGGTGCGGCTGCTGGTGGAGCGCACCGAGGAGGCCACCCTGCGCGCCATCAAGGCGGTGCGTCCCGGGCGTGCGCTCAATGTCATCGGCCGCGTCATCGAGTCCTACGCCAACCGCTTCGGCTACGGCGTGGTCCGCGACTTCACCGGCCACGGCGTCGGCCCCACCTTCCACAGCGGCCTGGTCATCCTGCACTACGACCAGCCCGCGATCGACTCGGTCATCGAAGAGGGCATGACCTTCACCATCGAACCGATGATCAACCTCGGCGGCATCGACTACGAGATCTGGGACGACGGCTGGACCGTGGTCACCAAGGACCGCAAATGGACCGCGCAGTTCGAGCACACCCTGGTGGTCACGGCGACGGGCGCCGAGATCCTCACCCTGCCGTGAGTCCGGCGCGTCCGCGCGTCGCGGCGCTGTGAAGGGTGCGTTGCTGGTGGCGGGGACGACCTCCGACGCCGGGAAAAGTGTTGTGGTGGCGGGGCTTTGCCGGATGCTGGCGCGGCGCGGGGTGCGGGTCGCGCCGTTCAAGGCGCAGAACATGTCCAACAACTCCGTGGTCACGCTGGACGGCGGGGAGATCGGCCGGGCGCAGGCCTTGCAGGCCCAGGCCTGCGGGCTGGCGCCGAGCGTGCGGTTCAATCCCGTACTGCTGAAGCCGGGTAGCGATCGGCGGTCCCAGCTCGTGGTGCGGGGCAAGGCGATCGGCACCGTCGGCGCGCGGGACTACTTCCAGCACCGGCAGGATCTGCGCGCGGTCGTTGCCGCCGAACTGGATTCGCTGCGTGCCGACTACGACGTGGTGATCTGCGAGGGCGCGGGCTCACCCGCCGAGATCAACCTGCGTGCCACCGATCTGGCGAACATGGGCCTCGCGCGGGCGGCGCACCTACCGGTCGTGGTGGTCGGCGACATCGACCGCGGGGGCGTGCTGGCCCACCTGTTCGGCACCGTCGCGGTCCTGGAACCCGAAGACCAGCAGCTGATCTCGGCGTTCATCGTGAACAAGTTCCGGGGCGATGTCGACCTGCTGAAGCCCGGGCTGGATCGGCTGGCCGAACTCACCGGTCGTCCCACCCTCGGTGTCCTCCCGTACGCGGAGGACCTCTGGATCGACGCCGAAGACTCCCTGAGCACGATCGCCGACGCGCCCGTCGGTCGCCCGCGCCCGCCGCGCGGCACCGAATGGCTCACCGTCGCCGCCGTTCGCCTGCCCCGTATCTCCAACTCCACCGACATCGAAGCCCTGGCCTGTGAGCCCGGCGTCTCGGTCCGCTGGGTGACCGAACCGTCGCGCCTGGCCGACGCGGATCTGGTTGTGCTGCCGGGCAGCAAGGCCACCGTCGCCGACCTGGAATGGTTGCGCCGCACCGGATTGGCCGACGCTCTGCGCGCCCGCGCCGCGGCCGGCCGGCCCGTCCTCGGGATCTGCGGCGGCTATCAGATGCTCGGCGCGCGCATCACCGACACCGTCGAGTCCGGGGCGGGTCACGTCGAGGGCCTGGGCCTGCTCGATCTCGACATCGAGTTCGCCGCGTCCAAGGTGCTGCGGCAGGTCCGCGGATACGGCGGTGCGTCGGCCGGGACGCCGATTCCGCTGGGCGGCTACGAGATCCACCACGGCCGCGTCGCCCGCACCGGCGACCCGGCCTGGCTCCAGGTGGAAGGCGAGCCCGAGGGCAGCGTCCACGGCGTGATCTGGGGCACCCACCTGCACGGCCTGATGGAATCCGACGCGTTCCGCCGCACCTGGCTCACCGCGGTCGCGGCGGCCGCGGGCCGCTCCGGTTTCCTTGTCGCCGAGGATGTTTCGGTGGCCGACATTCGTTCGGCCCAGCTCGACCTGCTGGCCGATCTGGTCGAGCGGCACCTCGACCTCGCCGCGCTGGAACACCTCATCGACCACGGCGCACCCGCCCACCTCCCCGAGATCACCAGCCGGCTGAGTGTCGCGGCACTCGATCCCGGCGGAATGTGACGCCGGGCGCGACTGGGTGAGACGCGCCGCCGCGTTCAGCTCGGCCGTGTAGCGTTCACCGGCATGAAAGCTCGGCAAATCGCGGTGGGGGACCGGGAATGGACGGTGCGGGTCGACGGCCCGGAGTCTCGGCACAGCGTGCTGTTGCTACCGGACGCCGGTGACCCGGCGGACGTGTTCGACCAGGTGTGCGCCAGGTTGCACAATTCCGACCTGCGCACCATCGCGGTGGAATCGGTCGACGGCCTGGAACCGGCGGCGATCCACGCGATCCTCGACGAGGTCGGCGTGCCCTACACCCACGTCGCCGGTCGCGGCGCGGGCGCGCAGCTCGCCTGGCGGCTGTGCGCGGGCACGTTCGGGCGGTTCATCAGTCTGACCGTGGCCGATCACGGTCATCCGGCGGTGGCGGGGCCGGACGGTTCGATCGCCGATCCGGAGTGCCGTCCGATGGAGGTGCCGGTGACGGTGATCGCCACCAAGCGGCTGCCGCGCGCGGTCGCGGACACCTCCGGTCGCTACATCTACGGGGAGTTCCGGGTCGTGCAGGTCGACGTCGACAACGTCGCCACCGAGGCCGACCACGAACTGGCCACCGAGATCGTGCTGCGCACCAGCCCCTGGTGAGACGAACCGTTCCGATCTATTGTTCGCTCGGACGAGCGAGAGATCGAGAACGAGGGACCGATGCGGGGGATGCGGGGCGCGCTGGCGCTCGCCGTGGCGGCGGGGCTGAGCACCGGCTGCACACACTGGATGCCGGGCACCCCGACCCCGGAGCCCGCGGCCCGGGCCGAGGTCACCATCGACGACTACGGGCTGGACCTGGCCCTGCGCGAGCGCGCCGATCTGCGGACCGCCGCGGTGCTGCGCACCATCGACCCGTGTGGCCTGGTCAGCCGCACCGAACTCGGCAAGTACGGGCGCGTTGTCCAGGTCGTCCCGCACGGCGGCCCGCACCGCTGCCAGGTGCTGGTCCTGTCCGGCGCCGGTGACTCCCAGCGCCTGCTGATCGAGCTCGGCGACCGTAAACCGGACGCGCCCGCCGACTACGCGGTGGACGGCGGCGTGGTGCTGCGCGCGCCGAACGCCAGGGGCACCGACTGCGCACTGGTCGTGCCGATGAAGCTTCCGGCCGCCGGGATCGGCGGCCTCGGCGGTGAGACGTTCACCACCTACACCAGTGTCACCGCGCACGCCTTCGACGGCGACAACTGCCTGCCCGCCGCCACCGTGGCCGCGAAAGTGCTTGCCGCGGCCGAACATTTGAAGCTGCCGCTGCGCGGGTACGCGGCGAACCGGCTGCCGGGCGGCGGCAACGATCCCTGCGCGCTGGCGGGGCACCTGCCGGCGGGCTGGCGCGTGGGCCGGTTCATCACCCTTTCGGCCCCCTACGACTGCACCTTCTACGCCAAGGCCGCCGACAACAAGGACCACTACTTCACGATCCGGCTGGAGATCGGCAAAGCCGACGTGACCAGCTCGCTCGCCGACCCGATCGACCTGGGCGGCCGACCGGGGACGCTCTACTGCCCGCCGCACACCTCGCCGGAGGTGCCGGAGAACTGCTTCGCCGACTTCGCGCTGGACGGCACCCTGGACGGCAATGTGGCGGATTCCCCGCTGCGCGGCCTCGAGCTGTCCTACGGCAAGGTGCGGACCGTGGTCAGCGTGTACGGCATCCGGGCCGTGGTCCAGGAGTTCGCGACCGCGGCCACCGCGCTCTACCGCTGAGCGCTGTCCGCGGACTTGCGCTGGTACTCGGTCAGCCAATCGAGCCAGTTGTCGAGCTCGGTGAAGGCCTGCGCCAGCGGCTGCGCCGAGGACAGGAACACGTCGTGGCGCGCGCCGTCGACCGGGACGATATTGGTGCGATCGCCGAGGCAGCCCGCCCAGCGCTGGATCTGGCGCACATCGAGCACCACGTCGGCGACGTCGGCGGCGGGCCCGTACTTGCGGGCGAACTTGGTCAGGCGCGAGCGCAGGATCAGCGAGGGCACACCGATATCCAGGCCGCGGTGCAACCGGGCGTGCCCCTCGCGGATGGCGCGCAGCCAGCCGAGCCGCACCGGGAAACCGGCCAGCGGCTTCCAATCCAGGTTGTAATCCCATTCGCCCGCGACGGTGCGGTGCAGGCTGTCGCCGTAGGTGCTGATCTTCGCGCCGGGCAGCTCGAACATGGAACGGAACCGGCCCAGCGCCTTGATGACCGGCGTGCCGACGGTCCGGTAGTAGGACGGGCCCTGCAGGTCGAACCACGGGCTGTTGAGCACGAGCCCGCTGATCCCCGCGGCCGCCGTGCCGCCGGCCTTGTTGAGCCGGTCCAGCCAGAGCGGGGTGATGAGCCCGCCGGTGGAGTGCGCGATCACCAGCACCGGCGCGCCCGTTTCCGCCTTGACGATGCGCAGCGCCTCGTTCAATTCCGCGTCGTAGAGCGCCAGATCGGTGACGTAGTGCGGCGTCTGGCCGTCGCGCAGCGAGCGCCCGCACTTGCGCAGATCCAGCGCGTAGAACCGATGGCCGCGATTGGTGAAGTGCTCGGCCAGGTGCTGCTGGAAGAAGTAGTCGGTGAATCCGTGCACGTAGAGCACGGTGGCTTCGGTCGCGGCCGCGCCCGACTCGGAGGTATGGCGCACCAGGGTGGCCACCGCTTCGCCCTCGCCGTCCGGGTCCGGCCCGAGCGGGATGCTCCGGTACTCGTAACCGGCCCCGAGCACGTCGGGATGCCAGTGCTTAGTAGTGATGTCGGACACGCTGACCGAGGTTTCATCCGTCACCAGACCCAATCTAGGCCAGGTCGCGCTTGGATCGAAGAGCGGTGGGTAGGACTTTATCTATGTCACATTCGCCAGGTTCGTTGCAGGTATTCGGGGCGGTGAGGTGCACAATCGGGGGAGGTGACTCAGGGGTAACCTTTTGTTCACCTAGCGCCCGTGCCCACGCTGCCCACCCTCACCGGTGGGAAGCGAGACGTGACAAGGAAGTCGATCAACCGTGCCGAACGCTGCCATGACTGAAAAGACCGATGTTGTCCTCATCGGTGCCGGCATCATGAGTGCCACTCTCGGCGCGCTGCTGCGTCAGCTGCAGCCGGAGTGGACGATTTCCATGTTCGAGCGCCTGGACGCCGCCGCCGCCGAGAGCAGCGACCCGTGGAACAACGCGGGCACCGGCCACTCCGCGCTGTGCGAGCTGAACTACAGCCCGCAGAACGCCGACGGCTCCGTCGATGTCACCAAGGCCATCGACATCAACGAGCGTTTCCAGGTGTCGCGCCAGTTCTGGGCCTACGGCGTCGAGAACGGCATTCTGGGCGACCCGTCGCGCTTCATCAACCCGATCCCGCACGTCAGTTTCGTGCACGGCGCGGACGACGTGCAGTACCTGCGCAAGCGCTACGAAGCGCTGTCCGGGCACCCGCTGTTCGAAGGCATGGAATACGTCGACAGCCCCGAGGAATTCGCGCGGCGACTACCGCTGATGGCACGCGGGCGGGACTACTCCGACCCGGTCGCGCTGAACTGGACCGACGCGGGCACCGACATCGACTTCGGTTCGCTGACCAAGGAACTGCTCGCCTACCTCGGCACGAGCGGCGCGGACATCGCCTTCGGCCACGAGGTGCGCAACCTGACCAAGCAGGCCGACGGCAGCTGGCTGGTGAAGGTCGAGAACCTGCGCACCGGCCGGGCGCGCACCCTCAACGCCAAGTTCGTCTTCGTCGGCGCGGGCGGCGGCGCGCTGCACCTGCTGCAGAAGTCCGGGATCAAGGAGATCAGCGGTTTCGCCGGTTTCCCGGTGAGCGGCCAGTTCCTGCGCTGCACCAACCCCGAGCTGATCGCCCAGCACGAGGCCAAGGTGTACGGCAAGGCCGCCGTCGGCGCGCCGCCGATGTCGGTGCCGCACTTGGACACTCGCGTCATCAACGGTGAGGCGGGGCTGCTGTTCGGCCCGTACGCCGGATGGACGCCGAAGTTCCTCAAGGACGGCTCCAACGCCGACCTGTTCAAGTCGATCCGCCCGGGCAACCTCGCACCCATGCTCGGCGTCGGCCTCACCGAGCTGTCGCTGGTCAAGTACCTGGTCAGCGAGCTGCTGAAGTCGCAGGCCGGCAAGGTCTACACGATGGAGGAGTTCATCCCGCGCGCCGAGGGCCGGGATTGGGAGCTCATCACCGCCGGTCAGCGCGTGCAGATCATCCGCCGCAAGGGCGCGGGCGGCGTGCTCGAGCTCGGCACCGCCGTGATCGCGGCCGAGGACGGCTCCATCGCGGGTCTGCTCGGCGCTTCGCCGGGCGCGTCGACCTGTGTCACCGCCATGCTCGACGTGCTGCAGCGCTGCTTCCCGACCGAGTACGCCGGCTGGGCGCCGAAGCTGCAGAACATGGTGCCGTCGCTGGGCGTGAAGCTCTCCGACAACAAGGCGCTGTTCGGCGAGGTGTGGGATTGGACCTCCAAGACTCTCAATTTGACATCGGCCCGGCACGCGGGGGTCGCGCCGACGAGCTAGGCGTGGTAGCAAGATGCGATGATGTCAACGGTTGTTCTCAAGCGGTCATGGGCACAGGATCTCGACACCGCCACCCTTTATCAGCTGTTGAAACTTCGCGTCGAAGTCTTTGTCGTGGAGCAGAAGTGCGCCTACCCGGAGCTGGACGGTCTAGACCTGCTCCCGGAGACCAGGCACTTCTGGCTCGACGACGAGGGTGAGGTCGTAGCCACCGCACGGTTGTCCGAAGAGCACGACGACGGTGTGAAGTCCTTCCGCGTCGGGCGGGTCTGTACCGAGAAGTCGGCACGCGGCCACGGCTATGCGAACCGTCTGGTTCGCGCCGCCGTCGCCGAGGCCGGCTCGGACCCGATTCGCCTGAGCGCCCAGAGCTACCTGGTGGAGATGTACACCAAGCTGGGTTTCCACGTGGATGGCGAAGAGTTCATCGAGGACGGCATCCCGCACGTCCCGATGCGCAAGGGCTGAATCGCGGCGCGCGCACCCCTGTCCCGGACCTCCGTTCCCTGGCAGGGGTGCTCGTTCGTCTCCGGGGTGGTGCGGGCGGCGTCGGTCGGCGCGCCTAGAGTTGGGGCGTGTCCGTGTCCCATTTCGAACCTGCCGTGTCCGCCCGAACCGAGGAAGCCGGGTTTCCGTTCTCCGCCGTTGTCGGCCAGGAGCGGTTACAGCTCGCGCTGATCTTGTGCGCGGTCCATCCGGGGATCGGTGGCGTGCTGGTGCGCGGCGAGAAGGGGACCGCGAAATCGACTGTGGTGCGCGCGCTCGCGCAGTTGCTGCCGCCCGTCGTCGACGAGACCGGGGCACGGCCCGCGCGGCTGGTGGAGCTGCCGGTCGGCGCCACCGAGGACCGCGTGGTCGGCTCGCTGGATCTGGAACGGGTGCTGCGCGACGGTGAGCAGGCGTTCCGGCCCGGTCTGCTGGCCGCGGCCCATCACGGCGTGCTCTACGTCGACGAGGTCAACCTGCTGCACGATCACCTGGTCGACGTGCTGCTCGACGCCGCCGCCATGGGGCGCGTGCACATCGAGCGCGACGGGGTCTCGCATTCGCATCCGGCGCGGTTCGTGCTCGTCGGCACAATGAATCCCGAAGAGGGTGAGCTGCGTCCGCAGCTGCTCGACCGGTTCGGGCTCACCGTCGACGTCGCCGCCTCCCGGAACGTGGACGTGCGCATGTCCGTGGTGCGCCGCCGCCTCGACTACGAAGCCGACCCGGGCGGGTTCGCGGCGCGCTACGCCGGCGCCGATCGCGAAGTCGCCGACCAGATCCTGACCGCCCGCGACCTCGTCGCCCAGGTGCGCCTCGACAATGTGGAGCTGCGCCGGATCGCCGCGCTGTGCGCCTCCTTCGACGTCGACGGCATGCGCGCGGACCTGGTGGTCGCGCGCACCGCCACCGCGCACGCCGCCTGGCGCGGCAGTGACCGGGTGACCGAGGACGACGTGCGCGTCGCCGCGGAACTCGCGTTGCCGCATCGGCGGCGGCGGGATCCGTTCGACGAGCCCGGGATCAGCGAGGAGCAGCTGGACGAGGCGATGCGGGACGCGGGGGAAGAGGCGTCGCGCGAGTCCGGGGAACTCGATCGGGACGAGGAGCCCGGGGCCGAGAACCCTTCCGGCGGTGCGCGTTCGGAGGGATCGGACGAAGATCCGGATGACGATCCAGACGGGCCTGGCGGGCCCGATGGATCGGGCGGCCCCGATGGATCGGATGGCCCCGATGGGTCGGGCGGCCCTGACGGCCCGGGGGACCCGAAGCCACCTCGGAACGAACCGCGCGACAGCTCCGACGACTCGGAAAACCCCGGCGGACCCGCCCGCAAAAGTCGCACCGGGACACCGGCTTCCGGCAAGATCGCCGCACCGCGCTGGGAGGTCCCCGGAATCGGCGAAGGCGCCCCGGGCCGCCGTTCCCGCGCACAGACCCGGCAGGGCCGCGTAGTGCGCCCCATCACCGAAACCACCGCGGGCCTGCACCTGCTCGGCACGATCTTCGCCGCCGCCCCCCACCAGCACCGCCGCCGAACGGCCCTGGGCATCGCGGGTATCCGGACTGCCGAGATGTTCGGTGACTTCGGGCAGCCCGGTTCGCTCCCGGGCGATACCGATCTGAATTCGATTGGCCCCGCGCCGGTCTCGGGTGGCCCCGGTTCGGTCTCCGGCGGCACCGATCCACTTCCGGCCGCCGAACCGATCTCGATCGGCAGCGGTTCCACGGGCCGCGGTGCGGGCGCGATCGCTGGACGTAACGGCCACGGATACGGCGGCAAGCTGCTGCTGGAGGCCGCGGATCTGCGGGGCGCGTACCGCGAAGGGCGCGAGGGCAATCTGGTGGTCTTCGTGGTCGACGCCTCCGGTTCGATGGCCGCGCGCGATCGGCTCTCCGCCGTGACCGGTGCGGTGGTGGCCCTGTTGCGCGACGCCTATCAGCGGCGCGACAAGGTCGCCGTCATCACCGTGCGCGGTCAGGACGCCGAACTGGTGTTGCCGCCGACCTCCTCGGTCGACATCGCGGTCCGCCGCCTGGCGGGTATGCGCACCGGCGGCAAGACTCCGCTCGCCGCGGGGCTGTTGAAGGCCCGCGAGGTCATCGGCCGCGAACGCGTCCGCGATCCGCGCCGCCGCCCGATGCTGGTCCTGCTCACCGACGGCCGCGCCACCGGCGGCATCGACCCGGTGCTGCGCGCCCGCGCGGCCGCCGACATGCTCGCCCGTGCGTCGGTCACCGCCATGGTCGTGGACTGCGAACGCGGCATGATCCGGCTCGGCCTCGCCGCCGACCTGGCCCGTGACCTGCGCGCCGGCTACCTGCGCCTGGCCGAACTGACCGGCGACGCCGTCGCGGACGTGGTGCGCGCCGGCGCCGGCCGGACGGCCGCCAGAGCCGCGTGAACACGCACCGCCCGCTTCGGCGGTGGTCGGTGGCTCGGTCAGATGTACCTCATAACAAGGAGTTTCGATGCCCAAGGGTGTGCCGGAGACGGTTCCGGACGACGGATTGACGACCCGGCAGCGGCGTAATCTGCCGGTGCTGGCGGTGCATACCGGGCCCGGTAAGGGCAAGTCGACGGCGGCGTTCGGGATGGCGTTGCGGGCCTGGAACCAGGGCTTCGATGTCGCGGTGTTCCAGTTCGTGAAGAGCGCGAAGTGGAAGGTGGGCGAGGAGGCCGCTTTCCGCACGCTCGGCCAGTTGCACGAGGAGACCGGCGCCGGCGGGTCCGTGGAGTGGCACAAGATGGGCGAGGGCTGGTCCTGGACCCGCAAGCAGGGCACCGAGGAAGACCACCAGGCCGCCGCGCTCGCGGGCTGGCAGGAGATCTCCCGCCGCCTGGCCGCCGAACAGCACCGCTTCTACGTCCTCGACGAATTCACCTACCCCCTGAAGTGGGGCTGGGTCGACCTCGACGAGGTCGTGGAAACCCTGACCAACCGCCCCGGCAACCAGCACGTCGTCATCACCGGCCGCGACGCCCCGCCGGCCCTGCTGGCCGCCGCCGACCTCGTCACCGAAATGACCAAGCTCAAGCACCCCATGGACGCGGGCCGCAAAGGCCAGCGCGGTATCGAATGGTGAGCCGACCCTCGACAACCGAGGCCTGGCCGCGGCGAAGCGCGGGTAGCCCCCGCTGTGCTGTCCCACTGCGGAGCGCGCGATGAGCGTGCCCGCGGTGGTGATCGCCGCGCCCGCGTCCGGGAGTGGCAAGACCACGCTCGCGACGGGGTTGATCGGGGCGCTGCGGCGAGCCGGGCATGTGGTGGCGCCGTTCAAGGTGGGGCCGGACTACATCGACCCCGGGTATCACGGGCTGGCCGCCGGTCGTCCAGGGCGGAACCTGGACCCGGTACTGGTCGGGGCGGAACGCGTGGTGCCGCTGTACCAGCACGGTACGCGGGGTTGTGATCTCGCGGTGGTCGAGGGCGTGATGGGCCTGTTCGACGGCCGGATCGACGAAAACCATGCCGGACCGGTCGCCGAGGGGTCGACCGCGCAGGTCGCGAGTCTGCTCGGCGCCCCGGTCATCCTCGTGGTCGACGCCCGTGGCCACAGCCAGAGCCTGGCCGCCCTGCTGCACGGTTTCGCCACCTTCGACAGCGGGATCCGTTTGGGCGGCGTGATTCTCAACCGTGTCGGCAGCGAACGCCACGACCAGGTCCTGCGCGCCGCCTGCGCCCGCGTCGGCCTCCCGGTCCTCGGTTCGCTACCGCGCATGGCCGAACTGGAAGTCCCCTCACGCCATCTCGGCCTCATTCCCGCCGTCGAGCACGGCACCGCCGCCACCGCCGCGGTCGCCGCGATGACGGATCTCGTTGCGGCACATGTCGACTTGGCGGCGATCGCCGCGCTGGCCCGCTCGACAGTGGCGGGCCCGGCCTGGGATCCCTCCGAGGCCGTGGCGCCGTCGACGAGCGACGGGCGCGGTGCGGATCCGCACGTACCCGTATCGCAGCCGGCCTCGTCGGACGGCCCGGTGATCGCGATGGCCGGTGGTCCCGCGTTCACCTTCGGATACGCCGAGCATCGTGAGCTGCTGAGCGCCGCGGGTGCGCGGGTGGCGACCTTCGATCCGCTGCACGACGAACTGCCCTCGGGCACAGCCGGTCTGGTGCTGCCGGGTGGATTTCCGGAGGAACATGCCGCTGATCTGGCCGCCAATTCCCGGCTGCTGAAGTCGGTTCGGGAGTTGGCGGGGCTCGGGTTGCCGATGCACGCCGAATGCGCGGGGCTGCTCTATCTCACTCGATCGCTGGACGGGCACCCGATGGCCGGGGTTCTCGACGTCGACGCGGAATTCGGTCCGCGCCTGACGCTCGGGTATCGCGATGCGGTGGCGCTGGTGGACTCGGTGCTGTGGCGGGCGGGCGAGCGGGTGCGCGGCCACGAGTTCCACCGCACCCGGTTGATTTCCACCGGTACGGACGCCGCGGCCTGGGGCTGGCACGGGAGCCGAGGCGAGCGGGTCCGGGAAGGTGCCCTGGTCGGCAACGTCCACGCCTCGTATCTGCATACCCATCCGGTTGGAAACCCCACCGCCACCGCACGATTCGTGGCCGCCGCCGACGACTTCGCGAGCGCACGTGTCGCCGGTTGACGCCCCGGTGGCGCGGTCCACGACCGGCGGCTCCCATGGCTGAGCTGATTGTCGGGATCGGCGCACGGCCCGGGGTCACGGCCACCGCGATTCGCCGCGCGCTCCGTGAAGTGCTGGGCAACAACATCATTCGTGGTCTCGCGACGATCGATCGGCGCGCCGCGGAGCCCGGGTTGTCGCTGGTGGCCGCGGAGCTGGGCATCCCGGTCCGCGCGTTCTCGGCGGCCGAGCTGGATCGCGTGGTGGTGCCCGGCGCGGCCCGGCGGGTCCGGGACGCCGTGGCGACCGGCAGTGTCGCCGAGGCGGCGGCGATTCTGGCGGGGGAGGGCCCGCTGGTGGTACGCAAACGGGTGGTCGGCGGGGTGGTGATCGCCGCGGCGCGATACCAGCCCGGCTCGGTCTGACAGCTCGGCAGGTGCCCGCCGGGCGCGGGCACCTGCCGATCGGTTACGGGGCCACCGAGCCCCAGTCGGCGAACCCGGTGGGGTCGTGCCGCCCGAGGCTGGCGTGCTCGAACAGCCCCCAGCCTTCGGCGTCGCCGCAGCGTGCGTGACCGACGTGGTCGATGACGCCGTAGGGGATGCGGGCGGCGATGGCGGGATCGGTGAGGTCGTAGCTGCGGGAGTCGACCCAGCCGCGGCCCTTCCATTGCCCGTGCAGCCAGTCGGGGTCGCCGCCGTAGCCGCAGCCGATGTGCAGCGGGACGTTGGTGCCCGCGGTGACCTCGATGTCGAGCGGCTTGCCGTCGGCGGTGGTGCATTCCAGCCGCGCGGATTCGGGAATCCTGGTGCCGGAACGGTATTTGATCGAGATGCGCGGCCACCCGAGCTGCTCGACGCGGCCGTCGGGCCAGATGCGGGTGGCGTCGTTGAGGGTGCGCCGGCCGTCGGGCTCCTCCTGCACGATGATGATGATGGAGAAGTCGTCGAAGCGCAGCGGCACGTAGAGCCACCAGAAGCCGCCGGAGGGTTCGGCGGCGGCGCGCCCGGCGGGCTCGGTTTCGCCGATCGGGCGGATGCCCCAGGAGCGGTCGCGGGTGCCGGTCCACACCGCCGGATCGACGGCGGTGTCCACGCCGTCGACGGTCAAGGTCCCGGCCCAGGAACCGACCTGGGCGAAGCGGGTGGCGTCGATGATGGGCCGGTTGTGGTTGAGGATCAGATGCGGCTGCTCCTGCACGACCGGGAAGGCGCCCTCCCAGGTCATGTCCATGCCGAGGTCTTCGTGCTCGCAGATGACCCGGAGCTTGCGCAGCGGTTCGACGACCTCGATGCGGTAGCCGCCGACGGCCATGTCCAGGCTGCGGTCGCCCAGGGCATCGGAGAAGCGCACCGAGCGCTGCGAATCACCGCGCCGCACACAGACATAGGCGTCGGTGACGCCGAGGTTCGGGTAGACGCCGAACCCGGTGATCAGCAGGGTGCCGCCGTCTCGGTCGTGACCGTTGAAGTAGCTGCGGTCGTAGAAGTTCCGGTCGCTGGAGACCACCCGCGCCATGGTCAGCGGCGTCTGGTGGATCGGGTATTCGTCCAACGGAGCGGGCGCGGAGCCCGGAATGCGTTCGGCCATATCGGTTCTCAATCCCACTGGTAGGTTCCGTCGAGCAGCGCCTCGAGGCCTGCCCGGTGCATCACGTAGTCGTCGCGATCCGGCGTGTCGGTGTCCTCGCCGAAGTGCATCATCCGGCGCTTGACCCGGGCCATCACGATCGCGTGCTTGAGCGCGGAGAAGACGATGTAGAAATCGAGATCTCGCAGCGTATGGCCGGTCAGCTCTTCGTATTTCGCCACCACCTCCGCGCGCCGGCAGAAGTCCGGCAGGCCGGGCTGGTCGAAGCGCACGGCCAGATCCTGGAAGAAGCGGTGCAGGAAGATGAGCCAGGCCACGTCGAGTTCGCGCGGGCCGAGGGCGGCCATCTCCCAGTCCAGGACCGCGGCGGGTTCGAAGCCGCGGTAGAGGATGTTGCCGGGCCGAGAGTCGCCCCAGCACAGCACATCCGGGCCCGGATCGGCCGGCCAGTGCGCGTCCAGCCAGTCGAAGGCCCGCTCGATGATCGGGATGGCGTAGCCGTCGTCGGCCAGGCCCCACCGATACCAGCCGCGGTACCAGTCGACATTGCGGCGCAGCGCCTGGCCGGGGCCGTCCAGCATCGGGAATTTCGTTGCGGGGTCGGCGATGTCGTGGATCTTGGCGATCGCCTCGACGGTGCCCGCGACGAGCCGGGCGTGGTCCTCGGCGCTCGCGTCGAACACCCAGCCCAGGAAGACGTAGGGCGGATTGTCCGACACCACACGGCCTTCGGCCTTGTCCATCACGAAGAAGGGCGCGCCGAGCACGGTCGCGTCGGTTTCCAGCCAGCGCAGCGCGGGCACCGGCACGTCGGAGGCCGCCGCGACGCCCGCCATCACGTGGTACTGGGTGGCCAGGTCGTAGGTCTCGAAGATCGGGTAGTCGCTGTCCTGCGGCGCCAGCCGGGCCACGAAAGAACCGCTTTCCCGGGCGCCGCCGGCGCTCCACTCGGCGTCGAAGAACACCGAGGTGCTCGACATACCCGCGCCCTCCGGCCGCGACAGCGCCGAGATCTTCGGCGGTTCGTCGGCGGCGACCCGGCCGCCGAGCCACCGCGACAACTCCTCGGCAAGGGTGTCGAGATCACGGCCACTGACGGTGAGTTGCATCCGCTCGGTGGGGTCGGGCGCATCGGCCATATTCGTCCTCCTGAAACCTGTTCGCTCGGTCGCGAATGTAACCGGCATACCGCAGTGGCGCAGCCGATTCCGCGCTGGCCGGCGAACCCGTCCACTGCGCGGGCGAGCTCGCTCACTGGCCGGAATCGATGGTTGACATGTCCGGCCACGCGGCGTTTGCTGGTCGCTCTGCCAGCGCCCGCGCGGGCGCGGTGGTGCAGGCACCACCGCGCCCGGTAGCGCTCTCACCCCACGGTGCTGGGGGTAGCACGTAAGTCGTGCGGCGTAGGGGAAGACCAGGGATTTCCTGGAGGTGCGCACCCGGAGCCGGCCGATAGTTTTCGACCATCGAAATGTTGTCGGTGAGAGTGAGGTCTTCGGGTGAGTGCCCTCGGTGCGCAGGTAGCGGAGAAAGATGACAGCGCGGTGGACCTACCGCTGGAACCCCGGCGACCGTGGCATCCGCTGGCCCGCATCGGATTCCGGTTCTGCTTCACCTATTTCACGCTGTTCTGTCTGCTGTTCGCGCAGATCCTGTTCGTGTTCGCGGGTATCGCGATCGCCGTGCTGCCGGACGACGCGGTCGCGTGGCAGATGAACCAGGTCGCCCCGGTGGCCGAATGGTTGGGCGAACACGTCTTCGGCGTCGAAGCCGTGCTGCAGTCGAACGGCAGCGGCGACCAGGCCGCGATCTGGATGATGGTGTTCGGCATGCTGGTGCTGGCCGCCGTGCTCACCCTGATCTGGACGCTGGTGAGCCGGCGCACCGAATACCGCACGCTCAGTACCTGGTTCGTGACCGCGATCCGGCTGTGCGCCGGTGGGCAGTTGCTCTGGTACGGCTTCGCGAAGCTGATCCCCAACCAGATGCCGTATCCGACGCTGACCACGATGTTGCAGCCATACGGCAACTTCACCAAGATCGACGTGCTCTGGAACCAGGTCGGCGTGTCACCGGTCTACCAGGTGCTGCTCGGCGCCGCCGAGGTGCTGGCGGGGCTGCTGCTGTTCCTGCCGCGCACCGCGACCCTGGGCGGCATGCTGGGCCTGATCAGCATGCTGCAGGTTTTCCTGTTGAACATGACCTACGACGTCCCGGTCAAGATCCTGGCGTTCCACCTGGTGCTGATGGCGCTGATCGTGCTCGCGCCGCAGACCCGCCGGATCCTGGACTTCCTGGTACTCCAGCGGAATACCGCCCCGGCGACCCAGCGGCCACTGTTCCGCACCCGCCGGGCCAATCGCCTCGCCGCCGTCGCCCAGGTGGCCCTCGGCCTGTGGGCGACCACCGCATGCCTGCACGACGCGCACCAGATTTGGTACGAATACGGTTACGGCGCACCGAAGCCCGCGCTCTATGGCATTTGGAACGTGACCGAGTTCAGCCGCGACGGGCAACCACTGCCGCCGCTGACCACCGACGAGAATCGCTGGCAGCGGCTGGTCTTCGATCAGGGCTTCATCACCCGCCAGCGGATGGACGGCACCCTCGTGCCGAGCACGGGTGCGGTCGACACCGCCGCCCGGACCGTCACCCTTACCGCGCCGCCACAGTCCGCGGACGCCGCACCCGTCCCGTTCGCCCAGCTCACGTTCGAAGAACCGGCCCCCGATCGGCTCGTCCTGCGCGGCGAGGTCGACGGTCATCCGGTGACGGTGTCGCTACAGAAGCAAGACCTCGACGCGTTCCGGCTGCGCGGACCGGGCTTCCACTGGGTGCAGAACGCCCCGGCCCTGGGCTGACCGAACCCGGGCCTCGGAGGACCCGGCCGGGGGGTCGGGTCCTCCGGCGCGGCGTTAGGTTTGCTGCGCAGGGCGGTGCGGGAGGTGAGGTGGTCGCGTGAGCGCGGTGGGTGCGACGGCTCGGGAGAACGCGGCGTGGCCGCCGCCGGTCAGGGCCGGGTTCCGGTTCTGCGTCAGCTATTTCCTGCTGTTCGGTGTGGTGTTCACCCAGTTCCTGTTCGTCTTCGCGGGCTCGGTCACCGAGTTCCTGTCCGAGGAATCGGTGCTGTGGCAGGTCTCGTGGCTCACCGCGGGCCCCGCGTGGATCGGCAGGCACGTCTTCGGGGTCGATGCCACGCTGCGGATGAGCCAGAGTGGCGATCAGGCCTATATCTGGGTGCTGGTCTGCTGCCTGCTGGTCCTGGCCGGGTTGCTCACTCTCGTCTGGACCGCCCTGGCCCGGCGCACGGAGTACCGGCGGCTCGGGGCGTGGTTCGTCTTCGGCGCGCGGATCTGCCTGGGAACACAGCTGCTCTGGTACGGCATCGCCAAGCTCGTCCCGAACCAGATGCCCTACCCGCCGCTGACCACCCTGCTGGAGCCCTTCGGCGGCTTCACCCGGATGGAGGTGCTGTGGAACCAGGTCGGCATCGCACCGGCGTATCAGGTGCTGCTGGGTGCGGCGGAAGTGCTCGCCGCGCTCCTGCTGCTGGTGTCGCGCACCGCCACACTGGGCGGATTGCTGGCATTGATGTGCCTGACCCAGGTGTTCGTGCTGAACCTCACCTACGACGTGCCGGTGAAGTTGTTCTCACTGCATCTCCTGCTGCTTGCCATAGTGGTGCTGGCCCCGCAAGCGCGTCGGCTCGCGAATATTCTTGTGCTGCAACGATCATCCGAGCCCGCCGTGCAACCGGCGCTGGCCGCGAACCCGCGCGTCGCCACGGTCGTTCCGGTGTTGCTCGGCCTGCTGGCGAGCAGCACCTGCCTGCGCGACGCCTGGCAGAGCTGGCACGAATGGGGTTACGGCGCACCGAAACCGGCGCTCTACGGCATCTGGGACGTCACCGAGTTCACCGTCGCCGGACAGTCGCTCCCGCCGCTGACCACCGACGAAACCCGCTGGCAGCGCCTCATAGTCGACATCTCCGGGCTCACCTATCAGCGCATGGACGGCACGCTGGTGCGCACGCCGGGAACGGTCGACGCCGCCGCGCACGCCGTCACCCTGTCCGGGATCGCCGCCCTCGCCTATGACAATCCGGCCCCTGACCTGCTCGTGCTCCAGGGCGAGTTACATGGCGACCCGGTCGCGGTGCGGCTGACGCGGCACGACCTCGACGATTTCCGGGTGCGTCGCCCCGGCCTGCACTGGGTGCAGGAAACCCTCCCGCGCGACTGACGCGGTCTTGGACGCTCAGCGCAGGTTGGTGGACTGATTGGACCAGTTGCGCGACGGGGTGGTGAACTCGCCGCCGACGGTGAAGGCCCAGCGGGCCGCGGTGTCGCCACGAAGCTGGGCCAGCAGCCAGGCCGTGGGGTAACCGAGGTAACCGTAGACGCCGGTGCCGCAGGGGAAGGAAGCCTCGGCGCAGGTGGGTTTGCCCTGCACGTCATTGTGATTCGGGCCGATCAGGGTGGCCCACGCCTTCGGCAACTGCTCGGGTATCGCCTCGAAATAGGCCCGGTTGGACTGCAATCCGGCGCTCTGCCACGGCTGGGTCTGCGTCGACGGGGAGATGATCCCGTCCTGCGAGCCGTTCACCAGGAACACCGAACCAGCGGTCAGCGCGCGGGTGTCGGGGCACCACTTCCCGGTGTTGCACCAGATTTGTGCGGGCAACTCCAGCGGCACCGCCGTCTTGATCCGGCCGTTCGATCGCAGCATCGCGTTGAGGACACCGCTGGCACCCTGCGAATGCCCCATCGCGCCCACCGAATTCGCGTCCAGCCTGCCGTGGAAGACGCTCGCCGGGTCCGCGGCCTGCGCGAGCAGGTAGTCCAGCGACTCGATGATCTCCTGACCGGAACCGGTCTGCTGATTCTGCGTGGCGACCACCACGAAACCCCACGAGGCCAGATGCCGCAGCAGGTAGCTGTACTGCGCGGGCACCGCGTTGGTGCCGTCGCCCCACACCAGGATGGAGTGCTGGAACCCGCCCGCGCCGAGGTCGGTGGGCCGCCAGAGGTCGAACTTCGCGCCCGTCGAATCGCAGCAGCCGGCGCCGGACTGCTCGGTCACCGCCCATGGGCCGGGCTGGAAGTAGGTCGCCTCGATGCCCGGGTTCGGGACGTAGGGTGCGGGATCCGCCTGTGCCGCACCGGCTGTCAGCAGCGGTACGCCGAGCGCCACCGTCACCAGTATCCGAAACAGCCATCCCAGTCGCATCCGCCGAGTATAGAAATGAAAATCCCCGCCGGGTTGTGCACGCGCCCAAGGGCTTTGTGCATTTCGACGTAGCGAGTGGCGTGCGCCACATCTACAGTTAGGAAATCATTGCTTCCTAACAGGTCGAAGGTGGCTCCATGCGTTGGAAATTGCTTGCCGCACCGGTCATCTCGCTCATCACCGTACTCGCGGCGGGCACCGCGGGCGCCACGCCCCAGCACGTGCCGTGGGGCCCGGTGGAAAACGTGGGCGGCATCCTTCCGCACGCCGTCGACTTCCGCGGCACCCCACCGGGCGCGAACGACTGGAACTGCCGCCCCACCCCCGAGCATCCGGAACCGGTGGTGCTGCTCTCCGGCACCAGCGCCGGGCCCGCGCAGAACTTCCGGTGGCTGGCACCGCTGCTGGCCAACAACGGCTACTGCGTCTACGCCCTGACCTACGGGATCGACCCGTCCAGTCTCAGCGGCATGCTCGGCGGGCTGTCCCTGCCCGGCAACGCCGACATGCGACGCGTCGCCGCCGAGGAACTCGCGCCGTTCGTCGATCGGGTGCTGGCCGCGACCGGCGCCGAGCGGGTCGACTTCCTCGGCCACTCGCAGGGCACGGTGCTGCCGCGCTGGTACGTACGGTTCCTGGGCGGCGCGGCGAAGGTCGCGAAGTCGGTCAACCTGACGCCGCTGTGGAACGGCTCCACCCTCTACGGCCTCAGCCACCTGGTGCGCGGCCTCGACGACCTCGGCGCGGGCCCGGCGGTCGAGGGCGTGGTCGGCCTGTTCAGCCACGCCGTGCTGGACTTCGTGACCGGCTCGGACTTCTTGAACGCCGTCAACGCGGGCGACGCCTTCCCCGACAGCATCGACTACACCAGCATCATGACCCGCTACGACGAGGCCGTCGTCCCCTACACCAGCGGTTTCGCCCCGCCCGGACCCAACATCACCAACGTCGTTCTGCAAGACCTGTGCCCGCTGAACTTCAGCGAGCACCTGTTCGTGGCGGCCGATCCCGTTGTCGGGCAACTCGTCCTGAACGCGCTCGATCCCGAGCACGCGACGCCGGTCGACTGCCAGGGGCTGCCGCGCAACAGCGGATAGCCCGCGCCGGACAGACCGCGCGGCCGGTTCGGTGGCTGACCAGGCGTCCCGTAGGCTCGAACCTTGTGTCGAACCCGTCAGCAAGCCCCGATGAGCACGCGGAAACCACCCCGGCCGGGGATCCGAACTACCTGGTCGGCCTCGATCTGAACGGTCGCCGCGTGGTCGTGGTCGGCGGCGGATCGGTGGCGCAGCGCCGACTCGGCCTGCTCATCGCCGCCGGCGCCGACGTGCACGTCATCAGCCGCAGCGTTACCCCCGCCGTCGAAGGCATGGCGACATCCGGGCAGATCACGGCCGACCTGCGCGCCTACGAAGACGGCGATCTGGACGGCGCCTGGTACGTCATCGCCTGCACCGACGAACCGGAGACCAACGCGGCCATCGTCGCCGAGGCCACCCGCCGCCGGGTGTTCTGCGTGCGTGCCGACACCGCCCGCCTGGGCACCGCCGTCACCCCGGCCACCGCCCGCTACGACGGGCTCTCGCTCGGCGTGCTGGCCGGCGGCGAGCACCGCCGTTCCGCGGCGGTCCGCAACGGACTGCTCGAGGCCCTGCAATCCGGCGTGGTGACCGACGATTCGGCCCCGATCGTCCCGGGCGTCGCGCTGGTCGGCGGCGGCCCCGGCGACCCCGACCTGATCACCGTCCGCGGCCGCCGCCTGCTGGCCCGCGCGAACCTGGTCGTCGCCGACCGCCTCGCGCCGCCGGAGTTGCTCGCCGAACTCGGCCCCGATGTCGAGGTGATCGACGCGGCCAAGATTCCCTACGGCCGCGCCATGGCCCAGGAGGCGATCAACCTCGCCCTCGTCGAGGGTGCGAAGGCGGGCAAGTTCGTGGTCCGGCTCAAGGGCGGCGATCCCTATGTGTTCGGCCGCGGCTTCGAGGAAGTCGAAGCCTGCCTCGAAGCGGGCATCCCGGTGACCGTCGTCCCGGGCATCACCAGCCCCATCTCCGTTCCCGCGGCGGCGGGTATCCCCGTCACCCACCGCGGCGTGACGCACGAATTCGTCGTCGTCAGTGGACATGTCGCGCCGGATCACCCGGATTCGCTGGTCGACTGGCCCGCGCTGGGCCGGCTGCGCGGCACCCTCGTGCTGATGATGGCCGTCGAGCGCATCGAGCAGTTCGCTCAGGCTCTGCTCGACGGCGGCCGCCCCGCCGATACCCCCGCCACCGTCATCCAGGAGGGCACCCTGCGCACCCAGCGTGTCCTGCGGGCCGACCTCGCCACGGTCGCGGCCCGGGTGCGCGACGAGGGCATCCGCCCCCCGGCGATCGTGGTGATCGGACCCACCGCGGGCTTCTCCGCCGAGTAGCCGGGACCTGGAACATCGCGGCCTCGACCGTAGATCGGGGGCCGACGGCGGTGGACGAGTCGATTACAGTGGCTGACTGTGCTCCAGAATCCCGCTGCGCCGATGCAGTATCCAGTGACGCAGCGGGCCTTCGGGCTCGCGATCCTCGTACTCAGTGGGATGCAGCTGATGACCGTGCTCGACGGCACGGTGACGATCCTGGTGGTGCCGCGGCTGCAAGCCGACTTCGGCATGACGGCCTCCAGCGCGAACTGGGTGATCACGGCCTACGCGCTCACCTACGCCGGGCTCATGCTGCTCGGCGGCCGGGTCGGTGACGCCTTCGGGCGCAAACGGATGTTCCTGGTCGGCGTCGGGCTGTTCGCGTTCGCCTCGCTGCTGTGCGGTCTGGCGATCAACGGCGGCATGCTGATCGGCGCGCGGGCGTTGCAGGGCGTCGGCGCGGCCTTCGCCTCGCCGACCGCCATGGCCCTGGTCGTGACGACGTTCGCGCCGGGCAAGGCCCGCAACCAGGCCATCGCGATCTTCGGTTCGATGGTCGGTGTCGGCTCGGTGGCGGGCCTGGTCGTCGGCGGCGCGCTGGCCGACGTGTGGTGGCGCGGCATCTTCCTGATCAATGTCCCGATCGGGCTGCTGGTCATGGTCGGCGCGATGATCTGCCTGAAGGACAGCGAGCACCAGCGCCTCACCCTCGACGTGCGCGGCGCGGTGCTGGCCACCTTCGGCGTCTCGGCCCTGGTCTTCGGCGGCATGGAGGGCCCGGTACTGGGCTGGACGCACTGGGCGATCCTGACCTCGCTGCTGAGCGGCGCGGTGCTGCTGGTCGCCTTCGTCGTCGCCGAGGGCAGCGTGGACAATCCGCTGCTGCCGTGGTCGCTGTTCGGCAGCAGAGACCGGGTGGCGACCTTCCTCGCGGTGCTGCTGGCCGCCGGTGTGATGGGCGGCATCTCCATCTACGGCGCGCAGTATGTCCAGAACGTGCTGGGCTACACGGCCTTACAGTCCGGTCTGATCTTCATTCCGTTCACCATCGGTATGGGCATCGGCGGTGCGGCGTCCTCCCAGCTGGCCACCCGTGTCGCACCGCGCTGGGTGATCGCCCTCGGCGCCGGGCTCGCGGCGGCGGCCCTGGTCTTCGGCTCGACGCTGGACCGTTCCGCGCATCTGCCGACGCTGCTGGTGCTGTTCCTGGTGATCGGCACGGGCGTCGGGATCGTGCTGGTGATCGTTCCGCTGTGCCTGATCGTCGGCGTCGAGGTGACCGAGGTCGGCCCGCTGAGCGCGGTCGGCCAGATGCTGATGGCCTTCGGGCCGGCGCTGGCGCTCGGTTTCCTCGGCCCGGTCGTCGTCTCGCGCAGCCTGGCGATGGGCGGCAGCGACAGCGTCAAGCCCGCTGACATGAGTACCACCCAGCTCGACGCCCTGAGCAGTGGCTACACCCTGGCCCTGTTCCTGTGCGGCGCCGGTGTGCTGCTCACGCTGTTCATCGCGCTCACCATCCGCTATAGCGCCGCCCAGGTCGCGCAGGCTCAGCACGCTCAGGAAGAAGCCCAGCAGACCTGACAACCGGGCCGCGAGGTGGGAAGATCGCGAGAGTGACCAGCAAGCCCACCCCGGAGGAACGCCTCAGCGATCTGGTGCGCCTGCGCCGGGTGCGTGACCGGATCGACCGGGAGTATGCCCAGCCGCTGGATGTGGAAGCCCTCGCCCGTGACGCGCACATCTCGGCCGGGCATCTCAGCCGCCAGTTCAAGGCGGCCTACGGCGAATCGCCGTACTCCTATCTGATGACCCGCCGCATCGAGCGCGCGATGACGCTGCTGCGCCGCGGCGATCTGAGCGTCACCGAGGTCTGCTTCGAGGTCGGCTGCTCCTCGCTGGGCACCTTCAGCACCCGCTTCACCGAACTCGTCGGCATGCCGCCCAGCGCCTACCGGGAGCAGGAGGCGATGGCTACCGAGGGCATGCCCTCGTGCGTGGCCAAGCAGGTGACCCGACCGATCAGGAATAAAGAAGCGCAGGCAACCTGACCGCAATTAGCCTGGTCATCATGGAAATCGCCATTTATCAGAGCTATCTCCCGCAGACCGACCCGGAGGCCGCCCTGGCCTTCTACCGCGACGCCCTCGGTTTCGAGGTGCGCAACGACGTCGGCTACAACGGCTTGCGCTGGCTGACCGTCGGCCCCGCCGGCCAGCCCGACATCGGCATCGTCCTGTATCCGCCGTCCGCCGACCCGGGCATCACCGAGGAGGAGGGGCGGGTCATCGGCGAGATGATGGCCAAGGGCACCTTCGCCAGCATCAACCTCGGGACCGCGGACCTCGACGGCGTCTTCGAGAAACTGCGGGCCGGCGGCGCCGAGGTGGTGCAGGAACCCACCGACCAGCCCTACGGCGTGCGTGACTGCGCCTTCCGCGACCCCTCGGGCAACATGGTCCGCATCAAGCAGACCGGTTAGCTCACCGAACGCAACCGCCGCAGGGTGGTCTGATCGAGATCCAGTTCCAATTCGATCGGCCCGAGTTCGGCCGCGATGGCCTCGAACTCCGCGGCCCAGCGGCCGATCGGAGCGGCACGATGTACGAGACCCCAGCTCAGCGTGGGACTTTCCTCGATCGGGAGGTACACCGCCTCGCCGCGGTCGTAGTACTTGATTGCCTGCCCGCAGGCGAAGGCCACCGCGTCACCGGCGGATACGGCGAACAGGATCTCCTCGCGGGTCGGCTGCGGCGCGTCGGATTCCCGCGCCGGCAGCGGCGAGAACGACTTCTCCCAGTAGTCGGGCAGCGGCAGCCCGGAGGGGAGGACCTCGTACTCGGCGATCTCGGCCAGCGTGACCGAGGTGCGCCCGGCCAGCGCGTGCGCGTGCCCGACCACCAGCACGATGGGTTCGGTGAATGCCGGCGGACCGGTCTCGAGGTCGGCCTCCAGCACCGGCATGGCCAGCAGTGCCACGTCGACCTCGCCGCTGCGCACCAGCGCGAACGGGTCGTCGATCCGGACTTCCCGCATACGCAATCGCACACTGGGACAGCGAGTTCGGAACAGTGCGGTGATCGGGGCCAGGTCCTGCCACATCGGGCCGAGCACACCGAGCGTCAGCGTTTCCGGCCCGCCGCGAGCGGCGCTCGCGGCGGATTCGACCCCGTCGAGAATGCGCCGGTATCCGGCTCGCAAATCGTCGCGCAGTTGCTCGCCGAGCGGCGTCAGGGTGACTTTGCGACTGGTTCGCTCGAACAGCGGCGCCCCGATACGACGCTCCTGTTTGGCGATGGTCTGACTCACCCGCGGCGTCGAGATGTGCAGCCTCTCCGCGGTCCGGCCGAAGTGCAACTCCTCGGCCAGCGTCAGAAAGATCTCGATATCCCGCAACTCCATCCCGTAATCGTCCGCGATCGTTAACCCCGCACGCAACCGTCGTTTCGTGATTGCTCATTGTTCGCCCCCGTGCCGAACGGAAAACTGAATCTCGTCAGCAGAAACCGAAACAAGAGAGGTCAGGGGCATGGCAGTCGTACGGACCCACCGATACACCGTGGTGACCGGCAAGCTGGCGCAGTTGCTCGAACAGCGCATGCGATTGATCCGTGGTCTGCGCTCGGCGAACCCCGCGTTCACCGCCGCCACCCTGATCCGCCAGGAGGACGGGTCCTACCTCGATATCTGGCGCTGGGAATCGGCCGAGGCGCGCCGCGGCGCACTGGCCGAGGCGCTCGCGGCGCTGACCACCGGCCACACCGTCGTGGACGGTGAAGTGCTCGTCGAACGATAGAACTCGACAAGGAGATCATCATGTCCTACAGCAAGAACAACCGGAAAGTGCACCGCGCGATGTCGATCACCTTCACCGCGACCGTGCTGCTCTGCTTCATCGCCGTCCCCTTCGGCGCGCTGGAATCCGCGCCGTGGATCTTCTACCTGCCGCTGCCGCCGCTGTTCGTCCTGATGGGCACCGGCCTCTACATGTACGCCCAGCCCTACCTGGCGAAGCGCCGCAACGGCCGTCCCGCCCCCGTCAACCAGTCCTGATCAGGCAAGATCGATACGCCACCCCGCAGCACAGATGGAGACCACGATGACCACCGCCGCCGACAGCCATGATCTGATCCGCGTGCACGGTGCGCGCGTCAACAACCTCAAAGACGTCAGCATCGAGCTGCCCAAGCGCCGCCTGACGGTGTTCACCGGTGTCTCCGGCTCGGGGAAGAGCTCGCTGGTGTTCGACACCATCGCCGCGGAGTCGCAGCGGCTGATCAACGAGACCTACAGCACCTTCGTGCAGGGTTTCATGCCGACGCTGGCCCGCCCCGACGTCGACGTGCTGGACGGGCTGACCACCGCGATCAGCGTCGACCAGCAGCGCATGGGTTCGGACCCGCGCTCCACGGTCGGCACCGCCACCGACGCCAACGCCATGCTGCGCATCCTGTTCAGCCGGCTCGGCAAGCCGCACATCGGGTCACCGCAGGCGTTCTCGTTCAATGTCGCCTCGATCAGCGGCGCGGGCGCGGTGACGGTGGAGAAGGGCGGCCAGGAGGTCAAGGAGCGGCGCAGCTTCAGCATCACCGGCGGCATGTGCCTGCGCTGTGAGGGCCGCGGCGCGATCAACGACATCGACCTGACCCAGCTCTACGACGAGAACAAGTCCCTCAACGACGGCGCGCTGACCATTCCCGGCTACAGCATGGACGGCTGGTTCGGCCGGATCTTCAGCGGCAGCGGCTTTTTCGACATGGACAAGCCGATCAAGAAGTTCACCAAGAAGCAGCTCGCCGATCTGCTGCACAAGGAGCCGACCAAGATCAAGGTCGACGGCATCAACCTCACCTACGAGGGCATCATCCCGAAGATCCGCAAGTCGATGCTGTCCAAGGACGTCGACGCGTTGCAGCCGCACATCCGCGCCTTCGTGGAGCGCGCGGTCACCTTCGGCACCTGCCCCGACTGCGGCGGCACCCGGCTCACCGAGGCGGCCCGCTCCTCGAAGATCAAGAAGATCAGCATCGCCGACGCCTGCGCGATGCAGATCAGCGACCTGGCCGCCTGGGTGCGCGCCCTGAACGAGCCGTCGGTGGCGCCGCTGCTGGACAAGCTGGCCGACACCCTGGACTCGTTCGTGGAGATCGGGCTGGGCTACCTGTCACTGGACCGGCCGGCGGGCACGCTGTCCGGCGGTGAAGCCCAGCGCGTCAAGATGATTCGCCATCTCGGTTCGGCGCTCACCGATGTCACCTACGTCTTCGACGAGCCGACCGTCGGGCTGCACCCGCACGATATCGAGCGCATGAACAACCTGCTGCTGCAACTGCGGGACAAGGGCAACACCGTGCTCGTGGTGGAGCACAAGCCGGAGACCATCGCGATCGCCGACCACGTCGTCGACATCGGCCCCGGCGCCGGCACCGCGGGCGGGTCGGTCTGTTACGAGGGCACCGTCGCGGGCTTGCGGGCCAGCGGCACCGTCACCGGCAAACACCTGGACGACCGTGCGGCACTGAAGGATTCGGTGCGCGAATCCACCGGCAAGCTGCCCATCCGCGGCGCGAACAGCCACAATCTGCAAGATGTCGACGTCGATATTCCGCTGGGCGTGCTGTGTGTCGTCACCGGCGTCGCGGGCTCGGGCAAGAGCTCGCTGATCCACGGCTCGATGCCCGGCGCGGAAGGCGTTGTCGCCGTTGATCAGACGCCGATTCGCGGTTCGCGGCGCAGCAACCCGGCCACCTACACCGGGCTGCTGGAGCCGATCCGCAAGGCCTTCGCCAAGGCCAACGGCGTGAAACCCGCACTGTTCAGCGCGAATTCGGAGGGCGCCTGCCCGAACTGCAACGGCGCCGGTGTCATCTACACCGATCTCGGGATCATGGCGGGCATGGAGACCGTGTGCGAGGTGTGCGACGGCAAGCGGTTCATGGCCGAGGTGCTGGACTACAAGCTCGGCGGGCGCGATATCAGCGAGGTACTCGCCATGCCGGTGTCGGAGGCGGAGGAGTTCTTCCGCGCGGGCGCGGCGAAGATCCCGGCCGCGCACGCGATTCTGGAGCGGCTCGTCGACGTCGGTCTCGGCTACCTCACCATCGGCCAACCGCTCACCACGCTGTCCGGCGGCGAGCGGCAGCGGCTGAAGCTGGCCACGCACATGGGCGACAAGGGCGGGGTCTACGTCCTGGACGAGCCGACCACCGGCCTGCACCTGGCCGATGTCGAGAACCTGCTCGGCCTGCTGGACCGCCTGGTCGAATCCGGCAAGTCGGTGATCGTGATCGAGCATCACCAGGCGGTGATGGCGCACGCCGACTGGATCATCGACCTGGGCCCGGGCGCCGGCCACGACGGCGGCAAGATCGTCTTCGAGGGCACGCCCGCCGATCTGGTGGCGGATCGCACGACGCTGACCGCCCAGCATCTCGCGGAGTACGTGGGTGCCAAGAGCACGCGTAAGAAGGCCGCTGCGCGAAAGTAATTCACCACGTAGATCCCGACGGGCCGCTCTCCTCGAGAGCGGCCCGCGCGAACGCGCCGCGCGGCAGCGATATTCCCAGATCAGGGCCGGGCGCCGCTCAGGTGTTCCGCGGAAAGCCGAGTTCCAGGCCGCCGTGCGAGGGATCGAGCCAGCGGGTGGTGACGGCCTTGCCGCGGGTGAAGAAGTGCACGCTGTCGGTGCCGTGCGCGTGTGAGTCACCGAACAGGGAGTTCTTCCAGCCGCCGAAGCTGTAGTAGGCCATCGGAACCGGGATCGGCACATTGATGCCGACCATGCCGACCTCCACCTCGTGGTGGAACCGCCGCGCCGCGCCGCCGTCGTTGGTGAAGATCGCGGTGCCGTTGCCGTAGGGGTTGGCGTTGATCAGGGCGAGTGCGTCGTCGTAGGTGTCGACCCGTACGACCGACAGGACGGGGCCGAAGATCTCGTCGGTATAGACGCTCATGTCGGTGGCGACGTGATCGAGAATCGTCGGGCCCAGCCAGAATCCGTCCGCCGCGCCGTCGGCCCGCACCGCCCGGCCGTCGAGCGCGACGGTCGCGCCCGCGGATTCGCCGTCGTCGATGTAGCGCGCCACCCGATCGCGGTGCTCGCGGGTGATCAGCGGGCCCATGTCGACGGCCCGGGTGCCGTCGCCCGTGGTGATCGTCGCGGCCCGTTCGGCGATCTTGCCGACCAGATCGTCACCGACGGTGCCGACCGCGAGCACCACGCTGATCGCCATGCAACGCTCACCCGCCGAACCGAATCCGGCGTTCACCGCGGCGTCGGCGGCCAGATCCAGGTCGGCGTCGGGCAGCACCACCATGTGGTTCTTCGCGCCGCCCAGCGCCTGCACCCGCTTACCGTTGGCGGTGCCGCGCTGGTAGACGTAGCGCGCGATCGGCGTCGACCCGACGAAGGACACCGCCTTGATCGCCGGGTTGTCCAGCAGCTCGTCCACTGCCTCCTTGTCGCCCTGGAGCACGTTGAAAACGCCTGCGGGCAAACCGGCTTCGGCCCACAGCTCGGCCAGCCACAGCGCCGAGGACGGGTCCTTCTCGCTCGGCTTCAGCACCACCGTGTTGCCCGCGGCGATCGCCACCGGGAAGAACCACATCGGCACCATCGCGGGGAAATTGAACGGCGAGATCACCGCCACCGGCCCCAGCGGCTGCCGGATGGAGAAGATGTCGACCTTGGTCGAGGCGTTCTCGGTGTAGCCGCCCTTGAGCAGATGCGCTACCCCGCAGGCGAATTCGACCACCTCCAGGCCACGGCTCACCTCGCCCATGGCATCGGCGTGCACCTTGCCGTGCTCCGCGGTGATCAGCGCGGCCAGCTCTTCCTTGCGTTCGTTGAGCAGCTCCCGGAACCCGAAGAGCACCTGCGTGCGCCGCGCCAGCGAGGTCTCGCGCCAGTCCGCGAAAGCCGCGGCGGCCGAGGCGATCACGGCCTGCGCGTCGGACCGGTCGGCCAGGGCGACCTGCCCGGTGACCACCCCGGTCGCCGGATTGGTGACCGGCGCGGTGCGCGCGCTCGTCCCGCCGAACGCCTTGCCGTCGAGCCAGTGCGCGATCGTCTGCATGTCGTCCTCGATTCGGTCGGATACCACCGGGCTGCCGCACCTCAATCCTGCTCCGCACCCGCGCGGCCCGGACCGGAATAGCCATCTCGATTTCCGTGGTGGCGAAATCCACATTGTCGGCGGCCCGGCGGTGAATGAGACTGAGCGGATGGGTGGAGAGATAGATCAGGAGCTGCTGGCGCGGTGGGTGCGGCTGGCCGGCCCGCGGGCCGAGGCGGTGGGCGCGGATCTGGTGCGCCGGTACCGCGAACCGCATCGGCGCTATCACACCGTCGATCACCTGGCGACGATGCTGACCGTCATCGACGAGCTGGCCGCCGATGCCGCGGACGCCGACGCCGTGCGCTACGCCGCGTTCTTCCACGACGCCGTCTACGCGGTGGACCGGCCCGACAACGAGGAACGCAGCGCCGAGCTGGCCGAGCAGATCCTCGAATCACTGGGGGCCGCCACCGGACTCGTCGAGGAGGTCGGCAGGCTGGTGCGACTCACCGCGGGCCACGACCCGGCCCCCGGCGACCGCAACGGGGAAGTCCTCTGCGACGCCGATCTGGTCATCCTGGCCGCGGACGCCCCCGGCTACGCCGCCTACACCGCGGCCGTGCGTGCCGAATACCAGCACGTCCCCGACGAGCTGTTCCGCGCGGGCCGCGCCGCCGTGCTCCAGGGCTTGGCGCGGCAACCGCACCTGTTCCGAACCCCCGTCGCGCGAACCCGTTTCGAGGACGCGGCCCGCGCCAACCTGGCCGCCGAACTGGCCGATCTGACCGCGCCCTGACGGCCGGGCCGGGAAAGTGCCTGTCCAGCAGCGGTTTCCGATTCCGCCGATGCCGCGAACCGGGCGGTTTCCTGGTCTAGGCTCCGGAAGAACACCGAGCACGAAGTGGGAGCGGATATGACAACGCTTGGATTGATCGGCAGCGGCCGCATCGGCGCGACGGTAGCGCGCTTGGCGGTGGACGCGGGAATCGAAGTGGTCCTGAGCAATTCGCGCGGACCCGACACGCTCGCCGAACTCGTCACCGACCTCGGCTCCCGGGCCCGGGCGGCCACCGCGCAGGAGGCCGCCGAAGCCGGCGACCTCGTGGTGGTCAGCACGCCGTTCCGCGTCTACCGCGACGTTCCGGCGGCTCCGCTGGCGGGCAAGATCGTCCTGGACACCACCAACTACAGCGCCCAGCGTGACGGCGTCATCCAGGAACTGGACGACGGCAAGGTCACCAACAGCGAACTACTGCAACAGCATCTGGCCACCTCGAAGGTCGTCAAAGCCTTCAACACCATCTTTTTCACGCACCTGGCGGCCCTGCCGCGCCCGGGTCGCGCCGCCGACCGCTCGGCACTGCCCATCGCCGGCGACGATCTCACCGCGAAGACCACCGCCGCCGAACTGCTCGACACGCTCGGCTACGACACCGTCGACATCGGACCGCTCGCCGAATCCTGGCGGCTCGCCCCCGGTACACCCGCCTACGGCGCCCCGTACTCCGCGGGCACCCCGTTCTGGGAGCACGAGCCCAGCCCGGCCGACCCCGCCGCCGTGCGCGCCGCGGTCGAGAAGGCCACCCGCTGAGCTCAGGTGAGGATCAGAAGTTCGGTCGGCGAGGCGATTTCGGTGCGCAAGCCGGCCTTCTCGGCGACCCGGGCGACGCCGGAGACGTTTGTCGGCTCGGCGCGGGTCAGGACCAGCGCGCGGGCGAGCAGACCCTTGTGATGCTTGTTGAAATGGCTGACCACGGTGCGTGAGCCGTCCGGGTGTTCGGTCAGGACGTTGGCGGTGAGCGCGCCCGGGACGCGGCCGAGCTGCTGGTAGGTGCCCGAACGCAGGTCGATGACGAGATCGCCCGCGGCCTCGGCGGCCAGCGCCTCGGGGAGGGTGTCGCGCCACAGCGCCGAGAGGGTCGGCAGGCCGGGCAGTTTCGAGCCGCCGGAGAGCCGGTAGGCGGGGATGGGGTCCCCGGCGCGGACGGCCCCGAACAGCGCCGAGCCGATGCCGAGGCGGGCGTAGGCCTTCTCGCGCTGCGCCTTGGTGAACGATTTCGCGTTCAGGGCGTCGTACAGCACGCCGGTGTAGCGCTCCAGCGCGGGCCGGGTGGGGGAGGTGCGCAGGGCGGCGTTGCGGGCGATCTCGGCGTCAGCCCCCTTGCCCAGGGCCAGGGCCTTGCGCGCGGCGTCCGGGTCCTTGCTCAGTTCGATCAGTTCGGTGACCAGCTTGTCGCGGACCGCGGTGAGCTGCGGCATCGCGAGGTCGGCGAGATCCAGGGGCGCGCCCGCCCCGCCGTCGGACTTGGTTTCGGAGGGAGGCAGCAGCACCAGCACGAGCGGATACGGTACCGGCGCGCGCGGCGGTGGCGCCGCGGGCACGCCTGAATGGGTAATGCGTTGGAGCCCGCGCACGGCCAGGGACTACGCTGAGCACCCGTGATCACCCGCCTCTCCCACCTGTTCCTGCGTACCCTGCGCGACGATCCCGCCGACGCCGAGGTGCCCAGCCACAAACTGCTCGTTCGCGCCGGATACGTGCGCCGCGTCGCCCCGGGTGTGTACTCGTGGCTGCCGCTGGGTCTGCGTGTGCTGCGGGAAGTGGAGCGTGTGGTCCGCGAGGAAATGAACGCGATCGGCGCGCAGGAGATCTCGCTGCCCGCGCTGCTGCCGCGCGATCCGTACGAGACCACCAACCGGTGGACCGAATACGGCGACGCGCTGTTCCGGTTGCAGGACCGCAAGGGCGCCGACTACCTGCTCGGCCCCACCCACGAGGAACTGTTCGCGCTCACCGTGAAGAGCGAATACAACTCCTACAAGGACCTGCCCGTCGCGCTGTACCAGATCCAGACCAAGTACCGCGACGAGGAGCGGCCCCGCGCCGGCATCCTGCGCGGGCGCGAATTCATCATGAAGGACTCCTACTCCTTCGACCTCGACGAAGCGGGCCTGAAGAAGTCCTACAACGCGCACCGCGAGGCCTACCAGCGGATCTTCGAGCGACTCGGCGTCAAGTACGTCATCGTGGCGGCGACCTCCGGCGCCATGGGCGGCAGCGCGTCCGAGGAGTTCCTGGCCGACAGCCCCGTCGGCGAGGACACCTACGTGGTGTGCCGCGAGTCCGGGTACGCCGCGAACGTGGAGGCCGTGGTCACCGCCGCGCCCGAGGCCAAGCCGGTCGAGGGCCTGGCCGACGCGGTCGTGCACGAGACCCCGAACACGCCCACCATCGCGACCCTGGTCGACTGGGCGAACGAGGCCGGCGTCTACGGGCGTCCCGTCACCGCCGTCGACACCCTGAAGAACGTCATGGTGAAGCTGCGCCACCCGGACGGCAAGTCCGAGATCGTCGGCATCGGCATCCCCGGCGACCGCGAGGTCGACGACAAGCGCCTCGGCGCCTCGGTCGAACCGGCCGAGGTCGAGCTGCTCACCGACGAAGACTTCAAGAACAACACCTTCCTGGTGAAGGGCTACATCGGCCCGAAGGCGCTGCAGGACAACGGCGTCCGCTACCTCGTCGACCCCCGCGTGGCCACCGGCACCAGCTGGATCACCGGCGCCGACGCCCCGGGCAAGCACGTCGTCGGCTTGGTCGCCGGCCGTGACTTCACCCCCGACGGCACCATCGAGGCCGCCGAGGTCCGCGACGGCGATCCCTCGCCCGACGGCCGCGGCACCCTGGTCGCCGCGCGCGGCATCGAGATCGGCCACATCTTCCAGCTCGGCTACAAGTACACCGACGCCTTCGAGGTCGACGTGCTCGGCGAGAACGGCAAGCCGGTCCGCCTGATCATGGGCTCCTACGGCGTCGGCGTCTCCCGCATGGTCGCCGTCATCGCCGAGCAGCAGCACGACGAGAAGGGCCTGCGCTGGCCCTCGGAGGTCGCCCCGTTCGACATCCACGTCGTCATCGCCAACAAGGACGAGGCCGCCCGCGCCGGCGCCGAACAGGTTGTCGCGGGCCTGGATTCGCACGGCCTCGATGTCCTCTTCGACGACCGCACCGCCTCCCCGGGCGTGAAGTTCAAGGACGCCGAACTGCTCGGCATGCCCTGGGTGCTCGTCATCGGCCGCGGCTGGGCCGAAGGCAAGGTCGAACTCCGCAACCGTTTCACCGGTGAGGCCGAGGACATCCCGGCCGACTCGGCCGTCGAGTCCGTCCTGGCCAAACTGCGCGGCTGACCCCTCACGCTGTCTCGCCCCCGCTGTGCCGCGCGGTACAGCGGGGTTGCGCGAGACCGGGGTAGGGATAGCGCCAACTTCTATCAAGATGGCGCCAATCGGGGTGTGGCGGCGTCCGATTCCCGCGTAACCGTCCTGATGATGCGGTTGGATCGGCGCATGACACCTGACGAGTACCTGGCCTTGCTACGCGCTGAGTTGACCGCGTTCGGCGCGTGCGCGGGGGAGCGGTTGGACGCGCCGGTCGAGCACTGTGGTGACTGGACGATGTATGAGCTGGTCGATCACGTCGGTGGGGGGAACCTGTGGGTGGTGGCCGGGGTCAAGGAGCGCCGCGGTGACTACGAGCCCCCTGCCGGCCCGAAAGACCCCGCCGCGCTGAAGGATTGGTACGGTGCCACCGCGAACGCGCTGGTGTCGGTGCTGGAGGCCGACCCGGACACGCCTGCGTGGACCTTCTGGCCGCCACACACGGTGGGGTTCTGGCGCCGCCGCCGCTGGCTGGAAACCCTGGTGCACCGCTTCGACGCCGAGCGTGCGCTCGGCATCGACAGCCGGATCGAAGCCGCCCACGCGGCAGACGGCATCGCCGAGGTCATCGAGGTCTTCGCACCCCGGATGGTGAAGCGCGGTCTCGCGACCACGCCCACACACTCGGTCCGGTTGTCCGCCACCGACACCGGCGAATCCTGGGTACTCGGCCCCGGCGACCCGGTCGCCACGATCAGCGGCCCCGCGACACAACTCTTTCTGGCCCTGTGGAACCGAGCCGCGATCGCAGATCTCTCCTGGTCCGGCGATATCGCTGCCGCCCGGGAAGTGATGAAGGGCCCACTGGTCCCATAACCCTGGTTATGGGCGATCGGTGACCGGAGTCGTCCGCCATCCGCACTGGAGGTCATGCGCCGAGTTCGGCGAACATCTTCCGCTTGATGACGGGAACCGCGTTCGCGGTGCGGAAGAACAGGCGGCCGGCGGTGCGGGCGAGGCGGTTGTCGGACACCGATTGGTTGGCGGCCTTCAGGGATGTGCGCACCGCGTCGAAGCCGTAATCGATCATCTGCGCCTCGTACTCGTGGATGCCGGACAGCAACTCCTGTTCCCCACGATCGGCGGCGATCAACGCGCGGCACAGCGACTGTGCGTCGCGCAGGGCGGTGTTGGCGCCGATGCCGCCGAATGGGGTCATGCTGTGGATGGCGTCGCCGAGCACGGTCACGTTCGTGGTCTCCCACGGCGGCACCGGGACCGAGGTCTTGATGGGTAGCAGCGCGATCGTCTCGCTGTCGGTGTCGGCGACCAGGCGGCGTAGCGCGGGCGCCCAGCCCTCGGTCAGCCGGAGCGCGAGTTCCAGCAGCTCGTCGTTGCTCTTCGCCTCGAGATCCGGGCCGAAGCGTTCGCGCTTGGCGCCGAAGCCCCACAGCACGTAGGGCTGGGTGTTGTCGAACAGCGGGCCGGACAGGCCGGCCTCGTTGCCACCGATCGCCCCGGCCTCGGTGGGCGCGTCGAAATCGTGTGCGGCGACGAACATTCCGCAGCCGCTGGGCGGGATGACGCTGAACGGATGGGTCAGCAGGCGCGGATCGATGCGCCGGCGCGACTCCGAGGTGAGCAGGAATTTCGCACCGAGGGTGACGATTCCGGTATCGACCCGTTCGGCGTGCGGCAGATACTGGGCGCGCACTCGGGAGGTGCCGCCGTCGGCGCCGATCAGCACGTCACCGACTTCGCTTGTGCCGTCGGCGAAATGCGCGACCACCCGGCCGTCGGCCCGATGCTCGTAGCGTTCGAACATGCTGTCGTAGCGCACGACATCGCCGAGTTCGGCGAGCAGGATCTGGCGCAGCGTGATCCGGCTGACCCCGTAGTGATCGCCGCCGGCCGGATCGTGGGCGGGCTCGATCGGATCGAATTCCAGCAGTTCCTTCAGCTGTTCGGTGACGAACCCGAACCCGATGCTGCCCTTGCCGGAGGTGGCGATGAACGTCGAGAACAGTTCGGGGGAAAGCAGTTCCGCCAGCGCCCGGCTGCCGTTGGGGTTGATGTGGACGCGGAAGCCCTGCAACCGATCGGTGCGCTGGGTCTCGCGCTCGTGGACAGACACACTGACTCCGGCCCGGCGCAGCCCGTTGGCGAGCGCCAGCCCGCCGATGCCGCCGCCGGCGATGAGCACGTGCAGATTTCTGGCCATGACTTTCTCCTGATAGCTAGGTCCGGCTCCAGCCGAACTTTCCGGGGCGGCGTTTCGTCGCCCGCTGTTGATGTGCGGGGCCCGTGGTTGCCCAGTCCGCGAGCATCCGGTTCAGCAACCGGTCGAGGGTCGCCACGTCCTCGGCGGACCACTCGTCGATCACCGCCGCCAGCACCTGATCGCCGGTCTCCAGGAACTGCCGCAGCTCCGCGCGACCCGCGTCGGTCACCTCGATCAGCACCGCGCGCCGGTCGGCCGGATCCGGCGCGGTGCTCACCAGACCGGATTCGGCCAGGACCTGCACGTGCCGGGTGATCGAGGAGGGAAGCGCGTCCAGCCGCTCGGCGAGTTCGCCGGCCCGGATCGGCCCGGACTCCGCCGCGTGCTGCAGGACGCCGACCCGGACGGGGTCGTAGACCCGGGAAGTGCCCTGCCTGGTCGCCTCGGCGAACCGGATGATCGTGCGGGACAGGCGTTCCACGAGATCTTTATTTGCTTCCATGAAACAAACATATCATTTGTTTTCGTGAAACAATAGAGTTGCTGGAAAGACCTACGGTTCCGTAGGTAGATTTGCAGGTCAGCGGTTCCGCACACCCGGCCCACGCTGCTGTTACCCGCTGGTAAGTTAACCGGCATGACGAGCACCGACGCGCTGTTGTTCAACCCTGCGACCTACGACCCCCAGCACTTCGACGCCGAGACGCGTCGACTGCTGAAGGCGACTATCGAATGGTTCGAAGCGCGCGGCAAGGCGCAGCTGCTCGCCGACGACGCGGAAGCCGCCTGGGTCTCGGACTTCCTGGAGTTCGTGAAGCGGGAGAAGCTGTTCGCGACCTTCCTCACCCCGGCCGCCTACGCCGACGGCGACGAGAACCGCCGCTGGGACGCCGCCCGCAATGCCGCGCTCTCGGAGATCTTCGGCTTCTACGGCCTGGCGTACTGGTACGCCGAGCAGGTCACCATCCTGGGCCTGGGCCCGATCTGGCAGAGCGACAACGAGATCGCCAAGCAGAAGGCCGCCGCCGACCTCGCCGCCGGTGAGGTGATGGCCTTCGGCCTGTCCGAGCAGTCGCACGGCGCCGATATCTACAACACCGACCTGGTGCTCACCCCCACCGAGCCGGGCAGCGCCGACCGCGAGGCCGGAATCCTGTTCCGCGCCAACGGTGAGAAGTACTACATCGGCAACGGCAACGTCGCCAGCATGGTCTCGGTGTTCTCCCGCCGCGCCGACATCGAGGGCGCCGAGGGCTACATCTGGTTCGCCGCGGACTCCCAGCACGAGAACTACAAGCTGCTCGGAAACGTTGTGCACCAGCAGATGTACGTCTCCACCTTCCGCCTGGAGAACTACCCGGTGCGGGCCGAGGACATCCTGCACACCGGCCCCGAGGCCTTCTCGGCCGCGCTGAACACCGTCAACGTGGGCAAGTTCAACCTGTGCCACGGCGGCGTCGGCATGGTGGAGCACTCGTTCTACGAGGCCATCACCCACGCCAACAACCGGATCCTCTACGGCAACCCGGTCACCCAGTTCCCGCACGTGCGCGGCAATTTCGTCGACGCCTACAGCCGCATCGTCGCGATGAAGCTCTTCAGCGACCGTGCCGTGGACTACTTCCGCACCGCCAGCCTCGAAGACCGCCGCTACCTGCTGTTCAACCCGATGACCAAGTCCAAGGTCACCTCCGAGGGCGAGGTCGTGATGACCCTGCTGCTGGATGTGCTGGCCGCCAAGGGCTTCGAGAAGAACACCTACTTCGCCGAGGTCTCGCGCCTGATCAACACCCTGCCCCGGCTCGAGGGCACCGTGCACGTCAATGTCGGCCAGATCCTGAAGTTCATGCCGAACTACCTGTTCAACCCGAAGGAGTACCCGGAGGTCGGCACCCGGCAGGACGCCGCCGACGACACCTTCTTCTGGCAGCAGGGCCCGGCCCGCGGCGCCGGCAAGGTGCAGTTCGCGGACTGGACCCCGGTGTACGAGAAGCACTCCGACGTGCCGAACGTGGCCCGCTTCTACGAGCAGGCCCAGGCGCTGCGCAACCTGCTGCTGCACGCCGCGCCGAACGAGGCCCAGCAGAAGGACCTGGACTTCATGCTGACCATCGGCCACCTGTTCTCGCTGGTGGTCTACGGCCAGCTGGTGCTGGAGCAGGCCGCGCTCACCGGCCTGGACCGCGATGTGCTGGATCAGATCTTCGACTTCCAGATCCGTGACTTCAACGGCCACGCCACCACGCTGTACGGCAAGCCGTCGACCAGCCCGGCCCAGCAGGAATGGGTGGTGGGCGCGCTGCGCGGACCGGACGCCGACCGGGACCGCTTCGACCGCGTGTGGAACCAGGTCGTCGCCTACGACGGCGCCTACGAAATGCGCCCCTAGTCGCCATGATTCGGCCGGCCCCGACCGGGGCCGGCCGAGTTCACCCGCGGCTCAGGCGGGTTTACCCGGGAACGCCACCGTCGGTGGTTCCGTTCCCAGAATCGTCTGCCAAGTAGCCTGGCGCACAGCCGATTCGGTCAGCGCGTCGATCCCCGTGCGGCGGAACTCCGCGGTATCGGCGCGCTCGACCACCGCGCGCCAGGCGACGGTGCAGTCGTTCTCCACGGCCACCGCCAGTTTCGCCGCGGGGATCGGATCGTCCACCGGGAACGGCGTGGTGTACGCGGGATCGGGCGCCGGCACGGCCACCCCGGAAACCTTCAGCGCGTCGATCGTGGAATCCCGCCGGGCGCGGTGCGCCGCAACGTATTCCGCGACCAGCCGGGCCCGGTCGGTATTGGCGTAGGCCGCGACCACGCCGTAGGCGTACACCGCGGCGTACTCGGCTTCGAGCGCGTCGAGCAGCGCCTGCTGCTGTCCGGTCGTCATGCGAGCAGGACCCCCACTTCGGTCGCGCAGGACGCGCTGATGGACGCGAGCAGCCCGGCCCGGAACCCGGACAGCTGGCGGCTCAGGTCGGCCGCCGACTGCCGGGAGCGGGCGAGCTGATCGCGCAGCTGCTCGACGCCGATCGGCGTCGTCGGCGGTACCGGCGTACCGGTCGGCCCGCCCGGGGCGCCGGCGCCGGACGGGGTCACCGCGGCGCGGGTACGGGGCACCGGGGTGGTGCCGTCGCCGTAAACGCCGATGACGCGGTCGATTTCGGCCTGCAACGCCTCGGCGTGCGCGGTGCGCTCGGCGGCGATGGTGCTCAGCGCGCCCTGCCGCTGCGGTGCGAGCGCGATCGCCGCGGTGGCCGCGGCGGCATCGGCTTTGGCCGAGGTGACCTGCGCCGCAAGCGGATCCGGCGCCTGTAGCGGTTCCTCACCGCAGGCCGTGGTCGCACCGAGCGCGAACGCCCCGAGCGCGCCGCCACCCGCCAACCGGAGTGCGGTGCGGCGGGAGAAGCCAGTACTGTGGCCGGGCGAGCACCCGGCATGCGGGGCGAGGAGGCGGATGGGCACGGCACCATCGTGCCAGATTCACCCCGTGGTTCCGGCGGCGGCGCGGGCGCGATAGGTCGGGACGCGCGCCTGTGATGTACCCAGCAAACTTGATTACGCTGGCTGGTCCTTTACACTCTCCGAGCGCGTTACGCTAGACCTTCGGTACAGAAATAAATTTCCCCCCGCGTCACAACTGAACCAGGAGCCGCCCCAGATGCCGATGCCGACCGAGGAAAGGGTGAGCCAGCTAGTTGCTGGTCTCGTCGAACGCCGGGGATTCGACCTCGAAGGCGTTGAGATCTCCACTGCCGGACAGCAAACGGAAGCGGGCGACCCCGGTCAGTACCGGGTCAAAATCGTCATCGACAGCGACGCCGCGGTGGACCTGGACGCCATCGCCGGGGTCAGCAGCGAGGTCTCCGAGGTACTGGACGCGGCCGGCGACTTCGGTGAGACGGCGTACCTGCTGGAGGTCACCACCCCGGGCATCACCCGTCCGCTCACCGCGGACCGGCACTGGCGGCGCGCACAGGGCCGCAAGGTCCGGATCAAGCTACGCAACGGCGCGGACTCCCCGGACCCGGCCGGCGCCGCGAAGTTCGAGGCCCGGGCCGGTGCGCTCGACGGCGAGAAGATCGCCCTGGTGCTCGGCGGCAAGGCCAAGCCGCACCTGGTCACGGTGGCGCTGGCCGACATCGCCGAGGCCGTCGTCCAGGTCGAGTTCAACCAGCCCGGCGCCGCGGAACTGGAGCTGGCGGGCGGTATCGCGCCCGGCAAGCCACTACCCGGTTCGCAACCCGAAGACCTCTCATCCGAATCAGCATCCGAAGGGATCGTGGAATGAACATCGAAATCGAAGCCCTGCGCGCGATCGTCGCCGACAAGGGGATCTCGATCGAGACGGTGATCTCCGCGATCGAATCCGCGTTGCTCACCGCCTATCGGCACACCGAGGGCCACCAGCCCAACGCCCGCATCGACATCAACCAGAAGACCGGCACGGTCCGGGTGATGGCGCGCGAGCTCGACGCCGACGGCAACGTCATCTCCGAATGGGACGACACCCCTGAGGGTTTCGGCCGGATCGCGGCCACCACCGCACGCCAGGTGGTGCTGCAGCGGCTGCGTGACGCCGAGAACGAGAAGTCCTTCGGCGAGTTCGCCACGCACGAGGGCGACATCGTCGGCGGCGTGGTGCAGCGCGACGCGCGGGCCAACGCCCGCGGCACCGTGGTGGTCCGGATCGGCAGCGAGCTGCACGGCACCGAGGCGCTGATCCCCTCGGCCGAGCAGGTGCCGGGGGAGACCTACGAGCACGGCGATCGCATCAAGGCCTACGTCTACGGGGTGTCCCGCGGCCCGCGTGGTCCGCAGATCACGCTGTCGCGGACGCACCCGAATCTGGTTCGCCGCCTGTTTGCCCTCGAAGTGCCCGAAATCGCCGACGGCTCGGTCGAAATCGTCGCGGTCGCGCGGGAGGCCGGGCACCGGTCGAAGATCGCGGTGCGCTCCACCGTGCCCGGCGTGAACGCCAAGGGCGCCTGCATCGGCCCGATGGGGCAACGCGTGCGCAACGTGATGAGCGAACTGGCCGGCGAGAAGATCGACATCATCGACTGGGCCGAGGAGCCGGCGACCTTCGTCGGCAATGCGCTGTCCCCGTCGAAAGTGGTATCGGTCACGATCGTCGATCCCGAGGCCCGCGCCGCGCGAGTGGTGGTGCCGGACTTCCAGCTGTCGCTGGCGATCGGCAAGGAGGGGCAGAACGCCCGCCTGGCGGCCCGTTTGACCGGGTGGCGCATCGATATCCGCAGCGACGCCGCCCCTGACATGGGCGAAGGCGTGCGTTCGGAGGCGCAGCGCGGTTGACCGAAACGCAGGACGGCGGCTCGGAATCGGGCCGCCGGGATGACATGTTGGTAACTTCCCCGGGGGCGGGGTTCGTCGTTCCGACCGGGTCAGCGGTAGAGTGGTCACAGGTTCAGCGCGAGCCTTCGGTTCCTTTGCAAGAACGCACCAATGAGCAGTCTTCTCGGATGGCTCCGGTGCGCACGTGCATCGGATGCCGGAAGCGCGAGTTGGCCGTCGATCTGTTGCGGATCGTGGCGCAAGATCGGGACTCGGTAGACGAATCCCGTATCGTCGCGATCGTTCCCGATCCGCGGCGCAGACTTCCCGGGAGGGGTGCCTATTTGCACCCCCTTTCGTCTTGTCTGAGCACGGCAGAGCGACGCCGAGCATTCGGCAGAGCACTACGAGTGTCCGGACATCTGGATATCTCAGCCCTGGAGCATTACCTCGAGAACAGGCACGAGCACTCATGAGCACACCGTGAAGTACCAACGATGAACGTCCGTCGGAGATAACCCGAGGTCGTGCGGGCCGCCGTCCCCTGAAACGGCGGGGCTGCTCGACCTCTCAGTGAGGAGAGCAGTGGCAGGCAAGGCCCGCGTGCACGAGTTGGCTAAAGAGCTCGGTGTCACAAGCAAGGAACTACTCGCGAAGCTCAAGGAGCAGGGCGAGTTCGTGAAGTCCGCGTCGTCGACGGTGGAAGCACCCGTCGCCCGTCGCCTTCGTGAGTCGGTGGCGACCAAGGGCGCCCCGAACAACGAATCCAAGTCCGGGCCCCGTCCCGGCGCCGCTTCGTCGGCCAAGCCGGGCGCGAAGCCCACACCGGGCGGTCCGCGTCCGGGTCCCAAGCCCGTCGCCCCGGCTCCGGCCGCAGCGGCCCCGGCGGCTCCGGCCGCCAGCACCCCCGCGGCTCCGGCTGCCGCGACTCCGGCCCAGGCCGCTCCGCGTCCGACCGAGGGCGCTCGCCCCGGTCCGGCCGTGCGTCCCGGCCCGGCTCAGACTCCGGCCGCTCCCGCGGCCGAAGCGCCCAAGGCGGCGCCGGCTCCGGCCGGCCCGCGTCCCACCACCCCCGCGGCCGCCCCGCAGCCCGGTCAGCAGCAGCGTCCCGCTGCCGCGGCTCCTGCGGCTCCGCGTCCGGGTGGCCCGAAGCCGGGTCCGAAGACCCCGCGCGTCGGTAACAACCCCTACTCGTCGGCTCCGGCCCCCGAGCGTGCGCCGCGTCCGACCCCCGGTCAGGGCGGTCCCCGTCCCGGTCAGGGTCAGGGTGGCCCGCGTCCGGGTCAGGGCCAGGGCGGTCCCCGTCCCGGTCAGGGTCAGGGTGGCCCGCGTCCCGGTCAGGGTCAGGGCGGTCCCCGCCCGGCCGCTGCCCAGGGTGGCGGCGCTCGTCCCGGCGGTCCGCGGCCGAGCCCCGGCTCGATGCCGCCGCGTCCGAATCCCGGTGCCATGCCCGCACGTTCGGCTCGTCCGGCTCCCGGCGGTGCCGGTGCCGGTCGTCCCGGTGGCGGCGCAGGCCGTCCCGGCGGCGGTGCCGGTCGTCCCGGTGGCGGCGGCGGTGGCGGTGGCTACCGCGGCGGCGGCGCGGGAGGCGGCACGGGTGCTCCCGGTGCCGGTGCTCCCGCGGCCGGTGGTTTCCGTGGTCGTCCCGGTGGCGGCGGTCGTCCGGGTGGTCCCGGTGGCCGTGGCGGTGCGGCCGGTGCGTTCGGTCGTCCCGGTGGCGCTGTCCGTCGTGGCCGTAAGTCGAAGCGGGCCAAGCGCGCCGAGTACGAGTCGATGCAGGCTCCCGCCGTCGGCGGCGTGCGGCTGCCCCGCGGCAACGGCGAGGTCATCCGCCTCGCCCGTGGCGCCTCGCTCTCGGACTTCGCGGAGAAGATCGACGCGAACCCGGCTGCCTTGGTACAGGCCCTGTTCAACCTCGGCGAGATGGTCACCGCGACCCAGTCCGTGAACGACGAGACCCTCGAGCTGCTCGGCGGCGAGATGAACTACGTCGTGCAGGTCGTCAGCCCGGAGGACGAGGACCGCGAGCTGCTCGCCAACTTCGACCTCACCTACGGCGAGGACGAGGGCGACGAGTCCGATCTCGAGCAGCGTCCGCCGGTGGTGACCGTCATGGGTCACGTCGATCACGGTAAGACCCGACTGCTCGACACGATCCGTAAGGCCAACGTCCGTGAGGGCGAAGCCGGCGGCATCACCCAGCACATCGGCGCCTACCAGGTGCTGACCTCGCTGGAAGGCAACGAGCGCCTGGTCACCTTCATCGACACCCCGGGTCACGAGGCCTTCACGGCCATGCGTGCCCGTGGCGCCAAGGCGACCGACCTCGCGATCCTCGTGGTCGCCGCCGACGACGGCGTCATGCCGCAGACGGTGGAAGCCATCAACCACGCCCAGGCGGCCGACGTGCCGATCGTGGTCGCGGTCAACAAGATCGACAAGGAAGGCGCGAACCCGGACAAGATCCGGCAGCAGCTGACCGAATACGGCTTGGTGGCCGAGGAATACGGTGGCGACACCATGTTCGTCGACATCTCGGCCAAGCAGGGCACCAACATCGACGCACTGCTCGAAGCGGTCCTGCTGACCGCGGACGCGGCGCTGGACCTGCGGGCCAACCCGGACATGGACGCGCAGGGTGTCGCCATCGAGGCGCACCTGGACCGCGGCCGTGGCCCGGTGGCGACCGTGCTCATCCAGCGCGGCACGCTGCGGGTCGGCGACTCGATCGTGGCGGGCGACGCCTACGGTCGTGTGCGCCGCATGGTCGACGAGCACGGCGACGATGTCACCGAGGCGCTGCCCTCGCGGCCCGTCCAGGTCATCGGCTTCACGTCGGTGCCCGGCGCGGGTGACAACCTGCTCGTGGTCGACGAGGACCGGATCGCTCGCCAGATCGCCGACCGCCGCAATGCGCGTAAGCGCAACGCACTGGCCGCGCGTAGCCGCAAGCGGATCAGCCTGGAAGATCTGGATGCCGCCCTGAAGGAGACTTCGGAGCTCAACCTGATCCTCAAGGGCGACAACTCCGGCACCGTGGAGGCGCTGGAAGAAGCCCTGATGCAGATCCAGATCGACGACGAGGTGCAGCTGCGGGTCATCGACCGCGGTGTCGGTGGCGTCACCGAGACCAACGTCAACCTGGCCTCGGCCTCGAACGCGATCATCATCGGGTTCAACGTGCGGGCCGAGGGCAAGGCGACCGAGCTGGCCAATCGCGAAGGCGTGGACATCCGGTACTACTCGGTGATCTACCAGGCCATCGACGAGATCGAGAAGGCCCTCAAGGGCATGCTCAAGCCGATCTACGAAGAGGTCCCGCTGGGCCGCGCCGAGATCCGCGCGATCTTCCGTTCGTCGAAGGTCGGCAACATCGCCGGCTGCATGGTCACCTCGGGTTCGGTCAAGCGCAACGCCAAGGCGCGCTTGCTCCGCGACAACGTGGTGGTCGCGGAGACCGTGACGATCTCCTCCTTGAAGCGGGAAAAGGACGACGCCACCGAGGTCCGCGAGGGCTTCGAGTGCGGTCTGACCTTGACCTACAACGACATCAAGGAAGGCGACATCATCGAGGCCTACGAGATGCGCGAAAAGCCGCGCGACTGATAGTCCTCGCGGTGTAGACGGCGACGGCCCCACCTCCCCCCGTGGTTCAGGGGCCGTCGCTGCTGGACAGTGGTTCGCACAGCGAGCCGGAACGCCGCGCCTTACGGCGCGGCGTTCGTCCATCAACACGAACAAACGGGGGTCTCTATGTTTCTTGGTGCGCTCGAATTCGACATCCTGCTCGGCGACGTTCACTCGCTGAAAGAGAAACGATCGGTGATCCGGCCGATTCTGGCCGAGCTACACCGCTTCGGCGTGAGCGCCGCGGAGGGCGGGGAACAGGACCGCTTCCGCCGTTCGTTGCTGGGAGTGGCACTGGTCAGCTCTGGGATGGACCATCTGAACCAGGTGCTCGATCGGTGCGAACGCACCGTGGCGGCACGTCCGGAGTTAGAGTTGCTGGCGGTGCGCCGGCGTATCTTCGGACCCGAAGACTGAACTTCTAAGAGGAGGGAAAGGCCATGGCAGATCCAGCCAGGGCACGCCGACTCGCCAAGCGGATCTCCGAGATCGTGGCGACCGCCATCGATCACGAGGTGAAGGACCCGCGGCTGCGTTTCGTCACCGTCACCGATTCCAAGGTCACCGGTGACCTGCGCGACGCCACGGTGTACTACACCGTCATGGGCGAGACCGTGGACGCCGAGCCCGATTACGAGGGCGCCGCGATGGGCCTGGAAAAGGCCAAGGGCGTACTGCGCTCCAAGGTCGGGGCGGGCACGGGCGTGAAATTCACTCCGACGCTGGCCTTCGTGCTCGACAAGGTTCCCGAGGTCGCTCGCGACATGGAGGAACTGCTGGCGCGCGCCAGGGCCGCCGACGAGGAAGTCGCGGCGGCGCGGGCGAATGCCACACCGGCGGGTGACGCCGACCCCTACAAGGTCGACCGCACCGACGAGTAACGTGCGGGAATGACACTGAGCCAGAGCCCGGCAGGCGAGGGCGGAGCCGCCACCGCCGGGGTGCCGTTCGACGCCGCGATCGCGGCATTGACGGCGGCCACCTCGGCCACCATCGTCTGCCATGTGCAGCCCGACGCCGACACCGTCGGCAGCGGTCTCGCGCTGGCACTGGTGCTGGAACGGCGAGGGATTCCCGTGCGGGTGTCCTTCGCCGAACCCGCCGAGCTCCCGCAGTCCATGCGGACGCTGCCGGGCCTGTGGCACCTGGTGCCGCCGGCCGAGGTACCCGCCGAGGTCGATCTGCTGATCGCGGTGGACTGCGGCAGCGCCAATCGCCTCGGTGCGCTCTCCGACCGGTTGGCCGGGGCCGCAACAACTCTGGTGATCGATCATCATCGATCCAACACCGCGTTCGGCGCGGTGAATCTGGTCGATCCCGACGCGGAGTCGACCACCGCCGTGCTCGCCCGGCTGCTCGACGCCTGGGGTGAGCCGATCGACGCCCTGGTGGCGCACTGTCTGTTCGCCGGGCTGGTCACCGATACCGGGTCCTTCCGCTGGGTGCGACCCGGCACCCACGCGCTGGCCGAACGACTGCTCGCGACCGGCATCGACGGTCCCGAGATCGCGCGCACCCTGCTCGACACCCACCCCTTCGCGTGGTTGCCGATGCTCTCCCGCGTGCTGGGCACCGCCCGCCTGGAACCCGCGGTGCGTCAGGGCACCGGGCTGGTCTACGTGTTCGTCCGCCGCGCGGACGAGCGCGGCGTCGGCTCGGAGGAGGTGGAGAGTGTCATCGACATCGTCCGCACCACCACCGAAGCGGGCATCGCCGCCGTCTTCAAGGAATCCCGCACCGTCGACGACCGCTGGACGGTCTCCCTGCGTTCCCGCGACTCCGGGCCCGGCATGCGCGACGGCATCGACGTCGCCGAAGTGGCAACCGCGCTCGGCGGCGGCGGTCACCGCTATGCGGCGGGTTACACGGCCTTCGGCAGTCCCGACACCATCGTCGCGGCCTTGCTCGCAGTCCTCGACTGACCGTCGAAAATACACGCCCGCAAGGGAATTCAGCGTCGCATATGCAGGGACGGGGTGCCGCCGAAGTCCTCCGTCGTGCGCGAGCCGCTCGGCCACGCGCAACGATGGTGTGTCGGTGACGATCGGCCGACCGCGAGTCATAGCGATGGACGGGTTGTCGGTCCGGAGTGGTTGGGTAAGGGGTCGGGTTGGTCCTGGCCGGGCGGCCGGCTGGGCGGCCATCGAATACCAGGAGGTGCGGAGTGGGTCGGCGATCGGTCGAGGATCCGGTGGAGGGTGATCCGGCGGCGGCAGCGGGGCCCCGGCGGATTCTCGGGCTGGCGTTGCCGGCGCTCGGGGTGCTGGTGGCCGAGCCGATCTATCTGCTGTTCGACATGGCTGTGGTGGGGCGGCTCGGGGCGCTCGCGTTGGCGGGGCTCGCGGTCGGCGGGCTGATTCTGGCGCAGGTGAGTTCGCAGTTGACGTTCCTGTCCTACGGGACCACGGCGCGTGCGGCGCGGCGACACGGCGCGGGTGACGACCGCGGGGCGGTCGCCGAGGGCGTGCAGGCCACCTGGATCGCGGTGGCGGTCGGGCTGCTGATCGTCGCGGTGGTGCAGGTCGTCGCCGTGCCGCTGACCGACGCGATCGCCGGTGGCGGCGATATCGCGGCGCAGGCGTTGCCGTGGCTGCGGATCGCGGTGTTCGGGGTGCCGCTGATCCTGATCTCGATGGCGGGCAACGGGTGGATGCGCGGGGTGCAGGACATCCGGCGCCCGCTGATCTATGTCGTTGCGGGCCTGCTGCTTTCCGCGGTGCTGTGCCCGTTGCTGGTGCACGGCTGGTTCGGCGCGCCGGAACTGGGCCTGCCGGGATCCGCCGTGGCGAATCTGGCCGGGCAGTCGGTGAGCGGCGTGCTGTTCCTGTACGCGCTGGTGCGCGAGCGGGTTTCGCTCACGCCGCGCTGGCCGGTGATCAAGGCGCAGTTGGTGATGGGCCGCGATCTGATCGCCCGCAGCTTGGCCTTCCAGGCCTGCTTCGTCTCGGCGGCGGCAGTGGCCGCCCGGTTCGGCGCGGCGTCGGTGGCGGCGCACCAGCTGGTATTGCAGTTGTGGACCTTCCTGGCGCTGACCCTGGATTCGCTGGCCATTGCCGCGCAGACCCTGGTCGGTGCGGCGCTCGGGGCCGGTGACGCCACCGGTGCCAAGCGGCTGGCCCGGCGGATCACCAACTGGTCCACGGCTTTCGCGCTCGTGCTCGCCGGGTGCTTCGCGGCCGGCTACAGCGCGATCCCGCGACTGTTCACCACCGATCCGGCGGTGCTGGAGCGCACCGGCGTCGCGTGGTGGTTCTTCGTCGCGATCATCCCGGTCGCGGGCGTGGTCTTCGCCCTCGACGGCGTGCTGCTGGGCGCGGGCGACGCCGCCTTCCTGCGCACCGCGACGCTGGGCTCCGCGCTGATCGGCTTCCTGCCCGCCATCTGGCTGTCGCTGCTGTTCGACTGGGGTCTCGCGGGCATCTGGACCGGCTTGGTCGCCTTCATGATCCTGCGCCTGGCGGCGGTGGTGTGGCGGGCGCTGTCGGGCCGCTGGGCACGGGTCGGCGCGGACGTGCCCGCCGGGAGTGCCTAGGCGGGGCGCGCCGTAAGAGGCTCCAGCGCTAGGGGAGTGGCGCGAGGCCGCAGGTGAATTCGGCGGCGGTGAAGAGCTCCGGGGTGACCGGAACGCCGGTGATGCGCTGGGCGAGAGCGAAGCTGGCCTCGGTGTGCGCCTCGTAATCGCGGTCGTCGGCGTCGCTGAGGTCGAAGCCCGATTCGACCATCTGGGTGAGGAGCTGGTCGGGATGGCTGCCGTCGCGGCTGTGGGCGAAGAGCGGCTCGAAATGCAGGCGTAGGTCGCCATCCTCGTACCAGTGGAAGTGGTCCACCGCGTTGATGTTCCGGAAGTGCGACACCACCGTGCGCCCGCGCGAGAGCGGCAGGATGACCTCGCTGGTGGAGCCCAGATAGCCGTTGAACTCGAGCATTACCGACCAGTCGCCGACGGCGGTGACGCCGACGAAGAGTTTGTCGCCGCCGTGGTCGTCCCACGCGTCGAAGCTCGGTTCATACAGGGCGTCAACGCCTTTCACCGAACTCGCGGGTTCGGCACGCAGCTCGGCGAGTAGCGCCTCGGGGGTGATGTCGCGCACCAGCGTGAGGCAGTAGGCCTCCATCAGATGCGGATAGTGCTCGTCGAGCCAGGTGTAGTCGGCGGCGGTCGGGATCCCGGTCATGGTGGTCAGCCTCGCACGCGAGGCCGACAAACTCATGCCCCGCGTGACGCGGCCGCTGCGGCAGTGCCGCCCGGCCTACCTGGAAATGATATTCAATACTGGCAAGATGGGGCGCATGCTGGAGAAACAGCCGGTGCGGGAACGGGTGTCGTCGACGTATGTGCTGGTCGGACTGCTGGTACTGGGTGCGCTGGTGCAGACCCAGCTCGCGTCCGCTCTGGGGTCGGCCGCGCGAGTGCAGACGGCGCTGACGGTGTTCGTCGGGGTGTTCGTGCAGGCCATTCCGTTCTTGGTGCTCGGCGTGCTGGTGAGCGGCGGTATCGCGGCCTTCGTCTCACCGGCGGTGCTGCGGAAAGTGCTGCCGCGCAACGAGTCCGCCGCGATCGGGGTGGCGGGGCTGGCGGGCATGGCGCTGCCCGGTTGTGAGTGCGGTGTGGTGCCGGTGGCCCGGCGGCTGATCGATCAGGGCGCGCCGAGTTCGGTGGCGCTGGCCTTCCTGCTGTCGGCGCCGGCGATCAATCCGGTGGTGCTGGTCGCGACGGCGGTGGCGTTTCCGGGCGAGCCGGGCATGGTCGGCGCGCGCTTCACGGGTTCGCTGGCGACCGCGCTCATCATGGGATTGATCTGGTCGCGGATCGGCCGACCGGGGTGGATGCTGCCGCGCGGCGGGCACGACCACTGCGTGTCCGGAAGTACCCGGCGGGAGGTCTTCTTCGAGGCGGCGCGGCACGACTTCCTGCAGGCCGCGGCGTTTCTGGTGCTCGGCGCCGCGGCCGCGGCGGCATTGCATGTGCTCGTGCCGCCCTCCTGGTACGAGCGGCTCGCCGGACAGATGGTGGTCGCGATTCTGGTGCTGGCCGTGCTCGCGGTGGTGCTGGCCCTGTGCTCGGAGGCGGACGCGTTCGTGGCCGCGAGCATGTCGAGTCTGCCGTTGCTGCCGCGCCTGGTGTTCCTGGTGGTCGGGCCCGCCGTCGACGTGAAGCTGTTCGCCATGCAGGCGGGCAGCTTCGGACGGCTCTTCGCGATTCGCTTCGCGCCGTTGACCTTTGCGGTCGCGGTGGTCTGCGGCACCCTCGCCGGCTACCTCTGGCTCGGCGGTGCCCGGTGAAACGCGAAGCGCAGAACCTGTTGCTGCTGCTCATCGGTGCGGCGGTGTTGCTGATCACGCTCGACGGGACCTACCTCAACTACGTCAAACCGGGGCTATCGCCCTTTCTGCTGATCAGCGGAGTCGTCATTGTGGTGCTGGCCGTGGTGGCCATGGTCCGTGACATCCGAAGCGGGCATGCGGCTTCCGGCCACGAGCACGGCACCGGACGGGCGCAGTGGTTGCTGCTGATCCCGGTCGCCGCACTGCTGCTGGTCACCCCGCCCGCGCTCGGTGCGGGCGCCGCCGAGACCACCGCGCCGGTGCGCGTGGCCACGGATACGGCAGGCGGTCAACCGAAGTCGTGGCCCTTCCCGCCGTTGCCCGCCGAACCCGCACCGGTGCTGTCGATTTCGGAGCTGGTGGCCCGCGCGACATTGGACGCGCTGGACTCCCTGCACGATCGGGACGTGACGATCCGCGGGTTCGTCATGCAGGGCGAACGGGTCGATCTGGCCCGCGTCGCCATCACCTGTTGCGTCGCCGACGCACGCTACGTACGAGTCCACCTGGCCGGGTTGCCGGAGCAATTCCCCGACGACACCTGGCTGGAACTCCGGGGGCGAGTGGAACCCGGAAGCGCCCGAAGCGATCCGGAGCGCACCCCGACGTTCGCCGTGAGTGACTACCGGCCGATCGAGCGGCCGGAACATCCCTACGAGCGAGTCCGCTGACCGCCTTCGTGAAGTCGCGTCCGGGAGCGGAACGGCTGTGTGGCGCTCAATCCGTGGCGGGCCGGTGCACCCGGACGACCACGTTCGCCGGGCGGACCGAACGCCCGCCGACGCTCAAGCCCGGCTGCACGAGCGCCTCGATGGAGCGATCGGCCGTGGGGTCGTCGGTCGGGGCGACGTCGCCGGCCTCCATGGTCAGCGAGTCGAAAGGGTCACCCGGGCGCGGTGTGACCAGGGTCGCGCCGCGACCGGTCAGGAGTCGTTCCATGCGGGTGGCGAGGGCGGTGAAAGCGGCGCGTTCGCGGTCGGATTCGGCGGTCGCGGCACAGGCGGCGGCGTCGCCGTGCAGGGCGAACAGCTCGACCACGAGGGGCAGATCCGCGCCCGCGCGTTCCTGTTGCGCGCGGGACTTGGCGTCGTCGGTGAGGCGTTCGATGGTGCCGGCCTGGCGGGCGATCACCCGGGAGAGGTCTTCGACCTGCTCGACCAGGCGGGTCAGGGTCTGTTGGAGGCCCGCGGAATCGGCCGGCTCCGCCGGAGTCTCCGGCGGGGCCGGTGGCCGCCGGATGGGGCTGGTCGGTCCGTCGAATTCCTCGGCTTGCCGCACGACTGATTCAGACATAACCGCACCATAACGCGCGCCGCGCCGGAAGGGGCGGGCCGCCAGACGTATTGGCTGGTCGGCCGCCGATAACCGGGCGAAAAGATCGGACGGGACGGGCCCGGATCCGGCTGCTACCATCGCGTCTCATGGGGGTCTACGGGATCGACCTGGGCACAACGAACTCGGCTATCGCGCGGATAGACGCCGACGGTCGCCCAGAAGTCATGGTTGGGATGAACGGCGAGACGACGGTGCCGTCGGTGGTGCTGTTCGCGTCCGCGTTCGATCATCTGGTCGGGGAGGGCGCGCGCCGGCAGGCCCGGCTCGATCCGGAGCATGTGTGCGCGCTGGTGAAGCGCCGGATGGGCGATACCGACTGGCGGTTCGCCGCACACGGTGAAAGCTGGTCCGCGCCCGCGGTGTCGGCGCTGATCCTCAAGAGCCTGGCCGCCGATGCCGAATTCGGCGGCGGTGCGCCCGTGCGGCGCGCGGTGATCACCGTGCCTGCCTACTTCGGTGACGAGGAGCGGCGCGCCACGATCCAGGCGGGTAACTACGCGGGCTTCGAGGTGGCGGGCGTGCTGTCCGAGCCCATCGCCGCCGCGCTGTCCTACGGTTTCGGCCGGTTGGACGGCAGCGTCGACGTCGGCAAAACCGGTGCCCGCGAGACCGTTCTGGTCTACGACCTCGGCGGCGGCACCTTCGACGCCACCGTCATCGAGCTCGCCGACCGGCGCATCTCGGTGCTGGCGGTCGAGGGTGATCACCAGCTCGGCGGCGCCGACTGGGACGAGCGGATCGCGCTGTACCTGTCGCAGCAGTTCTGCGCGGCCAACCCCGATGCCGAAGACCCGCTGGATGATTCGGCCGGTTCGCAGATGCTGGTGCTGGCCGCGGAGCGAGCGAAATGCGAGCTGAGCACGGTCGAGCGCACCGATGTGGTGGTCGCGCACGACGGTGCCCGCGCGGTCATCTCGCTGACTCGCGAAGAGGTCGAAGCGATGACCTCCTCGCTCATGCGGCGCACCCTCGACCTCACCCGGGACTGCTTGGCCGCGGCCGGCAAGCGCGGTGTCAACGCCGTCGACCGGCTGCTGCTGGTCGGTGGTTCCTCGCGGATGCCGATGGTGGCGCGTGAACTGCGGGCCGAACTGGGGCTCACCGGTGAACTGCGCGACCCCGACCTGTCGGTGGCTCGCGGCGCGGCGCTGTACGGGGAGAAGCTCGAGGTGGAACGGCTGATCATCGCGGACCTGGTCACGCGTGGCCGGCTGCGCGACGGCTCGATCCTCGAGGACGCGGCCCCGCAGGACCTGGACCAGGCTGTCGCCCGGGTCGCGGCGTCGTTCGGGCAGCCGGTCGGCCTGGTCCGCCGGATGCTGGAAATCCAGGTCGACACCGTGGTGTCGCGCGGCTTCGGCGTGCTCGCGCTCGACACCCACTACGGGTTGGCCGCGACCTGGCTGGTGCACCGCAATCAGACGCTGCCGGTGCGGGTGCGCAAATCCTTCGGGACCGTCCGCGAGGACCAGGATCAGATCAAGCTCACCATCGTCGAACAGCAGGGCCAGGCCGCCTCGATGCGGCCCGAAGACGCGAAAGTGCTGCTCGAGGGCCAGATCGTCGGTATCCCACCGGGCTATCCGGCGGGCAGCGAAGTCCGCGTGACCTTCGAGATGGGCTTCGACGGTGTCCTGCACGTCACCGTGCACCACGTCGACGCCGACATGCCGTTGACACTGTCCGCACAGACCGGGGCCACGCTGTCGCAGTCGGAGGTGGCGCGGGAGCTGGACCAGGTGCAGCGTTCCCGGCGCCGCGCAAGCTGAGGCGGTCATGGAAGCTTTCGTTCCCAACGACTATCGCAAACGTGTGCTCGCCGAGGTCGAGCGCCGGGGCGGGCTCGAGTTCTCGGATCCGTTCGAGCTCTACGACATTCCGCTCGACGAAGCCGAAACGCTCAGCGACGCCGAGGTTTCCGCTCGGGTCGAGGAAGTGTGGGGCTTCTGGCAGAAGCAGCGCGACCATCCGAAGTACCGGGTACTCGTCGGCCTGCTGGTCGACGGGCACGAGCGGCGCTCGGAGTTGCTGCTGTACAGCGGTTCCCGGCGGGCCGAGGCGCTGCGCGTGCGCAACGAACGTGAGCAGCGCGACGCCGGACGCTTCGAAATGCTGGACACCGCCGTCGCCCGGCTGGTGCAGCGCTACGGCGGCGTGCCCGCCGGAAAGGTGGCCGGGCTGGAGGAGATCGGCGCGATGGGCGGGCTCACCGCCGCCGAGGTCGCGACCCGCCTGCGCCGCCACCGAGTGATCGCCGATCAAGCCCCGCCCGCCGCGACCGGCGTACTCACCGATCAACGGCGCAAGCAGATCCGCCAGCTGCTCGGCGAATGGTCGCGCCTCGTCGATGGACCGCCCACTCCGACACTGTTCGCACTCCTACAGGTCGACCCGTCGAAGGCGACGCACACCAACGAAATCCGGCTGCGCGCCGACGCCCTCCGCGCCCGCTCCCGGGAACTGCCACCCGGCCGCGTCCGCGTGGTGCTCGACGAACTCTTGGTGCACGTCCAAGATCTGCTCGAAGCCGGCGGCGCGGTCGCCGAAGAATACGTTCGCTCGATCACCGAAGACGTTGCCACGGAACTGCGCCCGAAGATCCGGGCGGCGGTGCTGGTCGAGGATCAGCTCGTCGGTGAGGATTACGAGTATCTGCTCGACGAGGCGATTGAGTTGGGGCTCGATCGCGACGCGGCGGTGCGGTTGCTCGCGGAGATCGCGGGGGCACTCGGGGCTCGGATCGAGAGTTCCTCGGCCGCAACGCAATACGGGGGTGGGGCGTCGGACGGCTGGTCCGGGTCGGAGCATGGGTCCGGGGGTCGGACGGGTTCGGACCATGATTCGGGGGGCCGGACCGGTTCGTATCGTGATTCCGGTGGGTCCGGGGATCGGACGGGTTCGGGTCATGATTCGGGGGGCCGGGCCGGTTCGCATCGCGACTTCGGTGGGTCCGGAGATCGGACGGGTTCGCATCACGACTCGGGGCCCCCCACTGGTTCGTATCGCGACCTCGGCGGGTCAGGAGCCGGGGCGGGTTCGTATCGCGACTCCAGTGGGCCGGGCGGCCGGGCTGGTTCGCCTCGCGACTTCGGTGCGTCGGGTGGTCGAGGTTCACGTCCCAACGCCGGTTCGTCGCGCGAATGGGAGGAACCGCTCAAGGCCGCCCGTGCCGCATTGCGCGCGGGCCGCCCGCAGGAAGCTGCCCGCCACGTCGCCGAGGCCAGACAGCTCGACGCGGGCGCCAACGGCGGCGCAACCCCCATCCGCCCGGTCGCCGACGAGATCGAACGCGTCCTCGCCGAAGCGACCACGCACTGGCGCGACGCCACCGCGGCCTGCACCGCCAAACGCTTCGTCGCCGCCACGCCACACCTGGAATACCTGCGCCGCAACGCTTCTGACGTCCCACCGCCCACCGGCCACCCCGCCACCCTCGACCAACTCCTGACCCGCGCCGAGCAGGCCATCGCCGAAGCCGACCGCCTCGTCGCCGAAGCTGCCGCGGGCCCCGCCCACGACCGCACCCGCACCTTGCTCGCCGCCCAAGCCGCCTGCGCCGACCACGCCGCCGCGGCCGCCGCCCTCGCCGCCACCCCGATCGCCGCACCACCCACCGTCGCCGCCACCCGCCTGACCAACGGCTCCGTCCTGATCACCTGGACCCCCTCACCCACCGGCAACGCCGACTACAAAGTCACCCGCCTGCAACCCGACGGCTCTTGGCGCGTAGTCGGCCGCACCCGCACCACCGAACTCGAAGACGGCGGCGCCCCACCCACCGGCCACCCCATTTACGCCGTCGTCGCAGCCGTAGCCGGCCGCTACTCCACCGAAACCCGCTCCGACACCCCACCCCCGCCCCCACCCGTGACGGCAAGCCACACGGATCCCGCTGCCCAGACCACAACCGATCCTGCCCCCAGCGCCGCCAACGCCGCCAGTGCCGCCAGTGCCGCGAGTGCCGCGAGTGCCGCGAGTGCCGCCAGCGCCGCGAGTGCCGCCAGCGGCCCCAGCGCCGCGAGTGCCGCCAGCGCTGCGAGTGCCGCGACGGCCGGGAGTCCCGCGAGTGTGGCTGGTGCCGAGACGGCCGGGAGTGCCGCCAGTCCCGCGAGTGCCGCCGGTGCCGCGACGGCCGGGAATACCGCCGGGAGTTCCGCGAGTGCCGCGAGCGGTCCGGGGCTCGGACGCGCGCGTACGTCCTCCACTCTGGATCAGTCCGTTCCGAGCGAGCAGCCTGGTCAACCACAGCCCGCCCTGGCTGATACGTCTGCGAACACCTACTCGGATGCAAGCCGAACTGGACAGGGCAGCCCTTCTCAATCCCCGCTTTCGGGCTCGACCAATGCCGACGATCGCGCGAAATTCCACGCCGTCCCGCCGAGCCATCCGGTCTCAACTTCTCGGCCAGCACAGCCGATCGATCCCGCCTCCGCGAGAGAGCCATTTGGTGCTGATCCGGCTGGTTCAGGTGAAGGCCGCCAGGGAGATTGGGTACCGGGCTCGGCCGCTCCAGGCCAAACTACTTCGGCTGGTCTGCCGGTTTCGACGGCTCGGCCAGCACAGCCGATCGATCCCGCCTCCGCGAGAGAGCCATTTGGTGCTGATCCGGCTGGTTCGGGTGAAGGCCGCCAGGGAGATTGGGTACCGGGCTCGGCCGCTCCAGGCCAAATGGGTTCGGCTGGTCTGCCGGTTTCGACGGCTCCGCCAATGGGGCAAACTACTGCGGCCAGCGAGTTCGACGACGTGAGGCAGTCCGAGCAGTCGCCTCCGACGAGCTCAGCTCAGGGGGATCGGGCATCGAGGGCCGTCGGCTCGGCCCAAGAGGCTCCGGTGCGGCAGCCGGTGTCCGTGTCGGAGCCGGTATCGGTTGGGAGCGAATCGGTTCCAGCGGCTCAGTCCCTGGTGCACGCGGCTTCGGCGGCGGTCGAGTCCGTCGCGGGTGACGAGCCCAACCCCAGCGGAATTCCCACCGTCAGCAACCTCGCTATGCGAGACGGTCGACTGACGTTCGATTGGCCCGGTGGGGTTACGGAGGTCATGGTTGTCCTCCGCTCGGATGCCCCGCCGCTCAATCCCATGGATCCGCAGGCGACTTCGTGGAAGGTCACCAACTCGCGCTACCAGATCGATAATGGTGTCCCCATTCAGCCGACTCTCACCCCCTGTCACCTGGCTGTCGCTTCGTGCCGTCGCGCCCCCAACGGCACCCTCAATATCGCTTCCGGGTTTGCCGCGACCGCCCGACTGCGCTCCGACGCCTGACGTCTTCAGCGACTCGCGATCCGGGGGTGTTCGCCGCGAAACCGTTCGCGTCGGGACCCCAAGGGCAGTCGTCAGCCCTGTGGCAGTTCGGACCTGACACCTTCTCCGAATGCGGGCTGGGGCATTGTCCGCGGTACCCCCGGCGCTGTCTGGGTGTGTGGTCGGGCAAATACGTGCACTTTGCGTGCCGAACGTCTGTGTAATCTAATGCCGCGGCGCTTTTCTGCACGGATTTGCCGACACACCGCGACGGCGTTCCCTTCCGACGGCCAGTGCCATGTGCCCTCGCTCCAGCCGTCGCGCTCCTAACGGCACGCCTTCGCTGCTGGCATCGCGTCGACCTCAGGCGTCACGCGCTCCTAACGGCACGCCTTCGCTGCTGGCTTCGCCTCGACCTCAGGCGTCACGCGCTTCGGCGGGTACGCAGAACGTGCGCTTTCCCGCGAGAGTCCGTGCACTTTGCGTGCCGAGCATCCGTGTAATCCATTGCAGCGGCGCTTTTCTGCACGGATTTGCCGACACACCGCGACGGCGTTCCCTTCCGATCGGCCAGCGCCATGTGCCCGTCGCCTCCTGCCGTCGCGCTCCTAACGGCGCGCCGTCGCTGCTGGCATCGCCTCACTTGCAGGCGTCCGAGGCCGCCTCACGCGCTTCGGTGGGTGAGCAGAACGTGCACTTTTCACGTCCGAGTCTGTGCAATCCGTGGCTGTGGCACTGTCCTGCAAGATTCGCATAAGCGGCATGCGCCGGGCGCGTGTCTGGGCTGGGTGACCCGGTTCGACACCGCGGCACCGCACGCTGTCGGCGGCGACAGGTGGTTTTCGCGGAGGTGAGCGAGCCGGTCCGGCGCGGGTGTGCCAATGTGGGTGGGGTGATACCCAAGTTGATGGCGGTGAGCGATGTTCATGTCGGGCACCAGGGGAATCGGCCGGTGGTCGAGCAGATCACGGCGGACTCGCCGGAGGACTGGCTGATCGTCGCCGGGGACGTGGGGGAGAAGACCGACGACATCCGGTGGGCGCTGGAGATTCTGCGCGGCCGGTTCGCGAAGGTGATCTGGGTGCCGGGCAACCACGAATTGTGGACCACGCCGAAGGATCCCGTGCAGATGCATGGTGCCGCGCGCTACGACTATCTGGTGTCGATCTGCCGCGACCTGGACGTGCTGACCCCCGAGGACCCGTTCCCGGTGTGGACCGGCGCGGGCGCCGAGGAGTTCGGCGGTCCGGTGACGCTGGCGCCGATGTTCCTGCTCTACGACTATTCGTTCCTGCCCAAGGGCGCCACCACCAAGGCCGAGGGCCTGGCCATCGCCCGCGAACGCAACGTCGTCGCCACCGACGAATTCATGCTCTCCCCGGAGCCGTATCTGACTCGCGACGCCTGGTGCCACGCCCGCGTCCAAGCCACCCAACGCCGGCTCGACGCGCTGCCCGAGGGCACCCCGCTGGTCATGATCAACCATTTCCCGATGGTCCGGCAGCCCACCGACGTGCTGTTCTATCCGGAATTCGCGCTCTGGTGCGGCACCGAGCTCACCGCCGACTGGCACACTCGCTACAACGTGGTCTGCTCGGTTTACGGCCACCTGCACATCCCCCGCACGTCCTACTACGACGGCGTCCGCTTCGAAGAGGTCTCCCTCGGCTACCCCCGCGAATGGCAACGCCGCGGCCTCCCCGACCCCCTCCTGCGCCAAATCCTGCCCACCCCCGCCTACCCGCCGGGCACCCTCAACAAATTCGGCGGCCACTTCAAACTCACCCCTGAAATGGAGCAGGCGGCCGCCGCCATGCGCGAACGCGCCGAACGCCGCCGCGGCGTCTGACCCACACCCGCGACCGCACAGATGCGGTCGCGCTCCGATCTGCCGCGCCGGCCGCTGTGGCCTGGCCACCACAGCTGTCTTTCCGGGCCCATCACGTTGTTGTGGGGGAGGTACCGATAGGCACCGTACAGGTGAGCCGGTTACGACACGGGTCATCTTGCGGCTGCACGCATGCGATGGCGTGGGTGGTGTCGTGAGCAGGGCTGTGGGGGGTGCGGGTGGGAGTGCGGTGCTGGACTACGCTCGGGCGTGATGATCGAGAACATTTTGCCCAGTGGGGTCGCGTCCGCTGAACTGCTGGAGTACCCGGAGGAGCTGAAGGCGCATCCGGCGGAAGAGCATCTCATCGCCAAGTCGGTGGAGAAGCGGCGGCGGGATTTCATCGGCGCGCGGCATTGTGCGCGGCTGGCGCTGGAGCAGCTCGGTGAGCCCGCGGTGGCGATCGGGAAAGGCGAGCGGGGGGCGCCGGTGTGGCCGAAGGGGGTGGTCGGCAGCCTGACGCACACCGAGGGGTATCGGGCGGCGGCGCTGGCGCATCGACTGCGGTTCCGGTCGGTCGGGATCGACGCCGAACCGCACGAGGCGCTGCCGGAGGGCGTGCTGGATTCGGTGAGCCTGCCGGAAGAGCGCGAGTGGCTGGCCACGGCCTCGGGGGCACTGCACCTCGACCGACTTCTGTTCTGCGCCAAGGAAGCCACCTACAAGGCGTGGTTCCCGTTGACGACGCGCTGGCTCGGTTTCGAGGACGCGCACATCACCTTCACCCTCGACGACAACGCCGGTGGTGCGGGGGCGGGCACGTTCCACAGCAAGATCCTGGTCCCCGGCCAGACCAATGACGGTGGCGCGCCGCTGCTCACGTTCGACGGCCGCTGGCTGATCGCCGACGGGCGCATCCTGACCGCGATCGTGCACGGCTGATGGCGGGCGCACCCGCACTCGGCGGCCTGCTGATCGTCGACAAGGACGGCGGCTGGACCAGCCACGACGTGGTCGCGAAATCGCGAAGGTTGTTGCGCACCAAGAAGGTCGGGCACGCGGGCACGCTGGACCCGATGGCCACCGGCGTGCTGGTGCTCGGCGTGGATCGCGCCACGAAGCTGCTCGGCCTGCTCACCCTCACCACCAAGGCCTACACCGCGACGATCCGGCTCGGCCAGGCCACCGACACCGATGACGCCGAAGGCGAGGTCCTCTCGACCGCCCCGGCATCGCACGTCGCCGATGACGATATCGCCACGCAGGTCAAGATTTTGACCGGCGACATCGAGCAGGTGCCCGCCACGGTCAGCGCCATCAAGGTCGACGGCGAACGCGCCTACGCCCGCGCCCGCGCCGGCGAAGACGTGCAGCTGGCGGCCCGCCCGGTCACCGTCTCCCGCTTCGATGTCCTTGCCCGCCATGACATCCCGGACGGCGAGTTCGTCGACCTGGACGTCGAGGTCGAATGTTCCTCCGGCACCTATATTCGCGCCCTCGCGCGTGACCTCGGCGCAGCCCTGGGCGTCGGCGGTCACCTGACCGCCCTGCGCCGCACCAGGGTCGGCCCGTTCACCCTCGAACATGCCCGCACCCTGGACGAATTGGCGACCGCCGCCGAGTCCGATCCGGACGCCTCCCTGCTCTCCCTCGACATGGACGCCGCCGTGCGCACCGCCTTCCCGCACCGCGACATCGACGAGACCCAAGCGGGTGACCTCCGCAACGGCCGCTGGCTCGACCCCGTCGGCATCCCCGGCGTGTACGCCGCCATCGATCCCGCGGGCCAGGCCATCGCCCTGCTCCAGGAAAGCGGCAAACGGGCCGCCTCGGTCATGGTCGTCCGCCCCTCCAACCTCTGACCGGTCGCTGCGCCTGCCGATCTCCGTGAGCGGGATCGGCGTGGACGACAACCGGCGGCACGCTGCTTACCGAGCGCTGGCCTCCTCATCCCCGGACAAGAGGGGTTCCAGCGCCCCGAGCAGCGCCCCGGCGCTGATATCCCGAAGCTGCTCCCGCGTCATCGTCCCGTGCTCGAGCCAGTCGACGGTGAGCACGCGGACGAAGGTGAGCCAGCTCATCAGGACGGACGAGGTGGTGGTGCGGGTGGGGCCTTCGACGCCGATGACGTCGAGGAGCCGCTGCCGGAGGACGTCGAGTTCGCCGGTGATGATCGACTGCACGGTGGGGTCGGTGGCCAGGACCTTGTTGGCGGCCAGGACGGAGTGGGCGTTGGCCTCGAAGTAGTCCAGGTGGGCGTCGAGGGCGGCGTTCAGCTGACCGGGGAGCGGTGCGCCGGGATCGAGTTCGGTGACGACCAGGAGCTGTTCGGTGGCCTGCTGGTAGATCGCCACGAACAGTTCGCGCTTGCTGGGGAAGTGGCGATAGAGCAGCGCGCGGGAGATGCCCGCGGCCGCCGCTACGTCTTCCATCAGGACCTCGTCGTAGGCGCGGTCGGCGAACAGGCGCGCACCGGTTTCGACGAGTTGGTGGCGGCGGTCGTCGGGGGTGAGGCGGCGGCGTGGGGGCACGACTCGAATCCTAGTTGACGTGTGTCTACTAACGGTCGTAGTCTCGCTGTAGTTGACACGCGTCTACTAAGCGGCCTCGGATGGAGGAGCCCCATGTCGAAATTGCTCAAGGTCTTGGCGCTGGTGATGGGCTACGCCTGCGTGGCGATCGGGTTCGCGCACATCGCGCTCGGCAACGACTCGGTCCCCGACATGGGTGACGCCGGCGTCACCGCGGACAGCCAGAGCCGGTTCTTCGGCGCGATCTTCGTCGGCTACGGCCTCGCGTGGATCTGGGCGGTGCGCCGGACTCCGATCGCTGTCGACGCGATCCGGTGGCTCGCCGGTATTTTCCTGCTCGGCGCCTTCGCCCGCCTGGTCTCCGTGGCGGTGCACGGCTGGCCGCACTGGTTCCAGATCGTGCTCACCGTCATCGAATTCGTGCTCCCGCCGGTGTTCTTCTGGCTGGCGCAGGCCGAGCGGAAGCGGGCGGCCTGAGCCGGGCTGGGAACCGTTGGCTCCCAGCCGTTCCGATCAAGCGCGCAAGAACTCGGCGACCGTCTCCGGGAAGCGCTTGTCGGCGATCGCGCTGTTGTGATCGCGGCCTTCGTACAGCACGAGGGTGGCGTCGGGAATGCCAGCAGCGGTGTCGCGGAACATCTGCGCGGGGTAGGCCAGATCCTTGTCGCCGCCGAGAATCAGTGTGGGCGCCTGGATTTCGGCGAGCCGGGCCTGGATATCCCACTGGTCCTCGGCCTCGATGGCCCGGATGCCGTCGGTGTAGTCGCCGTCGGAGGGGCGCATCATCGGATCGAGCAGCCACAGCAGCCCGCCCCACAGGCGCTGCCCGATCGGGGACGTGCTGGCGATCGACGCCCACGCGGTGGCGGGCCGCTTGCCCGCCGCGGCGAGCTCCGCGAACCGGCGCATGGCCGCGCGGCCTGCCGGGCTCAAGGTGTAGGCGGAACTCGTAACCACCAGCCGCCGAACGACTTTCGGATGCCCGAGCGCCAGCTGCTGCGCCACCGACCCGCCGGTGGAGTAGCCGAGCACGTCGACCGGCTCGCCGAACTCGCCCGCCAGCCCCTCGGCCAGGTCGGTGGCGATGTCGGCCAGGGTGGACCCCGCCGCCAGGCCCGGCCGCCGGTTGACGACGTACACCGTGTGCCGCTCGCCCAGCGCCAGGAAGGGCTTGATCATGAACTTCCGCGCCCCGCCGCTCAGGTTCCCGTGCTCCGAGGTGGAGCCGGGCAGCGCCACGAGCGGCGCGCCACTGCCGAACTTGAGGTAAGCGAGACCGTTGGGAAACGTGCCTTCGTGGATTTCGACCTTGCTGGACATGGGTGCCTCCGGTGCTGCGAGTAGCTGTTGCCTGAAGTCTAACGGAAGAAACCATTCCGTTCCAGTCCAAATTCGACTTTCTTCCGGAGCGACCACCGCCCGTAGAGTGACTGACGACCGCCGACGAGGGGAAATCGATGACAGCGCATCCGGATTCGTTCGATCTGTGGGACCTGGACGCCGACGGCCAGGTCTCGGTCCAGGACATTCTCATCGGCATCCGCACCCTCGGCATCGAGGTCGACCAGGACTCGGTCGAGCGCATGGTCGCGGCCGCCGACACCAACGGCGACTATCTGATCTCCCGCGCCGAGTTCGACGCCGCCCTGGTGGCGGGCCGGATCGAGGTCAACGACGCCGACGCCGCGTTCCAGGTCTTCGACATCAACCAGGACGGCAAGATCTCGGTCGAGGAACTCGAACAGCTGATCCGCCACGTCGGCCAGGGCATGGTCGAGGGCCCCGCCGAGGCGCTGCTGAACGAGGCGGACGCCGACGGTGACGGCTACCTCTCGCCGCCGGAGTTCCGGGCCCTGCTGGAGTACCTCGCGCGCTGAACCGCCGCTCGCTCAAGCAATCCTGCGGAAAACCTCTAGGTGACGAGCTCACCTTGGGGGAGTCCCGAGGATTCGAGTGAAAGGTCGGTGGCGATGACGCCGCATGGAATCGTCCGCAAGGCAGTAATTCTCGCCGTATCGGCAATCGCGGTGGCGGGCTGCGGGAGCGACCCCGAGCCCGCTTCCCCGACCACCCGGACGTCGACGGCTACGAGCACGGCTCCGTCGCAACCCGGTTCGACCGTCGGATCCGGTGTATCGAACACTCCGGCGACAGCCCGGCCGACACCATCGCAACCCACGCAATCGCCACCGGCGCAAGCGATTCCACCCCGCGCCACCGGCACCGCGACGATCGTCACCCGGACCCAGGCGCTGCACCCGGTCCCCAACGTCCCGGTGAACCTGCGCTTGGTCACCCCGTGCGACCCGGCCGCGCACGACATCCCCGTCGAGGGCGTCCAGGAGACGCAACGCTTCACCGGCACCACCGACGCCACCGGCCGCGCGGTCTTCACCGTCCCGGTCGGCTGCTACCGCATGGGTATGGGCCAGCCGCCCGCAGGCACCCGCCCGGTTCCCGAGGGCATGCACACCCTGTTCGTCACCCGCGCCGGCGAGGCGGTCGAGGGCAGCTTCCGCTTCCAGGACGCCGGCTGGCCGCCGGTGTGCAGCACGGAAACGATCGTGAACGACCTCGCGGCCGGCGGCGAACTCTATGCCGGCCAAGCCGACCCCGCACTGGCCCAGCTCCGCGACTGCGAGGGCACCTGGGGCGTCATCAGCTGGAACACCCCGGGCGACACCCAGCGCATCGTCCACCACAACTTCGAACGCTGGACCACCTACGTTGCCTTCCCCCACGACACCTGCTGGACCGAGGCGACCCGGGCGGGCGTCCCCGAACGCCTGCGGCCCTACTTCAACTGCTGACGGATCAGGCGGTGAGCCAGATGGCCTCGGCGGCCGGGCGGCCGAGGTCGATCGGGGTTTCGATGGCGCCGAGGCGCAGGCAGATGGTGCCCGCGAAGTCGCGGCGTTCGAGCACCGTGATGGCGGTGTCGAGGGCGATGCCGACGGAGTCGAAGTAGCGCAGCATGTCCGGATCGGAGTCGGAGATGCGGGCGACGCGACCGGATTCGCCCGCCGCGAAGTCACTGAGCTGGCGAGCCGGCGGCGTGGGCACCGCGCCGTCCACCGAGGGGATCGGGTCGCCGTGCGGATCCCGGTCGGGATAGCCGAGCTTCGCGTCGATGCGCGCCATCAACAGCTCCGAGACCGCGTGCTCGAGCACCTCGGCCTCGTCGTGCACCTCGTCCCAGCCGTAGCCGAGCTCGTTGACCAGGAAGGTCTCGATCAACCGGTGCCGGCGCACCATGGCCACCGCGGCGCGGCGGCCGTCCTCGGTGAGCGTGATCGATCCGTATCGGGCGTGCTCGACCAGCCCCTGGTCGGCGAGCTTGCGGACGGCTTCGGAAACGGTCGAGGCCGACACGCCGATGCGTTCGGCGAGCAGCTTCGTCGACACCTTCTCCTGGGACCACTCCTGCGCGGTCCAGATCACCTTCAGGTAGTCCTGGGCGACCGAGGTCAGCTCCGGGGCCACCGTCGCGGCGGCGGGCGGCAGCTCGGCGGCGTCGGGCGTCGGGGCCTGCTCGGCCAGCTCGCGGCGGGTGGCGATGTCACGTTTACCGGGCACGTCCCCGAGCTTATGCACTCGTTCGCCGATACACACATCACGCGGCTGACCATTTCGAGCGACCTGCAAGCAGTCGCTCCGGGAACCCGAACGCCTGTTCGCTGATTCCATAACAGGATGTGACTTGTGGGACGCCGGAATACTGTTCGCCACGCCGTTTGCGTACGCTGCAACCGTGCAGAGATGGCGAAGCCTCGACGATGTACCAGCGGACTGGGGCCGCTGTGTACTCACGATCGGCGTGTTCGACGGCGTGCATCGCGGCCATGCCCAATTGATCAGCCGGGCGGTGAAATCCGCGGCCGCGCGTGGTGTTCCGGTGGTGCTGATGACCTTCGATCCGCACCCGATGGAAGTGGTGCGGCCCGGTTCACATCCGGCGCAGCTGACCACCCTGACCCGCCGCGCCGAACTGGCCGAGGAACTCGGCGTCGACGTCTTCTGCGTCATGCCGTTCACCTCCGAATTCATGAAGCTGACCCCCGAGAGCTACGTGCACGACCTGCTGGTCGAACGGCTGCACGTGGCCGAGGTCGTGGTCGGTGACAACTTCACCTTCGGCAAGAAGGCCGCCGGCACCGTCGACACCATGCGGGAGCTGGGGGAGCGGTTCGGTTTCGAGGTCGACGGCGTGAAGCTGGTCGGCGAGCACGCGGTCACCTTCTCCTCTACCTACATCCGCGCGTGCGTCGACGCGGGCGATATGGCCGCCGCCGCGGAGGCGCTGGGCCGGCCGCATCGGGTGGAAGGTGTCGTCGTGCACGGCGACGGCCGCGGCAAGCAGCTCGGATTCCCGACCGCCAATGTCGCGCCCTCGGCGTTCGCCGCGATCCCCGCGGACGGGGTGTACGCGGGCTGGTTCACCGTGCTCGAGCCGACGGGTCCCGTCATCGGCGGCGCGGCGCCCGGCGAGCGGGCGATGGCCGCTATCTCGGTGGGCACGAATCCGCAGTTCGACGGCGTCAGCCGCACCGTGGAGGCCTTCGTGCTGGACGGCGAGGCCGATCTCTACGGTCAGCGCGTCGCGGTCGACTTCGTGGAGCACCTGCGCGGTATGCGCAAATTCGATTCCCTGGACGAACTCCTCGAGGCCATGGGCCGCGACGTGGAGAACGCCCGCAAGGTGCTGACGGCGGCGGAGTAACCCCGATTGGGTCTGCCGGAGGCGCTCCGGTAAAGTCGATCCTCGGGTTTGCTGCGGTCCGCGGTGGCGCCCAGCCCGGGTTACCGGACATTCGAGCGCGGAACTGAAATATAGGAGTGGAACGCCGCATGGCTCTCACCACCGAGCAGAAGACCGCCATCCTCAAGGAATACGGCCTGCACGAGAAGGACACCGGTTCCCCGGAGGCGCAGATCGCGCTGCTGTCCAAGCGGATCTCGGATCTGACCGAGCACCTGAAGCAGCACAAGCACGATCACCACACCCGCCACGGCCTGCTCGCCCTGATCGGCCGCCGTCGTCGTCTGTCGAAGTACCTGCAGGCGAACGACATCGCGCGCTACCGTTCGCTGATCGAGCGTCTGGGCCTGCGTCGCTGATTTCGAGCTACAACGCTGGACACGCTGGCTTTCCAGACCAGCGGTAGAACAGCCAACGGGGAGACGTACAATCTCCCCGTTGGCTATTTGCGTATGCGGGGTGAACATCTCCCCGACGCACAACACTGCACAGCCGTAAGTACCCGCCCGCGTGGCGTCGGTCTTCGGTAGTGGCCTCTCGGTTACCCGTTGGGCTTCGATCGATGATCGCCTCCGCGTAGCCGCCCTTGGCAATATTCCAGCCAAGGGGAAATCGGCCGGGTCTGCGCGTCGCAGCCAGGATGGTTGCCGCGTGTCCGTGCCAGGTACGGCTGACGAATAGCCGGATCGCGCCTACGAGGCGCTGGATCCGGCGAAGACGAGAGGTTGAGAGAAGAGAATGACCGAAACAACTGAACGCAAGTCCTCGGCCGTAGAGGTCGAGCCCGGTGTGTTCGAATCCGTCGCGCTGATCGACAACGGCAGCTACGGCACCCGCACCATCCGCTTCGAGACCGGCCGCCTGGCCCGTCAGGCCGCCGGCGCCGTCGTGGCCTACCTGGACGACGAGACCATGCTGATGTCCGCGACCACCGCGGGCAAGCACCCCAAAGAGCAGTTCGACTTCTTCCCGCTGACGGTCGACGTCGAAGAGCGCATGTACGCCGCGGGCCGCATCCCCGGCTCGTTCTTCCGTCGCGAGGGCCGCCCCTCCACCGACGCGATCCTGACCTGTCGCCTGATCGACCGTCCGCTGCGCCCGTCCTTCGTCGACGGCCTGCGCAACGAGATCCAGGTCGTGGTGACCGTGCTGTCGCTGGATCCGCAGGACCTGTACGACGTGGTGGCGATCAACGCCGCGTCCGCGTCCACGCAGATCGCCGGCCTGCCGTTCTCCGGCCCCGTCGGCGGCGTGCGTGTCGCCCTGATCGAGGGCCAGTGGGTCGCGTTCCCGACCGTCGAGCAGCTCGAGGGCGCCGTGTTCGACATGGTCGTCGCGGGTCGCGTGGTCGAGTCCGGTGACGTCGCGATCATGATGGTCGAGGCCGAGGCCACCGACAAGGTGATCGCGCTGATCGACGCCGGCGCGCAGGCGCCGACCGAGGCCGTGGTGGCCGAGGGCCTGGAGGCCGCCAAGCCGTTCATCGCCCGTCTGTGCCGCGCGCAGGCCGATCTCGCCGAGCTGGCCGCCAAGCCGACCGGTGATTTCCCGCTGTTCCCGCCGTACGGCACCGACGTGTTCGAGGCCGTCGAGGGCACCGCCAAGCGTGAGCTGAACGAGGCGATGAGCATCGCCGACAAGCAGGAGCGCGAAGCCAAGATCGACGAGATCAAGCTGGACGTGCTCAGCCGCCTCGGCGATGATTTCGCCGGCCGCGAGAAGGAGCTGGGCGCCGCGTTCCGCTCGGTCACCAAGAAGCTGGTGCGCCAGCGCATCCTGACCGACGGCTTCCGCATCGACGGCCGTGGTCTGGCCGACATCCGCGCGCTGTCCGCCGAGGTCGCGGTCATCCCGCGCGCCCACGGTTCGGCGCTGTTCGAGCGTGGCGAGACCCAGATCATGGGCGTCACCACCCTGGACATGGTCAAGATGGCGCAGCAGGTCGACTCGCTCGGCCCGGAGACCTCCAAGCGCTACATGCACCACTACAACTTCCCGCCGTACTCCACCGGTGAGACCGGCCGCGTCGGTTCGCCGAAGCGTCGCGAGATCGGCCACGGCGCCCTCGCCGAGCGCGCCCTGATGCCGGTGCTGCCGTCGCAGGAGGAGTTCCCCTACGCCATCCGTCAGGTCTCGGAAGCGCTGTCCTCCAACGGTTCCACCTCGATGGGCTCGGTCTGCGCCTCCACCCTGTCGCTGCTGAACGCCGGTGTGCCGCTGAAGGCTCCCGTCGCCGGTATCGCCATGGGCCTGGTCTCGGACACCATCAAGAACGACAAGGGTGAGGACGAGGTCCGCTACGTCGCCCTGACCGATATCCTCGGCGCCGAAGATGCCTTCGGCGACATGGACTTCAAGGTCGCCGGCACCCGCGAGTTCGTCACCGCGCTGCAGCTGGACACCAAGCTCGACGGCATCCCCTCCAAGGTGCTGGCCGGCGCGCTGAGCCAGGCGCACGACGCCCGCACCACCATCCTGGACGTGATGGCCGAGGCCATCACCACCCCGGACGAGATGAGCCAGTACGCCCCGCGCGTCACCGCGATCAAGATCCCGGTCGACAAGATCGGCGAGGTGATCGGGCCCAAGGGCAAGGTGATCAACCAGATCACCGAGGAGACCGGCGCCAACATCTCGATCGAGGATGACGGCACGGTCTACGTCGGTGCGACCAACGGCCCGGCGGCGCAGGCGGCGATCGACATGATCAACGCCATCGCGAACCCGCAGCTGCCGAAGGTCGGCGAGCGCTTCCTGGGCACGGTCGTCAAGACCACCGCCTTCGGCGCGTTCGTCTCGCTGCTGCCGGGCCGCGACGGCCTGGTGCACATCTCCAAGCTGGGCAACGGCAAGCGCGTCGCCAAGGTCGAGGACGTGGTCAACGTCGGCGACAAGCTGCGCGTGGAGATCGCCGACATCGACAACCGCGGCAAGATCTCGCTGGTGCCCGTCGAGGAAGCCACCGAAGAGCCGGCCGCTGACGAAGCCGTTGATGCGGCGGCGGCAGCAGAGTAGTACTTGTCTCTGTGACGAAGAAGAAGACGGCCCCCCTGCTCGCCGGCGAGCAGGGGGGCTCGTCACTCCTGAGAGCCGACGAATCCCTGTCGCACTCCGTTGATTCGGGTGTGCGCCGTACTGTGCTGCCCGGCGGGCTACGCGTGGTCACCGAGCATGTGCCCGGGGTGCGCTCGGCGTCGATCGGTGTGTGGGTCGGCGTCGGCTCGCGCGACGAGGGCCCGACCGTGGCCGGCGCCGCGCATTTCCTGGAACATCTGCTGTTCAAGGCGACGCCGTCGCGCTCGGCGCTGGACATCGCCCAGGCGATGGACGCGGTCGGCGGCGAGCTCAACGCGTTCACCTCCAAAGAGCAGACCTGCTACTACGCGCACGTCATCGACGAGGATCTGCCGCTGGCGGTCGATCTGGTCAGCGACGTGGTGCTCAACGGCCTGTGCCGGTCCGCCGACGTCGACCTGGAACGCCAAGTGGTGCTCGAGGAAATCGCCATGCGCGACGACGACCCCGAGGACATGGTCGGCGACGCGTTCCTCACCGCGCTGTTCGGCGACCATCCGATCGGGCGGCCGGTGATCGGTTCGATCGAATCGATCGAGGGCATGCAGGCCGCGCAGCTGCGCTCCTTCCATCTGCGCCGGTATCGGCCGGACCGGATGGTGGTCGCGGTGGCGGGCAACATCGACCACGAGCACACCGTGGAACTGGTGCATCGCGCGTTCGCGCACCGGCTGGATCTGTCGGCGGCGCCCGCTGCCCGGCGCGAAGGCCGGTTCCGTCCGTCGGGTGTGCCGCAACTGCACTGGAGCCACCGCGACAGCGAGCAGGCGCACCTCACCTTCGGCGTGCGCGCCTTCGGGCGGCACGAGGGTGAGCGGCGCTGGCCGCTGTCGGTGCTCAACACCGTCGTCGGTGGTGGGCTGAGTTCGCGGCTGTTCCAGCGCATCCGGGAGGAGCGCGGCCTGGCGTACTCGGTGTACTCCAGTGTCGACACCTTCGCCGACACCGGCGCGTTCTCCGTCTACATCGGCTGCCAGCCCGAAAACCTCGGTCAGGTCGCGGCTTTGGCGCGCGGCGTGCTCGACGAGGTCGCCGAGCACGGCATCACCGATGCCGAATGCGCCCGCGCCAAGGGTTCACTGCGCGGTGGTCTGGTGCTGGGACTGGAGGATTCGGCCTCCCGGATGAACCGGATCGGCCGCAGCGAACTCAGCTACGGCAACCATCGCAGCGTCTCCGACACCCTGGCCCGTATCGACGCGGTATCCACCGAGGAGGTGTCCGCGGTCGCCCGGTCGCTGCTGTCGCGCCCGTTCGCGGCCTCGGTCGCCGGGCCGTACCGGCGTACCCGGGAACTCCCGGCCGCGGTTCGTCGCCTGGTCGCCTGAGTCCGCATACCCGTGGGTGATGTCACGCGTGTGACGTCACCCAACGGGCGTGTGCGGAGCTAGGATCGGCGTACCCGGATAGGGAGTTCGGGCGCGAGAATCATTGGGGGGCATGTGAATACGGTGTGGGCCGCGCTGGATCGGGCGCGGGTCGCCAGGGGGCTGCAACGGTTCGAGGAGGCGCGGCGGCTCCTCGGCGAGGCGCTGGTGCACGCGCCGGACGATCCGCGATTACTGGAGGCGATGGCGGACATCGCCTTTCGGCTCGACGAGGACGACGAGGCGCTGCGGTTCGCGCGGGCGGCGCTCGCGGTCGATCCGGATCGCTTCGACGCGCATCTCACCGCGGCGCTGGTCAGCAGCGCGATGGGCGAGAGCGAGACCGCGGAGCGGCACGCCCGGCGGGCGGCCCAGCTGCTGCCGCACAACGATTCCGTCTACCTGGTGCTGGCGCATGTGCTCATCAACGGGCCCGTGGTCGACAGTCGCCGTGCCGAAGCCCGCGCGGCCGTCGAGCGCGCGGTCGAATTGGCGCCCGACGATGCCGACACCCATGCGCAGGCCGCGGAGATCTATGTGCGGCTGCATGATTCGCAGGCCGCCGGGCGCCATATCGAGGCCGGGCTGGCGGCGGACCCGCTGCACGCGGGGCTGCTGCACCTGCGGGCGCGGTGGGAGTTCGAAGACGTCGGGACCACGCGGGACAAGGCCATCGCGACCCTGCGGGGGCTGCTCGGCGCCCGCCCCGATCACGTCGAGGCCCGCAAGCTGCTGGCCGAGATCATGTGGCGGGCGCTGCTGCGGCTGGTGACGTGGTTGTGGGCGTTCGCGTTCACGGTCGTGGTGCTGTCGATCTGGATCGGGCCGGGGGTGTTGCGCGTGGTCACCTCGCTGCTGTTCTTCGGTCTGCTGGCGGCCTGGTTCCGGGTGTTCCGGAAGCTGCGAAAGCAGTTGCCGCCCCGCTATTTACGCACTCGCCTCCGTCGTCGGCCGGAGGCCATAGCGGCCTTGGCGTCGCTGGTCTTCGCGAGCCTGCTCACGAACCTGGGTGTGCTGGTGCTGCGCACCGACCTGTCCGCCGGCGTCGTCCGGGCCGGATACGTCCTGATCGTCGCGGGCGTGGTCTTCGCGGCTCCGTCGCACCTGCTGTTGATGCTGGCCTGGGTGCGCGGCCGTGATACCGAGGCCGACCGCGCCGCCGCCGACGAGTACGCCGGCTTCAGTGGCTTCGCGATTGTGCTCCTCGGGGTGCCGCTGCTGGGGTTGCTGTCGGTGCTGCGCCTGTGGTCGCGCCAGCCGGCGGCGTTCTGGGCCGCCGTCCTGATCGTGTCCGTCGTCGTGCTCGCCCACGTGCTGGTGCAGGTGCCGTTCTTCGTTCTGGAATATCGGCGGCACGTGACGCCACTGCGCTGGGGTGCGGCACTGGCCCTGGTGGCGCTCCTCGCGACCGGCGGAACCTGCTGGGGCGCAGGGCAACTCTTCGCCCAGGACTTCCGCAGCGCGGACCGCCTTTCGGTGCCGGAATTCCCGGAACCACCGCATCGCCGTCCGCTCGAGATGCCGTCGCTGCACCTGACCGTTCCGCCCATGCCGCCGCCGAGTGGTGAGCGGTAGGGAGCATGTCCGGTAATAGCTGATCGGTTGCGTGTCGTTTCCCGGAACACCGGCCCGGGACGGGAAGACTCGGGCCATGACGGCCGAGCCGCAGTCGAGTCGATCGCTGTCCGAGCGGGTGCTGGGCGTACTCCGCGCCGCCGAACGCGCGATTCGGCCGAACTACACCGGGGTGGTGATCGGCGCGATCTTCTTCGCCTGGTCGGTCTCGCCCTCCCTGCTGCCGCGCACCTGGATCTTCCAGGGCCTGGTCAGCGGCATCAGCGCGATCATCGGCTACGGGGTGGGCTGCGTGCTGGAGTGGGCGTTCCGCAAGTGGGTCTGGCCGCGGCTGCCCGCGCGGATCCGGGCGCGGGCCCGGTTCTACCTGCAACCCTCGGATCGGGCCCGCCAGCTCACCAAGCTGGTGATCATGTTCGGCGCGGCCGTCGGCGCGGCGGCGGTGCTGGCGCGTTCGGCGCGCTGGCAGCGAGATCTGGAAATCCTCATGGGGATGGAGCCGACCAACACCTCCAGCTATCTGCGCGCCGAATTGCTGGCCGCCGCGACCGTCGCGCTCGTCATCGGTGTGTTCCGGATCGTGCGCTGGCTGATCCGGAGCATCGTGCGGGTGCTGAATATCGATTGGCGGATTCCGCGCGCCATCGCGCTCCCGGCCGGATTCCTGGTGGTGGTCGTGCTGAGTGCGCTGCTGTTCCAGGGCGTGCTGGCGAAAGCCTTCTTCAACGTGGCGAATTCGGCGTTCAGCGTGCGCAACAGCAACACCTCCCCGGCCGCGGTGCAACCCACGCAACCGGAGCGGTCGGGCAGCCCGCAGTCGCTGGCGCCCTGGAACACGCTCGGCTCCGAAGGGCGCTGGTTCGTCTCGTTCGTGCCGTCCGCCGATCGCATCGCCCAGGTGACCGGGGCGCCTGCCCGCGAGCCGATCCGGGTGTACGCCGGACTCGAATCGGCCGAGAACCCGGAGGCCGTCGCCGATCTCGTGGTCAAGGAGCTCGACCGCACGGGCGCCTTCCAGCGCAAGGTGCTGGTGCTGGTCACCACCACCGGCACCGGCTGGGTCGACTCCACCACCGCCGAGTCGATCGAATACCTCTACGGCGGCGATTCCGCCATCGCCGCCACGCAGTACTCGTATCTGCCCAGTGTGCTGTCGTTCCTGTCGGACAAGTCCAAGGCCACCGAGGCCGGCCGGCTGCTGGTGCACGCGGTGCACGAACGCTGGGCGCAGCTGCCGGCGGAGGCGCGGCCCAAGCTGCTGGTCTACGGCGAGAGCCTGGGTTCGCAGGGGTCCGAGGCCGCCTTCACCGGACTCGACGACATTCGCACCCTGGTGGACGGGGTGCTGTGGGTGGGCCCGCCCAATTCCAATCGCCTCTGGAGCCAGCTGACCACCCGCCGCGATCCGGGCACGCCCGAGATCCTGCCCATCTACGCCGACGGACTCATCGTCCGCTTCGCCGCCGACGCCGCGAATCTGGACCGGCCGAAGGGGCCGTGGGTCGATCCGCGCATCGTCTACCTGCAACACGCCTCGGACCCGATCGTCTGGTGGTCACCGGATCTGCTGTTCGAGGAACCGGATTGGCTGCGCGAACCGCACGGCACGGATGTCTCGAAATCCATTCGCTGGTGGCCGGTGGTCACCTTCTGGCAGATCAGCGCCGACTTGGCGCACGCGCAGAAGGTGCCGTCCGGGCACGGTCATCGCTACGGCACCCTGGTGCTGGACGGCTGGGCCGCGGTGGCGCAGCCGGACAACTGGAATCCGGATCTCGAGTCCCGGATCCGCCGCGCCCTCGACGAGGACTCCGACTGGGAGATCGCGCACAAATAGTCGGCCGGTCAGGCCTGGTTGGCCGCGGTGACTATCGCGGGGAGCAATCCGGGCAGCGCCTGATCGATGTCACCCGCGCGCAGGCGCTGGTGGATCTGCCCGTCGATGACGAGCCGTTCGATGAGCCCCGCCTCGCGCAGAATCCGGAAGTGGTGGGTGGCGGTGGATTTGTTGATCACCTCGTAGAGGGCGCTGCAGCGCACGGCGGTGCCGGTGTTGCTGAGGCGGCGGACCATTTCCAGGCGGATCGGGTCCTGCAGAGCGCCGAGAACAGTGGGGAGGGCGGCGACCGGCGGTAGCGGTTCGTTAGCCTCGGTCATGATCCACCTCACACGGGGGTTTCGATGTTCGTCGCGCCGGTTGTAGGGTCGACTGAAGTTCGATCGACATCAAACTTACCTGATCGGAGCGATGATGGCAGTCTCAGGGGCAGTGCCGGCCGACGAGCAGACCGGGCAGCGCTGGGCTTATCCCCTGGTACTGGCGGCCAGCGGCGTAGCACTGGGGGTGTCCGGCGTACCCGCTCCGCTGTACGGCATCTACGAGAAGGAGTGGCATCTGTCGCCGCTCACCACGACTCTCGTGTTCGCCGTGTACGCCTTCGGGGCGCTCGGCGCGGTACTGGTGTCGGGCCGGATCTCGGATGTGGTCGGGCGCAAGCCGGTGCTGCTGGGCGCCTTCGCCACCATGATCGCCGGGCTGGTGGTGTTCATGCTCGCCGACTCGGTGCCGATGTTGTTGCTGGCCAGAGCATTGCACGGGCTGGCGGTCGGCGCGACGGTGGTAGCCGGTGCGGCCGCGCTACTCGATCTGCGCCCGCAGCGCGGCGCGCGCTCCGGGCAGCTCACCGGCGTCGCCTTCAATGTCGGTATGGCCGTGGCGATTCTGGGCTCGGCGTTGCTCGCGCAGTACGCGCCGCATCCGCTGCGCACGCCGTATGTGGTGATCACCGTGGTCTGCCTGATCATCGGCGTCGGCGTGCTCGCCCTGCGCGAGCCACATCTCGCGCGCGTCGACGGCCGCATCCGGATCGCGAAGCCCGCGGTACCGCCCGAGATTCGGGCCGACTTCTGGTTCTCCGCGATCGGCGTGATGGCGGCCTGGTCGGTGCTGGGTGTGCTGCTGTCGCTGTATCCGTCGCTGGCCGCGCAACAAACCGGTATCCACAATCTGGTCTTCGGCGGCGCGGTCGTGGCCTCGACAGCACTCTCCGGGGCGACCAGTCAGCTCTTCGCGACCGGTATCCCGGCCCGGCGCGCCGCGATCATCGGCGACACCGGCATGGCCCTGGCACTGCTGCTGACCGTGCCCGCGCTGGCCACACACAACTGGGTCGCCGTGCTCGGCGCGGGCGTCGCGCTCGGCCTCACCTTCGGGCTCGGGTTCGGCGGATCGCTGCGGCACCTGTCCAATGTGGTGCCGCAGCACAAGCGCGGCGAGACCATGTCGGCGTACTACCTGCTGGCCTACGCGGCGATGGCACTGCCGACGATCCTCGCAGGCTGGGCCGCTACTACCTGGGGCCTGGACAACGTCTTCCCGTGGTTCGTCGGCGTGGTCGCGGTGGCCTGCCTGATGGCCGCGGCGCTCGGGCTGCGCAGCCATCGAGATCCCGACCAGTCGGCTTCGATCACGGGCTGACCGGCCCGGATGGGTGACATCTGAGCGCGTCCGGGGCATCGGCGTAGCCGATCTTGTCCTATAGTCGCGGCGCACCATCCGCGTTTAACATGCCCCTCATGCGATGGGGGAGGTTGGGCGACCGGGTGCGCCGCGCGGCACTGTTCTTCGCGGTGTCCACCGTCGTACTGCTCGGCCTGGTCATCGGCGGGTTGACCTGGTGGCTGTTGCGGCTCGGGCTGGGCGTGCAAGCCGAGCGACCGAATCAGGTGCAGCTCACCGCGATCGCGCTGGCCGTGCTCGCGGGCATCGGCGGGGCTGTCGCGGTGACCGTGGCCTACCGGCGCCAGCGCGACCTGGAACGCGGGCGGTTCGCCGAACTCATCGGCGGCGCGGTGCGTCAGCTGGGTGACGAGGATCCGGCGGTGCGGATCGCCGGGGTCTACGCGGTGGCCGTCATCGCCGACGAATGCGCCACCCCGCGCCGCCGCCAGCAGTGCGTCGACGTGCTCTGCGGCTATCTGCGCCTGCCCTACGAGCCCGGCGACGGCTCCAATCATCTGATCTCCCGGGCGGAATCGCTGGAAGAGGCCGGCAGCCGGGTGGAGCGGATCTATCACATCCGGCGCGACGATCGCGAGGTCCGCCGCACCATCGTCCGGGTCGTCGCCGAGCATCTGCGCCGCGCGCCCCAGGATTCCTCGTCGCGCCGCTACGCCGAGGTGTCCTGGTCGCAGTGCGACTTCGATTTCACCGGAGCGGTCTTCGACGACGCCGATTTCCAGGGCGTCGAATTCGCCGGTCGGTGGACGCTTTTCACCGGCGCGCGCTTCGTCGGCGACCTGCGCACCGATTTCGAACGGGCGCGGTTCACCGGGCGGCATCTCAGCTTTCACGGCGCCCACTTCGGTGAGGCACCGGTGGCCTTCGACCGGGCCGAGTTCCGGTGCGAGCAGACCAGTTTCGACGAGGCCGTCTTCAAGTCGCCGCACACCTCGTTCGCCGAGACGCTGTTCGCCGGCGCCCGAACGGGCTACACCGGCGCACGATTCGTCGGCATCGAGACCTCGTTCCGGGCGGCCAAGTTCGGGGCCGAGCTCACCTCGTTCGAGGGTGCCACGGTGGACGGCGAGCGGGTCTCGTTCGCGCACACCGTCTTCAGTGGCGCGCGGATCGCGTTCGGTGGTGCGCACTTCTGCGCGGCCGGCGTCGCCTTCGACGAGGCGCGGTTCGGCGGGCAGGGCCTGCGGCGCAACAAGTCCACCCGCGAGATCGACTTCGCCAAGGCGCAATTCCACGGCGGCGCCACCTTCGCCCGCACCGTCATCGGCGGCCGCTCGGCCGACTTCACCGCCTGCGACTTCTTCGGTGACGTGTCCTTCGCCGAGGCGCGCTTCGCGGCCGGGCAGATCCAATTCGGCAGTCCCACGGCGTGGGTGGGCGTGCGTTTCGACTGGGATGAGAACCCCACGCGCAAACCGGCTTCGGTGAAACCGGATCCGTGGCCACCGGCGCTGGAAGCGGTGGGGTCCTCGCCCGGTTACGCCGGCCAGCCGCCGTAGGGCACGGTGATCAACTCCAGGTAGTGACCGCTCGGGTCCTCGAAGTAGACGCCGCGCCCGCCGTCATGGTGATTGATCTCGTTGACGCCGTGCTTCTGTGGATCCGCCCAGTGCGCCAGCTTGTATCGCTGGATCTTGGCGTAGGCCACGTCGAATTCGGCTTCCGAGATCAGGAAGGCGTAGTGCTGGGGCTGGATATCCTCGATGAACGGCGGAACATTCGCCAGATCGAAGGTGACACCGTTCTCGGTGGTCAGCGGGATGAAGAAGCCCGCTTCCTGACCGATTTCCAATCCCAGCAGGTCCGACCAGAATTCCGCGGACACTTGCTTGTCGCGACAACCGACAATGGTGTGATTGAACTGTACTGACAGGGGATTACTCCTTGAATCGTGACGGTCCCGACCCTGGGCTCGGTACAAGGCGGCCGACAGGAGCACCGTCACGGTGCCCGAGATTAGTAGAGCGCCGGGGAGATTTTCAACCCCTGAGTGACGGGGGCCATGTTCGGCGGTAGCGTCGGGCCAATGAAGATTCGTGGTGCGGTTCTGGAGCGGATCGCGGCGCCGGTGCCCTTCGCCGAGTCGGCGCCGATCACCGTGTGCGAGCTCGACCTGGCCGAGCCGGGTCCCGGGGAGTTGCTGGTCCGGATCGAAGCGGCCGGGTTGTGTCACTCGGATCTGTCGGTGGTGGACGGCAACCGGGTGCGCCCGGTGCCGATGCTGCTCGGGCACGAGGCCGCGGGGCGGGTGGAGGCGGTCGGGCCCGGTGACGGCGACATCGCCGTCGGGCAGCGCGTGGTGATGACCTTCCTGCCGCGCTGCGGCGAATGCGCCGGCTGCGCCAGCCAGGGCCGAACCCCTTGCGGGCCGGGCAGTCTCGCTAACAACGCCGGGGAGCTGCTGAACGGTGGGCGGAGGCTGCGCCGCGACGGTGCGCAGGTGCACCACCATCTCGGCGTCTCCGCCTTCGCCACCTACGCGGTGGTCGATCGGCGCTCCGTCGTGCCGGTGGACGACGACGTGCCGCCGGAGGTCGCCGCGGTACTCGGGTGCGCGGTGCTCACCGGCGGTGGCGCACTGCTGAATTCGGCCCGGCCGGGTCCGGGTGATCGCATCATGGTGGTCGGGCTCGGCGGCGTCGGCATGGCCGCGGTGCTGGTCGGCGTCTCGCTCGGCCGTGAGGTGATCGCCGTCGACACGGTTGCCGAAAAGCTCTCCCTGGCAACCAAACTCGGTGCTACCGCGGTCTATACACCGGGCGAACTCGCCGACGGGGGGATCCAGGCCGAGATCGTCGTCGAAGCCGCGGGCAATATCCGGGCCTTCGAGACCGCGGTCGCGGCGACCGCCGCCGGCGGCACCACCGTCACCGTCGGTCTACCCGCTCCGGACGCCCGCGCCAGCATCTCCCCGCTCGCCCTGGTTGCTCAGGGCCGTTCCATCGTGGGCAGCTATCTCGGCTCCGCGATTCCCGCCCGCGACATCCCCGAATACGTCCGGATGTGGCGCGCGGGCAAACTTCCGGTCGAGCGGCTGATCTCCGCGCACATCGGGCTGGATCAGATCAACCACGCGATGGACGAGCTCGCCGCCGGGCACGCGCTGCGCCAGGTCATCATTTTCGACTGACCGCCGCCTCCTGAGCTGGATGCTTACCTCCAGCGGGGGTATTCGACCGAAAAGTAGGTACTTGCCGGTACCTCCGGCCGCCTCGAGACTGGCGCTATCAGGGCATGGCCCGTAGCGAATCGGACTGGGAGGCAACATGACCGGCAATACACCCGTGACGGTGCTCGGCATCGGATCGATGGGACGTGCGGTGGCGGCGGCCTTCCTGGCCGCGGGACATCCGACGACGGTGTGGAACCGCAGTCCGGAGCGCGCGGCGGCGCTGGTGGAACACGGTGCCGCGCAGGCACTCACGATCGAGGACGCGGTGCGGGCGAGCCCGGTGCTCATCGCCGTGCTGACGGGGTTCGACGCGACGCTGGACAGTCTCGCGCCGGCCGCCGGGGCGCTGGCGGGCCGCACCGTGGTGACCCTCAACAGCGGGAGTCCGGCGGGGGCGCGGGCGGCGGCGGCGTGGATCACCGCGCGGGGCGCTCGATTCCTCGGCGGCGCGATCAAGAATGTGCCTGCGGCGGTGGGGGATTCGGACACCCTGCTGTATTTCGGTGGTGCGCGTGCGGTGTTCGACGAGCAGGCCGGATTGCTGCGCGCGCTGGGCGGGGACCTCGCGTATTTGGGTCCGGAGCCCGATCTGGCGGCACTCTACGAATCCGCTGTCGGCGCGACCTTGCTGCCCGCCCTGCTCGGTTTCCTCGAGGGAGCCGCGGTGCTCGCCACCCGCGGCATTCCCGCCGCCACGATGGTGCCGTACTCGCGCAACTGGCTTCGGATGATCGAATCCCTGCTCCCGATTCTGGCCGAGGAGATCGACACGGGGGACTACACGAAGCTGGGTTCCTCGGTCGACCTGTTCGACGCCGCCGTGGCCGATGATCGCGCCCTCGCCGCGGAGTCCGGGGTCGACCTGTCCTGGCACGAGCCGATGCACGAGCTGGTTCGGCGAGGTGTCGCTGAAGGGCTTGGTGCGCAGAGTATTTCGTCGTTGTTCGAGGTGATGAAGCAGCCTGCCGGTTGGGCGGGTCCGGCGCGTCGGGCGCCAGGGTTCATGGTGGCCTCCCCGTTGCGCAACCCCGAATCGTGAAGGGCTACCTGCTCGACACCTGCGCGGTGTCGGAGTGGATCGAACCGCTGCCGAACCCGGGGCTGATGCGGTGGCTCGACGAGGTCGACGAAGATCGACTGCACTCGAGCGTGATCACGCTCGGTGCGCTCCGCAAACGAATCGAACTCTTGCCCGCCGGTGCGCGCCGGCAACGCAGCGTCGAATGGCTGACCGGGCCGCTGCTGGACCGGCCGACGGGCGTGCCTGTGTTCTGTCCGTGGGCGGTGTGAAGAAAGACTCGGGCCGCAGGCGCGGCGGCGCCGGAGCGGCCTACTAGGCTGGTCGGGAACGTGGGGCGCGGCCCCGAGGACACAGGAGGTGCGGTGACCATTCGGGTCGGAGTGCTCGGAGCACACGGCAAAGTCGGACAGGCGATCTGCGCGGCGGTAGAGGCGGCGGCCGATCTCGAGCTGTCCGCGGCCGTCGACAAGGGCGACGCGCTGGAGACGTTCACCGAGTCCGGCACCCAGGTGGTCGTCGACTTCACCCATCCCGACGTGGTGATGGGGAACCTGAAGTTCCTGGTGCAGAACGGGATCCACGCCGTCGTCGGCACCACCGGCTTCGACGCCGCGCGGCTCGACGAGGTCCGGGGCTGGCTGGCCCAGCAGCCCGAGACCGGCGTGCTGATCGCGCCGAACTTCGCGATCGGCGCCGTGCTGTCGATGCGGTTCGCCGAGCAGGCGGCGCGGTTCTTCGAGTCCGTCGAGGTCATCGAGCTGCACCACCCGAACAAGGCGGACGCGCCCTCGGGCACCGCCTACCGCACCGCGGGCCTGATCGCCGAGGCGCGGGCACGCGCCGGCGTCGGCGCCGGCCCCGATGCCACCAGCACCGAATTGGACGGCGCCCGCGGCGCCGAGGTCGACGGGGTGCGGGTGCACTCGATCCGCCTGGCCGGGCTGGTCGCGCACCAGGAAGTGCTGTTCGGCACCCAGGGCGAGACCCTCACCATCCGCCACGATTCCATCGACCGCTCGTCCTTCGCGCCGGGCGTGCTGCTCGGCGTGCGCGAGATCGGCAAGCGCCCCGGCCTCACCGTCGGGCTCGACCCGTTCCTGGATCTGTGACTGTTCAGGGGTCTTCCGGCAGCGACGTCCGCAAGGTCGTCGCCGTTATCGGCGTCCTGGTCCTGGTGCTCGGTTTCTACTTCCTGCTGCTCGGGCGTATCGCGTTCGACCTGCTGACCTCCGGTGATATCGCCGCGACCGTGATCGGTCTCGGCGTGCTGATCCTGCCGCTGGTCGGCGTCTGGATCGTGGTCGCCACCGTCCGCGCCGCCCTGGACCACCAGCACCTGGCCCGCCGAATGCGCGAGGAGGGCCGCGAACTCGACACCTCCGACCTGCCCCGCCGCGCCTCCGGCCGCATCGAACGCGGCGCCGCCGACCAACTCTTCGCCCAGGTCCAACAGGAATGGGAAGCCGACCCGGACAACTGGCGCGTCTCCTACCGCCTGGCCCGCGCCTACGACTACGCCGGCGACCGCTCCCGCGCCCGCGAAGCCATGCGTCGCGCGGTCGAGCTGGAAAAGCGCGAGCGCGAAAGCTGACTGGGCCTCGCCGGCTAGTTCGCGAGTGGGATCACAGCGCGGTCGGTCCATCGGTACGTGCGGTCTACGCGGCGGAGTTCGACCAGGTGGAGCTTGTCCACCTGGGCGGTCGCTGAGGGCAGGGTGCGCAGTGTGCTGATATCGCTGATCAGTTGCTGTGCGTGCTGTGATCGGTTGATGTAGCCGATTCCGAGATGTGGTCGGAGGTCGGCGGTTTCCGCGAGGCGGCTGGCTGGCCTGTTCTCGGTGGTCGCGTACCGGACTCGGCGGTGCAGGTCCAGCAGTCGGTCCCAGGGGGTGACCGAGAATCGCACGGCGCTCGGTGCACCTGTCAGCGGGCCGACCGTGATCTGGAAGGGCTTGATCTCGGCTGCTGCGCGTCGGCCCGCATCGATGATGTGGGCGAGTTGCTCCGCGCCGATTTCCTCGGTCCGGCCGATGTCGAGCAGGGTGAGGTGCAGTCCGTCGAGCGGGACGGGATCCAGCCCGTCGTGTGCGAGTTTTTCCTGGCACTGTGCGACGAGATCGACCAGGGCCGGTTCCGTGAAGGTCAGATACCAGTAGTAGCCGGTTCGTCCGGGTGCCCAGGGCCGCAGCGACCAATGGTCGTGCACGGAGGTCAAGTGCTGGAAGGAGGACCAGTCGTTGTCCCGAATCGCCTCGGCGTCGGTCATCGAGGCCGGGCGCAGCAGTGGGAACGGTCGTTTCGCTGTAGCTGTCATCGCTGCCGTACCCCCTCGAACTCGAACGCCTGCCCTGGGCAGTGTACGGACGACCAGCGGTCGCGACACTTGCCTTTCCGCGCAACCACTTCGCGACGTCGTAAGCTCGATCGATGCCGCGGCTGCTGATCATTCATCACACTCCGTCCCCGCATATGCAGGCGATGTTCGAGGCGGTGGTTTCCGGTGCGACCGATCCGGAGATCGAAGGGGTGGAGGTGGAACGGCGTGCCGCGCTGGCGGTTACGGCCAGTGATGTGCTGGCAGCCGACGGTTATCTGCTGGGGACGCCGGCCAATCTCGGGTATATGAGTGGGGCGTTGAAACACGCGTTCGATACGTTTTATTACCCATGTCTGGATTCGACGCGGGGGCGTCCGTATGGGCTGTATATCCACGGTAATGAGGGCACCGAGGGTGCTGAACGCAGTGTCGTCGGCGCGACCACCGGCCTCGGCTGGGAGCAGGCCGCCGCCGCGGTGATTCTCTCCGGGCCGCCGGGTAAGGACGATATTCAGCGCTGCTGGGAACTCGGGGCTACGGTGGCCGCGCAGCTCATGGCCTAGCCCCGAATAGACGAATGGGATGGTCCTGGTCAGGACCATCCCATTCGCTGTTTCGGTGCACGAACCTCAGGCGAGACCCCAGGCTTGCAGCAGGTAGGTGATGTTGGCCGCGATATTGGTCACGACATTCGCCAGGTTGAGGGCGGCGGAACCCAGATCAATGATCGACACTACTAATCCTTGTTCGATGAGCTAATTTCCTCGACCGTAGGAGAGTCGATCATCCGGCGGCAACCTGCGGCGCGAACTTATGAGAGAACTCACCAACGGTGGAAGGCGACCGCCGTACCGGCGGCGCCGAACAGTCGGGCGATTCGGGAAAACCACGCGAACGGCTGCGAATTCACGAGCTGCGCCGAGGTGTGGGCGTTGTGCGCGAGAGTGGTCATGGCTAGGCCTCCTTGTCGAGTTCCGCGAGCCCGGCGGCCATCGCGGTTCCGGTCAGCACGGCGAGCACGGTCATCACGGTGATCGAGGCGACGATCGCGGTAACTGCTTGCATGGCAGTAAGTTTTGTCCAGTCAAGAAACTGCCACCAGTGTCTGTATCGACATAGTTCGCAAATATTCGGCCAGAAAGATGCGCGGTGGTAGCGGCCCCCGATTTCTGGTGTCTGACCGTCGGCCCCCTGCGGGCGTCATACTCGACGTGACGTTGTAGCGGTGGGGATAGTGGACCGGGTTCCGGCCCGGGATGGGAGTGTCGTTTGATGAGCGCCGAAGGGGGCGACATCACCACCCGGCGGATCGGGCTGGTCGAAGACCACGAATCCGTCGCGATGGGGCTGGCCGCGATGCTGGCACCGGAGTCGGATCTGGACCTGGTGCTGACCGCGGGCACCGTCCCGGAGTTGCTGGCCGTGCCCGGCGCGGCCGACCTGGACCTGGTGGTTTTGGACCTGCGCCTGGCCGACGGCTCCTCCCCGGAGGACAACGTGCGCGCCCTGCGTGACCGCGGCACCGAGGTGCTGATCTTCACCGGCGCCGACAACGCCTTCCTGGTCCGGGCCGCTGCCCGCGCCGGTGTGCTGGGCGTGGTGCGCAAGTCCGAGGACGCTTCGACCGTGGTCGCGGCGGTGCGTCATGCCGCGTCCGGTAACCAGGTGGTCACTACCGACTGGGCCGCCGCCATCGACGGCGATCCGCAACTGTCCGATGTCGGCCTGAGCCCGCGCCAGGAGGAGGTGCTCACCCTGTACGCCTCGGGTGAGAAGGCCTCCCGCGTGGCACGACTGACCGGCTTGTCGGAGCAGACCGTCAACGACTACCTCGGCCGGATCCGCCAGAAGTACGCCGACGCGGGCCGCCCCGCGCCGACCAAGACCGACCTCTACAAGCGGGCGGTGGAGGACGGATGGCTGCCGATGCCCGAGCGGCATCCGAAAGCATGACGGCGTCCAGCCTGCTGGACACCCGAGCGACCGCGAGCGCTGCCTCGATCGACCCGATCCGGGCCGGACGCTGGCGGCGGGGGTTGGCCGCGGTGTCCCGGGAGAAGTCGTCCGAGGCGGCTTCGGATCGCATCATGCGCCGGCTCGCGCTGACCTTCGGCATCGCCGGCGTACTCGCCGTCATCGCGGAGATCCCCGAGATCGCCGACCAGAGCCGCGGCGCGCCGCTGGCCTGGGCGGTACTGACGGTGGCACTGGCCTTCGGCTGGTTCCCGGTGCTGGCGATCGTGTCGATGGGCCTGAGCACCAGGGTGATCCAGGGGGTGGCCGGCGCCGCGGCGATCTGTTACCTGCTGGCGTTCGCGCTTGTGCCGTTCACCTACGGGGATCCGGAGATCGAGGCCACCGCGGTCTGGCTGTATCGGGTGTTCGCGCTCGGCGTGCTCGCGGCGGCGCTGGCGTGGCGTCCAGTGGTCGCGGTCGTCTACCTCGTGGTCGGCGCCGCCGCCTCGGCGATCGCCAATATGTATGTGGTGCCGCACGGTTCGGCCTGGACGCTGGCCGGGGATTTCGCCCGCGCCGCCGGGCTGTGCGTGCTGTTCCTGTGGTGTGCGATCTACGCGCGCGCCGCCGCGGCCCGAGTGGACCGGGAATCGGCGATCGCGAGCAGCCGGGCCGCGATCGCGGCCGGCGCCACCGCCCGCGACCGGGAGCGGGCCCGTTTCGCCGCGCTCATCCACGACGCCGTTCTGTCGACGCTGCTGGACGCTTCGCGGGCGGGCACCGAATCACCGGTGCTGCGCAGGCAGGCCGAACACACGCTGACCCAGCTCGACGAGGCCCGCGGCAGTGCGATCGAACCGGACCGGCTCAATGCCAAGCAGGCGATCGGGTTCCTGCGAGCCGCCGTGCACGAGGTGAACCCGGGCGTCACCTTCGCCGCCCGGCAATGGCCGGGCTTCGACGACCTGCGGTTGCCGGTGCAGGCCGCGGGCACCATCGCCGCGGCGCTGGCCGAGGCGGTGCGCAACAGCCTGCGCCACGCCACCGTCGTGGGTCGCTCGGTGCGCCGCTCGGTCACCGTGACGGTGAGCGCGGGCGGCATCCGGGTGGTGTTCCGGGACGACGGCGCGGGTTTCGATCTGAGTCAGGTGCCGGCCGATCGGCTCGGCGTCTCGGTGAGCATTCTGGGCCGGATGCGCCAGCTGGCCGGCGGCGCCGGCTTCGTGGAGTCGCAGCCGGGGGAGGGCACGACGGTGACTTTGGTGTGGGGCAGTGATGGCTGAGACCGAGAACGAATTCGGCCTGCGCGACCTGCTGGGCCTGCGCGACGGCTCGGCCTGGCTGTTCCTGATCATCCTCGAGGTGACGATCGTGCTGTACATGGTGCGCAATCTCTCGCATGTGCCGTTGATCGCGGCCGCCGCCGCCGCGCTGCTGCTGATCGTGGCGGGGGTGCTGGTGCTGGTCATTCCGGTGGATCCACTGCCCTGGCCCGCAACGGCTTTCGTGACCGCGTGCGGTCCGGTGGCGACGGCGCTGACCACGGTGGACGTGCAGAGCGGCTGGTCGCGGCCGGTGTGGACGGCGTTCGCCTCGTCCTATGTGCTGGCGGTGCTGGTGCTGCGCGGGCGGCTGGGCGCGGCCTGGTTCGGTGTCGCCGGTATCGCGGCGGTGATCGTGACCGCGGGTGTGCTCGGTGACGTGCGCGCCGGGGTGATGGTCGGCTCGGTCGTGCCGGTCGCCACGGTCGCGGGCGTCTCGGTGTGTGCCGCGCTGATGCGCCCGACCCAGCGTTCACTGCGCTTGCTGCGCGAGGAGGCGACCATGCGCGCCGCCGCCGAGGCGAGCATGGAGGCCGAGAACGGCGAACGGGACCGGCAACTGGCCCGCCTGGACAAGGTGGCGCGCCCGATCCTGGAGCGCATCGCCGACGGCGCCGACCTGACCGCCGCGGAGCGCGAACAGTGCCGGTTACTGGAGGCCGAACTGCGCGACGGCCTGCGCGCGCCACAGCTGGTCACCGATGAACTGAGCTGCGCCGCCCGCGGCGCGCGGTCCCGCGGCGTCGAGGTGGTCCTGCTCGACGACGGCGGCTTCGCCGGGGTGCCGCGCTGGGTGCGCGAACGGGTGATCGACGCGGCGACAAAGGAATTGGACGCCGCCAACGCGGGCTCGGTGACCGTGCGGGTGCTGCCGATGGGCCGCCGGATCCTGGCCACGGTGCTGGCCAACGCGCCGGCCGCCGACCGGCGCACCGAGATCGATACCGCGGGCGCGGTCAGCGTCATGACCGAGAGCTGTGAGGTGTAGCGGCGACTTGTCGTACCCCCGTGGCATTGTTTCTCGGGTGCGAAGGATGAGTGCGGCGGCCGCACGCCGGACGGCGTTGGCGGCGCAGGGGTTCGGCAAGCGCAAACCGGCGGTCACCAACCGCCGGGCGATTCTGGATGTGCTCAACAGAACCCAGCTGCTGCAAATAGATTCGGTCTCCGCCGTGGTGCGCGCGCACTACGCCCCGGTCTTCAGCCGGATCGGCGCCTACGACCGCGATCTGCTCGATGCCGCCGCCTGGAGTCACAACGCCCGTAAGCCGCGGCGGCTGGTGGAGTACTGGGCGCACGAGGCCGCACTGCTGCCGGTCGAGGATTGGCCGCTGATGCGCTGGCGGATGGCGAAATATCAGGACGGCCGCTGGCAGGCGGCCAAGCGGGTGCTCGAGCACAGCCCGACGCTGGGCAAGGACATTCTCGATGTCATCCGCTCGGTGGGCCCGTCGCCGGCCGGTGTGGTGGAGCGTCATCTGGAATTGGACAAGCCGCGCGCCAAGGACCACTGGGGCTGGAATTTCAGCGACACGAAGATGATCTGCGAGCAGTTGTTCGCCAGCGGTGAGCTGTCGGTGGACAAACGCGTCGGCTTCACCCGGCACTACGACCTGACCGAGCGGGTCGTCCCGCCGGAGGTGCTGGCGCGCCGGGTCGCCGACGCCGACGCCTACCGCGAGCTGATCCGCCGCGCGGCAACGGCTTTGGGCATCGCGACCGAACCCGACCTGCGTGACTACTACCGCATGCACCGCTCCCAGACCGAGCCCGCGATCGCGGAGCTGATCGACGCGGGTGAGCTGGAACGTGTCGAGGTGACGGGCTGGGATAAACCGGCCTACCTGCACACCGGCGCCAAGACGCCGCGCGCGATCGAGGGCGCGGCCCTGCTGTGCCCGTTCGATCCGCTGATCTTCTTCCGCCCGCGCACCGAGCGGATCTTCGACTTCCACTACCGGATCGAGATCTACACCCCGGAACCCAAACGGGTGCACGGCTATTACGTCTTCCCGTTCCTGCTGGACGGTGAACTCGTCGGCCGGGTCGACCTGCGCGCCGAACGCGCCAGCGGCCGCCTGCTGGTGCCGGGCGCCTTCGCCGAACCCGGGCACGACACCCCGCGAACGGCTGCGGCGCTACGGGATTCGCTGCGCGAGATGGCCGATTGGCTCGAGCTCGACGAGATAGTGATCGGGGCCAAGGGCGATCTCACGCCCCTGCTCTGAGCTCAGTTGTCGGTCTTGCCGTACCCGCTGTCGCGCTTGGACCGGCTGCCGTAGCCCATCTGGTGCCGCAGCGCGTCGCTGACGGTGTTCTGCAGCCAGCCGTTGAGTGACATATTGCTCTGTTGCGCCGCCTCTTCGGCCTTGGACTTCAGCTGCTCGACCATGCGCAGGGTGACACGGCTGATGTCACCGGTCATTTCCTCGAAGGTCGGCGGTTCGTCGGAGCCGGCGTTCTTGCGGACGTCGACGGTGGCGTCGGTGCCGTCGACCGAGACGTGCACGGTGCGGTCGCCGAGCTCGGCGCTGACCTCGGCGGCCAGGTCCGAGAGGGCGGCCAGCAGGGCCAGGCGCGCAGAGCTCTCGGTGGCCGCGGCCAGGGCGGCAGCGGTGGACTGCGTCTTCTCGTCGCCCAGCGCGGCGGCCGCGATGAGGTCGTCGCGCAGCCGGGCGGTGTACTTGTTCAGATCCATGACACCAGTGTGACGTCATTGCTGATGTCATTCAAGGGCGGATTGATGTCAGGTCGGGGGAAGTGGGAGGTGAATCACCAGCGCGGGCTGGCCGATCGGCGGTCAGGATGTCGTTCCTGATCTCTGGACCGGGTAGCCTTTCTGACCATGACGAACGGTGAATCGACGCCAACACCGCGCAGTGCGTCCGGCACGGTCGGTGTCGCAATGGTGACCCCTTTCAGTGCCGACGGCAAGCTGGACGTCGATGCCGGTGTTGCCCTGGCCGCCCGTCTGGTCGACCGCGGTATCGACCTGCTCGCGATCTCCGGCACCACCGGGGAATCGCCGACGACCACCGAGTCGGAGAAGTTCGATCTCCTCAACGCCGTCGTGGACGCGGTCGGCGATCGCGCCACCGTGATCGCCGGGGCCGGTACCTATGACACCGCGCACTCGATCGAACTTGCCAGAAACGCGCAGCGCGCCGGGGCCCACGGTCTGCTCGTGGTCACCCCCTACTACTCCCGCCCCACCCAGGACGGCTTGATCGCGCACTTCACCGCGGTCGCCGACGCCACCGATCTGCCCATCACGCTCTACGACATTCCACCTCGCTCGGTCGTCCCGATCACGCCGGACACCATCCGCACCCTGGCCGAGCACCCGAACATCGTCGCGGTCAAGGACGCCAAGGGCGATCTGAACGCCGGCGCCGACCTGATCGCCAGCACCGGCCTGAAGTTCTACTCCGGCGACGACTCGCTGAACCTGCCGTGGCTGTCCATCGGCGCGGCCGGGTTCATCAGCGTCATCGGTCACTTGGTGCCCGAACGCCTGCGCGAACTGCACGAGGCCTACTCCGCCGGAGATGTGGCCCGCGCCCGCGCGCTCAATGTGAGCATGCTGGCCCTCAATACCGCGATGGCCCGTCTCGGCGGCGTCGCGATGAGCAAGGGAGGTCTGCGCTTGCTCGGCGTAGAAGTCGGCGAACCACGGTTGCCGCAGTTGATGCCGAGTTCCGACCAGCTGGACCAGCTGGCCGCCGACCTGCGCCTGGCGGGGGTACTTGCATGACCGAGCCCATTTCGTCCCGTCCGCCCCGTCGCCGCAGCGCCAGTCGCGAGGCCGGCGCACCCGCCCCCGTGCAGCCCGACGCGCCCAAGCGCATCGAACAGCCGGCCCCGGCGGTCAAGGAATCGCACCCCGAGCCGGTGATGCACGCCGAACCCGAGGCGCCGCCCGCCCGGAAGAAGGCCAAGGCCGAAGAAGCGCCGAAGGCCAAGAAGTCCGCGCCCGAGTCGGGTCAGCAGGGCAACGGCCAGTCCGGCCGCGACAATCAGTCCGGCCGGGGCAACCGCGGCCGTCAGGGTGGTGGCCGCGGCCGCCGCGACCAGCCGCCCGCACAGGCCCCGGTGAAGGCCGCGCAGGATCGCCTCGGCCTGCCGCCCAAGGCGCCGAAGAACGGCCTGCGCGTCTTCGCGCTCGGCGGTATCGGTGAAATCGGCCGCAACATGACCGTCTTCGAGTTCGGCGGCAAGTTGCTGATCGTCGACTGCGGCGTGCTCTTCCCCGAGGACCAGCAGCCCGGCGTCGACCTGATCCTGCCCGACTTCAAGCCGATCGAGGACCGCGTCGACGACATCGTCGCCGTCGTGCTCACCCACGGCCACGAGGACCACATCGGCGCGGTGCCGTTCCTGCTGCGCCTGCGCTCCGACATCCCGATCATCGGCGCCAAGTTCACCCTCGCGCTGATCGCGGCCAAGTGCCGTGAGCACCGGCTGCAGCCGAAGCTGATGGAGGTCGTGGAGGGCGAGACCACCATCCACGGCCCGTTCGAGTGCGAGTACTTCGCCGTCAACCACTCGATTCCGGACGCGCTGGCCGTCTCGATCCGCACCCCCGCGGGTGTCGCGCTGCACACCGGTGACATCAAGCTCGATCAGCTGCCGCTGGACGGCCGCCTCACCGACCTGGCCGGGTTCTCCCGCCTGGGCGACGAGGGCGTCGACCTGTTCCTGGTCGACTCCACCAACGCCGAGGTTCCTGGCTTCGTCACCCCGGAGCGCGAGATCGGCGGCGTGCTGGACACGGTGATCGGCAAGGCCAAGAACCGCGTCATCATCGCTTCCTTCGCCAGCCACGTGCACCGCATCCAGCAGGTGGTCGACGTGGCCGAGCGGCACGGGCGGCGGGTCTGCTTCATCGGCCGCTCGATGGTCCGCAATATGCAGATCGCGCAGGATCTCGGCTACCTGCGGGTGCCCGACGGCCTGGAGGTCGACCTCGAGGTCGCGGCCACGCTGCCGGGTAATCGCCTGGTGCTGATCTCCACCGGCTCGCAGGGCGAACCGCTCTCGGCGCTGTCGCGGATGGCGCGCGGTGAGCACCGCCAGATCCACATCCGCTCCGACGATCTCGTGGTGCTGGCGTCCTCGCTGATCCCCGGCAACGAGAACTCGGTGTTCGCCGTGGTGAACGGCCTGGCCCGGCTCGGCGCCACCGTCATCACCCAGCAGAACGCGAAGGTGCACGTCTCCGGGCACGCGTCCGCGGGCGAGCTGCTGTACCTGTACAACGCGGTGCGGCCCACCAATGCCATGCCGGTGCACGGCGAATGGCGGCACCTGCGCGCCAACGCCGCGCTGGCGGTGGCCACCGGTGTGCCCGAGGAGCGCGTGGTGCTGGCCGAGGACGGCGTGGTGGTCGACCTGGTCGACGGCATCGCCTCCATCGTGGGCCGGTACCCGGTCGGGCACGTCTACGTCGACGGCCTCTCGGTCGGCGATGTCGGCGAGTCGACCCTGTCGGATCGTCTGGTGCTCGGCGAGGGCGGTTTCATCTCGATCACCGTCGCGATCGACTCCACCACCGGCAAGGCGGTCAGCACGCCGGAGCTCAACGGCCGCGGGTTCTCCGACGATCCGTCCGCGCTCAGCGACGCCTTGGCCCTGGTCGAGGCGGACCTGCTGCGGCTGGCGGGGGAGAACGTCACCGACGCCCATCGCATCGCGCAGAGCGTGCGCCGGGTGGTCGGGCGCTGGGTTGCCGACGTCTACCGTCGCCGCCCGATGATCGTGCCCACCGTCATCGAGGTCTGAGCCACACAGCAAAGCGCCGGGAAGCCTTGGCTTCCCGGCGCTTTCGTGTTGTCCGGGCCTACTTCGCCTGGCAGGCGGCCGAATCCAGCTTCGCCGCGCGCACGATGTTGCAGGTGAACTGGTTCGACACCTTCCAGCCCTCGGTCTCGGCCACGAACTCCACGAAGGCGTTCTCGACCGGCGCGCCGTCGATGGTGACGTTGGCGTCGGCCTTCAGCTTGCCGTCCTTGGGCTCCTGCACGCCGGTGATCTCGACCTTCACCTTGTTCTTCTTGGCGGCGTCGACCAGCTTGTCGACCAGCTGCGGATCCTTCTCGGCGTCCTGCACCCAGCTGATCTTCTCCTGCTCGCCGACCGAGGAGTCGAACGCCTTGTTGATCTTCTCGTTCAACTCCGCGGCGGTCGGCTTGGGCAGGTTCGGCGGCGGCGTGGTGGTCAGCTCGCCCTCGGCCTCGACCGCTTCGCCGGCCTTGGTGCCCTCCTCGAACTGCCCCGCGGTGGTCGGCGTCGCGCTCGGAGCGGCGGAGTCACCGCTGTCGGAGCCGCACGCACCCAGCGTGAGCACGGAAGCGGCGGCGGCGATGGCGACCGCGGCGCGAATGGATCGGAGTTTCACGTGTTCCCCTCGATGAAAAGTGTTCGCCGCCCGGGATCCGGCGCGGCGCGTAGGTCTGGGTGCTAGCTGTAGCCGTTGGTGCAGCGCCAGGTCACGACGTGGCTGCCGGCCAGCCGGGCCAGCGCGGCATCCCGGGCGGCGCCGTAGTTGGACCGCGAGGAGGCCTGCCAGGTGGTGGACCGCGGGTTCTTGCGGGCGACCAGCACGGCACAGCCGTTGCGCCAGGACAGCAGAACCGAGCAGCCCGGCCCGCAGGCCCCGTTGGCGGCGCCCTCGGCCTCCTGGAAGCCGTTGTAGTTGTTGGTGATGCTCCACCGGCCGTTGCTGCCGGTGGAAATCGCCCCGTAGTATCCACCGCCCTGCGCCTGCGCGGCGGGTGCCGAAACGGCAAGTGCCGCACCGACGGCGACCATGGTGGTGGCTGCGGTGATGAACTTCTTCACGTGTGAGTGCCCTCCATTGATGTGATTACCCCGGATCTAGTGGAGGTGCGGAACTGGCCCCCCAACCTGACCAGTCCACAACGTACATTTGCGACAACATGGACGCCAGCCCGGTATTGCGGAACGAAGGCATCTCATAAGGATTCGACAAGGGCGTGTCTGAGTCGGCGATGTGTAAAGTTCGGACACTCGGCTATGTTCAGCGGTATGAGCATGGCGCAGCGCGAACGGGCAGCACTCGTGGAAGCGATGAGGCAGGCGGGTCCCGACGCGGGCACGCTCTGCGGGACCTGGACGGTGCGAGATCTGGCCGCGCACTTGATCGTTCGCGAGCGCCGGCCCGACGCCGCGCCCGGCATTCTGCTCAAACCCCTTGCCGGGCACTTGGATTCGGTGCAGGAGAAGACGGCACGCAAGCCGTTCGACGAGTTGCTCGAGCTGGTGCGGACCGGGCCGCCGTGGTGGTCGCCGCTCAAGCCGGTCGACGCGATCGCCAATCTCAGTGAGATGTTCGTCCATCACGAGGATGTGCGCCGCGGCGCGCCCGGCTGGGAGCCGCGGGAGTTGCCGGCGGCCGACGAGACGAAGCTGTGGAACATGGTGTCGCGGATGGCGAAGATGTCCTACCGCAAGTCCCCGGTCACCCTCGTGCTCCGGACGCCGGACGGGCGCAGCGCGGCTGCGAAGACCACCTCCGGGCCGGAGGTGACACTGACCGGTACACCGTCGGAATTGCTGCTGCACGCCTTCGGTCGCGACGAGGTCCGGGTCGAAACCACGGGCGAACCCGACGCGGTGCGTGCGGTCCTCGAACTCGACCGTTCGGTCTGAATTAGGCCCCGACCAGCCCGGAATCCCGGTTTTCGGCAGCTGAGACGCCCGATACCAGTGTTGCGGATGGTCTGGATGGGGCCTTTGCGGCTAGCCTGAAGCAATGGCAGGTAAGTCCCGCAACACCGCGACGCCTCGGTCACGGGCGGGAACCGGGCGGGAAGCACAGCAAACGGGAGCGGCCAGAGCGCGCAGCACTGCCACATCTCGGTCTCGGTCGGAAGCGCAGCAGGGGGCAGCCGGAGGGAGGACCACCACGTCTCGGTCTCGTTCGACCACACCGCGTTCCGCCGCCCCACGTCCCGCCCAGCGCCGCACCGGCCCCGCGCCCCGCGCCCGGGCCACCCCGCCGCGCCGACCGGCCGCCCGCACCGCGCGCGGCTCCAACACCGCGCCCCTCGCGGTCTTCAGCCGCACCGTCAGCAGCGGCTGGAACATGCTCGCCCGCGGCCTCGGCGCCACCACCCGCACGCTGAGCCGCGCCGGCGATATCGAACACGGTCATCGGCGCGACGGCATCGCGCTGGCCCTGATCGCGGTCAGCGGCATCGTCGCGGCCGCGGTGTGGCTCTCGGCCGGCGGCCCGGTCGGCCGCTGGGTCGAAGAGGCCATCCGCTGGGTGTCGGGTTCGGCCTCGGCCGGTCTGCCGTTCGCCTGCGCGGGACTGGCGGTCATCCTCATGCGCACCGAACCCCATCCGGAGATCCGGCCCCGTCTGGTGCTCGGCGGCCTACTGGTGAGCCTGCCGATGCTGGGCCTGTGGCACCTGGCCGCCGGCGCACCCGACGACGCGCACGGCCGTTCCCGCGCCGCGGGTTTCGTGGGTTTCGTGGTGGGCGGCCCGCTCACCGACGGCCTCACCGCCTGGCTCTCGGTCCCGATCCTGTTGCTGGCCATCATCTTCGGCGTACTGCTGCTCACCGGCACTACGGTGCGCGAGGTGCCGCAGCGCCTGCGTGAGTACTTCGGCACCGCCAGCGGCGGCGACGAATACGGCGACTACCGCGGCGAGCACGGCGATTTCGAACCCGCCGACTACGACGCCGACGGCTTCCCGCTGCACCGCGGCCGGTCCCGCCGGCGCGGTCGCACACCCGCCGAGAACTATCCCCCCGACGAATTCGGCGATCCCGACGCGGCCACCGAGGCCTTGGCCGCCCCGCCGCTGCGGGACGCGAAAACCATCGCCACGGCCGCCGAATTCGGCACCGACGAACCCGAGGCGGCCGCGCCGAAACCGCGCAAGCGCCCGGCGCCGCCCAAGGTCACCGATCAGACCCCGCCGCCCCCGCCGAAGGAACCCGAATTCGTTCCGGAGCGGGTCATCGAGGGCGATTACACGCTGCCCCCGATGAACCTGCTCACCGACGGCGATCCGCCCAAGAAGCGCAGTGCCGCCAACGAATCGATGATCGAGGCGATCACCGAGGTGCTGGTGCAGTTCAAGATCGACGCGGCGGTCACGGGATTCGTGCGCGGCCCGACGGTCACCCGCTACGAGGTCGAGCTCGGGCCCGGCGTGAAGGTCGAGAAGATCACCGCGCTGGCCCGCAACATCGCCTATGCCGTGGCGACCGAGAACGTGCGCTTGCTCGCACCGATTCCCGGCAAGTCCGCCGTCGGCATCGAGGTGCCCAACTCCGATCGCGAGCTGGTCCGCCTGGCCGACGTGCTCAAGGCGCCCTCGACCCGCAACGACCACCACCCGCTGGTGATCGGCCTCGGCAAGAACATCGAGGGCGATTTCGTCTCCGCGAACCTGGCGAAGATGCCGCACCTCTTGGTCGCGGGCTCCACCGGTTCCGGTAAGTCGAGTTTCGTGAACTCGATGCTGGTGTCGCTGCTGCAACGCGCCACCCCGGACGAGGTCCGGATGATCCTGATCGACCCGAAGATGGTGGAACTCACGCCGTACGAGGGCATTCCGCACCTGATCACGCCCATCATCACCCAGCCGAAGAAGGCCGCCGCCGCGCTGGCCTGGCTGGTGGAGGAGATGGAGCAGCGCTACCAGGACATGCAGGCCAACAAGGTCCGCCATATCGACGACTTCAACAAGAAGGTGAAGTCCGGCGCGATCACGGCCCCGCTCGGCAGCGAGCGCGTCTACCGGCCCTATCCGTACATCCTCGCCATCGTCGACGAGCTCGCCGACCTGATGATGACGGCCCCGCGCGACGTGGAAGACGCCATCGTCCGGATCACCCAGAAGGCCCGCGCCGCCGGCATCCACCTGGTGCTGGCCACCCAGCGGCCGTCGGTCGACGTGGTCACCGGCCTGATCAAGACCAACGTGCCCTCCCGCCTGGCCTTCGCCACCTCCTCGCTGACCGACTCCCGCGTCATCCTGGACCAGCCGGGCGCCGAGAAGCTGATCGGCATGGGCGACGGCCTGTTCCTGCCCATGGGCGCGGGCAAACCGACTCGCCTGCAGGGCGCGTTCATCAGCGACGAAGAGATCCACGGCGTGGTCGACTTCGCCAAGAACCAGGCCGAGCCGGACTACCAGGAGGGCATCACCGCCGCCAAGACCGGCGAGAAGAAGGACGTCGACGCCGACATCGGCGACGACCTCGATGTCCTGCTGCAGGCCGTCGAACTCGTCGTCACCTCCCAGTTCGGCTCCACCTCGATGCTGCAACGCAAGCTCCGCGTCGGCTTCGCCAAGGCCGGCCGCCTGATGGACCTGATGGAAACCCGCGGCGTCGTCGGCCCCTCCGAAGGCTCCAAGGCCCGCGACGTCCTGATCAAGCCCGACGAACTCGACGGGCTGCTGCTGTCCATCCGTGGCGGCGACGCGCCCACCGACGACGAATAGCCCGAGCGAGGTCGGGTGGGCTGGCTGGAGTGCCAGGACTCGAACCTGATCCGGCGGAACCAAAATCCGCCATGCTGCCGCTTACACCACACTCCATCGGTGCGCCTGGGAGGACTCGAACCTCCAGCCACCCACTTCGTAGACGGGTGCTCTTCCGCTTGAGCTACAGACGCGAACCCGTGCGGGGGCACGGGGTTGTTCACGAGCGATCACTTGCGCGCCCATGGGTGGGTTCGAACCACCGGCCTCCGCCTCCGCAAGGCGGCGCTCTCTCCACTGAGCTACACGGGCATGTTCAGTTGTCCGGAACGGTTCCGGTACCCATGGGTGGATTCGAACCACCGACCTTCGCCTCGGAAGGCGCTGCTCTTTCCGCTGAGCTACACGGGTTGGTCGACGTTCCCTCGGCGAGAGTCGAACTCGCAACAACCGCATTCTGAGTACGGCGCCTCTGCCGGTTGGGCTACGAGGGAATGAGAAAGGGGCCACTCCTGGCTAGGAAAGCCGCGGAGTGACCCCTTGAAGGTCTGCTGCGAGCAGAGACCTAGAGGCGACCCCACAGGCGGAGGCGGCTACGTCGCTGTCGCAAGATCATGGCCGTGTCCTTCCGCTGTGTGGTGCTCTGAACTGTTGGCTATAACGCTACAGGTGCGGCCGTCACACCGAAACCTATTTTCTACCTGGGCAATCGAGGTCTATCGGGGCGGTGCGGCGGTGGCCGCCGCGCAAGCGAAGGCGATGGCGTGCTCGTTCGACGGGCGATCGCTGAGGCACCCGTAGGGTTCGGCTCCCGAGGAGCTGAGCCGTATCCCGGCCACCGCCTTCTGGTCGACACAGAACAGTCCGGCCTGATCCATCCGGCAGTCGAATTCGTTGAAGCTGAGGCGGCTGCCGTAGTTCAGGACCGGGCCGTCGCCGAGGGTGAAGTCACCGGGATCGCCGCGCAGCGCGCCGATACCGACCGCGCCCGCGCCGAAGACGGTCCAGCCGCCGACCCAGTTGCCCTCGGGCGGCAGGCTCGGCGGCCGCGCGGGCTCGTTGTCGAACTGCACCAGGCAGGTCATCCCCGGGCGGGGGTTGTCCGCGTCACGCGGCGACATGCAGCGGATCTTCTTGGTCGGGCTGACGAAGGCGACGGCCGCGCCCAGATCGGTGGGTTTGCCGTCCTCCGCGGTCGCGGTGTGGAACGGCGCCGGATCGACCGGCGTGCCCGCCTGGATCCAACTGGTCACCGCGGCCAGCACCGCGCCGGGCACCGGAACCTGCGCGGTGCGCGGCGAACTGGTACCTGCCGCGGTCGTCGGCGCCGCTGTCGCCGAGGGGCTCGGCCCGCCCCTCGATCCCTCGAAGAACCCGCTGGCCCACAGGCTGATCGCGGTGACCCCGGCGGCCACCGTCACCGCCGTCAGCCCGATGAGAATCGGCTGCACCCGGCTGCGGCGGGGGAGCGGCGGCGCGACACGGACCGGCTCGATCACCTCGGTGGGCTCATACCAGGGCCGGTGCGACCGACGGGAGTCCGGAGCCATCTGTCCTCCATCACATTCGAACGGGCACGCCGGACGTGCCCGACGGCAGCATACGCGCGTCGGGGCGGCAGTGAATATCGGTGCGACGGAGGATAATTCACCCGGCGGTACAAACCTGGTTCCCTCGACGAGATTCGAACTCGCAACAACCGGCTCCTAATGCCGGCGCCTCTGCCAATTGGGCTACGAGGGAGCGGGGATAGCGGGGCGTGAATCCCCGATCCTGGCTACGAAAAAGGGGCCACTCCTGGCGTTGGCGCCGGAGTGACCCCGAGAGGTCCGGGTGGTGGCGACCTCAGGGGCGGCTCCGGGCACGCGCGAGGCGGGCCTGCCGGGTGGCCGATAGCCGGACGAAACCACACCGGGTGCTCGCGAGTGAGCGCGGGGTGGACTGCCGGATCATGCTGCCGCCCTTCCGGGTTGGTGGTCTGCGAAGTTGCCAACTATCACGCTAACACCCGAAATCGGTACTCGGAACCTCTTTTCCGGCGTGCCGTCTCAGTTGTCCGGTTGGGTTTGCCGGCGAGATTTGCTGGCGGGCCCGCAAGCGTGCCCAGCTACCTGCGGCGATGTGGGATTATGGTCAGCAAATACCCCGCTAGCGGACAGAAATGGACAATTCGGGCATTATGGACGCCATGAGACCCCAAGCCGATCGGGCTGACGCATGCATGTGACCACCTTGACCTGGGCGATCACCGTGTTGGTGATCCTCGGACTCTTCGTCTTCGACTTCTTCGCCCACGTCCGGACTCCGCACGAGCCGACATTCCGCGAATCCGGCTTCTGGTCGGCGGTGTACATCGGCATCGCACTGCTGTTCGGTGGCTTCGTCGCCTGGCAGTGGGGCGGAACCTACGCCGGGGAGTACTACGCGGGCTTCGTCACCGAGAAAGCGCTCTCGGTCGACAACCTGTTCATCTTCCTCATCATCATGAGCACCTTCGCGGTGCCGCGGATCTACCAGCAGAAGGTGCTGCTCATCGGCATCGTGCTGGCGCTGGTCATGCGCGGCATCTTCATCGGCGTCGGCGCCGCCGCGATCAGCGCCTTCAGCTGGGTGTTCTATCTGTTCGGCGCCTTCCTCATCTACACCGCCGCCAAGCTGCTCAAGGAGAGCGGTCACGAGGAGGAGGCCGAGGAGAAACGTGACAGCCGGGTGGTCGCGCTGGCCAAGCGGTTCCTGCCGACCACCGACGAGTACCACGGTGACAAGCTGATCACCCGCATCGACGGCCGCCGCACCCTGACCCCGCTGCTGCTCGCGCTGCTGGCCATCGGCTTCGCCGACCTGCTGTTCGCGCTGGACTCGATTCCCGCTATCTACGGTCTCACCGAGCAGCCTTACCTGGTGTTCACCGCCAACGCGTTTGCTCTGATGGGCCTGCGCCAGCTGTTCTTCCTCATCGGCGGACTACTGGACCGCCTGGTCTACCTGTCCTACGGCCTGGCCGCGATCCTCGCGTTCATCGGCGTGAAGCTGGTGCTGCACGCGCTGCACGAGAACACCCTGCCGTTCATCAACGGCGGCGAGCACGTCAGCGTCCCGGAGATCTCGACCCCGGCCTCGCTCGGCGTGATCCTGGGCATCCTGGTCGTGGCTACCGTCGCCAGCCTGATCAAGACCCGCGGCGCGGTGAAGCAGAGCTAGCCCACCGACGAAAAACCCGCACACCCCGAGGGTGTGCGGGTTTTTGTCGTCTCAGGCCTCGAAACGCTCGCCGATGGTCGGGCTCCACTCGAGCACGCGGACCGCCTCGATCAGGCTCTCGCGCGCGAACGGGTCCTTGGCCAGCAGCTCGGTCAGCGCGCCCGCGCTCTCCGCGCGGAACAGCAGCAGCGCGCCCGAACCGTCACCGTAGGGCCCGCTGCTGAGCAGCACGCCGGCCTCGGCCAGCTCCCCGAGCCAGGCCCGATGCTCCGGCCGGTGGGTGTCGCGGCCGGGGACGGTGGTCTCGGCGTAGGTGTAGTCGACGGCAAAAGTCGGCACAGCGGATCTCTTTCTGTCAGAGGGTGAGCAACATACGAGTGTTGCCGAGCGTGTTCGGTTTCACATAACTGAGGTCGAGGAACTCGGCGACGCCGGTGTCGTAGGAGCGGCACATCTCGGCGAACACCTCGGCGGTCACCGGGGTGCCGTCGATCTCGGCGAAGCCGTGGCGGGCGAAGAAGTCCACCTCGAAGGTGAGCACGAACAGCCGCCGCAGTTCCAGCTGCCGGGCCACCGTGATGAGCTGTTCCACGATCAGCCGCCCGACGCCGTGGCCCTTGACGTCGGGGTGCACCGCGACCGTGCGCACCTCACCGAGATCGGCCCACAGCACGTGCAGCGCGCCGCAGCCGACGACCCGGCCGCCCAGGTCGGCGACCCAGAACTCCTGGACCGCCTCGTACAGCGTGACCAGGTTCTTTTCCAGCAGTATCTTGCCCGCGTACACGTCGACGAGGTTCTTGATCGCGGGGACATCGGAGGTTCGAGCGCGTCGTACCACCGGCGTGGCGGACTGCGCATCCATCGATGCGCCCGGATAGGCGTCGCTGGTCGAACCACCCTGTGGTCCCCGAGAGGTCATGGGGTGCACAGTAGTCGGGTCGGTTACCGATAGGCTGAACGTGTGCCGCACATCCCCCCGCTCTGTTCGCCTCGCGCTGCCCGCGTGTCGGTCGGCGTGTGCAGTCGTAGCGCGCAGGGGTGGGGCACGACCGAGCAGCGCCTGGGTGCCGGCGAGGCGAGGGTATGAGCGTGCAACCCGACGAGATCGATAAGGCGTGGGTGGAGCAGCCGGTGCGCTCGGGGTTCGTGCCTGTGCACGCCGAACCCAACGTGCCATTGATGAACATCGCGAACGTGCTGACCATGTTCCGGATCGCGATCGTTCCGGTCTTCGTGCTCGCGCTGTTCACCGACGGCGGTCACGAGCCCGGCTGGCGGATCGTGGCGGCCGCGCTGTTCGGCATCGCCGCCATCACCGATCGCTTCGACGGGCAACTGGCGCGCAAATACGGTTTGGTCACCGATTTCGGCAAGCTCGCCGACCCCATCGCCGACAAGGCGCTGATCGGTTCGGCGCTGATCGGTTTGTCGATGCTCGGCGATCTGGCGTGGTGGATCACGCTGGTCATCTGCGGCCGCGAGATCGGTGTGACGCTGTTGCGGCTGGTGGTCGTGCGCCGCGGGGTGATCCCGGCCGGGCGCGGCGGGAAGCTGAAGACGCTGGTGCAGTCGCTGGCGATCGCGGTGCTGGTGCTGCCGCTGCCGGACAATTTCCTCACGGCGGGTATGTGGCTGATGTACCTGGCCGTCGCGCTGACGGTCTACACCGGCCTGGACTATCTGGCCCAGGCCGCCCGGGTGTGGTTCGCCGGAGCGCACAGCACCCGATGAGCTCGGATCCGCTGGTCGCCGGGGTGCCCGTCGCCGATCTCGTGCGGGAGCTGGCTACCCGCGAGCAGACCGTCGCCACCGCCGAATCCCTCACCGCGGGCCTGCTTTCGGCCACCATCGCCGGTGTTCCCGGCGCCAGCGCGGTCCTGCGCGGCGGCCTGATCGTCTACGCGACCGAGTTGAAACACACGCTCGCCGGGGTGAGCGCGGACCTGCTGCGGACCGAGGGGCCGGTCGCCGCGAGCACCGCCGAGCAGCTCGCCGTCGGCGCCCGGACCAGGTGCGATGCCACCTGGGGCTGCGGCCTGACCGGGGTGGCCGGTCCCGACTCGCAGGGCGGGCATCCGGTCGGCACGGTGTTTCTCGGCGTGTCCAGTCCGTGGCACACCGAGGTGATCCGGTTGCAACTCCCGGGCGACCGGTGGACTATCAGAATCGCCGCGACCCACATCGCGGTGCGGGAATTGCTCCGGTGCGTCCGAGCGGGCTGACTGTCCAGTCGGTGAGTTCAGGAGGGCGGGAACTCACCGGTACGCGTCCGACGTTGTGCCAGAAAGAACGGGTGCGCGTCCGGCGTGGAGTTGCCGTGCGGGTCCGTTGGAGCGGTTGACCGGGAACCTGCCGGTCCACCGCATACTGGGAGCGAAGGAGAACGTGATGACGCTGCTTCGAGAGGCGATCGGGGACAGTCTGCGGCGTGCACGCCTCGCCCAGCACCGGACCTTGCGCGAGGTGTCCACTTCAGCCCGGGTGAGTTTGGGGTATTTGTCCGAAGTCGAGCGAGGCCGCAAAGAAGCCTCGAGCGAACTGCTGGCCGCCATCTGCGCGGCGCTGGACGTGCCGCTCTCCCGCGTGCTCTGGGATGTGAGCACGATCATGGCCGGCGCGGACGGCATCCCCGTCCCGGCCGAGGCCGCGCCCGCGAGCGAAGAGCGCACCGCCGCAGCCGAACCGGCCGCGGCCCCGGCGGGCGAGGGCGCCACCGAGCCCGCGGCCGCCGCCATGTCCGCGGCCGGGCCCCGGGGTTCGCGGATCGCCGAGGACACCAGAATCGTCATTCCGGCGCCCAAGTCGGACATGCTGATCCTGGTCAAGAGCAACTGAGAAGTTCTGGTGGACAACGGCGCCGCACTGCTGTGCGGCGCCGGAAGCGGATAGATTTTCCGTGGATAGGTGCTCGCTCGGGCCGGGTTCGCCCGGTCCGAGCCGCGCATAGTGGAGGATAGGCACAGACGGGTGCGTGACGGTCGCGCACCGACTACCGCGGGCAGCGGTAGGAGCACATGGAGGCGGGATCAATCGATGGCTAATCCGTTCGTCAAGGCCTGGAAATACCTGATGGCCCTCTTCGACTCGAAGATCGAAGAGCATGCGGATCCGAAGGTGCAGATCCAGCAGGCTATCGAGGAAGCCCAGCGCCAGCATCAGGCCCTCTCGCAGCAGGCCGCGTCGGTCATCGGCAACCAGCGTCAGCTGGAGATGAAGCTGAACCGGCAGTTGGACGAGGTCGAGAAGCTCAACGCCAACGCCCGGCAGGCGGTCACGCTCGCCGATCAGGCGTCGGGCGCGGGCGACACCGAGAAGGCGATCCAATACACCAACGCCGCCGAGGCTTTCGCCGCGCAGCTGGTCACCGCCGAGCAGTCGGTGGAAGACCTGAAGGTGCTGCACGACCAGTCGCTGCAGGCCGCCGCGCAGGCCAAGAAGGCCGTCGAGCAGAACGCGATGATGTTGCAGCAGAAGGTCGCCGAGCGCACCAAGCTGCTCAGCCAGCTCGAGCAGGCCAAGATGCAGGAGCAGGTCAGCGCCTCGCTGCAGCAGATGGATTCGACCCTGTCCGCGCCCGGCAACACCCCCAGCCTGGACGCCGTCCGCGACAAGATCGAGCGCCGCTACGCCAACGCGCTGGGCTCGGCCGAGCTCGCGCAGAACTCGGTGCAGGGCCGCATGCTGGAGGTCCAGCAGGCCAGCATCCAGATGGCCGGTCACAGCAAGCTGGAGCAGATCCGCGCCTCCATGCGCGGGGAGGCGCTGCCCGCCGGCGGCGACCAGCAGGCCATCAAGCCCGCTCAGCCACAGTCGGCGCAGACCGAGGTACGGTACGAGAAGGGCCAGGCGTAGGCCTCGGATCGACGCGCTAGGAACTCCATCGATGAGCCGCAAGCGAATTCACCCGCAGCCCGGTCAGCGGCTGCCCGTCGTGCCGTCGGGTTCCGGTGTGCCACCGTCGAATCTGCCCGAATCCCTGCGTGAGGTGGGCGAGACCGCGCTGACCGCGGTCCGCAAATGGGCCGACCCCCGGGAACGGGAACTGCGCAAGCGCCGTCGCGCGCGCCGGGCCAGCTTCCACCTCGGCACCGCCTCCGGGTTGACGACCGCGGGTGCGGTCGGACTGGTGGTCATCTCGGCGCCGATCGGTGCGGTGGTGTTCCTGGGCGGGGTCGCGGTGGCGCTGGTCACCGGCGCCGCCTACACCACCCGGCGCTACCTGCGGCTGCGCGGCGCCCCGCTGCCGATGGCCGCCTATGTGCCGCGCAAGCAGCCACCGCTCGGTTCGGCCGCCCGCCCGGCGATCACCCGGCTCGGTCAGGCCGAGCGCGCCATGTACGGGCTGACGGCCGCGATCGGCCGCTCCAGCCGGCTGCCGCAGGACGAATTCGCCGAGATGGTCGAGACGGCCGCCTCCGGCGCGGAGGCGCTGCACGCGCTCTCGGTCGACATCGTGGAGATGGAACGCGCCGTGATCGCCGTCGGGCCGGCCGCCGCGAACGCGTTGCGCGGCAACGTGCAGTTCGCGGTGACCCGCCTGGAGGCCGGCGTCGCGGAGTACGAGCAGGTGGTCGCGGCCGCCGGCGGCGTGCTCGCGGTGCCCGAAACCCTGGTCGTGGCACACCAATTCGACACCATCGTGGCGGATCTGCGGCATGCCGCCGACCGGCTGGACGGCTGGGCGCAAGCGCTCACCGAGGTCGCCGATCGGCCGCTGGGCGCGGGCGCGTTTCCCGGCCAGCAGCAATGGAACGATCCGACCGTGCGGATCGAGCGCCTGCCCTGATTTTGTGATCTCGCATATCGGCGCGTCTGCCTGATCGTCGAAGCTCCAACGTTTCGCCGAGTGGCTAGGGCCGGTCGGCCGGGGCGCATATCGTTCGGTCGTGGTTGATCAGCGGTGGCCGGGGCAGATACCGGCGGAAACGCCGCCCGAGCGCCGGCGCGGGAGCGCTCGCGCCGGGATGCTGGTGGCGTGCCTGCTGACCGTCGGCTTCGGGCTGGTCGCGCTCGCCGTCGCGGTCGTCGCCGAGGGCGCCGCCGGACCGCTTGCCCTCGTCGATCAGGAGCCGCTACCGCCGGCCGGGTCGATCACCTACGAGGTCACCGCTTCCACCGGGACCGCGCACAGCGTGGCCTACGTCGGCGGCGACAATATGCTGCGGACGGAGGTCTCCACGCCGTTGCCCTGGCGCAAGCGGGTGAGCGCCCCCAGCCTGGCCCTGGCCCTGAACGCCCAGCGCAACGGCATCGGCGACATCACCTGCCGGATCACCGTCAACGGCCGCACCGTCGCCGAGCAGACCGCGAGCGGGCTGTACGCGGTGGTCAACTGCACCGCCGCGGCCCCCTAGTCCGGTCGGGGCCCGCCTCTCAGGGTCTTCCCCGATCTTTCACCGATATCGCTGCTGACCTGGTGATTTCCCGGCCGGAAACTGTCAGAGTCGAAGGTGCGGATCGTTGGACGACGGTTCCGGAGACATACGGAGGCAGTAATGCTGTGGAAGATCATCGGTGTGGTCGCGCTCGTCTGGATCGCGTTCATGGTCATCGGTGCGCTGATCAAGGGTCTGTTCCCGATCCTGATGATCAGCGCCATCGTGTTCGGGCTGTACCTGCTGTACAAGGCGGTCACCGGCGCGGAGGACAAGACCACCATCAACAAGGTCTAGCCGGACCGCTGGGGCCGCGGGCCGGTCGATGTCGACCGCCCGCGGCCCTTTCGCATGTCCGGCGGGCGGATCAGCCCGCGAAGTAGTACAGCTCGAAGCCGACGGCGTGGGCGGCGGGATAGCCGGGCAGCGGCCCGGTGGCGCGGTCGACGATCGCGCGGACCTGGGCATCGAGCGGGTCGGAGCTGAGGATTTCCAGGTAGCGGCGGTGTTCGGCGAGCGAGGCGAAGGCCTGGTCGAGCTGTTCGCCGACATCGACGGCGTGGGTGGCGCCGGGGCCGGCCACGGCGGCCCAGCGAGCCGACCACGGGGCTTGCTCGGCGAGTTCGGGGAAGATCCATTCGTTCCCGGCGTCGGAGATGGCGTCCAGGGCGGCACGGCCGACGGCGCGATGGTCGGCGCTGTTGGCGTAGCCGGGTGCCCAGGTGTCGCCGAAGTTGAACAGCACCACCATTTCGGGTTGGTGGCGGCGGATCGCGGCGGCCAGATCGCGGCGCAGTTCCAGGGTCTCCTGGACGCGGCCGTCGGGGTGGCCGAGGAACTCGACCTGCTGCACGCCGAGCGCTTTCGCGGCGGCGATCTCCTCGGCTTCGCGCAGCGGGGCCGCCTCGGCGGGCGGCACGCCGGCCATCCCGGCCTCACCGCTGGTGACCAGCACGTAGCGGATGTCCTTGCCCTGTCCGGTCCAGCGGGCCACCGCGGCGGCGGCGCCGTATTCGATGTCGTCGGGATGCGCGACGATCACGATGCCGCGCTGCCAGTCCTCCGGAATTTGCTCCACGAGAGTCATTCAAGCACCTGCGCCGGCAGCATCCGGAAGGGTTGGCGGCATTGCGCGCGGTCGGTCCGCCGGTATCGCGTACGGCGTCGTTCGCCGGCCGAGGGGGTGTGGCAGTCTGAGCGCATGCGTGTAGCCGTTGTTGCCGGGCCGGATCCTGGGCATGCGTTTCCGGCGTTGGCGCTGTGTGAGCGGTTTTTGGCGGCCGGGGACGAGCCGGTGTTGTTCACCGGGCCGCGGTGGTTCGGGGTGGCGAAGGATGCCGGGATCCCGGTGCGCAAGCTCAAAGGGCTCGCGCCGCGGGCGGGGGAGAACGACGGCGACGCCGGGCGGCGGATTCATGAACGCGCCGCGCATATTTCGATGGAGATCATGCCGGATCTGAGCGCGATGCTGCCGGAGCTGGTGGTCTCGGACGTGCTCACCGCGGGCGGCGGGATGGCGGCCGAACGGCTCGGGGTGCCGTGGGTGGAATTGTCGCCGCATCCGCTGTATCTGCCGTCGAAGGCGTTGCCGCCCATCGGCAGTGGGCTCGCGCCCGGCGAGGGGCTGCGCGGCAAACTGCGCGACAACGTGCTGCGCACCCTGACCGCGCGCGACATCCGCAATGGCTTGCGGCAGCGCGAAAATGCCAGGGAGAGTGTGGGTCTGCCCGCCACCGACCCCGGCCCGGCCCGGCGGCTGCTCGCCACCCTGCCCGCGCTGGAAGTGCCCCGGCCGGACTGGCCGGACAACGCCCACGTCATCGGCCCGCTGCTCTGGGAACCCACCAGGGAGGTGCTGACCCCACCACCGGGTGACGGCCCGCTGGTGATGGTCGCCCCGTCCACCGCGCACACCGGCATCGCGGGCATGGTCGAAACCGTGCTGGAGGCGCTCGCCGGAACCGGTGTGCGCGTGGCTATTTCGATGCTCGACACGCCACCCGCGGACCTCCCGTCCTGGGCCACCGCGGGCCTCGGCCGCCAAGACGAGCTGCTGGGCCACGCGGCGGTCTGCATCGGCGGCGGCGGTCACGGCTTGCTCGCCAAGTCCCTGATCGCGGGCGTCCCCATCGTCACCATCCCCGGTGGCGGCGATCAGTGGGAACTCGCCAACCGCGCGGTCCGCCAAGGCAGTTCGATCCTGGTCCGCCCGCTCAGCGCCGAATCCATCCGCGCCGCCGTGCAATCCATGCTCGACCACCCGCGCTACACCGCCGCCGCCGAAGCCGCCGCGATGACCCTCGCGGAGGTGTCCGACCCGATCGAGCTGTGCCACGAGGTCCGCGACAACGTGTCTGCCTGATAATCGCGTCGGCTCGAGCGGCGCGCATGCTCCGAGTCGGCGGGAGCTTGCGGTCGCGGTGGGCCTGCGGCACTTCGGGTCGGGCCGCCGGGCCGTGCTCGCGCCGCTGCTAGGAATGTGGGCCGGGCTCGGTGCTGGGGCGCGCCGCGCGGACTGCCTCGGCGGAAGCGAATTCGCCACGGGCGGTCAGCGATTCGATGACGCCGTCGATGTCGGCGGCCGGCCGGTTCTGGCTGAGTTTGGCTTTGGCTTCCACCCGGGTGATGGTGAGTTCGACGCCGACGATGGCGCGTAGCTGCCCGGCGACGAAGCCCTCGGGAGTGTCGTCGATCGACCAGGGCTCCGGGAAGGCGGCTTCGTGCTTGTCGGTGAGGCGGCGCAGCAGGGCGGCCAGCCAGGCGGGGTCGTCGTGGATCCTCAGGTGACCGTAGACGTGGGCGGTCACGTAGTTCCAGGTCGGGACGACCCGGCCGTGCTCGCGCTTGCTCGCGTAGGCCGAGGGGGAGATGTAGGCGTCCGGGCCGCTGATGATCGCCAGGGATTCGCCCAGGGCGGGAGCGCGCCACTGCGGGTTGTTGCGGGCCAGGTGGCCGCGCAGGACGTTCGTTTCCGGGTCGTAGACGAACGGCAGCAGCGTCGCGAGCAGGCCGTCCGCCGTCTGGGTGATCAGGTTCGCGGCGCCGTGCTGGATCAATAGCTCCCGCACCTCGTCGTCGGCGACGGTGAAGGCCTTCGGTACGTACATGGACCCATTCTGGTCGCTGACCGGGTGGACTGGGGCGGCGGGGACGGCGCGAGTATCTTGAACACGATGCGGTTGACTGAGTTCCAGGAGCTGTTGCATACCGAGTTCGGGACGGCGCGCGGCGATGTGCTGCTACGCGATCACGTGATTCCCGGGCTGGGGCGAACGGGCGCGGACGCCATCGAATCGGGTGTCGACCCGCGCGAGGTGTGGCGGGCGCTGTGCGCCGAGTTCGATGTGCCGAAGGTGCGCTGGTGACCTCGCGGTACCGGTTCGACGAGCGGCAGCGGATGATCCCGGTGGATCCCGCGGGGCTGGCGGCACGGGTGGCCGCGTCCGCGCCGGATGATTTCGCCGGGTTCCGGCAGACCGGGATCGAGCTGATGCTGCTCGGGCGGTTCGAGGAGGCGCTGGACCATTTGGATCGGGCGCTCGAGCTGGTGCAGGCCGGCGCCTCGGACGGGTTGGGGTCGGGGGAGCAGCGCCGGATCTCGGTGTGGATCAACCTCGGCGATGTCTACCGGTACCAGGGTGACGTGGCCACGGCCGAAGTGCTGTACCGCCGGGCGGTGGACGCGGCCCGGCAGTGCGCGCCCGTGCCGGAGCTGCTGTCGTTCGCGGTGCAGCACCTGGGCAAGGCATTGGCCGAGCAGGGCCGGTTGGCCGAGGCGCGAACCTTGCTGGCCGAGGCCCAGCATCTGCGGATCGCCGAGGGTGATGCCGAGCTGATCGAGTCGACGCGGATCGCGCTGATAACGCTGGAGCAGTCGCCGATTCCGCTGCCACCCACGATTGTCGCGCTGGTCGGGCCGGCACCCACCTTTTCCGATGAGCACGAAGGGCAAAGTGGCGGAGTCGCTTTCGTCAACGGCGGCTATTGGATGAAGCGGGGCCCGCGCGCCGCCGCCGAACACGAGCGGTTCGAATGGTTGCGGGGCAGAGGAATCCGACTACCGGAGATCGCCGCCTTCGAAGCGGAGGTGTTGCTGCTCGCCGATGCCGGAGCGGTGAGCTTGGCCGCTCGCGGGCACGACTATGACGACGCGGAGCCGGATTCGGCGGTCGCGCGGCCTGCGGACGGGCCCTCGGTCGGCACGATCATGGGCACCCTGCTGCGCCGCCTGCACAGCATCCCGGTGGACGAATGCCCCTTCGACGGCCGCCTCGACGTCACCCTCGCGCAGGCTCGGCGGGCCGTGCTCGAAGGCCTGGTCGACGCCGAGGACTTCGACGACGACAATCAGGCCCGCACCCCGGAGCAGGTGCTCGCGCGGTTGCGCGCCGAGCGGCCGGACGAGACGGATCTCGTTGTCGCGCATGGTGATTACACCTCCGCCAATGTGCTGGAGGGTGCGATCCTGCTCGATGTCGGCGCGCTCGGTGTCGCCGATCGCTATCGGGATCTGGCGCTGGCCGCCCGGGATCTGGGCGATCATCACAGCGCCGAGGAGGTCGCCGCCTTCTTCTCCGCCTACGGTCTGGACGCCCCGGACCAGCGTCGTCTGGACTATTACCGCTTGCTCGACGAACTGTTCTGACCTCAGTCGCGCTGCTGCGCGGAGTAGTGCCGCGCCGCCTTGGTGCGATTGCCGCACGTCGCCATCGAATGCCAGCGCCGCGTCCCGTTCTTGGACGTGTCGTAGAAGAACAGCACGCAGTCCGGGTGCGCGCACTGCCGGATCCGATCGGGCGCCCGCTCGAGCAGGTGCAGCAGGTCGTCGGCGGCGAGCCAGCCGGGTAACCACGCCGCGTCGCCGACCTCGGGAACCCCGCGCGGCCCGGACTCGGTGAGCAGGCGGCGGATTCGACCGTGCGCGAGCACGTCGTTCAGCGCGGCGTGACCGGCGTGCCGCACGGTGTCGTAGATGGCCGAGCGGGCGGCCAGCACTGCCTCGAGGGTGCGCTCGTCGGCGGGCGCGTCGATGCCCGCGGTGGTCAGCCAGACGCGCAGACCGGCCACGTCGGTGAGCAGGTCCTGGGGACCGTTGTCCATCCACCGGGTGTTGAGCAGGTCCAGCGCGAGCGGTTCACCGAGGTGCGGGCGTGGATCGAGCATGCCTGAGATTAGCGGTCTCCTTCGAGTCGATACGGCATCTAACTACTGAAACTTATTTTACCGGTTGACCCTTTCGTGGAGTCGAGCTATGTTCTAACTACTCAAGCAATAATACCGGTTAGAACCTCTGGAGGGCTTCATGACCACCGCGACTTCCGCCCAGCTCGTCACCGGCCACATCGGCCTCAACGTCGCCGATCTGGACCGCTCGGTCGAGTTCTACCGCCACGCGCTGGGGTTCGAGCAGCTCGCCGCCGACACGGACGGTGAACGCCGCTGGGCCTTCCTCGGCGCGGACGGGAAGCTCCTGGTCACGCTGTGGCAGCAGGCTTCGGGCACGTTCTCCACCGAAACGCCCGGCCTGCACCATCTTTCGTTCCAGGTCGACACCCTGGAGCAGGTCCGCGCCATCGAAGCCACGCTGCGCGACCTGGCGGTGACCTTCGCCCACGACGGTGTGGTCAGCCACGGCGAGGGCGCGTCCTCCGGCGGCATCTTCTTCACCGACCCGGACGGGATCCGGCTCGAAATCTATGCCCCGACCGGCGCCGAATCCGCGCCGGCGCCCAGCGGCGCGGCCCCGACCTGCGGGTTCTTCTGAGCCTCGTTTGCCGGGCGCCGCGGCGGGCAGACCAGCCACATGAGCGCAGAGGAACAGCAGCAGACCGAATCGGATACACCCGAGGCCACTCCGGAACCGGAAGTGCAGGACAAGCACCGCGAGCAGGCCGAGCAAATGGTCGAGTCCTACAAGGACGAGCGGCCGCACACCATCCTGCCGGGCACCGACGGAATGGTCGCGGGCACCGCGGTGGCCGACTGGGTGGACGAGAGCGACCGCGGCCGGCGCGACAACCAGCCGCCCGAGGACTACGAGCGAGTCCAGGACCGGTAGCCCGGCGAGCAACCGCCAGGTTCTCCGGCTTCGGGCTCGGACAGGAGAACTGGCATGGCACCCTTCCATTCCGGCGAGCTGGCCGTGCAACAGCGCATGGGCCAGGCGCATATCGCCGAACGGGTCGGACGCATGGTCCGGCCCGAGATCCCCGCGGTAGCAGCGGATTTCCTCGCCGAGCAGCCGATGGTGGTGCTCGGCGCCGCGGACGAGCACGGACGGCTGTGGGCGAGTCAGCTCGCGGGACCGCCCGGGTTCGTGCACGCCGTCGACGACGAAACCATCGCTGTCGAAGCGACATTCGCGCCGGGTGACCCGCTGCGGACAGCGCTGGCGTCCCCCGCCCGGATCGGCATGATCGCCCTGCAACCCCAGCGCCGCCGCCGTATGCGGCTCAACGGCCGCGCCGAACCCGTCGCGGGCGGGCTGCGAATCCGCACCGACCAGGTCTACTCGAACTGCCCGAAGTACATATCCCGCAGGCAAATTCAGGCCTACGACCCGGGCGACACGGAGTTCGAGGGCCGCCAGGGGACCGAACTCGACCCGGCGCAGCAGGCCGCGATCGCCGCCGCCGACACCTTCTTCGTCGCGTCCGCCGATGCCGACGGCAACGCCGATGCCTCCCATCGCGGCGGCAACCCCGGCTTTCTGCGCGTGCTCTCCCCGACGCGATTGCGCTGGCCGGACTATCAGGGCAACTCGATGTTCATGACGCTGGGCAACCTCGCGGTCGACCCGCGCTGCGGGCTGCTGATCCCGGACTGGACGACCGGCGGTGCGCTACAGCTCACAGGCACCGCCGAATTGAACTGGGAATCGGGCACGTTCGCGGTCGGTTCACAGTGTTCGATCGACTTCACCGTCACCGGTGTCGTGGCATCCCGGGGTCCGCTGCGGTGGGGCCCGGCCGAACTGTCGCCGGTCAATCCACCGCTGGCCTGAACGAAGGAAACCTCATGCGACCACCCCTGCCCCCTTTCGACCGGGACTCCGCCGAGGCGAAGGTGCGCGCCGCCGAAAACGCCTGGAACACTCGCGATCCCGAACGCGTCGCCGCCGCGTACACCGCGGATTCGGTGTGGCGCAATCGCGACGAGTTCTTCACCGGTCACGCCGCCATCGTCGACTTCCTGACCCGCAAGTGGGCCACCGAGAACGGTTACGCGCTGCGCAAGGACCTCTGGGCCTTCGACGGCAACCGCATCGCCGTGCGCTTCCAGTACGAATGGCACGACGACACCGGCCGGTGGTGGCGGAGCTACGGCAACGAGCAGTGGGAGTTCACCCCCGAGGGCCTGATGTCGCGGCGCGAGGCCAGCATCAACGATGTTCGCATCGAGGAGGCCGAGCGCCGGATCTTCGGGCCGCGGCCGCCGGCGGAGGCCGACGCCCCGCTACCGCAGCGGTAACCTGGCCGCGGCTTTGCGTACCGGTTGCCGCGTGTCGGAAGTCGCGGCGCGTGTCGTGGGGCGCGTCGCTTGACTCGAACAGGTGTTCGTCTAATCTGGTCGCCAGGACTTGTCGGTGCCGCCCTCTACTGTGGGCGCCAACCAGAGAACAGGCTTACCCACTCGAAAAGGGGATCAGGACATGGCACCACAGGCGTTCGATCGCGACAAGGCGCTCGATCTGGCAATGGCACAGGTGGAGAAGAGCTTCGGCAAGGGCGCGCTGATGCGCCTGGGCGAGGAAGCCCGCCAGCCGATCGCGGTGATCCCCACCGGTTCCATCGCGCTGGATGTGGCACTGGGCATCGGCGGTCTGCCGCGCGGCCGCGTGGTGGAGATCTACGGCCCGGAATCCTCGGGTAAGACGACCGTCGCGCTGCACGCGGTGGCCAACGCCCAGGCCGCCGGCGGCGTCGCCGCGTTCATCGACGCCGAGCACGCGCTGGATCCGGATTACGCCCGCAAGCTGGGCGTCGATACCGACGCGCTGCTCGTCTCCCAGCCCGATACCGGTGAGCAGGCGCTCGAGATCGCCGACATGCTGATCCGTTCCGGCGCACTGGACATCATCGTCATCGACTCGGTGGCCGCCCTGGTGCCGCGTGCCGAGATCGAGGGCGAGATGGGCGACAGCCACGTCGGCCTGCAGGCCCGCCTGATGAGCCAGGCGCTGCGCAAGATGACCGGCGCCATGAACAACTCCGGCACCACCGCCATCTTCATCAACCAGCTGCGCGAGAAGATCGGCGTCATGTTCGGCTCGCCCGAGACCACCACCGGTGGTAAGGCGCTGAAGTTCTACGCTTCGGTCCGCCTGGATGTGCGCCGCATCGAAACCCTCAAGGACGGCACCGACGCGGTCGGTAACCGCACCCGCGTCAAGGTCGTGAAGAACAAGGTCTCGCCGCCGTTCAAGCAGGCCGAGTTCGACATCCTCTACGGCCACGGCATCTCTCGCGAGGGTTCGCTCATCGACATGGGCGTCGAGCACGGCTTCGTCCGCAAGTCCGGCTCCTGGTACACCTACGAGGGTGACCAGCTCGGCCAGGGCAAGGAGAATGCCCGCAAGTTCCTGCTGGAGAACGCGGACATCTGCAACGAGATCGAGAAGAAGATCAAGGAAAAGCTCGGCATCGGCCCCGTGCTGACCGCCGAAACCCCCGAAGTCCCCGCGGACTTCTGAGTCGGCGAGCGCACCGAGCAATGGGCACAGCAGCGTCGGACCCGATGTCGCCGGATGCGGCGGCATCGGCTCCGAAGCGCGGCCGGCCGGCCGATCCCGTAGCGGAGATCCGGCACCGGTTGGCCCAGCTCGGCGTCGACGTCGAACCCCCGTCCAGTACACGGGAACCCAAGCCAGTCCGGTCGGCCTCAGGTGGTGGCGCCGCGCCGGACTCCGCGGGGACCCGGTCGAGCGATCCCGATCCGCAGCGGGAGCGCTCGACCGGGTTCACGCCCCCGGCCCGGCAAGCACGCGGGCGAAGGAAACGTTCTTCGGATTCCCGTTTCGGGGATACCGAATCGAAGCGTGCGAGACGGACCAGGGATACTCACAGCGCGGATCCGGTGGCGGCCGGATCCGAGGGGGCCGGTTCCGGCCCGGGTACCGATTTCGATCGGTCCCGCAAGGACCGCACCCCGCAGGGCGGGACGGTCGAGCAGGCAAAAGAGGCGTGTCTTCGCCTGCTCGCCGTCCGCGCTCGCAGCCGCGCCGAATTGGCCCAGCGCCTTGCCACCAAGGGCTACACCCCGGAGATCACTGAAGAGGCGCTGAGCCGCCTCGCCGGGGTCGGCCTGATCGACGACGCGGCCTTCGCCGCCGAGTGGGTGCACGCGCGCCACACCTTCTCCGGCAAGGGCAAACAGGCCCTCGCCCAAGAGCTTCGCCGCAAGGGCGTGGATCGAGCCGATTCCGCCGCGGCCTTGGACGCCATCAGCTCCGACGACGAGGCCGAGCGGGCCGCCGATCTCGTCCGTCGCAAACTCCGCAGCATCCCGGCCGGTCTGGATCGCGAGAAGGTGCTCCGCCGCCTGGTGGGCATGCTGGCCCGCCGCGGCTACTCGCAGTCGCTCGCCTTCACGGTGGTGAAAGCCGAACTGGCCGCCGACGAGTGAGCGGCGTGCGGAATGGGCCTCCGTCGAATCGGCAGCGGGGCGGCGCTCAGCCGTCGAGTCCTCGCCGAATCGCTCGCTCGACCGGCGTGTAAGCACCGTCCGGCCGATCCAGCTCACACGGGCTCCGTGTGAGCAAAGGCGGCTGCGCCATGAAACGAACATCGGTGCCCCGATGTCGCTGGGCGGCATGCACCAGGAACGGGTGACACAGGTAGACATCGCCCGCCCGGCCCGTGGCCGCGATCTCGGGCAGATCCGCGGTGGCCTGCTCGTAAGGGAATTGCGTGAGATCCGCACCGGATTCGCCGAACGGCGCCAGCAGCGCGGGCAGCCGCAGGTGCGAGCCGACGCGAATGCGGGTCGGCGCGTCGTCGGCGCCGACATCGGAGAACAAGAACAGCAGCAGCAGACCGCGCCCCTTGGAGTGCAGGTTCACCCGCCAGTTCAGGTAGTCCGTGGGGTCGTCGCCGGGAAAGCTGACATCGATATGCCAGCCGTCGTCGCCGGCCGCCACGTCGACCGGGAAGCGGATCGGGAAGGTGCCGATGCTGTTGCGCGGCAGCCAGCGCCCCGCACCGACGAGCTGATCGAAGGCCGCCACCAGCGCGGGCGACCGCACGGCCCGCGCGAACGGTTCGTCGCCGCGTTCGCCGATCCGGATCACCGGTTGCGTCCAGGTCGCGCGATCCTCGGGATCACACCCGCTCGCATCCCACAGAATCGCCCGCCCCGCGTCCGCCACCGCACGCGGAAACGCCTGTTCCACCTTGACGAACCCCTCGGTAATGAAGGCTTCGATCTGACCGTCGTCGAGCATAGGTTCCTTTCGTCGCCCACACGATGAACGACCGCGCCCGGATCCGCCACCGATTTTGCCCGCGCAGTGGTCGGTGGTTCATGGGTTCAACTGCGAAAACGGCGGTGTGGCAACGGTTTATGTAGCGTGGCTGCGGACAGCGCCTGTGGGGTGGCAGGCGGGGAATGGGCTCGGGTTAGTGAGGTCAGCATGGGCGAGATCGAAATCGATGAACCGATCAAACTAGTGGGGAACGATTTCTACGGCGATCCGCATCGGTATTACGAGCGGTGGCGCGAGCAGGGGCCGGTGCATCGGGTGCAGTTCACGCACGGGATTCCGTGCTGGGTTGTCATCGGGTACACCGAAGCCCGCGCTGTGCTGGCAGATCCGCGGTTGCACAAGAACGTCGCGGGCATGTACGAGCTGTTCCGGCGGAAGGACGCCGAGATCCTGTCCAACGAGGGTGCACAGGCGCTGAACTCGCACATGCTCAACAGCGATCCGCCCGACCACACCCGGCTGCGCAAGCTGGTCACCAAGGGTTTCACGCCGCGGCAGGTGGCGGCGCTGCGGCCGCGGATCGAGGAGATCACCGCCGAACTGCTCGACGGTATGGCCGGGCAGGACGAGGTCGATCTCATCCAGGCCTTCGCGAACCCGTTGCCGGTCACCGTGATCTGCGAACTGCTGGGTGTGCCGTTCGAGGATCGGGCCGACTTCCAGTCCTGGACCAGGGTGCTGGTCGGTTCGGGTGGCGCGATGGAGGATCGCATCGCGGCGACGCAGGCTATGTCGGAATATCTGCGGAAGCTGATCGCGGCCAAGCAGAGCCACCCGGCGGCGGATCTGCTATCGGGGCTGGTGCAGCCGGGGGAGGACGGCGAGCGGCTCGACGAACAGGAGTTGGTCGCGATGTCGTTCCTGCTGCTCGTCGCCGGGCACGAGACCACGGTGAACCTCCTCGCCAACGGGACGTACGCGTTGCTCCACGACCGAGCGCAGTGGGACGCGTTGCGCGCTGACCCCTCGGGCATTCCGGCCGCGGTGGAGGAGTTCCTGCGTTACGAAGGCCCGGTCGGCTGGTCGACCCTCCGCTTCACGTCCGAACCGGTGCGGATCGGCGAGATCACCATCCCGGCCGGCGAACTGGTCTACGTCGCGCTGTCGGCGGCCAACCGTGATCCCGCCCGCTACGACACCCCCGGCGAGCTCGATATCAAAGCCAACGCCGGCGGCCACCTGGCCTTCGGCCACGGCATCCACTTCTGTGTCGGCGCACCGCTGGCCCGCATGGAGGCCGAGATCGCCTTCTCGGCCCTGCTCCGCCGTTTCCCCGCCCTGGACTTCGCCGACGCGGCCTACACCCCGCAGTGGCAGCAGAGCATCCTGTTCCGCGGCCTGGGCGACCTGCCGGTCCGTCCCGGCGCCTGAGCCGCTCCGAAACGGCAGCAGCCCCGCCGATTTCGATCGACGGGGCTGCTGCGCGGGGAAAACTACTTCCGGGTGATATCCACGCCCGGAGCGGCATCGGTGAGGACCGAATCCGCGGCCAGGACCGCGCGACCCTTCTTCGACTGGGTCCGCAGGCGCTGCTCCAGCTTGGTGGCCAGCAGCGTCAGCGTGCTGTTGAAGAAGATCATGATCAAGCCCACCACCAGCAGCGCCGGGATGGTGTTCTGCAGCGCGGCGCCCATCTGGAAGCCGGAGCGCACGAGCTCGGTGTAGAGGATCAGGTAGCCCAGCGCCGTATCCTTCAGCGCCACCACCATCTGCGAGACGAGCGCGGGCAGCATCGCGGTGATCGCCTGCGGCAGCAGCACCAGCCGCATCAGCTGGTTCTTGCGCATGCCGAGTGCGACCGCGGCCTCGGTCTGCCCCCGGGGCAGCGACCGGATGCCGGCCCGCACGATCTCGGCGATGACCGACCCGTTGTAGATGGTCAGGGCCGACACGACCGCGGCCAGCGTGCGCTGGTCGGAGTCGAACATCTTGTACTCGTTGAAGACCGCGTACAGGAAGATCATCAGGATCAGCACGGGGATCGAGCGCGCGATCTCCACGATCGTGCCCGCGAACCCGCGCATCACCCGATGGTCCGAGAGCCGCAGGATGCCGAAGACCATGCCCACCAGCAGTGCGAGCACGATCGCCAGCGCCGCGGCCACCAGGGTGCCCTTGATGCCGGGCAGCAGGTAGGTCTCCCAGACCTGGCTGTCGGTGAAGGGCTCCCACTTGGCCGAGGTGAACTGGTCCTTCTTCTCGAACGCGACGAACAGCCAGACCGCGGCGATGAGCACCACGTCGAGAATGACGACGGAGAACAGGAGGTTGCGCAGCCGGCCACGCGGTCCCGGCGCGTCGAACAGCACCGAGGCCGCGGCGTTGCGGCCGGCGAACACCAGGGCGTACGACAGCGCCGCGGCGATCAGGGTGGTGGCGACCAGGAACACCAGGTAGGTCGTCGCGGTCGCGTCTTCGGTGAAGGGCTTCCAGGTCATCGCGCCACCTCGTATCGCTTGGCGAGCCAGCCGAACAGCAAGCCCATCGGGAGCGTCAGCACCACGAAGCCGAACGCGAAGATCGCGCCGATGGTGATGAGCGCCGCCTCGTTCTCCAGCATTTCCGACATGAGCAGCGCGGCCTCGGCCACACCGATCACGGCGGCGACGGTGGAGTTCTTGGTCAACGCGATCAGCACGCTACCCAGCGGGGCGATGACCGCGCGAAAAGCCTGCGGCAGCACGATGTGCCGCAGATTCTGGCCGAAGGTCAGCCCGAGCGAGCGGCCCGCCTCGGACTGGCCGAGGGCGACGGTGTTGATACCGGAGCGCAGCGACTCGCAGACGAACGCGCCGGTGTAGATGGACAGGCCGATGATGGCCCAGCGGAAGTTGGACACCGTCAGGTCCGAGCTGCCCAGCTTCCAGTCCAGGGTGAGCAGCAGGCCGAGCGAGCAGAACACGATGATCAGCGTCAGCGGCGTATTACGGAAGATGGTGACGTAGGCGCTGCCGACCGCGCGGGCGATCGGAACGGGGGACACGCGCATGGCGGCGACAAGGGTGCCCAGGACGAGCGCACCGACCGCGGAGAACGCCGTCAGCTGGATAGTCGTCCAAAAGGCTTCGAGGATTTGGGTGCCATACCGCGAAATCAGGTCGAACACGTGGGCGCGGCCCTCCGATCGAAAGTGGATTTGCTAGTCGGTTGAAAAAAATGCGGGTGGCTCGAGGATCACCCGAACCACCCGCGGGAGGAAACCTCAGTAACGGTTGACCGTGGGCTTGTCGGCGACCTTGAAGCCCGAGGGTCCGACGGTGGCGGCGAGCGCCTTGTCCCACGAACCGTCGGCGATCATGGCCTCGATCGCGTCGTTGATCTTGTCGCGGAGTTCCTTGTCGCCCTTCTTCACACCGATGCCGTAGTTCTCGGTGGTGAAGCTCTTACCGACGACCTTCAGCTTGCCCGGCGACTGCGCGGCGAAACCGGCGAGGATGATGTCATCGGTGGTCAGCGCGTCGACCGAGCCGTTCAGCAGCGCCTCGACACACAGCGAGTAGGTGTCGAACTCCTGCAGCTGAACTTCCTTGGCGTACTTCTCCTTGACGTTCTGCGCCGGGGTGGAGCCCTTCACCGAGCACAGCTTCTTGTTGCCGTTCAGCGACTCGGCGCCGGTGATATCGGTGTTGTCCGACTTCACCAGCAGCGACTGGCCGGCCACGTAGTACGGCCCGGCGAAGTCGACCTTCTCCTTGCGCTTGTCGGTGATCGAGTAGGTGGCGACGATGTAATCGACCCCGCCGTTCTCGATCAGCGATTCGCGCTGCGCCGACGGCGATTCCTTCAGCGTGACGTTCTCCGGCTTCACGCCGAGCTTGCCGGCCACGTACTTGGCGACCTCGACGTCGAAGCCGCTGAAGGAGCCGTCCTTGTTACGCAGGCCCAGGCCGGGCTGGTCGTACTTGATGCCGACGGTCAGCTTGCCGTCCTTGGCCTTGTCCAGGGCGGACTGCTCGTCACCGCCGCCACAGGCGGAGGCGGCCAGCGCCAGGGCGAGCGCCCCGACACCGAAGCGAAGTGCACGGGTGATCCTCATCGGGTTCCTAACTCTTCTGTGGGTTTTCGAAGATGTTCAGTGGCTCAAGATCTTGCCGAGGAAGTCCTTGGCGCGCTCGGACTTCGGCGCGGTGAAGAAGACCTCGGGAGTGGCGTCCTCGACGACCTCACCGTCGGCCATGAACAGGACCCGATTGCCGGCGCGGCGCGCGAAGCCCATCTCGTGGGTGACGACCAGCATGGTCATCCCCTCCTTGGCGAGCGAGACCATCACGTCGAGCACCTCGTTGACCATTTCCGGGTCCAGCGCCGAGGTGGGCTCGTCGAACAGCATCACCTTCGGGTTCATCGCCAGGGCGCGGGCGATCGCCACGCGCTGCTGCTGGCCGCCGGAGAGCTGGGCCGGGTACTTGTCGGCCTGGTTGGCGATGCCGACCCGCTCCAGCAGCTCCATGGCGCGGGTGCGGGCGTCTTCCTTCTTGGTCTTGCGCACCTTCATCGGTGCGAGCATGACGTTCTCGAGGATGGTCTTGTGCGCGAACAGGTTGAACGACTGGAACACCATGCCGACATCGGCACGCAGGGCGGCGAGCGCCTTGCCCTCGGCGGGCAGCGGCACGCCGTCGATGGCGATGTCGCCGGAGTCGATCGGCTCGAGCCGGTTGATGGTGCGGCACAGCGTCGACTTGCCCGAGCCCGAAGGGCCGAGCACGATCACGACCTGGCCCTTGGGCACTTCCAGATTGATGTCCCGCAGCACGTGCAGGTCGCCGAAGTGCTTGTCCACCGTCTTCATCGAAATCATCGGCGGGCCACTGGCGGCAGGCCCCGAGTCGGTGGTCGAGACATCATCCTTGGTCAGCGTCGGCGGCACGGAGGTGGTAGCGCCTTCGTCCCCGGTTGAAGCGTTCCCGGTCGTGTCGGGCGCGGCAGCGGCGTCGGTCATGGTCCAAGACCTTAAGGGGAAAACGATCTTTTGCCCTGATTTCGGCGACATGCCGCGAGGACACGCCGATGTGTCACGTAGATGTAACATGAACAGTTGCCTAAATCAAGGTCGTGTAAAGGTGCGTTCGCCCTTGTCCACGCTATTTCGACAAGCTTTGGGGCACCGGAACTTCCGGTTCAGCCGCCGTTCAGCCACCGCTCTTTGAGCTGCCAGTGATTGGCCCACCAAGCGCGGATCGCGGCGGGGTCGGCATTCGAGGGCGGGGGCGGGGATTCGCCGGGAAACAGACCGTTCGCGTCGGGCGCGCCGACCGCGGTGCGCGGGGGCGTCTGCGCGGGCGGGGCCGGGCTGGGTTCGGTCGATTCGGCGGGCTCGGGCGTACCCGGGGTACTGGGGCGCCGGGGAGCATTCGGCGTAGTCGGCCAGGGCTCGGCGGGTGGCTGAGCGGTGGACGGTTCGGCGGGAGGCGGCGGAGCCAGGGGCGGTTCGGTCGACGCCGGGGGCGCCAGGGGTGACGCGGCCTCGGTGGGGCTCGGGGTGAGCGACGAGGTCGACGGCGGGGCGGTGGCCAGCGTGCGGTCCCCGCCGGCCGGGGAGTTGTCGCGGATCGCGGCGGTGGCCAGCGCGGCGCCGGTGCCCAGCACGGTGACGGCGACCGCGGCGGCCAGCAGGCGCCGGGCCCGGCGATTGTCGGCGACCGGCGGCGGGGCGGGGGTGAGCTGCCGAACCTGGTCCGCCGCAACGAGTGCCGCGCCGCGGGCGGCGGCGTCGACGTGGTAGGGGACCAGGGTCACCGTCTCGGCGAGACCGCGGCGCAGCGCGGGCAGCAGATCCGGATCGCCGGTCGCCGAACCGCACAGCACCACGGCGTCCGGCGGGGTGGCGTCGGCGTTCAGGATCGGCAGGATCTGGCTCGCGGTATCGGCCTCGGCCGAGCCGAAGGCCCAGGAGTCCGCCGCGGAGACGGTGCCGCGGTCCGGGCCGAGGCAGACATAGGAGGCGTACCCCTCCAGGACCTCGAGCACCAGCACCGTGCCGAACGCTTGGAACCCGGTCTCGGCGCGGGTCAGCGCCGCCAGGGCGGTGCGGTCCGAGACCAGCGACGCGGTCGCCCATCTGCCGGTCGCCAGCTCGGTGAGTATCGATCGCCGCTCGCTCACCGACCGGTAGACGATGGCGACATCCTCGATGCGGTCGCCCGCGCCGAACTCGGCGGCGAAACCCTCCAGCACACCGGTGATCACCGCGCCGGCGGTATCGCCGGGTAGTCGCCGCTGTGTCGCCCGCACTACGATCTGCGGGGGTTCGCCCTGCAGTACGACGCCTCGCACCACGGTCTGCTCAATGGAAATTCCGACTGTGGCCATGCCGAACACACCTCTGCTCGAAAACAACTCTCCTTGATGCTTCGACACGGACCGGTCCGCCGATTGCCCCGGCTGCCCGATTTCTCGGGAAAAGTGCGCTCTGCCACAGGTGGGCTCGAAAAATGTCCGGTTTGCATACCCCCGTACCCTTGATGGGTGGATTCGAACGGACAGGTAGTGGTAGACGCGCGTAGTTACGAAGTCCGCACGTTCGGTTGTCAGATGAACGTGCACGATTCCGAGCGTTTGTCGGGGCTACTCGAAGACGCGGGCTACGTTCAGGCCGCGCCCGGCGTGACCGCCGACCTCGTCGTCTTCAACACCTGCGCGGTCCGGGAGAATGCCGACAACAAGCTCTACGGCACCCTGGGGCATCTCGCCCCGATCAAGGCCGACCGGCCCGGCATGCAGATCGCCGTCGGCGGCTGCCTGGCCCAGAAGGACCGCGACACCGTGGTCCGCAAGGCGCCGTGGGTCGACGTGGTGTTCGGCACGCACAACATCGGTTCGCTGCCGGTGCTGCTGGAGCGCGCCCGCCACAACGCCGAAGCCCAGGTCGAGATCCTCGAATCCCTGGAAGCCTTCCCCTCCACCCTGCCCGCCAAGCGCGAATCGGCCTATGCGGGCTGGGTGTCGATCTCGGTGGGCTGCAACAACACCTGCACGTTCTGCATCGTGCCCGCGCTGCGCGGCAAAGAGGTCGACCGCCGCCCCGGCGACGTGCTCGCCGAGGTGCAGGCCCTGGTCGACCAGGGCGTGCTGGAAGTGACCCTGCTCGGCCAGAACGTGAACTCCTACGGCGTGAACTTCGTCGACGACTCCGAGCCGCGCGACCGTTCGGCGTTCGCCAAGCTGCTGCGCGCCTGCGGCGGCATCGAGGGCCTGGAGCGGGTGCGCTTCACCTCGCCGCATCCGGCCGAGTTCACCGACGACGTTATCGAGGCCATGGCCGAGACGCCCAATATCTGCCCGCAGCTGCACATGCCGTTGCAGTCCGGCTCCGATCGCGTGCTCAAGGCCATGCGCCGCTCCTACCGCAAGTCGCGCTACCTCGGCATCATCGAGAAGGTGCGCGCCGCGATGCCGCACGCGGCGATCACCACCGACATCATCGTCGGCTTCCCCGGCGAGACCGAGGAGGACTTCCAGGAGACCCTGGACGTGGTGCGGCAGGCCCGTTTCACCAGCGCCTACACCTTCCAGTACTCCATCCGCCCCGGGACGCCCGCCGCGGACATGCCCGATCAGCTCCCGAAAGCCGTTGTGCAGGAGCGCTACAACCGGCTGATCGAGTTGCAGGAGCAGGTCTGCCTGGAAGCGAACCGGGAACTGCTCGGCACCGAGGTGGAACTGCTGGTCGCCGAGGGCGCCGGCAAGAAGAACGCCGCCACCGCCCGGATGAGTGGCCGGGCCCGCGACGGCCGCCTGGTGCACTTCCGCCCCGGCGGCACGGCCGAGACGATCCGGCCCGGTGACATCGTCGTCGTCGACGTCACCGAGGCGGCGCCGCACTTCCTGATCGCCGACTCCCCGATCAAGGCGCACCGCCGCACCCGCGCCGGCGACGCGCACGAGCGCGGCATCACCCCCAAGACCGATCCCATCGGGGTCGGCCTGGGCCTGCCCCGCATCGGCGCTCCGGTACTGGAGCCGGTCGCGGCCGCGGGATGCGCCACCGGCTGCGGCAGCTGACCCGGCCGGAAAGGCGTCGAGCGCACGGAATCCGCGGGTAGCGTTGGCCCGGGAGGCGACATGAACGGCGGCGAACCGGACGACGCTACTACTGGACGTAGTGGGGCGGGCGACCCGGCTGGAAGCGGAGATGGCACAGTGGACACGCCAGGTGCCGCCGATTCAGCCGAAGGAGACGTGGGTTCTGTGAACTCGGTCCAGAGCAGCAAGGACTTCGAGCAGTTCCGCGAGGAACTCGACGCCGTCGAACGGCGCATCGCGGGGGAGATCGACCCGGGCGTGCGCGCGATGGTGGTGGCCGGCGCGGTCTTCGTGCTGCTGTTGTCACTGGTGCTGCCGCACGCCGGCGCCGCCCGCGGTTTCGACGTGCTGCTCGGCACGGACGTCACCCGGCTCGAGCACATCGGCCTGCCCTCGCGCATCTTCGTGTGGTTCGCGGTGGTCTTCGGGGTCGGGTTCTCGCTGCTGGCGTTGATGACCCGGCGCTGGGTGCTGGCCTGGATCGCGGTGGCCGGTTCGGCCATCGGCTGCGCCTTCGGCGTCTTCTCCATCTGGCACCGGCAGACCCCGGGCGTGGGCAACATCTACAGCTCGGGTCCCGGCATCGGCCTGATCCTGGGCACCCTGGCCATCATGGTGCTCACCTTCCACTGGATCCGCGTCGTCTGGAGCCGCACCACCTTGCAGCTGGAGGCCGAGGAGCAGCGCCGCCGCGCCGCCGCCCAGTCCGAGGAACGCGACCGCCGCCGCCTCACCGGCGAGTAGCCCTCAGCCGATCCGGGCGAGTATGCGGGCGCTGTAGGAGCTTTCGCGCCGGGCGCTGTGCCGGCGGGCCAGCACGGCCCCGAGGCCGGCGCCGGCGGCGTTCATCAGGACGTCGTCGATCGAGCTGTAACGGCCCAGGTCCAGGACGTACTGGGCGATTTCGAGCGTCGCCGACAACGCCGCGCCGAGCAGCGTCATCCGCAGTACGCCCGACCAGCGCGGAAACCGCAGCGGCAGCAGGAAACCCAGCGGCAAGAACAGCACCGTGTTCGCGGTCACCTGGACGACGGTGTTGGCCGAGGCCTCGGTGATCGTCTCGAACAGGTCCAGCAGCGGGACCAGGATCACGTGCCGTTCGCCGTCGGCGGGGGTCAGGATCATCCAGACCCAGGGCAGCGTCGCGCCGAGAATTCCGGCTTCGGCGGCCGTGTGCCGCAGGGCCTGCTCCGGCGACCGGCCGTGGCGCACGCGCCACCGGAAGACCAGTGCCGCGCCGGCGATCAGCATCGGCACCGCCAGCGCCCAGACGGTCAGCACGCCGCCCCACGAATCCCACACCTGCCGCACCATGCTGACGTTATCGGTGTGACGGCCGATCTCGTTGCGCGCCAACGAGACCTGCGCAACCTCCGCACAGCATCGACACAACCCGCCGGGTCAGAGGTTGCTGACCGCGCCTTCCGCGGCGTCGGCCCACTCGCGCCACTGTTTGGCCTGCTCCAGCGCCTTCTCGGCCTCACGCTTGTTACCCGCGGCCTGCGCCTTGGCGGCCTGCTCCTCGAACTGGGCGACCCGCTCGCGGAACTGCGCGGCCCGGGCCATGGCCTCCGGGTCGCTGCGCCGCCACTGGGCGTCGGCGGCCTCGCGGACCCGCTTCTCGATGGTGCGCAGCTTGCCCTCGAGCTCCTGGATGCGTTCGCGCGGGACCTTGCCCAGGGCGTCCCACTTGTCCTGCAGATCGCGCAGGGCGGCCCGGGCGGCGTCCAGGCCGTTGGCGGGGTCGATGTGCTCGTAGGTGCGCAGCAACTCCTCCTTGGCGGTGGCGTTGTGCTCGAACTCGGCGTCACGCTCGGAGACGGCGGCGTTGCGGGCGGCGAAGAACACGTCCTGCGCGCTCTTGAACCGCCGCCACAGGGCCTCGTCGGCCTCGCGCGGCGCGCGGCCCGCGGCCTTCCACTCGGTCAGCAGGTCGCGGAAGACGGCGGCGGTGCCGGTCCAGTCGGTGGAGCCGGACAACTCCTCGGCCCGCACGCACAGCTCTTCCTTGCGGGTCTTCGCGGCGGCGCGCTCGCGATCCAGATCGGCGAAGTGGGCGCCGCGGCGGCGGTTGAACGCCTCGCGGGCCTTGGAGTAGCGCTTCCACAGCGCGTCGTCGACCTTGCGGTCCACGCCGCGGATCGACTTCCACTCGTCGAGAATCTCGCGCAGCCGGTCACCGGCGGCCTTCCACTGGGTGGATTCGCCGGCGATCTTCTCCGCCTCCAGGCACAGCGCTTCCTTGCGCTCGGTGTGCTCGTGCTTGGCGCGTTCCTTCTCCTCCTTGGCGTGCGCGGCCGCCTCTTCGGAGTGCTCGGCGATCGCTGCCAGGCGGCGGGTCAGCCCGTCGATATCGCCGATGACGGCGGCGGTCGGCAGCGACTCGGCCAGGGCGACGGCGGCGGCCTTGGTCTTGCGGGCATCCGCGCCCGCGGCCAGGCGCGCTTCCAGCAGCGCCACCTCGGTGGCCAGATCGTCGAAGCGGCGGCCGAAATGCACCAGCCCCTCGGCGGCGTCGCCGGCCTGCCAGGACCCGACGACCCGTTCGCCCGCAGCGGTTTTCACCCACGCGGTGCCGTCCTCGTCGACTCGGCCCCAGACACTGGGATCGGTGACGGAGGGCACGACGACCGGATGCGGGTGCGGCTGGGCCGGGCCGGGAGCGGGTTTGATCGCGTGCGGCTTGGGATGGGGGGTGGGGCCACCGGGCTTGGGGGCGCCGGACGGGCGCGGGCCGGGGGTGGGCGGTGCGGAGGCCTCGGGGGTGGTAGCCGGCGGAGCTTGCGGAGCCGGCGGGGTGGATGGTTCCTGCGTGGCCTTCGCGGTTCCGTTGCTGTCGCTCATTGCTCTCCGTCCCTGCCGCGCGTCACGGCTGCCTGGTTACGCCCTAGCTCATTCCATTGAACCCGGTCCGAGCTCTTCGAGACCATCGATCGACGCTCTCCCCCGGTGGATTCCGGTGGATGTCAACCCGTGATGACCTGGGTTGTAGCACCTCGAGACTATCAATCCCCGGCTCGGTTGGACGCAGAGACACTCGAGGTCGCGGCGCGGCGGGGCCGGCGTGCGTTCGCGCGTCGCCGCGCACGGTGGTGCGCGGGGTCCTCGGCGGCAACGACTACCGTTTACCGAGTGTTCTCCCTTGCGGCCCTGGTCCCGTCGCCGCCGATCCTGGTTCCCGAGCTCGGCGGCGCCCGCGCGGGCACCGCCGACGACCCGGTGGCGCCGCTGCGCGCGGCGGCGCTGGCGGCCGTGCGCGCCCTCGAAACGGCGGGGGATTGGCTCGTCGTCGGCGCCGGGGAGAGCGATCGCGGCGTGGACAAGGACAGCGGAGTGGGCACCTTCCGCGGGTACGGCGCCGATGTCCGGGTGGCGATGTCGCAGGGGCCGCTGCTCGCGCAGGCTGAATCCGACGCCGCCGACCCGGACTGGCCGCTGCCCGCGCTGGTTGCCGGTTGGCTGCGGGGCGAAGCCGCGGCCGCGGCGAACGTCCTGGTGGCCTTCGTCGATCCCGAGGCGCCCGCCGAGGAGTGTGTGGCCTTCGGTCGCGCCATCCGGGCGGACCTCGATCGCACCCGCCCGCCCACCGGCGTCTTGGTGATCGCCGACGGTGCGGCCACCCTGACCACCAAATCGCCCGGGTATCTGAATCCGCAGGCCGCCACCGTGCAAGAGGGGCTCGACAAGGCGCTCGCCGCCGGAGACGTGGCGGCGTTGCGCGCGTTGGATCCACGACTCTGCGCCGAGGTCGGCCTCGCCGGCCGCGCGGCCTATCAGGTGCTGGCCGGTCTCTTCGCCGACGACGCGAGTGCCCCGACCGCCGAAACCCTTTATCAGGACGCACCTTTCGGCGTCGGCTACCACGTAGGCACCTGGCGGCCCGGCGGCGCTTCGTGAACGCCGTGACACCGGTGGCGGTCGTGGGGCCGACGGCCACCGGCAAATCCGACCTCGGCCTGGCCCTGGCCCAGCGGCTCGGCGGCGAGATCGTGAACATCGACGCCATGCAGCTCTATCGCGGCATGGATATCGGCACCGCGAAACTTCCGGCGGCGCAACGCCGCGGGATCCCGCATCACCAGCTCGACGTGCTCGCCGTGACCGAGTACGCGACCGTGGCCGCTTATCAGAGCGCCGCGATCGCCGACGTCGAGGCCATCATGGCGCGCGGGCACGTGCCGGTGATCGTCGGCGGATCGATGATGTATGTCCAAGCGCTGCTGGACAATTGGGAGTTCCCGGCGACCGACCCGCAGGTGCGGGCGCGCTGGGAGGCCTTCCTGGACGAGCACGGCGTCGCCGCGGTGCACGCGGAGCTACGCCAGGCCGACCCGGCGGCGGCCGCCACCATCCTGCCCACCGACGGGCGACGCCTGGTGCGCGCGCTGGAGGTGGTCGAGCTCACCGGCCGGCCGTTCGCGGCCTCCGCGCCGGTGATCGGCGAACCACGCTGGGGCACAACCATTATCGGTGTGGACCGGGAGACCGCCGAACTCGACGCCCGGATCGGGCAGCGCACCGCGCTGATGTTCGACGGCGGTCTGGTCGAGGAGGTCCGCGGGCTGATCGATCAGGGCCTGCGCGCGGGCGTCACCGCGCGCCGCGCCATCGGCTACGCCCAGGTGCTGGCCTACCTCGACGACGAATACGATCTCGATCAGGCCAAAGAACGCACCCTGATCGGCACGCGCCGCTACGTTCGTCGGCAGCGCTCCTGGTTCCGCCGGGATCCTCGGGTGCGCTGGGTCGACGGCGCCGATCCGGATCTGCTCGGGACCGCGCTCGCCGTGTTGCACCCGCGGCCGCAATCGCCCGAATTGCCCGATGCTACGGAGCCGGGCGCCGCCGACCGGCTCGACTCGACGGAACGGACAGCGCAGTGAACCAGAACTCTCGGCACCGGCCGGGCCGCACCGGGGACACCGGCGGCAAGCGGGTCAGCACCCGCAACGCCTCGGTCCAGGTCTGGCAGGCGTATCTGACCAACCGCGCCACCCGCAACCGCGACGCCCGCTTCCTGGTGCAGGGCGTGCGCCCGATCAGCCAGGCGATCGCCGCCGACTGGCCGCTGGAGACGCTGCTCTACCGCCTCGGTACCCCGGATTTGTCCAGCTGGGCGCGGGAATTGCTCGACACCACCGAGGTGCCGTGCATCGGGCTGGTGCCCGAACTGATGGCCGAACTCGGCGAGAAGACCGCGGGCACACCGGAGGTGGTGGCCGTCGCGGTCTCGCGCCAGGACAGCCTGGACACCTTCGCGCCGGGGGAGCCCGGCGAAACACCCCCGCTGGTCGTGGTTTTCGACCGCCCCAACTCGCCCGGAAATCTCGGCACCCTGATCCGCTCGGCCGACGCCTTCGGCGCGCACGGCGTGATCGTCACCGGCCACGGCGCCGATCAGTACGACCCGCAGGCGGTACGCGCGTCCACCGGCTCGCTGTTCGCGATGCCGGTGCTGCGCGCCGCGGGCGCCGCCCAGGTCGCCGCCTTCCGGGACCGGCAGATCGAGCGCGGCATCCCGACCCGCATCGTCGGCACCGACGAGCACGGCACGCACGCGCTGTTCGACCAGGATTTCACCGAGGCCACCATCCTGGTGATCGGCAACGAGACCAGCGGGATGAGCCAGGCGTGGCTGGAGGCCTGCGACGATCTGGTGTCCATCCCGATGGGCGGCACCGCCAGCTCGCTGGGGGCGCCCTCGGCGGGCGCGGTGGCCCTCTACGAAATTTCCCGGCAGCGCCGGACGTTTGCCCGATGAGCAGCGAGGAGACGAGCGACATGGCCGACATCGAGTTCACCAAGGGGCACGGCACCCAGAACGACTTCGTGGTGCTGCCCGACCTCGATGTCCGCCTGGACCTGAGCGTGGCGCGGGTGGCCGCCCTGTGCGACCGCCAGCGCGGTATCGGCGCGGACGGCGTCCTGCGGGTGGCGCGGGCCGGGGCGCTGCGCGACGCGGGTGTGCTCGACGAGATTCCCGAGGGCGTGGCCGCCGGGGACTGGTTCATGGATTACCGCAACGCCGACGGTTCGATCGCCGAGATGTGCGGTAACGGTGTGCGGGTCTTCGCGCACTATCTGGCGGCCAAGGGCCTGGAGACCCGGGCCGAATACGTGGTCGGTAGCCGCGGGGGCGCGCGGCCGGTCGTCGTGCACGCCGCCGACGCGGTCGACGGCGAGGTCACCGTGGCCATGGGCCCGGTCCGCGAACTCGGCCCCTCCACCGCGACCATCGCCGGCGGCGCCTATCCGGGCATCGGCATCGACGTCGGGAATCCGCACCTGGCCTGCGTGGACCCCAGCCTGACCGCCGAGGCGCTGACCAAACTCGATCTCAGCGTCTCCCCGGGGTTCGATCCGGAACTGTTCCCGCGCGGGGTCAATGTCGAGATCCTGACGCCGCTGGGCCCGGACGGCGCGGTGGACATGCGCGTCTACGAGCGCGGCGTCGGCGAAACCCGTTCCTGCGGAACCGGAACCGTGGCCACCGCCGCGGCGGCGCTGGCGCACCGGGGTTTCCGGATCCAGGAGGACACCGGGCAGGTCATCGTGCGCGTGCCCGGCGGTCAGGTCACCGTCGCGATCGCCGACGGCGCGGCCACTCTGCGTGGCCCGTCGGTGCTCGTGGCGACCGGTCACCTCGCGGGCGCATGGTGGGACGGCCTGTAACCCCTTCGTGTCGCAGGTCCGGCTAACGAATGACCGGCAGCGACCGACGATAGGAGTGGGCGGCAGCGATGCCGGGGCTCGAACAGTACGTGCACCACACCATCTGGGAAGGAACACGCATGTCCAGCCGATTCGCACTTCTCTCTTGTTCGCTCGCCGCGGTGGCCGCGGGCGTCTGCGCGACCGCCGCGCCGGCCCTCGCCGACAGCGATCTCGACAAGTACACCCCGTTGAACCCGGCCGACTATCTGGTCGCGGACCCGGTCTACAAGGGCACCGCCTTCTTCAAGACCCCCGACGGCCGCCACTGCGCCATCTACTGGAACAACGGCTACACCGGCTGCGACGCGGTCTCGCTGGACGCGCCCGCGGGCACCAACCAGCTGCGGGTCGCGCGCTGGGAGGCGGCCAATTTCCTCTACTCGGCCGAGCAGACCTACACCCACCCGGACGCCGAGGTGCTGCCCGAAGGGCACAAGATCACGCACGATCAAACCACCTGTGGCATCGGCTATCAGGGCACTGTGAGCTGCGAGGTCGTCGATCACGGGTTCACGCTGTCGGCGGTCTACAGCGTTCTGCACTGAGTTCGCGATGTCCGCCCGGAGAAAAACCGGATGCGGACCCACACCCTCCGCCGGTACGGTTGGCGGCATGTACGGGAACTTCGTAGCACGCATCTGGTCTGTCACGACCGTCGCCGGTCGCTGAAACGCGGCCCGGAGCACGGCAATTCGTTTCGCCCGTGCCCCCGGTGCGTGATCCGACGCGTGACGTCGGCCCGACCCCGGTAGTAGCGCGGCCCGCCGAGATCTCGGCGGGCCGGACGCGCACCACCGTTCCGTGCCTCAGCAACGGTCCCGGCCCGTCGCCGGACAATCCGATCTCGCCAACCTGACGCTGTCCGATTCATCCCAGGACGCGCCGTAGATCTTCGGCGTGCACCATGGCGTGGCAACGTGGCAGCATGGAGGACGTATGACGAACTCAGAGACTTTCGATATGACTCCGGCCGACGGTGAAAACTCCACCGATCAGGCCGAGAGCACCGCGGACTCCCGCGACGCGGTCGCCGAGCACGCGGCCCGCATGGCCGCGCGCGAAGAGCGGCTCAAGGACACCGCCCACGCCGGGTGGGCCACCGATACCGGCGGGCACGAGCCCACCGTCGGTGAGATGCAGCTCGACGAGCGCAGCTCGCTGCGCCGCGTGGCCGGGCTGTCCACCGAGCTCACCGACATCACCGAGGTCGAGTACCGGCAGCTGCGCCTGGAGCGCGTGGTGCTGGTCGGTGTCTGGACCACGGGCACGGCCGCGCAGGCCGACGCGAGCATGGCCGAACTGGCGCTGCTCGCCGAGACCGCCGGCTCGGAGGTGCTCGAGGCGCTGATCCAGCGCCGCGACAAGCCCGACCCGGCCACCTACATCGGTTCCGGCAAGGCCGAGGAGCTGCGCGCCGTCGTCCTGGACAGCGGCGCCGACACGGTGATCTGCGACGGTGAACTGACCCCGGCCCAGCTGACCGCGCTGGAAAAGGTGGTCAAGGTCAAGGTGATCGACCGGACCGCGCTGATCCTGGACATCTTCGCCCAGCACGCCACTTCCAGCGAGGGCAAGGCGCAGGTCGCGCTGGCCCAGATGGAATACATGCTGCCGCGACTGCGCGGCTGGGGTGAGTCCATGTCCCGGCAGGCCGGTGGCCGCGCGGGCAGCAACGGCGGTGTGGGCCTGCGTGGTCCCGGTGAGACCAAGATCGAAACCGATCGCCGGCGCATCCGCGAGCGGATGGCCAAGCTGCGCCGCGAGATTCGCGAGATGAAGACGGCCCGCGACACCAAGCGAGCGCGCCGCACCGGCAGCGGCATCCCGTCGGTCGCGATCGTCGGCTACACCAACGCGGGCAAGTCGAGCCTGATGAACAGCCTGACCGGCGCCGGCCTGCTGGTGCAGGACGCGCTGTTCGCCACCCTGGACCCGACCACCCGCCGGGCCGCGCTCGACGACGGCCGCGAGGTCGTCTTCACCGACACCGTCGGTTTCGTGCGGCACCTGCCGACCCAGCTGGTCGAGGCCTTCCGCTCCACCCTGGAGGAGGTGACCGGCGCCGACCTGCTGCTGCACGTCGTCGACGGTTCCGACCCGATGCCCTCGGGTCAGATCCAGGCGGTGCGCGAGGTGATCACCGATGTGATCAAGGAGCAGGGCACCGTCGCGCCGCCGGAACTGCTGGTGGTCAACAAGATCGACAACGCAGACCCGACGGAGCTGACCCGCCTGCGCGGCCTGCTCCCGGACGCGGTGTTCGTCTCCGCCCGCACCGGTGCGGGTCTGAGCGATCTCCGCGACCGTCTCGCCGAAGTCCTCGGTGGCCTCGACGTGGAGGTCAGCGTGCTGCTGCCCTACACCCGCGGCGATCTCCTCGCCCGCGTGCACGCCGACGGCCGGATCATCGACTCCACCCATGAGGAGGGTGGCACGCGGGTACACGCCCGGGTGCCGCATTCCCTGGCGGCGGCGTTGTCGGAGTACGCGCACGCGTCCACCAATGGGGCGGGCCCCGATCCGGAGTAGCGGTCGGCGACTGGCATTTTCGTGCGAACGGCCGCGCAAGTGTGCGCGGCCGTTCGCGTTTCGGGCGGATTCCGCACGAAAATGCCACTTCCCGGGCTCGAGCGGCTAGTAGTCGGCTACCGGCCGACCCGCGCCGCCCGAGCCTGTGCCGTCCTTGCGTACCTCCGCTTCGGTGCGACGGATTCGGCGACGCGGCAATGATCTTGTGCCCGGCTCGGCGCGGTCTCGCCGCGTCGCACGTCGGGTTTCAGCGCACCTCATCGGGTACCCCTCACCTATAACTTGTTGCAGTCGCATTTGGTAATCTGTGGCGCACACGGCCGTATCTATCTGCGGCGCAGGGGAAATCATTCCAATACGACGATGTGCTGGGATCCGACATTCGATGGGGACACCGATGCCTGAATCCTTGCCTGTGAAGGCAGTTCTGTCCGATGGGGCACCGCTCGAGGTGCGGTTGAGCGAGACCGACAAACTGGTGATCGAGGCGATCACCGCGCCGACCCGAGCCTGGACCAGCCCGCGTTTCTACGGTCTGGACAACATTCCCGCCGACGGCCCGGTGCTGCTGGTCGGTAACCACACCCTGATGGGCGGCCTGGACGCGCCGTTGCTGCTGCCCGAGGTGCTGCGGCGCCGTGGCCGGCTGCTGCGCGGGCTCGCCGAGGACGTGCTGATCGGGGTGCCGGGGCTGCGGGAGTTCCTGCACCACTTCGGGATCGTGCGCGGCAACCGCCGCAACTGCATGGCGCTGTTGCGCCGCGGCGAGGCGCTGATCGTCTTCCCGGGTGGCGGGCGCGAGGCGGTCGGCCGTAAGGGGCAGCAGAAGTACGTGCTGGATTGGCGCGGCCGGACCGGGTTCGCGCACATGGCGATCGAGACCGGCGCGACCATCGTGCCGATCGCGATGATCGGCGGCGACGACGTCTACGACATCGTCTTCGACGGTCAGCATCCGGTGATGAGCCCGCTGCGCAAGGTGGTCGAGGCGGTCGGGCTGAAATCCAATCTGACCCCGCCGCTGATCCGCGGGCTGGGGCCGACGCTGATTCCACGCCCGGAGCGGTTCTATTTCTCGGCGGGCGCGCCGATCGATCCGCAGGCCTGGCGCGACGGGGCGAACGCCGACGCCGCCGCGACCGAACTCCGGGATGTGGTGCGCAAGGCGCTGGAGGAGGAGATCAAGTTTCTGCTCGCCGAGCGGGATCGGGATCCGGGCCGCACGCTGAGCGGCCGGTTGCGCGGGCTGCTGCCGGTGTGAATCCGGTCGCATTTCCGCGCCGAGGCCGTGGGGTGCGGTCCCCGCTCGGCCTGGCCGAAGACCGCACGGAGCACGGCGTCGGCGAATCGTTACGCCGCGCGCCTGATGGTCCGCTGAGAATCAGATAGGCAATCTCTCAGCAACCGTTCCGTACGGTTGTCGCCATGTCTTGGATCAGGAAATCGGCGGTTCTAGCAGGTGCGATAGCAATAGCGTGCGGCGTGAGCGCGACCGGCGCCGCGGTCGCAGTGACCGCCGGGGACCCGATCATCGCCTCCGGAAAACTGCTGGGTTCGCCGCGCTCCGGCGACGGTTCCCACATCGCGAGCTATGACATCGTCGACGATCGCACCATCACCCTCCAGGTCTATTCGGCCGCGATGGGCAAGGACATCGAGGTCGACGTGCAGCGCCCGCGCGACACCTCGGCCCCGCGCCCGACGCTCTACCTGCTCGCCGGCGCGGGCGGCGGCGAGGACAAGGCGACCTGGCAGGCGCAGACCCAGGTTCCGCAGTTCCTCGCCGGTCAGGACGTGAACGTCATCCAGCCGGTCGGCGGCAAGTTCAGCTACTACACCGACTGGATCGCGGACGATCCGGAGCTCGGCGCCAACAAGTGGAAGACCTTCTTCACCGAGGAGCTGCCGCCGCTGGTCGACGGCGCGCTCGGGACCAACGGCGCCAACGCGATCGCCGGGCTGTCCATGTCGGGCACCTCGGTGCTGCAATTGGCCGAGGCGAAGCCGGGCCTGTTCGGGTCGGTCGCGTCCTACAGCGGTGCGGCGCAGATCAGTGATCCGGTCGGCTACGACTTCGTCAGCACCGTGGTGCGGGCCGGCGGCGGCGATCCCGACAACATGTACGGCCCCAAGGGTGACCCGCGGTGGGCCGAGAACGATCCGCTGCTGCACGCCGAACGGCTGCGCGGCACGAACCTGTTCATCTCCAGCGGTTCCGGGCTGCCCGGCCCGTGGGACACCCTCGACGGTGCGCACGCGCTGCCCGGCCCCGGCGGCCTGGCGAACCAGGTGACCGTGGGCGGCGCGCTCGAAGGCGCGACCAACTGGGGTTCGCACAACCTGCAGAACCGGCTGACCGAGCTGGGCATCCCCGCCACCTACGACTTCACCCCCGTCGGCACGCACTCCTGGGGTTACTGGCAGGACGCGTTCCTGAAGTCGTGGCCCGTGCTCGCGCAGGGCCTCGGCCTGCCTTCCTGAGTCCGTCTTCCCACTTCAATTGCCCCACCTGGTCGCTTCCGGGCCAGGTGGGGCAATTGTTCGCGCCCCAGAAGTGAACTGTGGTTCTCGTTCGGGGTACCGTGTGAGACAACGACGGGTCGGTGTGGACCGCCCCGGATGTGGTCACTAGGAGGTTGGTGTGGAGCGCACACTGTTCGAGCCCGAACACGATTTGTTCCGGGAGTCGTTCCGCAAGTTTCTCGATCAGCATGTCGCCCAGAACCACGCGAAGTGGGAAGAGCAGGGCATCGTCGACCGTGATGTCTGGCTCGAGGCGGGTAAGCAGGGCTTCCTCGGCATGGCCGTGCCGGAGGAGTTCGGCGGCGGCGGGGTCAAGGACTTCCGGTACAACGCCATCGTCACCGAGGAGACCGTGAACGGTCAGTACTCGGGGCTGGGCTTCACGCTGCACAACGACGTCATCGCGCCGTACCTGCTGGAGCTGGCCAACGACGAGCAGAAGCAGCGCTGGCTGCCCGGCTTCTGCTCCGGCGAGATCATCACCGCCATCGCGATGACCGAACCCGGCACCGGTTCGGACCTGCAGGGCATCAAGACGCGCGCGGTCAAGGACGGTGACGACTGGATCCTCAACGGCGCCAAGACCTTCATCACCAACGGCATCAACTCCGACATCGTCATCGTCGTGGCCCAGACCGACCCCGAGAAGGGGGCGATGGGCTTCAGCCTGCTGGTCGTCGAGCGCGGCATGCCCGGCTTCGAGCGCGGCGCCAATCTCGACAAGCTCGGCCTCAAAGCCCAGGACACCGCGGAACTCTCGTTCACCGACGTGCGCGTGCCCGGCAAGAACCTGCTCGGCACCGAGGGCATGGGCTTCATCCACCTCATGCAGAACCTGCCGCAGGAGCGTCTGTCCATCGCCGTCATGGCCGCCGGTGCGATGGAGGCCTGCCTGAACATGACCATCCAGTACGTCCGGGACCGCAAGGCCTTCGGCAAGCCGATCGGCGCCTTGCAGAACACGCGTTTCGTCCTGGCCGAGCTCGCCACCAAGACCACGGCCGTGCGCCTCATGGTCGATCGGTTCATCGAGGATCTCAACGCCGGCAAGCTCTCCGTCGAGGACGCGGCCATGGCCAAGTGGTGGAGCACCGAGGAGCAGGTCGACCTGATCGACCGCTGCCTGCAGCTGCACGGCGGCTACGGCTACATGAAGGAATACCCAATCGCCAAGGCCTACATGGACGCTCGCGTCCAGACCATTTACGGCGGCACCACCGAAATCATGAAGGAGATCATCGGCCGCTCGCTGAAGCTGAGCTGACTCTTCCTCTTTCACCGATGGCCGCACAGTTCTCCTGTGCGGCCATCGGTGTTTGCTATGACCCTGTCCCTGGATACGTAGGTCCCCATTGCGTTACCAATCAGGTTAGGCTAACTTTACCGACGCATGCCGGGTATTAGCCGGGTACGCGCGGGACTGTCGAAATAGAGTGAGGGATAGGTACAGCACGATGAGGATGAGGAACTTCGCTGCGGCGTCGATGATCACGATCGCCGCTTTGACGGTTGCCGGCGGCACCGCCGGCGCCGCACCGGCTCCGGTGGCTCCGGAGGGCGGGTTCAGCGTGCCGATCGTGCCCGGCAAGATCAACTACACCACCAACAACGATGGTAACTCCGCCGTCATCACCACCGACGCGGGCAGCCTCGAGGTCAAGGACGGCCAGTTCCGAATCCTGTCTCCTGCAGGCGGTATCGTCGGCGGCGTGCCGCTCGAGGTGAACGTCGACGACATCGTCTACCCGGTGCGCGCCACCATCGAGGGCAACAAGGCCACCCTGACGCCGGTCGTGGAGGGTGCGTTCTACCGCCCGGCCATGGCCGCGCCGAAGGAGATCTCCAACAAGGCCGCCGAGCAGCGCGAGCAGGCCGCCTGGTCCAAGTTCGGTAGCCGCCTGTCGGTGGGCGCCGCGGTCGGCGCGATCGTCGGCGCGATCGGCGCGGCCGTTGTCGGCTGTGTTGCCGGTGGTGTGCTCGGCCTGGGTCTGACCCTGCCGGTCGCCCTGCTGCTCGGCGGCGGCCCCATCGCGGGTTGCCTCGCCGGTGCCATGACCCTGGGCCCGCTCGGCGCCATGGCCGGCACCATCGTGGTCGGCGCCCCGGTCGCGATCGCCGCGGCGATCGAGTACTTCAGCACGGTCAACGCGCCGCTGCCGCCGGAGCCCGCCAAGTAGCGTTTGTGTAGTGCACGCGGTTTCGGCCGGTGCGTCCCTGACGGGCGCACCGGCCGCAGCCGTTTGGTCTGGGAGTAGGAGAGGGCAGTGGTCGAAACACCCACGGTCGCAACGGTGACCACCGGGTTGGCGGCACGGCGAACGCTGTGGCTGCTGGTAGGGGTCGGCCTGCTCGCGGTGGTCTGTGTGCTGAGCCTGATGATCGGGGCCCGCGATATTCCGATGGGCACCGCCTGGGATGCGCTGTGGCACTTCGACGGATCCGATGATCACGTCGTGGTCCGGTCGCTGCGCCTGCCCCGCACCGTGCTCGCGGTGATCGTCGGTGCGGCACTGGGTGTTTCGGGTGCGCTGATCCAGGCGATGACGCGTAACCCGTTGGCGGACCCCGGAATCCTCGGTGTCAACGCGGGTGCGGGATTCTTCGTCGCGCTGGGTGTGGCGGCCTTCGGGCTCACCAGCGTGTGGTCCTACGTGTGGTTCGCCTTCCTGGGCGCGGCCGTGGTGACGGTGGCGGTGTACGCGCTGGGCTCACTGGGTCGCGGTGGGGCGACGCCGATCCGGCTGACGCTCGCGGGCGTCGCGCTGGGTGCCGTCCTCACCGGTGTCACCATGGGCCTGATGCTGCTGGACCCCGACACCTTCGACCAGATGCGCTTCTGGAACGCGGGCACCGTCGCCGGGCGCGGTCTGGAGATCGTGTGGCCGATCTCGGCGTTCATCGTGGTCGGCCTGATCGTGGCGCTGGGGGTGGCGCGTCCGTTGAACGCGCTGGCGCTCGGTGAGGATCTGGCCCGCTCGCTCGGCATCGACATCCTGCGCACGCGCGTGCTCGCGGTGCTCGCGGTGACGCTGCTGTGTGGCGCGGCCACCGCGGCGGCGGGCCCGATCGGCTTCGTCGGCTTGATGATTCCCCATGTCGCGCGCTGGATCGTCGGCCCGGACCAGCGCTGGATCCTGCCCTACTCGATGGTCGGCGCGCCGGTGCTGCTCCTGGTCGCCGACATTCTCGGCCGCGTCATCGTCCGGCCGGACGAGCTGGCGGTGGGCATCGTGACCGCGTTCGTCGGCGCGCCCGTGCTGATCGCCCTGATTCGACGGAAGAAGGTGAGCGCGCTGTGAAGACGGCTCCGCGTGTGGATTTCGGCCGCCGGACCGTGGTGCTCCGCGCGGGCGACCGGTTTTCGTTCCGGGTCGGCCTGCGCACACCCGCCGTGATCGCGGTCCTGCTGCTCGCCTGCGCCGTGGTCGCGGTGCTCGCGCTGGGCACCGGCGACTATCAGCTGGCGCCGAAGACGGTGGTGCAGGCGGTCTTCGGTGATTCGACGCGGCTGGCCGAGTTCGTGGTGATGGACCTGCGGATGCCGCGGGTGCTGCTGGCGTTGCTGCTGGGCGCGGCGCTGGGCGCCAGCGGCGCGATCTTCCAGTCGCTGACCCGCAACCCGCTGGGCAGTCCCGACGTGATCGGCTTCAACACCGGCGCCTACACCGGCGCCCTGGTGGTCATGCTGATCTTCGGCGGCGGCTACCGCCAGACCGCCACCGGCGCGCTGGTCGGCGGAATCCTCACCGCCGCCATCATTTACGGACTCTCCTACAAGGGCGGCATGCAGGGCTTCCGGCTGATCATCGCCGGTATCGCGATCAGCACCATGCTGCAATCGGTCAACGTGTGGCTGCTGCTGAAGGTCGACGTGAACACCGCGATGGCGGCCGCGGTGTGGGGTTCGGGCTCGCTGACCGGGCTGGACTGGGACCAGGTCACGCCCGTCGCCGTCGCCCTGGCGGTGCTGCTGCCGGGCGTGCTGTGGCTGGCCTACCGGATGCCGCTGCTCGAACTCGGTGACGACACCGCGCAGGCGCTGGGCCTGCGCCTGGAACCGACTCGGCTGACAGCGGTGCTGGTGGGTGTGGCGCTCACCGCCGTGGCCACCGCCGCCGCGGGCCCCATCGCGTTCTTGTCCCTGGCCGCACCGCAATTGGCTCGCCGGCTGACGCGCTCGGCCACGGTGGCGCCCGCGCCGGCGGCCGCGCTGGGCGCTCTGCTGCTGTTGCTCAGCGATTGGATCGCCCAGCGCGCCTTCGCGCCGACCCAGCTGCCGGTCGGCGTGGTGACGGTGTCGATCGGCGGCGCGTACTTCGTGTGGCTGCTGGCCCGCGAGGCCCGACGGTAAACAACCTGCAGGAAAGGACAGTGCCGATGACTGTGAGTACCCATGTGGAGCGGATCGCCGAGGTGCGGGCCGGATCCGGTGGCGAGAAGGTGCCCTATCCGATCGGCCTGCGGGAGCTGGAGGTGCTGCGGACCCGGATGGTCGGATCGGCGCTGCTGCGCTTGACCTTCGGCGGCCCCGAGCTCGCGGGCTTCGAGAGTCACGCGCCCACCGAGCACATCCGGTTGATCTTCCCCGATGCCGACGGCTCGCTGCGGCTGCCGGAGAAGGTCGGGCTGAGCATGAAATGGCCCCGGCCGCTGCCGATTTCGCGCGAGTACACGGTGCGCCGCTTCGATGCCGGCGCGGGCGAGCTGGATATCGACTTCGCGCTGCACCCCGGTGGTTTCGCGGCCGGCTGGGCGGCGGCTGTCACGCCGGGGACGCGGGTGTACATCGCCGGTCCGCCGGGTGGTCTCGTGGTGCCCGACACCTACGACCGGTACCTGCTGGCCGGTGACATCACCGCGCTGCCCGCGATCGCGCGCTGGCTGGAAGCCTTACCCGCCAACGCCGGTGGGTGGGCGTTCCTCGAAGTCGCCGACGCCTCCGAGGTGATCGATATCGCAGCGCCGCCGGGAGTGCAGGTGCACTGGCTCTACCGCGACGGCGTGGCCGCCGGGCACTCCGAGGTGCTCGTGCGGGCCGTGCAGGCGCTCACGCCGCCGGTCGGCGAGCGGGTGTACGCCTGGGTCGCGGGTGAAGCCGTGACGGTGCGTCCGCTGCGCCGCTGGCTGCGTGCGGACTTCGGGCTGGACCCGGCGGATCACTCGGTCACCGGCTATTGGAAGCGCGGCGTCGCCGATTTCGAAGAAGCGCACGAGCACTAGTGAGTTAGCGCGCGACCGCTCGACTGGGTTCCAGTTTCTATGCCACATAGTTTAGGCTCATTAAGGTTAGGGTTGCCTATCTTGAAGGTGATCATGTTCTGAGGATGAGGAGTTCGGTGTGGGTGCGCTGCCAGGTGTGGATTCCGAAGCCGGTGGCGTGCGGGTGTTTTCGCTGACCGGCGCGCAGCTCGGGATCTGGAACGCCCAGCGCCTGGACCCGGAATCGCGCAGCTACCTCGTCGGCGAGGTCCTCGAGATCTCCGGCGCCGAACCGATCGACATCGAGCTGCTCACCGCGGCGATCCGGCGGACCATCGGCGAAGCCGAGACGATGCGCCTGCGGATGATCGAAACCCCGGAGGGGCCAAGGCAATTCGTCAGCGCCGCGGCGGCGGACCTGCGGCCGATCGCGGATCTGCGCGCCGAGGCCGACCCGGTCACCGTCGCCCATGCCCTGGTCGACGCGGAACGTGGCCGCGCCTCGGAGTACTGCCGGCACATGGTCGACCGCCAGCTCTACACCTATCAGCTGATCCGGCTCACCGATCGCGAAGTCTGGTGCGTGCAGCTCTACCACCATCTGATCGTCGACGGCTACAGCGCGGCCATGCTGTCGCGGCGGGTGGCGGCCCACTACACCGGACTGGTTCGCGAGACCGAGGTGCCGCCGGTCGGTTTCGGCTCGATCGAGACCCTGGTCGCCGAGGACGAGCAGTACCGCGCGGGTGCCCAGTTCGAGGGTGATCGCGCCTACTGGCGAGACCTGCTCACCCCGCTGCCCGCCCTCGACAACCGGGGGCAGCGCGTCGACGGTCCCGCGGAACGCACCATCCAGGCCCGCGCCGTGCTCTCGGCCGCCGACCTGGAGCGGGTGCGCGCGGTGGCCGCCGCCACCGGCACCACCTGGGCCGAGGTGCTGATCGCCTGCTACGCGGGCTTCGTGCACCGCCTGCTCGGCGAATCCGACGTGGTGATCGCTATGCCGCTCATGGCCCGGGTCGGGCGCACCGCGCTGACCACCCCCGCCATGGCGGTCAACGTGCTGCCGCTGCGCTTGACGGTGCGCAGCCACGACACCCTGGCCGCGCTGAGCAAGCAGGTCGCCGACGCGATGCGCGGCGTGCGCGCGCACCAGCGCTACCGCGGTGAGAATCTGGCCCGCGACCTCGGCGCGGCGGGCACCGGTGCGCTGCTGCACGGCATCGGCATCAATCTCAAGGCCTTCGACTTCGCCCTGGACTTCGCGGGCGCGGTAGGCGTGCTGCGGAACGTGGCGGGCGGGCCCCCGGAAGACCTGGGGCTCACCGTGACGCCGATCGCCGACGGCGAGGTGCAGCTCGGATTCGAGGTCGACGCGCGCACCAACGACCATGCCGCCGTGCAACGGCGGATCGGTGGACTGGTCCGCATCATTCAGGGGCTCACCGAGTCCGGCGATCCCTCGATCGGCCGGGTGGAACTGTCCGCCGCCGGGGACGGCCCGCGGATCCTGGCCGAGCGGGCCGCACCCGCACTGCCCGGCGCCGTCGAGGACGTGCCCAGCGCCCTGAACCGGCTCGCACAGCAGGCGCCGGACTCGGTGGTGCTGGTGTGCGGTGCGCAACGGCTCACCGCGGCGGAGCTCGCGGGCCGGGCGCACCGGCTGGCGCGCGCCCTGCGCGCCCGCGGTCTCGGCCCGGACGACCTGGTCGCGATCGCGCTGCCGCGCACCGCGGATCTGGTCGTGGCGCTGCTGGCGGTGCTCGACGCCGGGGCGGCCTACGTGGCCCTGGACCCCGAGCACCCGGTGCAGCGGCTGCGCGCCATCATCGACGACGCCCGTCCCGCGCTGGTGCTGAGCGACGCCGCACTCGCCGAGCAGCTGTCCGGCGACGATCGCCCCGAACCTGTCCGGCTGGAGTCGGATTCGTTCACCGCCGAGCTCGCCGCGCAGTCGGACGAGCCGCTGACCGCCGCCGAACTCGCGGCGCCGCGCGACGCCGAGCACCTGGCCTATGTCATCTACACCTCCGGCTCCACCGGCACGCCCAAGGGCGTCCTGGTGCGCACCGGGGGACTGGCGCACCTGCTGCACCACCACCGATCGACGATCTACGCCGAGGCCGCCGACCGCGCCGGCGATCGGCAACTGCACACCGCGCACACCGCGTCGTTCGCCTTCGACGCCTCCCTGGATCAGCTGCTGTGGCTGCTGTGCGGGCACCGCGTGCACGTCTACGACGCCGAATTGCAGCGGGACGCGGCGGCTTTGGTCGCGACCTTCGCGCGCGACGCCATCGATGTCATCGACACCACCCCGTCGATGGCGGCCGCCCTGGTCGACAACGGCATGCTCACCACCGCGCGCCCGCGGCTGCTGGTCATCGGCGGTGAGGCGGCGCCACCGGCGCTGTGGGACACCATCCTCGAGGCCGGCATCGACGCGCACAATCTCTACGGCCCCACCGAGGCCACCGTCGACGCGATCGGGACCGCGATCTCCGGCCCTACCCCGCGCATCGGCCGTCCGCTCGCGGGCACTCGCACCTATCTGCTGGACAGCGCGCTGCGTCCCGTCGCCGACGGCGAACGCGGCGAACTCTATTTGGCCGGACCGCAATTGGCGCGCGGCTACCTCGGCCGCCCGGCCGTCACCGCGGACCGCTTCGTCGCCGACCCGTTCGGCGCGCCCGGCGAGCGCATGTACCGCACCGGGGACCGGGCCCGCTGGGTGCCGGGCCTGGGCTACGACTTCCTCGGCCGCAACGACAAGCAGGTCAAGATCCGGGGCCACCGCGTCGAATTGAGCGAGGTGGAAGCGGTGCTCGGCGCGCTGCCGGGCGTCGCCGCCGCGGCGGCCGTCCTCACGACGACCACACCGGCCCAGCTCATCGGCTATGTCGTCGCCGCCACCGGGGTGACGCTGCCGCCTGCCGACGAACTGCGCCGCACCCTGGCCGCCGACGTCCCCGACCACCTGGTGCCCGCGGCGCTCGTGCTGCTCGATGAGCTCCCGGTGACCGTGAACGGCAAGCTGGATCGCGCCGCACTGCCTGCCCCGCAACTGGATTCGCACGGCCGGGCGCCGCGCACGGACCGCGAACGGGTGCTGTGCGAGGTGGTCGCCGAGGTGCTCGGCCGGCCGCGCGTCGGCATCGACGACGACTTCTTCGGACTCGGCGGCGACAGCATCACCGCCATCAGCGTGAGCAGCCGCCTGCGTGGCCGCGGCCTGATCCTGCAACCGAAAGAACTGCTGGCCCAGCGTGATCTGGCGACCCTCGCGGTGCAGGCGAGCGCCGTCGAAGCCGACGAGGCGCCGCGCACCCCCGACGTCGCCACCGGCACGGTGCCGGTCCCGCCGATCGTGCGCGCGCTGTTCGAGCGCAACCCCGATCTCACCGCCGTCGCCGGATATGCCCAGTGGACAGCGGTTCTCGTCGACGAAGCGCTCGCACAGGCCGATCTGATCGCGGGCGTGCAGACCATCCTCGACCGGCACGACGCGTTGCGCCTGCTGCTGCGCCGGGCCGCGGACAGTGGTGCGGCGGATCTGATCATTCGTGATGTGGGCGCGGTGGCCGCCGTCGACATCGTCACCGAAGCCCAGCTCGACGCTGCGGCACAGGCAAGCGATGAGATGCAGGCTGCGGGATCGCAGGGGTTCGAGGGCGATGCGTTGCGATCGGCGGTGATGGGCTCGCCGGAGTCGGTGGCGGCAGTCGATGACGCCGTCCGTCGAGTTGCGGAGCGAGCTGCCGATCTGCTTGATCCGCATGCTGGTGACGTGCTTCGAATCATCCTGTTGCGCAATACATCTGGACCGGATCAGCTGCTGGTCGTGGCTCATCATCTCGTCGTGGACGGTGTATCCTGGCGCATCCTGCTCCCGGACCTGCACGACGCGTGCACCGCGGCTCGGGAGCGGCGGACGGTGCCCGCGTTCCCGGCGAGCACCTCGTGGCGACGGCACGCCACCGTCCTGGCCGAGCAGGGTGCCGCGGGTGCCCGGCGTCCGGAACTGGCCTACTGGCAGCAGGCGCTGCAAGACGCCGCCCCGCTGGGTGCGCGGGGACTGTGCCCGACCCGGGACACCGTCGAAACCGCGGCGCGGACACACACTTTCGCCTCGCCGGATCTGACGCACGCGTTGCTGACGACCCTGCCGAACTCCTACCGGGCGCGCGTCGACGAGGTGCTGCTGGCGGCGCTGCTGCTGGCGCTGCGTTCGTGGCGCGCGACCCGCGGCGAGCAGGGCGCGGCGACTCAGCTGGTGTCGGTCGAGGGCCACGGGCGCGACGCGCTCACGCCCGACACCGATTTCGCGCGGACCATCGGCTGGTTCACCAGCGAATACCCGGTCCGGGTTCCCACCGGCGCGATCGAGGCCGACACCGACCTGTCCGACGCGCTGGGCGGCGGCGCCGCCGCCGGACGCCTGCTGCGCGCGGTGAAGGAAGCCAAGCGCGCGGTCCCCGACGGGGGTGTCGGCTTCGGCGTGCTGCGCTATCTCGATCCCGAGACCGCGCCCGTGCTCGCCGAGCACGCGGCGCCGGAACTGCTGCTCAACTACCTGGGCCGATTCCCCGCACTGCCGGGCACCGGATGGCGACTACCCGAGCAGGACCCGTTCGCCGTGTACGAACCGCGGGCCAAGGCGCTCTCGGAAGTGCTGGCGCTCAACGTCTTCGTGCACGAGGACGGTGCCGCGCGGCTGGCGGTCGAATGGACCGCGGCCGCGAACGTGCTCGACGCCGCCAGTGTGGCCGAACTCCAGGAACAGTGGGAACTGGCGCTGGAAGCGCTGGCGACGCACGCGGTGCTGGCGCCGGGCGGCCTGACCCCCGCGGACTGCCCCGAGGTCGAGGTCGATCAGGACGGCATCGATGAACTCGAAGCGCTGCACGGCCCGCTGGCGGACCTGCTGCCGCTCTCGCCGCTGCAAGAAGGCCTGCTGTTCCACGCGATTCGCGACGGCGAGAACGATGTCTACACGCTGACCGCGCGTTTCGATCTGACCGGTCCGCTCGACGCCGACCGGCTCGTGCAGGCCTTCGACCAGGTGGTCGCGCGGCACTCGAACCTCGGCGCGGCCTTCCACTACGAGCAGTTCGACCGGCCGGTGCAGGCGATCCCGCGTGACGTGCGGGTGCCGTGGCGCCACGTCGACCTCTCCGCGCTGCCCGCGCGCGCGGCGCTGCGGTCCGCGGACCGGCTCGAAGACGAAGTGGCGGCACAGCTTTTCGACGTGTCCACCGCACCGCTGTTGCGGGCGTTGCTGATTCGCCTGCCCGGCGACACGCACCGGCTCGTGCTCAACGCCCACCACCTGCTCACCGACGGCTGGTCCACGCCGATCATGGTGCGGGAACTGCTGTCGCTGTACCACGCCGCCGGGGCGGAAGAGCTGTCCACGCCCGCGCACTATCGCGACTATCTGCGGTGGATCGAAGACCGTGATCACGAAGTGGCACAGCGGATCTGGGGCGAACGTCTCGCGGACCTGGCCGAGCCGACACTGGTCGGCGTGCCCGACGCACGCGGCCCCCGTTCCGCCGTGCGGGTGCCGCTGCCCGAGCAGACGGCCGCCGCGCTGAGCGCGCTGGGCCGATCCCGGGCACTGACCCTGAACACCCTCGTGCAGGGCACCTGGGCGGCGGTACTCGCCGAACTCACCGGCCGCTCCGACGTGGTCTTCGGCGCGACCGTCTCCGGCCGCCCCGCCGACCTGCCCGGTGTCGAAACCATGGTCGGCCTGTTCAGCAACACCATTCCGGTCCGCCTGACCATCGATCCCGCACGGCCGCTACTGGACCAGTTCACCCGCCTCCAGGACGCGCAATTCGAGATCCAGGAGGTGGAGCACACCGGCCTCGCGGAAGTCGAGCGTATCGCGGGCCTCGGCACCCTCTTCGACACCCTGGTCCTGTTCGAGAACTTCCCGAACTCCGGCCCCGGACAACCGGAATCACACGAACTCCGCGTAACCGGCTTCACCAACCGCGGCGTCACCCACTACCCGATCACCCTCCTGGCCCCGCCTAGCGCCGGCCTGGACCTGATCCTGGACCACGACACCACCGCCGTCCCCGCCGAACTCATAGACCGAACCGCCACCAGACTCGTCGAGATCCTCACGGCGCTGGTCGCCGACCCGGACCAGACCGCCGCCACCCTCTTGACCGCCGCCCCCGACCCAGTCGTGGTCGCCAACCGTCGGTCCGCATCTCGCGCGCGTGTGCTGGATACCGGTGTCCGCCGGGATGACGTGAGCCCCGCTGAGGTAGGAGACCACCCGGGTGAGGTGGACAGCTACAGGGATGAGTTGAATGGCCGCGACGGCAGCGTGATCGGTCGCCGTGACGGCGGTGGGGGGCACACGGGTAACGCGGACAGCCGCTCGGGCGACGTGGGCGGCGCGCGGTCGAGCGAGCTGGTCGATGCGGTGCGCACTTGCGCGGCACGGATTCTCGAAGTCACCGAGGTCGGTCCCGACGACGACTTCTTCAGTCTCGGTGGGCACTCGCTGACGGCGATGCGCCTTGTCGGCGCGCTGCGCAAGCTCGGTGTGCGGATCGTGGTCGCCGATATCTTCGACGCGCCTACCGCTCGCGGGCTTGCGGCCTGCGCGGTGGTGGATCCGGTGCGTTGGGAGCAGACGCGTTCCGCCGCACAGGTGTCGAGCGCGAACGGTGTCGGCGATGCCGATCGCACCGGCAACCACGACGCGACCGCAACCGGCCGGCCGCTGCGGGGCGGCAACTCGGCGAAGAAGGATTCGGCCGGAAACGGTGCCGTTGTCGCCAGTGGGATCGGGTTCGCGCCGGACCCTGCCCGGCGCACGGAAGCGCCGCAGGGTGTGGCCGTCACTTTTGCCGAGCAGGTGGCGCGGACGCCCGGTGCCACCGCTCTGATCAGCGGGGGACAGGCTCTCACCTACCGCGAACTCGGTGCCCGCGTGAACGACCTGGCCCGGCGGCTGTCTGCGGCCGGGGCGGGCCCGGAAACGGTTGTCGCCGTGGCTCTGCCGCGGTCGGCCGATCTGGTGGTCGGCTTGCTCGCGGTGCTGCGGGTCGGTGCGGCGTATCTGCCGCTCGATGTCGACTATCCGGCGCAGCGCCTGGCGTACATGCTCGACGACGCGCGGCCGCTGTGCGTGCTGACCAGTGCGACGGTCGCCGATCGGCTGCCCGGCGCGGCGCCGCGGACGGTGCTGGTCGACAGCGCGGAGCCGGTCGAGGTCGTGCTGCCCGAGCCGATGCCCGCGGGTGCGCATCTCGCGTACGTCATTCACACCTCCGGATCGACCGGCAACCCCAAGGGCGTGCTGATCAGCACCGCCAATCTGGCCGCGTTCGCCGAGACAGTGGTGGCGGACGGCTGGATCCGGGCCGGTGACCGGTTCGTCGCGGTCACCACCGTGTCCTTCGACATCGCGGTGCTGGAACTGCTCTGCCCGCTGACCGCGGGCGCGACCGTGATCGTCGCCGACCGTCCGACCGTGCTCGATCCGGATGCGTTGCACGCCTTGATCGCCGAGCACGATGCCACCGTGGTGCAGGCGACGCCGTCGCTGTGGCGGGTGCTGGTCGAGCACGAGGACGCCGAGCGGCTCGGCTCGGTCCGCGCCCTCGTGGGCGGCGAAGCGCTGCCCGCCGATCTCGCGGTGGACATGGTCACGCACTGCGCCGCGGTGCGCAACGTCTATGGCCCCACCGAGGTCACGGTGTGGGCCACGGCCGCCGAACTGACTCAGGGTGACCCGGTCACGATCGGCGCACCGTGGACCGACGTCCACGTCCGAATCCTCGACGACGAACTGTGCGAGGTCTCCGAGGGCGAGCTGTATCTCGGTGGCGCACAGGTCGTCCGCGGCTACCTGAACCGTCCCGCCATGACCGCCGGCCGTTTCGTGGCAGACCCGAGCCGCCCCGGCCGGCGGCTGTACCGCACCGGTGATCTGGTGCGCCGCAACGACGTCGGACTCCGCTTCCTCGGCCGCGCCGACGACCAGGTCAAGGTCCGCGGCTTCCGCATCGAACTCGGCGAGGTCGAAACCGCCCTGCGCCGCGTACCGGGTGTTACCGGAGCCGCCGCCTGCGTGCGCGCCGATTCCGCCGGTACCGGAAGGCTTTTCGGCTACGTCGTCACCGCGGACGGTGCCGCACTCGATCCCGCGACAGTGCGGTCGCATCTGGCGACACTGCTGCCGGAATATATGGTGCCGCAGTCGATCACGACGGTGCCCTCGCTGCCGCTCACCCTGAACGGCAAGCTCGACCGTAAGGCGCTGCCCGACCCGACCGCCCCACGCGGAACAAATAGCCTGGTGGACGACACGTCCCAGGCAGAACCACTTCTGGCCCTGGACGCCGCCGCCCGATCCCGCCTGGACGCCCTCGCCCCGAACTGGACCGAGGCCCTACCGCTCGGCCCCCTCCAAGAGGGCATGTACTTCCAGTCGATCCTGGACAGCGCCGCGGGCAGCGACGCCTACCACATGCAGCCCCGATTCACCTTCGCCGCAACGGAATCCGGTGCCCCGGCTGTCGACGTCCCGGCCCTGCGCGCGGCCGCCGACGCACTGCTGCGCCGCTACCCGAACCTGCGGGCCGGTTTCACCCACGCGGGCTTCGCGCAGCCGGTCCAGTTCATCCCGGCCACCGCCAGCGTCCCGTTCCGGGAAACCGATCTCACGGCGGTCCCGGAGTCCGAAGTCGCCGCGGCGCTGAAAGATCTGGATGCCGAAGAGTTCGCGATCCCGTTCGACTACACCGCGCCGCCCCTGATCCGGATGACGCTGGCGTGGTTGCCGGGCGGCCGCGCCTACCTGGTGTGCACCCAGCATCACCTGCTCACCGACGGCTGGTCGCAAACCCTGATGTATCGCGAGCTGTTCGCGCTCTACGAGCAGGCCCGCGCCGGCGGCACCGAGCTGGACACCGTCCTGCCCGCTCCCGCCGATTTCCGCGACCACCTGCGCTGGCTCGCCGAAACCGACAGCGCCGCCGCGGAAGCCGCGTGGTCGGCCTATCTCGCCGAGCTGCGGCAACCGACCCTGGTCGCCACCAAGCAGCCCGCCGAGAAGGCGGCGCTGCCGGTGTTCACCCGGACCGGCCTGTCCGCGGGCACCACGGCCGCGCTGCACGCGTTCGCCCGGGAGGCGCGGGTCACCCTGTCCACCGTGGTGTCCACGGCCTGGGGTCTGGCGCTACGAGCGACCACCGGTGCGGACGACGTCGTCTTCGGCGCGACCGTCTCGGGCCGCTCCCCGGAGGTCCCCGACGCGGATCGGATGGTGGGCCTGGCGCTGAACACCGTGCCGGTCCGGGTCCGCACCGGCCCCGGCGAAGCGCTGACCGACCTGATGCGCCGGGTGTTCCGGGAGCAGGGCCGCCTCACCGACCATCACCAGCTCGGCCTGGGCCGCATCCAGCGGGCGGCGGGTGTTCCGGTCCTGTTCGACACCCTCACCGTCTTCCGCAATGTGCCCCGCGACACCGCGGCGCAGTCGGAGATGTTCCAGCGCAACGGCATCACGGGCTTCGACGCGATCGACGGCACGCACTACGCGATCACCCTCGACATCGAACCGGGTTCGCCGACCACACCGCTGGCGATCACCTGTGAGCACCGGCCCGACCTGGTCGCCGACGACGAAGCCGCCGCGCTCCTGGCCCGGCTGGTAGCTGTCCTGGAACTGATCACGGTGAAAACCGCGGCCCGCGTGGCCGACACGCTGGTCCCCGCGGCGAGCACGCCACTGGAGTACGCCCCGGCCCGGGGCGAGGTCCCGCTGCCCGGTCAGCCGGGCGGCAGCGTCGACGCGCTGCTGCGCGAACGCGCCACGGCGACCCCGGACGTGATCGCCCTGGTCTGCGGCCCGGTGTCGCTCACCGCCCGTGCGCTCGACACCCGCGTGGACCGCCTGGCCCGCGTGCTGGCCGCCACCGGCGTGGGCACCGGCGACACCGTCGCCCTGGCCCTGCCGCGCACCGCCGACCACGTGGTGGCGATCTTCGCGGTGATGCGCACCGGCGCGGCGTACCTGCCGCTGGATCTCGCGCATCCGCCGGCCCGCCTGCGGGACCTGATCGCGGACAGCGCTGCCGCGGCGGTCCTTTCGACGACCGCCGAGGCCCGCGACCTGCTCGACGACCGCCACCACGCGGTCCTGCTCGACGACCCGGCGGTCGCCGCCGTGCTCGACGGGCACGCCCCCGCACCCGCGGTGGCCGAGACCGCGGTCCGCGGCCCGGTCAGCGCCGATCAGCCCGCCTACGTCATCTACACCTCGGGTTCGACGGGTAAGCCGAAGGGCGTCGTGGTCGGCCATCGCGGCTTGACCGCGATGTATCACAATCACGTCGACGAGATCTTCCGTCCCACCGAGCGTTCCGCGAACCGCGGCCGGCTGCGGATCGCGCACACCGTGTCCTTCTCCTTCGACATGTCCTGGGAGGAACTGTTCTGGCTGCTGGCCGGGCACGAGGTGCACGTCATCGACGAGCGCGCGCGCCTGGAGCCGACGGCGCTGGTGCGGCACTACCGCGCGGTCGGCATCGATGTCATCAACGTGACGCCCTCCTACGCAAGGGAACTCATCGCGGGCGGTTTGCTCGACGGCGAGTACATCCCGGCGCTGGTGATCCTGGGTGGCGAGGCGGTGCCCGCCGACCTGTGGACCCGGCTGCGCGAACAGCCCGGCGTCGACGGCTACGACCTCTACGGGCCGACGGAATTCACCATCAACGCCATGGGCTCGCCGGTGCGAGGCTCGGAAACCCCGTGCCTGGGCCGACCGGTCCGCAATGCCCGTGCGCGCGTGCTGGATTCGGGTCTGCGGGAGGTCCCGATCGGCGCGGTCGGTGAGTTGTACATGGCCGGTGACGGTGTCGCGCTCGGCTACCTGGATCGCCCCGGCCTGACCGCCGCGGCGTTCGTCCCCGACCCGTTCGCGGCCGACGGCGCCCGTATGTACCGCACCGGAGATCTGGTGTGGCGCAGGCGCGATGGCCAGTTGCAGTACCTCGGGCGCGGCGACCACCAGGTGAAGATCCGTGGTGTGCGCATCGAGCTGGGCGAGGTCGAGGCCGCGCTGGCCGCCTGCGACGGCGTGCGCCGGGCCGCGGCGAACGTGCGCCGCGACAGCGCGGGCACGGCCCGCCTGGTGGGATACGTGGTCCCCGAACCGGGCCGGACCATCACGGATCTGCGCCCGGAACTGCGCAAGCGGCTACCCGCCCAGCTGGTGCCGTCCGACGTCGTGGTCATCGCCGCGGTCCCGTTGACCCCCAACGGGAAACTCGACCGCGCCGCGCTGCCCGCACCTCCGGAGCGCGCCACCACCAACGGTCCCCGCACGGCCACCGAACGCGACCTGTGCGCGGTCTTCGCCCGCGTCCTCGGTGTCGCCGAGGTCGCCGACGTGGAGGACAGCTTCTTCGACCTGGGCGGTGATTCGTTGCGCGTGATGCGTCTGGTCGGCGAACTGGAACGGGAATTCGGCGTCACCCTCGCGGTCGGCACCGTCCTGGCCCAGCCGACGGTCGCCGACCTGGCCGCGGTCCTGTCGACCACCCGAGCCTGAGCCCCAGCAAGGGGCTTACCCATCGGCCACCCCGGTGGCCGAGCACAACAAGGAGAGAAATGAGTTCATCGACCATGCCGTCCGGCAGTCGCCCGCGGCGGGTTGCCGCACTGCTGGCGCTGCTGCTCGCGGCGTTGACCGCGCTGATCGGATGCGGTTCGGACACCGACACCGCGTCGTCGGAGGGCAGCACCCGCGTCATCCAGACCGAGCGCGGCCCGGTGACCGTGCCCGCGCAGGCCAAGCGGATCGTGGTGCTCAGCGGCGGCCTGACCGGCTACCTGTACGCGCTGGACGCGCCGGTGGCGGCCACCGACACCCGCGTGCTCGGCGTCACCAACTTCGATGGCGGCTTCCCGCCGTCCTGGGCGGCCAAGGCCAAGGAGCAGGGCACCAAGCAGCTGCCCGCCGGTGAGGAACTCAATATCGAGGCCGTGGCCGCGGCCGCGCCGGACCTGATCATCGGTGGCGGACAGGGCATCACGGCCGTGCAGGCCGAGAAGCTGTACGACAAGCTGACCGTCATCGCGCCGACCATCCTGGTCCCCAAGACCGTGGCGGCGTGGCAGGACCAGCTGCGCCAGGTCGCCGACGCCGCCGGTCGCTCGGACAAGGTCGAGGCCCTGGTCGGCGCGTACCGCGACAAGGTCGCCAAGGTGAAGTCCTCGATCAAGGTGCCGGCCGGTAGCTTCGCCGTGCTGCTCTCGCTGCCCAACAACGAGCCCTACCTGGTTCCGCAGAGCGCGGCGCTGCCCGCGCTGCTCAGCGAACTGGGCTTCCAGGCCGACGACGTGCTGGCCAAGGCGGGCAACCCGAAGCTGTTCGGCTCCGGTGACTCCTTCGCCGTCAGCCCCGAACTGCTGTCCAAGGCCGCCGACGCCCCGCAGGCGTTCGTGCTGCCGGTCGGTGGTCGCTCGGTGGATCAGCTGAAGCAGGATCAGGTGTACGCGAATCTGCCCTCGTTCAAGGGCAATACGCTCTACGAGCTGCCCGCCACCAGCTACCGCCCCGACTACGACGGTGCGATGGCTACCCTCGACGTCATCGCGAAGCGCTTCGCGTGAGACGGCTGGGTGGGCTGGTTATCGATATCGCGCCGCTGCGAACCAGCCGCGCGTTCCGGTATGCCTTTGCCGCACGGCTGATCTCGCTGCTCGGTATCGGACTGCTGATCGTCGCTGTACCGGCTCAGATGTATCAGCTCACCCGGTCGAACCTGCAGGTCGCCGGCGTCTCGGTGGTGATGGCGGCGGCGATGTTCGCCGGTAGCCTGGCCGGCGGCGTGCTCGCCGACCGGTTCGACCGGCGGCGCACCATCCAATTCTCGCGCACCGCGGCGGGATTGGGCTTCCTGGTGCTCGGCGTGAACGCGCTGACCGACCATCCCGCGGTGTGGGTGATCTACGCCGCCGCGGGCATCGACGGGCTGGCCGGCGGCGTGAGCAGTACCGCGCTGATGGCGCTGACCCCGGCGCTGGTGGGGCGCGACAAGATGGCCGCCGCGGGCGCGCTGGTCACCCTCACCACCGATCTGGGCACCATGATCACTCCCGCGATCGCCGGTGTGATCATCGCCGCGGGCGGGGTCTCGGTCACCTACTTCGTGGCCGCCGCCGCGACCGCGATCACGGTCACGCTGTTCCAGGAGGTCGGCCCGGCCGCACCGCCGGAAACGGCCCGCGAGACGCCGTGGCAAGCCTTGCGGACCGGTCTGCGATTCGCCATGGGGGAACGCACGATTCGCGGCGTGCTGATCGTCGGCCTGGTGGTGATGCTGGCCAGCGGCCCGACGGTGCTGCTGCCCGCCTTCGTCGATCAGGTGCTGCACGCGGGCCCGGCGACGTTGGGCCTGCTCTACGGCGCGCCCGCGGTCGGTGCGGTGATCGGCACCCTGACCAGCGGCTGGACCGGCGGTGTCCGGCGCAGTGGGCTGGCGCTGCTGGCCTCGATGGCGGGGTTGCCGATCGGCTTTCTGATCATGGGCGGCGCCGGGCAGGTCGCGATCGGCGCGGTCGTCGTGGCCTTCCTCGGTATGGCCGGCTACGGCCTGGCGCGAGCGGTCAACGACATCTTCCGGTTCGCGGTGTTGCAGCACAACACCCCCGATGAGCTGCGCGGTCGCGTCTCCAGCCTGTGGCTGATCCAGGCGGTCGCGGGCACGGCGCTGGGGTCGATGACGGCGGGCCTGCTCGGCCAGTTCTTCGCACCCGATATCGCGCTGCTGGTCTACGGCGCCCTCGTGGCTGCGGTGGGCGCGTTCCTGTTCGCGACGCTCACCGCTGTCCGTTCCGCTACCGCACCGGAATCCGTCCAGGCCTGAGGATTTCGTTGCCCCGGCACACCTGCGGCCGGGACCCGGACACAAGTCCCGGGTCCCGGCCGCGACGTATGCCGGGGCGAGAGCCGCTAGCGGTTGGCGCGCTCGGACAGCGCGGCGCGCAGCGCCCGGCGGCTGGTCTTACCGACCCCGGTTTCCGGGAAACTGTCCACCACCTGGACCAGGTCCGGGAGCTTCCATGCCGCCACCCCGCGCTCCCGGACGAACTTGCGCAGCTCCGCGAGCGTCGGCGCGGCCGCCGGATCGGTGGCCAGCACGAACGCGCAGGTGCGCTCGCCCAGCGCCGCATCGGGCACCGAGACGATGGCGGCGTCGCGCACGGCCGGATGCTCGAGCAGATGCTCCTCGAGCTCCTCGGCCGAGACCTTCTCGCCGCCGCGATTCACGCGGTCGCCGTCGCGGCCCTTGACCACCAGGTTGCCGTCGGGTCGCAGGGCGACCACGTCGCCGGTCCGGTACCAGCCTTCCGCGGTGAACGAGCGCTCGTTCGCCTCGGGATTGTTGTAGTAGCCGCGAATCGTGTACGGCCCCTTGGTGATCAGCATGCCGTCCGCGCCCGGCGCGACGGGCGCGCCGTCGGCGTCGACCACGGCGACCTGATCGAGATCCGACATCGGCCGGCCCTGCGTGCCCATGATCACCTCTTCGGGATCATCGAGGCGGGTATAGCAGACCAGGCCCTCGGCCATGCCGAACACCTGCTGCACGGTGACGCCCAGCGCCGGCCCGATCCGGCGCGCCAGCTCGTCGGGGCAGCGCGCGCCGCCGACCAGCAGCACCCGCAGACTCGAAAGATCATGGGGCGTACCCGCTTCGGCGCGCTCGGCCCAGACCCGGGCCAGCGGCGGCACCAGGCCGGAGATGGTCACCCCGAACCGCTCGATCGCCGCGAACGCGGTGCTCGGCGTGGGATCGGCCGCCAGCGCGACGGTGCCGCCCGCGAACAGCGCGCCCAGGATGCCCGGCGAGCTCATCGGGAAGTTGTGTGCCACCGGCAGCGCGGCCAGATACACACTGCCGGAGTCGAGTCCGCAGAGTTCGGCGCTGCGGCGCACGCTGTAGAGGTAGTCGTCGTGGGTGCGGGGGATGAGCTTCGGAATGCCGGTGCTGCCGCCCGACAGCTGCAGGAACGCCACCTCGGCGGCGTCGAGGACCGGGAATTCCCCGGGCGTGCGGCGCAATTCGTCCAGCCCGACCGTGCCCGCGGGCGCGGCCGCGCCGCGATCCGCGACGACGATCACGTGGTCGAGCTCGGCCGCCGCGCCGCGCACGGTCTCGGCCAGCGCCGCGTGATCGAAGAGCTGATGGTGATGGCAGGTGATCAGGGCGACCGCGCCGCTGGCCTGGGCGATCGGCACCAGCTCGGCCTGGCGGTGCGCGGGCAGGCAGAACACCGGCAGCGCCCCGGCCTGGAACAAACCGAAGATCACCTCGACGAACTCGGCGATGTTCGGCAGCTGCACCAGTACCCGGTCCCGCGGCCGGATGCCGAGCTCGGCGAACCCGGTGGCCAATTCCTGTGCCCGGGTCTGCAATTCGGCGTAGGTCCAGCGCTGCGCGGTGTCGACCACGGCCACGGCGTCCGGGTGCCTCGCGGCCCGCGCGGCCAGCAGGTCGCTGAAGGTTTCGCCGGTCCAGTAACCGAGCGAGCGGTAGAGCTCGGCTTCGGCGGGCGGCCACGGAGTGAAGCCGGGGAGTGGGGAGTCCAACATCGAGCCCTTCCATCGAGCATTGTCATTCGCGAGAAAGTCAGTATAGGCTAACCTTATGTCGCAGAGCTGGGAAGCGTGTGGTCCGGTCGTCGTCACCGGGGCGGCGGCAGGGATCGGCCGGGCGGTCGCGGAATTGTTCGCGGCGCGCTCGGCGCCGGTATCGCTGTGGGACACCGATCCCGCGGTCTTCCGGGTGCGCACCGAGATCCGTGCCGCCGAGGGTGATTTCGTCGGGCACGCGGCCCGCGTCGATGTTTCCGACGAGGACGCGGTGGCCGGCGCCTTCGCCGACGCCGCCCGGGCCATCGGCCCGATATCGGTGCTGGTGCACGCCGCGGGCGTGCTGGAAACCGGTGACGCCGCGGATCTGACGGCGGCACAGTGGAATCGGTGCCTGACCGTGAACGCCACCGGCACAATGAACGTCACCCGGCTGGCGGCCGCGGCGATGGCGGCCAACGGTGGCGGCGCGATCGTCGTGGTCACCTCCAACGCCGCGAGTACGCCCCGCGCCGGAATGGCCGCCTACGGTGCGTCCAAGGCCGCGGCGGCCGCGTTCGCCCGCTCGCTCGGGCTCGAGGTCGCCGCGCAGGGTGTCCGGGTGAACCTGGTCTCGCCGGGTTCCACCGATACGCCCATGCTGCGCGGGATGCACGGCGCCGACGCCGAACTGGCCGACATCGCCCGCGAACGCATCATCGCCGGTGACCCGGACCGCTACCGGGCCGGAATTCCGTTGCGCCGCATCGGTCTTCCGGAGGACGTGGCCGAGGCCGCGTACTTCCTCGCCTCACCGGCCGCCCGGCACATCACGCTGCACGACCTGCGGGTCGACGGCGGCGCCACCCTCGACATGTAACCGCTGAAAACCCGTTCATCGAGCCTGTCCCCGAGAGGATTTGTTTTGGCCATCCCGCCGATCGCCCCCTACACGCTGCCGTCGCCCGATGAGGTCGAGGACAACCGGGTGCCCTGGTCGCTGGAGCCCTCGCGCGCCGCGCTGCTGATCCACGATATGCAGCAGTACTTCATCGACGCCTACCGCACCGATCAGGAGCCGATGGCCACTGCGCTGGCCAATATCCGCCGGTTACGCCAATTCTGCACGGTGGCGGGCATTCCCGTGATCTACACGATGCAGCCCGGGGATCAGCATCCCTCGCGGCGCGGCATCCTGGCCGACTTCTGGGGCACCGGGCTGGAGAACGGCCCGCAGGCGCAGGTGGTGCCCGAGCTGGCGCCGGGACCCTCCGACATCCAGGTCACCAAGTGGCGCTACTCGGCCTTCCAGCGCACCGACCTGCGCGAGCTGCTCAGCCACTACCAGCGCGACCAGTTGATCATCACCGGCGTCTACGCCCACATGGGCTGCATGCTCAGCGCGGCCGAGGCGTTCATGAGCGATGTGCGGCCGTTCTTCGCCCTCGACGCCACCGCGGATTTCACCCGCGAGGACCATCTGATGGCGGTGAATTATGTGGCGCGGCGCTGCGGTGTGGTGGCCACGACCGACGAGCTGGAGATGAGCCTGCGTCAGGTGCGGGCCGCCTGATCCACCGGATAGTGACCTGGGTCACTATTTCCCAAATCGGACATTCGTTGGTTAGGGTTTCCTTACCTTTCCGGCCGGAAGGGTTTCCGGTTTCGAGGTCGTGAGGTGGCACAGCAGTGCAGATGATGACGCGGATCGCGCAGGCGGTCGAAGGAATCGGACACTCCTTCGACCGGACGGCGATCCTCGACGAGGACTGCCTGCACACCTACGACCTGCTCGCCGAAGGCGTGGAGCTGCTGGCCGAGGAACTGGTCGCGGCCGGCCTGCGCGGTGGCGACCGGGTCGCGGTCTACATCCACTTCGGGTACGCGGGCCTGCTCGCGGCGCTCGCGGTGAACTACGCGGGCGCCGTGGCCATTCCGCTCGACATCCGGGAGACCTGCGCGGTCACCGAACGCAAACTGCGGGTCGCGGGCGCGCACTGGGTGCTCGGGCACGTCACCGACGATCACATCGTGGAGGAGATCGCGGGCCGCGAGGATCCGCTCACGGTCAGCGTGGCCGAGGCGTACACGCTCATCGGATTGCCCAGCGCCGCCGCGCGTTCGGGCGCGGGGTTCGCCTTCTGCACGCCGGAGGGTTTCGCCTGCCGCGCGGTCGACACCGAAGTGCTGGCCGACACCGCGCGCACCGTTGCCCGGCAGTGGGACATCGACGCGGACGACACCGTCGCGCTCGGGCCCGATCTGGGTGAGTTCGAAGCGTTCCTGGCCGCGTCCGCCGCCCTGGTCTCGGGTGCGACCCTGTGCCTGGCCGAGGCGGGGGAGCAGTGGGATTCGGCCTCGGTGCTGGTACAGGCGGAGCGCGGGAGCGACACGCCGCCGCCAGGGGACCGGCCAGTCGTGGCGCGGCTCGGCCGGGTGCCGGCGCGGGAGTCAGCCGGTTACGAGGTCCGCGAGTCCCGTCTCCCCGCGCGCCCGCAGCGCTTCGCCGACACCCCGCAGATCCGTCGCTGCGGGTAGCCAGATCGCCTCCGCGAGCGCGGCGCCCACCTGCCCCTTGGGCAACCGGGCCGCCTGGGAATGCCCGGTGGCGGCCAGCGCCCGGCGCACCTTGTCGCCGCTGCCGACCGCGGCCACCGGCACCACGTCGAACCGCAAACCCGATGCGCCAGGGGTGAATTCGAGGAAAACCTCGTCCCCGGCCGACAGCCCCAGATCATCGGTGAAGCGCTTGATGGTGCCGCAGCGCGCCTGCACCGACACCCACAGCACCGCCTGCGGCCCGAGCCGGCTCGCCAGCTCGACCGGATGATTCGGGCCGACCCCGACCAGGCCCGCCAGCGCCGAGGGCAGATTGAACGCCGAGCCCTTCAGGTGCGCGGCCGCGATCGTGGTGCGCCAGCGCACCACCTCGCCCTCGCGATACAACCCCCGGGTCTTGGCCGGCGACTTACGCGGCGCGTAGCTGCGTTCGCGCCGGGTGACCACACCGGCGTTGGTGACGTATTCGCCGGTCGCGGCATAGGTCCGGACGCTGACCTCGCGCACGTCGAAGTTGCGCGTCACCTGCCGGACCAGCTCCTCGAGCTCGATCCGGCCGCCGTTGGCGTCCAGGATCTCCCCGATCTGGCGGTGGATCGGCACATAGCGGGTGCCCCACCGGGTCAGGCCCCAGCGGGTGCGGTCGGCCTTGCCGAAGCGGTCGTCGGCGACCATCGCGTTGCGGATGCTCGACACCGAACGCGCGGGCACCACCGCCGCCTGGATCTCGGCCACCGTCAGCGGTTCGCCGGACAGGGCCAGCACGGCCGCGATCGCGTCGTGCACCGAGGCCGACCGGGTCAGCACATGCCGCTCGACCACGCGGTAGCCGAGGTAGGCCAGCAGCCGTTCGGTCTCGTCCAGCGGCAGCTCGAAAGTCGCTGCCGCCGCGGTCATTTCGACCAGCCCCTCCGGTGAAGCGGCCGCCGTCAGGAGCTTGCGGACCCGTTGGCGCGCGGCCTCGGCGGACGTCTCGACGAGCCAGTCGTCGATGACGTCGATCCGATCGTCGAGCCGGATCAGAACCTGCCACAGCCGCAGGTCGAGCCCCGCGACCGGCCCGGTGAGATCCGGGTCGGCGGCGCAGACCCGGGCCAGCGCCGCCATCGGCCGCGCCGCGGCGGCCAGGACGTCGGCGGCGCGCTGCAACTCGCGCGAGGCGCGGAACATCGTCCGCACCTGAACCCGCAGCCGGCTGTCGAGCTGATTCACCCGCTCCCGTGAGATGCCCAGTTCGATACCGCAGCTGATCAGCGTCATCGGCTTCACGGCGAGAATGCGCGCGGTGAGCAGAAACCGGTCCCGGTCGCTCAATCCGGCCACGAAGGCCTCGAATTCGGCGACCGCGGGCGTGGCCGAGTGCACCGGAATGCTGCAGCGCACCAGCGCCGCCCCGATTTCGGCGAGTGCCGCCGGTCCGATGCCGGGCTCGGCCGCCAGGTCCCGCACGGTCTGGGCGCCAAGGGCGGCCAGATCGCCGTCCTCGCCCAGCGCGATGCGCACCTTCGCGCTCAGCGCCAAGTCGCCGAAATCGGCGGTCGCGAATGCGAACGGAAATGCGGCGGCCAACTCCATATCCCGATGCCGCGCCACGAAAACCGCCGCGATACGGCGGCACACCTCGCCGAGAAATTCCGGCGGTACCCCCGCACCGGCCGGTGTCGACATCCACGCATTCGGAATGAGTTCGTTCTCACCGAGGAGTGACGGGCCGGCGCGATGCGCGCTCAGCCACGGCAATATCTCCAGCCAAGAACGCCCCGCGGCCACGCGCGGTAGGGGCTGCGCCTTTTCGGCAGCACCCGGCGAACCACTCACAGGCTGTTTCTCCTCGCTATGCCCGCCCCAGTTGAACTGGGTCGATCATAGGCGCACCTGGTGAATTCGCCCGGTCCGCGGGGTGGTCAGCAAGGATTCGGCGTGTCCGGCGAACCGGGCCGAACCGGGACTCAGTGTTCGGTCGCGCCCAGCGCGGCGAGCATGGTCCCGAATTTCGTTGTGGTCTCGGCGAGTTCGGCGTCCGGGTCGGATTCGGCGACAATCCCGCCGCCGGCGTAGGCCAGAATCGAACGGCCGTCGGCCGACAATTCCGCGCACCGGATACTGACCATCCATTCACCGTCGCCGTCGGCGGATGCCCAGCCGACCGCACCGGCGTAGAAGCCGCGGTCGCCTTCGAGCCCGGTGATGAGTTCGCGGGCGGCCGCGGTGGGCGTGCCGCACACCGCGGGCGTCGGGTGCATGGCCAGCGCCAGATCCAGGGCCGTCACCGCCGGATCGCGCACGATGGCGGTGATGGGTGTACCGAGGTGCCACAGCTTCGGGGTGCTGGTGAGTTCGGGGGTGTCCGGGATGACCACCTCGTCGCACAGCGGCGTCAGCGCCGCGCGCACCTGGTCGATGACGAACGCGTGCTCGCGCAGGTTCTTGGCTGAATCCAGCAGGGTCGCGGCGGTTTCCCGATCGGTCACCGGATCCGCGTGGCGGGGAGCGCTGCCGGCCAGGGGATGGCAGGTGACCACCTCGCCGCTGCGCCGCACCAGGACCTCCGGGGTCGCGCCGACCAGGGCCTTGCCCGTGTAGTCCGGTCCGGCGGGGGACAGGTCGACGCTGAAGCCGTTGCCGAAGGCGTCACCGGCGACGAGCCGGTCCAGGATCTGCGCGGCGGTCACCGGCGCCGAGCCGGCCAGCCGTAGGGCGCGGGCCAGCACCACCTTGTCGAGCACGGTGCCGGCCTCCGACAGCGTCGCGATCAGCTCCTTCAGCCGCTGCAAGTGCTCGGCGGCTTCGGGAATCGCCGCCTCGACCGCGATCGGCGGGAGGGTGGCCGCGCCGGCCCGCAGCGGGCCCGGCGTCACCGACACCGTGGACGGCGCCCACAGCGCGGCCGGTGCGCCCGGGTCGAAGGGCAGCGCGCCGACGATGTGGGTGACGATGCCCGAACGCAGTGTGGCCGCCGCCTGCTCGGCGTTCTTGAAGGTCGCGACCTGTCCGTCGGCGTGCACGGTGGCGTGCGGACGAGACAGGACGAACGCCGCCGCCGAGGGTGCGAGGGCTGTGGTGTCCTCGCTGCGTGCCGGGCTGAAGATGTTGATGGCGTTGCCTTTCCGTGCACGACCGGCTCCCCGAGGCATTTGACAGCCTATCCCGGTCTATGACCAATATGGTAGAAGTTAGTGTAGCCTAAACAAACGTTGGACGGGCTGGGTGAGTGATCCAGCCGCACGGACCGAGGAGTCGCATGAACGAGGCTTTGACCGCGCTCGACCGGCAGCAGGTGCGCGCCGATATCGCCGCCGCACTCGACGTGCGACCGGAGGAATTGGCCGAAGACACCAACCTGCTCGACGCGGGCCTGGATTCGGTGCGCCTGATGTCGCTGGTGGAGAAGTGGCGGGCCGCGGGGGCGACGCAGATCGATTTCGTCACGCTGGCGGCCGAGCCGGTGCTCGGTCTGTGGCTGGATGTGGTCACCCCCGAGGTCGCGTGATGCCGCACTCCGAGGACATCGTCGATATCGCCGGAATCGGCTTCGGGCCCTCGAATCTCGCACTGGCCATCGCGCTCGCGGAATTCAACGAGAACCGCAGCGCGGGCACGGCGTTGACCGCCCGCTTCGTCGAGCGCAAGGAAGAGTTCGGCTGGCACCCGGGCATGCTGCTACCCGGCGCGACGATGCAGATCTCCTTCCTCAAGGACCTGGTCACGCAGCGGAACGTGCACAGCCGCTTCACCTTCCTGGGCTATCTGGCCGAACGCGGCCGGCTCAACGACTTCATCAACTACCAGACCTTCTTCCCCACCCGCGTGGAGTTCCACGACTACCTGGCGTGGGCGGCGAGCACCGTCGAGGCCGACGTGCGCTACGGCACCACCGCGGAGACGATCACCGATGCCGGTGACTGCTTCGAGATCCGCCTGGCTGGTCGCGCGGCGGGCGTGCTGCGGGCGCGCAATATCGTGGTGGCGGGCGGGCTTTCGGCGCAACTGCCGGCGGGTGTCACCGCGGGGCCGCGGGTGTTCCACAATCACCATCTGCTCCCCGGGCTGGCCGCGCTGCCGGAGCAGACCCAGCAGCGTTTCGTCGTGCTCGGCGCCGGGCAGAGCGCCGCCGAGGTGGTGCAGTACCTGCACACCACCTACCCGGGCTCGGCCGTGCACGCGGTGTTCGCGAAGTACGGTTTCAGTCCCTCCGACGACAGCCCGTACGCCAACCGGATCTTCGATCCCGCGGCCGTCGACGACTTCCACTCCGCGACACCGGAATTCCGGCGCCGGCTGATGAATTACCACCGCGGCACCAATTATTCGGCCGTGGACCTGCCGTTGATCGAGGAGCTCTACGCCCGCGAGTACGCCGAACGGGTCAGCGGTACCCGGCGGCTGTTCATGCACGGCGCCTCGCGCGCGGCGCGGGTCACCGACACCGGCGACGGCGTGACGGTGACCGTCGAGCACGAGCCGACCGGGCTGACCGAGGAACTGCGCTGCGACGCGGTCGTCTGCGCCACCGGCTTCCGGCCGATGCCGTTGCGCTCGCTGCTCGGCGACCTGGCCGAGCGCGTCGTCACCGACGCCGACGGGCCCCGGGTCGCCCGCGACTACCGGCTGGTCACCAGCACGCCGCTGCCCGGCGGGATCTACCTGCAGGGCGGGACCGAGCACACGCACGGCATCTCCTCCTCGCTGCTGTCGAACGTGGCGGTGCGGTCCGGGGAGATCGTGCGCGCGGTGGCCCGCGACCCCGCGGTGCGGCCGGTCGCCGTGACAGGCGCCTAGATGTGGACGCACCATGGCTGAGTGAGGGTTTGGTACGCGTCCTACGGCTCGAACATGCACCGGCACCGGCTGCGCTGCTATCTGCGCGGCGGGCGGCCCGAGGGCGGCGCGCTCACGCTGCCGGGCTGTCGTGATGGCGCGGACCCCGCGCGATCGGTCCCGCTACTGCTGCCCGGCGTGCTGTACTTCGCGACCGAATCCCTCACCTGGACCGGCGGGCGCGCCTTCTACGACCCGCAGGTGCCGGGCGAGACCGCCGTCGCGGCACACCTGATCAGCGCCGCGCAGTTCAGCGATATCTTCGCGCAGGAGATGTATCGCGCGCCCGGCGCCGATCTGGATCTGACCGAGGTGCTCGACACCGGCCGGGCGACCTTCGGCCCCGGCCGGTACGAAACCGTGGTGCGCGCGGGCACCCGCGACGGTCATCCGGTGCTCACCTTCACCGCGCCGTGGCGCTACCGCGATCTGCCCGGCAATCCGCCGGCCGCGGCCTATCTCCGGCACCTCGCCGCGGGCCTGTGCGCCACCCACGGCTGGGGCCCCGCGGAGATCGCCGGTTATCTCGGTTCGCGCCCCGGGGCGAATCTCGGCTGGACCCCGGAAACCGTCGCGGCGCTTTTGCGTCCCATCCGCGTTTCCGCCCGTACCGAATAACAGTCGAATCCGCCAACGAGAAGGAAGGTACACGATGATTCCCAACCTTATCGGCAGCATTGTCGGCTCGGTCAACAGCTTCCTTTACCTGCTTTTGATGCCCTAGTTCGCGAAGCCCGGAACGGGGCTCGCGTCGTTCCGGGCATTTCGAAGCACCAATCCCCCTCCGCCGGAAAAGCATTCCGTCCAGACGTAGGTATTGTCCGGACTGCGAGCGGATCTACGGCGTCCGCGCTTTCGACTGCAAACGCCCTTCGGTTGATCCGACGGCATGCGCGCGGTGCGCTCCAAGAAATTCGACGACGTGCTGCCCTGAGCTAGCTGCCCGAGGGGTTGTCGATGACGTAGCGCCACTGCCCGTCGCTGCCGCGGCGCACGACATCGGTCGCGGCGCCGGACACGTCGACGGGCGTGCCGTCGGCGGCTGTGCCCCGCATCGTCCAATCGACAAGCAGCAGGGCGACATTGACGACGGTGTAGCACTGGCGGATATGCGCGGTCATCGGCACGCCGAGACTCACGAGATGCGCCAGCGCGGCCGAACGCCCGGCCTCGCTGACCGCGTGCCCGGGTGTGGGCACCACCACCGCGTCCGGTTCGTACAGCAGGTCGAGGGCGGCGAGGTCGCGCGCGTTGAACAGTTCTACGCGCTGTGCGATGAGCTGGGTGATCGCGTCGGGAACGGGCGTGGTGGAACCGGGCAGGTCGTGATCGAGCGTCATGATTCAGGGATCGTAATTCGTTGCCGGGCAGGATGATCGCCGGACGGCCTGGAACCGTGCGGCGGGCGGCGAAACTTCGCCGCCCGCCGTGGGCGCTACACCTTGCGGATGACTGTGACTACCTTGCCGAGGATGCGGGCGTCGTTACCCGGGATCGGCTCGAACAGCGGGTTGTGCGGCAGCAGCCACACGTCGTTGCCCGTGCGTTTGAACGTCTTGACGGTGGCCTCGCCGTCGATCATGGCGGCCACGATCTCGCCGTTGTCGGCGACGTTCTGCTGGCGCACCACCACCCAGTCCCCGTCGCAGATCGCGGCGTCGATCATCGACTGGCCGACCACCTTGAGCAGGAACAGCGAACCGTCGCCGACCAATTCGCGCGGCAGCGGGAAGACGTCCTCCACGGCCTGCTCGGCCAGGATCGGGCCACCGGCGGCGATCCGGCCCAGCACGGGCACGAAGGTCGGGGTGGGACGACTGGCATCCTCGGCCTCGTGGTCGGCGCCGTGCAGGCTCGTCACCGAGCGCACCGTGTCGTCGAGGATGCGGACGTCCACGGCGCGTGGACGATTCGGGTCGCGCCGTAAATAACCCTTACGCTCCAGGGCCCGTAACTGATGGGCAACCGAGGAGGTAGAGGTGAGCCCGACCGCGTCGCCGATCTCCCGGATGCTCGGGGGGTAGCCACGCTCGCTCACCGAGGAGCGGATGACGTCTAGGACCTTGCGCTGACGCACGGTGAGATCCGCCCCGGTCAGGGGCTGGTCGGTACCGACTCCGCTCTCGTCGCCCGTGCCGTCTGTGTGGCTCACCGGAACCCGCCTTCCTGCTGTAGATGATGTCGCCTCTTGAATTTAGTCCGGTCACGCCGATGTTTCAAACACCTGTTCGACCCAAGTCGTGTTTCTTGCTGACTTTGTCGGTGCCGCGTGGTAGAAATCGAACATCAGTTCTTCGAACGCATGATCGAATAGCCGCTCTCCTCAGCACCCACCCGGAGGTTCGTCCGATGAGCACAGCGATCCGCGAGACCACAGCTCCCTCCCTCTATGAACTCGGCCTCGTGCCCGCCGTGCCGGTCGCCGTCGAACCGGCCGAACCGGCTGAACCGGCCGCCGCGCCGCTGGTCCGGCAGTCGCACCACATCACCCTGCGCGCACTGGATTCGGCGCCGCGCCGGCTCGCGGACCGGCGCCCGCGCGACAGCCGCCCGGCCGGTGCGGTGCCGGCGCACCGGCGCACCGGAATCACCCGGCCGCCGCAGGGCGCCCATCCGATGGATCCGCGCGTGGCCGAGGCCCAGGTCGGGTTCGCGGTGCTCGCGGTGGCCGCGCTGCTGAGCGCGCTCGTGGTCACCTCGCTCATCCTGCTGGCGCAGTGGCGGGCGGGCAGCTTCGGGGTCCAGCCGGCGACCACGCCGGTCGTGGTGGAACAGCTGCCCGCCGCGGATCCGGGGCATGTCCGTTAGCGGATCTGTTGCGGCCGAGGCCGGTTCGCGGGCCGTGGCCGGAATTATCGATCGAGAATCAGAACACGTTGCTACGGTGCTGAGCGACGTGTCCGAGGCAGTTACTGCCATGATCGATTTCGGGATTTCACGCGATGACGCACCACACCGCCGGACGCTCACACCGTTCGCCTCGGGCAGCCCGGCTGGCCGTGCTGTTCACCTGTCTGCTGCTCGGGCTCGGCGCGCTGCCCGCCGCCCAGGCCGAGCCCGCCTACGCCGCCTACCTGGATCTGCCCGCCGTCAACGCTGACGGGTCGAGCGGCGGCGGCCTGAATCCCACGCTGCCCCTGGACGAATCGGTCCTGCGCGCGGCGCTGGAGGCGGCCCGCGCCGACGGCGTCGCCCCGCAGCGTTACGGCACCCTGCTCCACCAGTACTGGCTCGTCGTCGCCACCGGCAATGCCGAGATCGACCTCGCCGCCTGGGATCCCAGCCGCGGCGTCGCGGTCAACGAGCGCACCTTCAGCCAGGTGTACGTCAACTATCTGCGCTTGACCACCCAGCATCCGGAGCTCTGGTGGGCCGGCCTGGCGGGCATCGCGGGCGGCTCCTTCGCCTCCGGATTCTTCGATCTGCGCGATGCGGGCGTCATCCTGGACGTGCCGGGCATCCACCAGCTCGGCAATGCCGTAGCCGACCTGTTGCGCGCCACCCCGGCCGAATTGGTCGCCAAGGTCCCCGCCGATATCAAGCTGCTGGCCGCCGAGGGCGCACGGCTCAGCGCCGCCGATATCACCTGGTACCAAACCCGGCTGATGATCATGCAGAAGCACATCTTCACCGACCTGGTGCCCATGCACGAGGCCTACGTCGCCGCGGGGATGGCCGGCATCGAGGAGATGCTGAGCGCCGGTGTGATCGACGCGAGCATCCGCACCGCCTGGCAGTCCATCGCCACGGGCACCCGCGAGGGCTACATCGATGCGCTGGTCCGGATGACCGACCGCGAACAGAACTACGTCATCGCCGACCAATGGGACGCCACGTCGAGCGGGCGCGGCGCGATGGGCCGGGTCCTCACCTATGTCAGTACCGTCGCCGGCAAACCGGCCGTGCCGGGCGTGCGCGCACCGGGCAGCTTCCGCCCCGCCGTCGTCAGCGCCGACGTCGCCGGGCGCACCCTGAGCCTGCGCACCCCGCTGCCCGCCTTCAACTGGGCCGACCGCGAGGACCGCTGGAGCTACATCATGGGCGACCTCAATCCGCGCCACATCGACATGGAATCCAACTCGGCCCTGGCCGCCGCGGTGCTCGGCGAATCGTTCTGGAACAAGCTCGCCCAGGGCCGCGCGATCGCCCGCATCCCGGAGTTGATCTCCGATATGACTCAGCAGTGGGCCGTGGTGGAGTAGCTACCGAGCGAAATCGGTGGTAGGCCCCGAGTATCCTCGAAGAACTATGGCATCGACGAAGGATCTCTCGGATGCATTGCCCGTACTGCCGGCACCCTGACTCGCGGGTCGTCGACTCGCGCGAGGCCGAGGAGGGCGCGGCCATCCGCCGTCGCCGCTCCTGCCCGAATTGCGGCCGCCGGTTCACCACGGTGGAGACGGCGATCCTGTCCGTGGTCAAACGCAGCGGCGTCACCGAACCGTTCAGCCGTGAGAAAGTCATTCGCGGTGTGCGCCGGGCGTGTCAAGGCCGCGAAGTCGACGACGACGCCCTGAACCTGCTCGCGCAGAAGGTCGAGGACGCGGTGCGCGCCAAGGGTTCTCCCGAGGTGCCGAGCCACGAGGTCGGATTGGCCATCCTCGGCCCGCTGCGCGATCTCGACGAGGTCGCCTACCTGCGCTTCGCCTCGGTCTACCGGTCCTTCACCTCCGCCGACGACTTCGAACGCGAGATCCAGGACATGCGGACCGCCCGCGCCGAAGCCGCCCCCGCCGACTGACCCACCGCCCATCCCGGACCGCCGAGCGCCAGCGCGCTCGGCGGTTCTTCCGTCTGTCTCAGCGGCGGACGGCGGAGATGGCCTTCTCGATCCGTTTCACAGAGATCGGGTAGGGGGTGCCGAGCTTCTGGGCGAACAAGCTGACGCGCAGTTCCTCGATCATCCACCAGATCTCGACGACATCGGGGGCGGCCCTGCGGTGCTCGGGCAGAGCGTTGAGGAGCCGGTCGTAGGCGCTCAGTGCGCGATCCACCTCGATCATGCCCTGCCGGTCCCGCCCCGCCGAGGCGGGAAGGGCTTCCAGGCGCGCGGTGGCGGCCTGCAGGTAGCGCGGGACTTCGCGCAGCCGGGCGCCGCCGAACTCGGAGATGAAGCCGGGGAAGACCAGTTCGTCGACCTGGTGGCGCACGTCCTCGGCGATATCCTGCTCCCGCGTTTCGGTGAGTGCGGCCGAAACCCGGTGCGCGGCAGCGAGAATCGGCACGGACGCGCGGACCAGGCGAACGACCGCGGTGGAGAGCTGCGGGCGGATCGCGGCCACGAGCGCGCTGAAACGCTCCGGATCGTTGACCGGACCGCCTGCGCCGGCGATCAATTCGTCGGCGGCGGCCGCACGGCAATCCTCGACCAGGGCGTCGAGCGAACCGTAGGGGTTCTGGCTCAGCGCGAGCCGGTCGGCGGGCGGCAGGCCCGCGGTGACGGTGCGCGGCGAGGTCGCGATGGCGTGCAGGACCAGGTGCCTGGTGCCCGCGCGCATGGCGGCGGCCTGCTCGGCGGGGGAGCTGAGCACGCGCACGGCCACACCCGGGCCCTCGGGAACCAGGGCCGGATAACCGGTCACGGTCTGCCCGGCGACCTCGCGGCGCACGGTCGGCTCGACCGTGCCGAGGGATTCCGAGGTCCACACCGTGCTCGCCGCGCGTTCGGCGCCCGCGGTCGCCCGGGCCACGGAGGCGGAAACCTGTTCGGCGAGTTGCGTTTTCAGCGCGGTCAGGCTCTTGCCCTTGGCCAGTACCCGGCCGCCGCCGTCCACGGCGGCGAAGGTCATGCGCAGATGATCGGGCAGCGCGGCCGGGTCCAGATCGGCGGGGGAGATGGTGATCGAACCGAGGCGCGACAGTTCGCGCGCCAGCCCGGTGCGCAGCGGCTCGGCCCGCGCGGTGAGCGCGGCCAGCGCGGCGGCGGCATAGTCCGGAGCCGGAACCACCTGGCGGCGCAGGGTTTTCGGCAGGATTTTGATCAGCGCGGCGGCGAGTTCTTCGCGCATGCCCGGCACCAGCCAGTCGAAGCCGACCGGGCGGACGTGCGCGAGCTGCTCGACCGGGATGCGGACGGTGACGCCGTCGTCGTCCTGGCCGGGCTCGAACTGATAGGTCAGCGGGAAGCTCAGCTCACCCTGGCGCCAGGCGTCGGGGAAGTCGGTCGGATCCAGGGCGACCGCGCCGTCGTTGACGACCGTGGACTTCGAGAACTCCAGCAGCGCCGGGTCTTTGCGCTTGGCCGTCTTCCACCAGCTGTCGAAGTGCCGGACCGAGACGATATCGGCGGGGACGCGCTGATCGTAGAACTCGAACAGCACCTCGTCGTCGACGAGGATGTCGCGGCGGCGGGCCCGGTGCTCCAGATCGGCGACGTCGTCGAGCAGGGCGCGATTGCGGTGGAAGAACTCGTGGCCGGTCTGCCATTCGCCCTGCACCAGGGCGTGGCGGATGAACAACTCGCGCGAGATCTCCGGATCGATGCGCCCGTAGTCGACGGGCCGGCTCACCACCAGCGGGATCCCGTACAGGGTCACCCGCTCGTAGGCCCGTGCCGCGCCTCGCTTGGACGACCAATGCGGCTCGGAGTAGGTGCGTTTGACCAGATCACCGGCGAGCTGCTCGGCCCATTCCGGCTCCACCCGCGCGGCCATCCGGCCCCACAGGCGCGAGGTCTCGACCAGTTCGGCGGCCATCACCCAGCGCGGCGGCTTCTTGGCCAGGGAAGAGCCCGGGAAGATCATGAACTTGGCGTTGCGGGCGCCCAGGAACTCCCGTGATTCGGCTTCCCGCACGCCGATGTGGGAGAGCATGCCCGCCAGCAGCGACTGGTGGATCGCCGTGGAATCCCAAGGTAAGCCATCGGATTCGGCGATAGTCGCGGTCGGCGCCGCTTCGTTCTTGCCGCGCTTGGCATTCCGGCCGCCCGATCGACGGCCGCCCTCTGGTCCGCCCGCGTTCCGCCCGGAGGCTTTGCCGCGCCCGCCCTCGGATGTGCTTGCCGCCCGGTCGGTCTCGCCCGGCGCGCCTTCGCTCGACGAGCTCTCGGCCGACCAGCCCAGCCCCCGGGTGATCGTGCGTAACTGGCCGTGCAGATCCTGCCACTCCCGGATCCGCAGGTAATGCAGGAACTCGTCGCGGCACATCCGGCGGAACTGGTTGGACGACAACGCCTTGCGCTGGTCGGTCAGGTAGTCCCAGAGTCGCAGGTAGGCCAGGAAGTCCGAGCCCTCCACCGCGAACCGGGCGTGCTTGAGATCGGAGGCCTGCTGATGCTCGGCCGGGCGCTCGCGCACATCCTGGATCGAGAGCGCCGCGACGATGATCAGCACCTCGGCCAGGCAGCCGTTGCGCTGCCCCTGCACCAGCATGCGCGCCATCCGCGGGTCGACCGGCAGCTGTGCCATCTCGCGCCCGAGCGGGGTGAGGGTCAAGGCGGTCTCGCCCGCCGGCGCGGCCTCGGCGGTGTCGGAATCCGTTTGTGGCGCGAGCTTGTTCGCGCCCGGGCGCGCGAGCGCGCCCAGCTCCTCCAGCAGCGCGATGCCGTCGCGGATCGCGCGCTTGTCCGGCGCCTCCACGAACGGGAAGTTCTCGATATCGCCCAGTCCGAGCGCCGTCATCTGCAGGATGACCGCGGCCAGATTGGTGCGCAGGATCTCCGGTTCGGTGAACGCGGGCCGGGATTCGAAGTCGTCCTCCGAATACAGCCGGATGGCGATACCGTCGGCCACACGACCGCAACGCCCGGAGCGCTGCCGCGCCGAGGCCTGCGACACCTCCTCGATCGGCAGACGCTGCACCTTGGTGCGCATCGAATAGCGGGAGATCCGCGCGGTGCCCGGGTCCACGACGTACCGGATGCCCGGCACCGTGAGCGAGGTCTCGGCGACGTTGGTGGCCAGCACGACCCGACGTCCGGTGTGCGCCTGGAAGACCCGGTGCTGCTCGGCCGCCGACAGGCGCGCGTAGAGCGGCACGATCTCGGTGCGCGCCAGGTTCAGGTCGCGCAAAGCGTCCGCGGTGTCCCGGATTTCGCGTTCGCCGGAGAGGAAGACGAGCACGTCGCCGTCGCCCTCGTCGAACAGCTCGCGCACCGCGTCGCCGATGGCGTCGACCGGGTCGCGATCCACGATCCGGGTGTCCTCGTCGTCGTCCGGCGTGGCCGAGGGCAATTCCAGCGCGAGTGGCCGATACCGGATCTCCACCGGATAGGACCGGCCCGACACCTCGACAATCGGTGCGGGCGTGCCCTTCTCGTCGGCGAAGTGGCGCGCGAACAGTTCCGGATCGATGGTCGCGGAGGTGATGATCAGCTTCAGGTCCGGCCGGCGCGGTAGCAACTGCTTGAGGTAGCCGAGCAGGAAGTCGATATTGAGGCTGCGCTCGTGCGCCTCGTCGATGATGATCGTGTCGTAGCGGCGCAGCAGCCGGTCGCGCTGGATCTCGGCGAGCAGGATGCCGTCGGTCATCAGCTTGACCAGCGTGCGGTCCGAGGCGTGATCGGTGAACCGCACCGTGTAGCCGACGACATCGCCGAGTTCGGTGCCGAGTTCCTCGGCGATCCGCTCGGCCACCGTGCGCGCGGCCAGCCGGCGCGGCTGGGTGTGGCCGATGGTGCCGCGCACGCCGCGCCCCAGCTCCAGGCAGATCTTCGGGATCTGGGTGGTCTTGCCCGACCCGGTCTCGCCCGCGACGATCACCACCTGGTGCGCGGCGATCGCCGCCGCGATGTCCTCGCGGCGCTGGGTGACGGGCAGTTGCTCGGGGTAGCGGATCTGCGGCACCGCCGCCCGGCGCCCCTCGACGCGCAGCTCGGCGGCCTCGATCTCGGCCGTCACGCTCGCGAGTTCGGTGCCGCGGGCGCGATCCAGCTTGCGGCGCAGCCGGTATTCGTCGCGGAGCGAGAGGTTCGCCAGTCGGGTGCGGAGCTCGCGCACTGCGGGGTCGGCTGTCCTGGTCATGGCATCGTCAAGCCTAGCGAACCCCGCATACCAGCCGGTCAGCACAGGTCCCGAGACCGAACAGGTGTGATTGCTGATCGAGTGCTGCGTTGCGTTTCCGGCCCCTGTGACAGCTGTGTTCGTGCGATCATCAGACGATGAACACCAGCTCAGGAACGCCGCTGTGGATCCGGATCCTTCGAGTTGCCTTCGGTGTGCTCACCATTGTCGCGCTGGTCTGGATCCCGCTGCGCGAGCTCGATTCGCCGACCTACTCGATCGCGAACTTCTTCAGCTACTTCACCATCGAGTCCAATGTTCTGGCGGTGGTCGTGCTGCTGATCGGCGGTCTGAGCGACCCGCACAGCCGTCGGTGGCAGGTGTTCCGTGGGGCCGCGACGCTGTACATGGTGATCACCGGCCTGGTGTACGCGGTGCTGCTCGCCGACGTCGATGTGATGCTGACCGACCAGTGGATCAACGTCGTCCTGCATCGGCTGATCCCGATCGTGATGCTGGTGGACTGGGTGCTGGTACCGGTCGCCTTGCGGCTGTCCGCCGGCCTGATCGGCGGCTGGCTCGTCTTTCCCGTCCTGTACGGCGTCTACAGCCTGGTGCGCGGGCCGATCGTGGACTGGTATCCCTATCCGTTCCTCGATCCGCGCGAGCAGGGCTACGGGCCGCTCGCCGTCGGGCTCGTCATCCTGGTGGCCGTGTTCGTTCTGCTTGCCCTGGCCATCGCGCTGCTGGGGGCCGTCGCCGGTCGCTGGCGGCGGCCGAAACCTGTCTGAGCAAACCCTGAGTGAATCTGACGGCGGGCGCTCTCCAGGCAGCGCCCGTGTAAGAATCGCTGGATGCACGCCGCCGAGGTGTCGCCCGGTTCTGTGAGGTCCCCGCGCTGGCTGCGGGGGCTGCGCGTGGCATTCGCCGGACTGGCCCTTGTGGCGTTGATCGCCGGGCCGATCCAGCAGGCGGGATCTCCTGGCTACACACTGGCGAATCATCTGAGCTACTTCACGATCCAGTCCAACATTTTCGCCATGGCGATCCTGCTGATCGGCGGACTGCTCGATCCCGGTAGCCGGCGCTGGCAGGTGTTTCGCGGCGCGGCCACGCTCTACCTGGTCATCACCGGAATCGTGTACGCGGCGCTGCTGTCGGATGTGGCGCTGGGGGCCGAGCGCCCGTGGGTCAACGACATGCTGCACCGGGTGCTGCCGATCGTCCTGCTCGCGGACTGGATGGCAGCCCCGTACGCGCTCGGAATCAGCGCGCGACTGATCGGAACGTGGCTGGCGTACCCGTCGGTATATTGCGCGTATACCCTGTTTCGCGGGCCGATCGTGGACTGGTATCCGTACCCGTTCCTCGACCCGCGCGGGCAGGGATACGTCTCGATGACGATCGGCCTGGTGGTATTGGGTGTGGCGTTCGCGCTGCTCGCCGTCGCTGTCGTCGCCCTCGGCGAACTGGCCGGCCGGTGGTGCGGTGCGGCGGAGTCCGACAAGCAAAGGTGGTTGGAATGACAGCGTTGTGGCATGGCTTCGCCGATATGGGGGCCATCGAGAAGGACGGTGCGTTCGTCGTCGCGCGCGGCGAGGGCGCCTACATCTACGACCAGGCGGGCACCCGCTATCTCGACGCCACCGCCGGGCTGTGGTTCACCAACATCGGGCACGGCCGCGGCGAGATCGCCGACGCCGTCGCCGCTCAGTTGCGCCAGATCGCGCACTACTCCAACTTCGGTGACCTGGCCGCCCCCGCCACCCAGGAGCTGGCCGAGAAGCTGGCGACCATCGCGCCGGTCCCGGGCAGCAAGATCTTCTTCACCTCCGGCGGCTCGGACTCGGTCGACACCGCTGCCAAGCTGGCCCGCCGCTACTGGCGGGAAATGGGCAAGCCGGACAAGAAGATCCTGGTCAGCCGACAGAAGGCTTACCACGGCATGCATGTCGGCGGCACCGCGCTCGCGGGCATCCCGGTCAACGGCGAGGGCTACGGCGAGCTCATGGCCGACACCCGCGTGATCGCCTGGGACGACGCGAAGGCGCTGCTGGCCCTGATCGAGCAGACCGGCGCGGAGAACATCGCCGCCTTCTTCTGCGAACCCATCATCGGCGCGGGCGGGGTCTACCTGCCGCCGCAGGGCTACCTGGCCGAGGTGCGCCAGATCTGCCGCGACAACGACATCCTGTTCGTCGCCGACGAGGTCGTCACCGGTTTCGGCCGGATCGGCGGGTCCTGGTTCGCCTCCACCCGCTTCGATCTGCGGCCCGACCTGATGACCACCGCCAAGGGCCTGACCTCCGGCTACCTCCCGATGGGCGCGGTCTTCATCGCCCCGCACATCGCCGAGCCGTTCTTCGCCGGTGGCGTCTGGTGGCGGCACGGCTACACCTACGGCGGCCACGCCGCGGCCGCCGCCGCGGCCCTGGCCAACCTCGCGATCATCGAGCGCGAGAACCTGCTCGCGGAGTCGGCGCGCCTGGAAGCCACGCTGCACGAGAAGCTGGCGCCGCTGGCCGAGCACCCGCGCGTCGCCGAGATCCGCAGCGGCCTCGGCGCTGTCGCCGCCATCCAGCTGGCCGATCCGGCCGAAGGCCTCCCGCTGGTCAAAACCCTGCGCACGCACGGCATCTCCGGTCGGGCCGCCGGCCAGGGTGCGATGCAGATCTCCCCGTCCTTCGTCATGACCGACGCCCAGGTCGACGAACTCGTCGAAGGTTTCGGCAAGGCCCTCGGCTGAGCGGATCAGGCCTGCCGGACGTGGTACCAGCTGCCGTCGAAACGGGTGTAGGAGACGGTGGCGTCCTCGGGTGCGGGCGCCGCGCCGGGAAAGTAGGCGAAGCCGTAATCCTCTGTGCTGCTGCGGGTTCGGAAGAGGCAGCCCGCGGGGTGGCGGGAGATCGCGCGTACGTCGAAGAGGCCGATCTCCTGCCGCGGCAGCGTGGTCGACGGGGCGGCCTGGAGGCAGTGCGCCGCGACCGTCTCGAAGTCGCGCTGCGAGAGCTCCCAGGCGAGTCGGGCCGGCGTCCCGGTCTGGGCGAGGGTGATGCCCAGGGCGACGATGACCGGGGCGATCAGGCAGGCGCGCACGGCGCGGTAGGCGAGCAGACCGAACACGGCGACGAGCAGCCACAGCCCGGCCAAGCCCAGCAGGGTGAGGAGCAGCAGCAAGCCCGGGAGGAAGGGGCCCTCGATGGCTTGCTGCCACAGCAGCGTGCCGTAGCAGAGGGCGATCGAGCCGGTGACCGTGCCGATCACGGCACGCCACCAGGCGGGTGACCGGCGGGCGGTCCGGGCGCCGGGCCCAGTTGTCATGCGCACCACTGTAAGTCGCCGGGGCGGCGAAGATCGTTTACAGCGTCCGCGTCAGGAAGAGGCTGTGCGGGTCGGCGGCGTAGTCGGCGAACGGGTCGCAGAACTCGAAGCCGTGCCGCTGATACAGGCGGACGGCGGGCGCGAAGAATTCGGTGGCGCCGGTCTCGAGGCTCAGCCGGGCGTAACCGCGAGCCCGGGCCTCGGCGAGGAGATGGCCGAGCAGGGCGGCGGCGATCCCGCGCCCGGTGTGGCCGGTGGCGGTGCGCATGGACTTGATCTCGCCGTGGGTGGGATCGAGTTCCTTCAGCGCCGTGCACCCGAGCAGGGCGCCGCCGTCCCGGGCACTCCAGAAGGTGATCTCCGGCTTCCGGAGTTCGACCAGGTCCAGGGCGTGCACGCTGTCCTCGGGTGAATGGGCGTGCATGTCGGCCAGATGCTGGGTCAGCAGGGCGGCGATGTCCGGCCCGGTCAGGTCGTCGACGGCGATAGCGAAGGAACTGGACATCAGTCCATCATCGCCGAGGTCGCCCGCCCGGTCGCGCGCGGGCAGCCGGTCGACGGATCGATGTGACAGACCTTACTGTGAGGGCGGTTGCCCGCAAGGTGGCGGTGCGGAGTGGAGAGGGGTCGAGTGATGAGGCTCGCCAATCCGATCGGTACGGCGGTGCGCCGGGTGGCGGACGAGGCGTATTACGCCTCGCTCGCGGTGCGTGCCGGGCTGGTCACGCCGGTGCGCCCGGACCGGCTCGCGCGCATGGGCGTCGCGGTACTGCGCTCCGGGCTGATGGGCGGGGCGGTGACCGTCGCGGCCGAACGCTACGGCGACCGCGCGGCCCTCATCGATGAGCTCGGTGCCGTCACCTTCCGCGAACTCGACGAGCGCACAACGGCTTTGGCCAACGCCTGGCGGGCGCGCGGATTGCGCGACGGCGAGTGCGTCGCGATCCTGGCCCGCAATCATCGCGGTTTCCACTACTCGGTGTTCGCCGCGGCCAAGTGCGGCGCGCGAATCCTGTTGCTGAACACCGACTTCGCCGGACCGCAGCTGCGCGAGGTGGTCACCCGCGAGGGCGCCGATCTGCTGGTCTTCGACGACGAATACTCCCCGATCCTGGGCGAGCTGGCGCCGCCGCGCGGCCGCTACCGGGCCTGGACCGACAAGCCCGGCGTCGACACCCTGGACAACCTGATCGCCGGTGGCGCCCGCACGGCCCCGCGCCGCGCGACCACCCCGGCCCGCATCATCCTGCTGACCAGCGGCACCACGGGGACACCCAAGGGCGCCCCGCGTCGCGAGCCGACCTCGCTGGCCCCGCTCGCCGCCATCATCGGCCCGGTGCCGTTCCGGGCCCGCGAGATCACCGAATGCCCGGCGCCGCTGTTCCATACGCTCGGTTTCGCGCACGTCATGATGGCGGTCGGGTTCGGGACCACGCTGGTGATCCGCCGGCGGTTCGATCCGCGGGCCGTGCTCGACAGTCTCGACCGCAACGGCGCGACCGCCCTGGTCGCGGTGCCGGTGATGCTGCAGCGCCTGGTCGACCTGCCGCCGGAATCGCGTGCCGGGAAGGACCTTTCGCGCCTGCGCATCATCTTCGTCGCGGGTTCGCAGCTGGGCGCGGACCTGTGCCGGCGCGTCACCGAGGCGTTCGGCCCGGTGGTCTACAACGTGTACGGCACCACCGAGGTCGCCTACGCGACCATCGCCACCCCGGCCGATCTGGCGCGCGAACCCGGCTGTGTCGGCACGCCCGCGCCGAGCGCCACCGTGAAGATCCTGGACGAGCACGGCGCCGAACTGCCCGCGGGCCGGACCGGGCGCATCTTCGTGGGCAACACCTTCCAGTTCGAGGGCTACACCGGCGGCGGCGACAAGGATCGGGTCGGCGCGCTCATGTCCACCGGTGACGTCGGCCACTTCGACAGCGCCGGACGCCTTTTCGTCGACGGCCGCGACGACGACATGATCGTCTCCGGCGGCGAGAACGTCTTCCCCGGCGAGATCGAGGAACTGCTCGCCGCCCACCCCGCGGTCGAGGAGGTCACCGCCTTCGGCGTCGAGGATCCCAAGCACGGGCAGCGGTTGCGCGCGGTTGTCGTTGTGCGGGAAGAGCATTCGCTCACCGAGGACGAGGTGCGCGATTATGTGAAGCAGAACCTGGCCCGGTTCAAGGTGCCGCGGGATGTGCTGTTCGTCGATGAACTGCCCCGCAACCCGACCGGGAAGGTGCTCAAGCGCGTCCTGCGCGATCTGTGAGCCTCAGACCATGCCGAGCATCCGCCGCATGGTGTGCCGCAGCTGGACCGGATCCGGCACCGCCGTGCGGAACCACCCGTTCGGCGGAACCACCACCAGCCCGGCCCGCTGATGCTCGACACAGTCGACGATGGCGTCCGCCACCGCCTCCGGGTCGGGTGCGTAGCCGGGCGCGATGGTGCTGACGATGACGCCCTCCTCGGCCAGGCCTCGATGCAGCGCGGTGCCCAGCCCGACCACCGCGTGTTTGGTCGCGGAGTACACCGCGGCCCCCAGCGAGGCCGTGACCCCGATGGCCGAGCCGATATTGACGATGTGCCCGTGCCCCTGCTCGACGAATCGGATGCCCGCCAGCCGGGACCCGGTGATGACCGCGCGCAGATTGCTGTCGATCTGCCGGTCCGATTCGGCCTGCGACTCGGTGAGGAAGGTGCCGGTCGGCCCGACGTCGGCGGCGTTGACCACCACATCGAGGCCGCCCAGCCGGCGTTCGGCGTGCTCCAGGAATTCGGCGAACCGGCCGCCGTCGGTGACGTCGACCTGTAAGCCGACGACGTCGGCGCCGTGGATCCGGTTCAACTGCGAGGTGATCGCGCGCACCTTGCCGGGATCCGAATCGCCGATCGCGACCTCGGCGCCCGCGGCCAAGAAGGCCAGCGCGGCTTCCTTACCGATCCCGAAGGTGCCTCCGGTGATCGCGACTCGTGTTCCAGCAAGCGTCTTCTTCGGCATTGTGGTTCGCCTACCTTGGTCTGCTCGACGATAGCTACAACGCTAGGCCGACGGCGGCACACTCGCCATGCGATATCAGGTCATGACCTTGCGCAAAGCGGTCAGGCTGCGCGTTCCCGGTGAAATCGCTTGGTATTTAGGCGTTTCGGCCAGCATTTCGAAACGCGGCCACCGCTTTCCGGCCACTCTTCCGAACTTCGGCCAGGGGGCGCATCGGGATTGCCGCCGGGCGCCGTGAAGTTTGCTGGGGGGCATACGAACTCCGGCCAGACGCTTGTGGATAGCGGCCATCCGGCACCGTAACCGGACAATGAGGACGAGGCCGTGTCCTTTCGATGTCCGGCCAAAAGCTTTCGCGTGTCGGCCATCCCCGCGAAATCATGGACGGGTGGCCTCTTGGGAGTGGCGGCGATCCGTCGCGCACGCGGCGATCCTCGTCGACGTCGCCGACGAGCACGCGCTGACTCGCACCGAGTTGCTGCGCGACACCGGCATCGATCCGGTGGCGCTCAAGACCCCCGGCGCGGAGATCTCGGCCGGTCAGGAACTGGCCATGGTCCGCAACCTGGTCACGCTGCTCGGCGATCCGCCCGGCCTGGGTTGCGAGGCGGGCATGCGCACCCGGGCCACCACGCACGGCGCGCTGGGCATGGCCATCCTGAGCAGCCCCACCATGCGCGCGGCCATCGACGTCAGCCTGCGCTACATCAGCTTGATGACCTCGTTCGCGCGGGTCTGGCACGTCGACCACGGCGACGAGATCTGGGTCTACGTCGACGATTCGGATCTGCCCGAGGACGTGCGCGCCTTCCTGAACGAGCGTGATGTCTCGGCATTGCTGACCAACTGGTTCCTGGTCTTCGGGGTGGCCCCGCCGGTCAAGCGCGGCGAGGTGCGCGCGGACATGCGCTCCCGGCTGGTGCCGCTGCTGGAGGCGTTCGACATCCCGCTCACCGAGGCCGCCGAGGTCCATATCGCGGTGTTCGACATGTCCGATGTCGATCATCCGATGCCGCACGCGAGTCCGCTCACCGCCCAGCTCTACGAGGAGCAGTGTGCCGACCTGCTGCAACGCCGCGGGCTGTGCCAGGGCGTGGCCGGCACGGTGCGCGAGGTCCTGCTGCGTCAGATGAACGGCCGCATCACCCAGGAGGACGTGGCCGACCGCCTGCACATGAGCCTGCGCACCATGCGCCGCCGGCTGTCCGAGGAGGGCACCTCCTACCGGCGGTTGTGTGTGGAAACCTATGGCGCCCTTGCCGAAGAGCTGCTCGCCACCGGGCTGACGGTCGAGGATGTCGCCTACCGGATGGGCTATTCCGGCGCGCCGAGCTTCTCCACCGCGTTCAAGCAGTGGCGGGGTGTGTCCCCGGGGCGGTTCGCGCGCGCCTTCGGTGATCGGCACCGCACCACCGCGCCGCACTGATTCACCGTCCTTGACGCGAATTCGGTTGCCACTTACGAGGTTCGGCCAAAACCTTGCGGATATCGGCCACCGACGAGAATCATGAAGGCGTGTCCTCCTGGGAATGGCGGCGGTCGGTAACGAGCTCGGCGGTTCTCGTCGAGGTCGCGCAGGCGCGCGGCGTCGGGTCGGCGGAGATCCTGCGCGGCACGGGCATCGACGCCGAGGTGCTCGCCGATCCGGTCGGCGAGATCACCGCGGCACAGGAACTCGCGCTGGTGCGCAACCTGGTCACCCGCTTCGACGACCTGCCCGGGCTGGGCGCCGACGCGGGGCACCGCAATCGCATCACCATGCACGGGGTGTTCGGCCTCGCGGTGATGAGCAGCCCGACCATTCTCGCGGCGCTGGCGACCATGGTGCGCCACATCGGCCTGTCCACCTCGCTCAGTCGTCCCTGGCACGAGATCCGCGGTGGCGAAGTGCTGCTGTGCGTGGACGATTCCGAGTTGCCCGCTGACCTGCGCCCCTTCCTGTTCGAACGCGATCTGGCCGCCGCGGTGGTCAACTACGTGCTCATCGTCGGGGCCAAGCCGCCACTGATCCGGGTCGAGGCGGCCCGCGGCATGGCGGCCCGGATCGCCCCGATCCTGGAGAACTACGAGGTGCCGATCACCGACGGCGCCGACCATCACGTGCTCGTGCTCGACGCCGCCGAACTCGATCAGCCGATGCCGATGGCGAGCCCGCTCAGCGCCGAGCAGTTCGACCGGGAATGCGCGGAACTGCTGGAGCGCAGGGGCTTACGCAAGGGCGTGGCCGGTGCGGTGCGCGAGCTGCTGATGCGCCGGTTGACCGGGCGGGTCAGCCAGGAGGAGGTCGCGGCCGGTCTGAACCTGAGCCTGCGCACCATGCGCCGCCGCCTGGCCGAGGAGGGCACCTCCTACCGGCAACTGTGCTCGGAGACCTACGGCAGCCTGGCCGAGGATCTGCTGTCCACCGGCTTGACCGTCGAAGACGTGGCCTTCCGCATGGGTTATTCGGGCGCACCGAGCTTTTCGAACGCGTTCAAGCAGTGGCGCGGCGTCTCCCCGGGCCGGTTCGCCCGCAACCTCGCCCACGGACACCGCGCCTCGGTGCCGCAGTAGCCCGCATCCGCATGCGCCATTCGGCCGAAACCTTGCGAATCCCGGCCATAGCGGTTGACTATGGACGCGTGTCCTCCTGGGAATGGCGGCGATCGGTGATCAACTCCGTGGTGCTGGCCGAAGTCGGTGCCGAACACGGCCTCGGTCCCGATGAGGTGCTGCGCGGCACCGGGATCGACAAGCAGTTGCTCGACGATCCGGCCGGTGAGGTCACCGCCGCACAGGAACTCGCGCTGATCCGCAACCTGGTCACCCGCCTCGGCGACCCGCCGGGGCTGGGGATCGAGGCCGGCCTGCGCAACCGGCTGACCATGCACGGCATCTACGGCCTGGCGATCCTGAGCAGCCCCACCCTGCGCGCGGCGCTGTCGCTGGCCGTGCGCTACATCGGGCTGACGACCTCGTTCAGCCGGGCCTGGCTGGCCGCCGAGGGCGCGGAGGTCTATGTGTTCTACGACGACACCGCGGTGCCCGCCGACCTGCGTGGCTTTCTGCTGGAGCGCGACGCCGCCAGTCTGATCACGGACTTCGCGACGATGTCCGCGGGGCCGCCGCCGCTGATCCGCATCGAGGTGGCCGGCGGCCTGAGTGCGCGGCTGCGCGATCTCTTCGAGGCGCAGGGCGTGGCCTGCGTGGCGGGCGCCGATCCGCACCTGCTCGTCTTCGACGGCGGCGGGCTGGAGCGGCCGATGCCGATGGCGAGCCCGATGACCGCGCGAATGTTCGACGAGGAGTGCGCGGAACTGCTGCGGCGCAGGGGATTACACCGTGGTGTGGCGGGCGCGGTGCGCGAACTGCTGATGCGCCGCTTACACGGGCGGGTCAGCCAGGAGGACGTGGCCGCGAGCCTGCACATGAGCCTGCGGACCATGCGCCGCCGCCTGGCCGAGGAGGGCACCTCCTACCGCCGGCTGTGCACCGAAACCTACGGCAGCCTGGCCGAGGATCTGCTGTCCACCGGCTTGACCGTCGAGGACGTGGCGTTCCGCATGGGTTATTCGGGCGCACCGAGCTTTTCGAACGCGTTCAAGCAGTGGCGGGGCGTCTCCCCGGGCCGGTTCGCCCGCGCCGCCGGTACCCCGGCGTACCGCCCGGTGCCGGCGCCGTGAATCGCGCGAACGGCGGAAGCCCAAGGGTGGGAGCGGGTTAGCGGGAACGGGTGCCCCGCGGGCCGCGGGGGTGCGAGCATGGTTGCTGGGGACCTCGATCGTCGCGATGAGAGGTGGTGGGCATGACGCATTTCGTGCAGGAATATGTCGTACTGCGGTGGTTGGTGGTGGCCGCGTTTCTCTTGGCGTCGGCGATCGTGATCGGGCGGCTGGCGGCTCCCGTGCGGCGGCCGGCGGGGGTCGGTGCGGGGCCGGGAGATTCCCGCGGCAGCGAGCGGGTGGTGATCCGCGGTGGTGTGCGGAACCGGGCCGGCGACGAGCTGGAACAGCTACTCGCGCCGGGGGATTCGCGGGCGCCCGACCGCGTGGTCCCGACGGCCCGTGCGGCGCAGCACGAATCCGATGCCGCGCATCTGCTCATGTGCCTGGTCATGCTGGCGATGCTCATGTTCCCGGCCGGGGCGAAGCCCGAGGCGCTGCGCGGTGTGCTGGTCGCGATGACGGTGGTTTTCGCGATTCTGCTGGTGACCCGAATCGCGGAGGGGCGCAGCGGGTCCCGGGACCGCGTCGTGGCGATCGGGTACCACGTGGTGGCCGCCGCGGCCATGTTGTACGCGATGTCGGGGCACTCGGAATCGGGCCACACCGGGCCCGCGCCGGTGGTGGCGTTCGGGCTGGCGGCGCTGTTCCTCGCGGACGCGGTCGCGGTCCTCGTCACGGGTGGCCGGCACTGGCTCGGGCACCCCGCCGGGCCGGTGCTCACCTCGGCGCTGGTGCCGCACGTGGTGATGAATCTGGGCACCGCCTACATGTTGGTCGGTGCGGTCCTGGTGTGACCCGCGGCGGGTTTGCCCCGATCGACGCCGGGTAACCGGCCGACGATTGGGAGGTACCACCATGACGGAGACACACCCTGTGCCACCGGCCGATCGGCGATCGGTCGCCGAACTGGTCACCGATGCCACCGACCAGCTGAGCCGGCTGATCCGCGACGAAATCCAGTTGGCCAAACTCGAATTGCAGAGCAAGGGCAAACGGGTCGGGCGCGGCGCCGGTCTGGCCGGCGCCGGCGCGGTGCTCGCCTTCTACGGTGGCGCCGCGTTGATCGCGGCCGTCATCTGCGCGCTGGCGATCCCGCTGGACGGATGGTCCGCGGCGTTGATCGTCGGCGCGGTCCTGCTGATCGCCGGCGCCGTGCTCGCGCTGCTGGGCAAGAAGAACGTTCAGCAGGCGGTGCCGCCGCTGCCCGAGGAAGCGGTAGCGGGCGTGAAACGCGATATCGAAAGTATCAAGGACGGGAGCAAGCGATGAACGACCCACGGCCGAACCACAACGAGGCCGAGACCACTCCGGCCCAGCCGACCGTCAGCGTGCCGGTCGACCCCGAGGCGGTCCGCGCCGATCGCGATCAGACGCGCGAGGAGCTGGGGCAGACGGTTTCCGAGCTGACCGACAAGCTCGACGTCAAGGCCAACGCCCAGCGCAAGGCCGCCGAGGTGAAGGACGACGCCCGGCGCAAGACCGCCGAGACCACCGAGGCCGCCCGCGCCAAGGCCGCCGAGGCCACTCGGGTCGCCCGCGCCAAGACGACCGAGGCGAAAGTGAATGCCCAGGTCAAGGCCGCCGAGACCGCGGTCGCGGCGAGCCAGAAGGCCGGCGAGGCCAAGGAGGCGACCCGGGTGAAGGCCGCCGAGGCGACCGAGGCTGTGCGCCAGAAGGCGAACGAGACCACCGAAACCGCCCGACACCAGGCCGCCGAAGCGCGGATCGCGGTGGAGGAGAAGACCGCACAGGCCAAGGCTCAGGTCCGCGAGCTCACCGAGAAGGCCGAAGCCGCGGTCCCGGAACCGGTCGCGGAGCGCTCCAAGCAGGCCGCCGAGCTGGCCCGCCGTCAGCCCGTCGTGCCGTTTGCCGGGGCGGCGGCGCTCGCGGCGCTGCTCGTCTGGCTGATCCGGCGCCGCAGGCAGCAGCGCTGAGTGCGACGGGTGGGTGAACTCAGAGGTCGAGGACGGTTTCGGAAACCACGCGGCCGCCGAGGCGCACCCACCCGTCGGAATCCCACTCGGTGAAGATCTGTGAGCCCTGACCCTGGGTGATGGTCAGCCCCCGGCCCAGGCGGGCGGTGATGGCGACGGCCGCGGCGCCGGTGGCCTCGTCCTCGGCAATGCCCATGGCGGGTGCGAACATTCGCGACCGCACACTGCCGCGGTGCTCGTCCACCCAGGTCCAGAAGTAGTGCTGCGCGGCGGCGAATTCGTCGGGACGCAGTGCGGCCAGTTCCTCGGCGTCGGCCACCTGGTGGAAGACGAAGTCGGGCGCCCACGCGCCGCGCGCGGTGATCCAGGTGAGGGTGTCGGCGTACTCGACCGCGACCTGGCCGGCGGGGACATCCAGTGTGCGCACAGGTGTGCCCTGCTGGCCGAACCACCAGGCCGTGCCGACCGTCGGGTGCCCGGCGAACGGGAGTTCCACGGCCGGGGTGAAGATTCGCACCTGCGCCACGTCGTCGACGGGTTCGCCCAGGAACACCGTCTCGCTGTACCCGGCCTTCGCGGCCAGTACCTGCCGGTCCGGCTCGGCGACCTCCGCCGCGGACACCAGACCCAGCTCGTTGCCGAATCGTCCCGTGGAATCGGTGAACACCCGCACGACCTCGACTCGCACGCCCATGGTCTTGGTTCCTCCCTGTCTGCCTGCAGCGGAGCCTACCGGCTGGCCCGGGTCGATTCCCGCGATGAACGACTCCGGCCCCGTCCCTTTCTGGGACGGGGCCGGAGAACGCGGCGATTACACCGTGGCGGCGGCCAGGGTCTCGGTGGACTCCACCGCTTGCCCGACACCGGCGACGATCGAGGCCACGCGCAGCGACTCGAAGATCACCTCGCGCGAGACGCCCGCCTCACGCAGGGTCTTCTCGTGCGCCTCCAGACAGTGCGCGCACCCGTTGATCGAGGACACCGCGAAGGACCACAGCTCGAAATCGGCCTTGTCCACGCCGGGGTTGCCGATGATGTTCATCCGCAGGCCCGCGCGCAGGTCGTCGTAGCGGCCCTCCAGGAACGCCTTGCCCCGGTAGAACACATTGTTCATGCCCATGATCGAGGCCGCGCCGAGGGCGGCGTTGTAGGCCTCGGCCGACAGGGTGTCGGCGGCTTCCTCGGCGATCTCACGCAGCGTGCTCGCCGACCGGGTCGCGGCCGCCGAAGCGAGCAGGGTGCCCCACAGCTGCTGCTCGTTCAGCACGGTGGTGCGGCTGATCGAGGACAGATTGAGCTTGAGGTCCTTGGCGTACTCGGGGAGGGAGTTCTTCAGGTTCTCAATGCTCATTCGAAATACGTTCCTTTGCGATTCACGGAATTTGGATCGGGGTCAGGCTTTTCGGTCTCAGACGCTGGCGGTCATGAGCTCGCCGGCCTGGATGGTCGGGTCGCCCTTCTTCCAGTTGCAGGCACACAGCTCGTCGGACTGCAGGGCGTCGAGCACGCGCAGCACCTCGTCGACATTGCGGCCGACCGAACCGGCGGTCACCGAGACGAACTGGACCTCGTTGTTCGGGTCGACGATGAAGGTGGCGCGGTCGGCGACACCGTCGTTGTTCAGCACGCCGGCGGCGGCCGCGAGCTCACGCTTGAGGTCCGAGAGCATCGGGAAGGGCAGGGTCTTGAGCTCCTCGTGCTGCGCGCGCCACTGGAAATGCACGAACTCGTTGTCCACCGAAGCGCCCAGGACCTGTGCGTCGCGGTCGGCGAATTCCTCGTTCAGCTTGCCGAACGCCGCGATCTCGGTGGGGCAGACGAAGGTGAAATCCTTCGGCCAGAAGAAGACGATGCGCCACTTGCCGGCGTGGTCGTCGGAGGTGATCTGGGTGAAGTAGTCGTCAGGCTGCTGAGCGTCGACCTTGGACAGGTCACCGCCGATGACAGCGGTGAGGTTGTACGCCGGGAACTGGTCGCCAATGGTCAGCAGAGCCATGCTTGTCTCCTCGTTCTTTTGGAATGGGGTTGAAACAGATGTTTCAGAAGCGTGTGCCGTTGCGATCTTGCCTACGAGCCTGCGAAAGGTAAAGGTGATCAGTCGCACTACACTGATAGGCGTGACTGATCAGACTTATCAGCCCACACTGTCACAGCTGCGTGCGTTCGTAGCTGTCGCGGAGTATCGCCATTTCGGTACCGCGGCCGCTCGGCTCGGTGTGAGCCAACCCACGTTATCGCAGGCATTGGCCGCGCTCGAAAACGGACTGGGGCTGCAGCTCATCGAGCGCAGCACCCGGCGCGTACTGGTCACCGCGGAGGGCACGCGCCTGCTGCCGCAGGCGATGGCGACCCTGGAGGCGGCGGACCGATTTGTCGCCTCCGCCACCGGAGATGGGCTCGGCGGCACCCTGCGGATGGGCATCATTCCGACCGTCGCGCCATACGTCCTGCCCGCGTTGCTGCCGGAGTTGCGGCGGCGGGTACCGGGGCTGGCGCCGCAGGTGATCGAGGACCAAACCGCCCGGCTGCTGGACGGATTGCGCACCGGCGTGCTGGACGTCGCATTGCTCGCACTGCCCACCGGCGCGCCTGGACTCACCGAAATCGCTTTGTACGCCGAGGAATTCGTCCTGGTGACACCGCTCGGGCACGAACTTGCCGGGCGCGCGGACATCGCCGCGTCCCGGCTGAACACGCTACCGCTGCTGCTGCTCGACGAGGGCCACTGCCTGCGCGACCAGACCCTGGAGTTCTGCCGCTCCACCGATGCCCATCCGGGCTCGGTCGGCGACACCCGGGCCGCCTCGCTGACCACCGTAGTCCAGTGTGTCGCAGGCGGATTGGGCGTCACCCTGATCCCCGAGATGGCCGTCGCCGCCGAAACCGCCCGCGGCACCCTGGACACCGCCCGCTTCGCCACCCCGGCCCCGGGCCGCACCCTCGGGCTCGCCTTCCGCGCCTCCACCGCTCGCAAAGAGGATTACGAACAGCTCGCGGGCATCATCCGCGAGCAGCGGCCGAAGTGACCGTCAGGCGTGCACGGCCACCTCGTCGTTGAGCACCGCGCCGAGCCGGGCGGCGTGACCGAAGCGGACGTAGTCGTCGGTGTGGCGTCCGTCGAGTAGATAGCCGCGCGCGAAAGCGATTGCGCCACCCCAGCTCTGGAAGTTCTCCGGAGACCACCAATCCTGCATCTGGCGCTGGATCGCGACCTCCACCAGGCTCTGGCCCCAGCGGGCCACCGCCTCCGGCCCGGTCAGCGTGAAGTACTGCGACAGATCGGCGATGGTGCGCAACGGATTTCCCGGCGGCAGCGCCGTGATCGGATCGCCCGGCGCGGCCGACCAGTACGTCGGCACCCCATCGATGGGGCGTTCCCCGGCGATGCCGTATCCGCCCGGGTCGGGATCGAGGAATCGGCCGGTTGGCCGCAGCGGATCGGCGATGAGCGCGCAGGCGAGGACTTCCATCTCGGGCCGATGACCCTGCCCGATCTCGGCGGCGAGGTCACCGGCGATGACCGCGCCCTGCGAGTAACCGGCCAGGATGACCCGGTTGTCGGTGTTGTGCACCGCCTCGACCAGCGCGGCGGTCCCGGCGGCGCGGCTGTCGGCGAAGGTGGTCTGCCGCCCGTAATCCGCTGGGTAGGGGACCATCCGGGTGCTGAACCGGCTCGGATCCAGCGCCCGGGCGAACGCGTCGGTCACCGGATGGCCGTGCGGCGCCCAGGTGCCGCCGACGATGAGAACCTCGATCATCGGGCGCCGCCCTGCTCGAGCTTGTCCAAGCGGGTGCGGATATCGGCGATGGCCTCGACCAGCGTCAATCCGTCCAGTTGCGGCCAGCCCGCGTACTGGCCGGCGTCGCGCTGCTCGTGCCCGCACAGCTGCTCGCGAATGTCTTTGATGTCGCTGCCGATCGGCCCGCAGAACGCGGTGATGAATTCTTGGATCCGGTCTACTTCCGCCGCACTCATCGGTGCGCCCCCTTCTATGAAACCCTGTACTGCCCAACGGAACTCCGTCATATCGAGGCCGGCGGGGTCGATCTTTCCTTCGCTGCTGTACTCGCGGTGCGCCACGCAATCGTCCGCGTCCCGGCCGATGCGGCGCAGGATCGCCGCGGCGCCCCGCTGATACGCCTCGAGTTGCCGCGGCGTCCAATCGAACGGCGCGCGTCCGCACGAGACCGCCTCGATGCCGATGGTGTGGAAATTGGCGTCGTCGGTGGGCCAGCCGGGCCAGCTGCCGGCGCCCGCATGCCAGCACACGCCGGCCGCGATCACCCGGTAGGTGCCGTCCTTCTCCAGGACGAGCTGCGCGAGCGGACCGGCCAGGTCGGGGCGTCCGTCGCGCACGATGCGCCAATCGTGCGGCCCGCCCCCGCCGGTGTGATGACACAGCACCCCGCGGATATCGCGGAAGTCACCGTGGCCGCGCTCGCGCCAGCCCGCGTGCTCGATGACCCGCAGGCCCTCGGCGCGCAGCACGTCCGCGAGCCAGACCGGATCACCGGCCCAGGACATGGCATGTCGAGTTCTGTTGTGGAACAGCCGAATTACGCGAATACAAGGCGTACATATCCCCCCGGATCACTGCATGATCTCTGCGGCGAACCGCATCGGAACAAGTTCTATCATGAAAGGTGCACGGGCGCAGGTCGGTTGTTTCGAGTTCGGTGGCCGCGGCTCGTACGTGCTATGAGTTGTGCTGTGGTGGAAGCGAATCAAGCGGCGGGGGCGCCCGGCAACGACGATCCGGTATGGACTCGGCTCAACGATCAGCTGAGCTGGTATCGCGCCAAATCCCTGCGCGCGCAACGGTCCTACAAGGCGGTGAAGGTGGTGCAGCTGCTGGTCGGGGCCACCGTGCCGGTCGTGGCGGCGCTGTCGGCGCCGGCGTTGCTGACCGCGAGCCTGGCCGCCGTGGTGGTGGTCGCCGAAGGCGCCGAGCAACTGTTCCAATGGCACGCGAACTGGTTGCGCTACCGCGCGACCACCGAATCCCTCAAGCAGCAAAAGCATTTGTTCCTCGCCGGCGCGGGCCCCTACGGTGGCCGCGAACGCCGCAAGGTGCTCGCCGAACGGGTGGAACGTATCGTCTCGCAGGAGACCAGCGCTTGGCTCACCGACGCCGAGCGCAGTGCGCAGGGGCCGCAGCAGTAGTCGCGGCAGGGGAGGGGTTGGCCGGTGACGCGCATTTTCCTGAGTCATTCGAGCAAAGACAACGCGGCGGCAATCGCCCTGCGGCAGTGGCTGATCGAGCAGGACCCCGGACTGTCGGAGGACATCTTCCTCGACCTGACTCGCGAGGCCGGCATCGCGGCGGGCACCCGCTGGAAGGAAGCGCTGATCCGCGCCAGCGAACGCTGCGAAGCGGTGATCTGCCTGGTCACCGCGCACTGGCAGGCCTCGCGCGAATGCGTCGTCGAGTATCGCACCGCCGAGAACCTCGGCAAACGCATCTTCAGCGTGCGCCTGGAGCGGCTGACCGAAACCGACATCACCCGGGAATGGCAGCGCTGCGACCTATTCGGGGACGGCCCGCACACCGAGATCGAGGTGGCCGGCTACGAAACCGTCGTCTTCCGGACCGAAGGCCTGCACCGGCTCCTGGACGGCCTGCGCACCTCGGGCATCGGCGCACAACACTTTCCGTGGCCGCCCGCGGCGGACCCGGACCGATCGCCCTACCGCGGCTGGCAGCCCTTCGACGCCGTCGACGCCGCGGTGTACTTCGGGCGGGATGCCCAGATCGTGCGCGGCATGGATCTGCTGCGCGGGATGCGCACGGCCGGTAAGCCTTCCGTGTTCGCGATCCTCGGCCCCTCCGGCACCGGGAAATCCTCGTTCATGCGCGCCGGTCTGCTACCCCGGCTGGCCCGCGACGATCGCGAATTCGTCGTGCTCGACATCGTGCGTCCGGAACGCGCGGCCCTGACCGGAGCCCACGGACTCGCGGTCGCGATCCACGGCACCCGCGCTCGCCTCGGGCTCGGCGGCCGCGCCCTCGGTGACCTCAAAACCGCACTGCCGCACGATGTCGAGCTGGTCCGGGACTGCCTGCGCGAGATCGCCCGCGCCGCCCACACCCGGCTGCTCGACACCGGCGAGGCGCTGCCCACCCTGGTCCTGCCGATCGACCAGGCCGAGGAGTTGTTCGGTGCGGACGCCGGCGTCGAAGGCGACCAACTCCTGCACCTGCTCGCCCAGCTGCTGGCCGACCCCGCGGCGCCGCTGATCATCGTCCTGACCATCCGCACCGACCGCTACGAACTCTTCCAAACCGCGTCCCCGGTCGCCGAGGTCGAAACCCTGGTCTTCGACCACCTGAAACCCCTGCCCCGCACCCGATTCCGCGAACTGATCACCGGCCCCGCCGCCCGCGCCACCGCCGCGGGCCGGCGCCTGACCATCGAACCCGCCCTCCTGGACGAACTCGTCGCCGACTGCACCGACGGCGCCGACACCCTCCCACTCCTGGCCCTGACCCTGTCCCGCCTGCACCACGACTACGGCGAAGACGGAGTGCTGCGACTCGACGAATACACCGCCATGGGCGAAATGGCCCGCGTGGTGCGCACGGAAATCGACGCCCTGCTGGCCGCGGACCCGGACCAGCGCCGCGAACAACTCGGCATACTCCGCAGCGCGTTCATTCCCTGGCTGGCCACCGTCAACCCGGAAAACGACTACCCCCTGCGCCGCATCGCCCGCTGGAACGACCTGCCCGCCGAAAGTCACGCGCTGATCGACCGATTCGTCGACGCCCGGCTGATGGTGAAAGACCACCGCGACGGGGAGACGGTTGTCGAAGTCGCAGTGGAAAGCCTGCTGCGCCAATGGGACGAGCTCGCCGCGTGGTTGCGCGAGGAAGCGGACGCGCTGAAAGACGCCGACGCACTCGAACAATCGGCCCTGTCCTGGGAACACAACGGATGTGACGACGCTTGGCTGGTCGAGGGAACCCGCCTCGTCGAAGCCGAAACACTGTCCACGAAACCGGGATTCCGGGAACGGCTGGAATCGGTGCGGCCATATCTGGTCGCCTCGCGGGCGCGGGAGAACGAGCGCGCCGACGTCGAAAAGCGGCGGCAGCGGGAGGAGTTGCGGGCGGCAAAGGAGCAGCAGGAGACCGCGGAGGCGCTTGCCGCGGCGTCGGCGCAGGCGGAGTGGGAGGCGCAGCAGTACGCGAACGGGATACGGCAGCGATCGCGGTTGTTGCTGGTGCTCGCGACGCTGTCGGTGGTGATCATGCTGGTTGCGGCGGGGGCGTTCGTGGTGGCCAGGAAGAACAAGGACGCGGCCGACGAGCGGGCGCGTGACGCGGTGGCGCTGCAACTGGTGGCGCAGAGCAAAGCGATTCTGAGTGGGAATCAGGACGGTGGGGACGCGCTGGCTTTCCAACTGGTGCTCGCCGCGCTGAAGTTATCCGAGCAGGAGCAGGTGCGTGCGGCGGCCGTCGACATTCTGTATGAGAACCGCGGGTTGCAGTGGGTCACCTCGGTGAATTCGCTCAGTTCCGTATCGTTCGATACGGACGGCAGCCGAGTGTCCTTTGCTGATTCGAGCGGAATTCTGAAAACGCTGGATACCGCTACCGGAGAGTTCCGAGAAGCTCCGGCGGCTCAGCTGCAAGACAGTATCTCGACGCTCAGTCCAGACGCCACACGGGCAGCTGTCGTGCGAAACCTGGACCGAGAGTCCGAAATTCAGGTGGTCGACCCGATTTCCGGCCGACTCGTTACTGCGCTCGCAGTCGACGGAGCGGTGATCAAGGTCGCCTTCAGTTCCGACGGCTCCCGGCTGGTGGCTACCTACGGCGGCGACACGGTCCAAGTGTGGGACGCGAGATCGGGTGTGACCGTCGGCGGTCCGTGGCCGAGCGACTTCCAGGAAACGACTTACAACCTGGCGATCAGCAGTGACGGTCGAAGAGTCGCATGGGGGCAGACCCATCTGCAGGTATGGGACGTGGACGCCGGTCGGCGTTTCGACGGTCTCTTCGGCGCCAGGGCACAAAGCGAGGACAGCACGGCGCATATCGCGTGGAGCCTGGCATTCAGTAGCGATGGCCACAAGATCGTCGTTGGTTCGATCGACGGAGGAGTCGAGGTCTGGGATATCGAGACAGCCCAGCTCGCCGCCGCTCCGGTGTACAGCGGCCTGGGCAGCATGGTGACGGCGGTTGCTCTGAGTCCAGACGGGCGCAGGTTTGTGGCAGGCGACTCCAGCGGGGCGCTGCAAGTCTGGGACCTCGAGCGAATGGTGAGGTTAGGAGCAGCGATCATGCCGGCAACCGAGCCGATGGCTGTTCATTTCACGCCCGACAGCGAAGATGTCGTCGTCGTCGGATCGAATGGAACCGTGCGGCGCTTGGACCCGGAGGCGGGTACGCTCCCACGTCCGTTCTCGCAGTTGTCGACCAGTTATCGCAACTCGGGGCTGAGTTCGGATGGATCCCGAATGATCACCTGCTACGACGGTGATGAGCTACAGGTGTGGGATGTTCGCGCAGGTCGCAAAGTCGGATCGCTACCAGACAGGGAGGCTTGCACCCCGCAGCGGGGGAGCGCATTCCGCTGGGACGGAAGAAAGTTCATGTTCGTGACTGCGGCGGGGAATGTCCGCGTCTGGGACGTGGACAGTGGACAGACGGTGAGCGGGCAGCTGCCGTTTCCACTCGATGATTATGCCGATCTAGCGTTCGGCGCGGAGGGCGATCCGATTCTGATGAGCATCATCGGGCCGACAGCGCAGATTTGGAATCCTATGACCGGAGACCCGGTCACCGCGCCCATGCGTGCGTCATCGGACGAACTACTGGGGCCCGTTTTCAGCGCGGATGGACGATGGGTCGCACTGCAGAGCGTGGACAACTCTGTCGTGGTCTGGGATACGAAGACCGGCCAGGCGGAGGGGCGCCCGATGAAACTCGAATCGCAGGCGAATCTTCTGAAATTCAGTCCTGACGGTACGAAAATGGTCTCCAACAACCAAGGGACGGTCTCCGTGTGGGACATCTCGTCCGGAAGGACCGTTGCCGACATCACCACCGGCCACCTCTCGGTCATCGCGTTGTTGACCTTCAGTCAGGATGGCAGATATATCGCCTCAGCCGATGCCCGAGGCGCTCTGCGCATTTGGCACGCCGATTCCGGAGCATATGTAGGCGGCTCGACAACCACTGGTACATCGGTCGACGCGCTCGAATACACCCCTGGTGTCGGATTCATCGCGTTGTACGACCGAGCGATCCGAACCTGGCCCCTTTACGATGACGTGGAAGCCCCGCTCTGCGACAAACTCCGCTCCAACATGCGCGAAAAGGATTGGGAGACTTGGGTTGGCACCGGCGAACCGGTGAAGCTCTGCGACGGACTCCCTTAGCTCCGTTGACCCACACCCCACCGCCTGGGACGCTCCTTCTGTGCGGATCCACCATCTCAACTGCGGCACCATGTCCATGGGCGTGGTCGACCACTGCCTCCTGATCGAAACCGGCACCGGTCTGGTGCTGGTCGACACCGGCTACGGACTCGGCTGCGTGCACGATCCCGGTCGGATGATCGGTCCCGCGCGTTTTGCGCTGGGCACCAAGTTGCGGGAAAACGAGACGGCGATCCGGCAGATCGAGGGGCTCGGTTACGACCCGGCCGATGTCCGCGACATCATCCTCACGCATCTGGATCTGGATCACGCCGGCGGTCTCGCCGACTTCCCGGACGCGACCGTGCACGTGCACGGTCTGGAGTTACGCGCGGTCACCGAACCGAAGACGGTGGCGGAGCGGCTGCGCTATCGCAGGCAGCAGTGGGCGCACGAGCCGAAGTGGCTGGTCAACGAAAACGTCAGCGGCGGCGACTGGTTCGGTTTCGGGGCGGTGCGGGATCTGCCCGGGCTGCCGTCGGAGATTCTGGTGGTCCCGCTGCCCGGTCATACGCGCGGGCATATCGGTGTCGCGGTGGACACCGGCAGCGGCTGGCTGCTGCACGCGGGCGACGCGTACTACCTCGGCAGTGAGATCGATCCGGTGCGCCCGCACACGCCGCTGATCTGGCGGCTGTACGAAACCGGTGCGATCCTTGCGCGGGCGTATCACGAGAACCGCCGTCGGCTGGCCGAGCTCAATCGGGCCCACGGCAGCGAGATCACGATCTTCTCCTCGCACGATCCGCGTGCTTTCCGCCGGCTGTCGGCCTGACTTGCGTGGCCGCCGCGGCTGCGCGCACCGTTGACCCCGTGGCAGACGGCAGGCTCGGGCAGTTGAGTGGCGATGGTGATGTGCTGTTCGCGTATGGGACGCTGCAATTCCCGGAGGTTCTGACCGCGCTGCTGGGCCGTTGTCCGCGGCTGCGGTCCGCGGAACTGCGAGGGTGGCGGGTGGCGGCGTTGCCGGACCGAGTTTATCCGGGACTCGTGCCGGATCCCGGTGGGCTGGCGCGCGGCATGCTGATCTCCGGGCTCGACGCCGCGGAGTGGTCGGTCCTCGACGGCTTCGAGGACGACGAATACGACCTGCTGCCAGTCGATTTCGCCACCGGGTCCGCGTGGACCTATGTCTGGACCGCGGCGGTCGAGCCCGAGCTGTGGCACTCCACCGAGTTCGCCGCGGCGCACTTGGCCGCGTTCCTTCCGCGCTGCGCGCAGTGGCGGGTGTGACCTGCCGGTTGCGTTCCTAGACGACCGGTCGTATATTTCAGGCATGGCCCGCCCCCGACGCAGTGACGACACTCGCCAGCTCCTGGTGGAGGAGGGTGCGGCCGGGTTCCTCACCAACGGCTATCACGGCACCGGCATCAAGCAGGTGCTGGACGCGGTCGGTGTGCCGAAGGGGTCGTTCTACAACTACTTCGACAGCAAAGAGACCTTCGGTCAGGCCGTCATCGATTACCACTCGCAGTGCATCCAGCGGAACATGGCCGCGGCCTTCGGGCCGGCCCTGGATCCGGTGGCCGGGCTGCGTGCCTTCTTCGCCCGGCAGATGGACGAGTTCGTCGAAACCGATTACACGGGTGGGTGTTTGATCGCCAACCTCGGCGCCGAACTCGAAGGCAGCGAGGTGCTGCGCGAATCGCTGTCGGCCGCGTTCCGCACCTGGCGCGACGGGATGGCCGTGGCGCTGCGCGAAGCGCAGGAGCAGGGCACCATCCGCGCCGATATCGACGCCGCCGAACTCGCTGATCTGCTGATCGAATCCTGGGAGGGCGCGGTGATCCGGATGAAGATCGACCGCACGCTGGAGCCGCTGCGCAAGTGCCTGGCCCGACTGCTGGACGACTACTTCCGGCCCTGATCTCTGGCGTTCCGCGCGCGTACTTCATTTATCCATTCAAAGACGACCGGTCGTATCAACTGATGAAGGAGAAAGACATGTCCACCAAAACGGTGATCGTCACCGGATCCTCGAGCGGCATGGGCCGCGATATCGCCCGGGCCTTCGTGGCCCGCGGCGACAATGTGGTGCTCAACGGGCGCGACGCAGGCAAGCTCGCCGAGGTCGCCGCCGAACTCGGCGCGCCGGAGCGGGTCGCTCAGGTGGCCGGCGATATCGGTGCGGCCGCAACGGGTTCGGAGCTGGTGCGCACCGCCGTCGAACGCTTCGGGCGGGTCGACATCCTGGTCAACAACGCCGGAATCTTCGGCGCCAAACCGTTCGTCGACGTCACCGAAGCCGACCTCGATATTTATCTGGACGGCAACCTGAAGGGCACCTTCCGCACCACCCAGGCGGTCGTGCGCCAGTTCCTGAGTCAAGGCGCGGGCGGCAGCGTCGTCAACATCGGCACCGTCCTGATCAACCACGCGCTGGCGGGCCTGCCCGCCTCCGCCGCGCTGGTCAGCAAGGGTGGGGTGCACGCCCTGACCACCAGTCTCGCCGCGGAACTCGCCGCCGCGGGGATTCGGGTGAACGCCGTCGCCCCCGGCATCATTCGCACGCCGCTCTTCGGTGCGGGCGACGAAACGAGTTCCGGCCGCCTGGCTCTGCTCAATCGCATCGGCGAGGTCTCCGAAACCACCTCGGCCGTCCTCTACCTCGCGGACGCCGACTTCATCACCGGCCACATCCTGCCCGTCGACGGCGGGTTCCTCTCCGGAAGAGCAGCGTAATGCCGTACGTCAACATCAAAGTCACCGACGAGGGCGTCACCCGCGCGCAGAAGGCGCAACTGATCAAAGGCGTCACCGACCTGCTCCAGGATGTCCTGGGCAAGGATCCCGACACCACCTTCGTCCTGATCGACGAAGTCGCCCTGAGCGATTGGGGTGTCGGGGGCGTGGATGTGGAGGAGTACCGGCGGCGGCGCGCCTGACCCGCCGCTATCGGGTATCGAGGTCGATCCAGTACCGGCGTGCGGGCCCGAACTCGGTAGCGCGGATCTCCTCGAGGACACCGCCCTGGCATTCGATGGTTCTCGCCGAGGCGGCGTTCTCCGCCGCGCAGACGATCAACACGCGAGCCAGCCCCGCGGCGCGCGCCTCGTCGAGCATCCGCCCCAGCGCCCAGGTGGCCACACCCCGCCGCCGCGCCGACGGGCGTATCCCGTAACCGATATGTCCGGCTTCCCGCACGAGCTCGGAGTAGCTGTGCCGCAACGCTATCCCGCCGAGCACCTGCTCACCCTCGATGATCCACCGATAGGTGCAGCGATCCGGACCCGAGGAGGACCGCAACCGAGCGACCCACGCGGCGAATCCGTCCGGCGAGTCGACCTCGTCGTCGTGCAGCAGCCCGAAGCCGTCCTCGTGGGCGCCGGGGCCCCACTCGCGATGCGCTTGCAGCCAGGCCGCGTGCCGGTGTGCCTCGGGGGCGATCAACTCGGGCATGCTGCGACGATATCCGGCCGAGCGCGAAAACTCAGGGCCCGCACGGACTTCCGTGCGGGCCCTGCGTCGAATACGTCTTACTTGCGCAGCGCGTACGGTTCGATCGACCCGCGCAGCAGCGCCCGCGCGTCGAGGGTCTCCGGACGGTAGGGCAGGGTGGCCAGGCGCGCGGTCATCTGCGCGACCGGATCCTCGACCGGCTTGGCGACGCCGAACAGGAAGGTCCACTCGTGCTCGTCGCTGGCGTAGGGCACCACCGTGTCGAAGAGCTTGTGGAAACGATCCCAGGAACGCTTCAGTGTCTCGTTGCGCCACATCGTCTGACAGCCGGCCTGCGCGGCGAGCACGCCGCCCTCGGCCAGCAGCGACTTACAGCGCAGCAGGAACTCGTCCTCGTAGAGGCGATTGTGCTGTGCGTCCTCGACCCGCTCGTCCGGCAGATCGATGATGATCATGTCGTAGCGCGTGCCCGCCGCCTCGGCCTTGGCCAGGAAATCCCAGCCGTCGGCGTAGTGCATCTTGATCGGGCCGTCCTGGGCGACCGCCGCGGCCAGATCGGCCTCGGTGTAGCCGTAGGGCAGGTGCTTCGCGCACAGCTCGACCTCGAGCTGATCGATGTCGACGTGGTCGACCAGCGACGCACCGGCCGCCGCCGACATCTGCGAGGCGACACCCTCACCGGAACCGATGATCAGCACCTTGTCCAGCTTCTCGGCCAGCACATACCCCGGCACGAGCATGGCCTCGTGGTAGGTGAGCTGGGAGAACTCGGTGGACTGGCGGTCCTCGTCGGAGAACAGGCTGACGCCCTGATCGGTCTTGGCGATCACCATGTGCTGGTACGGCGTATTGGTGTCGACGATGACCTCGTCGAGATCCCAGATCCGGGTCAGGCCTTCGCCGACCGGCTCGTGGATCTTCTCGGCGCCGTGGCCACGCTGGATGACCTGCATCCGAACGTCGCGGGGCTCGAGTTTGTCGCGCAGTAGCTCGACAGCCTTCGTCGCGCCCGCACCGATGCTGCCGCAGGTGAAGACGTCGACGAAAATGTCGCCGGACTCCGGATAAGTGTGAATCGAGGCGTGAGACTCCGACAACAGCGCGAGGACGGTCACCCCCTGCGGATCGAACTTCTTGTGTACGACATCGCAGATGGTGACGCCCGCCGCGATCAGTGACTCACGCAACGCCGATTCGAGTCGTTCGAGATCGTCGCACAGGTCTGTGTCGACACCACCGAACTCGGCCAGCACGTGCCAGCCGGTGAAATCCGCCGTCATGATAGGCAAACTCACTCTCGCTCAGCGCCCGAGACATGAACGGTCAAGGGCGGAAAACCATTGAAGGACACCGACGAGTAACTCGCGGTATAGGCGCCGGTATGCAGGATCTGGATGAGATCACCGGCTCGCAACGTGGTCGGCAAAAGGACCTTTGTGCGTTGATACAGTACATCGTCGCCGTCGCAGGTCGGACCGGCGACTACCGCTTCGTCGACGGGATCGCCGTCACGTTCGGTGACGAACCGGTAGGCGATGTACTCGTTCTCCGTCTCGGCCATGCCGTTGTAGCGGCCGATGTCGAGATACACCCAGCGCCGGCCATCCGGCGCGATTCGAATGCCGATCACCTCGGCATGGATGGTGCCCGCGTTGCCGACCAGGGCGCGGCCGGGTTCGACCACGACCTCGGCGCCGGCAGGCAGGAACTCGGCGACCGCGGTGTTCACCACTGTCGCGATCTCGCCGAGTTCGGGGGCGGCGGTGGCGTAGGCGATCGGCAAGCCGCCGCCGATGTTCACCGAGCGAACCTCGACGTCCTTGTCTGCCAACGCGTTCGCAATCTCCCCGGCCTGCTCGATGCCGATCCGCCAGGCTCTCGGGTCGGTCTGCTGCGAGCCGACGTGGAAGTACGGGCCCGCCACGATCAGCCCGAGATCACGCGCGCGCACCAGCAGCCGGGCCGCCTCGGCCGGCGCGCAGCCGAACTTGGTGCCGAACGGTGTGGTCGAGGCGGGCGTCGAGGCCAGGAACCGGCACTCGACCTCGGTACCCGGCGCGTGCTCGGCGATGCGCAGCAGGTCGTCCTCGGTGTCGAAGGCGTAGCGGCGCACCCCCAGCGCGTAGGCGCGGGCGATATCAGCGGCCTTCTTGATGGGGTTGCCGTAGCACATGACGGCCGGATCGACCCCCTGCGCGAGACCCAGTTCGATTTCGCCGAGCGAGGCGACATCGAACTCGGCGCCCTCCTCGTTCAGGAGCCGGATGATCTCCGGCACCGGACTCGCCTTGACGGCGAAGCGAATTCGCGCCGCGGGAAGTGCGGCTCGCAATGCGCGATAGTTCGCGCGGACCCGGTTCAGCTCGATCACGAGACGGGGCGACTCGAGCACGTTTCGATCGGCCAATCTAAGGGAACTCTTTTCGATCAGGCGCAGGTGAGCGGCGTGTAGGCAACAGTCCGCGACAATACACGCGCAGGGCTCGGAAAAACGAACCGGACGCGGGTCGTCCGCGTCACGCCGCGCGTGCCGCGCGGCGCTCAGCCCGCCGCGACCGTGAGCTCGTCGAAGACCACTTCGCCCGCGGCGTCGGACTCGGCCAGATCGACGATCGCCTCCAGTGCCCAGCCGTGATCACCGGCGGGATCGTCGAGGGTCTGGCGGATGTGCCAGAAGCCGGGGCGGGTCTCGACCTGGAACAGCTGCGGACCACGAGCGTCGGGCCCGGTGCCGATGCGCTCGTACTCGTCGAAGTAGGGCTCGAACTCCGCGGCCCAGTCCGGTCCGGCGCCCATCGCGTCCAGATCGTTCCAGCGGCGCAGCGCGGCCAGTTCGACCCGGCGGAACATGGCGTTGCGGACCATCACCCGGAACGCGCGGACATTGGCGCTGATCGGGCGGATCGACTCCGCGCCGAAGGCGACCTGCTCGGTGTCGGTCTCCGCACCGGGGCTGGTGAGCTGCTCCCATTCGTCGAGCAGGCTGGAATCCACCTGGCGCACCAGCTCGCCCAGCCACTCGGTGATGTCGTCGAGTTCCTCGGTGCGGGCGGCGTCGGGCACGGTGCGGCGCAGCGCGCGGTAGGCGTCGGCGAGATAGCGCAGCACCACGCCTTCCGAGCGCGCCAGCTCGTAGTGCGAGATCAGTTCGGCGAAGGTCATCGAACGCTCGATCATGTCGCGCACCACCGACTTCGGTGACGGCGCGAACTCCGAGACCCACGGGTGCCCGGCGCGATAGGTCTCATAGGCCGGGTCGATCAGCTCCGCGAGCGGCTTCGGCCAGGTCACCTCTTCGAGCAACTCCATGCGCTCGTCGTATTCGATGCCGTCGGCCTTCATCTCCGCGATCGCCTCGCCGCGTGCCTTGTGCTGCTGGGCCATCAGCAGCTGCCGCGGATCCTCGAGCGTCGACTCGATGAGGGAGATCACTTCGAGGGTGTAGCCGGGCGCGTCCTTGTCCAGCAGTTCGAAGGCGGCCAGCGCGAAGGGCGACAGCGGCTGATCGAGAGCGAAATCACGTTGCAGGTCGACGGTGAGCCGGGCTCGGCGGCCCTGCGCGTCGGGCTCCGGAAGCTGTTGCACCACACCCGCATCGCGCAGCGCGCGATACAGCTGCACCGCGCGCAGAATGTGCTTGCGCTGAGCCGGACGGGGCTCGTGATTGTCCTCGAGCAGGTGCCGCATCGCGTCGAAACAGTTGCCGGGGCGGGCGATCACGTTGAGCAGCATCGCGTTGGTGACGCTGAAACGCGAGACCATCGGCTCGGGCTGCGCGGTGACGAGCCGGTCGAAGGTCTCCTCGCTCCAGGAGACGAAACCGGCCGGCGGTTTCTGCCGCTGCACCCGCTTCTGCTTCGCCGGATCGTTGCCCGCCTTGGCCATCCGCTTGGTGTTCTCCACCTCGTGCTCGGGGGCCTGCACCACGACGGTGCCCATGGTGTCGTAGCCGGCGCGGCCCGCGCGCCCGGAGATCTGATGGAACTCACGGGCTTTGAGGCGGCGGGTGCGGACGCCGTCGTACTTCGTCAAACCGGTCAGCAGCACCGTGCGGATCGGCACATTGATGCCGACGCCGAGCGTGTCGGTGCCGCAGACGACCTTGAGCAGGCCCTCCTGGGCCAAGCGCTCCACCAGGCGACGGTATTTGGGCAGCATGCCCGCGTGATGCACGCCGATGCCGTGCCGGATCAGGCGCGAGAGGGTCTTGCCGAAACCGGAGGCGAACCGGAATTCACCGAGCGCCGTGGCGATCGCGTCCTTTTCGGCCCGCGAGGCGAAGTTGACGCTGGTCAGCGCCTGCGCGCGTTCCAGCGCGGCGGCCTGGGTGAAATGCACGACGTACACGGGGGACTGGTTGGTGGTGACCAGGTCTTCCAGTGTCTCGGTGATGGGCGTGCGCGCGTAGGAAAAGCTCAGCGGCACCGGACGTTCGGTGCCCGCCACGATCGCGGTCGGATTGCCGGTGCGGCGCTCGAGATCCTCGGCGAAGAAGTCGACCTCGCCCAAAGTGGCGGACATGAGCAGGAATTGGGCGTTGGGCAACTCGATCAGCGGAACCTGCCAGGCCCAGCCGCGATCGGGGTCGGAGTAGAAGTGGAACTCGTCCATCACGACCTGGCCGACATCGGCGGCCGCGCCCTCGCGCAGCGCCAGATTCGCCAGGATCTCGGCGGTGGCGCAGATGATCGGCGCGTCGGCGTTGACGGCGGCGTCGCCGGTGACCATGCCGACCTTGTCGGCGCCGAACACCTCGCACAGCGCGAAGAACTTCTCGCTGACCAGCGCCTTGATCGGCGCGGTGTAGTAGGTGCGCAGGCCGCGGGTCAACGCGAACAGATGCGCGCCGACCGCGACCAGGGATTTGCCGGAGCCGGTCGGAGTGGCCAGGATCACGTTGGACCCCGAGGCCAGCTCCATGATCGCCTCGTCCTGCGCCGGATACAGCGGGGTGCCCTTCTCGGCCGCCCACAGCGCGAACGATTCGTAGAGCGCGTCGGCGTCGGTCCCCGGTATCTCGAGCAGTTCGGTCAGATCCACTCGTTCCACCCTACGGGCCACCCGGTGGGTGGCCCGATCAGGGACGGACGGAACTACTTCGACGTGTCGCCGTCGTACCCGCCCTGTTCGGCAAGGAACTTCTCGAACTCGGCGCCCAGTTCGTCACCGCTGGGCAATTCCTCGTCACTGGCCAGCAGCGAGGTCTGCTGCTCCTGGGCGGTGACGAAGCTGTCGTACTGCCGCTCCAGGGCGTTGACCACGGTCTCCACCTCGGAGTTGCCCGAGACGTGCTCGTTGACCTGCTCGCGCACCCGCGCCGCCGCCTCGCCGAGCGCGGCCAGCGGAATCGACAGGCCCGCGTTGTCGGCCACGTTCTCCAGCAGCGTCTGCGCCGCCTCCGGATAGGCCGTCTGTGCCAGGTAGTGCGGCACGTGCACGGAGAAACCGACCGACTCGTGCCCGTGCTGGGCCATGCGGTACTCCAGCAGCGAGGACGCGCTGCCGGGCACCTGTAATTCGCCCGGCCAGCGCTGATGATCGGAGATCAGGGTGCGATCCGAGGAATGCGCGGTGATACCCAGCGGACGGGTATGCGGGATGGCCATCGGGATGGCCGACAGGCCGATGCTGCGGCGCACGCCCAGCTGTTCGGCCAGCAAGCGCACCGCGGTGGTGAACTTCTCCCAGCGCAGATCCGGTTCGATGCCGGCCAGCAGCAGGAACGGGGTGCCGTCGGTGTCCTTGACGGCCCACAGGTTCAGCTCGGGCTCGGCGTACTCGCTGAAATGATCGGTTTTGAACGTCATCAGGGGACGCCGAGAGCGGTAATCGAGCAGCTCGTCGACGTCGAAGGAGGCGACCAGTTCGCTCTCCAGGCTTTCGCGCAGATGCGTGGTGGCCAGCCGCACCGCATGCCCGGCATCGGTGAAACCCTCCAGCCCATGCACCAGGACCGGACCCGAGCCGTCGTCGGACGACAGCTGCGGAGCGGGGAACTCCAGCTCATACATTCGCGACTCGTGCTCCATCGCGTACTCCTTCCTGCGCGGTCCGCTTTCCGGCTTTCCGAGTAGCTCGGACATCGGTGTCCTGGCGTTACCCGTTGTTGCACTGCGCGGTGCGTCAACCATGTCCATTGTCCCCTATGCGGGTGACAAGCACCGCGCACGGTAGTGGACACCGACCCGTACGTCGAGGAACAGCTGATCGGCCCGTGGCATTCCCGTGCCGCACAATTCGCCCGTTCGACGGGCGGAGAATCCGGATCTGGAACTCCAGGGGTTCCCGATCCGGCACCGGTTCATGCATTCGAAGCCGAATCGGCCGAGGATGACGGTGCGTGCGCCCGGTCCCGGTCGGCGTGGCAACGCGGGCGGACCCGGCGGGTTTGGCACAGTGGGCCGGGTGAGTGTGCCGGAGTCGTCACGCGCTCGGTGGCTGGGAGCCGCCTGGCTGAGCTCTGCGATGGTCCTCAGCGGGTGTGGGGCCACCATCAGTGGACACCCTGTCGCGGGCGAAGCGGCCACCGTGCAGGCGCACGTGGCCATCGGCCTCGAGGAGTTGCTGCCGGAGCAGGCACTGTTCCCGGCCGGATACGTGGTGGTGGTGCTGCCGCCCGAGGCCGCCGCGCAGGCCGCCGGTGATCTGAACGGGATCGCGCGCGGCTCGGCGGTGTATCCGGACGGCTGCGCGCCGCCCGAGCAGCGGTTCGGGCCGGATCAGACCGCGATCGCGGTCGGCACCGACGACGAGGCCCGGGCCACCATCACCGTCGAACTGGCCCGAACCCGGCAGCAGTTGTCCGCGCTGCGCGAACAGCTCGCGGGCTGCACCGAACTGCGGGTCAACCAGGCCGGGGCGATCACCACGGTCGCCACCCAGCTGGATCCCGCGCCGCCGGTCGACGCCGACGACTCGATCGCGTTGCGCCGCACCGTGATTCCGGATCTGGGCGGGGCCAAGCTGACCCAGTCGATGCAGACGCTGCTGGGTCAGGTGGGCGATGTGCGAATCACGGTGACCTACATGACCTTCGGCGCGCCGAAGCCGGACACGGCGGCGCTGAACGAGTTGTTCACCGCGACCGTGCTGCGGGTGCGCGAGCGCTGATCGGCGCGCGGCGGCTTGTAACACCGGCCACCGACAGATTCACGCCGGGACAGCCGCGGGAGCGGGGGTTATCCCCAATTTCCGGTTCGTCCCCAGCAGTGCCGAAAGCCCAGCTCGCCCGGCCGGCCGCGGCGGCGGCCGGGCGCATGCTCGGCCCATGACCACTTCAGCAGAACTTCCCGCCACCCTCGGGCACGGCGCCCCGAACCCGTACTGCGGCACCGGACTTCCGCGGCGGCGGGTCCGGCCCGCGCCCGCCTGCGCGGATCCCACCCCCTTCTATCGCGGCGGGGAGTGGGCGCGCTCGCCGCTGTGCATCGCCGATCCGGGCGAGCTGATCGTCGCGCTGCCGCCGATGCTCGGGTTCGTCCCGGAGCGATCGCTGGTCGTGGCCGTGCTGCGGGCCGGGCTGCCGCCCGGCTCGGGTCCGGTCATCGACGCGCTGGCCCGGTTCGATCTGGACCCGCCGGGCGGCCGCGGCGGGTTGGCCGCCCGGATCGCGCAGTGCCTGTCCCGGATCTGCGCGGCCGAGCAGGCCGAGGAGGTACTGGTGGTCGTCGTCGACGAGGGCGCCGCCCAACCCGGGCCGCCCGATCCCCGGTGCGTCGCCCGGCAGGTCGCGCTGGTCACCGCGCTCGACAAACGCCTGGCCACACACGAAATCCTGCTGGCGGGCGCCTGGGCGGTGCCGGCCATCGATACCGGCGAGCACTGGTGGCCGCTGCTGGGCGGTCCCGGCGGCGGCGTGCTGCCCGATCCGGGGAAGTCGGCGGTGGCGCTGGCGAGTGTGCTCGACGGGCGGCCGATCCACAGCTCCCGCGCGCAGCTCACCGCGGTGCTCGCGCCGGACCCCGAACTGTGCGCCCTGGTGGCAGCCGAACTCGGCGGGGCATTCGAGCGCGGCCGGGACAGATACGTCCGGGCCGTGCGGCACGGCGAGCTGGACAGCTACCACCGGGGCCTGCTGGAGCGCGTGCTGTGGGAGGTCGCGCACACCGCCGCCGGGTCGCTGCCCGAGGCGGCGGCCATCGCGGAACTGGTTGGCGCACTGCGGGAACCGCCGGTGCGCGGGGCGCTGTACGCGCTGGCCTACACCGATCACGCGGCGGCCGCGGAACGGCTGTGGGTCCGGATGGTGCGGGGCCTGACGGGCCCCGATCGCGCCGACGCCGCGGCGCTGCTGGGCTACGGCGCCTATGTGCGCGGCGACGGCCCGTTCGCGGGGATGGCCTTGGACGCGGCGCTGGAAGCCGACCCGTGCCATTGCATGGCCGGGTTGCTGGAATCGGGCCTGCGCTCGGGAATGCGGCCCGGACCGCTGCGCCGGGTAGGGCGCAGCGGTCACTCGATCGCCGCCGACCTCGGTATCGCTCTCGGACCGCTGGTCCGATGAGGCCGCTACTTCGCGCTGTGCGCCCGTGCGCCCAGCGACTGGGTGAACTTCCAAGCGTCGCCGACGATTTCGTCGAGATCGTTGTGCTCCGGGCGCCAGCCGAGCTCGGCGACCGCGCGGTCACTGGAGGCGATGAGCACCGCCGGGTCGCCGGCCCGGCGTGGCGCGTCGACGGCGGTGATCGGCAGCCCGGTGACGCGTTCGCACGCCGAGATCACCTCGCGCACCGAGAAACCGGTGCCGCTGCCCAGGTTGCAGATGCGGTGCGTACCGGGCTCGGCGGCGCCCAGCGCCAGCAGGTGTGCCTGGGCGAGATCGCGGATATGGATGTAGTCACGGACCGCGGTGCCGTCGTGGGTGGGCCAGTCGGTGCCGAAGACCGCGATGGACTCGCGGTGGCCGAGCGCGACCTGCAGCACCAGCGGGATCAGGTGGGTCTCCACCACCCGGTTCTCACCGAGCCCGCCGTAGGCGCCGGCGACGTTGAAGTAGCGCAGGCTGGTCGCGGCCAGGCCGTGCGCGACCGCGTAGGAGGTGATGGCGTGGTCGATGGCCAGCTTGGAGGCGCCGTAGGGGTTGGTCGGCCGGGCCGGTGCGTCCTCGGTGATCGGCACCTGCTCCGGCTCGCCGTACACCGCCGCGGTGGAGGAGAACACCAGCCGCCCGGTGCCGGTCTCGCGCATCGCCTCCAGCAGTTGCAGCGTCTTCACGACATTGCCCTGCCAGTACTTCTCCGGCTTCAGCACCGATTCACCGACCAGCGACTGCGCCGCGAAATGCAGGACGCCGTCGAAGGATTCGGCCCGCAGCAACCCGGTGCCGGCCTCGGCGATGTCACCCTCGACGAAGCGGGCGCCCTCGGGCACACCCTCGGCGTTACCGGTGCTCAGATCGTCGACCACGACCACCTCGTGGCCCTGTTCGAGCAGCACCTGCGCGCAGACGCCACCCACGTATCCGGCTCCGCCGGTCACCAGAAGTTTCACCGGTCAGACCAGCTTCACCTGGACGGCGTGGGCCATCTCGTCGGAGAGTTCGAACCCGGCGTGGCCGGGCACGGTGATGACCACCGAGCCGGGCTTGGTCTCGACCGTGACGCGGGCATCGGGCACCACACCCGCCTCGCGCAACTGGCTGATCACCTCCGGATCGGTCTGGATGTGCTCGGCGAGCCGGCGCACCACCACCGCGTGGCCCTGCCCGTGCGGCAGATCCGACAGGCGTACCAGCGTCTCCTCCGAGGCCGGGGGCGCGGTGATGCCCAGTTCGTCCAGGCCGGGGATCGGGTTGCCGTAGGGCGAGGTGGTGGGGTGGTTGAGCACCTCCACCAGGCGGCGCTCGACGTCCTCGCTCATCACGTGCTCCCAGCGACAGGCCTCGGCGTGGACGTTCTCCCAGTCCAGGCCGATGATGTCGACGAGCAGCCGCTCGGCGAGGCGATGCTTGCGCATGACCGCGATCGCCATGCCGCGGCCCTTGTCGGTCAGTTCGAGATGGCGGTCACCGGCGACCAGCAGCAAACCGTCGCGCTCCATTCGCGCGACGGTCTGGCTCACCGTCGGACCACTCTGCTCGAGGCGCTCGGCGATGCGGGCGCGCAGGGGCACCACGCCCTCCTCCTCGAGGTCGTAAATGGTACGGAGGTACATCTCCGTGGTGTCGACAAGATCCTTCACCTGTTAACCCCTTCGTCGGCACGAATTCTACCCACGCACGGCAACCGCATCGTGGCCGCGTCACGTGGTGTGCCGCTGTCACGATGCGATGCCGGGTTTGTGGGAATCGGCTTCGGCGCACGGCGTCTGGCCGTGTTCGCACTTGCTCTCTTTCTACTGCATAGCAACGTCGCACGGGTGTCCCAGCTTCCCGCGTACCGTGGCGATTATGGCCACACCCGTCACTCGGGCATCGGGAACCGTTGTCTGGACCGAGAAGTTCCTGGACTATGCCTGGACGCCCGAGCACCCTATGAAACCGGCGCGCCTGAAGTTCACCATGGCGCTGGCCGAAAGTCTGGGATTGCTCGAAGGTGTCGAGCCGGTCCGCCCGAACCCCGCCGCGCCCGCGGATCTACTGCGCGTGCACACCCCCGCCTATATAGAGGCCGTCGAGCAGGCGGTGCAGCCGCCCGGCGCGCCGCTCGCCCCGCCGCACGGGCTCGGGTCGCCCGACAATCCGGTGTTCCCGCGGATGCATCAGGCGGCCTCGGTGATCGTCGGCGGCACGCTGGCCGCGGCCCAGGCCATCGCCGAGGGCCGGACCCGGCGCGCGGTGAGCATCGGCGGCGGCATGCACCACGCGATGCCGGACGCGGCCTCGGGCTTCTGTATCTACAACGACGCCGCCATCGCGATCTCGTGGCTACTGGATCACGGCTTCGACCGCATCGCCTACCTCGATGTGGACGTGCACCACGGCGACGGCGTGCAGCGGGCCTTCTACGGCGACCCGCGGGTGCTGACCTTCTCCATCCACCAGCATCCGGCGACGCTGTGGCCGAACACCGGCTGGCCGGAGGAGACGGGAATGGGCGCGGCCGAGGGCACCGCGATCAATCTCGCGATGCTGCCCGGGGCCCGGGATGCGCAGTGGCTGCGCGGGTTCCACGCGGTGGCGGACGGCGCGCTCGCGGCGTTCCGGCCGCAGATCGTGGTCAGTCAGTGCGGTGTCGACACCCACCGCGAGGACCCGCTCGCGGACCTGGATCTCACCGTGGACGGTCAGCGGGCGGCGTTCCTGGCCATGCGCGAGCTGGCCGACCGCTATGCCGAAGGCCGGTGGCTGGCCGTCGGCGGCGGGGGATACGGCCTGGTCCGGGTGGTGCCGCGGTCCTGGACACATCTGCTGGCCGCCGCGCTGGACCGTGAGATCGCCCCGGAGACCGCGATCCCGCAGGACTGGATCGACCGGGTCCGCGCCGAAGCGCCCGCCGCCGACCCGCCGCGCACCATGGGCGATGGGGGCGATGTCACATACCTGCCATGGGACGGGCCGGGTGGCACGGGGGAAACTGGAGACGCGCACCTCGACCGCGCCCAGCGCGCCGTGGACACGGCCGTATTGGCCACGCGCCGGGCCACTTTCGGGTTGCTCGGCCTGGATCCGGAGGACCCTCGTGACTGAGCCGACCCCGTACCCGGATACGCCCGGCACCCCCGCGGTGCCGCCGCCTCCGCCGCAGCACTGGATGGCCGACGTGCTCGCCGCCGACGGGGGCGTGGTGCGGCTGCGGCCGGTGGTCCCCGACGACGCCGAGCGGATGCAGCAGTTCCACGCCGCGCTCTCCGACCGCACCCGCTACCTGCGCTACTTCGGCCCCTACCCGCGGATCTCGCCCAAGGATCTGTACCGCACCACCCACGTCGACTATCACGACCGCGTCGGGCTGGTGGTCGAGCTGGGCGACGCCATCATCGGGGTGGGCCGCTACGAGCTGCTGGATCGCTCCGGGCCACGCGCGGCGGAGGTCGCCTTCGTGGTCTCCGACGAGCACCAGGGGCGCGGGCTCGGCTCGATCCTGCTCGAGCACCTGGCCGGAGCCGCCGCCGAGAACAAGATCGACACGTTCGTCGCCGAGGTGCTCGCCGAGAATTCGGCGATGGTCACGGTGTTCCGGGATGCCGGCTATCAGGTCGAGCGCAGCCGCGACGGCTCGGTGCTGCACCTGGAATTCGCCATCGATCCCAGCGAAGCGCTTGTCTCGGTGCGGGATTCCCGCGAGCGCGCCTCCGAGGCGCGCAGCGTCGGCAACCTGCTCGCGCCGCGCTCGGTGGCCGTCATCGGGGCCACGGTCGGCACCCGGGTCGGCGGGGTGGCGCTGGCGAACCTGCTGTCCGGCGGGTTCCAGGGCCCGGTGTTCCCGGTGAACCCGAACCGGCAGTCGGTGCGCGGCGTGCGCGCCTACGCCACGGTGCGCGATATCCCGGACGAGGTCGACCTGGCCGTCGTCGCGGTGCCCGCCACCGCGATCGACTCGGTGCTCGACGACTGTATGGCCAAGGGCGTCAAGGGTTTGGTCGTGCTGACCGCCGGATTCGGCGAGACCGGCGCCGACGGCGTGGCCGCCGAACGCGCGCTCGTCGCCGCGGCCCGCGGGCACGGGATGCGGGTGGTCGGTCCGAGCGCGCTCGGGATCGCCAATACCGATGCCGCGGTGTCGATGAACGCCACGCTGGCCTCGGTGCTGCCCGGGCGCGGCCGGATCGGATTCTTCTGTCAGTCCGGTCCTTTGGGCGCGGCGATTCTCGGTGAGGCCGCCGGGCGCAACCTGGGGTTGTCCACCTTCGTGTCGGCGGGCAATCGTGCCGACGTCTCGGGCAACGACCTGCTGCAGTACTGGGACACCGATCCCGCCACCGAGGTGGTGCTGCTGTATCTGGAGAGCTTCGGTAATCCGCGCAAGTTCTCCAGGATCGCGCGGCGGGTGGCGCGCACCAAACCGATCGTCGCGGTGAGCAGCGGCCGGTTGGCCGCGCGCGCCCAGCCGACCGGCGATATGGACCGCTCGATCGTGCGAGATCTGTTCGCGCAGGCGGGAATCGTGCAGGTCGACTCGATCTCGGAGCTGTTCGACTGCGCCGCCCTGCTCGGTTACCAGCCGCTGCCGGCCGGCCGCCGGGTCGCGGTGATCGGCAACAGCGCCGCCCTGAACTGGCTGGCCGTCGACGCGGCCCACGGTGAAGGTCTGGAAGTGCGGCGGCCCGGGGCGATCCCGGTCCCCGGCGTGCGGCAACCCCGCCCGACCGAGCGCGCGGTGGACGAGCCGACGGTCGGCGAGCCGGTGGATCTGGGGCCGGAGGCGACACCGGGCGCGTACCTGGACGCTGTGGTCGCCGCCCTGCTGTCGGACGAGATCGACTCGGTCATCGTGATTTTCGCGCCGCCGGTGCCGCTGCCGATGGCCGGCTTCGCCGACGCCATCCGCGAAGCCGCGCTGGCCGTCCCCGACTCCGGCAAGCCGCTGCTCACCACGTTCATCGCCGAGCAGGGGATTCCGAACCTGCTGGCCGTGCGTGGGATCGGCGGTACCGCGGCGCGGGGCTCGATCCCGTCCTATCCGGATCCCGAGCGGGCCGCGCGAGCGCTGGCCCGGGTGCACCGGTATGCCCAGTGGCGCAACACGCCGGTTTCGACGGTGGTGCGGCCCGACGGGATCGACACCGAACGCGCGCGCCGGTTGATCGCCGACTGGTCGGCTGCCGGCGAGGGCCGCTGGCTGAGCGACCTGGAAGCGGTGGAACTGCTGGACTGCTACGGGATCGGCGTCGTCGAATTCCGCGAGGTGCGCAGCGCCGACGAGGCCGTGGCCGCCGCCGAGGAGCTCGGCTACCCGGTCGCGGGCAAGGCCACCGGCGAAATGTGGCGGCGCAGGCCGGATCTCAGCGGTGTGCGCTTGGATCTGTGGCGGCCGGAGGCCGTGCGCCAGGCCTACGCCCACCTGGTCGATCTGTGCGGTGATCCGGCCGTGCACATCCAGAAGATGGCCACCCCCGGGGTCGGCTGTGTCCTGCGCGTCCAGGACGACCCGTCCTTCGGCTCGGTCATCGAGTTCGGGCTGTCCGGCATGATCATCGAATTGCTCGGCGACCGCGCCTACCGAGCCCTCCCGCTGACCACCGCCGAAGCGACCGCCCTGATCGACGCCCCCCGCGCCGCGCCCTTGCTGTCGGGCACTCCCGCCAGCCCGCGCGTCGACAAGGCCGCGCTCGCCGAACTGGCCCAGCGCGTCTCGGCCATGTTCGACGATCACCCCGAAATCCGCGAACTCGCCTGCGACCCGATCCTGGCCTCACCCACCGCCGCCGCCATCCTCTACGCCCGCGTCCGAATCGGCCCGCAACCCAGCCGCTTCGACATCGGCCCGCGCCGATTGGCCTGACCGACAACACAAGCCGACGCCAAGCACCTGCCAAGCGCCGATCCCTACCGTCCAGGTATGAAACCCACCCTGGTCATCACCGTCCCCGTCTTCCTCGCCCTGCTCGCCGGCTGCACCTACACCCCGACCATCGAGGAAGCCGACTTGGAGAAGTCCGTCCAGCAAACCCTCACCGAGAAGGTCGGCCGCACCCCGGATTCCATCGACTGTCCCGGCGACCTGAAAGGCAAAGTAGGCACCACCATGCGCTGCACGCTGACCGCCGACGGAACCCAACTGGGCCTGACGGTGGAGGTCACCGGCGTGGTCGACGAGAAGGTCGAATACGAAGTCGAAGTCGACCAGGCCTGAAATTCGAGGCGGGCGGAAGAAAAAACAGGCCGACCGGTTCGCGCGAACCCGGAGGGGACAGGACGCGCGGGCACCGGTCGGCGCTTGCGAGGTGCCCCGTCGACTGGGTCACCCCGAGTGGTGTGCTGCCGGGGCAGCGGGGTGGGTCAGCTGGCGTAGGCGCGCAGGCGATCGGCCCGCTCACCCTTGCGCAGCTTGGACATCACTTCGCGTTCGATCTGGCGGACCCGCTCGCGGGACAGGCCGAACAGCTTGCCGATCTGATCGAGCGTGCGCGGCTGGCCGTCGTCGAGGCCGAAGCGCAGGCGGATGACCTGCTGTTCGCGTTCGTCCAGGGTGGCGAGCACGCTGCGCACATCGTGATGCAGCAGGCCGGCGATCACGGCGGATTCGGCCGAGGTGGCCTCGGAATCCTCGATGAAATCGCCCAGGGGGGCCTCTTCGTCGTTGCCGACCGGCATGTCCAGGCTGACCGGGTCACGGGAGTGATCGAGCAGATCGGAGATCTTCTCCACCGGGATGCCGGACTCGTTGGAGAGCTCGGTGTCGGTGGCCTCGCGACCCAGCTGCTGATGCAGCTCCCGCTTGATCCGGGCCAGCTTGTTGACCTGTTCCACCAGGTGCACAGGTAGGCGGATCGTGCGGCTCTGATCGGCCATGCCCCGGGTGATGGCCTGACGGATCCACCAGGTGGCATAGGTGGAGAACTTGAATCCCTTGGCGTAGTCGAACTTTTCCATCGCACGGATGAGCCCGAGGTTGCCTTCCTGGATCAGATCCAGCAGCGGCATGCCGCGGCCGGTGTAGCGCTTGGCGAGCGAGACCACGAGGCGCAGATTGGCTTCGAGCAGATGCGCGCGGGCGGCCTGGCCTTCGCGAACGACGATGGCCAGATCACGCTTACGGGTGGCCGACAGTCGTTTGCCGGTCTCCAGTAAATTCTGCGCGTAGAGGCCCGCCTCGATGCGCTTGGCCAGCTCGACCTCGTCGGCGGCCGTGAGGAGAGCGGTCCGGCCGATGCCGTTCAGGTACACGCGTACCAAGTCGGCGGCGGGGCTCTGGGCGTCGAGGTCGGAATCGCTGGGGCGCACACGAGTGGTGGCGGGGCTGGTCATGACTTGCCTCCTGTCGGTGGTGTCTCATCCCGATCAACGGACCCGACATAGAGAAAGTTCCCGTTTCAGCCGCCGGTAAACCGTCCTGAGCTGCGGTTTTGCCGACCTATCTCTGAGAAGTTCCTGAGAAGGATCCGTGTCCGGAACACCGCTGTTCTGATCGCGCCACCGAGGCCCGCCCGTAGCCGAATAGCTATACGGGCCGCACCAATCCGTGACGCACGAGTCCTGCCACCACGGAGAGTGCCTCACCCGCGAACTCCGGTGAAACGTCGTCGGATCCGTGGGCCAGAGCCAGCAGTTCGATCAATTCGTACAACGGCAAACCGTCGGCACGCATTCCCGCGACCAGGGAGATCGTGGCCTCATCCACCTCGTGCTGCCAGCGCGGACCGTCCCCGCGATGCAGCCGCGCGACCTGCTGATTCCAGCCGTCCGCGCCGGGCAGGTAGACCCGTTCCAGGGCGGTCGCCGGGTCGACGGCGAAGCGCGCGTTCCAGGCCAGGTCGGTATCGGCCGCGGCGGCGCGCAGCCAGGCGGAGCGCTCGAAGTACCGACTGGCCTCGTTGCCCAGCGGGTCTTCGAAGCCGTGGGTGAGGTCCTCGGCGAGCACTTCGGTGGGTCCGTCGATGGCGCGCAGATAGACGAAACCGAAACCGATACCTTCCACCTCCGCCGACCGGAAGGCGTCGAGCCACTGTTCGGCGCGGGCCTGGGCGGCCGGATCGCGAGGATCCAGGCCGGCGTCGCGCAGCCAGGTGCCGACATAGAGGGCGGGATCGGCGACATCGCGCTGCACTACCCAGGCGTCGACGCCGTGCGCGGGCAGCCAGGACGAGACCCGCTGCCGCCAGTCACCGTCGGCGGTGTGCACCCACGCGGCCAGCATGGCCGCGGTGCCGCCGGGCGCGAGCAAGCCGGGAGCCTGCGAGATCACCAGTTCGCTCGCGCCGTCCAGGGCCAGGCCGGAGTCGCGGTAGGTGTGCTCGATGCGCGCGGGCCCGACCACGAACGGCGGATTCGCGACGATCTGATCGAAGCGCCGCCCGGCCACCGGCTCGAACCAGGAACCCTCGAGCAGTTCGATATCGAGCTCGTTCAGCGCCGCGGTGGCCTGCGCCAGCCAGATCGCGCGGGCGTTCACGTCGGTCGCGGTGACGGTGTGGCCGTAGGAGGCGGCGTGCACGGCTTGCACGCCGCAGCCGGTGCCCAGATCCAGCACCGAGCCCACCGGGCGGGTCGGGGTGGCGCGCAGCAGCGACAGCGACGCGTGCCCGACGCCGAGCACGTGTTCCTCGGTGAGGGTTCGCCGGTGCATCGAATCGTCGAGATCGGACAGGATCCAGCGGTTGCCCGCGCCCGCGTCCAGTGGCCGCAGATCCAGCGCCGCGCGCACCTCGTCGCCCGCGCGCTCCAGCAGTCCCGCCGCGACGGCCTGCTCGACCCGCACCGGTGCGAGCGCGGCGCCGACCTCCCGGTCGGGCAGCGCGTCACCCAGCAGGAACAGCCGGGTCAGCGTCCCCAGTTCGCCGAGCTCGCGCGCCGCGCGCCGCACCGGCACCGGCTCCGAACGCCCCAGCGCCGCATGCACATCGGGCCCCAGCGCCGCCAACAGCGTGTCGGCGTCGTACCCGACCCGGGTCAGCGCCACCCGCAGAGCAGGGCACAGCGCGGTCAGCAGCGATTCGGTCGTCGTGGGGTTCGTAGGCACGCGGATACTCTGCCACCGCGAGCTTCGCCGAACCCCGCGCCCCCGCCCGCAGGCTTTAGTGAGCACCCCCGCCCGCACGCGCCCTCGTGCTGCCGCGCTCTCCGAACCCTGGCCCGCGGGATCAGTGCAGTTGTCGGCCTGCGGGTCACTGACGTCGCTCCGTCCCCCAGAGCGGCCTAGACAAACCTCGCGACCATGACAACCTCGCGTCCGCGCTGCCGCGCTGCCGCGCTGCCGCGCTGCCGCGCCGCCGCGCTGCCGCGCTGCCGCGCTGCCGCGCTGCCGCGCTGCCGCGCTGCCGCGCCGATCTGGTGACGGGCCGCCCGGTTCCCGGATGCCCGGTACCGCACCGGGCCGCCATGGCCCGCGCCGCCGGTCAGTGGCCGTGCGGGTCGCGGGAGGTGAGGCAGTAAGGGGCGCCGGCGGGGTCGGACATGACGATCCAGTGTGTTCGGCGTTCGACGAGGGTGGCGCCGAGGGATTGGTGCCAGGCAGCGGTGGCGGCGGTGTCGCTGCAGGCCAGGTCGATGTGGGCGGTGGTGGGGCGGTCCTCGCCGAGGCGTTGCAGCAGGAATTGGACGGGCTGGGGTTCCTTGGGGCGCAGGCGGGAGAACTCGGGCAGGCTGGCTTCGGACTGGTCCCAGCCGGTGAGGGTGGTCCAGAAGCGGGATTCGTCGTAGTAGTCGGCGGCGCCGATGTCCAGGCAGACCTGGTCCAGGCGGGACAGGGCGCCGTCGGGCCCGGCGAGCGCGGGGGCCGGGTGGCTTTTCTCCGGGCCCGCGGGGGTGAAGCAGAAGAGCTGGCCGTAGGGCGAGCGCAGGACGGCGTAGCCGGGATGGTTGGCGACGAGGTCGGCGCCCAGATCCAGGGCGTAGCGCACCGAAGACGGGATGTCCTCGACGTCGAAATCCAGGTGCACCCCGCCCAGGCCGGTGACCGCCTGCATCTTGATGCCCGCGGCGGCGAACAGCGCCGGATCGGGTAGCAGGGTGAGGAATTCACGCTCCGCGCCGCGGCGCTCGGACGGCGCGGTGCCGGTGATGGTGGACCAGAAGCCCACACACTCGTCGAAACGTGCCGCGGGACGGTCGAGGAACGCCCAGACCCACCTGATCATGTTGTCTCCTGAGTACTGCGGGACGCGGTCCGCGTCCCGTCGCAACGCGCGCCGTCCCGGCCGCGCTTGTCGTTGTCCCGGCACACAGTAGGAGGAGCCGGTGCGGCTGTCGAGCATATTCGGGAGCGTCCCGACGCGGTGTCGAACGCGCCAGATGTCTCCACGGCTCGGGTGGAATATGTTGCCGGAAAGCATAATTCGCCGGAATTGCGCGGATACCGCCGGTCAGCCCGTGGAAGCGGTTGCGAGCGGGGCTGATTGGAGGGGGCGCGCGCGAAATGTCCGCCGGTAGGCCATCGGTGCGACACCGAGCTCCCCGCGCATGTGGTGGCGCAGCGAGTGCGCGGTGCCCAGACCGGCGGCGTGGGCGACCGCGTCCACGGGCAGATCCGTGGTCTCGAGCAGGTGGCGCGCGTGCCGCAGGCGCTGTTGCAGAATCCAGGTCCCCGGCGCGAGCCCGGTCTCGGCTTTGAAGCGGCGGGTGAAGGTGCGCACGCTCATGCTGGCGTGCGCGGCCAGGGTGGCCAGGTCGAGTTCGGCGTCCAGATGGCGCAACGCCCAGGCGCGGGTGGGCGCGGTGCCATCGGAGCCGGGGTCGGGGACCTGGCGGTCGATGAACTGGGACTGCCCGCCCTCGCGCCACGGCGGCACCACGCAGTAGCGGGCGGCGCGATTGGCGATGTCGCTGCCGTGATCGGTGCGCAGGATGTGCAGGCACAGGTCGATGCCGGAGGCGAGTCCCGCGGCGGTGCAGATCCTTTCGTCGTCGGCGACGAACAGCAGGTTGTCGTCGAGCTGGACCAGTGGATACAGCGCGCGGAAGTCCTCGGCGAAGGACCAGTGGGTGGTGGCGCGACGGCCGTCGAGGTAACCGGCGGCGGCGAGCACGAACGCGCCGGTGCAGATCGAGATGATCCGGGCGTCCGGGCGGATGGTGGCCAGCGCGGCGGCGACCTCGGCGGGCAGCGTGCCCGCGTAGCGCGGGCCGGGGATCTGGGTGCCGGGAATGATCACGGTGTCGGCCAGCGCCAGCAGTTCCGGACCGTGCTGGGGAACGATGGCGAAACCGCCGGTGGAGGCGACGGGATCGGTGGACAACCCGCAGATCCGCACGTCGTAGAGCCTGGCGCCGTCGGCGGTCTGGGCCATGCCGAGCACCATCGCCGGGATGGTCAGGTCGAATCCGACGACGGGTTCGAGGGCGAGCACGGCGACCAGGTGTGGCTCGGGCATGGGATCCTCTCGAAGCCTTGGCTAGATATTTACGCATTGTGGCATTCAGGCCACTCGTTCGAAACCCCCGGATCCCGCACGCTGTTCCGGTGACCGAATTGCGTACCGCCTCCGACGCCCGAGATCCCGTGGATCCCACCGGCATTGCGCCTCGCCGCGGCCTGCATCCGGCCTGGCTGGTGGCCGGGGTGACGTTCCTGACGCTGATCGGCGCGGCCGCGTTCCGGTCGGTGCCGAGCGTGCTGATGACTCCGCTGCACGAGGAGTTCGGCTGGTCGCACGGCACCATCGGCACCGCCGTCTCGCTCAATCTGCTGCTGTTCGGCCTGATCTCACCGTTCGCGGCCGCGCTGATGGAGCGCCTCGGCATCCGCAAGGTGGTCGCGGCGGCCCTGGTGCTGGTCGCGGCCGGCAGCGGGTTGACGGTGTTCATGACCCAGTCCTGGCAGCTGGTGGCGACCTGGGGTCTGCTGGTCGGCGTCGGGACCGGATCGATGTCGATGGCGCTGGTGGCCACGGTCACCGGACGCTGGTTCGTGCGCCAGCGCGGCCTGGTCACCGGCGTGCTCACCGCGGCGGGCGCGACCGGTCAGCTGATCTTCCTGCCGCTGGTCGCCGCCGTAGCGCACGACCACGGCTGGCGGCTGCCGTCGCTGATCGTGGCCGCGACCGCGCTGGCGGTGGTGCCGTTGGTGCTGCTGTTCCTGCGAGACTTCCCGAGTGACGCCGGTGTCCTGGCCTACGGTGCGGAGCCGGGCAGCACGGTCGGCTTGCGGACCCCGCCGCACGGCGGTGCGCTGCGGGCGCTGACGGTGCTCGGGCAGATCGCGCGCCGGCCCGGATTCTGGCTGCTGGCAGGCGGATTCGCGATCTGCGGCATGTCGACCAACGGCTTGGTCGGCACGCACTTCGTCAGCGCGGCCCACGATCACGGCATGCCGCAGACCACGGCCGCGGGACTACTCGCGCTGGTCGGCATCTTCGATGTGGCCGGCACGATCTTCTCGGGCTGGCTCACCGACCGGGTCGACCCGCGCTACCTGCTGCTGGGCTACTACGCGCTGCGCGGGCTGTCGCTGCTGATCCTGCCGTCGCTGTTCGCGCCCGACACCGAGCCCAGCATGTGGGTGTTCATCATCTTCTACGGGCTGGACTGGATCGCGACGGTCCCGCCGACGGTCATGCTGTGCCGGGAGCTGTTCGGCGCCGACGGCCCGATCGCCTTCGGCTGGGTCTTCGCCTCGCATCAGGTCGGCGCGGCGATCGCCGCCACCGGCGCGGGCGTGATCCGCGATCTGCAGGGTTCCTACGATCTGGCCTGGTACGTGGCGGGCGGACTGTGCGGGATCGCGGCGATGATGTCGATCGTCATCCGCCGGCCGAAACCGGCGGTCGCGGCGTGACCAGGTAGGTCGGTTCAGTGCTCGATCGCGCGGTGCGGCCCGGCTTCCAGGGCCGCCTGCTTGCGACCGTCCCAGCGGCTGGGTTCGTCCTTGGTCCGCGGCGGGCGGTCGTTGGCGATGAGCACCGCGATCCAGGGCAGCGGGATGGAGACGCCGATGATCAGCAGGGAGATCACCCAGTTCTCCCACAGGCTGTAGGCGACCGCCGCCAGCACCAGGCAGGGGATGCGGAACGCCATGATCATCGTGTACCGGCGGACGCGCCTGCGGTGCTGATCTTCCAGCGATTCGGCCGCTTCGGTGATCAGAACCGGGTGTTTCTCGTCGTTGCCGGGAAAGAATCCCCGTGAGGCGGGTTTCGTGGAGGGCATGGAGACGTCTGGGCGAGCACCGCTGCCGATGTCGTCGGCGTCGGAGGTGTCGCCGTACTGCTGCATGACTCCGAGTGTCGCACAATCGGCGGTCGCGCTCGGCGGGCCCCGGGGAATGCGGCATCATGGAATGCGTGAGTACCGACACCATGACTCGTCCGGATACGACGACCGACGAGACGACGGCCGACGACACCCCGAAGTTCTTCCACTACGTGAAGAAGAACAAGATCGCCGAGAGTGCGGTCATGGGCAACCACGTGGTGGCTCTGTGCGGCGAGGTCTTCCCGGTGACGCGCTCGGCCAAGCCGGGCTCGCCGGTGTGCCCGGCGTGCGAGGAGATCTACAAGGGCCTGCGCAAGGGCGACTGAGCCCCCTGGTCGTCCGGTCGTGAGCACGGCCCGCCCTTCGGCGCGGTCGTGCTCAGTGCTGTGAGCCGGGCGTCAGTACGCGGTCCTCGGGCCGCCGCTCCTCGTCCGCCCCCGGCTCGTCGTCCTCGTCGTCGTCCCCGCGGACCTGGTTGGCCAGCCACTCCTTCATCTGCTCGATCCGGGTCGCCCGGGCCGGCCAGAACTCCTGCACGGTGGCGTTGAACTCGGCGCCGAGGATCACCGCGAAGCCGAGGAAATAGGTGAACAGCAAGAACGCGATCGGCGTGGCCAGCGCGCCGTAGGTGACACCGGTGGCGTTGATCCAGGACAGGTACTGGCGCAGGCCTTCGCTGGCGGCCATGAAGAACACACCCGCCACCACCGCACCCCAGAACAGCCGATGCCAGGGCAGCGTCCGGTGCAGCGCCAGTTTGTACAGGGTGGCCAGCGCCACGATCAGCAGCAGGCCGACGCCGGGATAGTAGAAGCTGTCCAGCAGCCGGATGCCCTGTTCACGCCAGACATCGGGCAGCACCCGCCCGGCCAGCCGCGGGCCCAGCGCCACCAGCGGCAGCAGGAACACCGAGGCGATCAGGAAGCCGACATACAGCAGCAGCGCGAAGATGCGCTGCCACACCGGATGCCGCGCGTCCTGCTGGCCGTGCGCCTCGACGATCGCGTCGACGAAGGTCGACATCGCCGAGGATCCGGCCCACAGCGAGAGCACGAAACCGAAGGAGACCACCGCGCCGCGCCCGCGACCGAGCACGTCGTTGACCGTCGGCTCGATCAGGTCGCTGACCACGGTGGGGCTGAACAGTTCGCGGCTGAAGCTGATGATCTTGGCTTCGACGATGTTGACGGTGTCGGGCCCGAACAGGCCGCCGACGTACCCGAGACTGCCGAGCACGCCGAGCAGCAGCGGCGCCAGCGAGAGTGTCTGCCAGAACGCCGCGGCCGCGGACTTGGTGAAAATCGAGTTGTCCCAAGCCTTCTGCGCCACCCGGAACACGACGCGGCGGCTGTGCCGGGCCGAGCGCCGCACGCGGCGGGTGATCAGGGCGGTGCGCGAGGGGCGCGCGCCACCGCCGCCGCTGTGGATCGGCGGCGGTTCACTCTCGGCGGGCCGGGCGTCGTTCATGGTCCTTACAGCATCGCGCATACGGGCCCGCAACACCGCTTTGTCGCGGACACGACGCGACCCGCTGGTAATCGACACGCCGTGTCGACCGGCGGAACGGTGGTGTTGTGCCCGGTCGGCATGTGATGCCCATCGCCCGCGCCGCGTCGGTTTAGCAACACGCCGAGTCGGCCCGCTAGGGTCTTCTGCGTGACTGGGTCGGGTGGCGCTGCGGCGGGAGACAAGGCTTCGCCGGGCGATTCGGAAGCATCGGGTAGATCTGGCCAGCAGCTCCGCGCGTGGCAGCGCCGGGCGCTGACGAAATATCTCGCGACCAAACCACGCGACTTCCTGGCCGTCGCGACCCCGGGCGCCGGTAAGACCACCTTCGCGCTGCGCGTAGCGGCCGAACTGCTGGCCGACCGCACCGTCGACCAGATCACCGTGGTCGCGCCCACCGAGCACCTCAAGCACCAGTGGGCCCAATCCGCGGCCCGCGCCGGCATCCAGCTGGATTCGCGCTTCTCCAACGCCACCGGCGGCACCTCCGGCGATTATCACGGCGTGGTCGTCACCTACGCCCAGGTGGCCTCGCATCCCGCGCGGCACCGGGTGCGCACCGAGAACCGCCGCACCCTGGTGATTCTCGACGAGATCCACCACGCGGGCGACGCGAAGAGCTGGGGTGAGGCGACCGCGGAGGCGTACGGCGACGCGACCCGCCGCCTGGCGCTGACCGGTACCCCGTTCCGCTCCGACGACAGCCAGATCCCGTTCGTCACCTACGAGCCCGGCGAGCACGGCCTGCCGCAGTCGCGCGCCGACCACACCTACGGCTACTCCGAAGCGCTCGCCGACGGCGTCGTGCGGCCCGTGGTGTTCCTGGCCTACTCCGGCGAGGCGCACTGGCGCGACAGCGCGGGCGAGGAGTACACCGCCCGCCTGGGCGAGCCGCTGAGCGCCGAGCACACCGCCCGGGCCTGGCGCACCGCGCTCGACCCGGCCGGTGACTGGATCTCCGCGGTGCTGCGTGCCGCCGACACCCGCCTGCGCCAGCTCCGCGTGGCCGGCATGCCGGATGCGGGCGGCCTGGTCATCGCCACCGACCAGGAACGCGCCCGCGACTACGCCGAGCTGCTGGAACACATTTCGGGGGAGAAGCCCGCGGTGGTGCTCTCCGACGACCCGTCCTCCTCGGACCGGATCAGCCAGTTCGCCAACAGCACCCAGCCGTGGATGGTGGCCGTGCGCATGGTGTCCGAAGGCGTCGACGTTCCGCGTCTCGCGGTCGGCGTCTACGCGACCAGTGCCTCCACGCCGCTGTACTTCGCGCAGGCGATCGGCCGATTCGTGCGTGCCCGCAAGGCCGGTGAGACCGCCAGCGTGTTCCTGCCCTCGGTGCCGGTGCTGCTGGATCTGGCCGCGCAGCTGGAGTTGCAGCGCGACCACATCATCGGCAAGCCGCACCGTGAGAAGAACGCGCTCGACGACGAACTGCTCATCGACGCGAACAAGCAGAAGGACGAGCCGGGCGAGGAGGAACGCAAGTTCGTCGCCCTGCACGCCGACGCCGAACTCGACCAGCTCATCTACGACGGCAACTCCTTCGGTACCGCCACCATCGCCGGCAGCGCCGAGGAGGCCGACTATCTCGGCATCCCCGGCCTGCTGGACGCCGACCAGATGCGCGCGCTGCTGCGGGAACGCCAGACCAAACAGGTTTCCGATCGCAGTGCCGCCGCCGCGGCCGAGCCCTCGGCGCACGTCGCGACCGCTACCGAGCGTGTCGCCACCGCCGACAAACTGGGCGAGCTACGTAAGGAACTGAACAGCCTCGTCGCCATGCATCACCACCGCACCAACAAGCCGCACGGCGTCATCCACGGTGAGCTGCGCCGCGAATGCGGCGGGCCGCCCACGGCGCTGGCCACCGCGGACCAGCTCGCCGAACGCATTACCGCTCTGCGCCGGAGATAGTTCGACGCCCTGGTGGTTCAGCTTTCCGCAGGGGCCTTGCGCGTGTGTTGCGCGACGAGTTCGGCGACATGCTTTCCAGTGCGCTCCAAGGGGGCCGCGGAGCGCTGGGCCAAGGACATCACGACGGCGCCCTCGACCGCGGCGATGATGGTGGTCGCCAGGGAGCGGGCCGTTTCGGGTTCGACGTGTTCGGCGCGCAGGCGCTCGGCGAGGATCTCCTCCCAGTCGGTGAAGCTCTGGGCGGCGGCGTCCGCGGCGGCGGGGGATTCGGTACGGCCGAGGGCGGCGGCCAGGATCGGGCAGCCCGCGCTGAAATCGCTGGCGAGCATGACTTCTCGCCACATGGCGGGGTAGGCCGCGATGCAGGAGGCCACGTCCGCGCCGGCGGTGAAGGTACGCATCAGGGCGCTGGTGGCCTCGCCCGCCACCCGGGTGGCCTCGGCGACGAGCTCGGATTTGCCGCCGGGGAAGTTCAGGTAGACCGTGCGGCGGGAGATGCCGCTGTGGTCGAGCAGTTGCGCGATGCCGGTGCCGGCGATGCCGTTGCGCCGCATGAGGTCGATAGCACTGGCCAGCAATTTGTCCCTGGCGGCCATCGGTGCCCCTTTTCTTCGTCGACTGGTGGGACCCAGTCTACGGTTGATGTAGACCGATCGGTGTACTACGGTCCGAGTATACCGATCGGTTTACCGAAGCCGACCACGACGAACGGGACCCAGCGATGCCGACCCTGCCCGATTCACTACCGCTCGCCTGCGGTCAGGTGCTGCCCAACCGGATCATGAAATCCGCCCTGAGCGAGGGGCTCGGCAACGCCGAGCTCGCGCCCGACGAACGCCTGGAACGGCTGTACCGGCGCTGGAGCACGGGCGGCTTCGGGCTCGTCGTCACCGGCAACGTGATGGTCGACAGCCGGCACCTCGGTGAGCCGGGCAATGTCGCCATCGAGGACGAACGGCATCTCGACGCCCTCACCCGCTGGGCCAAGGCGGGCAAGGAAGGCGGCACCCCGGTCTGGGTGCAGCTGAATCATCCCGGCCGCCAAGCCAATCCGATCGTCACCCGGCATCGACCGGTCGCGCCGTCGGCCATCGCGCTGACCATTCCGGGCCTGCCCGCGCCCCGCGCGCTCACCGAGGACGAGATCCTCGACATCATCCGGCGGTTCGGGACCGCGGCCCGGGTGGCCGAGGCCGCCGGGTTCGACGGCGTGCAGATCCACGGCGCGCACGGATACCTGGTGTCGCAGTTCCTCTCGCCGATCTCGAATCAGCGCACCGACGCCTGGGGCGGCGATCCCGAGCGCCGGGCGCGGTTCGTGCTCGAGGTCGTCAAATCCATTCGGGGGCAGGTGAGTCCCGGGTTCGCGCTCGGCATCAAGCTGAATTCGGCGGATTTCCAGCGCGGGGGTTTCACCGAGGAGGAGTCCCGGGAGGTCGTCGCCCGGCTGGCCGCCGAAGCGGTCGATCTGATCGAGATCAGCGGCGGCAGTTACGAATCGCCCGCCATGATGGGCCGCCCGCGGCAGGCCGGGGCGAGCACCCGGGCGCGCGAGGCGTACTTCCTCGACTACGCCGAGACGGTGCGCCGGGTCGCCGCCGCCACCCCGCTGGCGGTGACCGGTGGCTTCCGGACCGTGGCGGGGATGTCCGAGGCGGTCGAGTCGGGGCTCTGCGAGGTGGTCGGCCTGGGTCGTCCCACGGCGGTATTCCCCACGGCCGCGGGCGATCTGCTCACCGGGCGCACCGGCGAGCTGCGCCCGCCGCGGATCACGCTGGGTCTGCCGCCGCGCCTGGCCACCAACGGAAATCTGAAGGCCTTCGACGGCGCGCTCGACTTGCAGTGGCACACCGACCAATTGCATCTGATCGGCAGTGGCGCGGACCCGGATCCGGCCCGGTCGCCCTGGCGGACCGCCGTGCAGATGGTTCGCCACCACGGCGTGGATGCCTTCCGCGCCAAGCGATCCGCCGCACCGGCCGCCGATCGCGCCGCGCGCAAGTTCCGCCGCGAGCGGGTGCTGGGCCGCTACGTCATGAATCCCACCGTGCGCGCCCTGGGCCGGGTCGGCGTCCGCACCACCCTGGCCACCGAGATCGAGACCGTCGGCCGCAAGTCCGGTCAACCGCGCCGGGTCCCGGTGTCGGTGCTCTTCGACGCCGACGGCGCGTGGATCATCTGCCAGCACGGGATGCGCTCGGGCTGGGGCCTGAACATCGGCGCGAACCCGAATGTCCGGGTCTTCCAGAACGATCGGTGGCGCACGGGCACCGCGGTCTTCCTCCCCGAGGACGACGTGGTCGCCCGCGCCGCCACCTTCGCCCCGCACCCCGCCCTCGCGCCGCTGACCCGCTCGATGTTCGCCGTGCTGGAGACGACGCCGGTCACCGTCCGGGTCACCTTCACCGACGTGACCAGCTGATCGGGCCCGGTGATCCCGGTGCGGCCGGGCCGCGCGACCGGCCTAGTCTTGCCCGCATGACGACTTCCCAGCAGACAGTTATCGCCCCCGGCTCCTGGACTCTGGATACCGCGCACTCCGCTGTGCACTTCACCGTCAAGCACCTGGGCATCTCCAAGATCCGCGGTCGCTTCAACCACTTCGAGGCCGGTTTCGTCGTGGACAACGACGGCGCCGCCGCCATCGAGGCCACCGTCTACTTCGACTCCTTCGACACCGGCAACGAGTTCCGTGACAACCATGTGCGCGGCAACGACATGCTCGACGTCGCCAACATCCCGCACCTGAGTTTCCGTGTGCCCGAGCCGGTCACGATCACCGACCGGTTCGAGGTCACCGGTGCGGCCACCATCGGCGGCATCAGCAAGCCCATCACCTTGCAGGTGGAGTGGGGCGGGGTGCAGCTGTTCCCGATGGACAGCAAGAACCACGCCGGATTCGCCGCCACCGGCACCATCAGTCGCAGCGATTTCAACGTGGCGCCCGGCGTGCCGACGCTGCTGCTGAGCGATGCGATCGAGATCGAGCTCGACATCCAGCTGATCGAGCCGAGCAGCTGATCTCCGATCGTGCGGCGGCACCCGTTACGGTGCCGCCGCTACGGCGCGGTGCTCAGACCGCCTCGAAGTAGGCCAGCGGGTCCAGCGAGTGCAGGGGCACCCAGCGCGGGATGTCGGCCGGGGTGTCCGGATCCTGGTGGGTCGCTTCGAAATAGCCTTGGAGCTCCAGGGCCAGGCGGGGGTTCTCGTCGACGCGGCGGGCCAGGTCGTAGAGCAGCGCCAGCAGGTGAACACAGCGCGGGTTACGGGCCGAGCAGGAGCAGTCGGTGGCCGCGAGCACCGGAGTGGGCGTCCGGCCGGCCTCGGCCAGGGCGCGGTGCATCTCGTCGGTGAGCACCGTCGGATCGGGGATCAGCTCGGCGATGGCCGTGACCGCGGTGCGGGTGAGCGGCGCCACCTCGACGTGGGTGACCGAGGCCTGGCCGCCGCGGTGGATGACGGCGCGGACCACACGCCCCGCCAGGGTGGCCGGTACGCCGTTGTTGCGGGCGATGCTGCGGGCGCGGGGGAGCAGCGGATCGGGGCGGGTCTGGCGCAGCGGCTCGGCCAGGCGCACCCAGTCCCGGCCCCAGGCGGTGTATCCGAATTCGTTGTCCGGCATCAGTTCTCTCGCTTCCGGCGCAGGATCTCCACGAGCTGGTCGTCGTCGAGGCGAGCCAGGGCGGCGATGCCCGCGGTGTCGGACAGGTCGGTGAGGGCGGATTTGCGGTCGTGCATGCCCGCGATGTGCTCCTCCACGGTGGTGCCGGAGGTCAGCGTGGTGACGGTGACGGTGCGGGTCTGGCCGATGCGGTGCGCGCGATCGGAGGCCTGCGCCTCCACCGCCGGATTCCACCAGCGATCGAAGTGGATGACATCGGCCGCGCGGGTGAGGGTGAGCCCGGTGCCCGCCGCGCGCAGGCTCAGCACCAGCACCGGCGGGCCGTCGGGTGACTGGAAGTCGGTGACGATCGCGGCGCGTTCGTCCTGCTTCAGGCCGCCGTGGAAGAACGGGGCCGTGACGCCGAACTGTTCGGCGAGGTGGCGCACCAGCAGCTCACCGGTCTGCCGGTACTGGGTGAAGATCAGCGTGGGCGAGTCGGTTTCGAGATTGGTGGCCACGATGTCGGTGCACAGGTCGAGCTTGCCGGAGCGGCCGGTGAGCTCGCCCAGTTCGCCGGTGATCAGGCCGGGGTGGTTGCAGACCTGTTTGAGCGCGGTCAGCGCGGCCAGTACGCGGCCCTGACGTTGCATGCCGGTGCCGAAGCCGTCGTCGACGGCGCGATCGAGCAGCTGGTCGTAGAGCGTCTCCTGCTCGGCGGTGAGGTCGCAGAGCAGGTCGGTGTGGATCTTCGCGGGCAGTGACGCCGCGACCTGGATCTTCTTGCGCGCCAGCAGCACCGGTTCGATGGCGTCGCGCAATCGCGCGGCGGCGCTGGCCGAACCCTCCTGGATCGGTCGGACGAACCGGCGCCGGAACTGGGTGCGATGCGCGAACAGCCGCGGCGCGACCAGGTTGAGCAGCGCGAACAGTTCCTCGAGGTGGTTCTCCACCGGAGTGCCGGTGAGGGCGACCTTGGCGGTCGCGGTCAGGCCGCGCGCGGCTTTCGACACCTGGGTGCGCGGATTCTTCAGCGCCTGCGCCTCGTCGAAAACCGCCGTCGCCCAGGCTGTGCCGGTGAGGTGCTGCCCGTGCAGGCGCAGCGTGGGGTATCCCGCGATCAGCACCGTGCCCGGTTCTGGCTGGACCGCTCCGCCGCGCCACACCACCGGCCGCAGCTCAGGGGCGAACCGGGTGATCTCGTGCGCCCAGTTGCCGACCAGCGAGGTGGGACAGACGACCAGCTGCGGACCGTCGGCGATCCGGCCGACCAGGAAACCGATGGTCTGCACCGTCTTGCCCAGGCCCATCTCGTCGGCGAGCACCGCGCCGCCGAACGCGGCGGTGGTCTCGCGCAGCCAGCTGATGCCCCGGGCCTGATACGGCCGCAGCTCGGCCTTCAGCGCCGTCGCCATTTCGGCTGTCGCGGCCTGGGTTTCGTGGAAGACACGCAGAGCGCGCGGCGCGGCCACGATCGAGGTGCCCACGGCGTCGGGGACGGCATGTGCGGCGATCGGCAGGGCCGGGTCGGCGGCGGGGGAGTTCGGGGCGGCGTGCAGTAGGGACTGCCAGGCCCGCAGGGACGGCCCCGGTGCGGCGAGGTGCGGTTCTTGCGGGCCCGAGCGCAGTTCGGCCAGCTCGCGCGCCGTGACGAGCGCGCAGTCGACCTCGGCGACCGCCAGGGCCGCGCCCGTGCTCGTGGGCACCGCCAGCGGCAGCGTCTCGCGCTCACCGACGCCGGTGGGCGCGCGACCGGTGGTGGCCCCGCTCCAGGTCCAGAGCGCGAACATGTGCCGGTCGGGCAGGTAGGTGGCCTGGGTGGAAGACAGATCGATCCCCTCACGTGCAATGTGTTCTGCGGCACAAAAATTGTCCAGGGACGCCGACAGCGGGCGACTGGTAGGTCGCCCGCTGCCGGTGAAGACTGTGTTCTGTTGTTCGATGCTGTTGTGTCGGGACGCGAAGTCGGACTGTGCGTCGCTTACAAGGCGGGAGCGGCTTCCGTGTCGATGACGGCTTCCAACTCACGCAAGCGATCCATGTGCTCGTTCGCGTGGTGCTGGCAGAAGAGCAACTCTCCACCTGCGGGAAGGGTGGCGCGCACGCGCGCTGCCGCCCCGCAGCGGTCGCAACGATCGACCGCGGTCAGTGGGGTGCTTGTCAGGGTTCCTGGCATGACTCCTCCGTCCTGGCTCCCGGCACTACAGTCCGTTCACCTGGTGTGGGGCCCGTGGTCACTCCGCGGGCTCGCTACCGCTACTTCCCAGCAGTGGTATGACTACTCTGTCAGACGTTCGGGACGGGGGCTTTGTTCCCGTAAACGAATCGGTGTGTTTTCCCTAACATGACCTGGTATTTCGCTACAGGCGAACAGCTCAGCTCAGGTGCCGCACACGTCCTCGATCACTCCACGAACTCACCTATCCAGTTGTCTACCGGGAGATTACCCGTGATGCATGACACTCACACACTCGTTCACATTTGTGATCTGAACGATTGGTCGAACGCCCGGCAAATCGGAGAGTACCGCCCGGTTTCCCTGAACGAGGCCGGTTTCATCCACCTCTCCACCCCGCAGCAGGCGCATCTGCCGGCCAACCGGCTCTTCCGCGGCCGGGAGGACCTGGTCCTGCTCCGGATCGATCCGGCCCTGGTGGGCGCGGAGGTGGTCTGGGAGCCGGGCGTGCCGACGGATCCGGAGTCGATGCTGTTCCCGCACCTCTACGGCCCGCTGCCGGTCGAGGCCGTCACCGCCGTCGAGGAGTACCTGCCCGAGGCGGACGGGTCCTTCGCCCCGCTGACCGAGTGATCACTGCTCGCGGGCCTCGCGCGCCACGATCGCGGCCTGCACCCGGGACCGCACGCCGAGCTTGGTGAGCACCCGGGAGACATGGGTTTTCACCGTCGTCTCGCCGATGAACAGCTGGGCGGCGATCTGCGCGTTGGACAGGCCGTCGCCCAGGCAGTCGAGCACCTCGCGCTCGCGGTCGGTGAGATCGGTGAAGCCGTGCGGGGCGGGCGCGGGGGACTCGGCGGCCGAGGACGCGAACGCGCCGATCACCGCCTTGGTCACCTCGGGGGCGAGCACGCCGTCCCCGGCGGCCACCGCGCGCACCGAATCCACCAGCGCCGCACCGGAGGTGGACTTCAGCACGAACCCGGACGCGCCGGCCCGCAAGGTCCGGAAGACGTACTCGTCCAGGTCGAAGGTGGTCAGGATGAGCACCCGGGCCAGCTCGTCGGCGGTGATCCGCTCGGTGGCGGTGATGCCGTCGACGCCGGGCATGCGCACGTCCATCAGCACCACGTCCGGCCGCAGTGCCCTGGCCTGCGCGACCGCCACATCGCCGTCGGCGGCCTCGCCGACGACCTCGATGTCCTCGGCGCTGTCCAGGATCATCCGCAGCCCGGCCCGGATGGCGCCGTGGTCGTCGGCGATGAGCACGCGAATCGTCACCGGATCATCAGATCACAGGCCCGCGCCCGGGCGGATCCGCCGAAGGAAGGACCGGCGCTACGGGCTGACCGCGAGGAACACGAACGCGGCGAACAGCACCAGGTGCACGCCGCCCTGCAGCAGAGTCGCCCGGCCGGGCACCACGGTGAGCGCGCCCACCACCACGGTCAAGGCCAGCAGCACCATCTGGGTGGCGCCCAGGCCCAGGGTCAGCGGCCCGGAGATCCAGATGGTGGCCAGCGCGATGGCCGGGATGGTCAGGCCGATGCTGGCCATCGCCGAACCCAGCGCCAGGTTCAGGCTGATCTGCACGCGGTCGCGGCGGGCGACGCGGACCGCGGCCAGGGTCTCGGGCAGCAGCACAAGCAGCGCGATCACCACACCGACCGCCGAGCGCGGCAGACCCGCCGCGTGCACGCCGTTCTCGATCGCGGGCGAGACCAGCTTGGCCAGGCCGACCACGCCGACCAGCGCCACCACCAGCAGGACCAGGCTCCACCCGGTCGCGCGCCGCGTCGGGGGCTCGTGGTCCTCGTCGTCGTCGGCGATCTCCACCGGCAGGAAGTCCTCGCGGTGCCGGATGGTCTGCACGGTCACGAACAGCCCGTAGAGCAGCAGCGAGGCCACCGCGGCGAAGGCCAGCTGCGAGCCGGAGAACTCCGGGCCCGGCTTGCTGGTGGTGAAGGTCGGCAGCACCAGGCTCAGCGTGGCCAGGGTCGCCACCGTCGCCAGCGCCGCGCCCGTGCCTTCGGCGTTGAACACCGCGACCCGCCGCCGCAGCGCCCCGACCAGCAGCGACAACCCGACGATGCCGTTGCAGGTGATCATCACCGCCGCGAAGACGGTGTCGCGGGCCAGCGAGGAGGCATCGGGGCCGCCGGAGGCCATCAGCGTCAGGATCAGCCCGACCTCGATCACGGTCACCGCGACCGCCAGCACCAGCGACCCGAACGGCTCACCGACCCGGTGCGCGACCACCTCGGCATGGTGCACCGCCGCCAGGACCGCGCCGCCCAACGCCAGCACCAGCACGATCATGACCGCCCCCGAGGGGTGGTTGAACCACGCGATTGCCAAGATCACGGCGGCCAGGAGCGGAGCAGCGGTCGTCCAGTGTCTTGTCAATACGCGCATCATGCGTCCCATGATCCCAGCGAATTCCCGGCGGCCGGGCTGCCGCGGCGCCGTCGGCGCTCCGACCTGCATGTCCATGCCGAACGGCGGGATCGAATATGGCACACCTCACAGCTGCGGAGGGTTCGCTCGTAACCTCGATTCACACTCGGGCAACAAGCCGTGCCCAAGATCTGACCATTGATTGTTTCGGACAAGAGGAGCGGCGCCGGAGATGACGATGGACGAGGCTACGGCGGCGAAACCCGCCGCGGCGCAGGATTATCTGGCCAAGCGAACGCTGCGTTCGGGAACCGCGGGCTGGCTGCTGCTGGCCGGGCTCGGCGTCAGCTATGTGATCTCGGGAGACTTCTCGGGCTGGAACTTCGGAGTGGCCGAAGGCGGTTTCGGCGGACTGCTGATCGCCTTCGTCCTGATCGCGGGCATGTATCTGGCGATGGTGCTCGGCATGGCCGAGCTGTCGGCGGCCCTGCCCGCCGCGGGCGGCGGCTACACCTTCGCGCGGCGCGCGCTCGGACCGTGGGGCGGTTTCGCGACCGGGACCGCGGTACTGCTCGAGTACGCCATCGCGCCGGCGGCGATCGCCACCTTCATCGGGGCGTATGTGGAATCGCTGAACCTGTTCGGGATCACCGACGGCTGGTGGGTGTATCTGGCGGTGTACGCGCTGTTCATCGGCATCCACCTGGCCGGTGCGGGCGAGGCGCTCAAAGCGATGTTCGTGATCACGGCGATCGCGCTGGCCGGGCTGCTGCTGTTCGCGGTGTCGGCCTGGGGGCTGTTCGACGCGGGCAAGCTGACCGACATCCCGGCCGATCCGGACGCCTTCGGCAGCTCGGCGTTCCTCCCGTTCGGCGTGTTCGGGATCTGGGCGGCGGTGCCGTTCGCGATCTGGTTCTTCCTGGCGGTGGAGGGGGTGCCGCTGGCCGCGGAGGAAGCGCGCGAACCGGAGAAGAACGTGCCCAAGGGCATCATCATCTCGATGCTGGTGCTGCTGGTCACCGGCGCGGCGGTGCTCTTCCTGGCCACCGGAGCCTTCGGCGCGCAAGCGATCTCGACCTCCGGTAACCCGCTCGTGGAGGCGCTCGGCGACGGCGCGGCGGCCAAGGCGGTGAACTACATCGGCCTCGCGGGCCTGGTGGCGAGCTTCTTCTCGATCGTCTACGCCTACTCGCGCCAGACCTTCGCGCTGTCGCGGGCCGGCTACCTGCCGACGAGCCTGTCGATCACCAACGCGCGCAAGGCGCCGGTGCTCGCGCTGATCGTGCCGGGCGTCGTGGGCTTCGCGCTGTCGCTGACCGGCAAGGGCGCGATGCTGCTCAACATGGCCGTGTTCGGCGCGGCGGTCAGCTATGTGCTGATGATGGTGAGCCACATCGTGCTGCGGGTGCGCGAACCGGGCATGCCCCGGCCCTATCGCACACCGGGCGGCGTGATGACCACCGCGTTCGCGCTGGTCATCGCGTGCGGCGCGGTGATCGCCACCTTCCTGGTCGACCCGGCGGCCGCGGGCTGGACCCTCGCCGCGTTCTGCGGATTCATGGTCTACTTCGCCCTCTACAGCCGGCATCGGCTGGTCGCGAGCTCGCCGGACGAGGAGTTCGCGGTGCTGGCCCGCGCCGAAGCGGAGCTGGAATGACCTGGTACACGCAAACTCTCGCCGGCCACACCTATCGGTTCGACGGACTGGTCGACCTGCTGGCCAAGGCGACACCGCTGCGCAGCGGCGACGAACTGGCCGGATGCGCGGCGAGCTCGGATGCCGAACGGGCCGCCGCCCAGTGGGCGCTGGCCGAGGTGCCGCTCACGGTGTTCCTGAACGAGCCGGTGGTGCCCTACGAGACCGACGAGGTCACCCGGCTGATCATCGATTCCCACGATCGCGGCGCATTCGGTCCGATCTCGCATCTCACTGTCGGGGGGTTGCGGGATCGGCTGCTGGAGGTGGTGGCCGGTGACGGGGCGGCGGCCACGCTGCGTGCCCTCGCACCCGGCCTGACCCCGGAGATGGCCGCGGCGGTCAGCAAGCTCATGCGCAATCAGGATCTGATCGCGGTGGCGCGCGCCGTCGAGGTCACCGCCGGTTTCCGCACGACGATCGGGTTGCCCGGGCGGCTCGGCACCCGGCTGCAACCCAACCATCCCACCGACGATCCGCGCGGAATCGCGGCCGCGGTGCTGGACGGGCTGCTGCTCGGCTGCGGGGACGCGGTGATCGGCATCAACCCCGCCACCGACTCCCCGCAGGCCACCGCCGACCTGCTGCACCTGCTCGACGACGTGCGCACCCGCTTCGACATTCCGGTGCAGTCCTGCGTGCTCTCGCACGTGACGACCACGCTCGGCCTGATCGAGGCGGGTGCCCCGGTCGATCTGGTATTCCAGTCGATCGCGGGCACCGAGGGCGCGAATTCCGGCTTCGGCGTCGATATCTCGCTGCTGCGCGAAGCGAACGAGGCGGGACGGGCGCTGGGCCGCGGCACCGTCGGCTCGAATGTCATGTACCTGGAAACCGGTCAGGGTTCGGCGCTGTCGGCGGGCGCGCACCTGGGTACCGGCGGCAAGCCGGTCGACCAGCAGACCCTGGAGGCGCGCGCGTACGCGGTCGCCCGGGACCTGGACCCGCTGCTGGTCAACACCGTCGTCGGATTCATCGGGCCGGAATATCTCTACGACGGCAAGCAGATCATCCGGGCCGGGCTCGAAGATCACTTCTGCGGGAAGCTGCTCGGCCTGCCGATGGGCGTGGACGTCTGCTACACCAACCACGCCGAGGCCGACCAGGACGACATGGACACCCTGCTGACCCTGCTCGGCGCGGCGGGCTGCGCGTTCGTGATCGCGGTGCCGGGCGCGGACGACGTGATGCTCGGCTACCAGAGCCTGAGTTTTCACGACGCGCTGTATGCCCGGCGGGTCCTGGGATTGCGGCCGGCGCCGGAGTTCGAGGCGTGGCTGTCCCGGCTCGGGATGCTCGATCACGCCGGGCGGGTGCTTCCGGTCGAGCCGCTGTCCTCGCCGCTGCGCGCGCTGGCCGGTGCCCGATGAGCGCGCCGGTCGGCTCGGCCGGTGCCGCGGCGCAACGGTTCTGGGAGGACCTGCGGCACAGCACCCAGGCCCGGATCGGCCTCGGCCGCGCGGGTGACGCCCTGCCCACGAACCGGGTCCTGGAGTTCCGCGCGGCGCACGCCGCCGCCCGGGACGCGGTCCACCTACCGCTGGACGTCGACGCCCTGGCCGGCCGGATCGACGAACTCGGGCTCGGGCGGGCCGTGCATGTCCGCAGCCGGGCGGGCGATCGCGCCGAATACCTGCGCCGCCCGGATCTCGGCCGGCTGCCCGCGCCCGCCGCCCTCGACGCGGTGTCGTCCAGCGGGGCGGACGTGGGATTCGTGCTCGCGGATGGTCTTTCGCCGCGGGCGCTCACCGAGCACGGGCCGGACGCGGTGGCGGCGCTGCTCGCGGAACTGGGCCCGGCCTACGCGCTCGCGGCCCCGGTGATCGCCACCCAGTCCCGGGTGGCGCTCGGCGATCACATCGCCGCGGCCATGGGCGTGCGCACGGTGGTGGTGCTGATCGGCGAACGGCCCGGGCTCTCGGTCGCCGACAGCCTGGGCATCTATCTCACCCACCGGCCGCGGCCCGGCCGCACCGACGCCGACCGCAACTGCGTCTCCAACATCCACCCGCCCGAGGGCCTCGGCTACCGGCAGGCGGCGCAGGTGGTGGCGGGATTGATCGCCGGCGCCCGCGCGCTCGGCCGCTCGGGCGTGGATTTGAAGGACACCTCACGCGCCGCCGCGATCACCTAGTAGGCCGAGACCGGGAGCTCGGCGCGCACCTCCCAGCGCCCCTCGGCGGGCTCGGCGACGAACGAGCCGCCCAGGGCGACGGCACGCTCGCGCATGTTCATCAGGCCGCGCTTGGCCGAATCGTCGAGGGGCGCCTCGGCGGGCCGGGCCCGGGTCGGGTTGCGCACGGTCAGCACGAGATTCGCGTCCCGCGCGTGCACGTCGATGTCCACCGGCTGGCCCGGCGCGTGCTTCATCGCGTTGGTCAGCGCCTCCTGGACGATGCGGTACGCCGCCTGATCGACCGCGCTGGGCAGGGCCGTCCCGTTCAGGGCATCGTGCACGCGCACGGTGATCCCGGCGGCGCGCGCGGCGTCGACCAGGATCGGCAGCTGGGCCAGCGTGCGCGGCGCGGCGATGTCCTCGTCGGCACCGTCGTCGCGGAGCAGGCCGATCATGGTGCGCATCTCCTGCAGGGCGCTGACGCTGTTGGAGCGGATCGAGGCCAGGATTCCGGCGACCTTCGGGTCGAGACCGCCCGTGCCCGAAACACCCAGGGCGGCCTCGGACTGGATGGCGATGGCCGAGAGATGCCCGGCGATGACGTCGTGCAGGTCGCGGGCCATGGTCTTGCGCTCGTCGGCGATGGCGGCGCGGCGGTCCAGCTCGGCGACCAGCGTCATCGCCTGGGCGCGGGTGTGCTCGGCGTCGGCGATCTCCTTGTGCTGGCGGACCTGCAGGCCCCACCAGACCGGCGTGCCGATGAAGGCGAAGGCCGCGGCGATGGCGATCGCGAAGGCGTGCCAGTCGCCGGCGGCGATCCAGACCGCCACCGCCAGCACCAGCGACAGCCCGCCGCTCACCGCGGCCGTCACCCGGGAGACGGTGCGCGAGCCGTAGAGCACCGCCGCGTAGACGAGATCGGAGTACACCAGCCAGATCGGCACGGTCGAACCGAGCAGGGTATCGGCGGCCAGCGGCACGAACCCGATCGCCAGCGCGGTCGCGGGCATCCGCCGGCGCAATACCGAGGCGACGCACAGGGCGGTGAGAATCGCGAAGCGCCACAGCAGCGGAGCCTCGGTGCTGATCCGGCCCATCGGATAGATCCCGGCCAGGTAGAGCACCGCGCCGAGCGTGAACAGAAAAGCCGCGATCAACACGTCCTGTGCCGTCGCCGACAACGCGTGCCACTGCTTCACCGGTCCATCACAGCACACGCCCGCCGGGCCGGGGTCCGCCGAAGTGATGACCCGCGATCGATCCGATGGCCGACGCCGGTCGCACCGTGCGCACGGGACGCTCTACCCGTGATACTCATACCGGCCCTGATCGGCTTGGCCCTGGTGGACTCCACCAGCATCGGAACCCTGGTGCTGCCGATCTGGTTGCTCCTGGCCCCGGACCGCCCGCCGGCCCGCCGGCTGCTCACCTATCTCGGCGCCATCACCGCGTTCTACTTCGCCGTCGGCGTGGCACTGCTGACCGTCGTCGGTTCCGCGCTGGATCGCTTCGGCGATCTGGCGCGCAGCCCGGTCGTGCTGATACCGCAGCTGGTGCTCGGTGTCCTGCTGTTCGCGGTGTCCTGGCGGTTCGACTCCAAGAAGCGCCGCGAACGCGGCGAACCCGACCGCACCGCCGCCTGGCGCACCCGCGCGCTGACCAAGCAGTCCTCCGGCACCGGGCTGGCCGTGCTCGCGGTGAGCGCGGGCACGCTCGAGCTGTTCTCGATGCTGCCGTACCTGGCCGCGATCGGGCTGCTGGTCTCCAGTGAGCTGCCCACGCTCACCTCGATCGGGCTGCTGGCGGGCTACTGCCTGGTCATGGTGGCACCGGCGCTGGTGCTGATCGCCGCGCGAGAGTTGTTGCACGCCAAGATCGAACCGCTGCTCACCCGCATCGACGCCTTCCTGTCCCGGCACGCCGACAGCGCGACCGGCTGGGCGCTGGCCATCGCGGGCATCGTCCTGATTCGCGGCGCGGTACCCGGCCTGTTCGGCAACTGAGACGCCGCGGCTCCGGCCCCCTGGCGCCCTGGCGGGTAAGCGCTAGGGTGTACCGGTGAACATCGATGTCACCGCCCTCCCCGGTATCGGGGTACGCAAGGACTTCCAGGCGCGCTCCGGTCGCCGCATCGGTGTGGTCGACCACCGCGACGGGGGCATCGACCTGATCGTCTCCAAGCTGTCGGACCCGGACGCCTGCGCGGCCCAGGTCCCGTTGACCACCGACGAGGCGGCCGTGCTGGCCAACCTGCTGGGCGCGCCGCAGCTGGTCGCGCAATTGCAGGAAGACCATCGCGACCTGCCCGGCATCACCACCCGGCAGCTGCCGATCGAGGAGGACTCGCCCTATTCCGAGCGCACCCTCGGCGAGACCGGCATGCGCACCCGCACCAAGGTCTCGATCGTCGCCGTGATGCGCGCCGGGCAGTTGCATCCCTCGCCGGGCCCGGATTTCCTCTTCACCGCCGATGACGTGCTCGTCGTCGTCGGCACCCCGGAAGGTCTGGACGCGGCCACGAAAATCCTCACCCACGGCTGAGCGGTACTTCACCGAGGCGCTGAGCCACGCGCCGGCGTTCGACCGCGGTCCAGAAGGCGGTCGCCAGCGCGGCGGCGAACAGCCCGATCAGGCCCGCGCAGAGGTGGCCGTAAGCGGTGAAGGTGCGATCGGAGATGACTGCGGCGAGCAGGACGAGCAGCACCGTGGCCACCCACGCGAGCCGGACCCAGCCGCGGAATCGGAACGCCATCGCCGTCAGCACCGCGACGAACCCGTAGCTGGTGCCGACATCGGGGACGATCGCGGTCCGCAGCGGGATCATCTGATGCTCGATGGCGCGGGAGATGCCGTAGACGGTGAGCAGCGTCGCCCCGATGTGGCCGGTGGCGAACAGCAGGATCCAGCGGCCCGTGCCCAGCCAGCGTTCCGCGAGCGCCATCAGCACCAGGAACTCGGCGATGGTCACCCACGGGAAGTTGCCCTCGGTCCAGAACGCCGAGGCCACCAGCACCTGAATCGGGTTGTCGCGCATGTTGTGCAGGTTGGTCGAGGCCGAGAAGATCAGCTTGCGTTCTTCGACCGGGCCGAGCCCGCGCAGCGTCCACCAGGTGACGAACAGCGTGAAGGCATAGGCGGTGCTGGCCGGTGCGTGGCTCAGATGGTGGCTCAGCGCCGGATAGATCCGGGACAGCAGCCGGGGTGCGCGCAACCACGCCCAGGCCGCGCGCAGCGCGGTCCGCAGGTCGACGGTCCGGGTCCAGGGGGAGTGGTAGCGCCCGTCGTCGATCGGGGCCGGGGTGGAGGTGGCCACAGGGGAAGTGTGCCGCCCGCGTCGCGCCGCGCGGGGCTGACGCGCCCGCCCGGCCGGAACTCGCGCTGGTAACCGCAGGTCATCTCCGGGCAACAAGCGCGGCGCAGACTTGGCTCAGCGACCAGAGCGAGGAGTGCCGAGCATGACGATCGAGGGGACTCGAGGGACGGCGAGACCGCGGTGGCACCGGATCGTGCATGTGGCGCGATTCGTGCGCGACGCGCTCTACGAGGGGTTCCGCCGCCGCAGCCATTTGTCGCCCGGTTCGCGGATCGGCCAGTAGTCGTCCTCGGCCGCCGTCTCCTCGGCGGGGTCCGCCAAGCCGGCGCCCTTGGCGAGCAGGCGCTGGCGATCCGCTCGGGCGAGGGCCTTGCGGGTCTGCGATTCGGTGACGGGCAGCGCCGAGCGCGGGCGGGTGTCGCGCTGAGCCGGTGCGGCCCACTGGGTCCGCGCTCCGGGCTGGGGCGGCCAGTACGAATTGGCGGGCTCGGCGTCGTGTTCGGCGGCCGGGCGCTGGGTGTGCTGCCGTTGCGGTTTCAGCGTCACCGGTTTCGCGGGCGATTCGGCTGTCACGGGTGCGGATGGGCTTGACCCGGCTCGGCGTAATCGGGGCAGATCGACGATATTGTCCTCGACCGAGGTCAGGCTGACGGCGATCAGCAGCAGCATGGTGGCGATGCTGATCAGCAGGAGCAGCGGCGCCAGCAACTGCCCGGGATCGGCGCCCGTGGGTTCGGCGTCGTGCCCGGAGTGCTGGGCGTGCATGGCGGCCATGCCGGTGTAGTGCATTCCCGAGATCGCGACACCCATGATGAGGGCGGCGGCGATCGTCGCGCCGATCCCGTTGACCCGCAGCGCGAACCACAGCGCCACCGTCGCGGCGACCACCGCGATCACCACCGACAACCCGACCAGCGGCAGGTCGTAGCCGATGTGCGCGTCCGAGTTCATCGCGTACATGCCGGTGTAGTGCATGGCCCCGACGCCGAGCCCGGTGATCGCGCCGCCGAGCAGCAGCGCGGGCACCGTCGGCTGCGGCCGGATCACCAGGAACAACCCGATCCCGACCACCACGACCGCGGTCAGCGCGCTGAACAGGGTGAGAGGCACGTTGTAGCGGATCTGCGCGCCATCGATCGAGAAGCCGAGCATCGCGATGAAGTGCATGACCCAGATGCCGGCGCCGCCGATGGACACGGCGGCGGCGATCAGCCACCCGGATCGGATCCGGCCCTCCTGGCGCGCCCGGACCGCGCACTGCAGGCCGAGCAGCGAACCGAGGAAGGACATGATGTAGGCCATCAGAGGGGTAACCCAGCCGTAGCTGAAGTGTGAGATATCGAGCACGAGCACTCCGCCGTTCGAGGCGAACAGCCTCGTCAATGAAACAAGTAGCTGTCAGACGATACGACAGCGTTCAGCGATTTATACGGCGAAAGAACGCCGCCGTTTCAGTGCTCTGAATCACTTTTTGTTTAGCCGTGCCGAGGCTTCGCGAAAAGTGTTGCCACACAACAGCAAAGGGCGCACAGGTCGAAACCTGTGCGCCCTTCGCGGAATTCGCGTGCTTAATCCAGGTAGTCGCGCAGCACCTGCGAGCGGCTGGGATGGCGCAGCTTGCTCATGGTCTTGGACTCGATCTGGCGGATGCGCTCACGGGTGACGCCGTAGACCTGGCCGATCTCGTCCAGGGTGCGGGGCTGGCCGTCGGTGAGGCCGAAGCGCAGGCGAACCACGCCCGCCTCGCGCTCGGACAGCGTCTCCAGGACCGACTGCAGCTGATCCTGCAGCAGGGTGAAGCTGACCGCGTCCACCGCGACGACCGCTTCGGAATCCTCGATGAAGTCGCCGAGCTGGCTGTCGCCCTCGTCGCCGATGGTCTGGTCCAGCGAGATGGGCTCACGCGCGTACTGCTGGATCTCCAGCACCTTCTCCGGCGTGATGTCCATTTCCTTGGCCAGCTCCTCCGGCGTGGGCTCACGGCCCAGGTCCTGGAGCAGCTCGCGCTGGATGCGGCCGAGCTTGTTGATGACCTCGACCATGTGCACCGGGATACGGATGGTGCGGGCCTGGTCGGCCATGGCGCGGGTGATGGCCTGCCGGATCCACCAGGTGGCGTACGTGGAGAACTTGTAGCCCTTGGTGTAATCGAACTTCTCGACCGCGCGGATCAGACCGAGGTTGCCCTCCTGGATCAGATCCAGGAACGCCATGCCGCGGCCGGTGTAGCGCTTGGCCAGCGAGACCACCAGGCGCAGGTTGGCCTCGAGCAGGTGGTTCTTGGCGCGGTTGCCGTCGCGGATGATCCAGTTGAAGTCACGGCGGGTGGCCACGGGCAGCTTCTCGCCGGCCTCGGCCCACTCGCGCATCTTCTCCGCCGCGTACAGGCCGGCCTCGATCCGCTTGGCGAGCTCGACCTCCTCCTCGGCGTTGAGCAGCGCGACCTTGCCGATCTGCTTGAGGTAGGCACGCACCGAGTCGGCCGAGGCGGTGAGCTCGGCATCCTTGCGCGCCTGACGCAGCGCCTCGGATTCCTCCTCGTCCCAGACGAAATCACCGGAGGCCTTGTCGGCCGCGGTGGGCTCGGCGGCCTCCTCGGTAGTTTCCTCGGCGGCGTCGGCGACCAGCTCCTCGGCGTCCTCGGTGAGGTCGTCCTCGGAGACCTCGAGATCCTCGAGGTCTTCGATTTCCACCGACTCGTCTTCGACGGCTTCGTCACCCGGCTCGCCCTCGCCGGAGGTGGCCTTCTTGGCCCCCTTCTTGGCGGGCGCCTTCTTGGCAGCGGCCTTCTTGGCAGGGGCCTTCTTCGCCGCGGCCTTCTTGGCCGGAGCCTTCTTGGCGGCAGCCTTCTTGACCGGTGCTTCGGTTACATCTGCGGAGTCGGCTTCGGCCGAGTCGGCGGTCTGACGGGTCGTGGCTACCACGTACGCCCTTTCGTGACGGTCTCGTGCGGCGTCACGCCAGAGTGGTGTTCCGGCGGAGCGGTCTGTCGGGTTTCACCGGCGAAGAGCCGGTCGGGTTTCTCCGGCTAAGGCCGGGCACGTTCCATTGTAACGATCCTGCCAGGGTACTCATGCCCACCTTGGCTTGGACGCGCGACGCGCAGATCTGTTACGGCACCAGCCCCGCCTCCACCGCCATCGCCGCCCCGACGATGCCCGCGGTGTTTCTCAGATGCGCCGGAACGACCTGAGTTCGGTTGGTGAGCAACGGAATCCAGAGATCGGCGTCGCGGCTGATGCCGCCGCCCGCGACGATGACGTTCGGCCAGAAAAGGTTCTCCAAGCCGATCAGTACCGTCGACACCTCCGCGGCCCACTGTTCGAAGCTCAGGCCCTTGCGATCCTTCACCGAGGCCGCCGCGCGGTGCTCGGTCTCCATACCGCCGATCTCGAGGTGACCGAGTTCGGTGTTGGGCACCAGCGTGCCCTGATAGATCAGGGCCGAGCCGATGCCGGTGCCGAAGGTCAGCAGCAGCACCATGCCCGCGTAATCCTTTGCCGCGCCATAGGTGTCCTCGGCCATGCCCGCGGCGTCGGCGTCGTTGAGCACCGTCACCTCGCGGCCGCCGAGCGCGGCGGAGAACAGCGCCCGGGCGTCGGTGCCGATCCAGGCCTTGTCGATATTGGCCGCGGTGCGGGTGACGCCGTCCAGCACGACCGCCGGGAGGGTCACCCCGACCGGGCCGTCCCAGTTCGCCTCCGTGACGACCTTGGCGGCGGCCTCGGCGACCGCCTGCGGCGTCGAGGGCTGCGGTGTCGCGACCTTGATGCGTTCGTGCACCAATTCGCCGGTCGCGAGGTCCACCGCGGCGCCCTTCACGCCGCTGCCACCGATATCGATTCCGAACGCGTGCCCCCGAGCGGACATGGCAAACCCTCGTTCCGTGTGCTGGTCTCTGCCGACAGTGCCCGACAAGAGTAAAGATGGAGCCCGTCCGGCGCACGGGAGGGTATCTGTGATGCGATGGACGACGTGCCCGAAACCACGAGCTTCCCAGCCGAATCCGCCTTCTTGCCGCCGGAGGAAGTGGCCGAACTGCGCCGCCTGGCCGTCGACCTCGCCGAGACCGCCGCCGCTCACGTGCGCGCCCGCCGCCCCGAGGTCTTCGGGCCCGGCGGCGCGCAGGCCGTCGACGCCGTGCAGACCAAGGGTCATCCGACCGACCCGGTGACGGTGGTCGACACCGAGACCGAGGACCTGATCCGCAAGCTGCTGGCCGAGCAGCGGCCCGGCGATCCGATCCTGGGCGAGGAGGGCGGCGGCACCCTCGAGGTCGGCGGCGACGCGGTCACCTGGGTCCTGGACCCGATCGACGGCACCGTGAACTTCCTCTACGGCCTGCCCGGCTACGCGGTGTCGGTGGCCGCGATGCGCGGCGGCCGCTCGGTCGCGGGCGCGGTGGTCGACGTCGCCCGGGCGGTGACCTACAGCGCGGGCCTCGGGCTCGGCGCGATGCGGGTGGACGGCGACGGCGCCGTGGAGCACCTGCGCTGCAACCCGGTGAACACCCTGCCGCTGGCCCTGGTGGCCACCGGCTTCGCCTACGGCGTGCACCGGCGTGCCCGGCAGGCCGAGATGGTCGCCCAGCTGCTGCCCCGGGTGCGCGACATCCGGCGGCTGGGCGCGGCGGCGCTGGACCTGTGCCACGTCGCGGCGGGTCAGGTCGACGCGTACTACGAGCATGGCCTCAACGCCTGGGACTTCGGGGCGGGCGCGCTGATCGCCGCCGAGGCCGGCGCGCATCTGCTGCTGCCGGCGGCGACCGTGCCCGGGCGGGCGGGGGAGCTGGTGGTTGCCGCCGCACCCGGGATCGCGGACGAACTCGCGGCGTTGCTCAGCGCGATCGGCGCGACCGAGGCACTGCCGGACCGGTAGCGCCGCTCAGCAGCGCGAGGTGCGCGCGGCGTCGAGCAGCTTGGTGTCGATGGAGCTGCCCGGCACCGGATTCTTCAGCGACCGCAGCACCTCCTCGGCGTCGTTACCGGGCTGCAGATCGCTGCCGAACAGCGAGCCGAGCACCAGGTCGACCGTGTCGTCGGTGCGCTGATCCTCGATCAGCTCGGCGCACGGCGCGACCAGCTGCACCGAGGCGGCGGCCGGGCGGCCGTTCACCCCGAAGCGGACCTGGCCGGTGCATTCCAGGTCGCCGTTCACATAGACCGGATCGTTGCCGTATTGCATTCCCGGTGCGCTCGCGAAACCGAGGTCCCCGAGCTGGGAGGCGATGTGGCCGGCCTGGCCACGCTGGTTGTTCGCATTCAGGACGCGGACCTTGCTGGCCGACAGACCGGCCGGTTCCACGTCCTGCAGCCTTGACGCCCCGACGCGCTGCCCGAGGGGCGCGGCGGGGGTCGTGCTGTTGGCGGTGGCGGGGCTCGGCGAATTACACGCCATCGCCGCGCCGCTGTTGTCGGCGGTCGTCAACGCTTTGATCCACACGATCGCGCAGATCAGCGTCATGACGCCGAGCAGGATGAGCCAGGGCCGCGGGCGCCGACGTGTCCAGGGACGTCCCTGGGGGTCGGTGGGGCTGCCTTCAGTGATCAGTGAAACCACGAGCACACTCTACGAAAATGTCTCGGCTGGAGCGCGCAAGGTCTCGGCGAGTTCGACCGAAGGTGTCGATTGGCCCTCGATTTAGAATCGTCAGTGTTTTGATTGCGACTTTCGCGCCCGGGTCCGCTATTGTCTGGCGGCCCAGATCGAATCACCAGCGGCGAAAATCGGTGGTCGGTCGCGGGAACAAGTAGGGCATGTCCTGCGTTTACCGAGCGCTGTCCCAGGTGGATCCAACCAGATCCGCCCTGATAGAGCACCGGTGCACGTGTGATGTGCGCCACCGGCGGGGCGGTGCATGCCACCTCGGTTCCTCGAACAGGAATCGGTGTAGCGCGAGCCGGTCCGGGATATACGGAGTAAGGACGAGGGGAAGACGACATGGCAACCGACTATGACGCACCGAGGCGTACCGAAACCGACGACGTGTCGGAGGATTCGCTGGAGGAGCTGAAGGCTCGTCGCAACGAGGCACAGTCCGCCGTCGTGGATATCGACGAATCCGATACCGCGGAGTCGTTCGAGCTTCCCGGCGCGGACCTGTCCGAGGAAGTGCTGAGCGTTCGGGTGATCCCGAAGCAGGCGGACGAGTTCACCTGTTCCAGCTGTTTCTTGGTACATCACCGGAGCAGACTGGCCAACGAAAGCGGCGGGCAGTTGATCTGCATGGATTGCGCCGCCTGATAGATCCCTGCGGCGGCCGGACCAGCACGTGTCCGGCCGAGGCGACTTCTGTCAGCCCGCGCTCGGCAGGCCGAGCGCGGCTAGGACGTTTTCTGGACGCCGGGTACTGACCAGCCAATATGGCGTCGGGTCATCCGGGTCGTCCAGGACCAGCAGCACCATCTGGCCGATCCAGGCGCGGTGCTGTACGTACGCGGCCGGGTCGAGCTGACGCCCGAGGGCCGCGCTCTTGGCCGTCTTGGGCACCACCACCGCGCGGGCCACGAAGCTCACCGGCAGGTGCGCGCGGTCGACGCGCAGTTCCGGCGTTCCCGCCGCATCCCGGGTCACCTCGACCCGATGACGACTCAGCCACACCAGCACCCACACCGGGACCGGCAGCAGCAGCAGATACGGCAGCCAGGCCCGCAGACCCGGTGCGCCCATGTGAATCTCGGCCGCCAGCAGGCCGGCGATGCCGAGTGCGACCGGCCACCACCACAGCGGCACCCACAGGCGCTCGGAATAGGTCTGGGCGGTCTGGGATTCGTGTTCTGTCACGGGGCTGGGCTGGTCCGACACGACTCAACACTAAGTCACGGGGCTTCGCGCCCAACGCGTAGGCTCTCGCAGTGTGAGCGCACTTTCACCTATTCCCTTGCTGCGGCTGGATCCCGGCATCCCCATGCCCGCGCGCGCCCATCACGGTGACGCCGGCGTGGATCTGTGCACCACCCAGGACCTGATTCTGGAACCGGGGGAGCGAGCGCTGGTCGGTACCGGCGTCGCGGTCGCGCTACCGGTCGGCACCGTCGGCCTGATCCACCCCCGGTCGGGTTTGGCTGCCAAAGCCGGACTTTCGGTGGTCAACACCCCCGGCACGGTCGACGCGGGCTACCGCGGCGAGATCAAGGTGTGCCTGATCAACCACGATCCGCGCACGCCGATCGAGCTGCGCCGGGGCGACCGGATCGCCCAGCTGCTGGTGCAGCGGGTGGAACTGGTCGATTTCGTCGAGGTGGACGTGCTGGACGAGACGGCGCGCGGCGCGGGCGGATACGGGTCGAGCGGAGGCCACGCGATCCTGGCCGACGCCGCCAAGGAGGCGTGAAATGGCGATGTTCGGCAGAAAGAAGAAGTCGGACGACTACGAGTCCGGCGACTACGACGACGTCGACTACGACGCCTCCTATTCGGAGCTCGAGTACGGCGAGCCCGCCGGCGGCTACGAGGACGCGGTGGACGACTACGACGGCGACACCCCGCAGACCGGGCCCTACGACTACGAGGCGGTCGCGGATCTGCTCGCCGGCGTCGCCGATCAGCGGCTCGACCTCGGTTCGGTCATCCTGCCGGTCCCGCCGGGCGGTCAGCTCCAGGTCGAGATGACCCCCGAGGGCACCCCGCAGGCGGTGCACCTGGCCACCGAGCACGGCCGGCTCACCGTGGCCGCCTATGCCGCGCCCAAGTCCAAGGGGCAGTGGCGTGAGGTGGCCGCCGATCTGGCCGACTCGCTGCGCAAGGACGGCGCCCGCGTCTCGATCGAGACCGGCCCGTGGGGCCGCGAGGTGCTGGCCATCACCGAGGGCGCGGATCTGCGGTTCATCGGCGTGGACGGGCCGCGCTGGATGGTGCGTCTGGTCGCGGCCGGCCCGCAGGGCGCGGCCGATGACAGCTCCCCGCTGGTCGCGGCGGCCCGGGCGATCATGAGCGAGACCGTGGTCCGGCGCGGCTCCGATCCGCTGCCGGTGCGCGATCCGCTGCCGGTGGTGCTGCCGCAGGAGCTGGCCGATCAGCTGGCCGCCGCGCATCAGGCCCAGGTCGAGGCGCAACAGCAGCAGATGGAGGCCGCGCAGGCCGCGCAAGCCGCTGCCGCGCAAGGGATTCAGCCGGGTGTCATCCCGCCCCGGCTACCGGAGGGGCCGCGGCGCGGCTCCGAGGGTTCGGCCATGCAGCAGCTCGGCCTGAACTGACACTTCGCGATACCGGTCCCGGTCGAGCCACGCTCGGCCGGGATTTCTGGCGTCTCAGGGGGATTCAGTCGAAGGCGGCCAGGCCGGCGTGACCGAGGATCGCGGGATCGGCGCCGAGCTCGTCGAGGGTGATCCGGGCCAGCGCGGAGCGCGGGATCAGCCGTGCCCACTCCTCGGCGACGGCCAGCGGATGCACCGGGTCGTCGACCGCCGTGATGACCACCACCGGGACCTCCAGGGTGGCCAGCCGCTCGGCCTCGGGCCATTTGTACTCGGCGGCCTCTTGCAGCGCCCGCGGCAACTCCGGCCACTGGGACCGCCAGGACTGGGTCAGCGCCGCCGCGAGCCAGGCCGGGCTGCCGCCGCGCATCTGCTCGATGACCGCGTCCAGTCCGTGTGCCCGCAGTTGCCCGGCGGTGTAGGCGGCGCTCTGCGCGGCCGGGCAGTCGGCGGTGTCGGCTCCGGTCCACGCGGGGAGCGCGGCGATGACACCGGTCACCCGGTCGGGATGCTCGGCCGCCCACTCCAGGGCGACGGCCGCGCCCAGGGAGATCCCCGCGGCCAGGACGGGGCCCCGCCGGGCGGCGTCGTCCAGCGCGGCGCGATAGCTGGCAACCACCGCGCACGGGTCCGGTTCCACCGCGATGAGTTCGAGATCACGTTTCCGGCAAGCGGGTTCGAAACCGCGCCGCGCGAAATCCGCGTCCGACCCGGTCCCCGGCAACGCCACCGCAATCCGGGGCGGGCCGACAGGTTTGAACCCGGTGGGTTCTGGGGATTTCCAGGTGATGGATCGGCGAGTAGTCACCACCGCATGTGGGGAGTCGAACACCGGGCCGAGCGTAGCGGGGCCGGGTCGGTGCGCCTACAGTGGCGGTATGCGGCCATTTGCCGGTCGTTCGTTGGAAAACGCGCAGGCGTGTGACCCACGCCGGGTGCTGTAGCAGGAGAGCGTGCAATGCCATCCGCAGCCTCAGGATATTTTCGCCGACTGGGCCGCAGACTGACCGAGGATCTCGATCAGTTGGACGCCGAGGAGCTGGCCGAGACCGCAGAGGCATCGGGAGCCTGTCGAGCCTCTGAATGTCGCCGCGGCGACGAAGCCACCATGCTCGGCCGTTTGCGTAGTGTCGAAGCGTGCCCGAAGTCGTCGGGCGCTAGTGTTCAGGCAGAATTTTTCGACGGCACCGACGCCATCACCCTGGTGTGGATCGGCCGCCGCCGGATTCCCGGTATCGAACCCGGGCGCCGGATACTGGTACGCGGTCGCGTAGGCGACCGGGACGGCCGCAAGGTGATCTTCAACCCCTACTACGAATTGCGCGGGAACAGCTGACTTGATGCCGAGCAACGACAACGGCGCCGACTTGGGCAAGCCGACCGAGATCGGGCGCCGTGAGCCGCTCGATGCCGAGCTGCGCGAGATCCAGGACGATCTGCGCGCGCCGCATCCGGGCGTGGGCGCCGCCACCGACGAGGAGCCCGCCGAGCAGACCATGCTCGAGCAGATGGGCGGCTTCAGCGGCCTGATCTACTCCACCCTGCCGGTGCTGGTCTTCGTGCCGATCAACACCATCTTCGGCCTCACCGCCGCCATCTGGTCCGCCCTGGGCGTGGCCGGCGCCATTCTGGCGTGGCGCCTGTACAGCCGCAGTCCCGTGCAGCCCGCCATCTCCGGTTTCCTCGGTGTCGGCATCTGCGCGCTGATCGCCTACCGGATGGGGGAGGCCAAGGGCTTCTTCCTGTTCGGCATCTACACCAGCCTGGTGTACGCGGGCGCGTTCCTGATCTCGATCCTGGTGCGCTGGCCGCTGGTCGGCATCATCTGGGGCTTCCTGAACGGCCACGGCAAGGAGTGGCGCCAGGATCGCCGCGTGATCCGGCTCTACGACATCGCGACCGCGACCTGGGTGGTGGTCTTCGGCGCGCGCTACCTGGTGCAGTCCTCGCTGTACGACACCGACCACACCGGCTGGCTGGCGTTCGCGCGCATCGCGATGGGCTGGCCGCTGACCGCTGTCGCCTTCGCCGTCACGGTGTGGGCGGTGCGCCGCGCCGGGCACATGCCCGCCTCGAAAGGGTGATCACGAGCACTACAGAGGTGGGGTAGCACCCACCCCTGGGGTATCTGGCCGCTAGGCCCGTTTCCGCCGACGATCGTTGCAGAACGAAAAAACGCAACGATCGAAAGGCTCCAAGTTGCCTACCGAGCACAAGATTTCGGCAACGAAGTCTCCCGCACACCCCAGTCCCGCGCTCTCGGAGAGCAAGCGGGTCGCCGCCGAGCTGGACAAGCTGATCGGCGCCGCCGCCGCGGGTGACAAGCACGCGATGTCGGAGATCGTGCGCCTGGTGCACCCGCTGGTCCGCCGGTATTGCGGTGCGCGCCTTGGGAATACCTCACACCTGCACGTCACCGTCGACGACGTGGTGCAGGAAGTCCTGATCGCGACCGTGAAATCGGTTCCGCGCTACCAGGATCAGGGCAAGTCGTTCCTGGCCTTCGTCTATGGCATCTCGGCCAACAAGGTCGCCGACGCCTTCCGCCGCTCCCAGCTGCATCCGGCCTACCCGACGGCGGAGATGCCGGAGGAGGCCTGCAACGAGGCCGGGCCCGAGGAGTGGGCGCTGGCCTCCGAGCGGCGCGCCGCCACCCGCGAACTGATGAAGATCCTGGCGCCCGCGCACCGCGAGGTGCTGGTGATGCGGATCGTGCTCGGCTGGAGCGCCGCTCAGACCGCCGAGGCCATCGGCACCAGCCCCGGCGTCGTCCGCGTCATGCAGCACCGCGCGCTGAACAAGCTGCGCGCGGAACTGAACGTGGTCAAGGTCAAGGCTTGATGCCGTGGTGGGCCAGCGAGACCCGCAGATCCTCCTCGGCCTCGAGCGAGGTGACGAACAGCAGTTCGTCCTCGCCCTCGAACGGGTCGTCGGGCTGCGGGACGATGACCCGCCCGCCGCGCAGGATGGTCACCAGCGCGGCATCGCGCGGCAGGGTGAGCGCGCGCACCGGCTTACCGGCCAGCCCGGTGTCGGTCGGCAGGGTGATCTCGACCAGGTTGGCCTGACCCTGACGCAGCGTCATCAGCCGCACCAGGTCACCGACCGTGACCGCCTCCTCGACGAGGGAGGCCAGCAGCCGCGGCGTGGACACCGCCACGTCCACGCCCCAGGACTCGTCGAACAGCCACTCGTTGCGCGGATCGTTGACCCGCGCCACCACCCGGCGCACGCCGAACTCGGTCTTGGCGAGCAGGCTGTGCACCAGATTGGCCTTGTCGTCGCCGGTCGCGGCGATGACGACCTCATAGCTCTCCAGGCCCGCCTCTTCGAGCAGTGCCAGCTCACAGGCGTCCGCGTGCACCCAGATGGCATCCGGGATGGCGGCGGGATCGATATGGTCGAGCTGGCGTTCCAGCAGCATCACCCGATGTCCGCTGCGTAGCAGTTCCCGGGCGATGGATCGGCCCACGGCGCCGGCTCCGGCGATGGCCACCTTCATGATCAGTCCTCGCTCGCAGGGGGCTTGCCGGCCAACGCGACGGCCTCGCCGACGCTGCCGGAGGTCGCGGCCACGTACACCACGTCGTCGGCCTGGATGATGGTCTTGCTGTCGGGCAGCAGGCCGTTGCCGAAGCGCAGGATGAAGGCGACCCGCACGCGGACGTCGCGTTCCAGGTCGCGCACGGTGCGCCCGTACCAATCCTCGTGCAGATTCAGCTGTGTGATCGCGACCGCGCCGGTGGGGTCGCGCCAGTTGGTGGTGCTGGAATCGCCGATCAGGGTGCGCAGGAACCGGTCGGTGGTCCACGGCACGGTGGCGATGGTCGGGATGCCCAGGCGCTCGTAGACCGCGGCGCGCTTGGCGTCGTAGATCCGGGCCACCACGCGCTCGACGCCGAAGTTCTCCCGGGCCACGCGGGCGGAGATGATGTTGGAATTGTCACCGGAGGACACCGCGGCGAACGCGTCGGCGCGTTCGATGCCCGCGCGGGTCAGCACGTCCCGGTCGAAGCCGACGCCGATGATGCGCTGGCCCGGGAAATCCTGGCCGAGCCGCAGGAAGGAGCTGGGGTCGCGGTCGATCACCGTGACCTCGTGCCCCACCCGGACCAGGGCGCGGGCCAGCGACGAGCCGACGCGGCCACAGCCCATGATCACTACGTACACCCTGCAACCTCGTTCCTGGAACCTTCGGGATGGTGCGCCGACAGGGGGTGGGTAAGGACTGTGTCGGTCTGCGGTTTGCTGTGGGCAAACCGTACCGCCGATTCGCGATGGCCTGTTCCCGAGGGATGACCCAAGCTCCACGTTCCCGGTCCGGCCCGGCACCAAACCTCGGGGTGGCGCGTCATCGGGCCTGCGGGGATCTATGCTCGCACCGGTGTCCAAGTTGACGACGGCAGCCAAGCGCATGCTGCTGGGTAAGCCCTTCCGCAGTGATTCACTGGGGCATACCCTGCTGCCGAAGCGAATCGCCCTCCCGGTCTTCGCCTCCGATGCGATGTCCTCGGTCGCCTACGCGCCGGAGGAGATCTTCCTGACGCTGTCGGTGGCGGGCATCTCGGCCTACATGTACGCGCCGTGGGTGGGCCTGGCCGTCGTCGCGGTGATGATGGTGGTGGTCGCCAGCTACCGCCAGAACGTGCACGCCTACCCCTCCGGCGGCGGCGACTACGAGGTCGCCACCACCAACCTGGGCCCGACCGCCGGGCTGACCGTCGGTTCCGCCCTGCTGGTCGACTACGTGCTGACCGTCGCGGTGTCGATCTCCTCGGCCGCGTCCAATATCGGTTCGGCGATCCCGTTCGTGGCCACCCACAAGGTGCTGTTCGCGGTGGTGGCGATCGCGTTGCTGACCGCGGTCAACCTGCGTGGCGTGCGGGAATCGGGCAAGGCGTTCGCGGTTCCGGTGTACGCCTTCATCGTCGGCATGTTCGTCATGCTCGGCTGGGGCCTGTTCCAGGTCTACGTGCTGGGTGAGACGCTGCACGCCGAATCGGCGGGTTTCGGCGTCAAGGCCGAGGAGGAACACCTCTACGGGCTGGCGTTCGCGTTCCTGATCGCGCGCACCTTCTCCTCCGGCTGCGCGGCCCTGACCGGCGTCGAGGCGATCAGCAACGGGGTGCCGGCCTTCCGCAAGCCCAAGTCCCGCAATGCCGCGACCACGCTGCTGCTGCTCGGGGTCATCGCGGTCGCGCTGCTGATGGGCATCATCATCCTGGCCCAGAAGCTCGGGATCGTCTACGCGCACAACACCGACGACCTGATCGGCGCGCCCGCCGATTACCACCAGAAGACGCTGATCGCCCAGCTCGCCGAGTCGGTCTTCCACGGCTTCCCGATCGGTTTCTTCTTCATCCTGACCGTGACCGCGCTGATCCTGGTGCTCGCGGCGAACACCGCGTTCAACGGTTTCCCGGTGCTCGGCTCGATCCTGGCGCAGGACCGCTACCTGCCCCGGCAGCTGCACACCCGCGGCGACCGGCTCGCGTTCAGCAACGGCATCCTGTTCCTCTCGGGCGCGGCGATCGCGTTCGTGGTGGTCTTCGGCGCCGAGGTGACCAAGCTCATCCAGCTCTACATCGTGGGTGTGTTCGTCTCGTTCGTGCTCAGCCAGACCGGCATGCTGCGGCACTGGACGCGGCTGCTGCGCACCGAGACCGACCCGGCGCACCGGGCCCGGATGAAACGCTCGCGGGTGATCAACGCGATCGGTCTCACCATGACCGCGACGGTGCTGGTCATCGTGCTGATCACCAAATTCTTCGCCGGCGCCTGGATCGCGATCCTGACCATGGTCGCGATCTTCGTCGTGATGAAAATGATTCGCCGGCACTACGATTCGGTGTCGCGCGAACTCGACGAGCACGAATGGGACGGTGTGCTGCCGAGCCGGACGCACTCCATCGTGCTGGTCTCCAAACTCCATCTGCCGACGCGGCGCGCTCTGGCCTACGCCCGCGCCACCCGGCCCGACACCCTGGAAGCGGTGACAGTGAACGTCGACGAGGCCGACACCCGTGCGCTGGTACGAGAATGGGAGCGCAGCGATATCACGGTGCCGCTCAAGGTGGTCGAATCGCCTTACCGCGAAATCACCAAGCCGGTCCTGGACTACGTGAAGCGGGTGCGCAAGGACGCGCCGCGCGACGTGGTGACGGTGTTCATCCCGGAGTATGTGGTCGGGCACTGGTGGGAACAGGTGCTGCACAACCAGAGCGCGCTGCGCCTGAAGGGTCGGTTGCTGTTCGAGCCGGGTGTGATGGTGACCAGCGTGCCGTGGCAGCTGAGCTCCTCGACCCGGGCGCGCCAGGCCGGCGACATCAACGCGCCGGGTTCGGTGCGCCGCGGCTACGAGGACCGCACGATGAACACCTCGGGGTCTCGCGATGAGTGACTGGCGCGGTACTACTTTCGAGATCCGCCTCGGCCCGCCCGGGCACGGCGGGTTCTGTGTCGGACGGCACGAGGGCCGGGTGGTGTTCGTGCGGCACGGGCTGCCTAGGGAACTGGTGCGGGCACAGGTGACCGAGGATCGCGGCGGCTCGTTCTGCCGCGCCGACGCCATCGAGATCCTGGAGGCTTCGCCGGATCGCGTCCCCGCCACCTGCCCCGTCTCGGGCCCCGGCGGCGCGGGCTGCTGTGACTTCTCCTTCGCCACGCCGCAGGCGCAGCGCGCGCTGAAGGCGACCGTGGCCGGCGAGCAATTGCGCCGGCTGGCCGGGATCGAACGCGAGATCGTGGTCGAGCCGATCGCCGGGTACCCGGCGGACGCGACCGGTGGCTGGCGCACCCGGGTGCGGTTGGCCGTCGACCCGCAGGGGCGTGCCGGGGTGCATCGGCACCGCAGCACCGGCGTGCTCAACGACCTGCGCTGCCCGCAGCCGATGCCGGGCGCGATGGACGGTATCGCCGAGCGGGAGTGGACGCCGGGCGCCGAACTGGTGGTCGCCGTCGACGGGGACGGCGTGCGGCACATCGTCGAACTCGCTCCGGCGGAGGTGGATCCGCGTGAGGGGCAGCGCCGCGGGCGCGGGCGCGCCGACAGCGACGGGCGGGCGCGCGGTCGTGACGCCCGCGGTCGTGGTGGGCGGCCCGGGCGCGGGCCGCGGGTGTCCGCCGAGGAAGCGGGCGCCGAGACCCCGGGCAGCGAACGCCGCCATGCCGCCGCGCGCCGGGCCGCCGCGCACGCACCGCGCGAGGAATGGGTGATGGCGGGCACCGGCCGCGCGGTCGAATACGTGGCCGACCGGCGCTGGGAGATCGCCGCGACCGGCTTCTGGCAGGCGCATCGCGGTGCGGCGCAATGCTATTCGGATCTGGTGGCGGAGTGGTCCGGGGTGAAACCCGGCGATCTGGCCTGGGATCTGTACAGCGGCGCGGGCGTTTTCGCGGCCCGGTTGGCCGAGCAGACCGGCGCCGACGGCTCCGTGCGAGCCGTGGAGTCGGCCCGGACCGCGGTCGCCGACGGGAACGCCGCGCTGCTGGATCTGCCCTGGGTGGACCTCAGCGCCGACCGCACCGAACGCTGGATCGTCGAACACGGCTCCGGCGCGACGCCGGCGGCCGTCGTCCTGGATCCGCCGCGCGCGGGCGCGGGTAAGGAGATCGTCGCCGCGCTCACCGCGACCGGGCCCGACCGCATCGTCCACATCGGTTGCGACCCGGCGTCTTTCGCCCGTGACCTCGGTCTGTACCAGAACGCCGGGTACACCCTGACCGAGTTGCGCTCGTTCGACGCGTTCCCCGGCACCCATCATGTCGAGTCGCTGGCGCTGCTCCAGCGCTGAGGGTCGCCCCGGCATCGGTCCAGCGGTTGCTGAACCGATGCCCGGGCCGGTCGTGAGCTAGATGTTCAGCTGCCAGGTGACGCGCACGGCCGCCGAGATCTCGCTCTCCCCGAGTTCCACCGGCATCGACGCCATCTCGGCGATCATCCCGGCCGCGCCCTTGGTGCGCACGCTCGAGCGCGGGCGCGAGCCGGTGTCCTCGGTGATCACCAGCACCGGCCCGACACTGGTGCCGGCGCGCGCCGCGAACTGCTGGGCCTTGGCCAGCGCGTTGTCCCAGGCGGCGTCGCGGGCCTGCTCGAGCAGGCTCTCCTCGTCGGCGAAACCGAGGCCGAGCCCGTTGAGCCGGACCTCGTCGCCGCCGGCCTCGACGCAGTGCGCGATGACGTCGGCCGGGCTCGGATCGGCGTCCGGGCCGATCCGGCGCAGGGTCACCGTGAGGTCGGTGCTCGCGACGTAGCCGGTGATCTGCTGGCCCTTGCCCTCGGTCCACTCGGTCTCGGTGCGCACCGACAGGCCCGTGGTCGCGATGTCGGAGCCGGGCACCTCGTCCCCGCGCAGCGAGTCGGTGACCGCCTTGACGCGCTCGCCGGCCTTGTCGTAGGCCAGGGCGACCTTGGCCGCGCGGGCCTCGATGGTGATGGTGACGCGCATCAGGTCCGGGGCCGCGCTCGCGGTGCCGGAACCGAAGGTGGTGACGGTGCCCGCGACGGCGTCCGGCTCGGCCAGGCCGCAGCATCCGGCGTCGCAGTCCGCGATCGCGACGTTCTTGTTCTTCTTTTTAGCTTTGCTCACGGCGTTCTCCTTACTCGAGGATCACGGGTCCTGTTCGGTCAACGGACGAGCGAATGGGATTGTCCCCGCGCCCGACCGGGTACCGTGTGGGCCGGGCCGGAGCGCGTAGATTCGTGTGGAGACTCACATTTCGCGGCCGTGACCCCTGGTGACAGGCTGATGTGGAGCGGGGGCATCCCCACGGCTCCGTAGACTGAATCGGATCAGATGCGCTATCCGGAGGGAGCGAGTTCAGGTGGGAGTGCTTTCCCGGGTCGATACGCCCGAAGATCTGCGTGGGCTGACCGTGCCACAGCTACGTGAACTGGCGGCTGAGATCCGCGATTTCCTGGTCGAGAAGGTCGCGGCCACCGGTGGTCATCTGGGCCCGAATCTCGGTGTGGTGGAACTGAGTATCGCGCTGCACCGGGTCTTCGACTCGCCGGCCGATCCGCTGCTCTTCGACACCGGCCATCAGGCCTACGTGCACAAGATCCTCACCGGCCGCAAGGGCCAGTTCGATTCGCTGCGCAAGGAGGGCGGGCTCTCGGGCTACCCGAGCCGCGCCGAGAGCGCGCACGACTGGGTCGAGTCCTCGCACGCCTCGGCGGCGCTGTCCTATGCCGACGGCCTGGCCAAATCGTTCGCGCTGACCCAGCAGGACCGCCATGTGGTCGCGGTGGTCGGTGACGGCGCGCTGACCGGCGGCATGTGCTGGGAGGCGCTGAACAATATCGCCGGCGCCCCGGATCGCCCGGTCGTGATCGTGGTCAACGACAACGGCCGCTCCTACGCCCCGACCATCGGCGGCCTGGCCGATCGGCTCACCGCGCTGCGCACCCAGCCCGCCTACGAGCACGCCCTGGTCGCGGGCAAGCGCCTCATCAAGAGCATTCCGCGGGTGGGGGAGTCGGCGTATTCGATGGTGCACGCGGTCAAGGCCGGGATCAAGGACGCGGTCAGCCCCCAGGAGCTGTTCAGCGATCTGGGGCTGAAGTACGTCGGCCCGGTCGACGGGCACGACATCGTCGCCCTGGAGGCCGCGCTGCGCCGGGCCAAGGATTTCGGCGGCCCCGTCGTCGTGCACGCGGTCACCCAGAAGGGCCGCGGCTACGAGCACGCCGAGAACCATGTCGCCGATCAGATGCACGCCTGCGACCCGATCGACCCGCTCACCGGGCGTCCGCTCGCGGGCAAGAAGGCGCCCGGCTGGACCTCGGTGTTCTCCGAGGAGTTGATCGCGCACGGCGAGCGCCGCGACGACATCGTGGCGATCACCGCCGCGATGCCCGGGCCCACCGGCCTGGCGCCGTTCGGGGAACGCTTCCCGGAGCGCATGTTCGACGTCGGCATCGCCGAGCAGCACGCCATGACCTCCGCGGCCGGCCTGGCGCTGGGCGGTCTGCACCCGGTGGTCGCCATTTACTCCACCTTCCTCAATCGCGCCTTCGATCAGCTGCTGATGGACGTGGCGCTGCTCAAGCAGCCGGTGACGGTGGTGCTGGACCGCGCGGGCGTCACCGGGCCGGACGGCGCCAGCCACAACGGCATGTGGGATTTCTCGCTGCTCGGCATCATCCCGGGCATCCGGGTGGCCGCCCCGCGCGATGCCGCCACGCTGCGCGAGGAGCTGGGCGAGGCGCTGGCCGTCACCGACGGCCCCACCGTCCTGCGGTTCCCGAAGGGCAGTGTCGCCGAGGACATCACCGCGATCGAGCGGCTCGACGGCGTCGATGTGCTGCGCCTGGCCGCCACCGATTCGGGTTCGGCGCAGACCGCCCGGGGCGACGTGCTGCTGGTCGCGGTCGGCCCGTTCGCCGAGACGGCCGTGCGGGTCGCCGAACAGCTGGCGCCGGAGGGCATTTCGGTCACCGTGATCGACCCGCGCTGGGTGCTGCCGGTGTCGGACACCATCGTCAAGCTCGCCGAGAACTACCGGCTGGTGGTCACCCTCGAGGACGGCGGCCTGCACGGCGGCATCGGCTCGACGGTGTCGGCGCGCATCCGCGCGGCCGGGGTGGACGTCCCGACCCGCGATCTCGGTGTCCCGCAGCAGTTCCTGGACCACGCGTCGCGGGATTCGCTGCACGACGAACTCGGCTTGACGGCGCCCGATATCGCGCGCCGGATCGCCGGCTGGCTGGACGCGAGCTGAGTTCGGCAAAACTGCCCGAACGATCGTTCTGAAAATGCCCCACGCGGGCCGTGCAGGCCGTACCGTTTCCCCTACCTAGTGGAGGAGAAACGGTCATGGCTTGGGTCAAGAAGGAAATTGTCATCGAGGCGCCCGCGGCAGACGTGTGGGCGGTCATCGGGGACTTCGAGCAGGGTCCGGTGCGGATGTCACCGGGTTTCGTCACCGAGAGCAAGCTCGTCGAGCCCGGCGTGCGGCTGGTCACCTTCGCCAGCGGCGTGGTGGTGCGCGAACGGCTCATCTCCCTCGACGAGGCCGAGCACCGGTACGCGTTCTCGATCATCGGCGACAGCGTCACCCCGGAGCACGACACCGCGAGCATGCAGGTGTTCGCGCTGGAGAACGGGCACAGCCGCTTCGTCTGGATGCACGATTTGCTGCCCGCCGAACTCGCCGCCGCCTTCGCTCCGGTGATGGAGCAGGGCGCGGAACTGCTGAAGAAGACGGTCGAAAGCGCCTAGTCGGCGGGCTGCTGCGGGGTCAGCGCGCCGGTCAGCGCCGGCACCGACAGTTCGCGCTGCCACGGGCGGGCGCCGCCGGACTTGAGGAAGCCGTCGATGGCGGCGGACAGGTCGGCGGCGGTGCCGACCCGGTCGTAGGACGGGAGCCCGTCCCAGCACAGCCGCCGCACCAGATCGGGGGACAGCAGGTTCTCCACCGGAATCGCGTGCTCGGTCGAGAGTTCGCCCATCGCGGCGCGGGCCCGGGTCAGCCGGGCGGCGGCGACCGGGTCGCGCCGCTCCCACCGGTTCACCGGCGGCGGACCCTCGAACGGCTGGGTGAGTGTGGGTAGCTCGGTCTCGGCGAGCGCGCGGGCGCGGTCGACGGCGGCCAGCCATTCCCGGGAGTAGCGGCGCTGACGAGGTCCGCCGAACACCGGCAGCGTGCGTAGCTGGGCGATGGTGCGCGGGTCGGAGGTCGCGGCGGAGACGATGGCCGCGTCCGGCAGGATCCGGGCGGGGGCGACATCGCGGGCGCGGGCCAGGGTGTCGCGCGCGAGCCATAGCTCCCGCACCACCGCCAGCTGGCGGGTCTTGCGCAACGTGTGGATGCCCGAGGTACGCCGCCAGCGGTCGGACTTGGGCGCGGACGGCTCGGCCGTCCGGATGTGCTCGAATTCCTGTGCCGCCCAATCGCTCTTGCCCTGCGCGTCGAGCGAGGCGGCGACCTCGTCGCGTAGCTCGAGCAGCAGTTCGACATCCAGGGCCGCGTAGTTGAGCCAGTCGGCGGGTAGTGGGCGGGTGGACCAATCGGCGGCGCCGTGACCCTTGCGTAGCGCGCGCCCGAGTAGCTTCTCCACCATCGCCGCCAGTCCGACCCGCTCGAACCCGGCCAGCCGGCCGCCCAGTTCGGTGTCGAACAGCCGCGCGGGGCGCAGCCCCAGCTCGGCCAGGCCGGGCAGGTCCTGGTCGGCCGAATGCAGGACCCATTCCAGCTCGTTGATGACCTCGGCCAGCGGTCCCAGCGCGTCGGTGACCGGAATCGGGTCGATGAGGAAGCTGCCCGCGCCGGCGCGGCGCAACTGGATCAGATAGGCCCGCGCCGAATAGCGGAAGCCGGAGGCGCGTTCCGCGTCGACCGCCAGCGGCCCGGTACCCGCGGCCAGCCGGGCGGCGGCCGCGGCCACCTGCTCGGGAGTTACCAGTACCGGCGGCACACCATCATGGGGGGCGAGCAGTGGTTCAGCGGTGTTCTCTTCCACACTGCGCCCCTCGATGGGCTCTTCAGCAACTGGCATAGACGTGAACTTTACGTGGCTGTCAGCTTTGTTCGTCGCTGGTGTGCGAGTCCGGTCGAAGATGAGTTATTCCGGCGGGCGGTAGACCGGCCGAGTAGGCCAGTACTTCGCAGAACGCTTCGACGTGCGGAGCCATCTCGGCACTGGTCGCGGTCCAGGAGGCGCGCAGCTCCAACTGGTGTGCGCGCGGCGGGCCCGCGATGTCGCCGTAGCGGACCGAACTCGTCGAGGTGACCGTCCCGCCCAGCGCCGTGTACGGCTCGGATCGGGACTCCAGCGCGTCGACCAGCCAGCTCCACGCCACCTCCGGTAGCAGCGGATCCCCGGCCAGCGATTCGTCGATGTCGGCCTGGATGTAGGCGACCAGCCGGAACACACCGTGCCAGGCCTCGTCGCCGTCCGGGTCGTGCAGCAGGATCAGCCGGCCGAACGCGTCGCCGTCGGAATCCACCGGCACCGTCGGCGTTTCGGCGTGTTTGACCTCCGCGCCGACCGCATAAGAATACGGCGCCAGCCGCTGTGGTGGGCGGATAGGCGCGAGCTCGATGCTGGGGTGCACGGATGCGGTGCCCATCGCAGCAACCGCGGCTCGAAATCCAGGTGGTTCGGCGGGGGAGCCCTCGGTCGATGCGGCGCCGTCGCGGAAGTCGAGCGGTGTCACGGAAAGGACGGTAGACCGTGTGGTCGTTACCCGCGCGGAGGCGCGCCGCACACGACGCGGTTCGCGATATGGCGTTCGCGTGGTGACGGTGTCCGGCAGCGGTCTGCGGATGGATAGGATCGCCGTGATGACTACCTACACCCGTCGCCAGTTGACCGATGCCCCGTTCTTGGCCGCCGCCACCGGCGCCACGCCGAGCCGGCGGCCGGTGTGGTTCATGCGCCAGGCCGGTCGTTCCCTGCCCGAGTACCGCGAACTGCGCAAGGGCGTCGGCATGCTGCAGTCCTGCTTCGATCCGGAGCTGGTCTGCGAGATCACCATGCAGCCGATCCGCCGCCACGACGTGGACGCGGCGATCCTGTTCTCCGACATCGTCGTCCCGCTGAAGGCCGCGGGCATCGATCTCGACATCGTGCCCGGCGTCGGCCCGGTCGTGGCCGCGCCGGTGCGCACCGTCGCGGACGTGCGCGCCCTGCCGCGGCTGCGCCCGGAGGACGTCGGCGCGGTCACCGAGGGTGTCCGGCTGCTCACCACCGCGCTGGGCGACACCCCGCTGATCGGTTTCGCGGGCGCGCCGTTCACGCTGGCGTCGTATCTGGTGGAGGGTGGGCCGAGCAAGCAGCACGAGCGCACCAAGGCGATGATGCACGCCGACCCGAAGACCTGGCACGAACTGCTCGGCGCGCTCACCGACATCACCATCGCGTTCCTGCAGGCGCAGCTGGCCGCCGGCGTCGACGCGGTGCAGCTGTTCGACTCGTGGGCCGGCGCGCTGTCGCTGGCCGACTACCGCAGCTTCGTGCTGCCGCATTCCGAGCGAGTCTTCGCCGAGGTCGCCGCGGCCGGCGTGCCGCGCATCCACTTCGGGGTCGGCACCGGCGAACTGCTGGGCGCGATGGGCGAGGCGGGCGCGGATGTGGTCGGCGTGGACTGGCGGGTGCCGCTGAACGAGGCCGCGCGCCGCGTCGGCGCCGGAAAGGTGTTGCAGGGCAACCTCGACCCGGCCGTCCTGTTCGCCGGGCCGGAGGCGATCGAGTCCGAGGTGCGCCGGATCTGCCGCGAAGCCGACGAAGCGCTCGTGCTCGGCGCGCGGGGCCACATCTTCAATCTGGGCCACGGCGTCATGCCCGACACCGACCCGGAGGTCATCACCGCCACCGTCGAGCTGATCCACAGCATCGCCCCCGCGGTGCGGCCGAGTGTGAGCTGAGCTGCTCTGCGGCCGACCGGGCGGTGCCGCCCGCGGCCCGGGGGATACCGTCGCAGGCATGAGAATCGCGGTGGTCGGCGGCGGCATCACGGGGTTGGTCGCGGCGTATCGGTTGCGGACGCTACTCGGCCCGTCGGCCGATCTGCTGGTCGTCGACCGTGCCGCGCGGGTCGGCGGGATCCTGCACACCGGCGAAGTCGCCGGGGAGCCTTTGGATCTCGGCGCGGAAGCGTTCGTCGGCCGCCGGCCCGAGGTGCCGCAGCTGCTCCGCGATCTCGGCCTGGAAACCCAATTGGTGCTCCCCGCCGGGAAGCGCCCGCTGCTGTGGTCCGGCGGTGTCGCGCACGCGATGCCGGAGCGCACGCTGATGGGTATCCCGTCCCACGCCGAGCAGATGCGCGGGCTCGTCGACGACGCGACGGTGGCGAAGATCGCCGCGGAGACCGAGCGGCCCTTCGCCTGGGACCCGGAATCCGATATCGATGTCTACAGCCTGATCGCCGACCGGTTCGGCGCGCAGGTCGCCGAGCGCAGCGTCGATCCGCTGCTGGGCGGCGTATACGCGGGCAGCTCCCGGTCCATCGGGGTGCGCGCCGCGGTGCCGATGCTGGCGGCCGCCCTGGACGCGGGCGCGCCGAGCCTGACCCACGCGGTCGCCGCCGCGCTGCCGCCGCCCTCGAACGCGCCGGTGTTCGGCGGTATTCGCGACGGGTACCGGGTGCTGCTGGACGCGCTGGTCGAGAGATCCGGCGCGCGCGTCGTCACCGACTCGCCGGTCACCCGGCTGGCGAGGTCGGCCGGCGGCTGGGTGGTCGACCCCTTCGGCACGGTCGACGCCGTCGTGCTCGCGACCCCGGCTCCGGTCACCGCGCGCCTGCTGGCCACCATCGCCCCGACCGCCGCGGCTGCCGCCGCCGGTATCGAGCTGTCGTCCTCGGTGGTGGTCGCGCTGGCCCTGCCCCGCAACACCCCGCTCCCGGACAATTCCGGCATCCTCGTCGCCACCGGAGAACCCCTGCGCGCCAAGGCCTTCACCTTGTCCAGCCGGAAATGGCCACACCTGGCCGCCCGCGACACCACGCTGGTCCGCGCCTCCTTCGGCAAGTTCGGCGACGATTCGGTCCTGTCCTGGCCCGACGACAAGCTGGTCCGCGCCGCGGCCGAGGACCTCGCCCATGTCACCGGCATCGCGATCGAACCGCTCGGCGCGACCGTGCAGCGCTGGCCCGGCGGCCTGGCCCAGTACGCCCCGGGCCACCTCGACCGCGTCGCCGAAATCGAGGCGGGGACCGGGGAACTCGGCCGCTTCGCGCTGGCGGGTGCCTATCTGCACGGTGTCGGCGTCCCCGCGTGCGTCGCCTCGGGTGACGCGGCCGCCTGCCGTGTCGCCGCCCACTTGTCCTAGCCGGAGGCCGCGGCCCGGCACCGAAATGGCACGATGGGGTCATGGCGCGACTCGATTATCAGGCCCTCAATTCCACCATCCGCTACCTGATGTTCTCGGTGTTCCAGGTGAAGCCGGGTGTGCTCGGGGAGGATCGGGCCAAGGCGATCGCGGACGCGCAAGCCTTCTTCGGCGGCCTGGAGGACAAGGGCGTCGTGGTGCGCGGGCTCTACGACGTGGCCGGCCTGCGCGCCGACGCCGACTTCATGATCTGGTCGCACGCCGAGCGGCTCGAGGACCTGCAGGCCGCCTACGCCGATTTCCGCCGCACCACCGAGCTCGGCCGGGCCAGCACCCCGGTCTGGAGCAATGTGGCGCTGCACCGTCCGGCGGAGTTCAACAAGAGCCACATCCCGGCGTTCCTCGCGGGCGAGGAGCCGGGTAACTACATCTGCGTCTATCCGTTCGTGCGCTCCTACGAGTGGTACCTGCTGCCCGACGAGGAGCGGCGCAAGATGCTGGCCGATCACGGCAAGGCCGCGCGCGGCTACGCGGATGTGCGCGCCAACACCGTGAGTTCCTTCGCGCTCGGCGATTACGAGTGGATCCTCGCCTTCGAGGCCCCGGAACTGCATCGCATCGTCGATCTCATGCGCGATCTGCGGGCCACCGAGGCGCGGCTGCACGTGCGCGAGGAGATCCCGTTCTACACCGGTCCGCGCGTCGAGGTCGCTCAGCTCATCGCAGCGCTGCCCTGACACAATCCATCCGAACAGGCATGCCCCGAGTTTTCGGGGCATGCCTGTTTTGTGTTGCTACCCGTACGCTGCGCACAGCGCGGATGCCGGATCTCCTGCGCTGCGGCGCCTGAGGGGTGCGGTCGCAGCGGGCGACGGCACCGCGTGTTCGAAACCTTCACCTTGGAATACTCGATGTGCGGGGCTCCGCCGGCGCCGGTGCGCGCCGCCCGATCCCGCGGTGCTTCGTGGTGTGCCCGCTGATAGCGTTTGTCCCCGTTAGCAATTCGCTTCATCGCAAGGAGCTGGTCTCGTGGCCATCCGCCGATACGTCACCCTCGCCCTGGGCGCGGCCCTCGTCGCCGCCCTCACCGCCTGCGGCACCGAGGAAACCGCCCCGGTCGCGGCGACCGCCACGACGACCGCCGCCCCGGCCGCCCCCGTCGCCGCCACCACGGCCGCGGCCGCCGCCGCCGACCTGTCCCCGGACGCCGCCGCCGCGCGCGCCGAGGGCATCGCCGCCTTCGGCCCCAAAATGGGCAACTACCTCGACGCCGTCCACGCCATCTGGCCTCTCACCGACGCCGACCGCGTCCAGACCACCGGCAAACTCGGCATCGGCATCTGCTGGACCGAGAACGGCCAAGCCCCCGAACCGATCAACAAAGCCACCATCGTCAGCCATTTCCGCAAAGACGGAATCAACCTCACCCAGGTCCAGGGTGACGCGATCGTAGACAGAGCCCTGAACCTGCTCTGCAGTTAAGAGCGCACGGGGGACGGGAAATCCGTTCCGCGGGTGACCGATTCCCATTCGGCCAGTTCGTCGCGTGCCCGCTCCAGGCTCGCCGCGATGGTTTCCGCCGCGTCGGAGCCGAGCGCCAGCCGCAGCGGTGGCGTCGCGGAATTCACCGCGCGCACGATGGCCGCCGCGGCCCGGTCCGGGTCCCCGGGCTGCTTGCCGTCCGCACCGGCGAGCGCGGTGAGCGTGGGTTCGACCTCGTTCCGGTAGATCTCGGATCGCCGCGAGAACCGCAGCACGCCAGGCTCGTTGAAGGACGTGCGGAAGGCGCCGGGCTCGACGATGAGAACTCGGATGCCGTGCGCCGCCACCTCCAGCGCGAGCCCCTCGGACCACCCTTCCAGCGCGAACTTGGTCGCCGAGTAGCCACTGACGCCGGGCAGCGAGTACCGGCCGGCCTGGCTGCTCATCTGCACGACCGTGCCGGCGCCCTGGGTGCGCATATGCGGCAGGACCGCGCGCGTCAGGTGCGCGGGGCCGAAGAAGTGCAGATCCATCAGATCGCGCAGTTCGGCGTCGGTCATCAGCTCGGCCGGGCCGACCAGGCCGCGTCCCGCGTTGTTCACGAGAATGTCGATGCGGCCGTGTTTTTCGATCGTTTCCGCGACCGCGGCCTCGATGCCGGGGAGATCGGTGACATCGAGTTCGACGGCTGTGACGCGGCCGGACGCCGTCGCGATCAAATCGGTGATCGTCTCGGGCCGCCGCACGGCCGCCACGACCGTATCGCCGGCCTCGAGAGCTGCTTGCGCGAGGGATCGTCCGAATCCGGAACCGGCTCCCGTGATGAACCAGATGCGTGCTGGCATTGCGCCGTCCGTCTCGGACCGAGACGGACATCGACGACTGACCGAAGGCCGCTCAGCCGGCCGGTTCGCTCGAGGGATGCAGGCGCAGCGAGATCGAGTTGATGCAATACCGCTGGTCGGTGGGGGTGTTGTAGCCCTCGCCCTCGAAGACGTGCCCGAGGTGGCTGTGGCAGTTCGCGCACAGCACCTCGACGCGGCGCATGCCGAGGGTGGTGTCGGGGCGCAGGATGACCGCGTCGGACTTGGCGGGGTCGAAGAAGGACGGCCAGCCGCAGTGCGAGTCGAATTTTTCGGTGCTGCGGAACAATTCGGCGTCACAGGCCCGGCAGGTGTAGACACCTTCGGTCTTGGTGTCGGTGTACTCGCCGACGAACGGGCGTTCGGTCCCCGCCTCGCGCAGGACCGCGTACTCCTCCGGGTTCAGCTTGACCTTCCACTCCTGGGGCGTCAGCTGGATCCGCGGCTCGGGAAGTTCGGCACTCATGGCTCCACGCTAATACGTTTCGCCGCGGAGGGGGTCGACCCGTTGGTCGAGGCGGCCACCGGCCGGGGTGCTTCGGCCTGGTCCCGCGAGTCGGGCGCGTCCGCCATCCAGGCGGGATCCAGGCTCTGCCCGGCCACCAGGCGGCCTTCGCGGCGCGCGGCCAGGTACCGGTCACCGAGCACGCAGAACACCACCAGCAGCATCAGCCCCCAGCCGAAGGTGATGCGCAGGTATTCCAGGTCGCGCCCGATGCTCTGCCAGCGGTCGGAGAGCCATTTGTCGTAGGACAGGAACCCGAAGGCCGCGAGCCAGGCCGGCCAGTTCCGCAGCACCGAATTGCGCAGTACCACCGACATCAGGAACGGGAAGATCATCATCGAGTAGTACATCTGGCCCAGCGAGGTCAGCAGCCAGGACGCAATCAGCAGCACACCGGAGGATGTGGTGATGAAGAACAGTTCGTCCTCGCGGTAGTACCGGTACAGAATCCACAGCGTGAGCGCGACGACGACGCCCATGGCCAGGCGAATGCCCCAGGTCAGCGCGTCTGGCAGGCCGTAGTAGGCCGCATTGCCCTCGATGGCGCTGTTGAAGTAGTCGCGGGTGTGGAAGATGTAGGGCCCGGTCCGGCGCACGAAGTCCATCGGGTCCTTGACCAGCGGCCAGGCGATCGCGTTCAGCGCCAGCGGCACGCTGATCGCGGTGATGAACACCTTCCACTGGCCGCGCACCAGGGCGATCGGCAGCAGGAACACCAGCGTGGGTTTCACCGCGATGCTCAGGCCCATGATGACGCCGGCCCACAGATCGCGCCGCTTGATCAGCAGATGGATGAAGACGAGCTCGACCAGCAGCAGACAGCCGTTGACGTTGGTGAAGACCAGCGTGTTCGTGACCGTCTCGGACAGGAACATCGCCAGCAGCAGCGCGGGCGCGGCGACCGAGCGCACGGTGTAGTTGAACAGCCGCAGCAGCAGGTACCAGGCGGCCAGGATGGCGGCGACGTTCAACAGGATGAACAGCCACCGCGCGTGCTCGTAGTCGATGGCGGCGACCGGCGCGAACAGCAGTGTGCCGCTGGGCGGGTACAGATAGTGCGGATCGACAGAGTCGAAGTTCGCGGTGTATACCGGGCGCCCGTTCAGGAACGCGAAGGACGCGTCGTACACGGGCCGGAAATCATCGGTGATGAATCCGTTGACAGCCTTGATGAAGACCCGGTTCAGCACGGTCATGACCGCGATCGGCCACAATGCGAACTTGATCACCTCGGCGGTAGTACGAGCGGTGCGTGGCTCGAGTTGTCGAAGTAACACTGGCGCACCGTACACCGGATTCGGTGACGACCGGCCGCCGGGCGGCCGTTCCGGCGCCCCGGAAGATCAAGCCGGGCAGGCGGTACCGTCCGCGGGCAGCTTCGCCTCGGCCAGATATTCGAGCAGCGCGCGCTGCGCGCACCCGGAGTGGGTGAACACCGGATGCCCCCAGCCCTGCCAGTTCACGGTGGCGTGCCGGGCGCCCGCGCTGCCGAGCGCGCCGGTGACCGAGGGGGTGCCGCCGTTGCCCTTGACCGGGTCGGCCACCGAATTCAATACCAGCACAGACAGATCCAGTTTTTCCGGCAGCGGCGCGGCGGAGGGCACCGGCCAGGCCGAGCAGTCCAGCAGGCCCAGCGCCGCGCTCTTGCCGAAGACCGGGTACTTCTGCGCCCACTGCGCGGCCAGCTCGGTGGCCTTGCCGGGCGTGGGCGGCTGCTGGATGTCGGTGCAGCGGTTGACGAACTGCCCGTCGCTGGCGGTCGCGGCGGATTCGCGCAGGATCAGGTTGCCGAGCGCGGCGCGATCACCGCGACCGGCGGCCGAGAGCGCGTCGGCGAGTTCGGCGATCCGGTTGGACTGATCGGCGCGCGGCCCGCCCAGGAACCCGGTGATGCCGGTGAGCAGGGCTTTGGCGGAAATATCGCCGAGGCCACCGGTGCCGGCCTTGCCGACCAGGTCGGCGATGGCGGCGCGCGGGTCGGCGCCGAGCGAGCAGTTGGTGGCCTTGCAGCGCTGGGCGAACGCGGTGAGCGCCGCCTCGGCGCCCTGCATCCGCTGTTCCTCACGGGTGACGGCGTCGGTATTGACGGCCTCGGGGGAGTCCAGCACCAGCCGCGAGAGGTGATCGCCGAACTTGCGCGCGTAGCTGAGCGCGACCTTGGCGCCGTTGCCGGTGCCGAGCAGGTCGATGTTGTCCACCTGCCACTGCTTACGCAGCTGTTCGATGTCGTCGGCGGCGTGCGGCGCGTCGAACAGACCCTCGTAGGGCTGCAGGAAATCCCGGCAGGAGATGGTGGCCTCCTGGCTCAGCGCCGACACCGCCTCGGCGGGTTTGGCGGCGTCCGGGCCGAATTGGCCGTTGTCGTTGAGGCCGGTGCGGATCTCGGCGGGCAGGCAGTCGATCGGCTGCGAGGTGCCGATGCCGCGCCGGTCCACCGCGACGATGGGCCGGGTGGTCAGCGGCCCGGCGCCGCCGCTGCCCACCGCCAGCCCGGCCAGGGTGGCGGTGGAGGAGCGGTCGGTGCCGGAGGTGAGGACCAGCGGCGGTGCGTCGGCGGGGGTCTGCGGCAGCCGGGCGCGCATGGCGCCGGTGCGGAAGCTGCCGATCACGGTGCCCTGGGTGTCGATCGGGGTCGAGTACTCGGCGCATTCCAGGACCAGGCCGGCCGGGGCGGCGCCCAGGCCGAGCAGGTTCAGGGTGGGCGTCGTGCAGTCGCGCCAGGCCAGATCCGTCTTGGGCACCGTCGCCTTTTTCGGCGCGGCCGACGCGGTCGTTGGCTGCACCGCGTTGCCGAGGGCCGGGCGTTCGACGGCGACACCGGGGCGGTCGGAGGGGCCCGCCCCGCACCCGGTCAGAACGATCGACAGTGTCGAGGCCACTACGGCGGCTCGAGTCCAGCGCATGCGCTACAGCCTGCCACAGGCCGGGTTATCGCCGGACCCAGCGGGTGAGGATGGTGCCGTCGTCGTCCAGCAGCAGATGACCCCGGGTCATCGCCGACCGGAACTCGTGTCCGGACAACGCGATTCGCCGCGCGGTGCCCCCGATCAGCACGGGCGCGGTGGTCAGGCACAGCTCGTCGACCACGTCGGCTTCCAGGAGCTGGCCGTGTAAATGTGGCCCGCCCTCGCACAGCACCCGGTGCAGGCCGCGGTCGGCGAGCGCCGCCAGCAACGCCTTCGGCGTGACGGCGACGCCACCCACCTCGATGACCTCCGCACCCGCGTCGGCGAGTTGCTGCTTGCGGTCGGCGGGCGCGGTGGCGGTGGTGATGATCAGCGGCGGCACCTCGGTGTCGGTCAGCAGCCGGCAGCCGGGGTCGAGCTCGGCGCTCGCGGTGACCACGGCGATCGGCGGCGGCGTGCCGTCGCGGTGCCCGCCGAAGCCGCGGTCGTAGAGCGCGCGGCGGCGCTGCGCGTCGGTGCGCGCGCCGCCGTAGTTCTCGGCCCGCACGGTGCCCGCACCGACCAGGATCACGTCGGCCAGGTCGCGCAGGAGCAGGAACACCTTCTTGTCCGAGGGTGTGCCCAGGCCTTCGGAGACGGCGCCGGCGGTGGCCGCGCCGTCGATGCTGGAGACGAAGTTGGTTCGCACCCAGGGCCGATCGAGGCTGGTGGGGTAGGCGTACAGCTCGGCGAGGCCGTCCGCGTCTACTTCTGTGAGCTGGATCGCATTGGGGATACGCTGCATGACTGTCGATCACACCACGTCCGTACGCTTTGTCCATGCAGGAACGCCTCGTCGACCGTCACCCTGAGGTGCCGGCGGACCAACTCGTGGCCCAGATGGTGCCGCCGCCCATGTTCGACGAGGTCAGTTTCGCCTCCTACATCCCCGATCCGAACGAGCCCAGCCAGGCGGCCGCCGTCGCCCAGGGCGAGCGGTTCGCCGGGCAGGTCGCCGCGATCACCAAGGCGGCCAACAAGAAGAGCCTGTTCGGCAAGAAGAAGCCGGTCAGCGGCGCGGGCCTGTACCTGGACGGCGGCTTCGGCGTCGGCAAGACCCACCTGCTGGCCTCGATCTTCCACAGCGCGCCGGCGCCCAAGTCCTTCGGCACCTTCGGCGAGGTGACCAACCTGGTCGGCGCGCTCGGCTTCAGCAACGCCGTCGAGCGCCTGGCCGGTAACAGCGTGCTGTGCATCGACGAGTTCGAGCTCGACGATCCGGGCGACACCATGCTGGTCTCGCGCCTGCTCACCGAACTCTCGGCGCGCGGCGTCTCCATCGCCGCCACCTCCAACACGCTGCCCGGCCAGCTCGGCGAGGGCCGTTTCGCCGCACAGGATTTCATGCGCGAGATCAAGAAGCTGGGCGCGATCTTCGAGGCCGTGCGCGTCGACGGGCCGGACTACCGGCACCGCGACCTGCCGCCCGCCCCGGAGCCGGTCGCCGCGGACGTGCTGGCCGAACGGGCCGCCGCCACACCGCATTCCACGCTCGACGACTTCGACGAGCTGCTGAAGCACCTGAGCACCCTGCACCCGTCCAAATACGGCGCGCTGATCTCGGGCGTGTCGGCGGTCTACGTCGGCGGCGTGCATCCGGTCACCGATCAGGCCGTGGCGCTGCGCATCGTCGTGCTCGCCGACCGGCTCTACGACGCCAGCATCCCGGTGACTGTGTCCGGCGCCAAGCTGGACGAGATCTTCACGCCCGAGATGCTCGAGGGCGGCTACCGTAAGAAATACCTCCGGGCAATTTCCCGGCTACTGGCGCTTTCCCGGTTCGAAGCCGCGGCGGCGTGACCGAACGAAGGGAATCCCGCGTGTCTCGAGATCGTGCCCTGCGCGGCTGTATCGCCGCCGCCACCGGCCTGGCCATCGCCTTCGCCCCCGTCGCGGGGACCGCGCTGGCCGCGCCCGTCACGGCCACCGAGTTCGACCGCTCGCTGCACCTGACCGGCGTCCAGAACGGCCGGGACGTGGGCGGTTACCGCACCACCGACGGCCATACCGTGCGCACCGGCCTGGTGTATCGCACCGGCCAGCTCAACAACGCCACCCCCGAGGACCTGGCCGCGCTCGGTGACGTCCGCGTGGTCGAGGACCTGCGCACCGTCTACGAGCGGACCATCGCCCCGGACCGGGTGCCCGCGGGTGCGCTCGAGCGCTGGGTCGACGTGATCGGCCAGGCCCCGCCGCAGACCATGGCGACCACCCTGACCGGCGGCGACGATCTCTACCGGGCGTTCATCACCGCCCCGGGCGCGGACATCGCCTTCGCCACCGTGCTGCGCGACATCCTCGACACCCGCGAGGGTGCGGTGCTGTTCCACTGCACCGCGGGCAAGGACCGCACCGGCTGGACCGCCGCCGTGCTGCTCACCCTGCTCGGCGTCGACCGCGACACGGTCACCCAGGATTACCTGCTGTCCAACGTCTACCGCGGCGCCACCGAGGGCGACGGGCTCAACGGCGTGCAGCAGTCGTGGCTGGACGGCGCCTTCGATCAGGTCGACCAGTCCTACGGCAGCTTCGACAACTACGTGCGTGACGGGCTCGGTTTCAGCGCCGACGATGTCGCCGCGCTGAAGGCCAAGCTGCTGTCCTGACCGCCGGGATCCCGCGAATCCTGGTAGGGCGTCCCGCGATTCGCGCCCTATGCTGCGGTCATGACGAAGTTCGAGACCTGGGACGGGCTGGAGCTCAGCTACCGCGTGTGGCCGGGCGAAGGCACCCCGGTGGTGTTGCAGCACGGTGTGGTCGCCGATACCGGCGCCAACTGGATCGGAATGGGCGTGGTGCGCGCGTTGCAGGCGGCGGGGCACACCGTGGTCTCGCTGGACGCGCGCGGCCACGGCCGCTCGGAGAAGCCGCACGACGCGGCGCGATACTCCTGGGCGGCCATGGCCAAGGACGTGCGCGCGCTCTACGACGAGCTCGGCCTGGACGAGGTCGCCCAGGTGGGTTATTCGATGGGCGGGGTGATCTCGCTGCTGGTCGCCGCCTCGGATCCGCGCGTCACCAAGCTGGCCGTCGGCGGCATCGGCTCCGGCGTGATCGACTGCGGCGGCGTCGATCGCCGGGTGATCGACGTCGAGGAACTGCAACTGGCGATGACGGGGGACGGGTCGGCCGCACAGCCGGTGGCCCGGATGTTCCGGGTGCTCGCCGACGCGGTGCAGGCCGATGTCGACGCGATCAAGGCGGTCGCGCGGGGGCTCGACGCGGCACCGATCACGACGCTCGACGACGTCACCGTGCCCACGCTGGTCCTGGCCGGTGACGCGGATCCGTTCGCGGCCGAACCGGAACGCCTGGCGGCGGCGCTGCCCGACGGGCGACTGGTCGTCGTCCCCGGGGATCACCTGATGGCGGTGGCGGATCCGGCGTTCTCCGCCGCGCTCATCGAGTTCCTGAAGTAGTTCAGAACACCAGCCGCATCACGTAGTCGTGGTGCTGCTGCTTACCGACCAGGAAGGTCTTGGTCCCGACCCGCCGGAAACCGTGCTTGGTGTAGAACCGCTGCGCGCGCTCGTTGAGCTGGTTCACCCCGAGCCAGACGCCCACGGCGCCTGCTTCCCGGGCGCGCTCCAGGGCCGCGCGCATCAGCGCCTTGGAGATGCCGCTGCCGTGGTGCCCGGGCAGCACATACATCTTGCTGATCTCGACCACCGGGCTGAGATCCACCGCGGCCGCGACCTCCGGGTCCGACGGTTCGCCCGCGTGCAACATCGCGTAGCCGACGATGTCCCCGTCCGCACAGGCCTTGAGCACGGTGCGGTCGGGGTCGGTCAGGTATTCGCCGAACCTTTCGCCGGAGAGCACCTCGGTGATGAAGATCTCGATGTCGTCGGCGGTGGCGTCGGGCGGGCACGCGAGCGGGAAGGTCGCGGCCGCAACGTCACTGAGGGCCTCGGCGTCCCACAGTCCGGCCCGGTCCACGATGACCGGTGAGTTGCTCATTTCTCTAGTGAAGCACGTCCGTGATCAGCCGGAGCCCCGCCCGCTTCGGGACGCGACTGGAAGACTCCCGCGAGCACGATCAGCGCGGCCGCGAACAGCAGCGGGACCAGGAAGCTCACCCGGTGACTGAAACCGGCCGCGATCGCGCCCACGAGGCCACCGCCCACCAGCGTGCCCGCGTAGTTGAACAGATTCAGCCGGGCGATCAGTGAATCCAGGGCGCGTCCGCTGGCGAGCCGCCCGGCCTCGCTGAAGCACAGCGGCGCGATCACCGGCAGGCCGATGCCGGCGACGAAGAATCCGGCGATGGCCACGCCCGGGGCCGGCGCGAGGACCACCAGCGCCATGCCCACCACGCCGATCGCGGCCGCGACCCGCACCACCAGGCGCGGTCCGAAGCGGCGCACCCACCAGTCGCCGGTGAGCCGGGCCAGCAGCGAAGCGCCCTGGTAGGCCGCCAGTCCCAGCGCCGCGGTGGACGCCGCGGCGCTCAGGTCGTCGCTCTCCAGATACAGCGCGGAGAAGCTGCCGACGGCGATATCGATGGCGAACACCAGCGCCATCGCGATGCCGAACGCGAGGTAGACCCGCAGCGCCACCGACCGGATCGCCGCGGCGTCGCCCGGAACCTGTTCGGCCGGGCTCGCTTCGGCGGCATCGGTGCCGAGCAGGCGCGGTCCCAGCGCCGATCCGGCGAGCAGGACCAGGACCGCCGCGATCAGCAGGGTCTGGCGCAGGGTCACGTCGAGGGATTCCGCGCCGGCGACGGTCAGCGCGCCGATGATCGATCCGGCGCTCCACGCCGCGTAGAACGAGGCCAGGATGAAGGTGCCGTACCCGTGCTGGATGAACACCGCCTGCATGTTCGTGCTCGCGTCGACCATGCCGAGCGCGATGCCGTAGCAGCACAGGCCGACCAGCAACCCCGCGGTGTTCGGCGCGAACGCGATCGCGCAGCCGGTCAGCGTGATCAGCAGCAAACCCAGGCGCAGCGTGGTCCGGCTCGACCAGCGCACCGCGAGCTGTTCGGCGAGCACGCTGCCGCCGCCCGCCAGCAGTGAGACCACCACGATCGACGCGGCGATCAGACCGTCCGACAGCCCGAATTTCTCCTGCTGCTGCGGCAATTCGGTCAGGACGACGGCGAAGAAGAAGCCCTGCAACCCGAAGGCGAACGAGTTGGCGACCCGGGCGCGCCGCAGGTCAGGGGCGATCGAACTCATCACCGGAGGGTAGCGGCGTTCCCCGGGTACCGCGTGTCGAACGTTCGGATCCGCCTGTGGCAGGAGGATCCCCGCCCGGCGGTGTGCGACATTGGAGGACAAGGCACATCGTGCGGCAGGGAGGCGTCGATCACCATGACCTATCCGCCCGGCCCGCCGCTGCCCGCCTTCGTGCAGACCGCCCTCTACCTCCGCCGCCGCTCGCTGTTCCTGGGCGCGCTGCGGCGGCGCTACGGCGATGTCTTCGCGGTGCGGGTCCCGCCCTTCAACGACAACGTGGTGGTGTTCTCCCGCCCGGAGCACATCAAAGAGGTCTTCGCCGGTGATCCGCGCACCATGCACGCGGGCGAGGCCAACAACATCCTGGGCCCGGTCATGGGCGAGCATTCGGTGCTGCTCACCGACGAAGCCGAGCACGCGCGAGCCCGGAAACTGCTGATGCCCGCATTCAACGGCGCCGCGCTGCGCGGCTATCGGGAGCTGGTCACCGAGATCGCCGCCGCGGAGGTCGCGCGCTGGCAGCCGGATTCGACGGTGAGCACGCTGGATCGGATGAACGCGCTCACCCTCGAGGTCATCATGCGGGTGGTGTTCGGCGTCACCGACCCGGCCGTCCGCGCCGAGCTGGTGCCGCGGCTGCGCCGCATCGTCGAGGTCGGGGCGCTGCAATACGCCGGCCTGCGGCTGCCCGCCCTGCGCCGCTACCGGCCGTGGCAGGCCTTCCACACCAACCTGGTCGCGGTCGACGCGCTGCTCTATCGCGAGATCGCCGCCCGCCGGGCCGCACCCGATCTCGCACAGCGCGCCGATGTCCTGTCCCGGCTGCTGCACGCCGGAGCCGAGGCGCCGCTGACCGACGCGGAACTGCGCGATCAGCTGATCAGCCTGCTGCTGGCCGGCCACGAAACCACCGCCGCGGCCCTGTCCTGGGCGCTCTACGAGCTCTCCGCGCATCCCGCGGTGCAGCGCACGGCGTTCGAGGCGGCACGCGACGAGGACGACAAAGCCTTGGAGGCCGTGCTGAAGGAAGCGATGCGCCTGCACCCGGTGATTCCGGGCGCGGTTCGCCGCCTCACCACCGAGACCACCATCGCGGGCTGGACGCTGCCCGCGGGCACCACCGTCAGCTGCTCGATCACGCTGGCGCACCGCAGTCCGGAGAACTATGCCGACGCCGAGGCGTTCCGCCCGGCGCGGTTCCTCGAGGGCGCGGTGGAGCCCAATATGTGGCTGCCGTTCGGCGGCGGGGTGCGCCGGTGCATCGGCGCGGGGTTCTCGCTCATGGAGGGCACCGTGGTGCTGCGCGAGATCCTGCTCCGCTACGCCCTCGCGCCGGGCGCCGCGAAACCCGAGCGCGGGCGGGTGCGCAACATCACCACGGTGCCGCGCGGCAAGGCCCGCATCGTTGTGACCGCCCGGTAATCACGGTTCTAACCTGTTGGTATCCGCCGAAATCGGGCACGCGGGCATTACAGGTCCCCGCATACGGGTAATCTCGGTGCCCATGACGAGCGGGAACCGCATCGCGATCGTTGGTGCGGGCATTGCAGGACTGGCCAGCGCCAAGGTTTTGAGCAGGGAAGGGTTTCCGGTCGAGGTGTTCGACCGGGCTCCGGACGTGGGGGGTGTGTGGAGCGGCACCCGGCGCTACCCGGGCCTGCGTACGCAGAACAGCCGCAACACTTACCACTTCTCGGACTTTCCCATGCCCGAGGACTACCCGCGCGTCCCCGACGGCGCGCAGATGCAGGCCTACCTCGAACGGTATGTGCAGCAGTTCGGCCTGCGCGAGAACCTGCGGCTGGGCACCGAGGTGGTCGCCGCCGATCCCGTAGACAGCGGCTGGCTGCTCGAGATCCGGGACGAGACCGGTATCCACCGCACCTCCTGCGATCACCTGGTGGTCGCCAACGGCGTCTTCAGCGAACCCGCCATGCCCGATTTCCGGGGCGCGGACAAGTTCCAGTCCGCCGGCGGCTACCTGTGCCACTCCACCGATTTCCACGACGCCGAATGGGCGCGGGGCCGCAACGTGGTGGTCGTGGGCTACGGCCAGTCCGCCTGCGATATCGCCGAGGCCGTCAGCCATGTCGCCTCCTCGACCACCGTGGTGGCGCGCCGCCTGCTGTGGAAGCTGCCGCGCAAGGTCGCCCCCGGCTTCGACTACGAGCGGCTCATGCTGACCCGCTTGGGCGAGGCGCACTTCCGCTACCAGCACCTGCGCTGGTTCGAGCGTTTCCTGCACGGCGGCGGCGTCTCCTTCCGCGACAGCAACTTCGACCTGCTGCGCGAACTCGCCACCAAGAAGACCCAGCTGCGCGACCTGGGCCTGGTGCCCGACGGCCGTTTCGAGGAGATCGCGCAGAGCACCTTCGGCCTGGCCACCGAAGGGTTTTACGAGCAGGTCAAAGACGGCCGCATCTACGTCGCCCGGGACACCTCGATCACCGAGATGTACGGCACCCCGCAGGGCCCCGTCGTGCAACTGGACACCGGCGATCAGATCCCCGCCGATATCGTGGTGTGCGCCACCGGTTTCCAGCAGCGCGTCCCGTTCCTGACCCCGTACATCCAGCGTCAGCTCACCGACGACGACGGCAATTTCCGCCTGCACCGCCACATCCTGCCGGTCGGTGTGCCCAACCTGACCTTCGCGGGCTACAACGCCTCCAACGTCGCCACCCTGAACGCCGAGATCGGCGCGCACTGGACCGCCGCCCTGCTCCAGGGCCGCCTCACCCTCCCGGCCCCCGAGGACATGGCCACCCAGGTCGAGGACCGCCTGCGCTGGATGGACGCCGGCACCGCCGGCCACCACGCGCACGGCACCGCGGTCACCCCGTTCGCGCTGCACAACGTCGACGAACTCCTCGCCGACCTGCACTTCCGACTACCCCTGCGCACCCGCCTCGCGCAATGGGTCCGCCCGGTCAAACCGTCTTCCTACCGAGGACTGACCGACCGCAAACCTGCCCCGGCCCCCAAATCGGCCCCACCCACCGAACCCCTCTACCCCCAGCCGCAGCGCCCGCACGCCGACCACCGCTGATCGCACCTGCTCGCCGCGCCGGGGAGGTAGACCGCACGGCGGGACTGTTGACGTTTCGTCATAGCGGTTGACCGGGCAAACGTCCAGACGGGTTCGTGACAGAGCACATGACCCGGAAAGGTATCCGCTTGTCCGAGCGGGCTACCCCGGTTTCCGCCGCTGGCGTATCTACAAGCTGTCGCGGCGCCTGATCGACGGCAGCGCCGCTGGGATGCCGCGCTGCGCCCGGTCGAGAAGAACTGCGACGGCCGGTGGTCCGACCGTGACCGCCTGTATCGCTGCGGGATTCGTGCGCTGCGGGGGCAAACCCGCTCTGCGGCCGGTCTATTCGCCGCCGGAAGGCCGAGCCGCCCGGCGGTTCAGGTGTGTTTGCTGCGGTCAGGCGGGTAGCTCTCCCGGTGGTGTGCCCAGGGGACGGCCGAAGGGGCCGTGCGGGTTTCGTTTGAGCTCGTCGAGCATCGCTTGCAGCTTGTCGACGTGCGAGTTGTCCTCGACGCTCGGCCGTTGCGGTTCAAGGTCTGGGCGCGGGGCGGTCAGGCTGGAGTCGTTGCGGCCGTTGGGAATTGGTGACGCCACGTCGAAACCGCCGGCCAGCGGCGGTTCCAGGCGGCCGCTGCCGGTGATGTGGGCCGAGCTGTCCGGCCGGCCGGTGAACTGGGTGCTCTCGCCGGGGCTGGTGAGACTGTCGAGCCGTCCGTTGGCGCTCACCGAAGACTCGGACTGGCCGGTGAAGGTGGTGTCGGGTCGGCCGTTCTGATGCGCGGACGGGTCCAGACGTGGAGTGCGCGTGGGGAGTTCGGCGCGGCCGGTCGGCCGCGGGGCGTCCTGGCTCTCGGCGCGGGCGCGCACCGCGGCGTAATCCATGCCCTGCGGCGCGGTGGTCGACGCCGCCTCGGTGATGCCCGAGGGTGTGAAACGGTCTGTGCGCGGGGTGATTCCCACCGGCTCCAGCCGTTCGGCCGGCTCGGCACCGGGCTCGACCCAGTCGTTCAGGGCGGCGGGCACCGTCGGCAACCGGCGGTCGCCGTTGAGCGCGGTCTCGGCCACGGCGGCGGTGCCGCGTGTGCTGGCGGGTTCCGGCCGTTCTACCGGCCCTCGATTGGCTACCGCGCGGGGCAGCGGCCGTTCTCCCCGTGCCTCGGCGTGCGGCCGTTCCGAGCGCGCCTCGGATTCGGCACGCGGCTGCGGACGTTCGCTGTGCACCTCGGCTTCGGCGTGCGGCGGTGTGGGACCACGCTGCGGCACGCTGTCCCGCTGCGCGCCGGTGCCGCGCTGGGGGAGGTCGCTCTGCTCCGGAGCTTCGGCGCGGGCCAGTTCGCGCCGCTCGGCCCGCGTGGTGGGCTCGGCGCGGCGCCCCGACTCGCCGGAGCCGCCGGACTCGGGGCGCGGACCACCCTCCACCCCGTCGATCCGGGATCCGAGCTTCGAGATGTCGTGATCGGTACGGAAAGCCCAGGCTTCGAGCTTCGCCAACCGCGCGGCCACCGAGCGCTCGTCGCGCGCGTCGTCGACCCGGGCCGCCACCGCGTCCAGCTTCTCGCTGACTTCACGCAAAATCTCCGCGATGCCCGATAAGATCACGCCGATCGACTCGCCGCCGCCGCCATGCTGGCCGTGCTCCATCCGTACCTTCTTCCCCGTCGAGTGCGCGATCACGCCCGTGGCCCGGGCGATTCTATCCGCGAATGCGGGGGTATGCGGGGCGAGAGCCGAACCTCACCTGCTCGCTGGCACTTTCGCGCGGGTGAAAGTTCTCCGGCAACTTGCCCGGGCAGCCGGTTCGTCCGGTTCGATCAGCTGACGCGCCTGTCGACCGTGCGTGCCGGGCACCGCCGGAGTTGCCCGGAATTATCTGGCGCCCGCACCGCCGCTGGACTGGGAATTGCCCGAGAAACCCGGCGACACGGCCGATTTGGTCTCGGAATTATTACTGTGCCGTTTCCTGTGATTGGCCGCAAATGTCAATCGACCGGAAATTGTGTGGGGATCATCTCGCATGTCGCTGCGAAAAGCCTTGTGATACACCGCACATCGGCTGGTCGAGAGGTTTTCAGCAGTTGTGGCGCACCCGGGCGCGGGGTATAGGGGGCTGGCGAGCAGCTGACATCTGACGCACTCTTGATCTATGGATTAGGTCGCGAGACCAAGCGGCGTTGATGGGCAGGGGAGTGATCGCGTGCGTACCAAGCAGCGAGCGGACAAGGCCTGCGGGCGCCGAGCGGTGCTCGCCGAACTCGGAATCGGCGATGCGCCCGAGGACGCCGGCGGAACATCCCTGGAAACCTCCCGGTACAGCTGCCGGTGTGCGGAATGCGCTGATGCCCAATGGGATATCCAGCGGCTGAAGTACTGGTTGTGCGCGCGGCTGCTGGCGCTGGGCGCCGAGGAGGCCGAGGTGGATCGCCGGGTCGGCGAGCTCCCGGTCGACATCTACTACCGCGTCGGCGCCCGCGAGTACGCCGTCGAGGTGCGTTCGGGCTCGCTGGATCGCGCCAAGGCGGTGGACCACACCCAGCGGCTGCGCGCGGCCGGCCTGGAAGGCGTGCTGTGGCTGTGCCAGCCCGGCTACTGGGTGGCACACCTACCCGCGGTCGGCATCGCGAACTTCGCGCCACCGGCCTGCGACTATCTGATCGAGTCCGGCATGCTGACCTCCGACGGCAGCGCGCTGGCCGCACCGCGCCCGGAGGCGTTCGAGCTACGTGATTTTCTGGAGGGATTTCTGTCCGGCGAGATCGTCTGGGGTTACCGCGACGAACTGACGGGAGGTTTCGGCACCGTGACCGACTGGACGCACCATACGCACGCGCAAGCAATGGTGATCGCCCGCCAGCGCCAGGAGCTGGTCAACCAGCGCACCGCCCTGGCGCTGTCCCGCAAAACGGTCCGGGACAAGCAGAAACAGATCATGAAGCTCACCAGCCGGCTGGAACGCACCGAACTCGACGCCGAGGGCCAGGCCGATTCGCTGGCCCAGATGAACCGCAAACTGGCCGATCATCACCGCGTCGACGCCTCCCTGCGTACGACGATCAAGGGCTTGCAGGAGACGATCAGCCACTGGCAGCTGGTGACCTATTGCTCGATGATGCTGATCGTCACTTTTGTGGCGGGGGCCATGGTGGTGCGCTGAGGGTCGACTGCACCGGCCAGCGACTTCACTAGTCGATTTGTGACCACACCCGAGAGCGCGGGTGTGGTCACGGCGTATGTGAAGGGCGGAGGCGTGGCCGATCAGCGGGCGGAACCGTCGACCCGCAGCAGGAACGGCGCACGGTCCCAGCGCCAGTCGTTGCGCAAGACCAGCGCGGTGAAGTCGAGCAGATCGAAGTCGGCCTCGTCACGGAGCTGACGGATGCCGGGCCAGAACACCGGCCCGTTGTCGAGCAGGCCCTGTAGTCGCTCCTCGACGCGTGCCCCGACTTTGCGGCGCATGAGTTCCGGTATGCCGATATGGCTACCTGTCCACACGAGCCAGCCCCACCCGTTGTCGTGCGCGTGCCCGCGAGCGACCGCGGCCGCCGCCCGATTGACGTGGAACCCGACATGCCCGAGCGGCTGCACGTCGATCAGCGCCACCCGCCCGTCGGTGAACCGCGCCGCGATCGTCGGGTAGTAGACCTGTTCGGCCCCATCGAGTTCGAACGCGACGGCGCTGGGGTGCTCCTGGAACGTCTCCACCAGCTCACTGGCATTGAGGGTCTGCAAGAGCCGGGCCTGCAACGCCGAATCGAACCGCACATCGCGCCCGACCTTGTCCAGATAGAAGCGCCCGCGCCCGTCGTCGTCACCGTCGACGGTGCGCGCCGACCGCGCCGGTAGGGCCGCGGGCTTCCCACCCGGCCAATCCACCTGCCCGAGCAGCGTATTCACCTGGCTCGTCGCGACCGGCCCGGCGTCGTGCAACTTCGCCAGCCGCCGATTCGTCTTCTTCTGCCACGCCATGATCCGCTGCATGACATATCCCGCGACCCGTTTCGCGTCCTCGGGTGCGTGCCCCGCCAGCCGCAGCTTCAGATACGACAGCTCGTTTCCGACCAGATCGGTCTCGGTGGCGTAGGTCTCCACCAGCAGCGCCCGGGTCAGCGCCGGATCGCGCGCGTCCAGCGGATACCGCCGCGTGAACGCCGCCAGCCGCGACCCGCTCAGCTGCGTCTCCCGCAGCAGCTGCCCCACCGAGCGAGTGTGCAACTGCCGCACCCGGTCTCGCGCCAGGTCGTAGCGCGCCCCGATCCGGGCCAGCGTCTCCGGCCGGGCCCCGCTGATCCCGAGCCGCAAGCCCACGATGTCGGCGTCGCGTCTGCTGCGCTCGGCCTGGGCTTCGACCAGCTCGGCCAGCACCTCGTTGATCTCCTCCAGCCCGAAGGACACGTCGGTCTCGAGATCGTCGGCGAACTCGGGCTCCGCACCCGTCTCGGGCGCTGCCTGCGCATCAGCCGTCACCGGTGCCCCTTCCTCGACTTCGCCACTGTCCGGCAAAAGCCTAGTCGCGAGCACCGACAACTCCGGTCGCGTGCGAGCCCGCGTCGTCTACACCATCGCGGACGGGATCACGGTCGTCAGCCCACCGTCGACGAGCAATTCGTGCCCGTTGACGTAGCTCGCCTCCGCGGAGGCGAGGAACGCGACCGCCGCGGCGATCTCCTCGGCGGTCCCGACGCGACCGACGGCAACGCTCGCCCCGGCCACCGCCCGGATCTCCGGCGAGGCCTCGGCGCGGAAGGCCGGGGTGTCGACGTAGCCCGGGCTGATGGAGTTCACCCGGATCCCGCGCGGCGCCAGCTCGGCCGCGAGCGTCCGCGCGAGGTTCTCCACCGCCGCCTTGCTCGCCGAATACAGTGCGGCGCCCGGCGATCCGCGATGGTGCGCGAACGACGCGTTGATCACGATGGCCGCACCGTCGGACAGCAGCGGCAGCGACTTCTGGATCGTGAAGAACGCCCCCTTGAAGTTGCTGTCGACGACCCGATAGAACTCGTCCTCGGTGACGGCGTCGACCGGCTGGAACGCCCCGACCCCCGCGTTGGCGAACACCACGTCCAGCCGCCCGAACCGCTCCCGGATCGCGGTGATCAGGTTGTCGAGGTCCGCCAGATTCGCCGCGTCCCCCGCCACCCCCAGTACCCGCCCGCCGAGCTCGGCCACGACGGCATCCAGTCGCGTCTTGTCCCGCCCCGTGATGACCACCTGCGCGCCCTCGTCCAGTAACCGGCGCGCCGCGGCCAGCCCCATCCCGCTGGTACCGCCGGTGATCAGTGCGATTTTTCCGTCGAATCGGAAACTGTTGTGCGTCATGGCTTCAGCGTGCCGAGCCGCCGCACCGCCAACCAGTGCGCGTTTATCGTAGGTGCGGCACCACCAGGCTAGGCCGAGGTGCGCAACCGGATCGTGTGCAGCCGCTCCAGCCGCGCCGCGGTCTCGGTGCCCTCCTGCGGGTTGTACAGAATCATCGACCACTCGGGATGATGCGCGATCGTCAATGTCGTTGCCTCGAAATACAGTTCACCGACCTCGGGATGCCGCATCGCGTTCACCGCCGGCGCCGGCGCGCCCACCTCGTGCCGCCCCCACAGCTCCGCGAACTCGGCACTGGCCGCACTCAACTCGGCCACCACCCGCCCGAACCCCGGATCGCCGGGAAAATGCCCCGCATCCGCCCGATACGCCGCCACCACCGCCGGCGCCGCCGCGGCCCACACCTCGTCCATCGCGCGATACCGCGGATTGGTGAAGAACGTCCGCAGACAGTTGTGCGCACCCGCCCCGAACCCGAACACCGCCCGCGCGGAGTCGTTGAACGCCAGAACATTCCAGAACCGATCCCGCAACACCGCCGGCCGCTGCCCCCAGGCCGCCAGCAGCCGCCGCACCTCCTCGGTCACCTCATGCCCCGAATCCGCCTCGGCAACCGGCGGATTCAACCCGGCCAGCAAATAGAGATGCCCCCGCTCGGCCGCACTCAACAACAGCGCCCCCGCCACCGCGTCGAGCACCTCACCCGACACGGTGATATCCCGCCCCTGCTCCAACCACGTGTACCAGGACACCCCCACCCCGGCCCGCATCGCGACCTCTTCGCGCCGCAACCCCGGCGTCCGCCGTCGCCCCACCACCGGCAACCCCACGTCCCCCGGCGCGATCCCCGCCCGCCGGGCCCGCAAAAACTCCCGGAGCTGCTCACGGCGTTCGCTGGTCATAAGCCACCGTAACAAGCCGGCACAAACAAGATCAGCCCCGGTGGATACCGGGGCTGATCTGGTCGTACGGTGGTGCGCGATACTGGGATTGAACCAGTGACCTCTTCCGTGTCAGGGAAGCGCTCTCCCGCTGAGCTAATCGCGCGAGGTGGAGACGGGAATCGAACCCGTGTGCACGGCTTTGCAGGCCGTTGCCTCACCACTCGGCCACTCCACCGTACAAAAAGGGGAAAGGCTAATGCCCTACCTCTCGAGCGGATGACGGGATTTGAACCCGCGACCCTCACCTTGGCAAGGTGATGCGCTACCACTGCGCCACATCCGCATTATCTCAGGCGCCTTTCGGCTGTCCCTCCGACGAGAGAGAACATTAGCCGACCACCTGCGTAAGCAACAAATCGCCAGGTCAGATGGGGTAAATGACACGCATGTAGTTAACCTTCGCGTCACTGGGATTGAACCAGTACCTAACGCGCCGGCCACTCCTCTCAGGTCGGTGCGCGCACCCGGCCAGGCCTCCGGCTCCATGCAACCTCTCTCTGCTACCCCCGCTCGGCGTCCCTCACGTAAACCACGCCACCCCAGCGTCGCACTGTGTTTCACCACCTCCGAGTGGCGATTTGGTGACTCCCGGGTGCCCCATGCTAAAGTTCCATCTCGTTCGGAACGCCGCCCAAACGGCCCTGAACACCCCCGTCTCGGTCCTATAGCTCAGCGGGAGAGCGCTCGCCTCACACGCGAGAGGTCGCTGGTTCGAAACCAGCTAGGACCACCATAAGCGTCCATCAAAACACCGCGCACTCGCGCGGTGTTTTTGCTTTCATAAGCCTGGAGCAGGGGGATGCTCGCAGGTACGAGCGGCCTTGGGGCGGTCAGCTGTGTAAACTGCGCAGCAGAACGAGGGGGCATCAATGTTATTACCGCACAATGCTTTCCAGCGGTGTCGGTGTGGATGACTTCACCGTGGACCTGGCTGGCCTGGCTGGGTTCAAGCTGGACCTCCAGGATCTGGGTACCACGTTCTCATCCAACGCCGCCAAACTGCTGCCGGGTGTGGCACTTCCGAAAGGCTCGGCGGGACTCCTGTCGACCTTGTCCCCGTCGTTGGAGAAGTTTCAGACCGCGGTGTCTGCCGCCCAGAAGCTGGATCTAACCGCTATCGGCACTCTCGCGGACGGGCTCAGCGCCGCTGCCGGCAAGTACCAAGCGACGGACGGGTCGAACGCGAATGCGCTGTCAGCGGTGTCGGCGAGCGCTTTCGGTGCTGGAGCCGGATCTGCCCAACAGGGCGGCTCCGAAGGTGTCAACCGGTTCAGTGGTTTACAGCTCCCCACCCTGGCTGATGTAGAGGAAGCCCAGTACACAGTGCGTCAAGTGGTGAGCGCGGGTATCGAGGCGATCTCGATGTTCGATGAACCACTGAGCCGGGCGATCGGCATGCGACCGGCGGCAGACTATCTCTCCCCGCTCGAGGCGGATTGGGAGGCGCTGCAAGCGATTGGTAAACGGATCGGTCTTATCGAGATCAACGACTTCGTGGCCTCGCAGAACCTCACCGGCGGAAGCCAATGGCTGCAGCGGCTGTGGTCGGGCGAGGCAGCTCGAGCCTTTGGTGAGAGCTCGGGCAGGCTGGTCCAGTCGGTGGCCGGTCGCAGTTCCGATCTGGAGGCGGTGGCGAAAATCGTCGAGAACGGCGGCGCCTTGCTGGAGCGCCTGGTGTACAACCAGGCCGTGGGGCTGGCTGATGCCATCACGCAGCCGATGAGCTTTATGAACTTCACTCTTCCGCTGGGATCTTTGGCGCAGTTGATCGATCGGCCGATGCTGGATGCGCGGAAGGCGGAGATCGTAGCGGCGGTCGACGCAATGAAGGCAGCGGCCACATCGCGGCAGGACTCGATCTCCTCTGCAATTACCACGCTTTCCCGAGCGTTGGATTATTCGCCCGGTCGTACAGTGCCGGCCCTCACATCAAGCGAATTCGAAATTCCAGCAAAGGTGGTTGCAGACTTGGGTGCGAGGCGATACGGGTTCGGAGACAACGTGTGGTGGGTGAGTCAAATTGAAGCGACCACCTGATCCGCCGCCGGAAAAGAATCAAGCGGTGTACGGATCGAAGACCAGCTTGGCGGACAAAGCGACCGCCGCCGCGAACAGCGTCGACGGGGCGGCCGCACAAGCGTGGTTCGAGGCGCGCGGGTGGGACTTCGCCGAGGATCTCCTCGGCCACTACCTGGGCAACAACGATGCTGGTTTCATCTACGAAATCAGCGACTCCAACTTCAAGAAGGCAGTCGAGACCGACGACGTCAAAGGTAAGATCGAAAGCTGTTTGGGCTGGATCAAGAGCCAGGCTCGGGAAAACCCGGAGATCGGCGTCAAGAATCGAGACATATCCACGGGTTGGGTGGGTGCGGGGCCTACTGAAAACGAGGATGTCGAGAATGCATTGGGCCACTTCGACGTAGCAGTCGGGAGCGATACCACTGTCTACGAGGCAGATGGTGGTTTTCGGGCGGAGATCACCTACAAGGTCTACATCCATGAGAATTACAACTTCGAGAAGTTGAAGCCGAAATTCGGGAGTCTGAATATCGGGGTAGACATCAACAATGAGATGAGACAGCTCGAAGAAGCTGGGTGGGCGAGAAGTTTCCGCGTCCACGGGGAAACGGCAGGAGTTGAGCATTGGTCCGGAATGATCTGACGCGAGGCGTACATCGCTCGATTCTGTTCGCTACAAGCATGATTGTGCTGCTTTCCCTCGTCGGCGGATGCGCCGATGAGTCAGGCGACCTGAACAGCCTGTCCGAGTGTGCGGAAATCTTCCTTCCGGACGAGGTCGAATCCGTCTACTTCAAGCAGGACGAGATCTTCAGAGGTCAAACTTCGGTTGCCGTCGTAGACATGCGGGCCAGTGATGTCGATGCTTTCAAGAGCCGATCCGGCTTCGTCCAATTCAGCCCGGGGGTTCCGGCCGACTGGAAGCCCTACTGGCAGGACACCGGAGTGGTGGATCTACTGGCGGCCGACGCTGGAAATGAGCATCTCGTAGAGGGCTACCACGACCCGAGACGGTGGGTCGTAATCCACGACAGTGGTGGCGACTCACGACGAGTATTTATTCGAGCGGCCTGCTGAAGGCGTGTGGTCCGACTAAGGACCGTCACTTCCCCCTGATCGGATTGGCGAAGTCGGCACGATCGAGGCGACACCCTGTGGTCGCGGAAATGACCGCAGCCTTCTGACTTCCGACCTTGATGAGGGTCCCATTCTCTTGGTTGGAGAACCAGACGTCATGGTTTGCGGGCGTGCCGGTTGCGTCAGGAGTGTTCTGCATGGTCGACGGCACAGTGGCGCCGGCCTTCGCTGCGATGTCGGAGACACGCGCAAGGAAGGTGGGCCACACTGGTTCGGGAATCGGGGTGCTGGAGACATAGTTACGCAGGGTGACGGAGTACCCGCGTGTCATGTCGTAGGGTTTGCCGCACCGCGAACTGGTTTCGTCGCGATTCCAGCCCCATCGCATCTCCGGGGCCAACTCGGAGGCCACGGCAGCGATCTCCATGACCGTGGATTCCAGCTGCTGTTTCGTCTCCTCCATGGGCGGGCGCTGTACCAGAACCCGCGCCGCGGCCGCAGTTTCCTGCTCTGTCGTTGGCTTGTCATTTCGGTCCGACAACTCTGCTGCTCCCCACGAGAATAAGGCCACTCCGATGACGGCCACCACGATCGATAGAGCAACCGCCACCAAACCTATGGTGATTGCCTTTGCCGGGGTCTTCATCGCTGGCTACTCGGATTTGTCGCATTGCCAGGAAGGCCCGCAACGACAGCGGCCAGGTTATATCCACTGCGATGCAGGGGACTGTTCGGGTTGTCGCCATCGGGGGTCCGGGGGTAGCTTGCATGCCCTGAGCCCTGCGGGAACTTGTATTGCCCGTCGGTGATCTCTTCGGTACTCAGCTCGGTGACCCACGGCATATGAGTCGGACTTCGACCGAAGCTGTTCAAGTGACCGGCGGGGTCGTCATGTTCATTCATCGCATACACGTGCCCAGGTTTGAGACCCAAGTCTTGGGCCGACTCGACCTCGTCGTTCAAACCAGTGGCTTGCCATCCGGGCCCTACAGAAGTCGGAACAGGGATATCGCCACCGAGCCCGGGAGAACCGTAGAAAACGACGTCGTCGACAGCTTTGCCATTCTCTTGCAGGGCCTGACTGGTCGCCAGCGACCCGTAGGAGTGCCCCAGCGCTGTGATGTGTGGATCGTTCTTATTGCTCGCGGTTTCCAGGCCCTCGTAGAACTGTGCGAGGGGTTTCGCCGCCTCGTTCGCTCGACCCTCCAGGCCGACGTTGACGATGTCGGCGGCATTCTTCTGCGGCGGGTCATAGCCCAGCCAGGCCACCGTGGCCACCGACTCGGTGCTGCGTCCTGCCTTGTCCAACTGCCGCTCCGTCTCGGTTTTTAGGGTTTGGGCCTCGTTGACCATCCCGCCCAAAGAATCGGCGGTCGTACCCAACCCCGGCGTTGCCACCGAGATGTGGTCGGCATTGTCTGGATCTCCGACGGCGATTGCTGCCCGCACCTGCCTGCCAGAATTCACGTCGAGCGCCAGCAACTTCGGCTGCGGCTTCCGGTCGGCATCCTTCACGACCTCGCTGATCTTGTTGACGTCGTCGAGGCGGCGCTGCTTCTCATTACGCTCCTGCAATGCTCGACTGTCATCGGGACTGTCCGCGACTCTGGCATTCAAAGCCTTGACCTCGCGCTCGAGCCGGGCCTGCTCAGTGTCGAGTACGGCCCGATTGGCCTTGTCGCGGACGTCCGCGGGGACCCCGTCGAGGCTGCCGACCGATGACGGCTGGGTTCGCAGGATCTCCTCCTTCTCCGCGGCTGTCAGCGACTCCCAGTAGTTCTTGTTGTCTTCGGGGGTTCCGTTCTTCGGCGGTTCCTTGGTGATTGTCACTGTCGGAGAGCCGTTTCCGAACGATTCCGCCGTGGGAAAATTCGCGAACGCTGCTTCGATGCCCTGTTTGGTGTGGGTATCGACCTGGGCTGCGTACTCCAGCGCTTGCTTCATCGCGGCGGTCTGCGCGTCGGCGTCGACGATAAGGGCACTGATCGCGGTGCTGTACCGATCGGAGTCACCGTTGACCGCGGAATAGATGCGTTGCTTGACCTGCTCGGTAATGGTGCAGGTGCCGTCCGCGTCGACCTGTAGCAGCTTGCTCTCAGCGGTCGACTTGGACGACTGCACCTTCGCCTTCGCGGATACGAAGCTCGCCTGCGCCAGTGTGGCGGTGGTGCTTCCCTTTTCGAGAGCCTCGATCACCTGTAACCACTTGGTGCGCACCTTCGTAAATCTGTCGCGCATAGCGTCACCGGACTTGCCCTTCCATGTGTCGCGGGAATTCTCGACCGCTCGGTACTGGGCGTCCATGCGGGTGCGCAGCTCGCCCACCTGGCGAGTCCATTCGGCGGCCTGCGCGCTGAGAGTTTCCGGCTTCCATGCCAGGACCTCGGACACGGTGAGGTTCTTGCTCATCTGATGCCCTCGCCTGCCGCCTCGACGGCTTTCGCGTTGGCTTCGTCCTTCTGCTTCATGGCGATGATCGCCGCGACCGCGGTCCCGCCCATCTCCATCAGCGCCGTGGCCACCGCACCCACGGCTTTGTCCGCTGACTTCGCGGCGACCTGGCATGCGGTTGGTGTGTCAGCGCCCGGGAGGCCTTCGAGCAGTCCGTCGGCCAGCGCCCCGCCGTTGCCGACCGTTTGGATTTCTTGGCCGGCGGTGCCGAGCCCGTCGGCGAGTGTCCGCGCAGCGTCCTTGTCCAGCACGAGATCGTCGAAATCGCCCACGGATGTCCCCCTCGGCGCATTTGATGTGCGGCTTCCGGGCCACTATAAGCTGGCCTCGTAGTGAAACACGAGTAGGGACAATTGCTCATATGTCCGACATAGACCCCCTGAGTGGGCAGATCGACGACCTCCAGGCAGCGCTACGGGGCGGTGGGCAGGGCACCGAGAGCCCGTATCTGAGCATGGAGATCACGTCGGACGGCGCTCTCCGCGCGGTCCACCTGACCGACTTCGGTCGCCAACTCGCTCCCGACGCCCTAGCCGCCGAAATCGTCCGCGTCCAATCCGCCGCCGTCGCCGAAACCCGCAAAGCGATCGCCGCCGCGATCGTCGCCATCGAGAACGACCCACGGTTGCGTGCACTCACCGAGCGCGGCACCGACGCTCTGAACCAACCGCTCCGAACATCGCCGCCGCCGGTGGTTGCACCGAACATGCCGGACTATCCACCAGCACCGCCACGGCCGGCTGCTGTACCGCCACCGGTCGAACCCATCGATCGACGCCAGCCGAGCGATGAGGAGGAAGAGGAGATGGACCGCTATTACCAGCGCAAATCCTGGCTGGAGTAGTGAAGTGGTGTTCGCCTCGGATTCGTGGGTGTCCGTCCTATCGAAACCTGCCCGAGGGCCGATTTTCGGAAGGGGAAACAACGCTGTGAAGGTGCGGCGCTGGTTGCCGGTCGGTATCGCGCTGTGCGCGCTGTTCACTCTGTCCACGGCCTGCTCCGAAGACGATTCCGAAAAACTGCGCAAGGTCTCCGAATGCGGGAACTTCGTTTTCCCGGACGACGTGAACCTGATCTGGTACCGCCGCGAGGTCATGACCGGGGACGCGATAGCGGAAGCTGTCGTCGACATCCCGGCTGCCGGAATCGAAGAGTTCAAACAGCGCTCCGTACTGTCGAAGTTCGACCCTGGCGTCCCGCCCAGGTGGCGCGAATCGTTCTGGCAGGGAAGCGGTCAAGACGATCTGCTGGCGAGCGAGGCCGGGAACATCCACCTGGTGGAGCCGAATCAGACACCACCACGCTGGGTTGTCCTGCACGACAACGGTTCCGACGCACGGGTGTTCGTCCGAGCTGCGTGCTGACCCCGCACTGCCTGGTCAGCGCCCCGCTCCCAACGATCTTGTAGTACAAGATATTTGGCCCTACCCCCAAACGCCGCAACGTCAAGGACTATCTTCTTCCGCATGGGCCGGCGTCATGGAGCGAGTGGGTTGGCAACTGACCAGACACTGTTGCATCGTTTCGTCATCGCGCAGTTGGCTGCGGCGGGGTTGGACCGCGATCGGCTGATTCGCGAGTGTGGGGTGCCGGCGTGGGCGTTGACCGGGCCCGGTGTCTATATGCCCAGTGAGACGTTCGGGCGGCTGTGGGAGGTCGCGGGGCGGTGGCTGGATGATCCGGCGGTGGCGTTGCGGATCGGGGCCAGGTACGAGTTCAAGGCGACGGGGCTGTTCGATTACCTGTTTTCCAGTGCGCCGACGGTGGGTGCGGGGCTGGCGACGTGTGGGCCGTATGTCAGCGCGGTGACCACGAATCATCGTTTCGATCTGGTGGACGCGGCGGGCGGCGGGGCGAAACTGAGTCTGGAGATGCTGGACGGGGAGGGGCGGGCGCGGGATCACACGCAGGTCTGGGGGCTGACGGCGGTGCTGACTCGGGCGCGTCGTTTGGTGGACGCGCCGCTGGATCCGGTGCGGGTTTCGTTGCGTCAGCGCGCACCCCGCAACCTCGATGCGTTCCGGGAGGTGTTCCCTGGCGCGCGTATCGATTTCGGCGCGGCGGAGGACGCGTTGACGTTCCGCGCCACCGATATGGATATTCCGCTCAGGACCGCGGATCCGGTGCTGGCCAGTGTGCTGCAACCGCTGGCCGCGGTGCTGCCGCCGCCACCGCCGGCGGCGTCGGCGTGGCCGGAGCGGGTCGCCGTCGCGATCGGTGAGGAGCTCGCGGCGGGGGAGGTGTCGTTGCAGGCGGTGGCGCGGCGGCTCATCACCAGTCCGCGCACCTTGCAGCGCCGCCTGGCGGAGTCGGGGACGACGTGGCGGCGGGAGCTGGATCGGGCGCGGTGCGCGCGGCTGACGCTGGCGACGGACGCGGGGCCGCTGAGCCGAGCCGATCAGGCGCGTCTGCTCGGGTACAGCGACAGCACGGGCTGGCGGCGAACCGCGTTGCGCTGGGCGGTGGCCACCGACGCGGCGTTCGCGCCGGGGCTGCCCTCAGAACTTCAGATGGCTGGCGGCGATGTTCCAGAAGGTGCTGCGTTCGAGCTGGCTGAAGTCCCAGCCCTCCACGATTGCGTGTGATTTGGCGACGATGCCGGGGATATCGAAGTCCGCGGCGGTTGCGGCGCCGGTGGACTCGAGAGCTGCGATGACAAAGCTGGTCGCGCTCTCACGCGTGCTGGACACAGCACCTCCAGGTGATCGTTGGGACCCCGACCTGACGACTTGCGGGCGCGTCCACGCGCCACGGCAACCTGGCGAGCCACACCCATCCCGGCCAGTCTGTGTCGTGGAGTGCTCGTCCACCTAGGGCGAAACGTGCCAAAGTCTGCGAAACATGCCTAACCGCGCGCCGATCGCGGTGAGCATCCGCGGCGCTGAATTCGTCCGGCTTTCGCGATATCGAGACGCGTTCGAAACCTGCCCGATCCCGGTGTAACGGGAGGTCGCGGTCCGCCGAATCCCTTGTCGCACGGCCGATGTGGGATGCCGTCGCAGGGGTCGCGGGTTGCCCCGATTTGCCATCGCGAGTGTTCGAAATCTAGAAGGGCTGCGTCGTTGATACTTGCCAAAGGCCAGAATGTCGCGCTTCCCGACGATGTCGAACGCGTCGACGTCGTGGTCGGGTGGGCCGAGTCGGAGATCGACGTGGACGCGTCCGCCTTGCTCCTGGGCGCGGACCGGAAAGTGCGGTCCGACAGCGATTTCGTCTTCTACAACCAGCCGGAGTCGACGGACGGCGCGGTGCGCTTCCTCGGGCAGAGCGCGCTCGAATCGGGCGCGCAGGCGCGGATCGCCATCGATCTGTCGGCCGTTCCCGCCGAGGTGCACGCGATAGCGTTCGCGGGCAGTGTCGGCGACGGCGCCTTCGGGCAGCTGGGCAAGATCGCGTTCTGTGTCGTCGACGGCGCCGGGCAGACCCTGGCCGAATACCTCACCGCGGACGCGACCACCGAGTCGGCATTCCTGTTCGGTGAGGTCTATCGCCGGGACGGGGTGTGGAAGGTCCGGGCGGTGGGGCAGGGCTGGGATTCCGGATTGGCGGGGCTGGCTACCGATTTCGGCGTCGACGTCGAGGACGAGGCCGCGCCCGCGGAGCCGGTGGTCCAGGAGGCGCCGAAGGAGCGCGCGCCGGCGCGCCGCCGCGGTGTGCGCACCAGCAAGCAGGTCGCGAAGAAGACGAAACCGATCGAGTTCAAGCTGGCCGAGCAGGACACCTGGCAGACCGCGCGGCTGTTCTCCGTGGTCGGCGTCGGGTCCGGTGAGGAGCAGGAGCGGCGCGCCACCTCCGCGCTGATCGCCACGATGCAGGCGGTGCGGCCGTTCGCGCGGGCGCTGTGTGCGCGAATGGGCGCTCCCGCCGGGGCTTTCGAGGGCTATGTCGAGGTGCAGTACGAGCGCGGGGAGTCGAAGGTCATTCCGGACGCCGTGCTGAAAGTGGTGCGCGGCAGCCGGGTGTGGACGGGGCTGCTCGAAATCAAGACGGGCAACGGCAAACTCCGGCGCGAGCAGCTCGAGAACTATCTCGACGTGGCGCGGAAGAAGAAGTACGACACGGTGATCAGCCTGTCGAACGACATCCCGGCGGGTCCCGGGGAGCTGCCGGTCGAGGTGGATCGCCGCAAACTCGCCAAGGTCGCGCTGCGGCACCTGTCCTGGGCGGAGGTGGCGCACGAGGCGCGAATGCTGCTGTCCCACGGCGGGATCGACACTGATCTGCACGCCTGGATCCTGGGTGAGTTCCTGCGCTATCTCGAGCATCCGCGCTCCGGCGCGGCCGAGTTCGACGATACGGGCCGGCACTGGGTCGCGGTTCGCGACGCGGTGACCGCGGGCACCCTGCGGGCCGGTGACGCGAAGGGGCTTTCGGTCGCCGAATCCTGGGTGTCGCTGTCCCGGCACCTGGCCTTGCGGCTGACCGCCGAACTCGGCGTGACGGTGAAACACGCGCTGCCCCGCAGGCATCGCGCGGATCCGGCGGCCCGCAACGCCGCCGTCGCGGAGCGGCTCGCGGCCGAGGGCACGTTCGAGGCGGTGCTCCAGATCCCGGACACCGCGGGTGATCTCGTGATCATCGCCGATATGCGGACCAATCGGGTGCGCTGCCGCACCACGCTCGAAGCGCCCAACGAGGGCACCTCCGGGCGCCGAGTGTCCTGGCTGCTCAAGCAACTTTCGGACGCACCGGGTGACGTGCAGGTCGAGGCGGTGTTCGCCGAGGCGGGCAACGAAGCCTGCGAACATCTCAGCACGGTGCGGGCGAATCCCAAGGCCCTGACCGCGGATCGGTCCGGCGCGATCGTGTCCTTCACCCTGGAGCGGGCGTTCCCGATGGGCAGCCGGCGCTCCGGCACCGCGGCCAGCTTCATCGCCAGTGTGACCGCGGCGACGGACGGTTTCTACGGAACGGTGGTGCAGCCGTTGCGCGGGTGGGTACCCGCCGCGCCGAAGCAGCCCGAGGCGGTGCAGCCCGAGCCGGGCGAGTAGCGGCGCGCTGCCCGCGTTTCCCCCCGCTTCCCGGGATAAGGTCGGCTGCCCTCATGGACAGCCGCATTCGATCGGGAGGAATTCGTGGACTGGGAGTCGTGGCAACAGAGTTGGGATCGGCAGCAGGAGCTGTATATGCCCGATCGCGAGGAGCGATTCCGGGTCATGCTCGATGTGGTCGAGGCGGCCGTGGGGCCGAATCCGCGGGTGCTCGATCTGGCGTGCGGCACCGGCAGTATCAGCCGGCGGCTGTTCGCGCGCCTGCCGCAGGCGAATTCGGTTGCGTTGGATATGGATCCGACGCTGATGGCGATCGCCGGGGGTTCGTTCGAGGGCGATCGGCGGATCACCTTCGTGACCGCGGATCTGTCGCAGCCGGGCTGGGCCGATGACCTGGCCGGCGAACCGTTCGACGCCGTGCTGACGGCCACTGCCCTGCACTGGATGCAGCCCGATCCGCTCGCGCGGCTCTATGCCGACCTGGCCAAGGTGGTGCGGCCCGGCGGGGTGTTCGTCAATGCCGATCACATGCCGGATCCGGAGACGCCGCTGCTCAACGCGATCGACGAGACGGCGCGGCGCGGATACGAGGCGCGTGCGCGGGCGGCCGGGGCGGTCGACTGGGAACAGTGGTGGGCGTTGGTCGCCGCCGACCCGCGGCTGAGTGCCGTCTACGCCGCCAGCCGGGCGATTCTCGACGACCACGTCAAAGGCGTGACCCATCCGGTCGCCTGGCACACCGAGAAACTGGCCGAGGCCGGATTCCCGGAAAGCGGAGTGGCGTGGCGGTCGGTCACCGATGCCGTGGTGGTCGCGATTCGGTGACGCCGGGCGACCTGACATACTGATTGCCAGTTATTAGCCATCGGTGGGTATTGGTCAGCATTCCCCGTCGGAAACCATGGGCGCAGTGCCCAGTCGATCGGGGGAATCCTATGCGAAGCGTCGTCCTTGTCCTGAGCGCCGCGATTGCGCTCTGCGGTATCGGTACCGCGTCCGCCGTGGAAAAGCCGGGAAGTCCGCAGGATCAGTTCGGTAATGCCATCGGCGACACCGGGCTCTGCTATCTCGACTACCGCCTCTGGGCCGAGACCGATCCGGCTCGGCCGGGCCGCATCGCCGTGCACGTGCAACCACTGGGCGTGCAGGGCGGCGCCACGGGATCCTCGGCCGAGTGCAAGCAGTGGGTGACGGTGCGCTGGTCCCGGGCCACCGACAACCTGCTGGACGGCGTGCGGATCGGTGAGCACAACGTCTTCCTGCGCGCTACCGGCGCACCGGGCGAGGTGATCTCGCTGGATCTGGCCACCGGCCCGGGCGTCGTCGGTATCAGCGCCTTCGTCCCCGGGCTGGTGGGCATCACCGGCTGGAACGGCGGGCATCCGCCGATGATCATGCACGACGTCCCCTAGCGAGAATTCGGCGAAGTAGCGCTGGCCAGCGTGTCGACGCAGTTCGTTACCGACCGGCCAGTACTGTCCGCGCCATGCGTCGAGTGCTGCTCGTCCTGTCTGCCGCGATCATGGTCGCGGGCGCCGTCGAGACGCCCGCCCAAGCCGATCCCGGGAGGTGGCAGCGGGCGCTGGACGAGATCGTCGCGCTGGGCGCCGCCGGGGTGCAGGCGCACGTGCAGACGCCGGCGGGTACGTGGGACGGGCAGGCCGGGGTGGTGCAACTCGGGCGGCCCGAACCGGTGCCCGCCGGCGGGCGATTCCGGATCGGCAGTATCACCAAGACCATCACCGCGACCGCGCTGCTGCAACTGGTCGGTGACGGGCGAATCGGGCTGGACGACCCGGTGGCGCGGTGGCTGCCCGAATTCGGCGTCGATCCGCGCATCACCGTGCGCATGATTCTCGGGCAGACCAGCGGGTTGCTCGATTACCTCAACGGCGGCGCGGGTCACCCGCCGCTGGTGGGGGATTCGGTCGCCGATATCCGGCGCGATTGGCAACCGGCGGAATTCGTGCGCTGGGCGACCGGGAAGCCGCTGATGTTCGCGCCCGGCAACGGCTGGGCCTATTCCAACACCAATTACATCGTCGCCGGGATGCTGATCGAACGGGTGTCGGGGCTGCCCTATCACTTCCACGTCTACACCCGGATCACCTTGCCGCTGCTCATGCTTCGCACCGGCGTGCCGAATACCTTCGACCGCATTCTCGGCCCGCACGCGCACGGCTATTACGACTACGGCGGCGGGCTGATCGACGTCACCGATCAGAATCCGTCGTATGTCTGGGCGGCGGGCGGCATCGTCTCCTCCACCGGGGATCTGTACACCTTCCTGAGCGGTTTGCTGGACGGACGCTTGCTGCCACCGCACCTGCTGAACGAGATGCGCGCGTTCCGGCACGTGAACGATTCCTACGATTACGGTCTCGGCCTCTACGAGTTCCGGCTGGACGACCACGGTTGCGCCGGCTACGGGCACAACGGATACGTCAACGGCTTCGGTTCGCTCGCGCTGCGCAGCCCCGACGGGCGCTACGGAATCACGCTGTCGGTCACCGAGTCCGCCGACAATCGCTACACCGCCGCGTTGGACCGCTTCGTCGAAACGGTCATGTGCACGCCGTGACGCTCTAGCGCGCGTCCGCGCCTTCCTGTCGGTCCCTGCTGCCAGACTCGCGGCATGCGATGGGCGGTGGCGGAGACGGACGGGGGCGGCGCACGGCTGTGCCCGCTCGATCCGGACGGGCGGCCCGCGGGGCCGGTGCTGCACGAGCCCTCGCTCGCCGCCGCGGTGCGGGCCCGTCCCGAGGTCGAGCGCTGGGTGTGGCGCTCGACCGGCGAGAGTTACCGGCGGGCGCTGGCGGCCGGGGTGCGGGTGGAGCGCTGCTACGACGTGGAGGCGGCGGAGTCGCTGCTGATCGGTCATGAGGAAGGGCAGTCCGGGCAGCCGCGTTCGCTGGTCGCCGCCTGGGCCCGGCTGAACAATCTGCCGGTTCCGGCGGACGCGCCCGCCCGGGCCGCCGAGACGCAGCCGTCGCTGTTCGAGTCCGGTCCCGCGCCGCTGCCAGGTGGCGTCGACGAGCTGACGGCGCTGCTGGCGGTCTACGCGGATCAGGTGGCGCGCACGGCGAAGACGGAATATCCCGAGCGCATGCGGTTGCTGCTGGCCGCCGAGTCGGCGGGCATGCTGGTGGCCGCCGAGATGGGGCGAGCCGGGATTCCGTGGCGCGCCGACGTGCACCGGGACCTGCTGGAAAGCCTGCTGGGCGAACGTATCGCGGGCGGTGAACCGCGGCGCATGGTGGAGCTGGCCGACGAGGTGTCGCGCGCCTTCGGCCCGAACGTGCGCGTGCGGCCCGATCTGCCGGCCGAGATCATCAAAGCCTTCGGGCGCGCGGGGATCCTGCTGACCTCTACCCGGAAATGGGAATTGCAGGAGATCGATCACCCGGCCGTCGCTCCCTTACTGGCCTACAAATCGCTCTACCGCCTCTACACCGCCAACGGCTGGTCCTGGCTCGAGCAATGGGTGCACGAGGGCCGCTTCCGCCCCGAATACCAGCCCGGCGGCACCGTGACCGGGCGGTGGACCACCAATGGCGGTGGCGCCCTGCAGATTCCGAAGGTGGTCCGGCAGGCGATCCGCGCCGATCCGGGCTGGCGCCTGGTGGTGGCCGACGCCGACCAGATGGAACCGCGGGTACTCGCCGCGATCTCCCGCGATCCCGGGCTGATGGAGGTGGCCGGGCGCGGTGAGGATCTGTACGCCGACCTCGCGGCCCGCGCCTTCGGCGGTGACCGCGCCCAGGCGAAGCTCGCGATGCTGGGCGCCATCTACGGCCAGACCTCCGGCGACGCGCTCACCCACATGGCCGAACTGCGCCGCCGCTACCCGGCCGCGATGGGCTACGTCGACGAGGCGGCCACCGCGGGCGAGCAGGGCCGGCTGGTGCGCACCTGGCTCGGGCGCACCAGCCCGCCCGGCGCGGTCGCCGCCCCCGACCAGGAGACCTCCGGCGCCTACGGCAGCAGCACCCCGAGTGCCCGGGCCCGCGGCCGCTTCACCCGCAACTTCGTCGTCCAGGGCAGCGCGGCCGAGTGGGCGCTGCTGGTCCTCGCGGGCCTGCGCAACGCGATGACCGGTGCGGGCCTGCGCGCCGAGCTCGTCTTCTTCCAGCACGACGAGGTCATCGTGCACTGCCCGGCGGACGAGGCCGACACCGTCGCCGCCCTGATCGCCACCGCCGGGGACACCGCGGGCCGAATCGCCTTCGGCTCCACCCCGGTTCGCTTTCCCCTGACCACCGCGGTGGTCGAATGCTACGGCGACGCCAAATGAAGCTGGGGAGTAGCCGAAAGACGCTCGTACACAACGGATTCGGCCGTACCATGGAGGGGTGGAGGAAGGCGTCCCACCCCGGGCGGAGGAGGCCGCGCCTTCGAACGGGGGTAGCCGGGCCGTGGGTTTCGCGCGGCGCGCCAAACCTTTCGGCGGCTGGCTGGCGGCCATCGCCGCCGGTGTCGCGGCGACGGTGATCGCGGCGGTGCTGATGCCGTCCGACTCCGAGCGCAAGCCCGATCCGCAAGCGCGGCCGTTCACCATCGTCTCCGAGTCGCGGCGCCCGAGCGGGGTCGGCTGGATGACCGCGCAACCGGTCGAAAAGGCCGGAGTCCTCCCGGTTTTCACCGGCGACTGGGACGACCTGGACGAGCAGTGGAAGCGCTGGGTCGACCAAACGGAGGCCGTGCCCGCGATCGCGTTGAATGTCGATTTCACGGTGCAGGGCACCTCGGAGGCCGAGGTGACGCTGACCGGTCTGGTGGTCCGGGTCACCGCGCGCCGCCCGGCCTTCGCCGGGGTGCACGTCGTCGATATGGGCGCCGGGGACACGCCCTACCGCTATGTGTCCGCCGACCTCGATACCGATCCGCCGACGCTCAGCGATTTCTTCGATCCGAGCTTCGGGAGCCGCGTCCCGGCCAACCAGTTGCGGCCGATCCAATTCCCCTACCAGGTGAAGATCTCCGACGCGGAGAGTTTCGAGGTGTACGTCCGGACCCAGCTGTGTGACTGCGAGTTCGTCATCGACCTCACCTGGATCGCGCTGGGCCGCAAGGGCACGGCCACCATCGACGACGCGGGCAAGCCGTTCCGCGTCGCGGGCACCTCGGCGGCCGTGCACTTCTGCTCGGCTCTGCCGTACCCGGGGTTCGAAAATAGTTGCCGCCCGGCCTGAAATCAGCGGATAACGGCCCCCGGGCGGGGAATATCGAACATAGTGGTCCCGATCGGCGTGGTGGCCGGCGGTGAAGTAGAGGTGAGCGCGATGCCGAAGCAGCCCCGGGTAATGGTGCGAATGTGGCGGTTACGGCCGTGGAGCACCAATCCACTGATGCGCGCGTCGGATCGGTGCGAAGTCCTGGTCCGGCTCTTGGCGGCGCTCGCGGTACTGGCCGCGGTGCCGCTGGCCGGGGCCGCCGGCACCGCGGCCTATTCCGCCGCCGCGACCCGCCTCGGCGCGGAGAACGCCACCAAGGTCGCGGTGACCGCCGTCATCGTCCAGCCGCCGCAGCAGGTGGCGGCGCGGCTGAACCAGTCCGGGGCGAGCCTGGACGTCTTCACCGCGCCGGTGCGCTGGACCTGGCAGGACCGCTCGGGCACCGCCACCATCGGGGTTCCCGGGTCGGGCGTGCCCGGCGACGAGGTGCGGATCTGGCTCGGGCCGGACGGCAATCCCGCCGACGCGCCGCTGCCCACCTCCGCCGCCGCCTCCGAGGGCATCGCGGCGGGCCTGATGGTGCTGTGTGTGACCTGGGCCGGCGCCCTGGCCCTGGTCTGCCTCACCACCTGGTCGGTGGGCGCGCGCCGGGCCGCGCACTGGGCCCGCGAGTGGCGCGCGATCGATCATCGGATCGGCGGTGAGGACCGCCGCTAGCGCGGCCCTCGGACGGCGACGCCTCCCTGGCGAAATGTGACCTGCGACCTCACCGGTGGGTGGCGGGCCACGGTGAATTCATGCCGCTGATTAGCATCGATGGCGCGAACATATCGACGAACCCGAGGATCTGTGTTGACTACCGAACAGCTCGATCGCTGGAACGCTCAAGAAGCCGCCGCGGAGGCGATGATTCCCCTCATCGGCACGTTGTACCGGCAGAAGGGTGTGACGATCCTGCTGCACAGCCGGCCACTGGTGAACAAGTCGGTGATCAGCATCCTGCGCACGCACCGGTTCGCGCGCCAGATCGAGGGTGAAGAGCTGTCGGTGGACGAGACCCTGCCCTTCCTGCAGGTGCTCGGCGAGCTGGATCTGGGTCCCTGCAAGATCGACCTCGCGCTGCTGGCCATGGGCTACCGCGCCGACGATCGCGATCTGTCGGTCCGCGAGTACGCCGAGACGGTGCTCTCGGAGGTGCTCGACGGCAACAAGGCACAGTCCGCGGGTCCGCGCGATGTCGTGCTCTACGGCTTCGGCCGGATCGGCCGCCTGGTCACCCGCCTGCTCATCGAGAAGGCCGGCTCGGGCAACGGCCTGACCCTGCGCGCGGTGGTGCTGCGCCGCGGCGGCGAGGACGACCTGATCAAGCGCGCGTCGCTGCTGCGCCGGGATTCGGTGCACGGCAAGTTCAACGGCACCATCAAGGTCGACGTCGAGAACGAGACGATCACCGCCAACGGCAACGTGATCAAGTTCATCTACAGCAACGACCCCACCGCGATCGACTACACCGAGTACGGGATCAAGGACGCGATCCTGGTCGACAACACCGGCAAGTGGCGCGATCGCGCGGGCCTGGAGCAGCATCTGCGCCCCGGTATCGCCAAGGTGGTCCTGACCGCCCCGGGCAAGGGCGACGTCCCCAATATCGTGCACGGCGTCAACCACCGCGATCAGGATCTGACCCAGCAGATCTTCTCCTGCGCGTCTTGCACCACCAACGCGATCGTGCCGCCGCTCAAGGCGATGGAGGACGAGTACGGCATCGTGCGCGGGCACGTGGAGACGGTGCACTCGTTCACCAACGATCAGAATCTGCTCGACAACTACCACGCCGCCGATCGCCGCGGCCGGTCCGCGCCGTTCAACCTGGTGCTCACCGAGACCGGCGCCGCGTCCGCGGTGGCCAAGGCGATGCCGGACTTCAAGGCCAAGATCACGGGTAACTCGATTCGCGTGCCCACCCCGGATGTCTCGGTCGCGATCCTGAACCTGCAGCTGAAGCAGGAGACCACGCGGGCCGACGTGCTGGCCTACCTGCGTCAGGTGTCGCTGGCGGGTCCGCTGAGCCGCAACCTGGACTACACCGCCGCCACCGACGTGGTCTCCAGCGACTTCATCGGCTCGCGCGCCGCGTCGATCATCGACGCCAACGCCACCATCGTCGAGGGCGACACCGCGATCCTCTACGTCTGGTACGACAACGAATTCGGCTACTCCTGCCAGGTGGTGCGCACCGTGCAGTTCATCTCGGGCATCGAGTACCCGACCTACCCGCGGCTGGATCGCATCGCCGAGGACCGGGTACTGACCGGCGCGGTGTAACCCACCCCGGATTCCAGGCCCCCTGCCCGCGCGGCAGGGGGCCTTTTTATCGAGTGGCCCGCGCCACAGTGCGAATCTCTCGTTATGGCAGCACAACTCGGGTCGAGGTCACCGTTTCATCAGGAAACAAGAACGCCAGCAATTTTCGGGAACACCTAGTTCAGCCGGGCTCGCCCCGGAGGCGCGAAAATTAAGAAGTTCTATTATGCGCAGAGCAACGGCGCTCTTCGCCGCATTCCTGTTGGCCTTCCTCCTATCCCTTACCGACGCCGCGATGCCCGAGGCGAACGCCGACCCCTGCACGGGGGAGTGGGCTATCGGCATCGGCGGTCTGGGTGACAACACATCGTCGGTGTTCGTCCCCTTCGTGCATCAACCCGTCGGCTACAACTCGGCCGACGCGATGTCCGGTCTGAACGAACTCAACCGGTTGTTCTGGTCGCATCGGAATCAGTGCCCGGGTGACCACATCAGGCTGATCGGGCACAGCCAGGGCGCGGCAATCGTGCACGCCTGGGTTTCCGCTAATCAGTACGCCGACAACGCCAATGCCATTCTCCTGTCGGATCCCAAGCGCGCTCCCGGGCCCGGTTGGGGCGGTCTGGCCTCGACGCCCGGCAGCGGGCTCGTCGGCTATCCGCTGGCCGGCGTTGACGATTGGTTCGGCCCCTTCCCGACACTGACCGTGTGCAACCGTGACGACCAGATCTGCGATACCTCCGCAGGCTGGTGGGGTTACCTCTTCGGCGGTGCGCACAGCCGATACGATTTCAACGTATGGAATTACGGCTCTTGGGATTCCGGGGTCTGGTACCGGTAGCCGGTGTGCCGATGGGGATCAGTACCCGTGCGGAACCGGTCCCCATTGACTGAACCCGTGCCCCATCGAGGTGCACACGGCCACCTCTTTGAAAGTGATCTGGCAGGTGGCCCCGGCATGGGTGATCGAATAGCGCGGATCGTGGTCGGTGACGGCCACGATCGGCGCCAAGGGGGGATTTCCGCCCGGCAGCGTGTGGCTGCCGTTGGAGTTCCACTGCGGGCGGGCCGGCGTTGCCGCGGAATCGATGATGATGGCGGGCACGTTCGGCACCGATACCTGCATTCCGGCGTACAGCACATTCATGGATGCCGCCGGAACGGCCAGATCGCAGCCCACCGCGCCGTTCCCGGCGATCGAGCAGTTCCAGCCGCCCATCGCGAAATACACAGTGTCCCCGGCGGCTTGCGCGGCGCCCACCGCGAAGAGGCTCGCGACTATCCCGATAATTGCCCCGCAAATCTGTGCGACGGCCCCCTGTATACCCCTGGACACCGGAATCTCCCTCTGCCGAAAATAGGTATTCGGCGTGGTCGGCTACAGAGAGAAATTATCACTTTACGGCGCAAAAGTAATAGAGCTGTCCAGGGTCCTATCCACGATTACGGGCTCCGCTCTTGACACTTTGTGACCGATCGGTTGCAATGTTGTCTGTGAGCTACGACACGATCATCAAGGGCGGCCGCTGGTTCGACGGCGCCGGTTCCCCCTCCGCCGTCCGTCATCTGGGTTTGCGGGGAGATCGTGTCGTCACGGTCTCGGCGACGCCGCTCGACGAAGCGGAGTGCCCGAATGTGCTGGACGCCCAAGGCAAATGGGTGCTGCCGGGCATGCTGGACATCCACACCCACTACGACGTCGAGGTGCTGAAGGAGCCCGCCCTCGGCGAGTCCGTGCGGCACGGCATGACCACCATCGTGCTGGGTTCGTGCTCGCTGTCGACGGTGCACGTCGGGCCGACCGACTCCGGTGACCTGTTCGGTCGCGTGGAGGCGATCCCGCGGCCGCACGTGATCGGCACCGTCGAGGAGGTGAAGTCCTGGAGCACCGCCGGTGAGTACGTCGAGGCGCTGGAGCGCCTGCCGCTGGGGCCGAATCTGGTTGCCATGATCGGGCATTCGGACATCCGCACCGCGACCATGGGCCTGGAGCGCGCGACCCGCAAGGACGTGCGGCCCACAGCCGCCGAGCAGGCGCAGATGGAGGCCTGGCTCACCGAGGCACTCGACGCCGGGTTCGTCGGCATGTCGGCCCAGCAGCTGCTGTTCGACAAGCTCGACGGCGAGGTCGCCCGCTCGCGGACCCTGCCCTCCACCTACGCCGGATGGCGAGAACGGCGGCGGCTCAACGCGATTCTGCGCCGGCGCGGGCGGCTGCTACAGGGCGGGCCCGACATCAAGAACCCGCCCCGGCTGGCCGCCATGATCTTCGCCAGCGCGGGCCTGTTCCGCAAACGGCTGAAGACCACGCTGATCTCGGCCGCCGACCTCAAGGCGAGCCCGCTCATCGTCTACCTGATGAGCGGCCTGGCCCGCGCGGCCAACGCCCTCAACGGCGATTTCCGCTGGCAGCACCTGCCGGTGCCGTTCGAGGTCTACGCCGACGGCATCGACCTGGTCATCTTCGAGGAATTCGGTTCCGGCGCCGCGGCGCTGCACCTGGCCGACCAGGTCGAGCGCAACGCGCTGATGGCCGATCAGGCCTACCGCCGGCGCTTCCGCAAGGACTACGACGCGAAGTTCGGGATCCGGGTCTGGCACCGGGACTTCTTCGACGCCGAGATCGTCGACTGCCCGGACGCGAGCGTCCTTGGCAAGACCTTCGGCCAGGTCGGGGTGGCGCGGGGCGGTGTGCACCCGGTGGACGCCTTCCTGGATCTGGTGGTCGAGCACGGCACCAAGATGCGCTGGCGCACCACCATTTCCAACCACCGGCCCGACATCCTGAACAAGCTCAGCGTGAATCCCGGTGTGCAGCTCGGCTTCTCCGACGCGGGCGCGCATCTGCGCAACATGGCCTTCTACAACTTCGGGCTGCGTTTCCTGCGGCGCGTGCATCACGCCGAACAGGCCGGAGTCCCGTTCATGACACTGGAACACGCGGTGCACCGGGTGACCGGCGAGCTGGCCGACTGGTACGGCGTGGACGCGGGCCATCTGCGCGAAGGCGACCGGGCCGACCTCGTCGTCATCGATCCCGCGGGCCTGGACGACTCGCTGGACGCCTACGCCGAATCCCCGGTCGCCATGTACGGCAACCTGCCTCGTATGGTCAACCGGAACGACAAAGCCGTCTCGGCCGTGTTCGTCGGTGGCCAGTACGTGTTCGGCGACGGTCGACCCGCCGAGGTGCTCGGCGTCCGGCGCACCGGCCGCTTCCTGCGAGCCGGAGGGTAAGTGACCACAGCGCGACGAACGCAAGCCGAGCGCAGCGCCGCCACCATCGCCAAACTGATCGACGCCACCATCGAGGCGATCGAGCAGGTCGGCTACCACAGCACCTCCCTGGGCGAGGTCAGTAGCCGCGCGGGCGTTTCCAAGGCGGCCATCTTCCGGCACTTCGACTCGCGCATGGATCTGGTGGTGGCGGCGGCCGGCGAGGTCAGCCGCCGGCACCTGGCCGTGGTCGCCGCGCTGCGGATTCCCGAAACCATCACGCATCCGGTCGATCTGGCGGCGCTCATGCGGGTGGCGCGCCAGCAGATCCGCAGCGATATCAACACCGTCTGGCTGGAACTGCTCGTCGCCGCGCGCACCGAACCCGAGCTCCGGGTCCGGATCGCGCCGGTGCTGCGGGAGCTCTACGACGAATTGGAGGAGCTCGCCGTCGACGTGCTGACCCCCGAGGTGCCCCCGGAGGCGGCGCGGCTGCTGGTCACCTCGCTGATCCACATGTTCGACGGCGAGGCGATCCTGCGCACCACCTACCCGCGCCCGGAACTCGAGGACGCGCGCATCGAGCACGTCGCCGCCGCGTTCCGGGCGCTGACGGGACCTACAGACCCCGGCCGATGATCAGCTTCATGATCTCGTTGGTGCCGCCGTAGATCTTCTGGATGCGCGAATCGGTGTACATCCGCGAGATCGGATACTCCTCCATGTAGCCGTAGCCGCCGAACAGCTGCAGGCACTCGTCCACGACCTTGCACTGCTGCTCGGTCAGCCACCACTTGGCCTTGGCCGCGGTGGGGATATCCAGTTCGCCGCGTTGGTGTTTGGCGACGCAGTCGTCCAGGAAGGCCCAGGACACCGTCTTGATGGTGTCGGCCTCGGCGAGGGTGAACTGGGTGTTCTGGAAGTTGAAGATCGGCTTGCCGAACGCCTCGCGGTCCTTGGTGTAGGCCAGGGTCAGCTCGACGGAGGTCTCGATGGTGGCCGCGGCCGCGACCGCGAGGATCAGCCGTTCCTGCGGCAGCTGCTGCATGAGCTGGATGAAGCCCTGCCCTTCCGCGCCACCGAGCAGGTTCGACTTGGGCACCCGCACCTCGTCGAAGAACAGCTCACAGGTGTCCTGGCCGTGCTGGCCGATCTTGCGCAGGTTGCGGCCGCGCCGGAAGCCCTCGCGGTCGGTCTCCACCACGATCAGCGAGACGGTGTCGGCGCCCTTGCCCTCGGAGGTCTTGGCGGCCACGATCACCAGGTCGGCGAGCAGGCCGTTGGAGATGAAGGTCTTGGCGCCGCTGATCACGTACTCGTCGCCGTCGGCGACCGCCTTGGTCTTGATGTTCTGCAGGTCGGACCCGGTGCCGGGTTCGGTCATGCCGATGGCGCCGACGATCTCGCCGGAGGCCATCTTCGGCAGCCAGGCCTGCTTCTGCGCTTCGGTGCCGTAGCCGTTGATGTAGTGCGCGATGATCGTGCTGTGCACCGGGTTGCCCAGGCTGGGCGCCAGCGCGCGGACCTGCTCGATCGCCACCACGGCCTCGTGCCGGAAGTCGCCGCCACCGCCGCCGTACTCCTCGGGGATGCTCAGGCACAGCAGGCCGAGCTCGCCGGCCCGGTTCCAGACCTCGCGGTCCACGTGCTGCTGCTGACCCCAGCGTTCTTCGTGGGGCGCGCACTCCTTGTCGAAGAACCGGCGCGCGAGATCGGCCAGAGCGTCCAGGTCGTCGTTCATCCAGGACGAGCGGTGGGCCACGGGAACTCCTTCGTTCGAAAAACAGGCTGCCTCCCGACGGTAGGGCGTGGCGGGGCCCGGGCCGATGACCGTGCCGATCAGATCGTTGACCGGACCGCTCGAGTTGGCCCGAATTCACCGCTGATAGGACCCGGGTGCGCTACCGGTCCAGCGCCGGAAGGCCCGGGAGAACGCGCTGGCCTCGGAGAAACCGAGCCGCCGGGCCAGGGCGGCCACCGTCTCCTCGCCGCGCACCAGGCCGGCGATGGCCGCGTCGCGCAGGATCTGTTCGCGAATCCGGCGCAGCGAGACGCCCTCGTCGCCGAGTTTGCGGCGCAGCGTCTGCGGGCTCATGGCCAGCTCGGCGGCGATGTCCTCGACGCTGGGCCAGGTGCCGTCGAGCCCGCGTTCGAGGATGGTGCGGACCCGCCCGGCGACCGACAGCGCGAACTCGCGCCGGCCCATCACGCCCGCCGGTGCGTTGCTCAGGAAGAGCATCAGGTCCTTCTCGTCCCGCACCAGCGGCGCGTCGAACACCGTCGCGGTGAAGATCAGCGCGGGCGCGGGAGCCTCGAAAACCACTGGCGCGCCGAACATCTGGTCGTAGTCGTCGAGTCCGGGTATCGCCGAGTACGGCACCTCGACCCGGCGCAGTGGCAGCCATTTCGCGGCCGCCCAGCAGGCGAAGCGGTGGCACGCGGCCAGCATGGTGTCGATGGGCAGCGCGACCGGCGCCACCACGTCGCTGATGTCGAAGGACAGCCGCACCTCCTCGCCGACATCGCGGACCGACACCGGCGGCACACCGGGCAGCGAGCGCTGAAAGTTGGCGTAGCGCTGGGCCGCCGCCCGCGCGGTCGGCGCACCGAGCAGCCCGAAGCACACCAGGCGGAAGGTGCCGAGCGGGACCGGTTGCAGCCCCAGCCCGAGCAATTCGTCCCCGGTCTCGCGCCAGAGCCACTGCACCAGCCGCACGGCCTGCTCGAGGGTGACCCGGGAACCGCCCTGTGCCAGCAACTCCGGTGCGACACCGGCGTCGGCGAGCGCGGCGGTGATGTCCCAGCCCTTGCTCGTGGCGACCTCGATCAGGCCCTGCACGCGCTGGATCGGCAGCGTGTACTCGACGTCGGCGGGTGCGGGTGACACACGCCTGACCCTATACAGCGCCGCCGAAACCCCGGTTTACCGGTGCCCGGCCGCGCCGAACCAGCGCGGCAGGTGCGCCAGCAGATCCTGTTGCTCGCTGCCGACCCATGCCACATGGCCGTCCGGGCGCAGCAGCACGGCCGGCGCCGCCAGCTCCGTACTGATATCGACGACGTGGTCGATCCGATCCGACCAGCCCGGCACCGACAGCTGCCCGGTCTGGTCGAGCAGCAGTCCCCGGCCCTCGTGCATCAGGTCGTAGAGGCCGCCGCTCTTCAGCGGCAGGTCGCGCAACCGGCGGCCGAGCAGCGGGTCACCGTCGCCGAAGTCGTAGCGGATGCCGATCGCGGTGATCTTCTCGATCAGATACCGGTTGACCTCCTCGAAGTCCATCAGCTGCGCGAACAGCCTGCGCACCGCCTGCGGGCCCGGCTCCAGCAGCATCAACTGCATCTGCGCGCGCGTGTTGTCCAGCACGTCGGCGGCGACCGGGGTCCCGTTCGGTGTGATAGCTGTCCAGCAGGTCCGCCGGGGCCCAGCCCGCCAGCTCGGCCGCCAGTTTCCAGCCCAGGTTGAACGCGTCCTGGATGCCGAGGTTGAGGCCCTGCCCGCCCAGCGGCGGGTGCACGTGGGCCGCGTCGCCCGCCAGCAGTACCCGGCCGACCCGGTAGCGGTCGGCCTGGCGGGTGGCGTCGCCGAAACGGGACAGCCAGCGCGGCGAATGCGGGCCGAGGTCGACGCCGGCCGTCGCCCGCAGCTGCCGAGTGAACTCCTCGAAATCCGGTGCGACGGAACGGTCGTCGGCGACACCCTCGGCGGGCACCACGATGCGGTAGCCGCCGTCGGCGAGCGGACCCGCGCCGAATCGCAACTGGGTCTTGCGGACCTCGGTGTTGACGGCGGTGATCGTCTCCGCGTCCGCGGTCAGTTCCATCTCGCCCAGCAGCGTGTCCACCCGGCTCGATTCGCCGGGGAACCCGACGCCGAGCAGCTTGCGGACCGCGCTGCGGCCACCGTCGCAGCCGACCAGATAGCGTGCGCGCAACCGGGTGCCGTCGGCCAGCTCGACGGTCACGCCGTGCTCGTCCTGTGCCAGCCCGACGAGTTCACACCCGTGCCGCAACTCGGCGCCGACCTCGACGGCGTGCTCGTAGAGCAGGCGATCGGTGATGTTCTGCGGAATGCCCAGCAGGTATTCGTGCGCGGTGTCCAGCCCCTCGGGCGTCGGCTTGATGATCCCGGCGAAGGAGCCGCGGATCGGGTACCGCTGGCCGTGGGCGAGGAAACGCTCCAGCAGGCCACGCTGATCCAGGATTTCGATACTGCGGGCGTGCAGCCCGAGCCCGCGCACGATCTTGGTCGGCTCGGCCTCCTTCTCCAGCACCACCACGTGCACATCGTGCAGGCGCAACTCGGCCGCCAGCATCGATCCGGTCGGACCGCCACCGGCAATGATCACGTCGATCATGAAACCCCCATTCCCTCGCGGACCCACGTTTTCGCAGGTTATCGGCTTCGGCGGACGATTGTGCGCCATCCCCGGGGGCTTGCCGCAAGCCCCCGGGTGCGATATACGTTGGAGTGGGGGAGGGAGAGTGCGGCCATATTTCAGGCGTCGAGCGCCGCGCTGATCTTGCGAGTCATCTCGGCCAGGGCCGGGCCGGGCTGCGCCTTGTGCGCCTGGGTGGACGCTTCGACGGCAATGAGAACGGTGCGGCGGAAGTTGTCGGCCTCGGCCGGGTCCTGCTGCTCGAGCAGGGCCACCGCGGCGGTCAGCGCCGGCAGCACCTGATCGGCGATCCCGGCGACGGACTTACCGGTCAGCTTCATGCCCTTCGGTCGTTCGGCCAGCACATGCCCGACCGCACCGGTCGCGGAGCTCAAGGCGATGGACCCGTTGGTGGCGGCCTTGTGCGCCGAGGGCGCCCCCGCGGCCGAGATCAGCGAGATGGCGCCGTGCGCGGCGGTCCACAGAGTGAGCTTGTCCTGGGTGGAGAGGGTGATCGACATGATGTTCGCTCCTTGGTGAGGGGGTCCGCGGTGTCGCTGACGAGAACTACCTTCGCGGCCCGCCCTGACACCGCCCTGTCACGGCGCTGACTCCACCGCTGACATCGTGTACGGCCCGAAATCCGGATGACATCGCCCCGATCCGGCCGCTACCGTCGCCGGGTGAATCGCCAGTGGATCCTCATCGAACGACCGACCGGCCTGGTCGGCGACAACAACTTCGAGCTCAGAACCACCCCGATCCCGCAACCCGGTCCCGGTGAGGCGCTCGTCCGGGTGGTCTGGCTGGCGTTCGATCCGACCCAGCGCGGCTGGCTCAACGACGGGCCGAACTACCTGGATCCGGTGCCGGTCGGCGCGGTCATGCGCGCCGGCGGCGTCGGGCAGGTGGTGGCCTCCCACAGCGCGGAATACGCGGTGGGGGACTGGGTGTGCGGGATGGTCGGCTGGCAGGAGTACGCGATCGCCGCGGGCCAGGGCCTGCTGGGGCTGAACGTCGTCCCGCCCGGCATCGACCCGAAGGCCATGCTCGGCGTCTTCGGGGCGACCGGGCTGACGGCCTACTTCGGCATGACCGATATCGGCAGGCCCGCCCCCGGCGAGACCGTGGTCGTCTCCGGCGCCGCGGGCGCCACCGGCTCGGTGGCCGGTCAGATCGCGAAAGCGCTGGGATGCCGGGTGATCGGGATCGCGGGCGGCGCCGCCAAGTGCGCCTGGGTGACCGAGGTCGCCCGTTTCGACGCGTGCGTCGACTACAAGTCCGACGACGTCGCGTCCCGGTTACGCGAGCTGGCGCCGGACGGCATCGATGTGTTCTTCGACAATGTCGGCGGCCCCATTCTCGATGCCGCGCTGGCGAATATCGCCGAACGCGCCCGAATCGTGGTCTGCGGCGGCATTTCTTCGGGCTACGCCGCCGGTGACCCGCCGCCGGGCCCGCGAAACTATATGCAGCTGGGCCTGAAGCGAGCTCGCATGGAGGGTTTCATCTTCCTGGATTACCTCGACCGATTCCCGGAAGCCTTCGGTCGCCTGCACGACTGGCTGACCAACGGCGACATCGTGTACGCCGAAGACATCCGGGCGGGCCTGGAACTCGCACCGGCTCTCCTGCGGGGCCTCTTCGAAGGACGCAACCTCGGTAAGCAGTTGCTCCGCATCGCGTCCCCCGAGTGAGATCAGCGCGGAGGCTGATTCATGTCCCGGTTCATGGTGGGGAGTTCGATGCTGATCGGCAGGCGTAGTTCGGCCAGGTAGATCAGGGCGGCTTGGCGCAGGAATTCGTCGAAGAGCCAGTAGGCGTCCGGGGCCAGCGGGACGACGGGCAGCAGGCCCTCGCGCACGGCGATGAACGGGCCCCAGCTCAGGCGCAGCAGCGGATCCCAGACCGGTTCGCGGGGGATGGACAGGCCGTCGGCGATGGGGTCGCCGAGCAGGAAGCGGGTGAACGCGCCCAGCACCGGTTTGGTGAGGATCGCGAGGTCGAGCTGGTTGCCCAGGCGCAGTAGCCGGTCGGCGAGTTTCGCGCCCTCGGGCGTCGCGGCCAGGATGGGGTCGAGCACCTGTGCCGCTTGGGAATCGGCTTCGGGCCAGGTCGCGGGGATGTACTCGTCGCGGACGCCGAGCATGTGCGCGGCCACCTGCCAGGAGTGCAGGAATCCGTCGGATTCGTGCGCCGGGATCGGCACCCGCCAGGCGGTGAGATGTTTCATCACGGTGGTGGGCAGGCTGTGCCAGGTGACCATGATGTCGTTCTGGCTGATCGGGATCTGCTCCTCGGCCACGTAGACCCAGTGCGGCGACTGCGGCAGCAGATGCCGGACCGCGGCGTGCACCAGCCGGGTCTTGACGCAGGTCACCACCATTTCCCCGTCGGGGCCGTAGGCGTTGTGCGTACCGATGTCGTAGCCGAGTTTCGCGGTCTTGGAGATCCGGTCCTTCAGGTCGTGGCCGCCCTTGGAGTAGTAGACCGAGCGGGCCTCCTTGGGAATGACGGTGCTCATCATGCCGCTGGCCAGCCCGTACAGGACGCCGAGGTAGAGGCCGCGCTTCTTGTTGAAGTCGACCGCGGCGCGCAGCTTGCCCTGGTCCGCCCACTGCGGCAGCCGCCGGGCGTATTCCATGAAGTCGCGCAACTCGTCGGGCAGTCCGGCGGGCAGCGCCTGGCCGTTCCTGGTCCAGGTGCGCAGCAGCTCGTTGACCCGCGGCGCTTCGCCGCGGTCGAGCAGCCCGGCCACCACCGGATCCGCCTCGGGGTCCCACATCGTCAGGGGATCGGCGCCGGCGCCGTCGCCGGCCACCGACCCCTGCGGGGACCAGGTCCACGGTTCGGCCCGGGCGGGCGTGACGGCGGCGAGGGTGCCGAGTGCGCCGAGCGCTCCGCCTACTTTGAACGCGTTGCGTCTGCTGACTGGATCCATTGTCGCCACTCCTCATCGAGCGCTGCCGCCATGAGGTCTCGGACGGGGTGCCTCATGTGCGAAGAATGATTAGTAACTTAGCGTGCGATTGGACAGCTGTCCGGCGTTTCTGGAATTTTCGTGTCAACCACGCTGGAGGTGGTCGAAATACCATGAGCAACATCGATTACCGGGACGTTTGCAGCGGCCGACGGCTAGTCGAGTTAGCTATGTGCTCGTGTTCAACCCTGACTCGACCGCTAAGAATGTATGGACACTTACTTCTCGACACGAGCACACGCGATCCGGTAATGAACTCGCGAAAACGGCACGCGCACGGCACTATTCGAGGTGATGCCGAACACACTCGCCGATGTCCTGCCGTCCGTCGCGGCCTCCTTCGGGCTGGGCACGGCCAACCCGCTGGGGCTCACACCCAACCGCGACGTCGTGCTGCTGCTGATCGACGGGCTCGGCGCCGAATTGCTGGCCCGCCACCACACCGTCGCACCCACCTTGGCGGCCCACGTCGTCGACACCCTGGTCGCCGGCTTCCCCGCCACCACCGCGACCAGCCTGGCCAGTCTCGCGCTGGGCGCACCGTGCGCCACGCACGGCATCATCGGCTACTCCTTCGCCCTGCCCGACCTCGGCAGCGCGCGCCTGTTCAACGCGCTGCGCTGGCGGCTCGACGCGGCGACCGGTGACGATGCCCGCGCGGAGTTCCCGCCGGAAACGGTGCAGCCGCGGACCAGCCGCCTCGAGGACCTCGCCGCGCACGGGGTGGAGGTGCACTACGTGGTGCCGCCGTATCAGCGCACCTCCGGCCTCACGCGGGCGGTGTTCCGCGCCCCGGGCACTCTGCATCCGGCCGAGAGCCTGGACACGGTGCGAGACGGAATCCGCGCTGTCGCACAGCATTCGGGCGCCCGGTCGCGCTTCGCCTACGCCTACTTCCCGGAGCTCGACAGCACCGGTCACCTCTACGGTCCCGAATCGCCGCAGTGGCTGGAGATGCTGGGCGCGGTCGAGGCGTTCGCCGCTGAGCTCCTGGCCGACCTGCCCGCGACCTGCACGCTGCTCGTCACCGGCGATCACGGAATGATCCACGCGGACAACGTGATCGATCTCGATGCCCGGCCCCGATTACAGCAGGACGTGCACCTGATCGCGGGCGAGCCGCGCGTTCGCCACGTCTATCTCGAACACCCCACCGCCCTGGCCGACGTGCAGGCCGTCTGGACCGCCGAATTGGCCACGGACGCACGGGTGGTCAGCCGCGAGCAGGCATTGGACGAGCACTGGTTCGGCCCGACTCCGCCCGATGCCGTCATCGCCCAGCGCATCGGCGACCTCGTCGCCGTCGCGGAAGGCAACAGCGTGCTCTACTGCCCGCAGCGCGAACCGCTGGAGTCGGCGCTGCTCGGCCACCACGGCGCCTGGACCGCCGACGAACAGCTGGTGCCGTTGCTCAGCAACCGGCCGCTCGTCAGAACAGGGTCGTGATCCACCGCCGGGTGTCCGCCGGATCGATGACGTCGTCGAGTTCCAGCACCGCCGCGGCGTTGAGCGCCTTGCTGTTGGCGTAGGCGAGCTGCACCATCGCCTCGAAGGTGCGCTCGCGCTCGGCCGGGTCCTCGATCGCCTCGAGTTGCTTGCGGAAGCCGAGGCGCACCGCGCCTTCCAACCCCATGCCGCCGATTTCGCCGGTCGGCCAGGCGATGACGAAGCGCGGGCTGCGGAAGGAGCCCGCCGCCATCGCCTGCGCGCCGAGCCCGTAGCCCTTGCGCAGCACGACGGTGCCGAAGGGCACCGTCAGGGCGGCGCTGTCGATGAACAGGCGGGAGAACCTGGTGACCGTCGCCTCCCGTTCGGCGTCCGGCCCGACCATGAAACCCGGTGTGTCACAGAGCGAGACGATGGGCAGGCCGTGCGCTTCGCAGAGTCGCAGAAAGGCGCTGAGCTTGTCCGCAGCCGGTGCGTCGATGGCGCCGCCGAGGTGGTGGCCGTTGTTCGCGACGAGTCCGAGCGGGCGTCCCTCGACCCGGGCGAGCGCGGTCACGATGCCGGTACCCCAGTCCGCCCGCAGTTCCAGCAGCGAGTCGACGTCGATCACCGACTCGATCGCGGCGCGCACGTCGTAGGCGCGTAACCGGTTCTCCGGCACCACATGCCGGGCCAGGCGCGGATCCGGCGCGGTCCACTCGGCGACACCGTCCTGGAAGTAACCCAGGTAGCGCCGGGCCAGCGCCACGGCGTGCGCCTCGTCCCGCGCGACCACGTGCACCACGCCGTTGCGCCGCTGCACCTCGACCGGGCCGATGTCCTCGGGCGCGTAGACGCCGAGCCCGCCGCCCTCGATCATCGCCGGCCCGCCCATGCCGATATTCGCGTCGGGGGTGGCGATCACGACATCGCACATGCCCAGCAGCGCGGCATTGCCGGCGAAGCAGCGCCCGGACACGATGCCGATCAACGGCACCCGCCCCGAGAGCGCGCCCATGGCCCGGAAGGTGGTCACCTCCAGCCCCGAGACGCCGGGGTGATCGGTATCGCCGGGCCGGCCGCCGCCGCCCTCGGTGAAGAACACCACCGGCAGCCGCCGCTCGTGCGCCAGCTCCAGCATCCGGTCGGTCTTGCCGTGATTGCGCACGCCCTGCGTGCCGGCCAGCACGGTGTAGTCGTAGGACAGCACCACCGCCCGGGCGGCGTCGATGGTCGCGACACCGGCGATCAGGCCGTCGGCGGGGGTGTTGGCGATCAGGTCCGCGTCGTTGCGGCGCTGCCGTTGCGCGGCGATCGCGAGTGCGCCGTATTCGCGGAAGCTGCCGTCGTCGACCAGGTCGGCGATGTTCTCGCGGGCGGTCCGCCGGGCCAGGCGGTGGCGCTTGGCCACCGCCTCCGGGCGGGCCTCGTCCTGTCCGGCCCGGTGCCGGTCGCGCACCTCGGCCAGATCGGGGCGGATCGTGTCGAGGTCGATATCGGTGGTCTCGGTGGCGGTGCCGTCGTGCTCGGCCGCGGCCCAGGTCGCCAGCAGCGCGTGCGGATCGACGACCGCGCCGGGCTCGGCGCAGGTGCGCCGCACCAGCAGCGCCGTCTCCGCGCGCAGTACGTGCTGCATCTTCATCGCCTCGAGGACCGCCACCTCGCCACCGGCCGCGATGACCGAGCCGGGTGCGGCGATGCTGATGACGGTGCCGCCCATGGGGGAGCGGAAGGCCTGCTCGTCGTCGAGAAGTGCCGGTGTGGAAGAGGTTCCGGAGGTTTCCCCGGTCGTGATCGGCGCCGACGGGTAGTTCGCGGCGTCGGCGATCAGCTTCTCCGCGTGCTGTTCGAACCAGGTGGTGGACACCGGCCCGGTCGTGGCGAGCGCGGCCACGATCGCCCGCAGCAGGGCCACGTTGGTGTCCACCCCGGCGATCGTCGTCTCGGCGAGCGCGTCCGAACAGCGTTGCAGCGCGGCGGGATAGGAATGGGCGCGGCCGATCACCTTGGCGAGCAGCGAGTCGAAGTCAGGGCCGATCCGCAGGCCGGGCCCGGCGGCGGTATCGACGCGGACACCCGCACCGGTCGGGGCGGCGAAGTGTGAGAGGGTGCCGGTGCTCGGCAGCATTTCGCCTGCGGCCGTGACGAGTTCGGCGGTCACCCGGGCCTGGATCGCGACACCGCGCGGCGGCGAGGCCGGCAGCTCGAGCTCGTCGAGGGTGGCGCCGCGGGCGAGATCCAGCTGGGCCGCGACCAGATCCAGTCCGGTCGTCTCCTCGGTCACCGTGTGCTCGACCTGGAGCCGCGGATTGACCTCGAGGAACCACGCATCGTCCGCGGCGACCAGGAACTCGACGGTGGCCAGCCCGCGACAGCCCACCGATTCGACGATCCGGACGGCGTCGCGATGCAACCGATCCCGCAGTGCGGCAGGCAGATCCGGAGCCGGCGCGATCTCGATCAGCTTCTGCCGCCGCCGCTGCACGCTGCAATCGCGATCACCCAGCGCGACCGCGCGTGACCCGTCACCGATCACCTGCACCTCGATGTGCCGGGCGTCCGGCGCGAGCGCTTCCGCGTAGAGGGTGCCGTCGCCGAAACTCGCCAGCGCCTCCGAACGGCAGCGCGCGTAGGCCTCGGCGAGTTCCGTGGCGGCCCGGACGACGCGCTGACCGCGCCCGCCGCCACCGTGCGCGGCCTTGATCAGCACGCCGTGCGGATGGTCGCCGAGCAGCGCCTCGATCGCCGGCAACCCGGCCTCGGCGGTCGTCGCCGCCAGCACCTGAAGTCCCGCCGCCAGCGCGGCGGCGCGTGCGGCGAGCTTGTCCCCGAACGTCCGCAGCGCCGCCGGTTCCGGACCGGTGAACACCAGCCCCGCCCGGGCGCACGCGGCGGCGAAATCGGCGTTCTCGCTGAGGAATCCGTAGCCGGGATGCACCAGCGCCCCGGCGCCGGCCGTGCTCGCCGCCGCGACCACCGCCGCCACGTCGAGGTAGGCCGCGGCCCCCGAGCCCGGCAACAGCACCACCTCGTCGGCCAGCCGGGCCGGCAGGGCCGAGCTCTCCGCCGCGGTGCACAGCGCGTACGTCGCGTAACCGCGCTCGCGCGCCGTCCGCAGCACCCGGACCGCGATTTCGCCTCGATTGGCTACGACTACCTTCACGTCGCCCAGTCTGCTTTGACGTTGATGTCAATGTCAACGGAGCGCTACGCTTTCCCGGTGACTCAGGCTTGGTCGGTGCGCGACGCGCGCGAACGCACCCAGACCCCGCGGCACCGCGAACTCCTGGACGCGGCCGCGCGGGTCTTCGCCGCGCGCGGTTACGAGGACACCACCGTCGCGGCCATCACCGCCGAAGCCGGTGTCGCGCGGGCGACGCTGTATGTCTACTTCGCGTCCAAGGACGAGATCTTCCACGCCCTGGCCGAACGCGTTCGCGACGATTTCCTGGCCGCGCAGGAATTCGAGAGCACCGGCGCGGATCCGCGCGCCGCCCTCGTCGCGACCATCCGGGCCTATGCCGACGCGGTGCTCGCCGCCGGGCCGCTGCTGCGACTGATCGATCAGCGCGGCGCGGTCGACTCGCGGATCGCCGCGCTCTCCACCGAGATCAACGAGCGCCCGCTGCGCCGTTTCACCCGCTACCTCGACCGGCAGGCCGCGGCCGGGACCATCGCACCCGCCGCCTCGCACCGGGTGCTCGCCGAAACCATCGGCTACACCATCACCCACGGCGTGCTCGCCCGGCGCGCGGCGTCCCCGGCCGCCCGGGCGGCCTTCCTCGACGACATCCTGCGCGTCAGCGAGACGCTGCTCGGGCTGGCCCGCTAACCGGCCCGGCGGTCGCTCGAGGTGTCGGGCTGGTCCCGGTAGCTGCGCGCGACCAGCGCCGAGCGCAGGTACCACAGGCCACTGGCCTGGCTCGGGTCGAAGCCGGTGATCGCGGCGATGCGCTTGAGCCGGTAGTCGACGGTGTTGGTGTGCACGTGCAGGGCGTGCGCGGTGCGCTGGCGGTTGAGGTTGTTGCTGATGTGCAGGTGCAGGGTGCCGAGCAACTCGGGGTGCGAGTCGAGCGGATCGAGCAGCGTGCACAGCTGTTCGCGGCCGGGCCCGGGCCGGGTGAGCTGGTATTCCAGGGCGAGATCGTCGAAGCGGTAGAGGCCGCGTTCGAGCCGGAGCCGGTGCACCATGTCGAGCAACTGGTGGGCCTGGTCGGCGGCGCCGGGGACATCGGTGGCCGCGACGGTGACCACGGCGGCGGTGACGGGCACCTGCCCGGCCTGCGACAGCGTGGTGACGAGGCGGTCCATGTCGACGGTGTCGGTCGTGTCGGGCAGCAGCAGCGTGCCGCCGTCCACGCTGAGCAGCGACAGCACGGTGTCGCCGGCGGTGGCGAGCGCGGCCTGGACGCGGCGCAGTTTCCGGCGGGCCACCACCGTGCGGTCCACGCCGGGGTTGGCCTCCTCCGGATGCGGCGGAATCGAGAGCGCGAGCACGTTGTACCGGGCGGCGATCTCGATGCCGGATTCGCGCGCCATGGTCGAGGTGGGGTGCCCGGCCAGCAGCGCGGAGGTCATGGTGTGCACGCCGTGGTGGTGCTCGCGGATCACCGAACGCAATTCCCGCACATAGGCTTTCGAGACCGCGGTGGTCATGGTGTCGAGGATGTCGACCACGATGCGGGCACCGCCCACCAGATCGTCGTAGTCGCCGCGGCGCAGCACCAGCAGTTGCGGGTCGTCCTCGTGGCTGTAGCCGTTGGCCGCGCTGGAGACGACGAGGTCGAGCCCGATCCGGAAACCCTCGTGCATGGCGCGGTGCACGGTGTCGATCGGCACGCCCTCACGCGCCCACTGTGCAGCGCTGTGTTCGAGCCGGCGGATCTTGTCCGGGGCGTCGGTGCCGTCCAGCATGCTGACCGCCAGTTCCAGGCAGACCCGGGTGATCGAGGTGACGTCGCCGTCCAGCGATTCCCCGGGCAGGGTGCGGCACGGCGCCACCGTCTCCAGGAACTGACTCACCATCTCGCGCGACAGGGCGCGCACATTGCGCAGCGGCCCGGCCAGCGACGTCCCGGGACGGGTACGGCCCGGATTGTGCGACGTGTCCACGGTCATCGGTGACCTCTCTTCCGAACTCTGAGAGAGCGATTGATGTAACCCGCTCTAGCAGAAACCGTAAACTGCAAACGAACTCACCTTCTACTCCTCTTCGGAATCCCGGTGGCATCCGCCAAAGACCTATCCCCACCAGGGGAAAGGGCGGTTTTCGCGGGCTGGGACGGAGTACTCGCGGAGTCGATTGCTAGGGCAGGGCTCACTTTTAGGCGACGCTCTTGCGTTCGGAATCGGTCCAGGCCGTGACCATGCGCGCGGTCATCTGGATGGCCTCCCGGCGCGCTTCGCTGTCGACCTCCAGCGCCGCGGAGCGGACCACCGCCGCGAAACACGTGTTGATCAGCACGAACGTCATCACGTCGTACTCGTGATCGTCGCCGGGACCCAGAATCTGGATCACCATGACCTTGACCAGCAGCCGCAGGCGCGGCTCGAATTCCGGGATGCCGCTGCTGTAGAACTGCACGCCCTCCACCAGCGCGCGCACCAGGCGGGCCTGGGCGGCCAGCTCCTCGGCGAGCACCTCCAGGATGCCGGTGATCATCTCCAGGGTTGTCCGGTCCGAGAGGCCGAAAACCTGCTGGGTGAAGCGCTGCTCGATGGTTTCGAGCAGCCGCCGCAGCAGCTCCTCGACGATCACCCCGCGGTCGGAGAAGTACCGGTAGACGGTGCCGATGCTCACCCCCGCCTCGGCGGCGATGCGGTTGGTCGAGGTGTTGGCGATGCCGCGGTCGCCGAACAGCGCCGCGGCGGTGTCCAGGATGTGTTCCCGGGTCGCCTTGGCGCGTTCCTGGGCGGGGCGCCGCCGCTGACCCGTGGATTTCGACGGCATCCAAGCCTCCTGCCGACGGTGGAAAATGAGCGGCGCTCAGCTTAAGCGTGATCCAGGTAACCGCGTGGGCGAATTCGTGATCACGCGCGGCCGGGATGCGGTGAGATGTGGCGGAACGAACCAAGGGAGGTGCGACAGTGAGCGGTCGAGTGCCCAAGGGCCGGCTGGTGCGCGGTGGCCGGATCGGCAAGCTGGTCGCGGGTCAGGCGGTGCGCGGCGTCGGCACCCGGCTGTCCATGATCGGGCGCCCGGAACAGGCGCGCCGGGTGCTGGCCGAGCGGTCCACCCTGCAAGCGGCCCAGCAGCTGGTCACGGTGCTCGGCGGCCTCAAGGGCGCGGCGATGAAGGTCGGGCAGATGCTGTCGGTGCTCGATGTCGACCTGATGCCGGAATCGCACCGGGAGATGTTCCGGGTCAAGCTCGCCGAGCTGCGCGATCACGCGCCGGTGGTGCCGTTCACGGGCATGCGGAAGGTCATCGAGGATGATCTGGGCCCCTTGACGCGCGTCTTCGCCGAGTTCGACGAGACGGCCATCGCCGCGGCCTCGATCGGCCAGGTCTATCGCGCCCGGCTGCACGACGGCCGCGAGGTCGCGGTCAAGGTGAAGTATCCGGGCGTCGACGACGCCGTCGAGGCGGACATGCGCAATCTGGCGATGTTCAGCCGGCTCTGGAAATCGGTGCTGCCCAGCGCCGCCGACAACGAGGTGCTCGACGAGATCGCCCGCAATATCGGCAGCGAACTCGACTACGAACGCGAAGCGCGCACCCAGCACCGGATCGCCGAACGCTATCGGGGCCACCCGTTCCTGCTGGTGCCGGACGCGATCGGCGAGTTGTGCGGACCACACGTCCTGGTCACGGAATTCGTTGCGGGACAGTCGTTCCAGGACATCCGGAACTTACCGGCCGCCGATCGTGACCGGATCGGCGAACTGGTGTACCGCTTCTACGTCGGGTCGCTGTTCTCCGACTACGAGTTCTGCGGCGACCCGCACCCCGGCAACATCCTCTACGCCGCGGACGGCCGGGTCGGGCTCGTGGATTTCGGGCTCTTCCACCACATGGACCCGGTGCACGTCGGCTTCGAACGCGAAGGGCTGCGCGCCGCGGGCGAGTACCGGGCCCAAGACCTCTACGACGCGTGGGTCACGCACGGCGTCGTCGAACCGGGCTCCGGCATCTCCGCCCAGGAGGTGCTGGACTATGTCTGGGCCGCCGCGGGGTGGCATCTGCTCGACGAGGACATCACCATCACACCCGAATTGGCCACCGGCGCGGTGATCATGGCCGTCGATCCCCGCGCCGCCGAGTTCAAGAACATGCGCCAGCTTCGGCTTCCGCCCGAGCACGTCTTCTCCCGCCGCTCCGACCTGTTCACCTTCGCCGCCCTCGGCCAGCTGGAAACCACCAACAACTGGCACCGCATCGCGCGTGAATGGCTCTACGACGAACCCCCGGCCACCGAGATCGGCCGCGAGGTGGCGCGCTGGCAGGCCGCGCGGGGCTGATCAGCCGTGCCCGCCGTGCGCCGGCATCGCCATCGGGGCGGGGCGCTGACCGGGCGCGAGCGCGAGGAACTGGCCCATCATGCCGTGGTCCTCGTGCAGCAGCAGATGGCAGTGGTACATGTACGGGTAAGTCGGATCGGTGTGGCCGGAAAAGCGCATGACCAGGGTATATTCGGATCCGGGCCGGGTGTAGACGGTGTCCTTCCAGCCCGCGAGCTCGGGCGGCGGTGCGGCCCCGTCGATGTCGGTGATCTGGAACTGGACGTCGTGGACGTGGAAGTTGTGCGGCCAGTTGTCGATATTGCGCACGGTCCACACCTCGGTGCTCTCCGGTGCGACGGTGAAGTCGATGCGATTCATGTCCATCTGCCGGCCGTTGATCTGGAACCACTCCAGCTCGAAGCGCCGCTGCGCGGCCGCGCCCGCAGTCGGGATCGACGCCCGCGGCATCAGCGAATCCGGCACTGCCGGAGCGTCTTCCATCGATGCCGCGCCGCGCAGGTCCAGGATGTCGAAGCTGTCGTCGAAGCCGAACTCGCGGGCCCGATCGGCCTCGATGTCGCCGCGGTCCGCGATCGGCAGCGCGCGCAGCATGGTCCGGTCCCCGGCCCGGATCGGCACCACGATCTCGACCCGTTCGCCGGGGCTGAGCTGAATTCGGTTGCGGGACAATGGCTGGGGCAGCAGGCCGCCGTCGGTGCCGATGATCTGGAATGCGCGGTCGTCCGCGAAACCCAGGTGGTAGAGCCGCCCCGATGACCCGTTCAGCAGGCGCATTCGGAGTCGGGAGGTGCGCGCGCGGAAGTACGCGCCCGCGCTGCCGTTGGTGACGATGGTGTCGCCCAGCAGGCCGATATCGGTGGGGTCGGATTCGTCGAGCGCGCCGGTGGCGGTAAAACGCCGGTCCTGGATGACCAGCGGAATATCGTCCACGCCATAGTCTTTCGGCAGATCGAGCGCGTCGGCGTCGGGGTCGTCGATCAGGAAGAACCCGGCCAGTCCGCGGTAGACGTGCTTCTCGGTGCCGCCGTGCGGATGCGGGTGGTACCAGAGGGTGGCGGCCTGCTGCTCGATGGTCCACGACGGCGTCCAGGTGGCGCCGGGTGCGATGGTCTGGTGCGGCCCGCCGTCCATGCGGGCGGGCACCCGCATGCCGTGCCAGTGCAGCGTGGTCGGTTCGGGCAACTCGTTGCGCACCTGCACCGCGACCGTCTCCCCGCGCCGGGCGCGCAGCGTGGGCCCGAGGTACGGCCCGTTCACGCCCCAGGTGGGCGTGCGCTTTCCGGCCAGGATCTCGGCGGTGCCCGGCTGCGCGGTGAGCCGGAAATGCCGCACGCCGTCCGCGCCGACGGACGAGTCGGCCAGCGGCGGGATCGGCAGCGCTCGCGGCCCCGAGACCACGGCCGGCGGACCGCCGAGCGCGCAGCCCGCGGACACGGCGATCGGCGCGGCCGCGAGCCCGGCCAGGAACCCCCTTCGCGAAACAGTCATGCCGGAAATCCTGGTCGGCGCGGACTCGTCGGCCCTCCTGCCGCGGGCCCGGAATCCGGCCGTCCCGGTTCCTGCGCGCGACCCTTGTGGTCGTACTTGCTGTGTGATAACCAACGCCTCGCCACCTCCTACCGGGGGAGGAGGTCGGACACCGCTCGCGTCCCCTACCGTGGATCGGTGACCGAAACCGCCGCACGCCGTGACCAGTGGCTGCTGCTGCGCTGCCTACCCCTGGTACTGGTGCCGCTGCTGCTGCTGGCGAGCACGTTCCCGGGGCAGTACCGCGTGCCGGTGAGTTACTGGCTGCTCGCGATGACGGCGGCGGCGCTGTTCGTGGCCGGTGCGCGCCGGCCGGTGGCGGTCTCGGTGGCGCTGTCCGCGCTGGCGATCCCGATGTTCATGACCGACGCGTGGGGGTTGTCGGGCCTGGTGCCCTATCTCGGCGCGGTCGCGCTCACCGACGCGGTGACGCGCACCCATCGGCGCGCCGCGGTGGCGCTGGTCGCGGGTTGCTGGGCCGTCGCGCTGCTGGTCGGCCTGTGGTTCGATCACCTGCCGTTCTGGCGCGCCGCGACCGCCCTGGAGGCGATCGCCTATGCCGGGCTGCCGCTGCTGCTCGGCCTGTACCTGCGCGCCCAGCGCGATCTCGCGGAGAAGTTCCGGCTGGAGGCCCTGGCCGCCGAGGCGCGCCGGGTCGACGCCGAAGCGCACACCCGCGCCGCCGAGCGCAGCGCCATGGCCCGCGAACTGCACGACCTGGTGGCCCACCACATGGCCTCGATCGTGCTGCGCATCGAGGTTGCCCGGCATGTGCTGGCCGACCCCGATCCGCGCGTGGTGTCGGTGCTCGACGATGTGCACGGCGCCGCCTCCGATTCCCTCACCGACATCCGCCGCCTCCTGGTCGCCCTGCGCGATCCCGATCTCGGCGCGGTCGCCCTGGTCGAGTCCGCCACCCTGGGCCGGGAGATCGCCGCGGCGGTCGAGCGGGCCCGCGCGGCGGGTTTCGGCATCGAGGCCGACCTGATGGCCGACCCGTCCGGGCTCGACGCGGTCGGGCGCCTCACCCTGCTGCGGGTGGTGCAGGAGTCGCTGACCAACGTGATGAAGCACGCCGACCGCACGGCGCCGGTCACGGTCGCCGTGACGCGCGGCACGGGCGGTATCGCCGTGCGCATCGCCAGCGGCGGCGGCGCGGCCCCGAATCCCCTCGGCCACGGCCTGATCGGCATCCGCGAGCGCGTCGACATCGCGGGCGGCACGCTCACGGTCGGCCCGGTCGCCGAGGGCTGGGTGGTCGCCGCCTGGCTGCCCGCGACCGCGAGCCGGGAGCTGATGCCGCGATGATCACCGTCCTACTGGTCGACGACCAGCGTCTGATCCGCACCGGCCTGCGCATGCTGCTGGAATCCACCACCGACCTGCGGGTGGTGGGCGAGGCGGCCGACGGTGTCGAAGCCGTCCGTCTGTTCGCGGAGCTCGAACCCGACCTGGTCCTGATGGATCTGCGCATGCCCGGCCTGGACGGTGTCGGGGCGACCCGGCAGATCCTCGGATCCCGCCCCGGCGCGAAGGTGGTGGTGCTCACCACCTTCGACGACGACGAGCACCTGTATCCGGCCCTGGCCGCGGGCGCGGTGGGCTTCCTGGTCAAGGACACCGCCGCCCCCGACCTGCTCGCGGCCCTGCGCCGCGCGGTCGACGGCGACATGCCCTTCTCGCCTGCACTGGTGCCCCGGCTGGTCGGTCGCGCCCTGGCTGCCGCCCCCAAGGCCGAGGCGGTCGCCGTCGCGCTCACTCCGCGCGAGCAGCAGGTGCTCGCCCTGGTCGGCGAGGGCCTGGGCAACCAGGAGATCGCCGATCGCCTGCACCTGGGCGTCACCACCGTGAAAACCCACGTGGGAAACCTGATGGACAAGACCGGCTGCGACAACCGCGTGCGCTTGGCCGTCTACGCGCACCGCCGCGGCACGGGTATCAACTAGAACGTGTTCTATATTGAGGACACCGTTCCGGCGATCCCGTGGGAGTTTGCACGATGTACCAGTGGTCCGACACCGACCTGATGTTCCGCGACGCCCTGCGCGGCTTCATCGCCAAAGAGGTCACACCGCATGTCGAGCAGCTGGAGAGCGGTGAGCTGCCGCCGTTCGACATCATCCGCAAGCTGTACGCCACCTTCGGCATGGACGAGATGGCCCGGGAGAGCTTGCAGAAGGCGATCGCCCGCGAGGAAGCCAAGGAGCGCGGGGAGGCCCCCGCGGCGGCCGAGAAGTCGTCCGGGTTCAGCGGCGCGGGCAGCATGGGCGTGGTCCTGAACAGTGAGCTCGCCGGTGTCAGCCTGGGACTGGTTGCCTCCATGGGTGTTTCGCTGGGACTGACGGTCGGCACGCTGCGCAGCCGCGGCACCCTCGCGCAGAAGAAGCGCTGGCTGCCCGAGCTGGTCACCTTCGAGAAGGTCGGCGCGTGGGCGATCACCGAACCGGACTCGGGCTCGGATGCCTTCGGCGGCATGAAGTCCTACGTGCGCCGCGACGGCGAGGACTACATCCTCAACGGCCAGAAGACCTTCATCACCAACGGCCCCTACGCCGATGTCACCATCGTCTACGCCAAGCTGGACGACGGCGACACCGCCGTGGACCGCCGCGACCGCAAGGTGCTCGGCTTCGTCCTGGATCAGGGCATGCCCGGCTTCACCCAGGGCAAGCCGTTCAAGAAGATGGGCATGAATTCCTCGCCCACCGGCGAGCTGTTCTTCGACAACGTCCGCATCGGCAAGGACCGCCTGCTCGGCGAGACCGAGACACCCGCCAAGGGCGACGGCAAGGACAGCGCCAAGGAGTCTTTCGCCGCCGAACGCATCGGCATCGCCTCCCTGGCGCTGGGCATCATCAACGAATGTCACCGGCTCTGCGTCGATTACGCGAAGTCCCGCAAGCTCTGGGGTCGCGAGATCGCCCAATTCCAGCTCATCCAGCTCAAACTCGCCGAGATGGAGGTCGCCCGCATCAACGTGCAGAACATGGTCTTCAACGCCATCGAGCGCACCGCGGCGGGCGAGAAGGTCTCGCTCGCCGAGGCTTCCGCGATGAAGCTGTACTCCTCGCGCGCCGCCACCGAGGTCGCGATGGAGGCCGTGCAACTCTTCGGCGGCAACGGCTACATGCGCGAATACAAGGTGGAACAGCTGGCTCGCGATGCGAAGTCGCTGATGATCTACGCCGGTAGCAACGAGATTCAGGTCACCCACATCGCGAAGGGCCTGCTGGGCGCCTAGTCGGCGGGCAGGTCCAAGTAGGCCGCTCCGTGCCCGCTGGACAGCGTCACGGTGCCGCCCGTGTCGGGTTGCTCCGGGTAGAAGTAGAGGTGATCGCGGGCGTCGGTCACCAGCACCAGCTGGTGACCGAGTGGGATCTGATAGTCGGTGGCCTGCAAGCGGATTCGAACCTCTGCCGGATGGCCGGGCTGCTGGTTGCGCACCGTCGCGGCGGCGTGGGTGATGATTCGCATGGAGCCGGTGAACGGATTCAGGTCGAACAGATACGCGACGACGGTGACCGCCGCGCCCGACGGCGTCAGGGTCAGCCCGAGCTCGGGAATGCCCGCGATGTGCTGCGGCCGCGGGAACATCTCGGTGGCCCAGACCGCCGCGGCGGCGCGATCGATGTCGGTCAGCTGCTGCCGGCGCGGCATGAGCAGCCGCTCGCGAAAGCCGTCCAGCACCAGCGCCGTGACCGCTTGGACCTGCTGGCCGCCCGCCTGGAAACTCTGCCCGAAATCGGCCGGCGCCTCGAGACTCAGGGTGCCGTCGCCGGATCTGCGCACGGGGGCGGTGAGGTAGTAGCGCCGCGGCTTGCGGGCCCAGGAGTCCAGATCCGGGGCGGCGGTGGTGCCGAAGGTGTGCATGGTCTCGGTGTGCACGACACCGTCGCGATCGATGCCGTTGTCGACACCGCGCAGGTAGTGGTCGAACCAGTCGTAGGCGGCCTCGGTGGTGCGGGTGTGCACCCCGAGCAGCAGGCCCGGGATCTCCACCGCGCCATGGTCGCCCACTCCGAGGTCCAGGCGCTTGGGCCCGGGGTAGCGCGCGAAGAAGTCGAGCAGCTGGTTCTGCGGGAAGATCGTCTCGTGCCAGAAGCTGGTGAAGAAGGTCGGCACCGGCCGCAGTTCACCGGGGAGCTGGGCGGGGGAGCGCAGTCGCGCGTACTCCAGGACCAGATCGATATTGGTGTCGGCGCGGAAGTCGGCCAGCACCTTGAGCAGTTCGCCGCTCGGGCGGTCGCTGATCGCGGCGAGCGCGTCGGCCGCCGCGGTGTGCCGGGTCTCGTTGTCGTAGAGCGCGGCTCCCAGATCCGCCCAGGTGCTCAGGGCGACAACGGCTTTCACCCGCGGATCGGCCTGGGCGACGAGCTGGCCGATGCCGGAGCCGTAGGAGATGCCGGCCAGGCCGATCCGGTCGGCGTCGGCGTTCAACTGTTCGTGGCCCAGCGCCCAGTCGATCACCCGCCGGCCGTCCTCGACATCCTCGGGACCGGCCACCGTGAGCTCGCCCTCGGAGCCGGGCAGGCCGCGCTCGGTGTAGGCGACGACGGCGTAGCCGCGCATCAGCAGTCGAATGATGGCTCCGGAGTACATCTTCCAGCCGGCCGGGTCCAGGCCGGCGGGCATGATGATCAGCGGGTGCGGGCCGCCCGCGTGGGGGTAGGCGGCGATGCCGGCGAGGAGCACGCCGCCCTCCCCGGGGATCAGGACCTTGCCGAGGATGCTCTGGGCGCGCACCGCGGTGATGTCCTCGACGAGATATTCGGGCACACCCGTGGTGGTGCCGGTGAGCAGGCCCTCGACGACGGCCGCGCCGTCGGACTCCTGGTCGGGAGCGAGTAGCCGTACCTGATTCGAACGCGCGTGGGACATGAGAGTGTCCTTTCGATGGCAACGAGGTGCGAACAGCGTTGTCGCGCAACAGGGTCCGTGTAAAACGGCAAGGGGGAATCGCGCCGGCGGATGCGGTGGCGGCGCTCGAATTGTGTTCGAACACAATGGCTTTGACGAAATATTACCGCCTCGTTTCGAGCTGTGGAGCGAATTCGGAATCGATACCGGGAGTCGGGTTTTCGGCCCGGAAGCTCGACGCCCGCCGGAAAATCGGTGGCGCCGCCCGGGACCCGGCGGGCATCATGAATCCCATGTTCTGGCAGCCGACCCTCGCTACGCCCGCAGCCGCGGGCGCGACGGCGGCTGCCCTGGTGGTCGCCTTCGCATTCGACGGCGCACGACGCTGACCTTCCCCGGGATGTCCCCGGGACCTCGCGCGGGGAAGGTCGTCCGGCGCCGAGGTTCCGATTTCACGACTTCCAGGGAAGGTTCCCGATCATGGCCAAGCAGGCCTACCTCCGCACCAAGCCGCACCTCAACATCGGCACCATGGGTCACGTCGACCACGGCAAGACGACCCTGACCGCCGCCATCACCAAGGTGCTCGCCGAGCGCGGCGGCGGTTCGTTCGTCCCGTTCGAGCGGATCGACCGCGCGCCCGAAGAGCGCGATCGCGGCATCACCATCAATATCGCGCACGTCGAATACGAGACCGCCACCCGGCATTACGCCCACGTGGACATGCCCGGTCACGCCGACTTCGTGAAGAACATGATCACCGGCGCCGCCCAGGTCGACGGTGCGATCCTGGTGCTCTCCGCCCAGGACGGGGTGATGCCGCAGACGATCGAGCACGTGCTGCTGGCCCGTCAGATCGGCGTCGAGCACCTCGTCGTCGCGCTGAACAAGGCCGACGCCGGCGACGACGAACTGCTCGAGCTGGTCGAGCTCGAGGTGCGTGACCTGTTGCGCGCCAACGGCTACGACGGCGCGGGCACCCCGGTGGTGCCGGTGTCGGGCCTGCGCGCGTTGCAGGGCGACCCGTACTGGTCCGCGGCGGTGCTGCGCCTGCTGGACGAGGTGGACACCCACATCCCCACGCCGGTGCGCTACACCGACGCGCCGTTCCTGCTGCCGATCGAGAACGTGCTCACCATCACCGGGCGCGGCACCGTCGTCACCGGTGCGGTGGAACGCGGCCGGGTCCGCATGGGCGAGCGCGTCGCGGTGCTCGGCTACGGCGCGGATCTCGAATCCGTGGTCACCGGCGTCGAGACCTTCGGCCGGACAATGGAGTTCGCGGAAGCGGGCGACAATGTCGCGCTGCTGCTGCGCGGCGTGCAGCGCGGTCAGGTCCGGCGCGGTCAGGTGGTGGCCGCCCTCGGCAGCTCCGGCGTGCACACGCGTTTCACCGCGCGCCTGCACCTGCTGTCGGCGGCGGAGGGCGGCCGGCGCACCCCGATCGCCTCCGGCTACCGCCCGCAGTTCTACCTGCGGACCGGTGATGTCGTCGGCGATGTCACCCTCGGCTCGGCCGTCGCCCGCCCGGGCGAGACGGTCGAGGTGACGGTGACGCTGGGGCAGCCGGTGCCGCTCGAGCCGGGCCTCGGGTTCGCCGTCCGCGAGGGCGGGCGCACCGTGGCGGCGGGCTCGATCCTGACGGTCGAGGCCTAGGCGGTTTCGCGAAGTGGCCGCGGCGGATTCCGCCGCGGCCACTGGACGGCCGGTGGGAGACCGTGCGGTGTCCGCGGAATTACCGGGTGGGGGGCGTCGGATCAACACGAGGTTAAGGATGGCCGCGCGGAGTGCGGGGTGTTCGCTGCGCTCATAGACTCCGCCTCGTGTATGAAGCTGCCGGTGGCACAGTCGAATTGGCTATGCCGACGATCGCGCGGATGCTGCTGCACGCGGACGGCTCCACCACCCGGTTGCTGGAAGCGCTGCTGGGGCAGCGGGTTTCGCTGACCCTGCTCGAGCAGCAGGCCGCCACCGCCGGGGCGCTGCCGCTCGGCGTGCGGGCGGCGCTGCGCTGCGCGGCCGGCACCGAGGTGGTGTGCCGGCGTTCGCAGCTGCGCACCGGCGACGGCGCGGTGGTCTCCAGCAACGAGGTCGTCGTGGTCTGCCGGGACGCGGATATCGCGGCGCTGCTGACCGGTAGCGCCCTGCCGATCGGCCACGCGCTCGCGGCCGCCCGGCGGCATCTGGGTCGGGTGCTGCTGGCCACCGGGTGGGATGTGTGGCCGCTGGCCACGGACGGCGTGATCCGGTGCGCGTTCAAGGAATACGTGCTGCTGGACGCGGCTTCGGTGCCGGTCGCCCACATTCACGAACGATTCAATCCGGTTTACGTCCCGGTCGACTGAGCTACCCCGAACCGGCGGGTCGGTACGGGTAGAAGACCGACCTGGAGTCGAAAAATATTGTGGCGTAAGCATTTTCCGGACGTGCGTGGTCCGCGTCCGGATAATCGGTACTTCGGGCCTCTGCCCGGTCGAGAGGAGACCACGGTGTCGGATTCGCGATCGTTCTCGTTGGGCACCATGGCAGGGGTCAATCCGCCCCTGGCCGCGGCGCGGTTCCTGGTACGGGCGGCCCGGCTGGGGCGGCTGGATTCGGTGATCGCGCCGGATCATCTGATCAGCGTGTTCCCGAAGGCGATCTGGGACACCGATTTCACGCCGCAGGCCAAGTCGGTCGCCAGCCCGGACGAGCAGTTCGATTACGCACCGCTGCTGGCCTATCTGGCCTCGGGCGCGGGCAAGATGCAACTCGGGGTCGGCGTGACCGATCCGCACCGGCGGCATCCGGTCCTGCTGGCGCAGACCTTCCTGACCCTGGCGCACATGACCAAGTCGCCGCCCATCCTGGGCATCGGGTCGGGGGAGAAGGAGAATCTCGACCCCTACGGCTTCACCTGGGACCGCCCGGTCAGCCGTTTCGAAGAGTCGCTGCAGGTCCTGCGCGCGTGCTTCGAGGCGAAAGGCCCGATCGACTTCGCCGGGAAGTACTACCGGCTCGATCAGGCCCCCATGGATCTGACCGCGCCCCCGGGTCGCGAGCCGCAGATCTGGATCGGCGCGCACGGCCCGCGCATGCTGGAGCTGACCGGCCGCTACGCCGACGGCTGGTACCCCTGGGAGTCGCTCTCGCCCGACGAGTACGCGGGCAAACTCGAGGTGGTCCGCACCGCGGCCCGCGCCGCCGGCCGCGATCCGGACAAGATCGTGCCCGCGCAACTGCTGTCGATCATCACCGCCCGCACCCGCGAGGGGATCGCGCGCCAGCTGCGCGCCCCGGCGGTGCGCTACCTGGGACTGATGGCTCCGGCCGCGGTGTGGGCGCGCTGCGGCGCGAAACACCCCTTCGGCGACCGCTTCCGCGGCCTCATCGAACTGATGCCGCACCAGCTGACCAGGCAGGAAGTGCTGGACGCGATCGCCGAGGTCCCCGAGGAGGTGCTGCACGAGTGGCTCGTGATCGGCACCCCCACCGAGATCTTGACCCGGCTCCGCGCCCAGGCCGACGCCGGCCTGCGACACGCGATCGTGTTCCCGAGCTCGGCCCTGGTCTCCAACGCCGACGCCGCCTACGGCTACGGCGTGGTGCTGTGGCTGGCCTCGAAGCTGCGCGGCAAGGCCGGGTGAGCGGCGCTCATTCGTCCCGGTCGTAGTCCTCGACGCCGCGCTTCCAGTATCCCGCGATCAGGAAGTCCTCGGGGCGCACGCCGAGTTCGGTGCGCACGAAGCGGCGCAGCGGGCGCAGGCAACCGGCCTCACCGGCGATCCACACGTAGACCCGTTCGCCCTCAGCGACTTTCACCGCGCGCACGGCCTGCTCCAAGGCGTCGCCGGTGCCCGGCTCGGGTGTGCCGCGCGGCACCCAGCGCACCTGGACGCCGGGTGGTGGGTTCAGCTCGATCCGCTCGTCCTCGGCGCCGATTTCGACGAAGGCCCAGCCGGAAGCGGTGCGGGGCAACCACTCCAGCCAGCGGGCGATGGCGGGCAGCGCGGTGATGTCACCGGCGAAGAGGTATTTGTCGTAGGTCTTGGGCACCACCACGCCGCCGGGCGGGCCCGCGATGTGCACCCGGGTGCCGGGGGCGGCGGCCAGCGCCCAGTCCGAGGCCAGGCCGCCGGGATGGATCGCGAAGTCGATGTCGAGTTCCGCGCCGTCGTAGCGGCGCACGGTGTATTCGCGCGACACCGGCCGGGGCGCACCCCATTCCAGCGACAGGCCGTCACGCTGCGGCAAGCGCAGGACGCCGTCCTCGCACGGAAAGATCAGGCGCACATGCTCGTCCGGCACGTAGCTGTGGAACCCCGCGAGATCCGGACCGCCGAAGGTGACGCGCAGCAGCCCCGAGCCCACCGCGACACTGCGCAGCACCTCGACCTCGCACAGCCCGATCGGGTAGCCGACCTTGGCGCCGTGCGTACCGGCCAGCACCTCGGCGATGCGTTCGGCGTAGGCGCTGCGATCCATCATCATCTTCCCTCTCTCCGGCGTGACGAAAGTTAGCCTATCCTTGCCGACGGCAGACAATGGAAGTGCCCTGTCCAGCGGTCGCGCAGGTCACGCGCGCCCCGCCGAGCGGGCGCTTGCTATCTTGAACGTCGTTCAAGCAGGTAGTGGAGGAAAACCGTCATGGATCGCGTCGAGCACACCCGAGCGTCGAAAGCCGCCTTCTCCGCCCGGGAACTGGCGCAGATCGCCGTTTTCGCGGCCCTGATCGCCGCGCTGGGGCTGCCGGGCGCCATCACGGTCGGCTTCAGCGGCGTGCCGATCACCGTGCAGACGCTCGGCGTCATCCTGGCCGGCGCGGTGCTGGGCGCACGCAAGGGCACCGCCGCGGTGCTGGTGTTCATCGCGCTGACGCTGGTCGGGTTGCCGCTGCTGTCCGGCGGCCGCACCGGGCTGACGGCGCTGGCCAGCCCGACCGCCGGGTACCTGGTCGGCTGGATTCCGGCGACCCTGGTCATCGGGCTGCTGACCGCGCGCATCCTGCCGAAGTACCCGATCGTGCTCGGGCTGCTGATCAACGCGTTCGGCGGGCTGGTCGTCATCTACCTGTGCGGTTCCCTCGGCCTGCTGCTGCGCACCGATCTGGATCTGTCGCACGCGATCTCGGCCAATTTCGCCTTCATCCCCGGCGATCTGGCCAAGGTGGTGGTCGCGACGATCGTCGCCAAGGGTGTGCACCGGGCCTACCCGGGCCTGATTCGTGCCTGAGGTCGTCTTCGAGGCGGTCCACCACGCCTTCGGGGACCGGCGCGTCCTCGGCGGCATCGATCTGCGCATCACTGAACGCCGGGTCGGAATCATCGGCGCGAACGGTTCCGGCAAGTCCACGCTGGCGCGGATGATCAACGGGTTGCTGATTCCGTCGGCGGGGCGGGTCACGGTCGACGGCCTCGACACCGCCCGCAAGGGCGGCCAGGTGCGGCGCAAGGTCGGGTTCGTCTTCACCGATCCCGATACCCAGATCGTCATGCCGACCGTGGCCGAGGACCTGGCCTTCTCGCTGCGCCGCGGCGGCCTGGGCAAACCGGAGATCGCGGCCCGCGTCGCGGAGACGCTGGACCGGTTCCAGCTCGCCGGCCACGCCGACCATCCCTGCCACCTGCTCTCCGGCGGCCAGAAACAGCTGCTCGCGATCGGCGCCGTCCTCATCCGGCGGCCCGAGCTGATCATCGCCGACGAGCCGACCACGCTGCTGGATCTGCGCAACGCCCGCGTCGTCGCCGCGGCGCTCGACGCGGTGGACCAGCAGGTCATCGTCGTCACGCACCAGCTGGCCTTGCTGGACGGATTCGACCGGGTGATCGTGATCGACGACGGCACAGTCGCTTTCGACGGTTCGCCCGACGATGCCGTACCCACTTATCGAGCCCTGGTCGGATGATCGGCCTCTACCGCCCGGGTACCTCGCCGCTGCACCGGCTCCCGGCCGGCCTCAAGCTGCTGCTCCTGCTGGCGGCGATCGTCGGGGCAACGGTGTTCGCGCACAACCCCTTACACATCGGCGTCGCGGCCGTCCTGGTCGCCGTCCTGTTCGCGGTGGCGCGCATCCCGTTCGGCGTCGCGATGGCTCAGCTCCGCCCGGCGGTCTGGATGCTGCTGATCATCGCGGCCTTCCAACTGCTGCTCACCTCACCCGCCCGCGCGATCGTCGTCTGCGGCCTCCTACTGCTCTCGATCGCCCTGGCCGCCCTGTTCACCCTCACCACCCGCGTCACCGACATGCTCGACGCCCTCACCCGCGCCCTGCACCCCCTACGCCGCTTCGGCCTCGACCCCGACCGCCTCGGCCTCCTGCTGGCCCTCGCGATCCGCTGCAGCCCCCTGTTGACCACGATCGTCCACGAGGTCGCCGAGGCCCGCCGCGCCCGCGGCCTGCACTGGTCCATGACCGCCCTGATCACCCCGGCCCTGGTCCGCGCCCTGCGCACCGCCGACGCCCTGGGCGAAGCCCTCGCCGCCCGCGGCGTCGACGACTGAACCCATAGGGGCAGTAGCTGTTTCCGTTCCTAAACGGCGACGACGCGTACCTCCTTGCCGCAGAGTTTGACCATATCGTCGGTGTCGGAGGTCAGGACGATGGTCGGCTTGGTGGCGCGCAACGCGGTGGCCGCCACGACGGCGTCGATCGCGTACTTGTGGCCGTGCAGTCCGGCGACCCGCAGTAGGTCTATCGCGTGCAGGGCGATCTCGTCGGTCACGGGCTCGATTCGCAGCCGGGACAGGTGCCAGCGAAAGTGTTCATTCTTCGCGCGGACGTTGTAGGCCTCGATGGGAGTGAGCGCGCTGACTGCGACCCGGAAGTCGTTGTCCTGCGCCGCGCGAATATGGGCGGTCACTCGCGGGTCCGACGTGCACCACTTCGACAGCCCCTCGCTGTCGAGAATCACCGTTCCAGCACTCAGTCGGCTTCGCGTTCGCGCCACCCTCGGTCCCCCTGCAACTCGGGCGAGGATTTCACCTCGCGGAACAGTGCTGCCGCTTCATCTTTGAACTCTTCCGGGATGGGCCCGGCCTGCGCCTCGTTGGCGAGCAAGGCCTCTTCCAGGAGGTCGCGTTCGATCTGGCGCTCGACGGCGGCATCTACGTAGGCGGAGAATCCGCGCGCGCCGACCCGGTCTTTGATGGCGCGAATATTGCCCGCTCGCAAGGACACGCTCACCTTCGACGCCGGGCCGTCACCTGGCGGATAGTCGGCAGGTAGTGCACTCATACCCGAAGTTTACTACTTGAAGTAGCAAACCGAGTGGCACCTGTGGACCGGCATCGGAGTCGTTTGCCGCGTAGCGGAAAATAAGAAAGGGCAAGGAGTGCGCTGTCTCCTTGTCCCTTCTAAATATATAGCGCACACGGGGGCTTGCGGCAAGGGCGGGGTGATGGCGCATAATCGCTGGCCGAAGCTTGGACCTGCGGAAATAGGAGTTGGGAAGGCCTGTGTCTACTCACGGATATGAAGACGAACTGCGGTCCGAGCAGGACTACGTGGCCGGGCTCTACGAGCGGCTGGACGCGGACCGCGCGCAGGTGCGGGGCCGCTACAGCGAGGCGCTGCGGGGCCGGGGGACCACGGCGATGGAACGGGAATTCGAGGTCCGCGCCCTGGCCAAGCAGGTGCAGCGGCTGGACGTGGCCGACAACGGGCTGTGCTTCGGCCGCCTGGACGCCGCCTCGGGCGAGCGCTCCTACATCGGCCGGATCGGCATCTTCGACGAGGCGAACGAGTTCGAGCCGCTGCTGCAGGACTGGCGGGCGCCGGCTTCGCGCGCCTTCTATGTCGCCACGGCCGCGAACCCGGAGGGCATGAGCCGCCGCCGTCAGTTCCACACCCGCGGCCGCACCGTGCTCGATTTCACCGACGAGGTTCTGGGCCGCCCCAGCGGCGACGAGCACGGCGCGGACGCGGCCCTGCTGGCCGCGGTCAACGCGCCGCGCGGTCAGGGCATGCGCGACATCGTCGCCACGATCCAGGCCGAGCAGGACGAGATCATCCGCCTGGAACACCCCGGCGTCCTGGTGATCGAGGGCGGGCCGGGCACCGGCAAGACCGTCGTGGCCCTGCACCGCGTCGCCTACCTGCTCTACACCCAGCGCGAACGGATGGAACGCCAGGGCGTGCTGGTCGTCGGCCCGAACCCGGCGTTCCTCAACCACATCGCGCACGTCCTGCCCTCGCTGGGCGAGACCAACGTCGTGTTCATGACCGCCGGCGACCTGCTGCCCGGCCTGCGCGCCACCGCGGAGGACGTGCCGGAGGCGGCACGGCTCAAGGGATCGCTGGCGATCCTGGCGATCCTGCGCGCCGCGGTCGCCGACCGTCAGCGCCTGCCCGCGGAACCGATCTCGATCGAACTCGCGGACGTCACCGTGCGGATCGACGCTCCGACCGCGGAGTGGGCCCGCGAGGAGGCCCGCGGCACCGGCCTCCCGCACAACGAGGCGCGCGCGAAGTTCACCGAGATCGTCACCTATGTGCTGACCGAGCGGGCGATCGCCAAGATCGGCAAGGGCTGGCTGACCCGATCGGACAAGGACGCCTGGGAGCAGATGCGCGCGGCCCTGCTCGCCGAACTCGCCGAGCACCCGGGTTTCACCGCCGCGCTGGACGAGCTGTGGCCGGCCCTGTCGCCGGAAACCCTGCTGGCGGAGCTGTATTCGTCGCCGGAACGATTAGCCGCGGCGGGCGCGCCGCCCGTACTGCACCGGGCCGACGGCGCCGCCTGGACGGTGTCGGACGTCCCGCTGCTCGACGAGCTGATCGACCTGCTCGGGCCCGACAAGCCCGCCGACGACAGCGCCGACCGGGAGCGCCGGGCCGAGGCCGAATACGCCGCGGGCGTGCTGGACGTCCTGGTCAACCGCGAGGACCACATGGACGACGAGGACCACCTGTTCGCCTCGGACATGCTGTCCGGGTCGGACCTGGCCGAACGCTTCCTCGAGCGCGACACCCGAGATCTCGCGGAACGCGCTGCGGCGGATCGGGATTGGACCTACCGCCACGTTGTGGTCGACGAGGCGCAGGAACTCTCGGAGATGGATTGGCGCGTGCTGATGCGCCGGTGTCCCGGCAAGTCGTTCACGATCGTCGGCGACCTCGCGCAACGCCGATCGGCCGCCGGTGCGATGTCGTGGGGCCAGATGTTGGAGCCGTATGTGCCGGGTCGCTGGGTGTACCGGTCGCTGACGGTGAACTACCGGACCCCGGCCGAGATCATGTCCGTCGCGGCCGCGGTGCTGGCGGACTTCGCGCCCGAGATCCAGGCGCCGGAGTCGGTCCGGTCCTGTGGCGTGCAGCCCTGGTCCCGGGAGGTCGCCGGTGCCGAATTATCTTCGGCCATCGAGGATTTCGTGCGCGACGAGGCGGCACGCGAGGGGACGAGCATCGTGATCGGGCCGCCGGGCGTGCCGGGCACGGTGCCGGCCTCGGAGACCAAGGGCCTGGAGTTCGACGCCGTTCTGGTCGTGGACCCGGCGCGGATCCTGACCGATGGTCCGCGCGGCGCGGCCGAGCTGTATGTCGCGCTGACTCGCGCCACGCAGCGCCTGGGTGTGCTGCACGAGGGTCCGCTGCCGCGGTCGCTGACCGGCCTGGTGGAGTCCGGGACCCCGGCGCGGGTGCGCTAGCGATGCCGGGATGGTGTCGGTTCCGCGTCGGATCGGTCGCGGGCCGACCACACTCCCCAGTCATTAACTGAATCTTTGCTATACAGCAACCGGTGCTCGTTCCGTTTGCTGTTCGGCGAAGGGAGTTCGCGGTGTCTCTGGGGCGCAGACAGGTATTGGCCGGACTGGCCGGTGCGACCGTGCTGGCCGGCTGCGCGAGCGGACCGAAGGATCCGCCCGCGCCCACGCCGGCGGTCATCACCTTCGGCCCCGCGCCGGACGGTCCGGAAGCCGACCCGCGCAAGGTCGGCACGGCGGCGGTGACCGGCGGAACGCTGACCTCGGTCGAATGGATCGACGAGACCGGCCGGGCGCTGCCGGGCATCATGACGGCGGACAAGCGCACCTGGTACAGCACCGAACCGCTCGGCTTCGGGCACGTCTACGCGGTCAAGGCGGTGGCGAACGGCGCGACCGGCGACGTCACCGCGACGACGACCTGCCCCACCATCCGCCCCGCGACGCTGACCGACGTGGCCCTGCGCTCCGCGAGCCTGGAGGACCTGGTCGACGGCGACACGCACGGCGTCGGGCTGGTCATCGTCGCCGTCTTCGACGAGCCGGTCGATCACGCTGCCGCGGAACAGCATCTGCACGTCCGCACCGACCCGCCGGTGGACGGCGCCTGGTACTGGCTCACCGACCGCAACGCGCACTGGCGCCCCGAGCGCTACCACCGCGCCAACTCGAAGGTGGTCGTCGAGGCCGAGCTGTTCGGCGCCCCGCTCGGCGACGGCCTCTACGGCGCCCGCAACCAGCGGGTCACGATCAATATCGGACCGGAGCGCATCGCGATCGCCGACGACAACACGAAACACGTGGACGTGTTCGAGAACGGCCAGCTGGTGCGCAGCATGCCCACTTCGATGGGTATGGGCGGCACTGCCGTCTCGGGCAACAAGGTGCTGTCCTTCTGGACTCCGCCCGGCGTCTACACGGTGCTGCAACGCCAGCACCCGGTGAAGATGGACTCGCGCAGCTACGGCCTGACCGGCGCCCAGGGCTACGACGTGATGATCAACTACGGCGTCCGGATCAGCCACGACGGCATCTTCCTGCACGAACTGGCGTCCAGCGTCTGGGCCCAGGGCAATACCAATGTCTCGCACGGCTGCCTGAATCTCGGGCCCGGCGATGCCCAGTGGTTCTACGACTTCATCGGCCAGGGCGACGTCGTCGAGGTCCGCAATACCGGCGGCGATCCGCTGAACCTCTGGCAGAACGGTGACTGGGGCATCCCCTGGGAGCAGTGGCGCTCCGGCGCCATACCGGCCTGACGAACAACGGATCATGCTCCCGCACCGACGATTACCGGTGCGGGAGCACGATTGTCTCGGGTCAGGCGGCGGCCGCCAGCTGGCGCGCGGTGGGCCACCGCGGGTGGTCGACGTCGATGACGTAGGGGTGGGTGTGGCGGTAGTGGGTGGCGTCGACCCGTTCCGCGTCGCGCAGGCGGGCCGGGTCGATGGTGCCGACCGCGTGCAGGTGGGTCAGCTGCTCCGGGTCGCGGCGCGGCCACATCCGCTGGGCGACGGCGAATCCCGCGCCGGCGAGCCCGATCAGCGTGATCCAGGTCAGGGTGAAACCGGCTGCGGCGGTGAGCCATCCGGCGACCGGGTAGCTGATCAACCAGGCCAGGTGCGACAGCGAGAACTGCGCCGCGAACAGGGCCGGGCGATCGGCGGGCCGGGCCGAGCGGCGCAGGAGCTGGCCGGTCGGGGTGAGGATCGCGGCGGTGCCCGCGCCGATCAGGAGCCAGATGGTGAGCGCGGCGCTCCACCGCCAGTCGCCGGCGCCCGCTGTCGACAGGGCGATGGCCGCGCCGAGTCCGAGCACGAGTGTCGCCGCGCCGGTGAGCATTACGGGGCGAGCGCCGGTGCGGTCGAGCAGGCGGGGGAGTGCCATCGCGACCAGTAGCGTGCCGAAACCGTTGGCGGCCAGCAGCATCGCGACCCCGGACTGGGTGCCGCCCAGGGTGTCCCGGACGTAGTTGACGGTGTTGACCATGATCATCGAGCCGGCCGCCGCGACCACCAGGTTCAGGCCGAGCAGACCGCGCAGCCGGGGTGTCGCGGCGAAGATCCGCAGGCCCACGGTGATTCGCTCCCGGAAGCTGCCCGCCGCGCCGGTGGCCGGACCCGGGATGCGGGTGGCGAGCACGAGTGCGGCCGAGACCGCGAATCCGATCGCGGTGCCCACGAACAACCAGTGGAAGCTGATCAGGGTCAGCGCGGCGGCGGCGAGCATCGGGCTCAGCAGGGTCTCCATGGTGGCGGCCAGCTGGGCCGCCGACAGCGCCCGGGTGTAATCGCGTTCGTCGGGCAGGATGTCGGGAATGATCGCCTGGTAGGTCGGAGTGAACGCGGCCGAGGCGGTTTGCAGGATCGCGATCAGCAGGTAGATCTGCCAGATCTGATCGATGAACGGCAGGCCGAGCACGATGGCCCCGCGAACGGCGTTGAGCGCCACCAGGAACGGGCGCCGGGGCAGCCGGTGCGCGAAGGCCGCCACCACCGGGGCGACCGTGACGTAGACGAGCATCTTGATGGTCAGCGCGGTGCCGAGCACGGCGCCCGCCGCGGCGCCGGCGAGCTCGTAGGCGAGCAGACCCAGTGCGACGGTGGTCAATCCGGTGCCGAAAAGGGCCGAGACCTGGGCGGTGAACAGTCGCAGGTAGTCACGGTGCTGGAACAGCGAGGTGAACTGGGACGTGGACATGACTGATTCTTCCTCGAAATAGGGTGTCAGGGGGCGGATCTCGGGAGCAGGGGCAGTCGCACACGGGGGACTCCATCAGGGCTCAGGCCTGGACGGCAGGCAGGGTGAAGGCGGCCGTGCGGACCACGTCACCGTGCTGGAAATCCAGGAACAGGCGGTAGGTCCCGGTACCGGGGACCGCGGTGTGGAAGGTGATGGCCGGGCCGGGCGCGGTCACGCCGTCGCCGGGTGCGCCGTTCGGGTGCACGTGGATGTAGGCCAGGTCACCGGCGCGGATCACCACCAGGTGCCCGTAGGCGGCGAGGTAGGGCTGAAGGTCGGTGACGGGCCGGCCGTCCTTGCGCACGGTGAGGGTGAGCAGCTCTCCCGCGCCGGGCACCAGGTCGCCGTCGAGGGTGACCTCGTAGCCGTCGACGGTGGCGACGCGGGCGGTGCCCGGGGTGGGGCGCGGCTGGTAGTCGCCGGTCACGGCCAGATCCGCGCCGAGGGTGAGCGTCTTACCGAGGGCGCGCGGGGCGATATCGGTGAATACGCGGTAGGCGCCCGCGTCCGGGAGATCCAGGCGCACCACCCAGGTCCCGTCCGCGGTGAGTTCGGGGTGGACGTGCCAGAAGCCGGTCAGCTCCCGCCGCACCACGATCAGGTGCAGGTCGCGGTCGTGCAGCGGGGTGTATTCGGTGACCGGGTTGCCGTCGGGGCCGAGGATGCGGAACCGGAAATCGATCGCGCCGGGCCGGGTGATCGGCTGCGCGAGCTCCAATGTGTACCCGTCCTGGGTGATTTGGAGTCCGCCGGGCAGGCCGCCGCCGTGGGCGTCGTGGTGCTGCTCGGTGGTGTGCGCGCCGTGGTGGTGGGTGTGGGTCTGCGTGGTCATTGTCCCGGCCTTTCCGATCGTGTTCTTTCGACGACCTGAAATGTATACCCCTAGGGGGTATAGGGCAACCGGCTGTGATGCAGCCCACTGCACCGGAATGGCCTTCGGTGCAGTGTTGATATGTCGATACGCTAGGGGGGTACGGTTATTGCTCACCGCCGCAACGATGTCTCCTCCTCCATCCGCGACAGCTTCGCCGGATTCCGCACCGCGTAGAGCCCGGTGATGCGCCCCTGTTCGATGCGCACCGCCACCACCGTGTCGATCTGATCGTCGAGCCGCAGCACCAGCGCCGGGTAACCGTTCACTTGAGTCGGCACCAGCGACCCGGCGGGATCGATCCGGCGCAGCACCCGGGCCACCACCGTGGCGCCCACGATCGGTTGCAGTGCGGCCTGTTTGACGCCGCCGCCGTCGCCGAGGAAAACGACATCGGGGGCGAGAATGTTCAGCAGCCCCTGTAGATCGCCGGTAGCGACCGCACGCTGGAACGCTTCCAGCGCCACCTCGGTCTCGGCGGGCGACGCGACACCGCGCGGCCGCCGGGCCGCCACGTGCGACCGCGCGCGATGCGCGATCTGGCGCACCGCGGCCGGGGACTTCTCCACCGCCTCGGCGATCTCGTCGTAGTCCAGATCGAACACGTCGCGCAGCACGAACACCGCCCGCTCGGTCGGCGTGAGCGTCTCCAAGACCAGCAGCATCGCCATCGACAGGCTCTCGGCCAGCTCCAGGTCCTCGGCCACGTCCGGCGCGGTGAGCAGCGGTTCGGGCAGCCACGGACCGACGTAGGACTCCTTGCGCCGGCCCAGCGTGCGCAACCGCCCGAGGGCCTGGCGGGTGGTGATCCGCACCAGATACGCCCGATGCTCCCGGATCGAATCGAGGTCGACGCCCGCCCAGCGCAACCAGGTCTCCTGCAGGACGTCCTCCGCGTCGGCCGCCGACCCGAGCATCTCGTAGGCGACGGTGAACAGCAGATTCCGGTGGGTCACGAACGTCTCGGTGGCGCGATCTCTGAACTCTGGCACGTACACAAGATGCCGCCCGCCCCCGTTCTGTGACACCTCACCCAGGTGGCATGGGTCACATCCCCGCCCTGTCACAGGACACGGCCACCCGGCATCTCATGGTCGTTCCCCATCGCAACCAGTAAGGACACGATCATGAATTCCCGAATCAACCTGGTAGACAACGAACTCGGCGCCAAGTTCGGCAAGCGCTTCGGCAACGCCGCCCAGGTCCTCGCCCAATCGTCACTGTCGAAAACCATCCAGGAACTGGCCTCCCTGCGCGCCAGCCAGATCAACGGCTGCGGCTGGTGCGTCGACGTCCACACCAAGGAACTCGCCCACCTCGGCGAATCCGCCACCCGAATCAACCTGGTCGCCGCCTGGCGCGAAGCCACCGTCTACACCGAAGCCGAACAAGCCGCCCTGGCCTTCGCCGAAGAAGGCACCCGCCTCGCCGACGGCCACCACGGCGTCTCCGACGAAACCTGGGACCTGGTGCGCAAGCACTACGACGACGACCAGGTCATCGCCCTCGTCGGCGCGATCGCCATGATCAACGCCGCCAACCGGCTCGGTGTGATCCTGCACCAGAAGGGTGGGTCGTACGAAGTCGGTATGTTCGGGTGACAGATCGGCTCGGCCCCACCGATCCCTCGGTGGGGCCGATCTCGCTGGTTCGATCGGTCCGATCGGATTGCTTCCGGCTTCACCCGGGCCCGGCAATCACCTGTACTCGCTCAGCGAGCGCGGCGTAATCCACGGTGCCGGTGGTGTCGACCAGCACAACGGGAGTCAGCCCAAGTGGCTCGGCCTCGGCAGCCCAGCGGTCCCAGCTGCCGGCCAAGCGTTCCCTGTCTCGGTGGATCGCTGCCCGCTGCCGTGCGGCATATCGAGATTTCGCGACCTCCGCAGGAAGGTCGCACCACACTTCCACGATCCGGCGCGCACCGGATCTCGCTATACCCGCACGGGCGAACTCCAGATCTCGTGGCTTGAACCACCACGAGTCGATGACACCATTCCCGGGCGCTCGGCTCGCCATCGCCCAGATCGTCTCCATAGCAACACCGCCCAATTCCGTTACGTCGACGGCATTTTCGAGACTCCCGGCCAACGCCTCCTTGACCGCGTCTTTGGACAGAAACCAAGCATTCAACGACCGAGCAAGCCGGGCACCCACTGTGGTCTTGCCCGCGCCGGGCAATCCATTCACCAAGACCAGCAATCCGTCCACGCTTCGATCATGACCCATCGAAATGCGGTCCTCCGCGACGTACTGTTCGCCGCCCATCGCCCAGCCGTTGATGTCGGTGCCCGTGTCTATCGTCGGGGCGGGAGGGCATCATGAACAAGACCGAGATCGCGTACGAAACCGGGGACGCGACCACACCCCGTATAACCGGCCCCGCGATCATCGCGCACATCTGCAACGATCTCGGCCGCTGGGGCAAGGGCTTCGTCCTCGCCGTATCCGCACGCTGGCCGCAACCCGAACGCGCCTACCGCGACTGGCACAAGCAACGTGACACCAACGACTTCGCGCTGGGTGCAGTGCAATTCGTCCCGGTCGCCGCCGATCTGTACGTGGCCAACATGATCGGCCAGCACGGCCTCCGCTCCAGCACTGGCAGTCCACCGATCCGCTACGACGCTGTCGACCAGAACCTGCGAACACTCGCCGATTTCGCGTCCACGTCGAAGGCGTCGGTGCACATGCCGCGTATCGGCTGCGGATTGGCCGGCGGATCGTGGGACCGGATAGAACCGCTCATCGATAGCTGCCTGTCCAGCCGCGGTATCGCCGTCGTGGTGTACGACCTGCAATGACCACCGTGCTTCGGCGTGCCCGTAGATCTCTGGATAGTCGGCCCAACACCACAGGGCCGATGTCTCTTCAATATCCCGAACTACGCTACGCCCCAAGCTGATTGATACTTCGCGGGTAGATGCTTCGCGCGGTGTGAATAGCATCGTGGCATGCGACCCCAGTGGCTCATCGATCTGCACGAGGACTTTCCCGGCTCGGCTCTCGTCGCGGCCGCCCTCGACGATGCGCTGATCGTCGAACCGCATGATTCGATGATGGGGCGCTGGCCCGTTGTTCAAGACGGGCGCACGGTGGTCGGGTACGGGACGATGCCGACGATGATGGGTTTGCGTCGTGTGGCGCGGCTCGGGGAAGCGGTGTTCGATGACTATGCGGCACTGCGCTGTTCGTTCTATTACCGGCACGTCTACGACCTGCTCGGGCGGACCGCCTTTCTGGTGCCGTTCTCCGCGGTGCCCGATCTGCCCTTGCGGCGCATGTTCGACAGTGATCAGGTGTTCATCCGTAGCGATACGAACTACAAGCTGTTCCCGGCGGGCGTTCATGCGATCGCGGAGCTGGGCCGCTGGCTCGAGATCTATGACCAGCACCGCGACGCATTGGTCGTTGTCTCCGAGGTAGTGACCTTCGAGCGTGAGTATCGCTGCTTCTGTCGCGACGGCCGCTTCTTCTGCGGTAGCTCTTATCCGGTCGAGCCGTATCTCCCTGTGCCCGAACACGTACGCGGCTTCGCGGAGAGTGTGGCGGCGCGACTCCTTGTTCACGGCGCCAACATGGTCACCGTGGATGTCGGTGTCGGTCCCGACGGCGTACTGCGCTTGGTGGAACTCGGCGGGGTGAACAGCTGGGGCATCTACGGCTCCGATGTCGCCGACTTTATCGCCGCGATGGAAGCCGAGGCCCTCGCTCGCGCGGATATGTGAAGGAGGGTCCCGCGCACTGAACGCCGCCGCAGGTGATCCTGATCGATGCCTACGGCTAGCCGTATGTTGAAACGATGACTGCCGATACGAACAGCGTGCGCCCGAAGGCCGCCGTCGCAACGGATCAGGACAACACGCTATCCGCGATCACGAAAGTGTTCGAACGTCTCGAATCCGCACTCGCGGCGAAGGACGCCGTTGCCTTCGACAGCGTCTTCACCGACGACGTGGTCTTCATCAATCCGGCGGGCTCGGTCTTTCTGAACTGGGATGAGCTGCACGCCTATCACTCGACCGCGCTGCGGAACAGCCCGGATGCCCAGGCGCGCTACAAGATTCTGGCAGTGCGGCTGCTTGCCGGTGGGCATGCGATCGTCACTGTCGAGCAGACGTTGCGGACACCGGATTTCTCGGTAACCAACCGTGGTACCTGGGTTTTCACGGAGCGAGACGAGAGCTGGTGGGTCTGTTCGGTGCACAACACGAATGTGGCGGGATGACGTGTCGGTGCCCCGTGTCACCATCCTGATATGTCACTGGAGTTCTTCAATGGGTTGTCCGGAACGTTGGCGATCGAGCTGACGGAGCCGACCGAGGCCGTCGCGGCCAACCTGATCAATCAGCGCGCGTCGGCTACGGCGGCGATCAGGGGAATCTCGTTTGCGCTGAATGTGTTCGAAGACGGGGATTTCCGTGACCTGACCGTCGGCGAGTTGGACCGCGTTGTCCTGGAATCGCCTGTGCTGAACTTGCGTGGGCTGAGTGCGCCTGTTGAACACCTGGCGCCCAACGGTAAGTGGTTCACCGTGCGTGACCTCGCGGCCGCCATCAGGGAGACGGAAAGAAGCACTCGCCAGGAATCGCAGTGGTTCGGCGGCGTCGACGTGCATCACATCTTCTTCGAAGGTATCCACCAGGGCGACGACGGAGTCTGGGAGATCTATTGGGGGTCGTGAATTCGGTGGTGACTCGAGCTCTCTCGACCAGGCGGAGAAGAACGTCCCGGCGCGCGTTGCTCAGGCCGGGCGGGGCGCGTACATGATGATCGCGACCCCGATGAGGCAGATGGTCGCGCCGATCACATCCCAGCGGTCGGGGCGGAAGCCGTCCAAAACCATTCCCCACACCAGGGATCCGGCAACGAACACTCCGCCGTAGGCGGCGAGGATGCGACCGAAGTTCGCGTCGGGCTGCAAGGTGGCGATGAAGCCGTAGATGCCCAGCGCGATGATTCCGGCGCCGATCCAGGCCCAGCCGCGGTGTTCGCGCACGCCTTGCCAGACCAGCCACGCGCCGCCGATCTCGGCGACAGCGGCCAGGACGAACAGCAGGATGGAGCGCGCCACAGTCATGGGCAGAGCCTAAATGTCGTGGTCAGGAGGTTGTTGGCGAGCGGGTCTGTTCAGCGATGACCGCCTCCACGTTCGATGGGGCCGCTCCGTCGAAAGGCACTGGGCAGGTGGCGGATTCGCTACAGATGAGCAGGTCATCGCAACCGGCGGCCAAGGCTGCGCGCAAGGAGTCGCGCATCTGGGTCAGTTCGGCGAGCTTGACGTCGACCTCGGCCAGCTTCGTCGCGGCACGGGCTTGCAAACCCGCGTCGGCGCGTCGGCGTCCGACCTGAGCCACTGTGAGCAGGTCGGCGACTTCGTCGAGCGTGAACCCGAGCCGCTGGGCGGCTTTGATCACCCGCAGCACTGTGACGGCGTGATCCGGGTATTGCCGGTGGCCGCCGAGGGTGCGGGCGGGTTCGGCGAGCAGGCCGCGGCGTTCGTAGTAGCGCAGTGTCTGCACGTTCACGCCGGCGGTCGCGGCGAGTTCGCTGGTGCGGAGTCCGCTCATCGTGGGCCGATCCGGTCGGCGAAGGCGTCGAGCACCTCGGTGTAGGACGCGGGAACCTCGACGCGCATCACCAATCCTTCTGTGGTGAAAACGAAATCGAAGGTGAAGAACGCGCAGCAGTTCGACTCCCGCGCGGCCAGGTCCCGCCCGGCGGGTTCGGCCTCGGCGGTGAGCAGGAGTTCGAGACCAGTGGGGGAGACCCGGCGCAGCCGGGTCACCCCGTCGGCGCGGAACTGGTCGAACTCGGCGACGCGTATCGGTTGTTCGACGGTGGGCAGGGTGCACGCATCCGGCACCCAGTCGCCCCGAGCCGGTGAGATCGTCATGTTCACGACGGTAAGCCTGTACCCGGGTACCGGATGCAACCCCGAATTCGGAGCAATCCGCGTTACCGCGATTCCGCCGGTGTGAAGTCGTCGAGCCCGTTGAGCCGGGTGTTGTGTGCCGCCCGGATCAACCAGCGCCCCGAGCGTTCCACGAGAACCGCGGTGATGAGACCACGTCGATCCTCACCCGCGGGAGCGCCCGGCAAGACGTGATCCGGCCACGCCCACTCTGTGTGCGCCAGCAGCACGCCGGGAGCGATCGGCTGGATGTTCACCACCCTCTGGCTGTAGTTCTTCTTCTGTGCCAGAACGGATTCGGGCACATCTTCGTGCCCGCGCACATTCTCCTCCCTCGATCGCCACCACACGCCGCGGTGTGTGATGAAGTCGCAGTCCTCGGTGAACAGCTCGCCCCACTCCCGCATCTCATGCTGAATCCAGAGCTCGGTGTAGCGATCGAACAGTTCTCGGATCATCTCGGTGTCATCACGCATACATCGGAGTGTGAAACATCAACCATGGTTGGGGTCAAACCCGCGCTCGCGACCACTACGGCGTTCAGCCCACAACGACACGCTCCGGCGACGGCAGGAACGTTGACGGTTACCGACGGGGCGAATTAGGTTCGGCTGATGCCGGTCGATGAGGACAGTAGCGGATACCGCTGGAGTGACGCGTCTGCCGACCAGCTGCGCCGTGAGGTGGCCGGGGCGTTGGGTGCGTTCCCGCGCCGGGTGCTCGACCTCGAGGGTCGTAAGGCGGCGGCGGTGTTGATCGCGATAGTCGATTTCGATGGGGGACAGGCGATTTGGCTGACCGAGCGGTCGCCGGGGCTGCGTGCCCATGCTGGGCAGTTGGCGTTGCCGGGCGGGAAGGTGGATCCGGGGGAGGACGCGGTGGCGGCCGCGCTGCGGGAGTTGGCGGAGGAGTTGGGGATCGAGGCGCCGCGCTCGACGGTGCTCGGGTTGCTCGATGACTATCCGACTCGCTCCGGGTATGTGATGACTCCGGTGGTGGCCTGGATCGGGGACGCGCCGAAACCCACGCCCAACCCCGCGGAAGTGGCTGTCGTGCATTGGATTCCGCTCTCGGATCTCGACGTCGAGCCGCTTTTCGTCGCGGTGCCGGGCTCCGACCGCCTCGCGATCCAGCTTCCGCTGCTGGGCGGTCATCTGCATGCCCCGACCGCCGCGATCCTGCATCAATTCCGCGAGGTGGCGCTGCGGCACCGGGAGACTCGCGTCGACCACATGGATCAGCCGCGTTTCGCCTGGGAATGAGCGCGGTCGCTATCGGAGGCGGACATCCAGGGTGGCCAGTCCGAATATCTTGCGCCCAGCGGATTTCGCGACCAGGACGACGGTGGCGGTGCGTGCTTGCGGGTCGAGCGATTTGACGCGGCCGGTGAACTCCACCTCGCCCGCCGAAACGGCTTCGACGACGGCGTAGTTGGACAGGCGCGCTCCGTAGCGGACGATGGCGCCGGGATCGCCGAGCCAGTTGGTGACGAAGCCCGCGCCGAGGCCCATGGAGAGCATGCCGTGCGCGATCACATCGGGAAGCCCGGCCAGGGCGGCGATCTCCCTGTTCCAGTGGATCGGGTTCACATCGCCGGCGACGCCCGCGTAGTTCACCAGGTCGCCGCGCGTCAGGTGCGCGGTCAGGGGCGGTAGCTCGTCGCCCACGGTGATGTCTTCGAAGCGAATCGTGGTGTGCGGCTGACGTGTTCGCGAGACGTGCGCGGTCTGATCGAGCGGTTCGACGGGCGGGTCCACGATCGTGGGCGACGGCGCGGTTTCCAGCCCGCTCATGACTATGCCCTCGATGGCATCGCCGATGTCGGCGTCGACGTCAGCGCTGGTGATGCCGACCACGGTGGTGTGCATGATCTGCACGAGCCGGCCGGACCGGTCGGTGAAGGTGTTGGTGATGGTGAGCAGGTCCTTGCCGGCGACGCGGCGCACCGAGGACAGTTCCACATCGATGATCAGTCGGTCACCGGCCAAGACAGGTTTGTACATCTCGAATACCTGATCGGTGTGCACGAACATGTCGTAGCCGGTCAGCACGGTGCCGAGCAGGGCGCGGTTGGCCTGCATGGCGACGATCGAGGTGAACGTGGTCGGTGCGATCAGCCCGGCATATCCGAGCTCGTCGGCGTCGCTCTCGCTCCAGTGCGCCGGATGGGAATCCTGCACGGCTCGGGCGTATTCGCGGATCTTCTCGCGGCCGATCTCGTAGTAGTCCTCGGCGCGATACCGGTAGCCGACCAGTCCGGCTACATCGAATGCGGTTTCCATCAGGCCGCCCCTTCAGTTCTCACAGGCTCAGATCCGTTTCGGCGGAACCCGATCCACTCTTCCACAGCGCCCACGGCCGCACGCACGCCACCTCGAGGACGACCTTGCCCGACGCGTGACCGTTCTCGACGCGGCAAGCGCTGTGGCGGCAAGTTGCGGACTGTCGACGCCGAGCACACCGCCGAGCTGTTCGTGCGACGCCACGGGCGAGCCGCAGTGTTGGAGTCGTGGACATCCTCTGCTTATCCTGATGTCCCACAACGAGAGTCGCGCCGCTGAGTCGGCGCGCAACATCGTTACGCAGTTCTGAGTTCTCTGGGGGAGTACGTCATGAAGTCATCAAGAATCGCTGCGTCATTCGCGGGCGCGGCACTGTTGGCCCTCGCCACTTCTCCAGCGGCGCAAGCATTTCCCAACCAGTACGAGGGCTTGCAGATCGGCGACTGTGCGTCGTGGGACTTGGCGAACAACAGCGCGGGACCCGCCGATTGCGGCGCGGTCGAAGCGCAGTACCGGCTGATCGAACACCATCCCCTGGCGCCGGAAACCCAACAGCAGCAATGTGGCCCCAAAGCCACGCTCAGCTACCACCATCGCACCGACGACGGCTACCGCCTCGCCCTGTACTGCTTCACCTACAACATGACCGTCGACAGCTGCTGGAAGCTGACCGACGTCGACACTCCCCAGCGCCTCGATTGCGCCGCCCGTCAGCCCGGTAGCGATCGCATCACCGAGGTCTTCGAGGATGTGGTCGACGAAAACCTCTGCTCGACAACGGCAGTCGTCTACCGGCGAGTCGGACTCACGGTCTGCGTCGTCCCGAACTGACCAGCCTCAGCCCCGGCGGAAGCGACGTCGCGCCGACATGATCATCCGGACCTGGGGGCGCTGCCGCCGCCAGGTCCGGACGATCATGATCGCGCGTATGTCAGGCGCAGACTCGGTTGAGTTCGTTGGTGGCGGGGTCGAGGTCGGTGATGTTGTCGTCGACCAGGGCGTTGGCGTAGCCGGTGAGGGCGTTTCGTTCTTCTTCGCCGGCGAGGAGGGCCAGGGCGGAGAGGCGGTCGGAGAGGGCCTGGCGGGTGGGGGCGTCGAAGTTGCCGCCGCTCATGTCGACCGCGGCGTTGATCAGCTGGATCGCCTTGTCACAGGTGGGGGACTTGGCGGCGGCGGGGGCCGCGGGGACGGCGATCAGGGCGGCGGTGGTCGCGGCGAGTGCCGCGGTGGCGAAGAGCTTGATCATGGGGAGCGTGGTTACCTTTGCGAGTAGATCTCTGGGCCGCAACCATAGCTGTTCGCGGGGCGGGATTAATTGGGTGGCGGTCCGTGGCGGTCGCCGTTAGAGTGATCGCCGCGACGCGGGGAAGCTCCTGGATCTATAGCTGGGGGCCGAGTTGAGTTCCCCAGCGTCGTCCAAAATCCCCGATTTCACCCGTAATGGGTGATGGCACTCCCGATCGAGCCGAACATCCTGGTAGCGGCGTTATGTACCCGGTTCGCTCATAGAGGGAGATAGTTCATGCCGGACTCGAAGCCGAACATTCTGGTCATCTGGGGCGACGACATCGGGATCAGCAATCTGAGCTGCTACAGCGACGGCCTGATGGGTTACCGCACCCCGAATATCGACCGGCTGGCCGAGGAAGGAATGCGGTTCACCGACTCCTACGGGGAGCAGAGCTGCACGGCGGGGCGGTCGGCGTTCATCTCCGGGCAGAGTGTGTACCGGACGGGGATGAGCAAGGTCGGTGTCCCCGGCGTCGATATCGGTTTGTCGCACGAGGATCCGACGATCGCGGAACTGATCAAGCCGCTCGGGTACGCGACGGGCCAATTCGGCAAGAACCATCTCGGCGACCTCAACAAGTATCTGCCGACGGTCCGCGGGTTCGACGAGTTCTTCGGCAACCTCTATCACCTCAACGCCGAAGAGGAACCGGAGCTGCCGGACTATCCCACCGAAGCGCAATATCCGCGGCTGCACAATATGCAGTTGCCGCGCGGTGTGCTGCACTCGTGGGCGACCGACACCGACGATCCGACCGAGGACCCGAAATTCGGGCGGGTCGGCAAACAGCGCGTCGAGGACACCGGGCCGCTGACCAAGAAGCGCATGGAAACCGTGGACGACGAGATCGCCGACGCGTGTGTGGATTTCATCCGCCGCCAGCACGAATCGCAGACGCCGTTCTTCGTGTGGCTGAACTTCACCCACATGCACGTGCGCACCCACACCAAACCCGAGAGCCGCGGCCAGGCCGGGGTCTGGCAGTCGCCGTATCACGACACGATGATCGATCACGACCGCAATGTCGGCCAGGTCCTGGACCTGCTGGACGAACTCGGTCTGGCCGAGGACACGATCGTCATCTACAGCACCGACAACGGCCCGCACGCCAATACCTGGCCCGACGGCGCGACCACCCCGTTCCGCAGCGAGAAGGACACCAACTGGGAGGGCGCGTTCCGTGTTCCCGAATTGATCCGATGGCCCGGAAAGATCGCCGCCGGAGTGGTGTCCAACGATATCGTCCAGCATCACGACTGGCTGCCGACCCTGCTCGCGGCGGCCGGGGATCCGGGCATCATCGACGAACTCAAACAGGGCCATACCGTCGGCGAGAAGACCTATCGGACCCATATCGACGGCTACAACCTGCTGCCCTACCTGACGGGGGAGGTCGAGCACAGCCCCCGGCGCGGCATGGTCTATTTCTCCGACGACTGCGATGTGCTCGGTATCCGGTTCGAGAACTGGAAAATCGTGTTCATGGAGCAGCGCGCCACCGGCACCCTGGGCATCTGGGCCGAGCCGTTCACCGCGCTCCGCATTCCCAAGTTGTTCAATCTGCGCACCGATCCGTTCGAGCGCGCCGACAGCACTTCCAACACCTACTGGGACTGGTTCCTCGACCACGACTACATCACCGCCTACGGCACCGCGATCTGCACGGCGTTCTTGGACACCTTCAAGGAATTCCCGCCCCGGCAGGAGCCCGCCACCTTCACCATCGACCACGCGGTCGCCAAACTGCACGAATACCTGGCCCGGGACTGACCGTGGTGGCCACCGATCTGGCGTCCTGGACAGACGGTGCGGCGCGCACCGCGATCGTCGAATTCGTCGAACGCGTCACCGACGAGAAGGGGCCCGGCTTCGTCGAACCCGCCGCGCGCGTAGCGGTGTTCGACAACGACGGCACCCTGTGGTGTGAGAAACCGATGCCGATCCAATTGGACTTCACGATCGGCCGGCTGGGTGAAATCGCGGCCGACGATCCGGAGTTGCGGAACCAGCAGCCCTGGCAGGCCGCCTACACCCACGATCTGCGATGGCTGGGCGCTGCCATGGTCAAGCACTACCACGGCGACGACGCGGACCTGAAGTTGTTGATGGGCGCGGTCACCCGCGCGTTCGACGAGGTCACGGTCGAGGATTACGACGCGACGGTCACCGCGTTCTTCGCTCGCGCCGAGCATCCCGGTCTGCATCGCCCGTATCGCAGCTGCGGATATCTCCCGATGGTCGAATTGCTGCGGTATCTGCAAGGGCACGGTTTCACCAATTACATTGCCTCCGGGGGCGATCGGGACTTCATGCGTCCGGTCGCCGAGGCGCTCTACGGGATTCCGCCCGAACGCGTCATCGGCAGCGCGCTCGGGCTCACCTATCGCGGCGAGCAGGGGCAATTGCTCTACAAGGCGGCGATGGATTTCTTCGACGACGGACCGGAGAAACCGGTCCGGATCTGGAGCCGCATCGGTCGCCGCCCGATCCTGTCGGTCGGCAACTCCAACGGCGATCTGCCCATGCTGGAATTCTGCGAACTGCCCGACACGCCAGCATTGCGGTTGCTGATCCTGCACGACGACTCCGTACGAGAATTCGACTACACCGACGGCGCAGAGGACATCTTGGCGGCCGCGCAGGGACGTCGGTGGAGCGTCGTCAGCATGCGCAACGATTGGCGCGAAATCTTCACCCCGACCGACGGTCCCGGCGACACCGGGTAACCGACGCGACCACGGCAGGGCAGGAGAAACACCTTTCGTGAGTACCAGTATCGCCACCGAGCTGCGCCAGATCCCGGCCCAGCTGTTCACCATGGGCTCCGACGATCACTACCCGGAGGAGAAACCGGCCCACCGCGTCGAGGTGGACGCGTTCGGCATCGAAACCCACCAGGTCACCAACGCCCGATACGCCGTCTTCGTCGCCGACACCGGCTATCGGACCGTCGCCGAACGGCCGCTGGACGCCGACCAATTCCCCGGGGCGCCACCGGAAAACCTGCGCGCCGGCTCGATGGTCTTCACGCCCACCGGCGGGCCGGTCGACCTGCGCCACCTCAACCAGTGGTGGACCTGGACGCCCGGGGCCGACTGGCGGCACCCCGAGGGCCCGCACTCCTCGATCACGGGCCGGGAAGACCATCCCGTGGTCCACATCGCCCACGCGGACGCCCGCGCCTACGCCGACTGGGCCGGGCTCGATCTGCCCAGCGAAGCCCAGTGGGAAGCGGCCGCTCGCGGCGGCCTCGAGCACACCCGATTCAGCTGGGGCGACGAGGAAGAGGCCACCGGCCAGCGGCTCGCGAACTACTGGCACGGGGACTTCCCCTGGCGCCCGGAACCCGGTTACGGTGCCACCACGCCGGTCGGGACCTTCGCGCCCAACCCCTACGGCCTGTTCGACATGACCGGCAACGTGTGGGAATGGACCGAGGACTGGTACACCGAGAACCACGCCGGCGCCCCCGCCTGCTGCGCGCCCCGTAACCCGCGCGGTGGCACCGCGCAAGCCAGCCTCGACGCCCGGCAACCGCAGTTCGCGGTGCCGCGCAAGGTCATCAAAGGCGGGTCGTTCCTGTGCGCGGACAGCTACTGCCGGCGCTACCGCCCGGCCGCCCGGCGCCCCCACATGATCGACACCGGTATGAGCCACATCGGATTCCGATGCGTCACCGTGAGGAGCGCTGATGGGTGAGCTGATCCTGCTGCTGATCCCCGAGATGATCGGGTTGGTCATCACGCCCGCCGCGATCGTGGGGTGTGTGCTGCTGTTGCAGTCGCGCCGCCCGCTGGCCAACGCCGCGTCCTTCGGCGCGGCCTTCGTGCTCGTCTACAGCCAGGTCGGTATCGCGGCGCTGCTGGGCGGCGCCTCGGACCCGGGTTCGACGTCGAAGACGGTGGCGCACTGGGCCGGTCTGGGCGTGGGCCTGGTGTTCCTGGCCTTCGGCGCGCGGGCCGCGCTGCACCGGCCGCCCGCGGACGCGCCGCCCCCGAAGCTGCTCACCCAACTCGAATCGGCCGGACCCCGCCGGGCGTTCACGGCCGGTCTGGTGCTGGCGATCGTCAACCCGAACCTGGTCATCATGATGTCGGGGATGAGCCTGATCGCCAGCTCGCAGAGCAGCCGGGGCACCGCACTGGTCGCCACCGTGCTCCTGCTGCTGGCCGCTGCCCTGGACTTCCTGATCCCGATGGCGATCTATCTCGTGCTGGGCGAGCGGGCCCGGCGCGGCCTGGAATCGGCCAAGCGGTGGATGCTGCGCAACAACCGGAGCATGACGATCGCGGTGCTGCTCGGCTTCGGTGTGCTGTTCACCGCCCGCGGTATCGCCGACCTCATCTGACACGAAAGCATTTCGCTACCAGGCGAACTCGCGCCGTAGCGGCCGACTCCCACCCGAGGGCGCACCGAAATGGAATGCTGGTGGCCTGGACTCGTCGAGGAGGTGTGCCGTAATTTCCGATTCAGAGTTGAATCCCGCTGCGGTCGAGATCGGCAGCTTCTTCACCCAGCCGCCGCCCGCCGTGTGGCGGGCCCTGTCCGAGCCGGATCTGATCGAACTCTGGCTGATGAGCTCGATCGGGTTCGCCGCCGCCACCGGCACGCATTTCATCTTCATCCTGCCCACCCAGCCGACCGGCGAGATCGCCTGCGAGGTGCTGGCGGCGCGTCCGGCGCAGCAGCTTACCCACACCTGGTTCGACCTGCGCGGCGAGCCGCCCGCGCGCTGGGTGGTCGACTGGGCGATCCAGCCGGAGGGCCGCGGCACCCGGTTGCTGCTGACCCAGACCGGCTTCGACATCAGCGACCGGCGCCAGAAGATGGCCCGCAACGCGATGGAACGCGGCTGGAAGACGGCGTTGCTGCGGCTGCGCGAGGCACTCGACGAGCTGTGAGGCGGAGACCATGCGGATGCACGCGGGCCAGCTGACCGTCTCACCGGAGCTGGTGCGCGCGCTGGTGGACGAGCAGTTCCCGGACTGGCGTGCCGCGCCGATCAGCCGGGTGCCCGGCACGGGGACGGTCAACGCGATCTACCGGATCGGCGCCGAGCTGGCCGCTCGATTCCCGCTCGAACCGGGCGAGGCCGAACAGGCCCGGCGGGGGTTGCTCGGCGAGCTGGCGGCGGCACGAGAGTTGTTCGGCCGCACGCCGGTGCCGACGCCGGAACCCATCGCGCTGGGGGAGCCGGGCGCGGGCTACCCGCTGCCCTGGTCGGTGCAGACCTGGCTGCCGGGCACGGTGGCCATCGACGCCGACCCGGGCGTTTCGGCGGCGTTCGCGCTGGATCTGGCGGAGTTCGTGCGGGCGGTGCGGGCCATCGACGCGAGCGGGCGCACCTTCGACGGCGTCGGCCGCGGCGGCGTGCTGGCCACCCATGACGCCTGGCTCGACGTCTGTTTCCGCGAGAGCGAGCGGCTGCTGGATACCGCTGTCCTGCGGGCGATCTGGCACGACATGCGCGCGTTGCCGCGCGGCCCGGCCCCCGACGTGATGAGCCACGGCGACCTGATCTCCGGCAATCTGCTCGTCGCGAACGGCCGGCTGGCCGGTGTCCTCGATGTCGGCGGCTTCGGCCCGGCCGATCCGGCGCTGGATCTGGTCGGCGCCTGGCATCTGCTCGAGGCGGGCCCGCGGCGGGCGTTCCGCGAGCGGCTCGGCAGCGCCGATCCGGAGTGGCAGCGCGGGCGGGCCTGGGCCTTCCAGCAGGCGATGGGGCTGGTCTGGTACTACGCCGAGAGCAACCCGGTGCTGAGCCGGATCGGGCGACGCACCCTCGACCGCGTTCTGGCCGATGTGCGAGGCTCGGTGTCGTGGGATGGCGGCAACGAGTGCGGGTGAAGCGGCGGGTGCTGGTGTGGGGCGGGGCGGTGGTCGCCGGGTTGCTGGTCGTGGTCGCCGGGTCGAACGCGTGGTTGTGGGTGGTGTCGGCCGGGCATCGGTCCGAGGTCGGGCAGGCGCCGGACGCGCCGGTGGTGATCGTGCCGGGCGCCAAGGTGGCCGAGGACGGCACGCCGATGTCGTACCTGCGGGGGCGGCTGGATGTCGCGATCGATCTGGTGCGGGCGGGCAAAGCCGCCAGAATTCTGGTCTCGGGGGACGCCGGTGGCATCTCCGGCGACGAAATCGCGGCGATGACCAGCTATCTGGTGTCGCGCGGGATCGATCCCGCGATCATCGAGCCCGATCCGGCGGGCCTGTCGACCCGCGAGACCTGTGAGCGCGCCCGGCAGCACTACGCGGTCGACCGGGCGCTCATCGTCACCCAGTACGAGCATCTGCCCCGGGCGGTCGCGCTGTGCCGGGCGGCCGGCATCGAAGCCGACGGTGTGACGGCCTACTGCGAGTGCCGCCGAATCACCAAGGTGCGCAACAATCTCCGGGAATGGCTCGCGGCGCCGAAGGCGATCTTCGCGCTGCTGTTCCGCTAGCCCGCGGTGCGACATCTAGACTTCTGCGCGAGAGGAGGGCCTGCTGTGAAGCGAAACCTGAACTGCCCCTGTGGAGAAACCATCGTCGGCACCGACGAGGACGACCTGGTCGAGAAGACCACGAAGCACCTGGCCGAGAATCACCCCGGACACGAGTACTCCCGCGACGAAATCCTGTTCATCGCCTACTGAGCCGACCGCGAGTGGCACCTCGGGTGTCACTCGCGGGGTTGTTCCCGGGTTCGGTGCTCGGGCATACTGTCCCGCATGACGATTAGTGGAAAGGGCGTCCTGCGCCCGGGCCGTTGAGCCCCACGCCGGTTCTCGAACCGGCCTCCGTCCTGCTGAATCGCGTGGAATCCCTGCCTTACTCACAGCGCATGCGTGCGCTGGCGCAGCACGCCCGAACCCATGCCGGTGACCCCGGCTTTCCCGCATTGCTCACCGATCTCGCCGCCGACGGCTACTACGGCCGTCGCATCGCGCTGCACATGGCGATGGCGGCGCGCGAGCTGGACTATGTCGCGCGGGTGCTCGCCGGGTCCGAACTCGGGTTGCGCCGGGCGGCGCTGCGTGCGGTCCGGACCCTGCCGATTCCCGATGCCGCCGTGCCGCCCGCCCTGGTCGAGTCCTCGACCGAACTGCGAATGGCCGTGTACCGCACTATCGTTCACGCGCGCCGCACCGAACTCGCCGATCGGTTGCTGCCCGAGGTGGCCGAGAAGTGGGGTGCGGGGGAGGCGGCCCGCTTGCTGCCGGGGTGTTCGCCGGACGTGGTGGGGCAGTGGCTACCGGGGCTGGCCCATGCCGTCACCACCTGGAAAACCTTGACCCGCCGTCACCCGGTGCTCGTAGTGCGGTGTCTCGACGCGGAATTCGCGACGACGCGGGGATTCGCGCTGTGGCGGCAGCGGTTCCCGGCGATCCGCGAAGCCGCAGCACGGGAACCGGTGCTGGTCCTCGACCTACTGGAGCGACACGGCCTGGGGCGCATGATCTATCGCCTGCCCGGAGACGTGATGGGCCCGCTGATGCGGGCCGATCTGCCCCGGGCGGCCGGGCTGCTGTCCCGGCTGCTGCGCCGGCGCTATCAGCCGAAGCAGTCCCTGCTGGCGCGCTGTGCCGGACTCGGCGACGACGAATTGGTGCGGCTCGCAGGGCGGCGGCCCGGCCCCCTGCTGCGTGCCCTGCCGGTAAGCCGTCGCGGCGCCGTCTATCAGCGGTGCGACATTTATGAGCGGGAGGCGTTGGCCCTCCTGCATCTGCTGCCGCACGAGCTCGCGGTGTGCGAAGCGCGGCGGCTGCGCCAATGGCATGACACCGCGCGGCATTCGTCGCGGGCGCACCTGGACGATCCGAGAATCACGCTGCGGATCACCGCGTTCCTCCCCTATTCGGAAGCGGAACCCGCACTGCGGTCCGCCGCTTTCACCGGCGATCCCCGCAGCCGCGAGGCCGCCCGCGGCCTGTTGCTGCGGGCCGCGCAGCGCACCGGCGACCGTGCCGCGACCACGGCGGTACTCGGCGAGTTGGTGGAGCGCATTCGCAACGAGCGCGATCCGGCGCGGGCCGCGCTGCTGGAGGGCATCGCCGAGCTTCGTCTCGATCCGCTCTGGGCAGAGCACCTCGAGCGACTCGTCGCCGCGGTCGTTCCGGCGCGGGATACCTCCGAACGGACGCGGTCGGCGCTGTGCGCGCTCGCGGACCGGGCGCTGAATACCGAACCGGCGCTGTCCGATTGGGCATTGCGCACCTATGCCCGGTTGATCGACCGTTTCGGCGGCGGCGCGCTGTCCCGGCCATCCACCCTGGGCCGGGTGCTCCGGCGCGGCCAAGAGCGGGAACTGCTCGACCTGCTGGAAAAGCCGTGCGACCACTACACCACCGTTGTGCTCGCCGGTTCGCTCGGCGCACGCCTTGGCGCCCTGCCCGAACTGCTGGCCGACCTGCGGCAGATCGTCGTGGACGGTGACGAGCGCTCGGCCGGGATCGCGGCGGGAATGTGGTTGCGCCACTGCGCGAACCGGGATGCCCAGGTGGCCGCGCTGCTGCGCGACGCGCCCGAAGCGATTCGCCTCGAACCGGTCTGGCGCGCCGTCGCCACCCGGCGCACCGATCTGCTCCCGATCGAGCCGGGGGTCTTGGCGGATCACGAAGTGCTGCCCGGCATGGCCGGACGCTGGACCGATGCGCAGCGCGAGTCCGTCGGCGCGGCGCTGGAGACGATCGCCGACGACGGCGACGCCCTGATCGAGGAACGGGTGCGGGCGCTGCGCGGCCTCAGCCGAATCCCGTTCCACAACGCGAAATTGGTGGAGCACGCGCTCGGCGGCGACCCCGTGCTCGCGGACACCGCGCTGGGGGCGCTCGGCGATTACCCGCGGGTGCTGCCGCGTCTGCTGCGCATTCCGGGGCCGACCGCCCTCGCGACCGCGGCGAAACTGTGCCGGGTCAGCCGACCGGTACAGCTGCGGGAGAACCTGGAGCGGGCGCTGTTCGAAGGACGGGTCGGCGTCCGGAAACTGGCGGCCCGCCAGCTGATCACGCAGCGTGTGCCCGGCGCGGAGGACCTGCTGCTGCGCGCCTGGGCCATCCCGCAGCTCCATCCCGATGTACGCATCGCGCTGGCGGTCGCGCTGCGTCGGCTGCCCGAAAGTGACCGTGCCCGTGCGGCACTCGCGCAAATCCCGGTGCGGTACAACACGGAGCAGATGGTCCGGACGCTGTTGCAATCGACACCCGAGCAGTACGCGCCCCAGCACCGGGCCGGCGGCGCGGAACTGGTGTGCGCGCTGCTGGCCGCCGCCGAAGCGCCCGGGGTCCGGTTCCGTGCCGCGAAGGCGTTCGCGATGTGGGCGCCCTGGTTCGAACGCGGCGTCGACGAGATCGTCGAGGCGGCCGTCACCGGTGACGACACCGACCAGACTGTGTTCCTCGCCCTGCTGCGCAGTGGACTGATCAAGGACGAGGCGTTGCCGGTGTTACTGCGCCTGCTGGCCGCCGACCGGCACGGGCGGGTACGGGAGATCGCGGGTGCGCTGACTGCCGCCCGGGACGCGGAACTCTGGCGGCGCGGGCTCGCGCGCGCCGCGGCCGAACTGCTGCTGGATCATCCGCTGCACGTCGTCCAGGCCGTCCGCATGCTGATCTACCTGCTGCCGTCGGAGGAATTCGACCCGGAGACAATGGCTTTCGAGCTGAACGCGCTCGCCGACCGGCTGACGCCGGTGACGGCGTTCCGGATCGTGTCCAGCGGGCACCGGCTGTTCGGCTGGAACGCGCGGTCGAGGTCGTCGCTGTTGCCCGCGATCCGGAGCCTGATCGCCCGCGGCGACGTCACCGGTGGCGTTCTCGCCTTCGGGCTGATCGAGCACCGCACCGACGAACATCGGGAGGCGCTCCAGCAATTGCGATGTTCGCCGCATCTCGACATCCGCAGGCTGGCCTGGGAGATCGGGTGAGCAGTGTGCCGCGCCCGCGAATCTCGGGCGCGGCTCCGGTGCGTCAGCGCGACAGTTCGGCCGCTCCCGCGCGGGCGAATTCCTCGTCGAGGTCGCCGCTGGGCGCGCCGGCGACGCCGATGCCCGCGATCGGGGCGTTGCCCGCGGTGACGGGGACGCCGCCGGCGAGGAACAGGGTGCCGGGGATGTCGGCGAGGCGGGGCGCGGCGGCGAGGCGGTTGCCGAGTTCGGAGGTGGGCGCGTTCCAGGAGACGGCGGTGAAGGCCTTGCGCTCGGCGGATTCGTAGGACTGCGGGCCGGCGCCGTCGCCGCGCAGCGTGACCAGGGTGTTGCCGTCACGGTCGACGACGGCGACGCTGATGCGCTGGTTCTTCTGCGCGGCGGCCCGCAGCACGGACTGGGCGGCCCGGGTGGCGGCATCGACGGACAGGTGGGTGCTCTGGCGCAGGTTGCCGGGGGTGGCGTCGGCGGCCAGCGCGACCTGGGCGGTGGCGGGGGCGTCGGAGCCGGTCAGATCGACGGCCACGGCGCCCGCGCCGACGGCGGCGAGCACGGCGGCGCCGGTGACGAGTCCGGTCAGGGTGCGGCGGGAGAGGGTGCTCATGGGGTTTCCTTTGCGTCGGCGGGTTGTCGCTGCTTCGATCCTGCGGCGCGGACGGGGTCCGGCGGATCGGCGAGCGGGACGGTGATCGGTGGTAACCCGGTGGATGCCCTTATCGTCCGATCGGTCGATACGGGACTGCCCCGGGGCGGGCAGAATGGGGCTCGTGACCGACAACGCGCAGGTGAACGGCGATCGGGTGCTCGGCGTGATCATGCACGCCGCGTTCCTGCTGCTGGTCGCCGCGTCGCTGGCGCGGTTCGCGCTGCGGCATCCCGAGTCGGCGCGCACGCCGGTGATCGTCGTCCTGTCGGTGGCGGTGGCCGGGGTGTACGCGCTCGGTGCGCGCCGCGGCCGCGTCGGGTGGCTGGCCGTGGTGGTGACGCTCTGGATCGTGCTCGTCGCGCTCGCGCCGAGTTTCGCGTGGTGCGCGGTGCCGCTGCTCTACACCGGGTTGCGGATCCTGCCGCTGCGGACCGCGCTGATCCTGGTCGCGGTGCTCACCGCGTTCGTCGCGGGTGCGCAGATCCGGCTGGCCGGGTGGGCGGATCCGGCCGTGCTCGTCACCCTGCCGACCGTGGTCGTGCTGGCCACCACCGTCTTCGTCCACATGCGGCGCCAGTCCGATCATCAGCGCGTGCTCATCGAGGACCTGATCCGCACCCGCCGCGAGCTCGCCGCCACCGAACGGCGCGAAGGCACCCTGGCCGAGCGCGAGCGGCTGGCCATGGAAATCCACGACACCCTGGCACAGGGGCTGTCGAGTCAGCGCATGCTGTTGCAGGCCGCCGATCGGATCTGGGACACCGAGCCCGCCCGCGCGCACGAGCACGTGCGGTCCGCCGAATCGATCGCCGAGCAGAACCTCACGGAGGCAAGGCAATTCGTGCGCGATCTCGCACCGGCGGATCTCGCGGCGCACGGCTCGCTGGCCGCGGCGCTGGGTGCGCTGGCGGAGCGGGAGAGCGCCGGTGCGCTCGCCGTCCGCTTCCAGATGGACGGCGAACCGCCCCGGCTGCCGGAGCGGGTCGAGGCGACACTGCTGCGGATCGCGCAGGGTGCGCTGGCCAACGTGCGGGAACACGCGCGTGCCCGCACCGCCACCCTGACCCTGACCGGGCTCGGCGATCAAGTCGTGCTCGATATCGCCGACGACGGTCAAGGTTTCGATATCGCCGCGCTGCCCGAAAACACCGGTCGCGGTTACGGACTCGCGGCCATCCGGGCCCGGCTCCAGCAGTTCGGCGGTGCGCTGACCGTCGAATCCACGCCGGGCGAGGGGACGGTGCTGTCCGCCGCCATCCCGTGGGGAGAAGCATGAATTCGACTGTGCGCGTGCTCGTTTGCGATGACCACGCGGTGGTGCGGGCCGGTCTGCTCGCGTTGCTGTCCAGTGCGCCGGACATCGAGGTGATCGGGGAGGCGGGCACGGGGGAGGAGGCCATCGCCCTCACCGCGCGGCACGCACCCGATGTCGTGCTGATGGATTTGCAGCTCGGCTCGGGCATCGACGGGATCGAGGCGACCCGCCGGATCGCCGAGTCCGGTACCAGCGCCCACGTTCTCGTGCTCACCACCTACGACACCGACGCCGACATCACCCGCGCCATCGCCGCCGGCGCCACCGGCTATCTGCTGAAAGCCGAACGCCCGGAAGAACTCTTCGCGGCTATCCGGGCTGCCGCCGCGGGGCGCCCGGCGCTGTCTCCGCCCGTCGCCCAGCGGGTGATGGCCCGCATGCGCAACCCCGCGCCCACGTTGACCGCCCGGGAGCTCGACATCCTCGGGCAACTCGCGCAGGGCCACGGCAATCGGGAGATCGCCCGCGCGCTGCACATCAGCGAGTCCACCGTGAAGACCCATCTCGGCCGGGTCTACGAGAAGCTCGGTGTGGACACCCGCGCCGCCGCGGTGGCCGTGGCCACCGAGCAGCGCCTGCTCGGCTGAACCCGGGGCGCCGATGAATTCGGCCGCGCCGACTCGTCACCACTAGGGAGAGTCAGCACAGCGGAAGGAAGCATCATGTCCACACAGGATGTCGGTACTCGCGAGCAGTGGCGGGCAGCATACGAGAAGCTGCGCGCCGAGGAGAAAGACCTCACCCGGCGCGGCGACGAGGTGACGCGGCAGCGCCAGGCCCTGCCCTGGGTCCCCGTCACCAAGGACTACCGTTTCGACACCAGCACCGGCGAGAAGACGCTGGCGGAACTCTTCGACGGCCGCTCCCAGCTCATCATCCGCCACTTCATGCACGGTCCGAACACCCCGGCCGGCTGCCCCGGCTGCACCTTCGAAACCGACAATCTCGTCGGCGCGGTGCCGCACCTGGCCCACCACGACGTCACCTTCCTGCTCGCCTCCCGCTCACCGCTTCCGGTCCTCGAGGAATACAAGGCCCGCTTCGGCTGGGACATCGAATGGGTCTCGCTGGGCGACAACGGTTTCAACGAAGACTTCTACGACCTCATGCACATCCCCACACCCCGCCGCCCCGGCAACATGCTCGACCAGATGGAACTGATGGCCCTGAGCTGCTTCGCCCGCGCCGACGACACCGTCTACCACACCTACTCCACCTACGACCGCGGCACCGAAGCCCTCAACGCCACCTGGCAACTCCTCGACCGCACCCCCACCGGCCGCGGCACCGACTTCGCCGACTGGCCCCGCAAACGCGACGAATACTGAGCCGGGAGGGCTCGGGTCAGCGGCCGCGGAGGCCGAGGCTGCGGAGTTCGAGGGCGGCTAGTTCGCGGACGGTGGCGTCGTCGCCGTTGCGCCAGGCGTTGACGACGTCGGGGTCGATGCGGTTCAGGGTGCGCAGGGGCTGGTTGGCCAGGGCGCGCAGGGCGAGGAGGTCGCGGCCGGCGGGGGCGGCGCGCAGGTCGCGGGCGGCGGCCGCGCGGCGCATCCAGCGCCAGCGGCGCGGTAGCCAGACGAACAGGACGAGCCCGATCGGGAAGATCAGCGAACCGATGGCCAGGGCCATGGCCAGGTCGTCGACGAAGCCCTGCTGATCGCGCCCGGCCTCGGCGATCGACCGGGCCGCGGCGGCGGTCTTGTCGAACGGCGTGGTCAGTTCGTCGCCGACGACGGGCACCCGGTCCACCTTGTCGCCCACATCACTGAGACTGTCGGCCATGCCATTTCCGGCGCCCTCCAGCTTCTGACCGGGGATCGCGAGCTTCAGCACCAGATCGTGTAACCACCAGGCGGCGCGGACGGCAAGGTAAACCCAGGCCAGCACCAGCAGGTCCATGAGGAGCTGACGGGCGGCGACGGGAGCACGGTCGGCATAGATTCTCACGCTCTCAGGGTCCCCCGGCGCGCAGCGTATTTCGCGATTTTCGCCCGAGTTCCGGATGCACCGGCCGGTGGCTCCGGATCCGGTAGTCTGGTGTGACTGCGATCACATTTTGGTAGCGATTTCCGGTCAGTGCCCTGTCAGCCCTTTCCAACTGCTTTGCGAAGTCTTTACTATCAGCGCGTTCTCCGCATAACCGGGTGGTTGCTCCAAACCAGCGTTCCGAAGTCTTCTGCTTCGCCCGCCGCTCGCTTTCGATGCCTGTACATGTTCGACCGATGAACCGAATACGGCGCTGCCGGTTCGGCGAAGGAGAAATATGTTCACCGACACCGATCCCGCACCACGGACGTTGCCGCGTTCCGCCGTCTTCGACCCGCTACGCTCTGTGTTCCGCCACGATCTACCCGCCTCCCTGGTGGTTTTCCTTGTCGCCCTTCCGCTTTCGCTCGGTATCGCGGTAGCCAGCGGCGCCCCCGTCGCCGCCGGCTTGATCGCGGCCGTGGTCGGTGGCGTGGTCGGCGGTCTGCTCGGGGGTTCGGCGCTGCAGGTCAGCGGGCCGGCCGCGGGCCTGACGGTGGTGGTCGCCGGAACGATCAGCCAATTCGGCTGGGCCACCACCTGTTTCATCACCGTCGCGGCGGGCGTCCTGCAGGTGATGTTCGGCCTGAGCCGCATTGCCCGTGCGGCCCTCGGCATTACGCCGGTGGTGGTGCACGCGATGCTGGCCGGCATCGGCATCACGATCGCGTTGCAGCAGCTGCACGTGCTGCTCGGCGGCTCCTCCTACAGCTCGGCCTGGCGCAACGTCGTCGAACTGCCCGCACAGCTGCTGCATTCGCACGGCCCCGCGGTCCTGATCGGCGTCACCGTCATCGCGATCATGCTCGGCTGGAAGTATCTGCCCGCGCGGGTGCGGGTGGTGCCCGGCCCGCTGGTGGCGGTAGGCGTCGGCACCGTGCTGTCGCTGGTGCTTCCGGTCGAGGTCGCCCGAGTTCCCTTGGGCACCGACCTGTTCGACGAGATCGCGCTGCCGCGCCTGCCGGAGGGCAACTGGTTCGCGGTCGCGGTCACCGTGCTGACGGTGGCGCTGATCGCCAGCGTGCAGAGCCTGCTCTCGGCGGTCGCGGTGGACAAGATGCACGGCGGCGAGCGCACCGATTTCGATCGGGAACTGCTGGGCCAGGGCTCGGCCAACGTGCTCTCGGGCCTGCTCGGCGGCCTGCCGGTGGCCGGCGTGATCGTGCGCAGTGCGACGAATGTGGAAGCGGGAGCGCACAGCCGGGCGTCCTCGGTGCTGCACGGGCTCTGGATCCTGATCTTCTCGGTGGCGCTGGTCGGGCTGGTCCGCCAGATTCCGACGGCCGCGCTGGCGGGTCTGCTGATCGTGATCGGCATCCAGCTGGTGAAGACGGCACACATCAAGCTGGCGCATCGGTCCCGGGACCTGGTGGTCTACCTGGTCACGGTGCTCGGTGTGGTGTTCCTGAACCTGCTCGAGGGCGTGCTGATCGGCCTGGCGCTGGCCTTCGGGCTGCTGCTGTGGCGGGTGGTGCGCGCGCAGATCGTGGCGAAACCGGTGCCCGACAGCGAATTCGGGGATCAGTGGCTGGTGACGATCGAGGGCAGTCTGTCCTTCGTCGCGCTGCCGAAGCTGTCGCAGGAATTGGCGAAGGTCCCGGCGGGCGCGATGGTGCGCTTCGAGCTGACCGTCGACTTCCTCGACCACGCCGCCTACGAGACCATCGACGAGTGGGTGCGCAGACACCGAACCAACGGCGGCAGTGTGGAATTCGTCGAACTGGGCCCGGTGCGGATGGCCGCGGCGCTGGCCGGCCCGCCGACCCGCGAGCACGCCAGTAAAGCGGTGGACGACCTGATCGGCCCGTGGCGGCGCACCGCCAACCGGGTGGACCCGGTGGTCGCCGGGATCTCGGCCTACCACCGCGGGCACGCGCATCTGATGCGCCCGCACCTGGACGGTCTGCGCAATCACTCCGAGGCCGACACCTTCTTTCTGACCTGTGCCGATGCCCGGATCGTGCCCAACGTGATCACCCACAGCGGCCCGGGTGATCTGTTCACCGTGCGCAATGTCGGCAATCTGGTGCCGGTGGGCAGCAGCGATGTCTCGGTGGAGGCGGCGTTGATTTACGCGCTGGAGAAGCTGGACGTGCGCAGCGTGGTGGTGTGCGGGCACTCCGGCTGCGGCGCGATGGACGCGCTGTATCGCGGCGTGCAGGCGGGGCCCGGGCTGGGGGATTGGCTGGCGCACGCGCAGTCCAGCCTGGCCCACTTCCGGCTCGGCCATCCGGTGGCGGCCGCGGCCGCGGCCGCCGGATTCTCCGAGGTGGATCAGCTGGGCATGGTGAATGTGGCGTTGCAGTTGGAGACCTTGCACGCGCATCCGGCGGTCGCCCGGGGCGTGCACGAGCGCGGTGTCGCGGTGCGCGGTCTGTTCTTCGATATCACCACCGCGCGGGTGATCGAGGTGACCGGTGCCGGGATCGCGCAGTTCGAGGAAGACGTACCGAGTCGCGTTGCGGCCGAACCGGTTCAGTAGCCTGTGTGAGCGCTCTCACAGCCGCATCGGCCTATGGCGCCAGCCACTTCGGGGCAACTTCTTAAGTTTTGCTAAGTCTTTACCAATAGCCTCGAGGCGATTTACCTGCCGATCCAACGGCGCGTCGGCGATCACCTCATAAGCACTGGACCTGGAGGAGCAATGGCTGTCGATCGCGACCTAGCCCCACCTGTGCCCGGACCCGGAAGACCGGGTAACCGATCACTGCCTGATCGTCTGAATTTTATTGCGCGCCATGATCTTCCCGCCTCGATCGTGGTTTTCCTGGTGGCGCTGCCACTGTCCCTCGGTATCGCCGTCGCCTCCGGCGCGCCGGTTGCCGCCGGCCTGATCGCCGCCGTCATCGGCGGCATCGTCGCCGGCCTGATCGGCGGCTCCACCTTGCAGGTGAGCGGCCCGGCGGCCGGCCTGACCGTGGTCGTCGCCGAATCGATCAACAAGTTCGGCTGGGGCACAACCTGTTTCATCGTCGTCGCCGCGGGCGTGCTACAGATCCTGTTCGGCCTCAGTCGAATCGCGCGCGCCGCCCTGGCGGTGGCGCCGGTGGTGGTGCACGCGATGCTGGCCGGCATCGGTCTCACCATCGCGCTACAGCAGATCCACGTGCTGCTCGGCGGTTCCTCGCGCAGCTCGGCCTGGAACAACATCGTCGATCTACCCGGCCAGCTGCTGAACCTGCACGGCGGCGACGTGTTCGTCGGCGGCGTGGTGATCGCGATCATGCTCGGCTGGAAGTACATGCCCAGCCAGATCCGCGTGGTCCCCGGCCCACTGGTCGCGGTCGTCGCGGCCACCGTGCTCGCACTGCTGCTGCCCACCGGTGCGGAGCGAATCGTGTTGGACGGCTCGCTGTTCGACGCCATCGGCCTGCCCGAGATCCCGAGCGGCGGCTGGTCGGCCATCGCGGTCATGGTGCTGACCATCGCGTTGATCGCGAGCGTGGAGAGCCTGCTCTCGGCGGTCGCGGTGGACAAGATGCACAGCGGCCCGCGCACCAATTTCGATCGTGAACTCATCGGCCAGGGCTCGGCGAACGTGCTCTCCGGCATGGTCGGCGGTCTGCCGATCACCGGCGTGATCGTGCGCAGTGCCACCAACGTGCAGGCCGGCGCCCGTTCCCGGGCCTCGACCGTGCTGCACGGCCTGTGGATCCTGCTGTTCTCGGTCGCGCTGGCCGGGCTGGTGCAACAGATCCCGCTGGCCGCGCTGGCCGGTCTGCTCATCGTGATCGGCATGCAGCTGGTCAAGCTGGCCCACATCCGGCTCGCCCGGCGCACCGGTGACCTGCTGGTCTACGTCGTCACCATCGGCGGCGTGGTGTTCCTGAACCTGCTCGAAGGCGTGATCATCGGCCTGGCGCTGGCCTTCGTCCTGCTGCTGTGGCGGGTGGTCCGGGTGGCGATCGTGGCCGCGCAGATCCCGGCCTCGCAACGCTGGCTGGTCACCATCGACGGGTCTTGCACCTTCCTCGCGCTGCCCAAGCTGTCCTCGCAGCTGGCGAAGGTGCCCGACGACGCCGACGTGACTGTGGAGATGACCGTCGACTTCCTCGACCACGCCGCCTTCGACGCCCTCTCCGAATGGGTTCGTCATCAGGAGAGCCACGGCGGCAGTGTGGAATTCGTGGAGATCGGCAGCGCGCGGATGGCCGACGCCGACGCCGGGCCGCCCGCGCGCGGCTTCGGCCGGGCCATGTTCGACGACGTGCTCGGCCCCTGGCAGCCGCGCGCGGGCCGGCAGCGCGATCAGATCACCGAGGGCGTCGCCGCCTACCACCGCAGCCACGCCCACGTGGTGCGCCCGCACCTGGACGAACTACGCGACCACCAGGACCCGGATTCGTTCTTCCTCACCTGCGCGGATTCGCGGGTGGTGCCGAACGTGATCACCAACAGCGGTCCCGGCGATCTGTTCACCGTGCGCAACGTCGGCAACCTGGTGCCGATCGAGGACGACGCCTCGGTGGAGGCCGCGCTCACCTACGCGCTGGAGCAGCTCGACGTGCGCTCCATCGTGGTGTGCGGGCACTCCGCCTGCGGCGCGATGGGCGCGCTGCATCGTGGCGATCACAAACGCGCCACCGGCACCGGTATCGGGGCCTGGCTGGCACACGCCCAGCCGAGCCTGGACCGGTATCGCGCCGGCCATCCGGTCGCGATCGCCGCTGCCGCAGCCGGTTTCGGCGAGATCGATCAGCTGAGCATGGTGAATGTGGCCGTCCAGCTGGAGACCCTGCACCGGCATCCGGCGGTGCGGGCCGCCATCGCCGACCGCGGTGTCACGGTGTCGGGCTTGTTCTTCGACATCGCGACCGCCCGCGTCGTCGAGGTGACCGTCGACGGTCTGGTCCGCATCGAGGATCAGCTGGCCGCAGCCGAATTGGTCTGACGCACACCGAACCCGCCCGGGCCGCAGCGCGGTCCGGGCGGGTTCCCCTTGGCGGCTCGTAGGCTTGCTGGTGTGAGCACCGAGTTAGAACAGACCGAGACAACCGAACTTGGTCGCTGGCGCGCCTTCCGCGCCGCGATCACCGAGCGACCTACCCTGAATCTCGCCTACCGGATCGTGGTCGGCGTGGTCGGTCTGGCGGTGCTGATCCTGGGCATCATCGCGATTCCCTATCCCGGACCCGGCTGGCTCATCGTGTTCGCCGGCCTCGGTATTCTCGCCACCGAATTCACCTGGGCTCACCAGGCCCTGGGCTGGCTGCGGCACCGGTACGACAAGTTCATGGAGTGGTTCGCCGGCCGCGGGCTGGTGGTGCAGGCGTGCGCCGCGCTCTTCACGTTTCTGTTCGTGGTCGCGACGCTGTGGTTGTTGGGCACATTCGGAATGGTCGGCGGCTGGATCGGAGTCGAATCGAAGTGGTTGCACAGTCCTTTGACATGGTGACGGTCCCCGGGACCACGCTCACCCAGCCGGAGTGGCTGGCCGCGCGGATCGCGGAGATGGGCGCGTCCTGGGGCACCGCCACGCCCCGCGTCGCGGGCACCCTCTGGTGGTGCATGGTCGCCTCGGCGCTGGTCGAGCAGGTGGCCCGGGCCTACGCCGAGGGCCGTCCCGCGCCGATCCCGACCCTGGATCGCCTCGATTGCGAGGTGCGCCCGGACGGCGGCATCGAACGCGTACACATTCTGCCGGGTACGGCCGCCGCGGAACTGCCCGGCGCGGACGCCGGCTGGTCGCATCGTGCCGACGCCAGTGCGGCCCTGCGCGAGACGCTCGCCACCGTCATCCCGGCGGTCGCCGCGGTCTCCGGTGCGGGAGTGCCCGCGCTGTGGGCGATCGTCGCGGACGCCGCGGGCAACCGCGCCCTGGACGCCGGGGATGCCGAGGCCGGTGCCCGGCTCGCCACCGATATCGGCGGAAAACTCCCGGTCCCGCGCTTCGTCGAGGTAGACGGCCGCACCTTCGTGCGCCGCATCTCCTGCTGCCTGGTCTACGAGGTCGCCGGCTGCGAGATGTGCACGAGCTGCCCGAAACGCCCTGCGCCGGAACGGCAAGCGCTGTGGCACAAGCTCGCCGCCGATAGCTGACCGCGGAAACGAACGCGGGTAGTGCCGCGCGGACCGGCCCGCGATCCGGCCGGTCCGTGAACACAAGGTCGATTCGGTGCCGATAGCATGGTCCGCGCCGGAACAACTGCCGGTGATGACGCGTGCGGGAAATACCCGCCCTCGCGAAGACTTAAGGAGAAGGCTGCCGTGACCACCTCAGCCCCCATGCCCCCCGCCGCCCTCATCCGGGTGCCGGCCGGGACTACGGCCGGCGCTGCGGTGCGGGAGGCGGGTCTTCCCACCAAGGGCCCGGACACCATCGTGGTGGTCCGGGACGCCGAGGGCGCGCTCAAGGATCTGTCCTGGGCTCCGGAGACCGACGTCGAGGTGGAGGCGGTCGCCGCCGATACCGAGGACGGCCGCAGCGTCATCCGGCATTCCGCCGCGCACGTGCTCGCCCAGGCGGTGCAGCAGGAGTTCCCCGAGGCCAAGCTCGGCATCGGCCCGCCGATCAAGGACGGCTTCTACTACGACTTCCAGGTCGAGCGCCCGTTCACCCCGGAGGATCTGACCAAGCTGGAATCCCGGATGAAGAAGATCATCAAAGGCGCGCAGCGTTTTTCGCGCCGGGTGATCGAGATCGAGGACGCCCGCGTCGAACTGGCCAAGGAGCCGTTCAAGCTGGAGCTGATCAGCGACAAGTCCGGCATCGACGATCCCGAGGTGATGGAGGTCGGCGGCAACGAGCTGACCATCTACGACAACCTCGATCCGCGCACCGGCGAAACCCTCTGGGGCGATCTGTGCCGGGGCCCGCACATCCCCACCACCAAGTTCATTCCGGCGTTCAAGCTGACCCGCTCCTCGGCCGCGTACTGGCGCGGTGACCAGGACCGCGAGGATCTGCAGCGGGTCTACGGCACCGCCTGGGAATCGACCGAGGCCCAGGACGAGTACCTGCGCCTGCTGGCAGAGGCCGAGCGCCGCGACCACCGCAAGCTCGGCCTGGAGCTGGACCTGTTCAGCTTCCCCGACGAGCTCGGCTCCGGCCTGCCGGTGTTCCACCCCAAGGGCGGCATCATCCGCAAGGAGATGGAGGAGTACTCGCGCCGCCGGCACGTGGCCGCGGGCTACGAGTTCGTCAACACCCCGCACATCACCAAGGGTCATCTGTTCGAGGTCTCCGGTCACCTCGATTGGTACAAGGACGGCATGTTCCCGGCCATGCACCTGGACGCCGAGCTGAACGAAGACGGCTCCGTGCGCAAGCCCGGCCAGGACTACTACGTCAAGCCGATGAACTGCCCGATGCACAACCTGATCTTCCGGGCGCGCGGCCGGTCCTACCGCGAGCTGCCGCTGCGGATGTTCGAGTTCGGCTCGGTGTACCGCTACGAGAAGTCCGGCGTGATCCACGGCCTGACCCGGGTGCGCGGCATGACCCAGGACGACGCGCACATCTACTGCACCAAGGAGCAGATGCACGCGGAGCTCACCAGCACCCTGGAGTTCGTGCTCGGCCTGCTCAAGGATTACGGCCTGGACGACTTCTACCTGGAGCTCTCGACCAAGGACCCGAAGAAGTTCGTCGGCTCCGACGAGCTCTGGGAAGAGGCCACCGAGACCCTGTCCAAGGTCGCCTCGGCCTCGGGCCTGGAGCTGGTCCCGGATCCGGGCGGCGCCGCGTTCTACGGCCCGAAGATCTCCGTGCAGTGCAAGGACGCGCTGGGCCGCACCTGGCAGATGTCGACCATCCAGCTCGACTTCAACCTGCCCGAGCGCTTCGAGCTGGAGTACACCGGCTCCGACGGCGCCAAGCACCGCCCGGTCATGATCCACCGCGCGCTGTTCGGTTCCATCGAGCGGTTCTTCGGCGTGCTCACCGAGCACTACGCCGGCGCCTTCCCGGCCTGGCTGTCGCCGGTCCAGGTGGTCGGCATCCCGGTCGCGGAAGCCTTTGCCCCGCACCTGGATTCGGTGATCGAGCAGCTGCAGGATCGCGGCATCCGGGCCCAGGTCGACCGCAGCGACGACCGGATGCAGAAGAAGATCTTCAACAACACCGCGCAGAAGATCCCCTTCATGCTGCTGGCCGGCGAGCGGGATGTGACCGCGGGCGCGGTCAGCTTCCGATTCCGCGACGGCACCCAGGTCAACGGCGTGCCGACCGCCGACGCGGTGGCCACCGTCGAGGCGTGGGTGCGCAACCGCGTCAACGATTCCCCGACCGCCGAGGGCTTCCAAATCGTTCAGGCCGCGCAATGACCGACAGCGACTTCGAAGACCGCATCGTCGATCGTGGCGCGGGCGAACCCGATCGGCTGCAACGGCTGTGGACGCCCTACCGGATGTCCTACATCGCCGAGGCGGCCAGCAACCCGCGGCCCGCGGACGCCAGCGGGCATCCCTTCACCGACATCCCCAAGATGACCGACGAGGACGGGCTGATCATCGCCCGCGGTGAACTGGTGTACGCGGTGCTCAACCTGTACCCGTACAACCCGGGCCACATGATGGTGGTGCCCTACCGCCGGGTCGCCGATCTCGAAGCGCTCACCGAACCGGAAAGCGCCGAGCTGATGGCGTTCACGCAGCGGGCGATCCGGGTGATGAAGAATGTGTCGCGTCCGCACGGCTTCAACGTCGGGCTGAATCTCGGTGGCGTGGCGGGCGGTTCGCTCGCCGACCACCTGCATCAGCACATCGTGCCGCGCTGGGGCGGAGACGCCAACTTCATCACCGTCGTCGGCGGGGTGAAGGTGATGCCACAGCTGCTACGGGAGACCAGGGCGCTCCTGGCCGCCGCCTGGAAAGAGACGGACTAGAAGTTGCTGAGCTTCTTCGGTCGCGAGACGTTCGCGAAAGCGACTGCGCCGCTGGGCAAGGCGCTGGTCAAGACCGGGCTCACCCCGGACGCCGTGACCGTCATCGGCACCACCGCCTCGATCGCCGCCGCCGTCACCCTGTTTCCCTCCGGGCATCTGTTCTGGGGGACCATGGTGATCTGGCTGTTCGTCATGTTCGACATGCTCGACGGGGCCATGGCGCGGGCGCGCGGCGGCGGCACGAAGTACGGCGCGGTGCTCGACGCCACCTGCGACCGGGTCGCCGACGGCGCGATCTTCGGCGGCCTGGCCTGGTGGGCGGTGTATCACGAGCACAGCCGGTGGCTGTTGTTCGCCACGCTCGTGGTGCTGGTCACCTCGCAGGTGATCTCCTACGCCAAGGCGCGCGCCGAGGCCAGCGGGCTCTCGGCCGACGGCGGCTGGATCGAGCGGCCGGACCGGCTGATCATCGTGCTGGTCGGCGCCGGGCTCACCGGCATCGGCGGCTACTGGGGCATCGAATGGCTCACCTGGGCAGTGCATGTCGCCATGTGGGTGCTCGCGGTGCTGAGCATCGTGACGGTGTTCCAGCGGGTGCTGGCGGTACGGAACTCGCCGGGCGCGCGCGACGTGATCGCGCCCGCGCGGCCGCAGGGCCCGGAAACGCCGTGAGCGGCGCCCGGCGAATTCGCGTGTGGACGCTGGAAAGCACAGGGCAACAGGAGGGTTCGGGGGATGAGTAAGATTCAGGCGATGCTGACCGACCGGGCCTACGCCACCGGCTGGCGGCTGGTGCGGGCGCTGCCGGAGACCACGGCGCGCAAGCTGTTCAACGCGGGCGCGGATCGGTTCGCGGCCGGCGGTGGCCCGAAGCAGTTGCGGCGCAACCTCGCCCGCGTACTGGGCGTGACGCCGGACTCGGTGCCGGACGAGCTGGTCGAGGCCAGCCTGCGGTCCTATGCCCGGTACTGGCGCGAGGCATTCCGGCTGCCGGGCATGGATCATGCCGCCCTGGGGCGCGAGCTGTCGGTGCAGCAGATCGAGCACCTGGAAGCCGCCCTGGAGGCCGGGCGTGGCGCGGTCTGTGTGCTGCCGCACTCCGGGAACTGGGATATGGCCGGGGTGTGGCTGGTGCAGAACCACGGCACCTTCGCCACCGTGGCCGAACGGCTGAACCCCGAATCGCTGTTCGAGCGTTTCGTCGCCTACCGGGAAAGCCTCGGTTTCGAGGTGTTCCCGCTCACCGGCGGTGAGCAGCCGCCGTTCGAGGCGCTGGCCGAACGGCTGCGCGCGAACAAGGTCGTGTGCCTGATGGGCGAGCGCGACCTCACCGGCAAGGGTGTGCCCGTGGACTTCTTCGGCGAACGCACCTGGATGCCCGCCGGGGCGGCGAAGCTGGCGATCGAGACCGGTGCGGCGCTGATCCCGGTGCACACCTGGTTCACCACCACCGCCGACGGCCGCGAAGGCTGGGGCATGAAGACCGAAGCGCCGCTGGATGTTTCGGGCGGCGTCACGGAGGCGACCCAGGCGCTGGCCGACCGGTTCGCCGCGAACATCGCCGCGTACCCGGCCGACTGGCACATGCTGCAGCCGCTGTGGGCGGGCGACCTGTCCGCCGAGCGGCTGGCCCGCATCGCCGCCGTGCAGCAGCGGCCCGCGCCGCCGGCCGCCACCTCGGAGCAGTCCCGATGAAGATCGGCATGGTCTGCCCGTACTCGTTCGACGTGCCGGGCGGCGTGCAGGCGCACGTGGTGGAACTGGCGCGGGTGTTCATCGAGCGCGGGCACAAGGTGAGCGTGCTCGCGCCCGCCTCCGAGGAGACGCCGCTGCCGGACTTCGTGGTGTCGGCGGGGCGGGCGGTCGCGATTCCGTACAACGGGTCGGTGGCGCGGCTGTCGTTCGGGCCCATGGCCTACACCAGAATTCGGCGCTGGATCGACGGCAACGACTTCGACGTGCTGCACATCCACGAGCCGAACGCGCCGTCGCTGTCGATGCTCGCGTTGAAGATCGCCGAGGGGCCGATCGTCGCGACGTTCCACACCTCGACCACGAAGTCGTTGATACTCAGTACTTTTCAAGGCGTGCTTCGCCCGTACCACGAGAAGATCAGCGGCCGGATCGCGGTCTCCGAGCTGGCCCGGCGCTGGCAGGTGGAGGCGCTCGGGTCCGACGCCGTGGAGATTCCCAACGGTGTGGACGTCCCCGCGTTCGCCCGCGCGCCGATGCTGAGCGGTTATCCGCGGCCCGGCGGCACGGTGCTGTTCCTGGGCCGCTACGACGAGCCGCGCAAGGGGATCGCGGTGCTGCTCGGGGCGTTGCCCGAGCTGGTGCGGCGGCACCCGGACGTGCAGATCCTGATCGTCGGCCGCGGTGACGAGGAGAAACTGCGCCACGACGCCGGGCCGCTGGCCGGGCACCTGAAGTTCCTCGGGCAGGTCTCCGACGAGGAGAAGGCCTCGGCGATGCGCAGTGCCGACGTGTACGTGGCGCCCAACCTGGGCGGGGAGAGCTTCGGCATCATCCTGATCGAGGCGATGGCCGCCGGCACCGCCGTCGTGGCCAGCGATCTGGACGCGTTCCGGCGCGTGCTGCGCGATGGTGCCGCCGGAATGCTTGTCCCCGTAGGTAATTCGGATCGGCTCGCCGACGCGCTGCATACGCTGCTCACCGAGGACGACCGCCGGGAGGCACTGGTGCACACCGCCGATCAGGTGGTCGGTGAATACGACTGGCCGGTGGTCGCCGAGCAGATCCTGCGGGTGTACGAGACCGTCACCGTCGGCCACACCCGGGTGCGGGCCGCCGGATGATCACCTTCTCCGCGACCACGGTCCTCGTTCTCGCGCTCATCGCCGCGGTCGTGCTCTCGATCGGCGTCTGGGCCTACTCCACCGCCAACCGACTGGACCGCCTGCACGTGCGCTCCGATCAGTCCTGGCACGCGCTGGACAGCGCGCTGGCCCGGCGCGCGGTGGTCGCGCGCGCGGTGGCCGTGGCCATGCCGGTCTCCGAGGAGGCCCGGCAGCTGTCCACCCTCGCCGCGCACGCGGAACGCGCCTGCCGCACCGACCGCGAAACAGCCGAGAACCAGCTCTCCGCGGCGCTGTCGCTGGTCGACATCGCCCAGCTGCGCCCGCAACTGGTCGCCGAACTCGCCGACGCCGAGGCCCGGGTGCTGATCGCCCGCCGCTTCCACAACGACGCCGTCCGCGACACCCTCGCCCTGCGCATCCGCCGCCCGGTCCGCCTGCTGCACATCGCCGGTACCGCGCCGCTGCCCACCTACTTCGAAATCACCGAGCGCGTCACCCCGGCCGCCTCCACCGGCCTGGTGGTCGACACCGTGCGCACCTCGGCCCGCATCGTCGTGCTCGACGAGAACGATCGCGTGCTGCTGATGCGCGGCAACGATCCCGTTACCCCCGAGCAGTCCTTCTGGTTCACCATCGGCGGCGGCGTCGAGCCGGGGGAGTCGCTGCGCGCGGCCGCGGTGCGCGAGCTGTGGGAGGAAACCGGCTACGAGGCCAACCCCGCCACCCTGCGCGGCCCGATCTGGCGGCGCGTGGCCGTCTTCCCCTTCAATCGCGAGCTCATCCGCGCCGAGGAACTCTTCTACGTGCTGCGGGTCGAGGCCTTCGAGCCGCGGCCCGGCAATCTCACCACCCTGGAACGGCGTTCCATCACCGCCAACAAGTGGTGCACCCCCGAGGACATCACCGCCCTGGACGCCTCCGGTGAAACCGTCTATCCCTATCACCTGGAGCAACTGCTGCCCGCCGCCGTGTCCGCGATCGCCACCGAGGCCGAGCTGGAAGTCACCTCGATCCGCTAGCCGCTGTGATCTGATTCACGATCGTGCTAGCTTCGGACTGGATCGGCGCCTGACGGGTAAACCGTTCGAGACGCGTGCGGTAGTGGGCGTCGGCACTCCAAACACCTTGGGGTGCTCCCGGTTCGGTTCACGGAGGTAGCCAGCTCATGTCGTACCTGCTCTACGATTACCTTTTGCCGCTGTTGGGTCCGGCGGCCGCGGAGTACTGGGCGACGTTGCTGGTCGTCGCTCCGCTGTAAGGCGGTTATCCGGGCACCAGGCCAGTGGTGTTCAACTGGCTATCTAGTGGCTTTCTGAGCGCGCCTAGAATTGGATCGACAGCTGTACAGCGATCCGATTGGCACACATGACTCAGGAGACTCCCGTGACCACGCCCGAGACCACCAACACCGTCGGCACCGCCCGCGTGAAGCGCGGCATGGCCGAGATGCTCAAGGGCGGGGTGATCATGGACGTGGTTACCCCCGAGCAGGCCAAGATCGCCGAGGACGCGGGCGCCGTCGCCGTCATGGCGCTGGAGCGCGTCCCGGCCGATATCCGGGCCCAGGGCGGCGTCTCCCGGATGAGCGACCCGGACATGATCGACGGCATCATCGCCGCGGTCTCCATCCCGGTCATGGCCAAGGCCCGCATCGGTCACTTCGTCGAGGCGCAGGTGCTGCAGAGCCTCGGCGTCGACTACATCGACGAGTCCGAGGTGCTCACCCCGGCCGACTACGCCAACCACATCGACAAGTGGCAGTACACCGTGCCCTTCGTCTGTGGCGCGACCAACCTGGGCGAGGCGCTGCGCCGCATCACCGAGGGCGCGGCGATGATCCGCTCCAAGGGTGAGGCCGGCACCGGCGACGTGTCCAACGCCACCACCCACATGCGCAAGATCCGCGGCGAGCTGCGCAAGCTGAGCTCGCTGCCCAAGGACGAGCTGTTCGTGGCCGCCAAGGAGCTGCAGGCGCCCTACGAGCTGGTCCGCGAGGTCGCCGAGACCGGCAAGCTGCCCGTCGTGCTCTTCACCGCCGGCGGTATCGCCACCCCGGCCGACGCCGCGATGATGATGCAGCTCGGCGCCGAGGGCGTCTTCGTCGGCTCGGGCATCTTCAAGTCCGGCAACCCGGCCGAGCGCGCCGCCGCCATCGTCAAGGCCACCACCTTCTACGACGACCCGGACGTGCTGGCCAAGGTCTCGCGCGGCCTGGGCGAGGCCATGGTCGGCATCAACGTCGACGAGATCCCGCAGCCGCACCGCCTCGCCGAGCGCGGCTGGTAATACGGCTTCCTACATCGAACCGCCGGATGGTCTTTCGAGACCATCCGGCGGTTTTGTTCGCTGAGGTGGTCCCGCGGCGGCGTGAGGTCGGGGGCGCAGTGGCGTCGGGCGGGTGGAGTTGAGGTACGTCGTCGTGACGGCGGTCGACGCGGTCGGCGGCTACCAGCTCATCGGCGACCTCGATGCCGAGATCGCGCGAAAGCTCTTGGCTACCTAGCTGATCGGCACCGCTCTGCTCGCCAAGCACGCGGCGATCCACCGTGGCGGTTCGGCGAAAACCGAACGCCACCAACAGCTTGCGGCACGGCTGCCGGTCGGGCGGATCGGGCAGCCCGGCGATATCGCCGAAGCCTTCCTCGCGGTGCTGCGCAATCCGTTCATCACCGGCACCGTGCTGCATGTCGACGGCGGCCACCGGCTGGTCTGAGTGGTTGCGGACAATGTGCTGAGTGTCAAGGGCCGGTGACGGAATTCTTTGCCGCCCAAGCCACTTCGGCGCGCGCCCGCTACCAGCGCGCATACCCTTCAGCAAACGCCAGCTACTTTTCCGGAGTGGACTGCGGCAAATTTACGACCTGCTGATTCATGGCTACTGTTGCCAATGAATCACCGGTGAGCACAGTCGAATACACACTCTGGCAAGGAGTCCGCATGCTGGAAATCGACCAGTTCACCTATGGCTGGCTTACTCCCGTCCTGGCCTACGTCATGTCGGTCACCGGATCGTTGCTGGCCTTGCGCTGCATGGTCCGGGCCCGCAGCGACGACGGCCACGGCGGCTGGGTCGCGGTCGGGGCGATCGCGCTCGGCGGCACCGGGATCTGGGTCATGCATTTCATTGCGATGCTGGGCTTTTCGGTCCGCGACACCACCATTCGCTACGACGTCCCGGTGACGTTGTTCAGCGCCGCGATCGCGATGGGTGTGGTGTGGGCCGGGCTGTCGATCGTGCTGCGGCGCCCCCGGGACCTGTCGGCGTTGTTCTCCGGCGGGGCGATCACCGGGCTCGGCGTCGGCGCGATGCACTACTCGGGCATGTACGCGATGAAAACCGACGCGGCCGTGCGATACGACCCCTGGATCGTGCTGCTGTCACTGGTGATCGCGGTGTTCGCCGCGACGGCGGCGCTGTGGTTCACCCTGCACGTGCGCGGTTTCGCGGCCACCGTCGGCGCGGCGCTCATCATGGGCTTCGCGGTCTGTGGAATGCATTACACCGGAATGTTTTCCATGCGGGCCCACGTCGCCGAGCACATGCACGCACCCGCCGGGGCGCAGGCCGGTCAGCTGCTCACGCCGTTGATCGTCGCGGTCAGCATGGTGACCATGGTGACGCTGCTGCAGGTGGGCCTGAGCGAGATCGGCGAACCGCACCTCGGCCGGTTCGCGGGTCAGCGCGCCAGCCGGTACTGGCCGAGCCAGGGCGGCGGCGAGGGCGGCCCGTCGGACGAAACCGCTAGGGGGACATACCGGCACCGGCACCGGCGGTGGTGAGCTCGAACAGGTCGGTCAGCGTGCGCGCGGTGAATTCGTCCAGGGGATAGAACAATTCGATCGCCAGCTCGGACAGCGTGACGTCGGAGGGCGCGCCGAAGGTGACCATGGTGCTGAACATCCGCAGCTCGCCGCGCGGGGTCGCGATCCGCAGCGGCACCGCGAACGGGCTCGGCGGCTCGGGCTCGGCGCGGGTGCCCGGCGGCACCGGATAGCGCGACACCTCGTCGTAGAGCGCACGCAGGATCGGGTCGCCGGTCGACCGGACCTGGCGGTGCAGCCGGTCCAGCAGGAACTCCCGGACCTGGCCGTGGTTGACTATGTAGGTGGTGGCGTCCGGGCCGCCCGGATGCAGGGCCAGGCGGTACATGTTGGGCCGGGCCAGCAGTTCGTCGTCGGCCTCGCCCTGGAACGGGCTCATCGCGCGATTGGTGGTGACGACGTTCCAGTAGCGGTCCACCACCACGGCCGGGTAGGGCTCGTGCGCGGTGAGCATCGTCGTCAAAGCGGTGCGCGCCGAGCGCAATGGGTCGTCGTCGAGGCTGCTCTCCCGGTACTCCGGGGCGAAGCCGCCCGCCAGCAGTACCGTATTGCGTTCGCGCAGTGGAACTTCCAGCACATCGCAGAGCTTGAGGACCATGGCCCGGCTCGGCTGAGCCTTGCCGGTCTCGACGCAGGACAGGTGCCGCGCCGAACTGTCCGCCGCCAGCGCCAGTTCCAGCTGACTCAACCGCCGTCGCTGCCGCCACTCGCGCAGCAGCGCGCCGACCGGGGACTCCTGCACCGCACGCGCCATTCCGCCAGGCTATCCAGCCCGGAATACCCGCCGCCATGACCTCGGAGGTCATTGAGACCATGACCGGCGGCTGGCACCGTCGCCGCCATGACGACGAACCTCGATCACGGGCCCGGCCTGCGGACCATCCTGCGGGTAGACGGCTGGAGCACCGGCGCCTTCGGTGTCTTTCTGCTGGCCGCCGCCCCGGCCCTGCGCGCGCCGCTGGGGCTGCCGCTGACCTGGGCGATCCCCTTCGGCATCGCCATGCTCGGCGGCGCGGCGGTGCTGCTGCTCATCGCCCGGTATCCGGAGATTCCGGCGCGGTCGGCCATCGCGGTGGTGGCTGTGAACGCGCTGTCCGCGGTGGCCATGGTGGAACTCGCCTTCGGCGACCTGATGCCGCTGACCGCCTGGGGGAGCGCCTTCATGCTTTCCGGCGCGGCCTTCGTCGCGACGTTCGCCGCTCTCGAATTCCTGGGTCTGCGCCGCGGGGCGGCGGTGCGGGCATGACCGACGACGCCGCCGTTCGCGCGCTGCTGCGGACGCAGAGGGACGCCTGGGCCGCCGGCGACGGCGCGGCCTTCGCCGCCACCTTCACGCCCGACGCCGATTTCGTTTCAGTGATCGGCGAATTCGTCCAGGGCCGTGGCGAACTCGCGGTCGTCATGCAGGAGGGGTTCGACGGGTTCATGCGCGGCACGCGCATGGCCGAACCCGACACCTGCGCGCTTCGCTTCCCGGCGCCCGACGTCGCGGTGCTGGTCACGGTGGGTGACAAGCCGATGCCGCCGGGTGTGGCCGCACCGCCGGACGCGCGGTCCGTACAGACCCGGGTCGCGTTGCGCGCCAACGGAACCTGGTTGTTCACCAGCTTCCAGAACACCCGGATCGCGCAGTTCCCGGCCTGAATCAGGCGCGCACGGCGGGGCGATCCGGATGGTCCCAGGCGACGAGGATGTCCGGCTCGGCGGCGTGCGCGTCCTGGTGCGCGCCCAGTGCTTCGACGGTGAACAGGTCGGCGGGCGCGGTGCGGCGGCGCAGCGCGCCCGCCGACATGCGCAGCGACACCGTGAGATCGAAATCCAGGGCGCGGCCGAGCAGCATCGGGCCCGCCACCAGCAGCACGGTATCCGGTGCGGCGGGCCGGATCCGGGCCCGCGCCGAGCGATCGGTGCGCTCGTCCCACAGGGCGGGCAGCCATTGTCCGTGCTGCCGGAGTGCCACCAGCACTTCCCGATTCAGCGCCTCGTAGTCGAACCAGGCAGTGCGATAGGTGAACTCGTCGGCGCGATCGTATTCCAGGCGCAGCGAGGCCGGGCGCACGAAATCGTGCAGGGCGATCACCTCGGCGGGCCGCCCGCCGGTGCGCAGCCGGTCGGCCACCTGCCCGGCCAGGGCGACCGGGTCCGCCGCGTCGGCGCCGTCGATCGCGAGCACCGCGGCCCCGGGCAGCGCCGCCGCGCGTGCGGCGATCAGGTCGGCCAGGCCGGTCGGGGTGATGGCGGTGAACTCGGGCACCGGACCATCATGCGCGAACTCTTCGCCGTGGCTCACAGCTGTCTTAGCGTTCCCACAGAGCGGCTGGATAGCGTCGTGCTTCAACTCTGACCGAACAAAGGACGAGCAGTTGAAGCTTCGCAACACCGGACGTATCGCCATCGCCGGGCTGGCCGTCGTGGCCGCCCTCGGCCTGACCGCCTGCGGCTCTGACGACAAGGCGGAGTCGAAGCCCACGCCGACCACCACCAGCGCGCCGGCCACCAGCGCCGCCGACCTGCCCCCGACCCCGACCGCCGCGGACCTGAACGCCCAGCTGCAGAAGGCCCTCGACCCGAACGTGCCGAACTCGGAGAAGCTGGAGTGGATCCAGGGCGCCGAGGCCGACCCGGAGCTCCCGAACCGCCTGGCCGAGGCCTACAAGAGCACCAACGCCACCATCGACGTCACCGAGGTGACCGCCTTCGGCGACACCCTCAACGCCAAGGCCAAGCTGGCCTTCAACGGCCAGGAGAACATCGCCGACGTGCCCTTCGTCGCCGAGAACGGCCACTGGAAGGTGCAGAAGGCCTGGGTCTGCCAGATGCTCCAGCTGGCGAACCAGCCCTCGGCCGCCTGCCCGGCCTGATCCCAGCACCCTCGAGCGCCCCGGCCCGCAGCACCGCGGTCCGGGGCGCTCGCTCGGTATGTATGACCGTAACCGCAGGCCAAGCGTGTCGGCCGGTCGGACAAATGTGACGTAACCCGGCCGGATAATGTTGCGCCCATGGCGACGATCGAAGAGGCGCTGGAGATCGAGCGGCTGGAACGCGACATCTTCAGGGGAGCATCCACCAAGACCCAGTTGCCGCGGACGTTCGGTGGGCAGGTGGCCGGGCAGGCACTGGTGGCGGCGGTGCGCACCGTCGAGTCGCAGTTCCAGGTGCACTCGCTGCACGGGTACTTCCTGCGGCCGGGCAACCCGGAAGAACGCACGGTCTACCTGGTGGACCGGATCCGGGACGGGCGCTCCTTCTGCACCCGGCGGGTGACCGGCGTGCAGGACGGCAAGGCGATCTTCACCATGTCCGCCTCCTTCCACACCGGTGACCAGGGCCCCGAGCATCAGGACGTGATGCCGCAGGTGGCCGCGCCCGACGGCCTGCCGGACGCGCAGACCACGATGAGCCCGGAACGCCTGTGGGCCATGCGGGAATGGGAGCACTGGGATATCCGCCCGGTCCCGCCGACCGAGGTGACGCGCCGCGACGGCGTCGTCTCCCAGCAGCAGGTCTGGTTCCGCTACCGGCACCCGCTGCCCGACGACCCGCTGTTCCACGTCTGCACCCTCGCCTACATGAGCGACATGACCCTGCTCGGTTCCTCGAAGGTGATCCACCCCGACGAGGAGACCCAGAACGCCTCCCTCGATCACGCGATGTGGTTCCTGCGCCCCTTCCGGGCCGACGACTGGCTGCTCTACGACCAGTCCTCGCCGTCGGCCGGCTTCGGCCGCGCCCTCACCGGCGGGAAGATCTTCAACCGCCAGGGCGAATTGGTCGCCGCCGTCGTCCAGGAGGGCCTGATCCGCACGCTGCGCGAAGGCTGATCGGGTGAGTGGAAAGGACAGTGCCGTGGTTCAGGAGTCGGTGGTAACCGAGCAGCAGTCGCGCCCGAGCAGCGCCGCGCCCCGGATCGGGGTGCTGGCGTTGCAAGGGGATGTGCGCGAGCATTTCGCCGCGCTCGAGCACAGCGGGGCCGAGCCGGTCAGCGTGCGCCGGCTGGCCGAACTGGAGTCGGTCGACGCGCTGGTGCTGCCGGGTGGTGAGTCGACCGCGATCAGCAAGTTGCTCGAGGTGTTCGAGCTGCTCGAGCCGCTGCGCGGCCGGTTGCGCGAAGGCATGCCCGCGTTCGGGTCGTGCGCGGGCATGATCCTGCTCGCCTCCGAGGTACTCGATACCCGGCCCGACGCCCAGCACCTGTTCGCCATCGATATGACGGTGCGCCGCAACGCGTTCGGTCGTCAGGTCGACTCCTTCGAAACCGATCTCGACTTCACCGGCCTCGATACGCCGGTCCGCGCCGTCTTCATCCGCGCGCCCTGGGTGGAGCGCGCGGGTGCCGGTGTCGAGGTGCTGGCGACGGTGCCCAGCGGTCCGTTCGCCGGACGCATCGTGGCCGCGCGCCAGGGCACCGTGCTCGCGACCTCGTTCCATCCCGAGGTCACCGGGGATTGGCGCGTGCACGATCTGTTCGTCGACATGGTGCGCGCCGCGTAGTCCGCGCCCGTCCGCGCCCCGGAAACGAGTATTCGGTACTCGCGATTCCGGCCGTGCGGACCGCGAGGATGGTGCTATCCGGGCACGACCACCGACCCGGAAGTGGTGTTCGCACCACTGGACGAAAAGACGCACCATCATGACTACTCCCGAATATCCCCTGGACGTGGACTCCGTCCCGACCTCGGCTCGGCTGTGCAATCTGGTTCCCTCCCGTGATACCGAGCGGGACTGGACCTTCGGTGACGCGGTCGCCGCCGGCACGCTCGGCGCGGTCGCCGCGCTGCCGCCCGCGGTGGACCTGCGCCGCGACTGGTGGACCATCGGCGATCAGGAGGACACCGGCTCCTGTGTCGGCTGGGCCACCGCCGACGGCCTGATGCGCTACCACCTGATCACCGCGAACCGGCTGGACAAATCCGATCGGGTCTCGCCGCGCTTCGTCTGGATGAGCTCCAAGGAGACCGACGAGTTCGATCAGCGCCCGGAAACCTTCATCGAGGGCGGCGGCACCTCGCTCAAGGCCGCCGTCGAGGTGTGCCGCAAGTACGGTGCGGTCCGCGAGGACGTGCTGCCGTTCCACATCGTCACCAAGATGTACACCGGCCCGGAGAACGTGTTCTGGGCGCAGGCCGCGCAGAACCGGGTCGCCTCCTATTTCAACCTGCGCAAGAACCTGGACAACTGGAAGGCCTGGCTGAGCAATCACGGCCCGATCCTGGTCGGCCTGAGCGTGGACGCCACCTGGGACAGCGCCACCGCCAACGGCGGGGTCCTGAAGCACTTCCAGCCCGGCACGGTGCGTGGCGGCCACGCCGTCGCCGCCGTCGGCTACCAGGCCAACGGGCGCATCATCCTGCGCAACAGCTGGGGCACCGCCTGGGGTGACAACGGTTTCGCCTATGCCACACCGGAGTACATCGCGGGCGCGTTCTTCGACGAGGCGTACGGGATCACCCTGTAGAACGGCCCTACCGGGACCGCCGCGATCGGCCGAGTAGGCTGGAGAAGTTGTCCGCTCGGCCGGGCGCGGGATGCCCTTCTGGTCCGCGCTGCCTTGCCCGCCGGTAACGTACACACGTCCAAGCGTGCAATTCGACCTGAAGGAAGTAGGGCATGAGCGGCCATTCCAAGTGGGCCACCACCAAGCACAAGAAGGCGGGGATCGACGCCAAGCGCGGCAAGCTCTTCGCCAAATTGATCAAGAACATCGAGGTGGCGGCGCGCACGGGTGGCAGCGACCCGACGGGCAACCCGACGCTGTTCGACGCCATCCAGAAGGCGAAGAAGTCGTCGGTCCCCAACGACAACATCGAGCGCGCGCGCAAGCGTGGCGGCGGTGAAGAGGCCGGCGGCGCGGACTGGCAGACCATCATGTACGAGGGCTACGGCCCCAATGGTGTCGCCGTGCTGATCGAGTGCCTCACCGACAACCGCAACCGCGCCGCGGGCGAGGTCCGGGTGGCGATGACCCGCAACGGCGGCAATATGGCCGATCCGGGCTCGGTGTCCTACCTGTTCGGCCGCAAGGGTGTGGTCACCCTGGAGAAGAACGGCCTGTCCGAGGACGACGTGCTGGTGGCGGTGCTCGACGCGGGCGCCGAGGATGTCCACGACCTGGGCGAGTCCTTCGAGATCATCAGCGAGCCGGGCGATCTGATCCCGGTCCGGCAGGCGTTGCAGGCCGCCGGCATCGACTACGACTCCGCGGAGTCGGGCTTCCAGGCCTCGGTGTCGGTCGCGGTCGACGCCGACGGGGCGCGCAAGGTGTTCAAGCTGGTCGACGCGCTCGAAGACAGCGACGACGTGCAGAACGTCTACACCAACGTCGATATCTCCGACGAGGTCATGGCTCAGCTCGAGGACTGATCGCGCCGCAGCGCCGCGTAGTACTCGGCGAACGCTGGATAGTAGTCATCGAATTCGGGGCGGTTCACACCTGTGTGGGCCGCCCCGAACATGTCCAGGTAGTACTCCCAGCCGGGGCCGATCTCGGGCAGCATCGTCAGCTTGTCGCCGGACAGGTGCTGGATGAAGCGGAATTCGGTGCTGCCGTCCTGCTGGGTCAACTGGACTTCGAGCAGCCACGCACCGGCCTCGTCGGTCGCGGAGACCTCGAGCCGGTGCGGGGGTTCGCAGGCCTCGATGCGCATCTCCGTCCACGGCTCGCCTTCCTCGAAACTCAGCTGCACCTTGATGTTTCGGCCCGGAGCGGCTTCGCCCGTCCACGGCCCGTACCACCGTGCGGTGCGATCCGGCTCGGTCAGGCTCGCCCAGACGTCCTCGATCGGGGCGCGATAGGTTCGGGTCAGCACCAGGTCGTGGCCGGTGTCGGTACCGAACAGGCGCCCGGTCGGTCGTGTGGTCATGCGGTGTTCTCCTTCGCGGTGTGCGGTTCGGCCGTGCCGCGGCGCTCGCGGCGCGTCCGGTAGACCTCGGTGTCCAGGGCGTCGAGGCGGCGTTCCCACGTCGCGCGGCCCAATCCCGAGATCCAGGCGGTGATTTCGGCGAGCGGTTCTTTGTGCAGGGCGTAATAACGCTCCCGGCCGACGAGTTCGGCGCGCACCAGGCCGCTGTCGCGCAGCACCCGCAGGTGCCGGCTGATCGCCGGGCGGCTGATGTCGAACCGCTGCGCGATCTCGCCCGCGGTGCGGCGCTGCCCGTCCAGCAGTTCCAGAATCCGGCGCCGTACCGGGTCGGCGATGGCCGCCGCCACTTCGTCCACGGCAAAAGCGTAACCAACTAGTTACGCGTTGTCCAGGTTCAGGAGAACAGCTTCAGGCCGACCACGCCGCAGACGATCAGGAGCAGGCAGAGAATGCGTGGCAGGGCGTGGGATTCGCCGAGGAACAGCATCCCGATCACCGCGGTGCCGACCGCGCCGATGCCGACCCACACGGCATAACCGGTGCCCACCGGAATCTCACGCAGCGCGATACCCAGACCGGCCATGCTCAGCGCGAGCGCGACCGCGAAGATCACGCTCGGCACCACCTTGGAAAAGCCCTCCGACCGCTCCAGCGCCACCGCCCACGCGGTCTCCATGAATCCGGACACGACAAGCAGAATCCAGGCCATGCGGCCCACCGTAAGCGACCCACCCGGCCCGCCGCCGCAGGCGCCGTTCGGCCCGGCCCGCCGCCACTCGGCTACTTTCGTGTGCACGGTGGACACCGTGCGGGGCAGCGGGACTCGGGTGCGCTGAGAAGGGGTGGGGGAAGGCTGTTGGAGTGTCCTGGCGCGGAGGCGGGTGGGGTTCCACTAGACTCTCGAACAGTTGTTCGTGTCTGCGAGAGGGGTTTTCGTGCGGGTGATGGGCGTCGACCCCGGGCTCACCCGGTGCGGGCTCAGCATGGTCGAGGGCGGGCTCGGCCGTAAGGTCACCGCGCTCGACGTGGATGTGGTGCGCACGCCGCCGGATATGGATTTGGCCCAGCGCCTGATGCTGGTGGCCGACGCGGCCGAGCTCTGGATGGACACGCACAAACCCGAAGCGGTGTCGATCGAACGCGTCTTCGCCCAGCACAATGTGCGCACCGCGATGGGCACCGCACAGGCGGGCGGCGTGATCGCGCTGGCGGCGGCGCGGCGCGGCATCCCCGTGGCCTTCCACACGCCCAGCGAGGTGAAGGCGGCCGTCACCGGTAACGGCACCGCCGACAAGGCGCAGGTGACGGCGATGGTGACCCGGATCCTCGGGCTGGCCGTCGCGCCGAAACCGGCCGACGCGGCCGATGCGCTGGCGCTGGCCATCTGTCATTGTTGGCGGGCGCCGCTGATGGATCGAATGGCCAAGGCCGAAGCGCAGGCGGCGGAGATGCGCAGGCGGTACACCGAAAAGCTTGCTGAACAACGGAAGGCGGTACGCGGGTGATCGCGTCGGTTCGTGGTGAGGTGCTCGAAATCGCGCTCGACCACACGGTGATCGAGGCGGGCGGTATCGGCTACCGGCTGAACGCGACCCCGTCGACGCTGGCCACGCTCACCCGCGGCGCGGAGATCCGGCTCTACACCGCGATGATCGTGCGCGAGGATTCCCAGACGCTGTTCGGCTTCGCCGACACCGAATCCCGGGATCTGTTCGGCCTGCTGCAAACGGTGTCCGGTGTCGGCCCGCGCCTGGCGATGGCGGTGCTCGCGGTGCTCGAACCCGAGTCGCTGCGCAAAGCGCTCGCGGAAAGCAATGTGGCGGCACTGACCCGGGTGCCCGGCATCGGCAAGCGCGGCGCCGAACGCATGGTCGTCGAACTGCGCGACAAGGTGAATCTCATTCCGGTGCAGGACGGTCCGCCGGGCAGCAGCCCGGTGCTCACGCCGGTGCGCGAGCAGGTGGTGGAGGCGCTGACGGGCCTGAGCTTCCCGCTGAAGCAGGCCGAGCAGGCGGTGGACACGGTGCTGGCCGACCAGCCCGCCGCCGACACCGCCACCGCGTTACGCGCCGCCCTCAGCCTGCTCGGCAAGAACCGCTAGGCCGCCATGGATTACGACGAAACCCTTTCCGACGACGAGTCCCAGGTCACCGCAAGTCTTCTGAAGTCCGACGGCGACGTCGAGGCCAGCCTGCGCCCGAAATCCCTGGACGATTTCATCGGCCAGCCCCGCGTGCGCGAACAGCTGGCACTGGTGCTGCGCGGCGCGAAGCAGCGCGGCGGCACCCCGGATCACGTACTGCTGTCCGGCCCGCCCGGCCTCGGCAAGACCTCGATGGCGATGATCATCGCCGGCGAACTCGGCACCGCCCTGCGCATCACCTCCGGCCCGGCGCTGGAACGCGCCGGCGACCTCGCGGCGATGCTCAGCAACCTGGTCGAGGGCGACGTGCTGTTCATCGACGAGATCCACCGCATCGCCCGGCCCGCCGAGGAGATGCTGTACCTGGCGATGGAGGATTTCCGGGTCGACGTGGTGGTCGGCAAAGGCCCGGGCGCGACCTCGATTCCGCTGGATATCGCCCCGTTCACGCTGGTGGGCGCGACAACTCGGTCGGGCGCGCTGACCGGTCCGCTGCGCGATCGCTTCGGGTTCACCGGGCACATGGATTTCTACGAGCCCGACGAATTGCTGCGCATCCTGCTGCGCTCGGCCCAGATCCTCGGCGTCGACGTCGAACGCGACGCCGCGGCCGAGATCGCGGGCCGCTCGCGCGGCACGCCCCGCATCGCGAACCGGCTGCTGCGCCGGGTCCGCGATTACGCCGAGGTCCGCGCCGACGGCCGCATCACCCGCCCGATCGCGCATGCCGCGCTCGAGGTCTACGACGTCGACGCGCTCGGCCTGGACCGCCTGGACCGGGCCGTTCTCGGCGCGCTGGTGCGCGGTTTCAACGGTGGGCCGGTGGGCGTCTCGACGCTGGCCGTCGCGGTGGGGGAGGAAGCGGCCACGGTCGAGGAGGTCTGCGAGCCGTTCCTGGTCCGGGCCGGAATGGTCGCGCGCACCCCGCGCGGCCGCGTCGCCACCGCCACCGCCTGGGCCCATCTGGGCCTGGTTCCGCCCGCGGATCTGGCCTTCGGTTCCATCGAAGTGCGTGCGCGCGAACCGCATCCGGTGAACCTGTCCGAAAGCCCGTAACCACGACACGATTCGGCGTGCGGCAGGTTACAGCTAACTTCCGGACGGGCGCGCCGCCGATCTCCCCGCTACAGTCGGTCGCATGACCGTGGTGCAGTCAGTCGTCGATCGTTTGCCGGAGCCCTATCGCTCCAAGGCGATTCAGCACCGTGAGCTGATGAAATTCGCGGTGGTCGGTGCGGTGACCTGGTTCATCGACACCGGTGTCGTCTACGCGACGAAGCTGACGGTGCTGGGGGACAAGCCGCTGACCGCACGCCTGCTCGGCGTGTTGATCGCGATCATCGCCTCCTACATCCTCAATCGCGAGTGGTCGTTCCGCACCCGCGGCGGGCGCCAGCGCCATCACGAGGCGGCGCTGTTCTTCGCGGTCAGCGCGCTCGGCGTCGCGGTCACCGTGCTGCCGCAAGCGATCTCGCTGTACGTGCTGAATCTGCGGGTGCCGCATGTCGGCCCGCTCACCCAGGCGGTCGCCAACTTCGTCACCGGCCAGATCATCGGCGTGCTGCTGGCGATGGGCTTCCGCTTCTGGGCGTTCCGCCGTTTCGTCTTCCCGGACGATCTGGCAGAGGCCGAATTGCCCCGGGCCGAGGTCAGTGGTGCGGGCTCTTCTCCAGCGCCGTGATCACCAGGTCCATGAAGGCGTCCACCTCGTCGCGCGCGTAACCACGGGTACCTAACCGCGCCCCGGTGAAGTGCACGCCGCGCACGTCGGCGATGGTCAGGCTGCCCGGCCCGCCGTGCGCGAGGGTGGCCGCGACGAGATCCATGAACGCGTCGACCTCCTCCTCGTTGTAGCCGCGCCGCCCGACCGGGGCCGAGGTGAAGCGCATCCGGCGCACGTCATCGGGGGTGAGCAGGGCGGCGGGCTCGGAACCGTTGGCCCCGGCGGGCACCGGGCGGGTGCCGCGCTGGCGGATCTCCAGTTCGATCCGCACCCGGTCCAGGAACTCGTCGACCTGATCCGCCTGGTAGCCGCGCCCGCCGAAGCGCGGCGGGTCGAAGTGCACGTGGCGCACATCGTCGGCGGTCAGCACGCCGGTGCCGGCCAGGGTCGCCGCGACCAGCTCCAGAAAGGCGTCGACCTCGTCGGCGTGATAGCCGCGATGCCCGACCGGTGGCATGGCGAAATGGATCCGGCTCACGTCCTCGGGGGTCATCACCAGAATTATTGTGTCAGGGTCCAACACACACTGCTCAGTCTTTGCTGAACGCGCCCAAGTGATCTCAGTCTTTGCGCACGCCGTCGATGAGCAGACGGCGAATCGCCTCGGTGAGCGCTTCGATTCGCGTCGTGTCGAGATCACGCAGGCCGTGCACGATTCCGGCGAGCAGCATGCCCGTCACCGCCTTGGCGGTGTTGCCGGTGTCGAGATCTGCTCGCAGGTAACCGAGTTCGACACCGTGGTCCAGATACCCCTCGGTCAGCGCGTCGGCGGTGTCGAGCAGGCCGTAGAGCCGGGCGGTGAGTTCGTCGTCGATGCCGGTGGCGTGGAACAGCAGCAACTGCGCGATCCGCCGGTCCTGGATCAGGATGCGGGTGAGCGCGGTGCCGATCCGGTCCAGCTGGGCGCGGTACTCGTCGAGGCTGGTTGCCGCGTCGGGGGCGTTCTCGGTGCCGAGGGTTTCCACGATCCGGGCGGCCAGATCGTCGATGACGTGATCGATGATGTCGCGCTTGTTGTTGAAGTACCGGTAGAACGTGCCGTGCCCGATACCCAGCTGACCTGCGATATCGGCGATGCCGGTGGCGTGATAGCCCTTTTCGGCGAAGCAGACGAACGCGGTGTCGATGATGCCTTGGCGCAGCTCGGCTTTGCGGCGCGCGACGGCGCTGCCGGCCGGCTGGCGCGGGCCTCGGGTCGATGGCTTCGTCACGGACTGAATGATACAGTCGTCACAAACGGAATGATGTGTCATTCCGTGATACATGGTTCACACTTTTCTGGAGGTTCGGCGTGGCGCCTCAGTTCGATGCCATCGTGGTCGGTGCGGGATTCGGCGGAATGGGTGCGGGCATCGAGCTCGACCGCCTCGGCCTGAGCAATTACGTGATCCTGGAGCGCGAGGAAGATCTCGGCGGCACCTGGCACGTCAATCACTACCCGGGTCTGGCCGTGGACATCGCCTCGGTCACCTACTCCTACTCCTTCGAGCCGAACCCGAACTGGACCCGCCTGTTCGCGCCCGGCAAGGAGCTCAAGGGCTACGCCGAGCACGTCGCCGAGAAGTACGGCCTGCGCCGCCGGATGCGTTTCGGCACGGTGGTGGACGGCGCCCGCTGGGACGAGGAGCACCAGCACTGGGTGGTCTCCGTCGAGGGCGGCGAAAGCCTCACGGGCCGTTACCTGCTCACCGCCACCGGCTTCCTCTCCCAGCCCTACACCCCGCCGTTCCCCGGCATCGAGAACTTCCAGGGCAAGATCATCCACACCACCGCGTGGGAGGACGATTTCGACCTGACCGGCCGCAAGGCCGCGATCATCGGCACCGGCGCCACCGCCGTGCAGCTGGTGCCCGAGGCCGCCAAGAAGGTCGCCGAGCTCACCGTCTTCCAGCGCACCCCGATCTGGGTGGTGCCCAAGGTCGACACCCCGATCCCGGCGCCCGTGCGGCAGCTCTTCGCCAAGGTCCCGGCCACGCAGAAGGCCGCGCGGCTGGTCAACACCAGCCTGCTCGAGGCCCTGATGGTGGTCGGCGTGCTGCACTACAAGCAGGCCAAGCTGCTGAACCGGGGCGCGGCCGTGCTGGCCAAGGCGCACCTGTTCGCCCAGGTTCGCGACAAGCAGACCCGCAAGCAGCTGACCCCGAATTACGACTTCGGCTGCAAGCGCCCCACCTTCTCCAATCACTACTTCAAGGTCTTCAACCAGTCGCACGTGCACCTGGAGACCAACTCGATCGAGCGCATCGAAGCCGACGGCATCGTCACCGCCGACGGCCACAAGACCGAGATCGACACCCTGATCCTGGCCACCGGCTTCAACCTGTGGGACGTGAACTTCCCGGCCATCGAGATCATCGGCCGCGAGGGCGTCAACCTCGGTAAGTGGTGGCGCGACAACCGCTTCCAGGCCTACGAGGGCATCACGGTGCCGAAGTTCCCGAACTTCCTGAGCCTGAACAGCCCGTACTCCTACAGCGGCCTGTCCTACTTCACCACCATCGAGGGCCAGATGAAGCACATCGCCCGCCTCTTCGGGGAGATGTTCCGCCGCGGTGAGCACACCTTCGAGGTCACCCCGCAGGCCAACGAGCGCTTCCTGGACGAGGTGACCGAGAAGCTGGGCTCCTCGGTGTTCTACGGCGGTGATTGCGCCTCCGCGCGCAGCTACTACTTCAACCAGCACGGCGAGGCCGCGCTGCTGCGCCCGAACAGCACCGCGAGCACGCATCGGCAGTCGGTGAGCTTCCCGCTCGACGACTATTCGTTCGGCGCCGAAGGTGTAAAGGCCACAGCCTGAGGTATGTATCGCGTGGGCCCCGCCGTTGTGTCACGGCGGGGCCCGTCGCGTGTTGAGGCGTGCCGGTGTGGCGGTCGATACAGGAACTGGCAGACTAGGGGCGTATCTGTCCATTCATCCACAAGACTAGGGACTGACTTCGACGATGGAACTTCTGTTTCCGCTCCTGCTGCTGGGCATGCTCGCGTTCTTGTTTCTGGGTAACCGCCGGCAGCGCAAGGCGGCCGCCGATATGCAGGCCAGCCTGAAGGTCGGTACCTCGGTCGTCACCACGTCGGGCCTCTACGGCACCATCGTCGACGTCGACGAGGACACCGTCGATCTGGAGATCGCCGAGGACGTCGTCACCACCTGGTCGCGTGCGGCGATCGGCCGGATCCGTCCCGAGGAGACCGACACCGCCGACGAGATCGACACCGTCGGCGCCACCGACACCGAGACCGTCACGGCCGACACCGAGACCGTCGTCGTCGAAGAGTCCCCCGCGCAGACCGAGACCCGGCTGACCAAGGACTGACCCTCGGGCGCATCGCTCGAGGCCGTATCCCATCGGCGCTGTACGCGGTAGCCTCCGTGTTTCGCGGAGGCTTCATCGCCTTCCCGGGGTGTTTGCGCCTGCCTCACGTTCCACACTCGACTTCCGCCTAGGAGATACCTGCTGTGCCACCTTCACAGGGATCGGCGCAACATCCGCTCCGGCTGCTCGGCGTCTACGCCGCGTTGCTGGCCGTGATCTATGCGCTGGTGTTCTTCACCGGGGACAAAGCCCCGACGCCCAAGCTCGGCATCGACCTGCAGGGTGGTACCCGGGTCACGCTGACCGCCCGCACTCCCGACGGCAGCAAGCCGAGCCAGGACAGCCTGAAGAAGGCCCAGGAGATCATCGAGAACCGCGTCAACGGCCTCGGTGTCGGCGGTTCCGAGGTCGTCATCGACGGCGACAACATCGTCATCACCGTCCCCGGTGACGACGGGCAGCAGGCGCGGGCGCTGGCCACCACGGCCAAGCTCTACATCCGCCCGGTACTCGCGGCCGTGCCGGTCGGCGCGGACGGCAAGGTGGCCGCCCAGCAGCCGACGCAGCCGACCCAGCCGGTGCCGGTGCCCGAGGCGCCGCCCGCCACCGATCCGGGCCAGCCGACGGCCGAGGCCCCGGCCCCGGAACCCGCGCCGCAGCCGCGCGTCTTCCCGGCGCAGGCCCCGACCCAGCCGCCCGCCGACAACAGCGGACTCACCCCGCAGGAGATCGCCCAGAAGGAGATCGCCGACGCGCGGGCGACCCGGCAGAGCTCCGATCCCGCGGTGCAGCAGGCGGCCGTGCTGGCCATGGACTGCTCCAAGCCGGACCCGCTGGCCGGTAACGACGACCCGACCCTGCCGCTGATCACCTGCGCGGTATCCGGTTCGCAGAACCCCGAGATCTACCTGCTCGCCCCGAGCAAGATCGACGGCCAGGAGATCAAGGACGCCACCGCGGGCCTGAACTCCCAGCAGGCGCGGCACGAGGTCAACCTGGAGTTCAAGGCCGGCGGCAGCGATGCGTGGGCCAGCGTCACCGGTGACGCGATCAAGCAGCAGTCCCCGCAGAACCGCGTCGCCTTCGTGCTCGACTCGCGCGTGGTCTCCGCGCCCGTGGTGCAGCAGGGCCCGCAGCTGGGCGGCCGCACCACCATCTCCGGCAACTTCAACGCCGCCAGCTCCAAGGAGCTGGCCAACACCCTGAAGTACGGTTCGCTCCCGCTGTCGTTCCAGACCTCCGAGGCCGAAACCGTCTCGGCCACACTGGGTCTGTCCTCGCTGCGGGCCGGCCTGCTGGCCGGCGCCATCGGCCTGGCCGTGGTGCTGCTGTACTGCCTGGCCTACTACCGCATGCTCGGCTTCCTCACCGCCATCTCACTGGTCGCCTCGGGCTTCGCGGTGTACGGCATCATGGTGCTGCTCGGGCGCTGGATCGGGTTCACCCTCGACCTGGCCGGTATCGCCGGTCTGATCATCGGTATCGGCATGACCGCCGACTCGTTCGTGGTGTTCTTCGAACGCATCAAGGACGAGATGCGCGAGGGCCGCAGCTTCCGCTCGGCGGTGCCGCGCGGCTGGGCCCGGGCCCGGCGCACCATCCTGTCCGGTAACGCGGTCAGCCTCATCGCCTCCGCGGTGCTCTACATTCTGGCCGTCGGCCAGGTGAAGGGCTTCGCGTTCACCCTCGGCCTCACCACCGTGCTCGACGTCATCGTCGTGTTCCTGGTGACGATGCCGCTGGTCATGCTGGCCTCGCGGAGTCAGTTCTGGGCCAAGCCCAGCGTCAACGGCTTGGGTGCGATCCAGGAGGTGGCGCGGGAACGCCGGGCCGCCGGCACCGCCCGCTCCGAAGGTGTGAGGACTCGATGAGCAACCAGACCAGCCCGTCGCTGCGCAAGCGGGACTCCGAGGACGACGTGGACTACGACGACAACTTCGACACACCGTCGCGGCACGGCTTCTTCAGCCGGCTCTACACCGGTACCGGTGCGATCGACGTGATCGGCAAGCGGCGGATGTGGTACATCATCACCGCCGTCATCCTGCTGATCTCGTTGGGCAGCATCATCTTCCGCGGTTTCAACTTCGGCATCGACTTCGAGGGCGGCACCCGGATCCAGTTCCCGGGTACGGCCGAGCAGAGCCAGGTCGAGGATGTCTACCGCGACGCCATCGGCACCGATCCGGAATCGGTGCAGAAGGTCGGCGCCGGGTCGACCAGCAACCTGCTGATCCGCTCCGAGGCCCTGGACCAGGGTCAGGTCGAGAAGCTGCAGGCCGCGCTGTTCAAGGAATTCCAGCCGAAGGATTCCAGCGGCAAGGCCAGCCTGAACGCGATCAGCGTTTCCGATGTGAGCGAGACCTGGGGCGGCCAGATCACCAAGAAGGCGCTGATCGCGCTCGCGGTGTTCCTGGCGATCGTCGCGGTCTACATCACCATCCGCTTCGAACGGGACATGGCGATCGCCGCGCTGGCGGCGATGGTCTTCGACGTCGCGGTCACCGCGGGCATCTACTCGCTGGTCGGCCTGGAGGTCTCCCCGGCGACCGTGATCGGCATCCTCACCATCCTCGGCTTCTCGCTGTACGACTCGGTGATCGTGTTCGACAAGGTCGAGGAGAACACCCGCGGCATTCTGCACGTGAACCGGCGCACCTACGGTGAGCAGGCCAACCTCGCGGTCAACCAGACGCTCATGCGCTCGATCAACACCGCCCTGATCGGCATTCTGCCGATCGTCGGCCTGCTGGTGATCGCGGTCTGGCTGCTCGGCGTGGGCACCCTGAAGGACCTGGCGCTGGTGCAGCTGGTGGGTCTGCTGGTCGGTACCTACTCGTCGATCTTCTTCGCCACTCCGCTGCTGGTCTCGATCAAGGAGCGCTTCGGCCCGGTCGCCGCGCACACGCGCAAGGTGCTGGCCAAGCGCTCCGGTGTCGCGAGTCAGCGGGCCCTGGCCGCCGCCGAGCAGCGCGCCGTGGCCGCCACCGGACGGCCGCCGTCCGAGGGGCAGATCCGCCGCGCGGCCGGGCAGACCCCGGAGCCGGGTGCGCGCCCGAGCGGGAAACGGCACAAGCGAAGGAACTAGTACCCCAGGGGGTTTCGTTCATATGCAGCGATCACGCGTCTTGGTGCGGTTGATCGGAGTGGTCGCGGCGGGCGCCTCGGTCGTCGCGCTGGCGGCCGGGTGCTCGGGCCAGAACCAGGTGCCGTCCATCGGTTACGCCGTAGACGCCGCGATCGCGAGCTACAACGGCGGCAGCACCCTGGGCGCGAGCAGCGGCGCGGCCGCCGTCTTCGGCCGGGTGCTGACCGGGTTCTACTACACCGGGCCGGACGGTCAGCAGGTCGCCGACACCGATGTCGGTACCGCCAAGGAGGTTCCGGGCGAGTCCCAGACCATCCAGTACCGGCTCAACCCGGACGGCGTGTACTCCGACGGCGTGCCGACCTCCTGCGATGACCTGTATCTGGCCTGGGCGGCCCGCAGCGGCCGGTTCACCAAGCCGGGCGGCTCGCTGTTCGACGCGGCGAGCACCGCCGGATACGCCGACATCGAGCGGGTGGAGTGCCAGCCCGGATCCAAGGACGCCACCGTGGTGTTCCGGCCGGACCGGCGCTACCAGTACTGGCGCAACCTGTTCACCGCCGGCGAGCTGATGCCGGCGCACGTGGCGGCGCGGGCCGCGAACGTGCCGAATGTGGTGTCGGCGTTGCAGACCGGTGACGCCGGCGGCGTCGGACGGCTGGCCGACTTCTGGAACACCGGCTGGCAGATCACCGGCGGACTGGATGTCACGCGATTCCCGTCCTCGGGCCCCTACCGGATCGAGTCCTTCAGCCCGGCAGACGGTTTGGTGCTGGTCGCGAACGAGCGCTGGTGGGGCAACAAGCCCGAGACCGGGCGGATCGTGGTGTACGGCAAGTCGGCCGATCTCGGCAAGAAGATCGGCGACGGGTCGGTCAGCGTCGTCGACATCGGCGGCGATTCGGTGAAAGACCCGAAACTGGACGGGTTCTCGACCCGGACGGTGCCCGGCCGCGGCGCCGAGCAGTTGGTGCTGGCGACTACCGGGGTGTTCGGCTCGGCCGACGCGCGCCGCGGTTTCGCGCTGTGCGTCCCGCGTCAAGAGCTGTACAACCAGGTCGGCAAGGCCAAGGATCTGCCCAAGAGCAGCCTCGGCTCCGGGCCGCTGAACTCCCGTATCGTGCAGCAGGATTCGCTGTTCTACCCGGCGGTCACCGCGGCCGCCGAGAAGTACAAGAACGCCGACATCCCCGGCGCGACGTCCACCCTCGCCGCCGCCAAGGCCGCCGGGCAAACTATCCGCATCGGTTACCTCGGGCCCGACGAACGCCGCGCCCGCACCGTCGCCATGATCGCGGAATCCTGCAAATCGGCGGGTATCACCGTGGTCGACGCGGGCGCCGTGGATTTCGATCCCGGTCGGCTCGGCGCCGGGCAGGTCGATGCCGTACTCGGCAGCACCGCGGCGGCGCCCGGCCCGGCCGGGGCACAGTCCGCGGTAGCGGCGACCAGCGCGTTGCGCACCGGGAACGGCCTCAATTTCGGCCGATTCGGTAATGGCCGCTACGATTCGCTTACCGATCAGCTTGCCGCCGACGATAATTCGACGGTTCAGCTGAATCTGCTCACCGAGGGCGAGAACCTGCTGTGGGCGGAGATGCCGAGCATCCCGTTGTTCGCCACTCCGCGCACCATCGCGTTCGCCAACGGTCTGCAGAACGGTGTGGCCGGCCCCACCCAGGCGGGATCCGGCTGGAATATGGACCGCTGGGTGTTGAAGCGGTGAGCGCAGATGACCATGGAGAGGGCTCGATGAGCAAGCACGCGGCGATCGAATCCGAGGAGCTAGTGGCCGAGCGGACCGCCCAGGCGGGTCAGCTGGTCCGGCACCTCACCCGGTGGCGTGACGACTTCCCGTCGCCCGGTGTGCGTTTCGCGGATTTGACCCCCGTCTTCGCCGACGCCGAAGGCTTCCGGACGGTCATCGACTGCCTGGCCGCCTGCGCACCCGACGCCGACCTGGTGGCCGGCGTGGACGCGCGCGGCTTCCTGCTGGGCGCGGGCGTGGCCGCCACGCTCGGCACCGGCGTGCTCGCCGTGCGCAAGGCCGGCAAGCTGCCGCCGCCGGTGCTGAACCGCGAGTACAGCCTGGAGTACGGCACCGCGGCCCTGGAGATCCCCGCCGACGGGCTGGATCTGCGCGGCAAGCGCGTGCTGCTGCTCGACGACGTGCTCGCCACCGGCGGCACCTTGGCCGCGGCCGCCGACCTGTTCGCCCAGGCCGGCGCCGAAGTGGTCGCCGCCGCGGTGGTGCTCGAGCTGGAGTTCCTGCACGGCCGGGAGCGGCAGGGGAATTACCCGCTCACCGCCATCGTCAAGATCTGAGCAAGCCGGTCCGCCGGTGTGACACAGATTGCACTGGCGCGAATCCGGGTCGTGTGGTTAACCTTGTCGAGTCTTAATCCCGTTGATCGGAGTCATGCCGTTGAAGTTCTGAGGATGCGCTTTCGGGCGGCCCGCACGTTGCGCGCCGCGATACCGTCGCAACCTCAGGAGGACGCATGTCTTTCTTGTCTATTTCCGATCTCACTTTCCTCTGGCCTGACGGCACCCCGGTCTTCGAGGGGCTCGCCGCGGTGCTCGGGACCGGGCATATCGGCCTCGTCGGCAGTAATGGCGCGGGGAAATCCACGCTGCTGCGGCTGATCACCGGTGAACTCGTCCCGCAGCGCGGCTCCGTCACCGTCTCCGGGCAACTCGGCTATCTGCGGCAGGATCTCGGCTTGGCCGAGGGGCAGCGTGTGGATGCCGTGCTCGGCATCGACGGCATCCGGAACGCGTTGCACCGCATCGAATCCGGATCCGGCGACGAGTCCGACTTCGAGACGGTGGGCGCGGCCTGGGATGTCGAGGAGCGCGCCGTCGCGCTGCTGGGCCGGCTCGGCCTGCACTACCTCGCCGATTCGGCCGCGCAGCTCGATCGCACGCTGGACACCCTGTCCGGCGGCGAGACGGTGCTGCTCGGGCTGGTGGCGCAGCTGCTCACCGAACCGGAGGTGCTGCTGCTGGACGAGCCGACCAACAACCTGGACGCCCGCGCTCGCGAGCGGCTCTACGAGGTGATCGCCCAGTTCGCCGGCACGGTGCTCACGGTCAGTCACGACCGTGAACTGCTGGACCGGATGGACACCATCGCCGAGCTCCGGCAGGGCGAATTGCGGTTGTTCGGCGGCAATTTCACCGAGTACGAACGGATCGTCGAGGCCGAGCAGGCGGTGGCGCGCGCCGCCATCCGGGACGCGCGCAGCGATGTCCGCAAGCAGGCACAGGAGCTCGTCGAGGCCCGCGTCAAATTGGACCGCCGTAAGCGCTACGGCCAGAAGATGTGGGATCAGAAGCGCGAGCCGAAGATCATCATGAACGAGCGCAAACGGCAGGCCCAGGTGTCGGCCGGGAAGCTGCGCAACAACCACCTGGAGAAACTGGAGGACGCGAAACAGTCGCTGGACCAGGCCGAGGAACTACTGCGTGCGGACAAGGAGGTCCGGATCGAGCTCCCCGACACCCGGCTCTATCCGGGGCAGGACGTCATCGAGCTGGAAGAGCTGCGGCTGGCGTGCGGCCCGACGGTCACCCTGACGGTGAACGGCCCGGAGCGCATCGCCCTGACCGGTCGCAACGGGGTCGGCAAAACGACACTGCTGCACCAGATCTCGGAGCTGGGCCCGAAGGTGCCGTGGCGCATGCTGCCGCAGCGCCTGGACATCTTCGACGAGGAGGTGTCGGTGTTCGAGAACGTGGCGCGGGCGGCACCGCATGCCCTGCCGCAGCAGATCCGGGCGCAGTTGGCGCGGTTCCTGTTCCGCGGCGCCGACGCCGACGTGGCGGCGAGCGCGCTGTCCGGCGGCGAACGGTTGCGGGCGGCGCTGGCCATGCTGCTACTGGCCGACCCCGCGCCGAAACTGCTCCTGCTGGACGAGCCGACCAATAATCTGGATCTGCCCAGCCTGCAACACCTCACGCAGGCCCTGGCCGGCTTCGAGGGCGCGCTGATCGTGGTCAGCCACGACCCGCGCTTTCTCGACGATATCGGTGTCACCCGCCGGGTGGAGCTCACCCCGGACGGGCTCGTCGAGACCCTGGTCCGATGAGGTCCGAAATCCCCGCACGCCAGGGCGTGCGGGGATTTCATCAATCGAGTTGCGCTACTAGCTTTTTCGGGGCCACCTGGCGGTAGGCGTCGCGGATGATCGCGGTGATCTCGGTCCAGTCCGGGTCGACGGTGAGGCGCACGCCGAGCCAGCCGCGATGGCCGACGTACGGGGGCCGGAAGAAACGCTCCGGCTCGGCGTCGATGAGTTCTTCTTGAACGCCGGTGGGGGCGGGGCACCACAGGGTGTGGCCGGGTTCGTCGTAGGCATCCTCGGTGAACGTGGTGAAGACGGTCTTGCCGCGCACGAAGAAGGTCGGGCAGCCGTGGCTGAGCCGCTCGGTGCTCTCCGGCAACGCCAGGCAGATCGCCCGGATCTGGGTCAACTGGTCCACCCTCGCAGTCTAAATCCTTGACGAGAATTGTTTTAGTCGCATAAACTAAAACAGATCGAACGGGAGGACTGATCACCATGGGATACGGACACTGGGACGACACCGCATATCGCGCCGCCAAGACCTACCGTGCCAGCCGGGGGCTCGACGACTTCGGCTACACCGCGGAGATGCGCGGCAAGCCCTACGACACCTGGCAGGCGCACCCGTCGCTGGATCCGCTCGGCGTCGGCCTGCGCGAATGCCGCGACTCCGCCGACCACGGCAACTCGCTGCCCATCGCGGTGCTCTTCGACGTCACCGGTTCGATGGGGCAGGTGCCGATCATCATGCAGCGCAAGCTCGGCAAGCTGCACGGCCTGCTCCAGCGCAAGGGCTACGCCGACGATCCGCAGATCCTGTTCGGCGCGATCGGCGACGCCGACACCGACCGGGTTCCGTTGCAGGTCGGCCAATTCGAGTCCGACAACCGGATGGACGAGCAGCTGCGCAACATCCTGCTCGAAGGCGGCGGTGGCGGACAGAAATCCGAAAGCTACGAACTGGCCGCCTATTTCATGGCCACCCATATCGCCACCGACGCCTGGGAGCAGCGCCGCAAGCGCGGCTACCTCTTCCTGATCGGCGACGAACTGAACAAGCGCAAGCTCGCGTCGCGGCACATCCGGGCGATCGTGGGTGACCATGTGCGCAAGGATGTCTCGGTCGAATCGATCTACCGGCAGCTCGCCGAGCGCTGGCACGTGTACTACATCCTGCCCAACCAGTCGAGCTACTACAACGATCCCGAGATCGCGCAGCACTGGACCGAACTGCTCGGCCAGAACTTCATGAAGCTCGACGATCCGGCCGCGGTCTGCGAACTCATCGCCCTGACCATCGGGCTGGAGGAGGACCGCGTCGACCTCGACACGGGCCTGACCGATCTCGCCGACCTCGGCTCGGCCGCCGAAGTCGCGGCCGTCGGAAAAGCCTTGAACCGCACCGGCCCCCGCGCGCTGCCGCCCGGCTCGCGCTGACCGGATGGTGCCGAAGGAAGGGTGAACGATGCGCGGCGAGCACATCATCGTGGTGGATCTGGGGTTCGGGGACGCCGGCAAAGGCGCGACCGTCGATTGGTTGTGCTCGCCGCGGGCGGGGCTCGGGGTGGCGGCGGTGGTGCGATTCAACGGGGGAGCGCAGGCCGCGCACAACGTGATCGCGGACGGCAGGCACCACACGTTCGCGCAGTTCGGGGCGGGGACGTTCTCGGGCGTGCCCACCCTGTTGTCGCGGCACGTGCTGGTGGAGCCGATCGCACTGGCGGGGGAGGCCCGGCAACTGTCGGCGCTCGGGGTGCCGGATCCGTTGTCGCTGCTGCGCATCGACGGGCGGGCGCTGCTCACCACTCCGATCCACATCGCGGCGAACCGTGCGCGCGAGGACGCGAGGGGTTCCTCGCGGCACGGTTCGTGTGGGCGCGGCATCGGTGAAACCGCGGCGTACGCACTGGAATACGACGCGCCGACGGTGGGCGACTGCCTGCGCCCCCGGGTGCTGCGCCAGAAGCTCGACCTGCTGGCCGCGCACTACGGCCCGCTGATCGCGCCGAGCGCGCACCGGTACGAGCCGATCGCCGACCTCGTCGCGATGTACGGCGAATTCGCCGCCGCCGTCCGCGTCGTGGACGGCGGGGAACTGGCCCGCCTCGCCCGGCGTGGCCGGCTGATCTTCGAAGGGGCGCAGGGGATTCTGCTCGACGAGTGGCGCGGCTTCCACCCGCACACCACCTGGTCCACGGTGGAACCGCGCAACGCCCGCGCCATGCTCGCGGCGATCGGCTCGTCCGCGTACACCCTGGGCGTCACCCGCACCTACATGACCCGCCACGGCGCGGGCCCGCTCCCCACCGAGGACCCCGCCCTCGACCTCGCCGAACCGCACAACACCTACGGCCCGTACCAGGGCGCCTTCCGCCGTGGCCACCTCGACCTCGCGCTGCTCCGCTACGCCATCGCCGTCTCCGGCGGTATCGATGGCCTGGCGGTCACGCATCTGGACGTCGAAACAGCCTTTGCCGCGGACGGTTACGACACCCCGGCCGGTGTGCTGCGCGACCTGCCGCTGGGTCGATGGCAAGACCTCGCGCACCAGCAGCGGCTGACCGACCTGCTCGCCAGCGCCGACCCGCTGCTCAGTACGCCGCCGTCGAACCGAATCGACTGGCTGGCAACACGGCTCGGCGTCCCGGTGGTGCTGACCTCCGACGGACCGGGCCGTGCCGACCGGCGAGCCGACGGGTCAGGGAAAGGCGATGGGATCGGCGCAGCTGTTGGGTGGGTCGACGAGGTCGCAGTCGGCGGGTGGACGGGCGGTGCGATGCCCGGGGCGGACGCCGCCGTCCTCGATGATCGCGGCGTAGGCCGCGGCGGCCTCGGTGGGGACGCGGGTCAGGTCGCCCTGGCGGGCGTCGACGGTGTAGAGGCCGAAACGTGGGGTGTAGCTGCCCCATTCGTAGTTGTCGGTGAGGCTCCAGTAGTTGTAGCCGATGATGTTCATGCCGTCGGCGGCGGCGCGCTGTAGCCAGTAGATGGAGTCGCGGAGATGGTTGCCGCGGGTGTAGCCCTCGCGCCGGGGCTCGTGGTTCTCGGTGGTGATGCCGTTCTCCACGACGAACAGCGGTTTGCCGGGGAACAGGCGGGCGTAGCGGCGCAGGGCGAAGTAGAGGCCCTCGGGGCGGACGGGGAGTTCCCAGAGTTCGGAGGGGTCGGGTTTCGGGGGTTCGAAGGCGTAGTAGTAGTCGAAGCCGATGTAGTCGAGGCGGGGGCCGATATCGGCCAGGACCGATCCGTTGATCTGCAGGTCGTTGCCGGCGACGTAGCCGACGTTGCTGGTCACCATCGCGTCGGCGCGCACGCTGTGGATGTGGTCGTAGATCGCGTTGTGCGCCTCGGCGACGCGCTCCTCCATGACCTGCCGGTCGGTGCCGCGCAGGTTCACCTCGTGGCTGATGTAGGCGACCGGCTCGTTGATGGTGACCCACAGCGGGTTCAGCACGGCGTAGCGGTCGACCACTCTGCGCATGTTCGCCAGCCAGTCGCCGACCATCTCCGGGTGGTCCCAGCCGCCGCGGTCATAGGCCCAGCCGGGGTACACCCAGTGGTCCAGGGTGAGCATCGGGCGCATGCCCGCCCGGGTGATCTCGGCGATCACCGCGTCGTAGAAGCGGAACGCCGCGGGATCCCAGGTGGCGGGGCCGTCGGGTTGCAGTCGCGCCCATTCGATCCCGACCCGGAACACGTTGACGCCGAGGTCCGCGGCGAGCCGGATGTCCTCGGGGTAGCGGTGGTAGAAGTCGACGGCGTCGCCGTAGGCGTCGAACTCGGGGTTCTGCTCGATGTAGCGCAGCCAATTGCTGTCCGGCGCATGGCCTTCGGCCTGGAAGCCGGACACCGCCACGCCCCACAGGAAGCCCGGTCCGAGCGTGACGACACTCGCCGCCGGGGCCGCCGCGGGCACCAGTAGCGCGACCAGCGAGGCCGCGAGGGCGGCCGCGGCATGCCGAGCCCGGATACGCATCATCCGCGAAGGTAGCCGAGTATTCGCTGGTCTGCCGCACCCGGGCGAGTGTGCGGTCCTCGCCGTCGATCAGCGCGCCCCCGGCGGGCCGGGCGCGGCGGGGGCGCGGCAGGATGGTGCGCCGTGGAGCAATCGGTGGTCTCGGTCGATGTGGTGGCTCTCCGCTTCTGGGAATCCGACAGCGCGGTCAGCGTCGGCATCGCGCCGCGCGAACTCGAGCCGTTCACCGGCGAACTCGCGCTGCCCGGCGTCCTGCTGGGGCGCGGTGAACGGCTGGCGGTCGCGGCCCGGCGCGCGGTGCACACCAAACTCGGCGTGCCCGAGGCGGCGATCGGCGCCGTCGGTCAGCTCGTCACCTTCGACGAACCCAATCGCGACCCGCGCGGCCCGACCCTGTCCATCGCCATGTGGGCGGTCGTCGGCGTGCACGAGGGTCCCGCGCAGTGGACGCCGTTCGACGACATGCCCCCGCTCGCCTTCGACCACAACGCCATCCTCGAGGTGGCCCGCGGCCACCTGGCCCGCCTGCTGTGGAAGGACCTGGCCTTCACCCGCGCGCTCACCGGCGCCGAGTTCCCGGCCACCCGGGCCGTCGACCTCGCCACCACCCTGCTCGGCGCCCGCCCCGACCCCGCCAACCTCAACCGCACCCTGGCCGCCATTCCCGGCCTCACCCGCACCACCGAGCGCCGCCGCACCAAGGCCACCGGCCGCCCCGCCGCCGTCTGGGCCTTCACCCCGGACTGACGCCCCGGACACGGCCGGACGCGGGTGCGGATCTCGGCCGACGGCAACACCGGCGGCCCCCGCCCCGGCCAGCCATAACCGGACAATGGTGACGACCGGATTCGAGCCCGAGACCAAGACGGGATTCACCAATCGGTCGCTGGTCCGGCACCCGGACTAAAGTGGTGATCTGGGCGGTTGCAGCGGTCGGATAGGGTGTTGCGATCGAGGCCCGGCACGAGAGGTCAGGCCCGGAGGCGGCAGCCTGCGTAACCACGCAGGGCTCCGATCGTGCCAATGGTCTCAGGAGGTGGTGGCATGGCTCAACACTTGGGCGAGGCGAATGTCGGGCAATCGGCATCGTCTCCGGAGGCGAACGGTGCCCCCACCCCGGCCGATGTGCCCGTCACCAAACCGGAAGAAGAACCGCCCGTCCGCGGCGCCACCGCCAACGTGCCCACCTCCGCCTCGCGCAGAGTCCGGGCGCGCCTGGCGCGCCGGATGACCGGTCAGCGCGGCATCGCCGCGGTCAAACCGGTGCTGGAGCCGCTGGCCTCCGTGCACCGGGAGCTGTACCCCAAGGCGAACCTCACGCTGTTGCAGCGGGCCTTCGACGTGGCCGACGAGCGGCACGCGCACCAGTTCCGCAAGTCCGGCGATCCGTACATCACCCATCCGCTCGCGGTCGCCAACATCCTCGCCGAGCTCGGCATGGACACCACCACGCTCGTCGCGGCGCTGCTGCACGACACCGTGGAGGACACCGGCTATTCGCTCGAGCAGCTGACCAGCGAGTTCGGCCAGGAGGTCGCGCACCTGGTCGACGGCGTCACCAAGCTGGACAAGGTCAACCTGGGCGCCGCCGCCGAGGCCGAGACGATCCGCAAGATGATCATCGCGATGGCCCGGGACCCGCGCGTGCTGGTCATCAAGGTCGCCGACCGGCTGCACAACATGCGCACCATGCGCTTCCTGCCGCCGGAGAAGCAGGCCAAGAAGGCCAAGGAGACGCTGGAAGTCATCGCGCCGCTGGCGCACCGGCTCGGTATGGCCACGGTCAAGTGGGAGCTCGAGGACCTCGCGTTCGCGATCCTGCACCCGAAGAAGTACGACGAGATCGTGCGCCTGGTCGCCGACCGCGCCCCGTCCCGCGACACCTACCTGGCCAAGGTGCGCGCCGAGATCGTGAATACCCTTGCGGCGTCCCGGATCACCGCGATCGTCGAGGGCCGTCCGAAGCACTACTGGTCGATCTATCAGAAGATGATCGTCAAGGGTAAGGACTTCGACGACATCCACGACCTGGTCGGCATCCGCATCCTCTGCGACGAGGTGCGCGACTGCTACGCCGCGGTCGGCGTGGTGCACTCGCTGTGGCAGCCGATGGCGGGCCGGTTCAAGGACTACATCGCCCAGCCCCGCTACGGCGTCTACCAGTCGCTGCACACCACCGTGGTGGGCCCGGACGGCAAGCCGCTGGAGGTGCAGATCCGCACCCAGGACATGCACCGCACCGCGGAGTTCGGCATCGCCGCGCACTGGCGCTACAAGGAGACCCGCGGCAAGCACTCCAACGACTCGACCGAAGTCGACGACATGGCGTGGATGCGCCAGCTGCTGGACTGGCAGCGGGAAGCGGCCGACCCGGCCGAGTTCCTGGAGTCGCTGCGCTTCGACCTGAAGTCGCCGGAGATCTTCGTGTTCACCCCGAAGGGTGACGTGATCACGTTGCCGCAGAAGTCGACTCCGGTCGACTTCGCCTACGCCGTGCACACCGAGGTCGGGCACCGGTGCATCGGCGCCCGCGTCAACGGGCGTCTGGTCGCGCTGGAGCGCCAGCTCGAAAACGGTGAAGTGATCGAGGTTTTCACCTCCAAGGCGCAGAACGCCGGCCCGAGCCGGGACTGGCAGAACTTCGTGGTCTCCCCGCGCGCCAAGGCCAAGATCCGGCAGTGGTTCGCCAAGGAGCGCCGCGAGGAGGCCCTGGAGTCCGGCAAGGAGCAGATCTCCAAGGAGGTCCGCCGCGTCGGGCTGCCGTTGCAGCGCCTGATGAGCGTGGACGCGATGACCGCGGTCGCGCACGAGCTGCACTACACCGATATCTCCACGCTCTACACCGCGGTCGGCGAGCACCAGGTGTCCGCGCACCACGTCGTGCAGCGGCTGATGGCACAGCTCGGCGGCATCGGCGACGTGGAGAACGAACTCGCCGAACGCTCCACCCCGTCCAGCACCCCGAGCCGCCAGCGCGTCACCGGTGACGCGGGCGTGCTCGTCCCGGGCGCCACAGGCACGGTCGCCAAGCTGGCCAAATGCTGCACCCCGGTGCCGGGCGACGAGATCATGGGCTTCGTGACCCGCGGCGGCGCGGTCAGCGTGCACCGCACCGACTGCACCAACGCCGGCTCGCTGCGCGAGCAGTCCGAGCGCATCATCGAGGTGGAGTGGGCGCCGTCCCCGTCCTCGGTGTTCCTGGTCGCGATTCAGATCGAAGCGCTCGATCGCACCCGCCTGCTCTCGGATGTGACCAAGGTGCTGGCCGACGAGAAGGTCAACATCCTGTCCGCCTCGGTGGCCACGCACGGCGACCGGGTCGCGATCAGCAAGTTCACCTTCGAGATGGGCGATCCGAAACATTTGGGGCACTTGCTGAATGTGGTGCGCAATGTGGAAGGCGTCTATGACGTCTACCGCGTAACTTCCGCCACTTAGTTTCGGCGGCTTACCGGAACGGCCGGAAGATGTACGGCGCGTGTCGCGTGCATGAATTCGTTGCGTTGCGGGTAGATTCCCCACCACAAGCGAACCACGGCGGTCCCAGTTGCCCGGTAGCACACCGGATTCGGGGTCCGCGCACACTTCGCCGGAGGGTTGCGGTACCGATCTCGGGATCGGAAAATCGTCGAATACATTCCGGCGCCGCGCCGTCCTGTGTGCAGCATCTCCCGCCGATCGGCGGAAACTTTTCGCCATGGCGGCAGTCATAGCCGGAATCTGTTACCGTCGAATGCGTTTGAGAGCGTCAAGATTCACCTGCGGCAATACGGATTGATTGCGGATCGCTATGGCCAATTACCCGGCAAGAATCGCGGGGGTGCTCAGTGCACTCGCCGTTGCTGTGGCATTCGCCCAGGCGGTCCCGGTAGCCACCGCACAGCCCGCGCCCTCGACGAATCTGTCGATCGACACCTGTCCGGCGCTGTACGCGTTGGGGATTCAGGGCACCGGCCAGTCCTCGCCGGACGCCGCCCCGAGTACCGACACCGGCATGCTGTCCACGGTGTTCCGCCCGATGCTGGCCAAGGCCCCCGAGGCGGGTCTGGTCGACCGGGCTTATGTCCCTTACGAATCCAGCTTCGGCGGTTTCACCGCCGGCGGGGTGACGCCCTACGCGCAGTCGGTCGCCGCCGGCCTGGACCGGCTCCGCGGCATGGCCCGGTCGGTGCTGGATCGGTGCCCCGGCAGCCGATTGGCCATCGTCGGGTACTCCCAGGGCGCGCACGTGGCGTCGCTGTTCGCCCAGGAGGTCGGGCAGGGCAAGGGCGTGGTCGCACCCGACAAGATCGCTGCCGTAGCGCTTTTCGGCGATCCCACCCGGAATCCGGGCGCGCCGCTGTTCCCGGGTTCGCCCGGTAAGACGAACCCCGACGCGGCGCCGGACACCGATGGCGCCGAGGTCGCGGCCATCGCGGCGCTGAACCAGACCCCGGCCTCCGGCGGCGGTATCGCCCCCGAACGCGATCAGGCCAAGAACTTCGCGGCGCTCACCGGCCGGGTGGCCAGCTTCTGCACGGCGGGCGATCTGTCCTGTGACGCGCCCACCGGCGCGCCGATCCTGAAGGCGGTGGCCAACATCGCGGGCCAGGCCCAGGTCAGTGGCGGCGATCCGATCGCCTCCCTGGTCTCGATCGCGCAGGCGCTGGCCTACACCTCGATCAAGACGGTGTCGAAGGTGGTCAACGAGGACGTCTCGGGCAACTCGCTGTCCAACCTGTCGCTCTCGCCGAAGAAGTCGATCTCCGAGCGGCTTGCCGACGCTTCGGACCCGCGCACCCCGATCGAGGTCAACAGCGCCTTCCAGGCCCTGCTGAAGGTCGGCATGATCGGCCTGAACGCGGTCGTCACCGTGGTGAAGGCGGTCATCAATCCGGCCACCATCGCCGAACTCGCCACCGCGGGCCTGGCCAACCCGGTCGCCGGGCTGGCGCTGCTGGGCGCCAAGCTGCTCGGCGCCATCCCGGAACTGATTCCGCCGACCACGATCTCGCGCCTGGTCACCCAGGCCTTCACCGCCGTCGTCCAGAACATCACCGACAACAGCGAATTGCTGAACGTCACCACCTGGGTGAAGTACTGGGAGACCGTGCAGCGGCACGGCGCCTACGATTCCGCGGCCGTCACCGCCAGTGGCGACGCGCCGGTGCGGTTCGTGGCCGACTGGTTCGCGGCTGTGGCCCGGGATCTGGACGAAAAGCTCGGCAGCGGCGGTGTACCGCTGAGTGTGAGTACCACGCCGACGCCTCGATTATCGGTACCGCCTACCGGCGCGTCGACTACGCCGAACGCGTCCGGTACGGGAGAATTTCCGTTTGGGAACGGAGCCAAGAGCGCCCCATCCAGTGGCGCAACTGATCTTGATCAGCCTCCAGCGCCCACCGCGGTACCCGGCACCCCCAGCATTGTCTATCCGTCCTTGACGAACTGAGCGCCGAGAGGTCCGAACCGATGCGACACCAGTTGCCCGGCTCCGCGGGAAGGGGGAAATGTTGAAGTCCTACAAAGAACTGTCACGGTGGTTCCCGCCGCTGGAGCCGGAGACCGGCACACCCGCCACGGCATCGGTGCGCGAAGACGAGTTCACCGCCGACCAGGACGCGCCGGCCCAGTACCCCGATTACATCCGCGAACCCGACCCGGACGATCCGGAAGTCGCGCGAGCGCGGGCCGAGGTGCCCACGGATCTGCCGTCGCGGCGCAGCGAATTCACCGGTGGCTGGTCGGACTGGGTCGGCGAGCAGGCGCCCGCCTCGGACACCTACCGCCGCGACGCCGATCTGGTGCGGTTCCCCTGGGCCGACGACGACGAGGACGACGACTACGACATCGATCCCACCCCGGTGCGCGCCCGCAAGTCCGGGCCGCGCCGCGGCCGGGTGCTCGCCGTGCTGGTGGTGGCCGTGCTGCTGCTCACCCTGGCCGGCGCGGGCGCGGTGTGGCTGCTGAAGTCCGGCGGCAACACCAGCGCGGGCTCCCCGCGCGAGTCGATGCAATTCACCGCGGGCAGTGCGCAATCCGGCCCCGGCGCCGCCTGTCCGGTGGAACGCGCCGACGGCATGGTGCGCAGCGCCGAGCCCGGTGGTACCAGCTCCGGGCCGGAGGCGATCCTGTCCTTCCAATACGCCTACTACGTGGAACGCGACGCCGAGCGAGCGCTCCAGGTCGTCGCGCCCGGCGCGTCCGTCTCACCCGCCGAGGTGATCCAGAAAGGTATCGGCACGATTCCGTCCGGCACGACGCACTGTGTGCGCATCGTGACGCTGGGCGAGAACAGGTATTCGGTGGAGATCACCGAGCAACGGCCGGATGGGATTCCGGCGACGTACAACAAGCAGACCGTCACCACCGCGGTGATCGGCGGCCGCACCCTGATCACGGGGATAGCGGCCGGATGAAGGAGAGCTGAGAACGATGGGAGACGACTGGAGCCGCTGGCTCGACGACACACCCGAATCGGGTGACGCGCCGAGTAAACCGCGGTCTAAGGCTCCGAAGTCTCCGGTAGTGCGGTTACGGCGGAACAAGCAGGGCGGCGGGGGCGGCGCGACGGACACCGGGGAAGAACTCGAGACACAGCGGTCACCGCGACCGATTCTGGTGGTGGGCGGCTGTGGTGGCGCGGGGGCTACCACCACGGCGCTCGGCATCGCGGGCGAGCTGGGCATGGCGGGCACGCCGACGGTGGCGGTCGACGCGACCGCCGCGGGCAGCGATATCGCCCTGCGCGGCGCCGACGAGCACCTGCACCCGATCAGCCTGCAATCCTGGCTCTACGGGCGCGGCAACGACGAACCGGCGCCGGTGAAGGAGTGCCTGTCCCTGGCGACCTCGGGCATCGGCCTGCTCTGGCGCGACGCGGCGCCGCTGCGCCGGCGTGCGACTTACCTCACGGTGGCGCGAGCCATCGACGACGCCGGGTTCACCGGTGTCTACGACGGCGGCAGCCCGATTGCCGGACGGCAACTGCGCCCGCTGCTCGACGATTCCGATGTGGCTCTGGTGCTTGCCATTCCGGCCCGCGCCGACGCCGCCAACCGCTTGCGCGTCACCCTGGAATGGCTGGACGACCAGTACGGTGACGCCACCGAGGGACAGGGTGGTGGCATCGTGGGCGACACCACCGTCGTCATCTCCCATCAGCTGCCGGGCGCGGACTCCCGCATAGCCGATCATTTGCGCGAGCATTTGTCCGGCTGGGTCCGCGATATCCGCGAGATTCCCTACGATCCGCACCTCGCGCGCGGGGAGCTGGTGCGGCATTCCGCGCTGGCTCCGGACACCCGTCGAGCGTATGGGCGCCTACTCGCGGGGGTGGCATCATGACCGCCGCGATGTCGAAACTAGGTATGCGTAAGCACTCTCCGCAGCCGGCGGGCGTGATCGCCCCGCCGGAATCCCGCCGGGCTCCGGTCTGGGATCGTCCCGTGCCCGGTATCGGGCGCGCTCCGCTGCTGTGGCTGCTGGGGGTGCACGGCGGCGCCGGCGCCACCACGCTGGCCCATGTGCTCGCGCCCGCGGCCGACGCCAGCCGGCGCTGGCCCGGCGTCTTCGATCGGGAGTCCCCGTTCGTGGTGCTGGTGGCCCGCGAGACCATCGCCGGGCTGACGCGCGCCCATGATCTGCTGCGCCAGCACCACTTCGGTTTCGGCGGCCCCTCGGAGGTGCTCGGCTTGATCACGGTCGCGGCCAGACCTGGGAAGATGCCGGTCGAGATCCGGCGCTATCGTGACGTCGTCGGCTCGCTGGCCGGGCCGATGTGGCAGATCCCGTGGTACGAGGAGTGGACCCTCGTCGAAGCCGACGCGCTGCCCGTCTGGGCGCCCGGTGACCCGCTGCCGGAACGGAAACGCAAGATCGATCCGCTTGCGGAGGTACCGCTGGAAGTCCGCGAAATCGGGGCCGATATTGTCGCCACGGTTCGTGAAAAGATCGACGCCCGTACAGCTTTCGAAGAGGGGGAGGAGCCGTGAGGCTGGTCGCCGAACCTTCGTATTTCGAGAAAGGCACCCGATGAGCTTGTTACTCCTCGCCGTGCAACCTGTATTTGATACAGACACGTATGGCACCGTGCTGGCCCAGGTCGGTAACCCGACCCCGGAAGCACCCCCCGGATCGGAGAAGTTCCTCCAGCTGGTCAGCTATCTCACCTGGTTCGTGCTGTTGTCGGGCATCTGCGGGATCGTCTACGCGGGCGGCAAGTTCGCCTGGGAGAAGTGGACCGGCGGCGGCCTGGAGTCACCGAAGATGGTGGCCGGAGCCATGATCGGCGGTGTCATCGCGACCAGCGCCGGCACCATCATGAACGCCCTAATCGGGACCTGAGGGCGGTGAATACTGTGCTGCTCGCCTACAAACAGCTGCCCTCGGAGGTCCTGGAACCTCTCATGCAGCTCTTGAACTGGCTGCTGTGGTTCGTGCTCCTGATCTGCCTGGCCTGGATGATCTTCTCGGCCGGCCGGCTCTGGATCGCCTTCCGCAGTGACATGGCGGTCAACGACGCCACCCACGGCGTCCTGATGAGCTTGATCGGAGCGACGGTCGCTAGCACGGCGTCGGGGATCGCATTGGCGTTCCTACCGACATGACAAACACGGTGGTGAAGCCCGCCCAGCCCGACAACGCCGTCCGGCGGCGGGCCCTATACCGGCCCGCCGGGATCCTCGGCCTCGCCGTGCTCGCGCTGACCGTCGGCTGTGGTTCGAGCCAGGACGCACCACCCGATATCGACGCCGGACCGAGCGGCGTCCGCTGGCAGAGCTACCACGGTGTCGCACTGCCGCAGACCGATCAGGGCCCGAAGTCGACCGACGACGGCGCCGCGACGGGTTTCGCGGCGTCCCCGGCCGGCGCCGCGGTCGCCGCGATCACGCACACCGTGCGGATGTCGGTGGCCCCGGACAACCAGTGGGCGAAGGTCATCGCCAAGGAGGTCGTGCCGGGGCCCGCGCGCGACGAGTGGGCGGTGAACCGGGTGCAGCTGTCCATCACCGGACCGGCCGCGCCCGAGTACGCCCCGCGGCTGCTCGGCTACAAGATCAACGATTACACCACCCGGCAGACGGCGGTGGACATCTACACCGAATACTCCGACGGCTCCAAGGCGGTGAACCACACCACCGTCGAATGGTTCCTCGACGACTGGCGGCTGCGCTTACCCGATCCGGGTTCGACCGCGCGGCCCATCGACGCGATCAGCGAATTACCTAGCGACATAGTCAAGTTGGAGGCACCCGAATGATGGCGAAGGCGAAGGAGGCGGCGGCGTACCCGCGTGACCGGGTCTCCTTCGGCGCGATCGCGTCCGCCGCGGTCCTCGCGCTCATCGTGCTCGTCGGCGCCGTCATGGTCCTGACCCGGGACGACAACGGCGCCACCCCCGATCTGTCGGCCGCGACGGCGACCATCGGGCAGGGCTTCACCGATCCGGAGACCGACTTCTTCGGCCGGCGCGTGGACGTCCCGAACAATTCGGCGGGCCAGCCGCTGCCGCAGGATCCGTCGAGTCAGCGCCGCCCCGCCGACCCGGACTGGCTGACCGGCGCGCCCGCCGGCACCACGCAGCCGCAGGGCTGGCAGCGGGTGTACGGCGCCTCGGTGCCGTTCTCCACCTCCGACGGGCCCACGCGCATCGAAGACGGTCTGGCCGTGGGGTATTCGCATACCCCGCAGGGCGCCGCGCTGGCCGCCGCGCAGATCACCTACCGGCTCAACGCGCGTCCGGCCGATCGGGACCTGTACGTGCGTCAGGTGCGGGTCTCCGCGCAGCAGATCGCGGCCTACGACAAGGCGCTGAACGAGAACCGGCTGCCCAAGCAGCAGCCGGAGCGGGTGACGAAGTACTTCGTCGCCTCCGACGCGTTCAAGATCGAGAACTACGCGGACGATCTGGCGATCCTGCGGCTGGCCTCGCGGGGTCAGATCATCAACGGCACGCAGACCTGGGCGGCCATGCGCCTGGTGATGGTCTGGGACGCGGGGGACTGGCGGCTCAAGCCGGCCACCTCCAGCGGTTCGCAGACCGAGCTGATCGAATCGCTGGCGGGGTGGACCAAATGGTGAGCTCCCCGCGCGCCAAGGCGCAACGCTCCCGGCTGACGCTGCTCGGTCTGGCGGCAGCCGTGGCCGTGCTCGTCGCGGTGGGTGTCGCCGTCACGGCGACGCGCGACGGTGCGGCCGAGGGTGATCAGAAGCTGGCGACGAACGCGTCGTCGGGCACCGGGCCGGTCACCTCCGCCGCGAACGCGCCCACCGGATTCGCCGGGGCGGCGGTCGATGTCTTCGGCCGTCGCGTCGAGATCCCGAACAACCCCGCAGGGCAGCCGCTGGCGCAGGATTCCGGGCAGCAGCGCAGGTCCGCGGACCCGGACTGGCTCACCGCCGCACCGACCGGCACCCGGGGCGAGGGCGGCTGGCAGCGGGTCTACGGCGTCTCGGTGCCGTTCTCCACCTCCGACGGCCCGGCCCGGATCGAGAACGGTCTCGCGCTCGGCTACAGCCGCACTCCGCAGGGCGCGATCCTGGCCGGCGCGCAGATCATGTACCGCGCCAACGCCCGCCCGGCCGACCGCGTCCTGCGGGAGCGTCAAATGGTGCTGACGCCGGACGAGCTCACGACTTACCAGCGCCGTCTCGCCGCGGGCGGCGTGCCGGAGCAGCTCCCGGAGTCGGCCACCAAATGGCTGGTCGCCGCCGACGCTTTCCAGATCGAGAGCTTCACGCCCGAGCAGGCGAGCATGCGCATCGCGACCCGCGCGCAAGCCGGCGAGGGTGGCGGGAACAGATGGGTGGCAACACGTTTGGCAGTGGTGTGGGCCGAGGGCGATTGGCGACTGAAGTCGGTGCCCGGTCCGGACGGTAGAGCACAAACCGAAACCATTACGACGTTGACGGGGTGGACGCCATGGTGAAAAAGCTCCTGACAATCCTAGCGGTGATGTTCACCGTCATGATCGCCTCGCCGACGGTGGCCTACGCGCAGTACGGCTTCGACGAGCAATGCAACGAGATCCACGACACCCTCGACAACGTCGGCATCCCGGGCACGCCCTCGCTCGGCGATCTGGCCTCGGCGGTGTGCAAGGGCGGCAACGCCGGCACGCATCCCGACCAGGCCGCCGCGGCGATCCGCGACAAGGCGTGGGACTCGACCTTCGGCAAGGTGGTCGACTCGCTGATGAACGGGCTCGGCGAGGCGCTGATCCTGGCGCTCACGTTCTGGATGAAAGTCCCGAACGAGGCGGCCAGTGACGGTGGTTCGCTGTTCACCAAGATCAACGATTACACCTATCAAATACAGATAATGCTGTTGATAGCCTCGGTGATCATCTCCGGCGGCCGGTTGGCGGCGGCCCGGCGCGGCGGCGTCTCGGGGGAGGCCGAAGAGGGTTTCCGGATGTTCGCCCGGGTGGTGTTCTCCTCCTGGATGCTCGGCGCCATCATCGTGGCGGGCACCCAGGCCTCGGACCGCTTCTCCGAGTGGATCATCAACGACTCCACCAACGGCAACGCCAAGGATCTGGCCGAGCTGATGGTGAAAACCTCGAAGCTGCAAGCGTTCTCGCCGGGTCTGGTGCTGATCATCGCGATCGTCGGCCTGCTGGGAGCGCTGGCTCAGATCGTGCTGGCCATCGTGCGGCAGGGTCTGCTGATCGTCGCGGCCGGTGTGCTGCCCTTGGCGGCGGCCTCCTCCGGCATGGATATCGGTAAGAGCTCTTACCAGAAGCTGGTCGGCTGGATCATCGCGTTCATGCTGTACAAACCGGTGGCCGCGATCGTCTACATGATCGCGTTCACCACCGCGGGGCACGTCGACGGGCTCACCTCGACCACCGGTCTGCCCGAAGGTGAAGAGGCGCAGCGCATGCTGGTCGCGATCGTGCTGCTGTGCAGCGTCGCGTTCGTGCTGCCGGCGCTGATGCGCCTGGTCACCCCGGCGGTCGCGATCGTCGGCTCCGGCGGTTCCGGTCTGACCGCGGCGGGCGGCACCTTGGTCGCCGCGGCCGCGCTCGGCGCGATGGGCACCAAAGCCGTCGGCGTCAAGGGCACCGCGGCGGCCGGCCGGCCGGGTTACGTCAGCGGCAGTGGCACCGGCGGTCCGCCGGGTGGCGCGGGTGGCCCGCGCGGCGGCGGTGGCGCACCGCGTCCGGTCCCGCCGCCCCGGCCCGGCGGCGGTGGCGGCCAAGCACTTACGGGCGAGTCACCGCGCGCCTCCGGGCCCGGCGGCGCGACGGCCGTATCGTCCGGTGCGGCGCGTACGGCCGGCCGCATCGGCGCGGCCAGAGCCGCGACGAGCGGGCTCAGCAATGCCGAACAAAGCATGGGAGACATGGCCGGTGACCGTTGGGCGAACCGTTCGCCCGACCTCGGGAGGAGCACCATTCCGCGATGACGATTACGGATACCTACGAGCGCCGTTCCTACGGCCTCTGGCAGAAGCCGCGCAGCGCGGGCCTTTTCGGCCTGCGCTGGGAGGAGACCGTGATCGGCTTCGTCGTGGTGATCACGGCGCTGATCACCGCGATGGTCGGCGGTTTCAAATGGGGTCTGATCGTCGGTGGTCTCGGCGTTCTGGTGATGGTGCCACTGGTGTGGCGAACCGGAGGGCGCTCCGGCTACGAGACGGGAATTATGATGTTCAACTGGATGCGCTCGCGTAATCGTGGCGAGCACGTGTACCGCGGCGGGCGGTTCTCCCGGATCCCGGGCGGCGTCACCCGGCTGCCCGGCCTGCTGGCCCCGTCCAAGCTCTACGAGGGCATCGACGCCGGCGGCTACAGCTTCGGCATGATCCACCTGCCCCAATTCGCCCAGTACACCGTGGTGTTGCGGGCCTGGCCGCAGGGCCACGAGGCGGTCGACCAGCCGGTGATCGACCGCTGGGTCTCGGCCTGGGGCACCTTCCTGGCCTCGGTCGGCCAGACCTCCGACATCGTCGCGGTGGTGCCGGTCATCGACACCGTCCCCGAGACCGGAAACCGGTTGCTCACCGAGGTTTCCACCATCACCCGCCCGGACGCCCCCGAGCTGGCCCAGCAGGTGATGTACGAGCTGGCCACCGAATTGCCGCAGGAGCGGGTGCAATTGCTGCCGCGGGTGGCGATCACGTTCAAGGCCACCACCGCCGAGCGCCGCAAGAACCCGGCCGAGGAAGCCGTCGAGATCGGCCGGCGGCTGCCGGGCATCTGCGCGGCCCTGGCCGAGGCGGGCGTGCGGGCGCAGCCGATGTCGGCCGACGAGGTGATCGGGTTCATCCGGCGCAGCTACGACCCGGCCTCGCAGGCCGATCTCGAGGTCGCGGCGTCGGATCCCGAAGGGCACGGGCTGGATTGGGCCGACGCGGGCCCGGTCTCGCACGACGAGAAGTGGGATCACCTGATCCACGACGGTGGCCGCTCGGTCACCTGGGAGATGGACGCCGCGCCCGAGGGCGCGGTGGACGAGCGGGTGCTGCAGCGGCTGCTGGCGCCGAACCCGGAGGTGCCGCGCAAGCGGATCGCCATCGTGTACCGGCCGCACTCGGCCGCCGACGCCGCCGAGATCGTCGACGACGACTTCAAGAACGCGTTGGTGGCCCAGCAGAGCGAGCGCGGTGTCGTCTCGGCGGCCGCGACGCTGCGGGTGGGCGCCACCCAGCAGGCCCGCGAGGAGCAGGCCCGGGGTCACGGTGTGACCCGCTTCGGTGCGCTGGTGACCATCACCGAGCCACTGCGTGGCGACCTGCCGCGCATCGAAGCCATTACGCGCGATCTGTCCACACAGGCGCGCTTGAAGATCCGGCGGTGTTACCGCTATCAGTCGGCGGCCTTCGCGGCTTCGCTCGGCTGCGGGGTGATCTTGCCGGAGCACGCGACCATTCCGAAGGCATTGGCGGGGTAGGCGATTCATGGACCACGACGACGATCTGCGCGGCCCCGGCGGCGAGCCGGGGAGTTCGGGTACCGCCGAGCCCGGCGCGTCCGGACGCGACGAGGCGGCGGGCCGCCGCACCCGCCGCGAGGACGACTGGACGCTGCTGCCGGCCGGTGACCGCCCGGGCCGGCCCGAGGCGCCGCGGGTGCGGCAGCGCTCGGGCATCGAGGAGATGCCGGATCGTCGTCGTGCGCCCCGCGCACCGGAGGCGGCCAAGCCGGCCGCGCCGGGCGCGGATCGTCGCCGGACCGCCGAGGAACTCTCCGAGCGGGATCGCCGGGCGAGCCGCGAGCCCCTGGAGCGCCGCCCGCGCCCGGAGAGCCCCCGTCCGGAGCGGTCCCGGGCCGAGCGCCCGGCGGCCGACAAGCCGAGGGCCGCACGCGGTTCCGGCGGTCGCACCGAACCCGGCGTGCCCTCGCGCGACGCCGCCGTCCCGCGGCCGCCGCGCGGCGAACGGGGCGCGCACGCCGCGCGCACCGACCGTCCGGCCAAGCCGCGGGTGGAATCGCAGGCCCGCAAGGACCGCATGACGCCGCGGACCGAGAAGATCGACTACGCCGCCGACCGCGCCATGGGCACGCCGGTGCCGGACAAGGCGGCCAAGCGCGCGAAAGCCAAGGCGGACCGGCGGACCCGGCAGGGCCCCGCGCTGCTGGACGAGGCCACCCGGTCCCGGCTGGAGGTGGCCAGCCGCGAGGGCAACGGCCCGCGCGCCGCCTGGGCCGCGTTCCGGGTCCGCACCGACGACATGCGCCGGCGCAACTACGCCGCGCGCGCCGAACAGGTCATCGTCGACGGGTTCGACCGCACCACCGCGCAACTCACCGACCGCGGCTTCGCCGGCGCGGGCGGCGGCCGGATGAACGTGGTCGGCCGCCCGGTCGAATACCGCGCCACCACCGCCCAGGTCGCGGGCCTGTGGCCGTGGTCGGTCGGCGCGGGCGCGCCGCTGATCGGCACCCCGCTCGGCTCGCACCTGCACACCGGCGCGCCGGTCTGCTTCGACCCGATGAACTGGTTCCTGCGCGGCAGCTTCATCACCGCGCCCAGCCTGTTCGTGCTCGGCCTCAACGGTTTCGGCAAATCCTCGCTGGTGCGCCGGATCGTGCTCGGCGGCGTCGCGCAGGGCATCACGCCGCTGATCCTGGCCGACGTCAAACCGGACTACCGCAAGATGGTGGAACTGGTCGGCGGCCAGGTCATCGACCTGGGCTACGGCCACGGCAAGCTGAACCCGCTGGCCGCGGGCGTGCTCGGCTCGGTGGTCCCGATGCTGGACGAGTTCCCGCCGCTGCAACTGCAAGTGCTGCAGGATCTGCGGGCCCGGCAGGTCACCCTGATCGCCGGTCTGGTGGAACTGGTGCGCGGCGCCCGCGTGCGCGACTACGAGGAAACCCTCATCGCCACCGCGCTGCGCATCCTCTACCAGCCGGGCAGCGGCTACACCCCGGACCAGCCGCCGATCATGGAGAACCTGCTCGAGGTGATCGTCGCGGGCGGCGACGAACTGCGCCTGGACGCCGGCGCGGACGACGTGGACGAGTACAACAACGCGATCAAGGGTCTGCGCCGCTCGCTGCGCGCGCTCACCCAGGGCCCGTTCGGCGCCATCTTCAACGGCCAGACCTCGGTGCCGATCGACACCAGCTCGGTCGCGGTCTGCATCGACGTCTCGCACATCCCGACCGGCGACAAGAAGCTCAAAGCCGCGGTGATGCTGGCCTGCTGGGCCGACGGGTTCGCCTCGGTCGAGGCCGCGCACGTGCTCTCCGACGCGGATCTGGGTCCGCAGCGCTACTTCCAGGTGGTGATGGACGAGCTGTGGCAGGTGCTCGGCCTCGGCGACTTCATGGTCGACCGCGTCGACGAGCTGACCCGCCTGCAGCGCGGCATCGCCACCTCGCTGATCATGATCAGCCACACCATCAAGGACCTGCAGGCCCTGGGCTCGGAGGCCGCCATCGCCAAGGCGCTGGGCTTCCTGGAACGCGCCCGCGCCAAGATCTTCGGCGCGCTCCCGGGCGAGGAGGTCAAGCGGCTGGACAGCATCGTGCCCTTCACCTCCGCGGAGACCGAGATGGTGACCGGCTGGTCCGCGCCCCAGGCGCTGACCGGTGAGGCGCTCAAGCCCGGCCAGCAGCGGCCCTCGCCGCCCGGCACCGGCAAGTTCCTCATCAAGATCGGTGAGGACCGCCGGCCCGGCATTCCGTTCCACATGGAGTTCACCCTCTCGGAGCGGGAGAGCGGGATCCACGACACCAACTCGCGCTTCAGTGAATTCACGGAATCGACTGCGCGCGGGACGGATTCGCCCGGGAGTGCGGCGTGAGAAAGACCCAGTCATGATGCCGCATCGGTCCTATCGCAGAGTGTCGCCGGAGGTGCGCAAGGCCGCCGTCGAGCAGGTCATCGCGCTGACCGGCAAGCTGAGCAGCGAATCGGAGGCCTGCCGGGTGGTCGCCGAGCAGATCGGCGTGCACACCAACTCGGTGCGCAACTGGGTGCGCGCCGCCGAGGGCCCGGCCCTCGATCGCCTGGACGCGACCGCGCTCCGGCGCAAAGTCGCGCTGCTGCAACAACAATTGGCGGCCGCCGCGGAAATGAATCGCACCCTGGCCGACACCCTCAACGAAACCCGCCGCCAGACGTGAAGCCCGGAACGCTATGAACGCCAGGGGCGTGCTGTGGGCTGCCATGGGCATCGTGGTCGGCCTGATGGCCCTGGTCCTGGTGGTGGTGCTGCCCTCGGTCGAGGATCCGTGCGAGGGGACGGCCGTGCTCGGCCCCTCCCAGACCGCGCTGCCGCCGCTGGGCGGCTGGGCGCCGGGCGATCCGCGCGCGGGCGGAACCACCTCGGCCGATCCGTCCGCCCCGCCGGCCGCGAGTGCCACGCCCCGGCTGGCCGCCGGCGCCGGTGCGGTCAACCGGACGATGCCGCTGGCCACGGGCACGTTCACGGTATCGGACACCTTCGGTTCGCGCGGCGGCGAGCATCGCGGCATCGACATGGCGGCCACCGACGGCACCCCGATCTTCTCGGTGTCGGACGGGAAGGTCGTCGCGGCCGGCCCGGCTTCGGGCTTCGGCAACTGGATCGTGGTCGACTCCATCGACACCAACGGTCGCGGCTACTCCGCGGTGTACGGGCACATGTGGGACAACGGCGTGCTGGTGCGCGTCGGCCAGACCGTGTCCGCCGGCCAGCAGATCGGCCTGGTCGGTTCGGCGGGCGAGTCCAGCGGCCCGCACCTGCATTTCGAGATCGTGCCCGGCGGCCGGTTCACCGGTGGCCGCCACATCGACCCGGTGCCCTGGCTCGAGGGCGCGCCGACGCCGGATCTCGGTGGCGCGCAGTGGTATTCGGCCGACCCGCGGTGCAGCCGCGGCTTCGGCACGCAGGGCGGCGCGCTGGCCGACGGCAAGGTGCCCGAGGAACTCGAGATCTGGTACCGCCGCGCGGGCTCGCTGTGCCCCGAGATCACCCCGTCGCTGCTGGCCGCGCAGGCCAAGCAGGAGTCCGGTTTCCGGCGCGGCCTCACCTCGCCGGCGGGCGCGCAGGGCCTGGCGCAGTTCCTGCCCGGCACCGCCAGGTCGATCAATCCCGACGACGGGCAGCCGTATGTGATCGACGCCGACGGCAACGGCGTGGCCAGCGTGTGGGACGACGGCGACGCCATCATCGGCCAGGGCCGCTACATGTGCGCCATCGCGGGCAAGGTGGGCCAGTGGATCTCCGAGGGGCGGGTGCAGGGCGATGTCACCGCGCTCACCCTGGCCGCCTACAACGCCGGTGAGGGCGCGGTGCTCGCCTCCGGCGGCATGCCGAATCAGTATGCGGCGCATATCTCCGAGACCCAGCCCTACGTCCGCAACATCCTCTCGATGGAGCCGCAGTACCGCTCGCCCGGTGCGCAGGGCCGCTTCACCCCCGAGGAGGGCGCGGCCGGTCCGCAGATCGTGGAGGCCGCGCACGATTGGCTCGGCACGCCCTACGTCTGGGGCGCGGGCGGGCCGCAGGGGCCGAGCGGCGGCGGACTGGACGGTCCGGGTCTGACCGCGGCGGCGGTGTTCGCGGCGTCGTCGGGCACCGTCACCCTGGCCCGCACCGTCGAACAGCAGTGGGAGGCAGGCGCCGAGGTGTCGATGAGCAAGATCCAGCCCGGCGACCTGGTCTTCAGTTCGTTCGGGCCGCGCGGGCCCGCCGAGGTCGGAATCTATTCCGGCAACGGCACGATGATCCAGGCCGTGCCCGGAACCGCGGGCGCCGGCGGCGTCAGCGAGGTGCCGGTGCCCGGCGACGCACGCGCCAGGAGGGTGCTGTGAAACACGCCGGGCCGCGAGTTGGGCACGGACCCGCACAGCGGCGCTCCGGGCGGTTAGCCTGGAAGTACAGGAGTTTTGTGTCCGATAGTCCGATTGCATCCGCAAAGCTGGTGGTGATGCTGGTGGTGAGCGTGGCTGTGCTCGGCGCGGGCTGCTCGCGCGGCGGGGACGCGGATTCCGGTGCGCCCCAGTCCGCTACGTCCACCACCCGGTTGCTCGAGAACGTCCCGGCGCCGGATCCGGTCACTCCCGACGGTGTCGCGGTGACGGCGCTGCGGGAGATCTTCACCTGGCGCCCCGCCGCCGAGGCGCCCGGCGCGTCCCTGGAACGGGCGCGGAAGTGGCTGGGGCCCAGTCTGATTCGGGTGCTGGACGCGCAACCCCTGCTGACCACCACCGAGGCGCCCGCCCCGAGCAGTACCCGGGCCACGGGCGTCGGCCCGTTCGCGACCACCGTCGCACCGACGACAACCACCAGGGCGGCGCCGACCAGCGTGGCCGCCCCGGTGGAAACAGCGCCGAAGGTGACGCTGCAGTGGGCGGACTGGGCGAAGGCGAAAGCCGTCGTCGAGGCGTTCGCCTTCGCCTCGGGGGAGAAGCCGCCCGCCGGCGCCGATCCGAACACCGAGCAGTACAAGATCGGCATCGAGCAGACGGTCGTCTACCCGAACGGGCGCAAGGAAGCACTCCCGTCCAGCACCGTGATCGCCACCGTGGTGCGCACCCCGGCGGGCTGGCGGCTCGACGCATACCGCTGACGCACAACAGTTTCGGTACCGCGCGTCTTGGCAGAAAGGATCGAGGAGGCAGGAATGGCGAAGAAAAAGAAGGTGACAGACCCGGCTGCGGTCGGTCCCGATCACACCCTCATCCTCATCTACGTCGGTTTGGGTCTGCTGGGCGCGCTGTGGGTGGCGTTGCATCTGGGCAACGCGCTCGCGGTGGTCCGGCAGGACGTCCCGGTCAACCCGATCACCATCGTGGTCGAGCTGGTCAAGGGCGAGCTGAGCTGGCCCAAACCCGCCACGGTCATCCTGATCGTGATCGCCGGCCTGATCGGCCTGTTCCTGCTGTTCCGCAAGAGCAAGGCCAAGCGCGCGACCATCGGCAAGCTCCCGGTGGACGACAAGGCCGGGCACATGGGCAACGGCGGCGCCATCGCCTCGCTGACCGAGGCCGGGGTGAAGGAGAAGGCCGAGCAGCTCGGCATGAAGCTGGGCTACAAGGACGCCCCCGGCGTGCCCATCGGCGTCGGTGTCGCCGACGGCGTCATGCTCTACGGCTCCTATGAGGATCTGCACCTGGACATCTGGGGTCCGCGCCAGGGCAAGTCGACCTCGCGGGTGATCCCGGCGATCCTGTCCGCGATCGGTCCCGTGGTCACCACCTCCAACAAGCGCGACGTGGTGGACGCGACCCGCGACGTGCGCGAGAACAAGGGCAGCCCCACCTACGTCTTCGACCCGCAGGGCGTCGCCGACGAGGACCCGACCTGGTACTGGAACCCGCTGGACTGGGTGGACGCGCGCCGGGAGGGCTGCGAGATGCGGGCCCACCGCCTGGCCGGTCATTTCGCCGACGCCGACAGCGGCAACGACAGCGCGAAATCCGACGTGTTCTTCGACCCCGAGGCCGAAGACCTGCTGGCCGGCCTGTTCCTCGCCGCGGCCGTCGCGCACCGGCCCATCGTGCAGGTGTGGGATTGGGTCACCAACCCCGGTGACCACGAGCCCATCGAGCTGCTGCGCGCGGCCAGCCACGACTACACGGCCTCCGGTCTGGCCATGCAGTACAACGCCGATCCCCGGACGCGCAGTGGCATCTTCGGCACCGCGAAGAAGATGATCCGCTGCCTGCAGCTATCCAACGTGCACCCGTGGGTGCTGCCGGGCGGGGACCGCCGCCAGTTCGACGAGCTGGAGTTCGTGGAACGCAACGGCACCCTCTACAGCCTCTCGCTCGAGGGGCGCGGCTCGGCCGCACCGCTGGTCAGCGCGCTGACCGAGGCGGTCGTGGACGTGGCCATGCGCAAGGCGTCGCGCTCGCCCGGCGGGCGGCTGCCCATCCCGTTGCTCGCGGTGCTCGACGAGGCCGCGAACGTGGTGCGCTGGAAGGATCTGCCCAAGCAGTACAGCCACTTCGGCTCGCGCGGCATCGTGGTGATGACGGTGCTGCAGTCCTGGGCGCAGGGCGCGCGCTGCTGGGGTGACGCGGGCATGCTCGCGCTCTGGTCGGCCGCCAACATCAAGGTGCTCGGCAGCGGCGTCGACGACATGAACTTCCTGCGCGACCGCTCCGAGGCCATCGGCGAGTTCGAGTCGATCTCCGCGTCGGTCTCGGAATCCAAAGGCGGCAAGAGTTATTCGCGATCGCTCGGTGCGTCCAAGACGTTCTCCGTGCACGCGCTCACCACCCTGCCCAAGGGGCGCGCGATCGTGTTCACCTCCGGTCAGCCGGCGGTGCTTGTTCGCACGGTTCCCTGGTGGGAAGGCGACTACGCTACTGAGGTCAAGGCTTCGATCGCGCATCACGATCCCACCCGCAAGACCACCATCTCCGACTTGATCGGCTCGCCCAAGCTGACCAAAGTCGTTCCGCCCCAAGACTCCGGGCGAGAAGAGGAGGTTCGTCCGCTGTGACCGAACAGCAGCAACAGCCGATGATCTACACCAATGTCGTGGAGTTCGTCGAAAACTATCTGAGTCTGGTCTATCGGCGTCAGGTGACCGACATCAGCGAGACGGTGTGGTGCCCGGAGTGGTGGAAGCATGCCGAGGCGGTGGCGCGGCTGGACGCGCTGTGGCGCTCCTGGGAGCACTACCGGCTCGAACCCAGTACGGGCCTGAGCATCTGGTTCCTCGACCACGCCGATCCGCACATGACCAAGCTGTTCGATCCGCGCGGCCCGTTCAAGTACTGCAGCGTCCGCAACGGCCACAAGGACATGCTCAGTCCGCTGCCGCTGAAGTCGCCGGCGCAGGGCATGTTCGGTGATCCGACGATCGGCGACTTCCGCATGTGATCGCCAGTCGCACAACGAAAAACGCCCGCTGCGCGCAGCGGGCGTTTTCGGTGGTTCAGCGCTACTGTCGCGCGCGTTCCAGGCCGCGGGCTTCCTGCTCGCGGCCACGGGCCGCGGCGGCCCTGGCTTCCTCGTTACGGGCCCGTACGGCCTCTTCCGGGGGTTGCGCCTGCCCTACCTCGATGAGCATGCGGACCGCGGCCAATTCCGGTGCCACCCCGAGCCGGGTGAGGTGGGCCGCGATGGCCTGGCGGCGTTCCTGGGAGTCGTAGCGGACGAGCGGCTGCTTGGCGGCGCTGGCGTTGGCCGCCATGCGCGTGTCCTGGGCTTGGGCGGAGAAGCGATCCTTCTCCAGCGAAATGCCCTTGGCCGGTCCGCCTTTCTCGACCATGCGGGCGAGCTCGACGTTGCGCGGGTCTTTGGCCTTGGAGTCGCGGGCCTCGCGGATCTGCAGTTCCCGGGCCTCTTTGACGCGGGCCTCGGTGACCTTCACGCGGGCTTCGGCTTCTTTTTGACCACGCTCGCGGGTACGCAGTGCGACCAGAGTCGCAAGCGACAACATAGTCCTCATCATGGCCGCGGTCTCTCGGCCGATGTCGTCCAGTTCCTCGGACATGGCTGCTCCCCGATGCTGCAGTGATCACTATGGATGTTGTGGTGCTTCGTCCGGACATCGCCCGCGCGAACTGTAGCCCGTTGGACAATGCCCCGCCTGCAAACGTGGACACCCGGAGGACTCGTGTCGCGGCTTCCCTAGGGGATCGCCCTTGGTGATTTGGGGATGGCTACGCTACGTGTACTCCTTGGTTCGAGATTACCCGAGAAACGCCAGCACCAACCGTACGGACGTGCCGGATCAAGCATATATCGCACAATTCCGTCCCGCATCGGGAAGTTCAGGAGTTAATCAGGTTTAAGGGCACCCTTACCGGATGATTAGGTGTGCCTTGCCTTTTGGGCGCCTACCTGGGGATACGCCACGGGCCCGGCACCAGAGCGGTGCCGGGCCCGAAGTCAATGGCTCTGATCGGGAGTGTCGCGATCAGTTGTCGAGCAGCACCGACCTGATCTCCACCGGCGTGATCGGCTTGCCGTCGCCGGGGCCGTTCGCGTCGTCGCTGCCGCCCGCGGCGATCTTGTCCAGGGTGCCCAGGCTGTTCTCGTCCACCGAACCGAAGATCGTGTACTGCGGCGGCAACTGGGAGTCGCCGTAGACGATGAAGAACTGGCTGCCGTTGGTGCCCGGGCCGGCGTTGGCCATGGCGAGCACGCCGCGCTTGTAGTCGACCGGCAGCTGCGCACTCTGATCGCCCGACGCGTATTGATCGGTCGGGTACTCGTTGCCGAACTGGTAACCGGGACCGCCCATTCCGGTGCCGGTCGGGTCGCCGCACTGCAGCACCTTCAGGCCCTCACCGGTGGTCATCCGGTGGCAGGAGGTGGCGTCGAAGTACTTCTGGTTGGCCAGGCTGACGAAACTGTTGACCGTGCACGGCGACTCGGCGTTGTTCAGCGTCAGGCCGATCGGGCCCGCGCTGGTGTCCATGCTCATGCTGATCTTGGCGTTCGGGCCGGTGGTCGGCACCTCGGCCTTCTCCGGCTTGGTGGCGGGCTTGTCGGCCGGCTTGGCGCTGTCGGAGTAGGTGCAGTTGACCAGATCGGCCTTGGGCTTCGCGGCCGGCGGCGCGGCGGCGGTCAGCGAGGCGTCCGGGGCGGCGGTGTCGTCGGTCTTGGAGTCATCGCTCTTGGTCAGGAAATACACGCCGGTGGCAGCCGCTACCGCGACGACAACGCCGAGCACCGATCCGGCGATGGTCAGTTGCTTGCGCCTGCGCGCCCGCACAGCACGGTTGGCCAGCTGGCGCTCGAGCTTGCGTTTGGCCGCCGCTCGGCGCTGTTCGTTGGTCGGCACTACCACGTTCCTCCCGTTTTCCGGTTCTTCCGGGGATAGAGTGTGCCATCCCTTCCTGAGACACCCGTGCACTTCCCTGAGAACCTGCGCGGCGCGCGCGCTCGTAACCGGTTGGACTTCGGCGGCCACGGTGGTGGAAACTTGCCACCGTGACCAAGACCAGCAGCTTCTCCGCCCCGAAGGGGGTCCCGGATTACGTGCCACCCGGTTCGGCCGAGTTCGTCGCGGTACGCGACGGTCTCCTCCGCGCCGCCCGACTGGCCGGATACGGGCATATCGAGCTGCCGATCTTCGAGGACACCGGGCTGTTCGCGCGTGGCGTCGGCGAGTCGACGGACGTGGTCTCCAAGGAGATGTACACCTTCGCCGATCGCGGCGACCGCAGCGTGACGCTGCGCCCCGAGGGCACCGCCGGGGTGATGCGGGCGGTCATCGAGCACGGCCTCGATCGGGGTCAGCTGCCGGTCAAGCTCGTCTACTCGGGCCCGTTCTTCCGCTACGAGCGCCCGCAGGCCGGCCGCTACCGGCAGTTGCAGCAGGTCGGCGTGGAGGCCATCGGCGTCGACGACCCGGCGCTGGACGCCGAGGTCATCGCCATCGCCGACGCCGGCTACCGCGGCCTGGGCCTGGACGGCTTCCGGCTCGAGCTCACCTCGCTCGGCGACGACACCTGCCGCCCGCAGTACCGCGAGCTGCTCCAGGACTTCCTGTTCAAGCTGCCGCTGGACGAGGAGACCCGCCGCCGGGCCGAACTCAACCCGCTGCGCGTGCTCGACGACAAGCGGCCGGAGGTGCGGGAGCTGACCGCCGACGCGCCGCTGATGATCGACCACCTCTCCGAGACCGCCAAGGCGCACTTCGATCAGGTGCTCGGCTACCTGGACGCGCTCGGCGTGCCGTACGTGGTGAACCCGCGCATGGTCCGCGGCCTGGACTACTACACCAAGACCACCTTCGAGTTCGTGCACGACGGCCTCGGCGCGCAGTCGGGCATCGGCGGCGGCGGTCGCTACGACGGGCTGATGGCCCAGCTCGGCGGGCAGGCGCTCTCGGGCATCGGCTTCGGGCTCGGCGTCGACCGCACGGTGCTGGCGCTGCAGGCCGAGGGCAAGTCCGCCGGTGATCCGGCGCGCTGCGAGGTCTATGGCGTGCCGCTCGGTGATGCCGCCAAGCAGCGGCTCGTGGTCGTGGCGGCGCAGCTGCGGGCGGCGGGCGTGCGCGTCGACCTGGCCTACGGCGGTCGCGGCGTCAAGGGCGCGATGAAGGGCGCCGACAAGTCCGGGGCGAAGTTCACCCTGGTGCTCGGCGATCGCGACCTGGCCGAGAACACCATCGGCGTGAAGGACATGTCGACCGGTGATCAGCGCCAGGTGACCCTCGACGAGGTCGTCGACGTGGTCCGCCGGTCGTTGTAACCCGCACCGCGAACCCTGGTGCGCGGTACCGTATCTGCGCACCCCTGGGTGCTGACCGTTTCGGGCGACCTGCGAGTAGTCGCCGGCGGTGGTGTCGCGGAGAGGCTGGGGTCGTGCAGAGCAATGCTGGGGGCTCGGAGGAGAATTCGCGGATCGGGCTCGACCTGGTCGCCCCCGAGGTGTACACGCCGATGCTGCGCCGGCTGGCGCTGACCGCCACCGGTATCGGCGTCGGGGCCACCCTGCTGGTGGCCATGGTGGCCAGCTGGCCGGTCGCGCTCGCCATCGGGCTGGCCGTGGGCGCGCCCACCGTCGGATACGCACTGGCCTCGCGGCGGCGCCGGATGTGGATGAGCGGCACCACGGTGCACGCGCAGCGTCTGCTCGGGGCCCGGCAGATCGAGGTGGCCGCGGCCAACGGGGTGGAGCTGCTGGTGTTTCCGGGGCGGCTGAGCCGGATCGCCCTGCGCGTCACCACCGGTCCGGACACCCAGATCATTCCGCTGGCGATGTACACCGACGCCGGCAGCGGGCGCGAACTGCACCTGCTCGGCCTGCGCAAACTCGCCGACGCGCTGGCCGCGAGCCAATTGGCCGCGGCCGTCGCCGTTTCCACCGTGCTGGTGCAGCAGTTGCGGGCCGAGGCGCGGGACGCGGCGCTGGGGGAGCGGCCGCTCTATCGGGCCGTGCGGCTGGCCCGGGCCAAGGAGCTGGTCTCACCGATCGTGCTGTCGGATCGCGAAGTCGCCGAGCTCGCTTGACGCAGCGCGTGCGAGTGCGCATGGGGTGCAATATTGCACTGACTGCAACATTGAACGGAATGCGGAAAGTGTTCGGCGCAAGGATGATTCGCGCAGGTAGATAGCCTATCGGCGGTGGGCGGCGAGCGCGTCGACGTTGTCGGAGACACGCTGGAGCAGTCCGATCAGGGTGTCGTAGCCCGCGGTCCCGATGCCGTCGATCAGGGCGGCGCGTTCGGCGTCGACGAGTTCGGCGACGGCGCGGTATTCGGCGGTGCCGGCATCGGTCAGCGCGTAGCGGCCCGCGGTATCGGCGCTGACCCACCCGCGTGCGGCGAGCGCGACGAGGTAGGGCTCGACGGTCGGTTCGGCCGCATCGAGGAAATGCGCGAGCGCGCTGTCCAGACCGGGCAGATCCGCGGGGCCGCGGCCCAGGGTGTTGAGGATCTGCCAGGAGCGGCGGGCCAGGCCGCGATCGCCGAGCCGGGCGGCGAAGTTCTGTTCCAGGCCGGTGTGGATGTGCAGGAGGTAGTAGCCGAGGGGCTTGGCCATGACGGGCTCCATCCGGCGACAGCGGCCATCGAACGCGCGATGGTCGCCATCCGCCGCAGCCAGACCCGGCGCACGCTCAACCGGCTCCGGACGGACGGGCCCGCCATCGACCCGACGGTGTTCGCGGTCCTCGACGCCGTCGAGGAAAGCGACGGTGCGCGCACGGTCGGCGATATCGCGACCGCGCTGGACGTCGACCAGCCCAGGGCAAGCCGGTTGGTAGCCCGCGCGGTCGCCGAGGGTCTGCTCGAGCGCCGCGCCGACCAATCCGACGCGCGCCGCGTGCTGTTGCATCTGACGCCCGCGGCCCGGGTCGCCCTCGCGCACGCGCACGCCGTGCGGCAGGTGTTCTTCGGCCGCGCCACGGCCGGCTGGTCCGGCGCGGACCGCAGCGAGTTCGCGCGGCTGCTCACCCGATTCGTCGCGGACTTCCAGGCCGGCCCCGGTGCGCCGCCGCACCGTGATCGATGACCCACTGTTCTGTTGCTCACGCCTGCGGTCCGCGCGTGGTGCGAATCGATAGGCTGATCGGTGAGTGTCCTTCTATCGCAAGGAGTTCGTCGTGAGCAGCGTTGCCGTCCGGAAGAGCCCCGTTACCGTCACCGTCACCGGGGGTGCCGGGCAGATAGCCTACGGTCTGCTGTTCCGGATCGCCTCCGGCGCGATGCTCGGCCTCGACACTCCGATCCGGTTGCGACTATTGGAGATTCCGGCGGCGGTCGGCTCGCTCGAGGGTGTCGCGATGGAGCTCGACGACGGCGCGTTCCCGCTGCTGGAGTCCATCGACATCAGCGACGATCCGTGGATCGGATTCGACGGCGCGAATATCGGCATCCTGGTCGGCGCGCGCCCCCGGACCGCGGGAATGGAGCGGTCGGATCTGCTGGCCGCCAACGGGCCGATCTTCACCGAGCAGGGGCAGGCGATCAACGCCAGCGCCGCCGGCGACGTGAAGGTGCTCGTGGTGGGCAACCCCGCCAACACCAATGCCTTCATCGCCATGAGCAACGCGCCGGACGTGCCGGCCGAACGATTCACCGCGCTCACCCGGCTCGACCACAATCGCGCGATCGCGCAGCTGGCCAAGAAGACGGGCACGCCCGCCGCGGCCATCGACCGGGTAGCGATCTGGGGCAACCACTCCGCCACCCAGTACCCGGATATCACCCACGCCACCATCGACGGCCGGCGCGCGCTCGACCTGATCGACGACGAGGCCTGGGTGCGCAGCGACTTCATCCCGACCGTGCAGCAGCGCGGCACCGCGATCATCCAGGCGCGCGGCGCGTCCTCGGCGGCGAGTGCGGCCAGCGCGGCGCTCGACCACATCCACGACTGGGTGCTCGGCACCCCGGCGGGTGACTGGACCTCGATGGCGGTGCCCTCGGACGGGTCCTACGGCGTCCCGGCCGGCCTGATCAGCTCCTTCCCGGTGACCTGCGCCGACGGCGCCTATCGCATCGTCGAGCGGCTCGAGGTCGACGATTTCTCGCGCAGCCGGATCGACCTGAGCGTCGCCGAGCTCGAAGCCGAACGGGACGCGGTGATCGACCTGGGGTTCGCCAAGCGCACCTGACAATGCGAAGGCGGTCCCGGCTTCGGCCGGGACCGCCTTTCGCGTTATCGGACTACGTGCCGACGGACCAGGTTTCGGTGCCGGTGAGCAGCGCTTGCAGGGAATCGGGGCCGACGGGCTTGCGCTCCCGGGCCGCCTCGGACTGGGCGCGGACACCGTCGTCGTAGGTGGGGCGGGTGACGGCGCGGAAGACGCCGGTCACCACGTGGCCCAGGTCCTGATCGGAGAGGCGGGACAGAGCGTAGGCGTATTCCGGGTTGTCGGAGTAGGCGTCGTGCACGATGATCTCGGCGTCCGCGACCTCGGCGGCCGGGGCCACCGCGAGCCCGAATCCGTCCTGGACCACCGCGAATTCGCCGTCCGCGCCGAAGCGGATGGGCATGCCGTGGTGCAGCGGGATGAGCCGTGACTCCGAGTCGCCCTTGCGCAGCACATCGAAGGAGCCGTCGTTGAAGATCGGGCAGTCCTGCAGGATCTCCACGAACGACGTGCCGCGGTGCTCGGCGGCCGCGCGCAAGACCTCGGTCAGGCCCGCGCGATCGGAATCCAGCGCCCGCGCGGCGAACGAGGCTTCGGCGCCCAGCGCCACCGACAGCGTGTTGAACGGGTAGTCCACCGACCCCATCGGGGTGGACTTGGTGACCTTCCCCGGCTCCGAGGTCGGGGAGTACTGGCCCTTGGTGAGGCCGTAGATCCGGTTGTTGAACAGCAGGATGGTCATGTTGACGTTGCGGCGCAGCGCGTGGATGAGGTGATTGCCGCCGATCGAGAGGGCATCGCCGTCACCGGTCACCACCCACACCGACAGATCCGGGCGGGTGACCGCCAGCCCGGTGGCGATGGCCGGGGCCCGGCCGTGGATGGAATGGATGCCGTAGGCGTCGAGGTAGTACGGGAACCGGCTGGAGCAGCCGATCCCGGACACGAACATCAGGTTCTCCCGGCGCAATCCGAGCTCGGCGAGGAACCCGCGCACGGTCGCCAGGATGACGTAGTCACCGCAGCCCGGGCACCAGCGCACCTCCTGGTCGGAGGTGAAGTCCTTCACCTTCTGCGCGCCCTCGGCCGCGGGGACGCCGGACAGCCCGGTCAGCCCCAGATCCGTTCCGGCCAGCGAGGTTTCGGCGATGGTCATCGGGTACCCCCGGTCGCGACGTAGGTGGCCCGCGCTCGCGCGGTGAACGCCTTGGCCTGTTCCAGTTCTTCGATCGACCCGTCCAGCGCGGCATCGATGACGCCGACGAGTTCCTGTGCGGAGAAAGCGGTGCCCGCGACCTTGGTCCACGGCCGCACGTCCACCAGGTACTTCCCGCGCAGCAGCAGCGCCAGCTGGCCGCCGTTCATCTCCGGCGCCACCACCGTGCGGTAGCGCCGCAGCACCGTACCGAGGTTGGGCGGCAAGGGATTCAGATGCCGCAGATGGGCCTGCGCCACCGGAACACCGCGCCGGCGCACCCGGCGGCAGGCCTCGCCGATCGGGCCGTAGGAGCTGCCCCAGCCCAGGATCAGCAGTTCGGCATCGCCGTCCGGATCGTCGACCTCGAGGTCGGGCACCGCGATCCCGTCGATCTTGGCCTGCCGCAGCCGCACCATCAGTTCGTGATTGGCCGGTTCGTAGGAGATGTTGCCGCTGCCGTCGGCCTTCTCCAGACCGCCGATCCGGTGCGCGAGCCCCTTCGTGCCGGGCACCGCCAGCGGGCGGGCCAGGGTTTCCGGGTCGCGGGCGTAGGGCTGGAAGTCCTCGTAGCCTTCCGCGGCGAAGCCGGGATCGATGGGTTCCATGGCCGCGACCTCCGGAATCGACCAGGGCTCCGAGCCGTTGGCGATCGCGCCGTCGGACAGCAGCAGCACCGGCGTGCGGTAGGTGAGCGCGATCCGGGCCGCGGCCACCGCGGTCGCGAAGCAGTCGGCGGGGGAGCGCGGCGCGAGCACCGGCACCGGCGATTCGCCGTTGCGCCCGTAGAGCGCCTGGAGCAGGTCGGCCTGTTCGGTCTTGGTCGGCAGGCCGGTGGACGGGCCGCCGCGCTGCACATCGACGATGACCAGCGGCAGTTCGGTCATCACCGCCAGGCCGATGGTCTCGCTCTTGAGCGCGAGCCCCGGCCCGGAGGTGGAGGTGACCCCGAGCGCGCCGCCGAGCGAAGCGCCCAGCGCCGCACCGATTCCGGCGATCTCGTCCTCGGCCTGGAAGGTGGTGACGCCGAAGTTCTTGTGCTTGCTCAGCTCGTGCAGGATGTCGGAGGCGGGCGTGATCGGGTACGTGCCCAGGAACACCTCCAGCCCCGACAGCTGGCCGGCCGTCACCAAGCCGTAGGCCAGCGCGGTGTTTCCGGTGATCTGCCGGTAGGTGCCCGGGGACAGCTTCGCCGGTGCGACCCGATAGGTGGTGGCGAACGCCTCGGTGGTCTCGCCGTAGTTCCAGCCCGCCCGGAACGCCAGCACGTTGGCCTCGGCGATCTCGGGCTTGGCGGCGAACTTCTCCCGCAGGAACCGCTCGGTGCCGCCGATCGGGCGCCCGTACATCCAGGACAGCAGCCCGAGCGCGAACATGTTCTTCGCGCGCTGGCCGTCCTTCTTGCCGACGCCCGCGGGCTCGGTGGCGCCCAGGGTGAGCGAGGTCATCGGCACCCGGTGCAGCACGAAATCGGTGAGGGTGCCGTCGTCCAGGGGGTCGGCCGGGTAGCCGACCTTGGCCAGGTTGCGCTTGGTGAACTCGTCGGTGTTCACGATCACCGTCGCGCCGCGCGGCAGGTCTTCCAGGTTCGCCTTGAGCGCCGCCGGATTCATCGCCACCAGCACGTCGGGCTGATCGCCCGCGGTGAGGATGTCGTAGTCGGCGATCTGGATCTGGAACGAGGAGACGCCCGGCAGGGTGCCCTGGGGTGCGCGGATCTCGGCGGGGAAGTTGGGCTGGGTGGCGAGGTCGTTGCCGAACGCGGCGGCCTCGTGGGTGAAGCGGTCGCCGGTGAGCTGCATGCCGTCACCGGAGTCACCGGCGAACCGGATGACAACCTTCTCCAATTTCGTTGCGGCGGCATCGCTTTGGTCCGCCGGTTGGGTCCACTGCGCCATCGGCCTCGGTCACTTCCTCGTCCTGGACGGGTGCCATTGGCCAAAGTACTCCGATCGCGGGAGCCGGCTCAGGAGAACAGGGTGAGCTGCGGATCGGCGGTGTGCTCCGGCTTGGTTTCGGCTGCCGACGGTAGCCGGGATTCCCTTGTCAGACCGTGCTTTCGCAAAAGCGGGTCCAGCCGCTCGCGCAACCACGCCGCGTACTCCGGCGTCACGTAGGCGCCGCGCCCGTAGAGCTGCCGGTAGCGGCGCAGCAGCGCCGGATGTTCGCGCGCCAGCCACTCCAGGAACCAGCCGCGCGTCGCGCCGCGCAAATGCATCGGGAAGGCCACCGCCGAGGTGGCGCCCGCGGCGGCGATCGCGGCGAACAGTTCGTCGAGATGGGCTTGGCCGTCGGTGAGATACGGAATGACCGGGGCCACCATGACATTCACGTCGAACCCGGACTCGGTGAGCGCCTGCACCAGCTCCAGCCGGGCCCGGGGCGAGGGGGTGCCGGGCTCCAGGCCGCGGTGCAGCTCCAGGTCGTAGATCGCGATCGAGACCGCGATGCGCACCGGCACCACACCGGCCGCCTGGGTCAGCAACGGCAGATCCCGGCGCAGCAGCGTGCCCTTGGTGAGGATGGAGAACGGCGTGCCGAACTCGGCGAGCGCGCGAATGATGCCCGGCATCAGCCGGTACCGGCCCTCCGCGCGCTGATACGGGTCGGTGTTGGTGCCCAGGGCCACCGGCTCCCGATGCCAGGAACGCCGGCCGAGTTCCTTGCGCAGGACCGCGGCGACATTGGTCTTGACCACGATCTGCGCGTCGAAATCCCGGCCGGCGTCCAGATCCAGATATTCGTGCGTGGGGCGGGCGAAGCAGTACCGGCACGCGTGCGAGCAGCCGCGCATCGGGTTGATCGTCCAGGTGAACGGCAGATTCGACGCCTCGGGCGTCTTGTTCAGCGCGCTCTTGCAGAGCACCTCGTGGAAGGTGATGCCGTCGAATTCGGGGGTCTGCACGGTGCGCACGAACCCGGCCCGGTCGAGGCCGGGTAAGGCGCCGTCGTCGGCGTCCAGGGTCTGGTTCTGCCACCGCACCCCCTCAGTCGAACATGTGTTCTAAGTGGTGTCAAGCGATCCGGCGGGTGGCCAGCGGGGCGAAGCCGGCCGGATTATTGAAGAACGCGACCAGGTCGCGCACCGTGTCCTCGGTGGAACGCGGCTGGTAGCCGAGCTCGGTGCCGGCCTTGGTGTGATCGACGATCGGGGCCGAGACGATCGCGCCCAGCGCGGCCTTGGAGAGCACCTCGCTGCCGATCAGCTTGCCGATCGGTTCCAGCACCGGCATGACGCCGGAAACCAGCTTGGCCGGGATGAGGAAGCGCGGGCCCTTCTTGCCGTTGAAGTTCGCGGCCATCTTGCACAGGTCCATGGTGGTCACCATTTCGCTGCCGAGCAGATAGTTCTCGCCGGTGCGGCCCTGCGCGGCGGCCAGGGTCAGGCCGTGCGCGACGTCGCGCACGTCGACCATGTCGAAGCCGCCGCTGATCATCGCCGGAACCCGGCCCGCCGCGGCGTCTTTGAGCGTGCGATTGACCCGCGAGAGTGGGGTGCAGTAATCGGCCGGGCCGAAGACGCCGGTCGGATTGCAGATCACCGCGTCCAGGCCCTTGTCGATGACCTCGCGCAGTTCGACCTCGCCCTGCCACTTGGAGCGGTCGTAGACCGGCAGCGCAAAATCGGTGGAGCGGACGGTGGACTCGTCGATACTGCCGCCGCAGGTGTACTGGTTGAACGCGTGGATCGAGCTGGTGTGCACCATGCGCCGGACCCCGGCCGCGAGCGCGGCCTCGGCGACCACGCGCACGCCCTCGGTGTTGACCTTCCAGGCCAGATCGTTCTTCTCCGAGAGCGTGATCACCGCGACCAGGTGATACACCAGCTCGTGGCCGTCCAGGGCCTCCCGCATCGAGGCGGGATCGAGCACGTTGCCCGAGACCCAGGTGACGCGGGGGTCGGGATTTTCGGGGGCGACCCGATCGATGGCGGTCACCTCGTGTCCCGCCGCGGTGAGCAGGGGGAGCAGGTTACTGCCAAGGTATCCGGCTGCGCCGGTCACTGCGACCTTCATGTGATCGAGAATATAGAACTTGTTCTAATTTGCAACACGTTCCAGTTAGGCATCCGGACACCTGTATCGGCTCGAAAAGAGTCGCCCTTCTCGGCTATATTGAGCGCCAACCGTAGCGGCAGGCTAGAACGCTAGGTGGCGAAACACGGATGTTCACAACAACTTGGGGGGTGCCAACTTGACGAATTTTCTCTCGGCGGACACGGACGCGGTGCGGGTCTTCGGCGCACAGAACGCGGGAATCGCGAGCCAGATCTTCGGGGTGGCGAATGTCGACTCGGCGGCCAGCGTGGCCGCCATGACACCGGTCTTCGGCGTGATCGGCGCCGACTTCCTGATGAGCTTCGCGGCGGCCCAGGTGCTGCAGTCCAAGGACATGAACGAGCTCGCCGCGAAGTACACCGACCTGGCCACCGGCGCGCAGACCGCGGCTCAGGAATACCTCGCGCAGGACGGCACCAACGCGGTCAATCTGGCCGTGCAGAACAACAAGATCTGAGGCGGGGGATATGAAGCCGATCGATTCCGGCAACACCGGCGTGATCGCGCCGCAGGACATTCCGGCCTCGGACACGTTGCAGCACGCCGCGGCCGGTGCGCACGAGCCCGCGATCGCCGCGGTGCAGGCCACCCAGCAGGGGATTCCGGATGTGCCGCTCGGGCAGTGGCCCGCCGAGGTCGCCGAACCCGAGTCGCCCGCACTGGTTTACGCGCGCAAGCTCGCCGAGGATCAGCAGAACGCCGGCACCATGCCGGCCGGGCTCGGTGGTCTCAACGGCCTCAACGGTGCGCCGATCGCCGATCCGCAGAGCGTGCTCAGTGCCGTCCCGACGGATGTGTCGAGCCTGCTCGGCGGCGCGAACACCGCGATCACCGCCGCGGCCCAGCAGGCCCAGACCGCGGCCACCAGCGCGCTCACCGGCGCCGGCAGCGCCCTCACCTCCGGCGAGCTGACCAAGCAGGTGCAGTCGATCGCCGACACCTCCGGGCTGTCCGCGGCGATCAGCGATCCGGCCTCGGCGGTCGATTCGCTGCTGAGCGGCGTCTCGCTACCCGCGCTACCCGGGGTGGACCAGCTCATCAGCCCGATCCTGGAGCTGCTCAGCAGCTTCGGCTCCGGTGTGCTCGGCGCGTTCGACCCGACCCAGATCATGAGCAGCGCCTCCTCGGTCATCGAATCCGCGATGGAGGTGGGCCAGGGCGCCATCACCAGCGTCCAGCAGCTGTGGGAGGGCACCGCCTCCGAGCAGGCCACCACCGCCGCGCAGCAGGCCAACACCCAGGGCACCGAGACCAGCCAGCGCGGTTTCGACATCTCCGATCTCACCCAGAAGGCCGCGGCCGTGGTGCAGACGGGCAACACCCAGTTGACCGGCATCGCAACGTCTTTCGCCTCGCAGGCGGTCGCCATGGCCCCGGTCCTGCTGACGCCGCCCGGCCAGGCCGCCCTGGTGGCCACGGCCACCGAGCACCTGGGCAACGCGGTCTCGGTCGTCAACGCCACCCGCGGTGATCTGTCCGGCAAGACGACCGAGCTGAACGCCATGCTCTCGAACCTGGTGGGCCAGAGCGGATTGCCCTCGGCGCAAGAGGTCGCGGAGACGGTGGCGCAGAACGTCAGTGAGCCGCTGTCCAGCACGGCGCAGGAAGCGGCGACGCAGGCTCAGTCGGCGCTCGGCTCCGGCTCGCCGTCCTCGACCGCGCCGACCACGCCCGCCTCGACGAACCCGTCGGCCGCCACCACCGCCGCACCCGGTACGAGCAGTCTGCTGGGCACGGGCACGCCGAGAACCTCCACGGGCACGCCGCGCACCGGAACCGGCAGCGGCAGTCCCTCCAACGGGAATCCGGCGGCCAAGGGCGTCTCCGGCGTGCCCGGCACCGTCTCGCCGCTGCGCGCCGCGACCGTGCCCACGGGCCTGGGCAGCGGCCTCAACGCCGCGACCACCCCGGCCGGCACGGGTAACTCGTTCATGGGCAACCCGGCCGGCGCCGCGAACCGCGGCAACAACGACGACGACGAGCACGATCGCAACGTCTCGCCGTACCAGAGCCTGACCGGCAACGACGATCTCACCGGCCCGCTCGGTGAATCGACGCCGGATGTCATCGGCGCCACGCACTCCGATGAGATGCTCGGGATGGATTACGAGCAGGATCAGTTCTAGCGGCTCGAAAAACGGTGCCCCGCTTCCGGTTTCCGGAGGCGGGGCACCGTCGCGTTCGGGTCAGTCCTGGACGAAGGCCTCGAGCATCCGGCGATACAGGGCGGTGAAGCGGATCCGCCCGTCCTGCTGCTCGGGCGAGAGGTCCGCGGTGGCGCCCGGGGCGTACAGGATCAGATGCATTTCCTGCCCCTGCTTGGCGGGCATCAGGTCGATGATCTGCTTGCCTTCGTCCTTGACGTCGGGCTCACCCAGGTCGACGTCGTAGAGGGCGCGGATCTCGGCGCGCGCCGCCCGCAGCGCGTCCGGGGGGATCGTCCCGCTGAACTCCTGCGGCGGCACGTCCGGCGCCCGGGCGATATCGAGGACGTCGGGCCGGCGGATCGCCCGCCCGTCGGCATAGATCTCCAGCTCCGGGCGCAGATCGTGGCGCCCGGTCCAGCCGTTCGGGATGAAGGTCAGGATGATCTCGGCCAGGGCCGGCGTGCTCGGCGCGGGGGCCGGGGCCGGCTCGGGCTCGGCGGCGGCCAGGCCGGAACCGGCCGCGCACAGCAGAACCAGAAGCAGAAGAACCGATTTCGTCTTGCGCATAGAACCCCTTATCCGTTGGAACCCGGGTATTGCCTCGACGGTCGACGCGCGGGAACCGGAAGGTTCCCGCGCGTCGGGTGGCGATCATTCTGACAGCGTGGCGCTGCCGGCCGGAGCCGGATCAGCGCACGGCGGGCGGATTGCGTAGATCCGCGGCGCCGAAGGTGTCGCAGCCCTTCAGCTGGCCGGACTTGTAGCCGGACAGGAACCAGGCCTGGCGTTCCTCGGAGGAGCCGTGCGTCCAGGCCTCCGGATTCACCCGGCCCGAGGTCTTGCGCTGGATCCGGTCGTCGCCGACCGCCGCGGCGGCCGAGAGCGCGTCCTGCACGTCCTGATCGGTCAGCGTCTTCAGGAACGGCTGGTCACCGCCCGGTGCGTTCTGCTTGTCGGCGTAGTGCGCCCAGATGCCGGCGTAGCAATCGGCCTGCAGTTCGGTGCGCACCGCGCCGGATTCGGGACCGTTCGGATCCTGCTGGGCCCGGCCCAGATCGCCGAGCATGTTCTGCAGGTGGTGCCCGATCTCGTGCGCCACCACGTACTCCTGGGCCAGCGGGCCGGTGCTCGCGCCGAAGCGGGTGGTCAGCTCGTTGAAGAAGGTGACATCGAAGTAGGCGGTCTGATCGAGCGGGCAATAGAACGGGCCGACCTCGCTGGTGGCGTTGCCGCACCCGGTGGAGGTGGCGCCGGAGAACAGCACGACCTGCGGCTTGACGTACTTCTGGCCGCCGGTCTGCTTCGGAAACTCGGTGCCCCACACCGCGTTCAGGCTGGTGGTGGTGGCCGCGACCCGGCAGTCCAGGAACTTGTTGGCGTCCGCGCCGGTCTTGCAGTGCTCGGGGGTGCCCGCGGTGGGCCCCTGGGCGGTGTCGTCCGCGCCCGTCAGCCCGCCGACGACCGAGCCGGGATCCCCGCCCAGCAGCAGGATGACCACCGTCAGGATCAACCCGCCCAAGCCGCCGCCCAGCGCGATCTTCCCGCCGGGGCCGGGACCACCCCCGCCGGACCTGACCGCGCCCGGATCGATCTGTGTGCCCTCGTTGAAGGTCATGGGTGTCGCTCCTGTGAATCGAGTGGCCGGACGGGCGCGGTTCGTCGCGATGGAGCTAGCGCGCCTACAGCTTTACATGTGATACCCAGCAATCCGGGACTCACCGCTACCGTGTCGCACCGGTCTCGCGCCGCTGCCCTTATTAGGGCTTGGGCCTGCGTCATCGCTACGATGGCTAGGCACCGGGACGGGGAGAATGCCCGGTGCCCGCAATCGTCGAAAGGAATACCGTGCTGCGCACCCACTTGGCTGGTTCGCTGCGAAGCGAGCACGCCGGTCAGACCGTCACCCTCACCGGATGGGTGGCCCGGCGGCGTGACCACGGTGGCGTGATCTTCATCGATCTGCGCGATGCGTCGGGTGTTTCGCAGGCGGTCTTCCGCGAAGGTGCCGCGGCCGAGCAGGCGCACAAGCTGCGCGCCGAGTTCTGCGTACAGATCACCGGCGTGGTCGAGCAGCGGCCCGACGGCAACGAGAACCCGGATCTGCCCACCGGCCAGATCGAGGTGAACGTCGCCGAGCTCGAGGTGCTCAACGAGAGCGCGCCGCTGCCGTTCCAGCTCGACGAGCAGCCCGGCGAAGAGGCCCGCCTCAAGTACCGCTACCTGGACCTGCGCCGCGAGGGCCCGGCCCAGACCATGCGGCTGCGCTCCAAGGCCAACGCCGCCGCCCGCGAGGTGCTCGCGCGCCACGAGTTCGTCGAGGTGGAAACCCCGACGATGACGCGCTCCACCCCCGAGGGCGCCCGCGACTTCCTGGTGCCCGCCCGCCTGCGGCCCGGCAGCTTCTACGCGCTGCCGCAGAGCCCGCAGCTGTTCAAGCAACTCCTCATGGTCGGCGGCATCGAGCGCTACTACCAGATCGCGCGCTGCTACCGCGACGAGGATTTCCGCGCCGACCGCCAGCCCGAGTTCACCCAGCTCGACATCGAGATGAGCTTCGTCCGCCAGGACGACGTCATCCTGCTGGCCGAGGAGATCCTGGTCGCGCTGTGGAAGCTGATCGGCCACGACATCACCACGCCGATCCCGCACATGACCTACGCCGAGGCCATGCGCCGCTACGGCTCGGACAAGCCGGACCTGCGCTTCGAGGTCGAGATCACCGAGTGCGCCGAGTACTTCAAGGACACCCCGTTCCGGGTGTTCCAGTCGCCCTATGTCGGCGCGGTCGTGATGCCGGGTGGCGCGAGCCAGCCGCGCCGCCAGCTCGACGCCTGGCAGGAGTGGGCCAAGCAGCGCGGCTCGCGTGGCCTGGCCTACGTGCTGATCGGCGAGAACGGTGAGCTGACCGGCCCGGTCGCCAAGAACCTGTCCGAGGCCGAGCGCGAGGGCCTGGCCAAGCATGTCGGCGCGGCCCCGGGCGACTGTGTCTTCTTCGCCGCCGGCGAGGTCAAGGCCGGCCGTGCCATCCTCGGCGCGGCCCGCGGCGAGATCGCGCGCAAGTGCGGCCTGATCGACGAGAACGCCTGGGCGTTCGTGTGGATCGTGGACGCGCCGATGTTCGAGCCGGCCGCCGACGCCACCGCCAGCGGCGATGTGGCGCTGGGCCATTCGGCCTGGACCGCGGTGCACCACGCGTTCACCTCGCCCAAGCCGGAGTCGGTCGACACCTTCGACACCGACCCGGGCGCGGCGCTGGCCTACGCCTACGACATCGTCTGCAACGGCAACGAGATCGGCGGCGGTTCCATCCGTATCCACCGCCGCGAGGTCCAGGAACGCGTGTTCGAGGTGATGGGCATCAGCCAGGAGGAGGCGCAGGACAAGTTCGGCTTCCTGCTCGACGCCTTCGCCTTCGGCGCTCCGCCGCACGGCGGCATCGCCTTCGGCTGGGACCGGATCACCGCCCTGCTGGCCGGCGTGGACTCGATCCGCGACGTCATCGCGTTCCCGAAGAGCGGCGGCGGCGTCGACCCGCTGACCGACGCCCCGGCGCCGATCACCCCGCAGCAGCGCAAGGAAGCCGGGCTGGACTTCAAGCCCGAGGACAAGAAGAAGCCGAAGACCGAGGAACCGGTCGCGGCCGCCGAGTAACTCGGCCGTACGCGCAACTCCGCCCCGCGCTCGACAGAGCGCGGGGCGGAGTTCTTTGTTCAGGCGACGGGTGCGACCGTGCGCTCGGTGAGAATCCGGTAGGCGTAGGTCACCGCGATAACGGAGATCGGCGCCGCGACCAGCAGGCCGAAACCGCACAGCAGCGCGCCGAGGAACGTGATCACCATGACCGCCAGGGTGAGCAGCAGAACCGGCACGACATTGGCGATCACCAGGCGCGCGCTGGCCTGGATCGCCTGTACCGGGCCCAGATCCTGGTCGATCACGAAGTGCAGCGCGAAGATGCACAGGAACCCGATGATCACGCCGGGCAGCACCAGCAGGGCCAGGCCGATGAAGGTCGCCGCGAAGGCGAGCAGCGAGGTCAGCAGCACGTTGCCCGCGTTGCCGAACTGGAAGAACGAGCCGAAAACCGGTGGGGTGCCGTCGGTTTCGTAGAGCGCGCCGCGCACCATCGCGGCCTGGAGCAGCCACAGCCCGGCCATCACCGCGAGGAACAGCACCATCAGCACCAGTACCGAGTTCGGATTGAACAGCGCCACGAACAGCCAGTACACCAGGTAGATGGCGAAGCCGAGCGCGGTGACGCCGAGCCAGGGCGCGATGTTGGCGCGGAACTTCTCCAGGCCGTAGCCCAGCGCTGCGCCGACGTCGAGGCCGGTGCGCTGATCCGAGCCGGCGGCCTGGTAGCCGTAGGTGGGGCGGTTGGCGGACGGCTCACCGGCGGGCGGCTGCTGACCGGGCTGGCCGTAGCCCGGGGGCGGCTGCTGGCCCGGCTGCCCGAATCCGGGCGGCGGCGGCTGACCGTAGCCGGGGGGCGGTTGCTGCCCGTAACCCGGAGGCGGCTGCTGGCCGTAACCAGGGGGCGGTTGCTGCCCGAACCCGGGCGGCGGGGGCGTTCCGGGCGGGCCGTAGCCCGGCTGCGGGGCGTACCCGTGCTGCGGCTGGTAGCCCTGCTGCGGCGGAAAACCCTGCTGGGGCGGATAACCCTGCTGCGGTGTGCCGACGTTCGGCGGCGGCTCCACCGGCTCGTTGCCGTACTGCGGCGCGCCGGGCCCGTCGAACTGTGGGTACCCCGCGCCGCCCGGTAACTCGTGCCTGCTGTGCCCGCTGTGCCCGGGATCGGGCTGGGCGGGCGGGGGCGCGCCTTCGTGCTGCCCGGATTGCGGCTCGGACCGCCCCCCACCCCCTGATTCGGGCGCGTCGCCAGTCGGCTCCTTCTGCGGATCTCTGGGAGTGGAATGCGGTGTGTCGGACATTGTCGTCGACCTTTCCGGCGCAACTGGTTTGCGGTGTGGCGCACAACAGTTCAGGATGAGAAAACCGGACTATCACGCCTCGTGTCAAGCGGACAGCGCAGCTCCGGCAACTACATCACAGACACGCCGAGCGACGCGGAAAGGTTGTGTAACCGCTCGCTAGAAGTGACCCCATGCGAGTAGCTTGAGAGGCGATGACCGCACTATTGGCCGAACGCGCCGCCGAAGTCGTGTCCGCAGCACAGCAATTGCTCACAAAGCGAATGGGTGCTCCGGTAAAGCTGAGCGATCCGATGGAACTCAGCGGTAGTGGTAGGACGACAGTCCTACGCGTGCGCGTTTCAGAAAACGCCTTCTCGCTGCCCCGCACCCTGATCATCAAGCAGGTCCGTGGCAACGCCGAGGAGCGCCGCACCGGCGGCCTCGCTCCCGGCGTCGCCAGCATCGATTCGGCATTCCTGCGCGAAGCGGTCTCCTACCAATTCACCACCGCCCTCAGCCGCGATCAGCGCCCCGGCGCCTATCTCATCGCGCACAGCCTGCCCGAGCGCCTGCTCATCCTCAGCGATCTCGGCGAGAACTCGCTGCTGACCCAGCAGTTGCAGTCCGGCGCCGAACCGGCCACCCGCAACGCGCTGATGGCCTTCGCCCAGGCGATGGGCCGGATGCACGCGGCCACCGTCGGGCGCGAGGCCGACTTCGTGGCGCTGCTGCGCCGCGTCGACGTGATGCACCGGGTGGACGGCATCGCCCAGCAGGCCGAGACGGCCATCGCCGAGGTGCCCGGCCTACTGCGCCGCGAGCTCGGCATCGAGGTGCCCGGCGAGATCGCCGAGCGCATCGTGCGCGGCAACCGGCTGTTCTCGGCCGGCCGCTTCCGCGCGTTCAGTCCGTCGGATCTGTGCCCGGACAACGTCATTCTCAACGAGGAGGGCGCCCGCTTCCTCGACTACGAGTGGGGCGGTTTCCGCGACGCCACCCTGGACATCGCCTACGCGCTGGTGTCCTTCCCCGGCTGCCTGTGCGATTTCGAGCTGGCCCGGGAACGCGCCCGGCAGATGGTCGAGGCGTGGCGCTCCGAGGTGGTCGGCGTGTGGCCGGCCCTCGCCGACGACACGGTGCTAGACGAGCGCATCCTGGAGGCCCGGTTCATCTGGGTCTGGCTGAGCACCTACTGGTTCCTGCCCGCCGACCACGCGCGCATCGCGGCGGCCCGCGAGCACGGCATGTCGGTGCCGCGCTCGGAGGCGCTGATCAACCGCTGGGCCGCGCTCGCGGAGGACGCGCGCTGCACCGGGGACGACGTCATCGGCGATTTCGCCGACGAGGTGTCCGCGATGCTCGAGGAGCGCTGGTCCGAATAGCCCAAAGCCGGGCTCGGCGCTAGATCACCGGGGCGGGGCGCGGTTCCAGGCGCCCGCCCGAGCGCACCGCGAACGAGGCGCCGTGGCGGACGCCGGTATTGGGGTCCTCCACGTTCAGCACGTAGAACCAGTCCATCTGGGTCTGCTCGGCGGTTACCTCGAGCACGCCGTAGCCGTGCGACTCCAGTTCCACGTAGCGCAGATGATGGTTGACGCCCTTGATGCTCTCCTCGATCGGCACCGCCGCCGTGCGGGGAGCCGCCTTCAGCAGTTCTCCGATGCTGGAGGAGGTGACCGACGGGACGACGAATTCCGCGCCGACGGTCGGGCCGCCCGGGTAGGTCGCGGCCTCCACCGGGAGATCGGCCGCCCACGAGGAATGGATGTCGCCGGTCAGGAAGACCACGTCGAAGACCTGATTGTCGGTCAGCGTGGCGAACAGGGTGCGGCGGTCGGCGGTGTAGCCGTCCCACTGGTCCGCGTTGGCGGGGATGCCGGACTGCGGCAGTCCGAAGGTGTCGGTGAACGCCTTGCTCGCGGCCGGGTCCAGCGGCGGGAACACCAGCGGCGCGACCATCACCGAGTTGCCGATCAGCTTCCAGCGCACCGGCGCGGAGGCCAGGCCCGCGGTGAGCCAGGCCATTTGGGATTTGCCGGTGATGGTGCGGGCCGGATTGTCGATCTGGCGCCAGCCCGCGCCGGGGGTGGCCTCTTCGTCGCGGTAGCTGCGCAGGTCCAGCATGGACAGCTCGGCCAGCGTGCCGAAGCGCAGCCGCCGGTAGATCTGCACGTCGGCGCCGGAGCCCTTGGCGCGCACCGGCATCCACTCCAGGTAGGCCTGGGCGGAGGCGGCCCGGCGGGCGGGCCAGGGGCCGTTCACGGCCGGGTCGTGGTGGTTGGCGCCGCCGGACCAGGAGTTGTCGGCGGATTCGTGGTCGTCCCAGGTGCAGATGAACGGCACCAGCGCGTGCAGGGCGGCCAGGTCGCCGTCGGTCTTGTACTGGCCGTGCCGGATCCGGTAGTCGGCCAGCGTGACGATCTCGTTGACCGGGTCGTGCCCGCGCACCGACCCGCTGCGGCCGCCGTACTTGCCGCGGCCGTACTCGTAGATGTAGTCGCCGAGGTGGATGACGGCGTCCAGGTCCCCGCGCGCGGCGAGGTGGCGGTAGGCGCTGAAGTACCCGGCTTCCCAGTTGGCGCACGAGACCACGCCGAAGCGCAGACGGTCGGGGGTGTCGGCGTCGGCGGGCGCGGTGTGGGTGCGCCCGGCGGGGGAGGTCTCACCGAGCGCGGTGAAGCGGTAGTGGTAGCCGGTGCCCGGCGTCAGGCCGGTCACGTCGATCTTCACGGTGTGGTCGGAATCGGCGGTGGCGGTGTGTGTTCCGGACGCGGTCGGGGATTCGAAGCCGGGGTCGGCCGAGATCTCCCAGCGCACGGGTGTCGCGGCGCCCAGGCCCGAGCCGGGGGTGGCGTCCGCGGCCACGGTGACCCGGGTCCACAGGACGACGCCGGTCGGGAGCGGGTCGCCCGAGGCGATGCCGTGCCGGAATACCGAGTCCTGAGCGCGGGCGGTGCCGGCGCTCAGCAGGGTGGTCGCGGCGGCAGCGGCGGCGCTGCCTTTCAGTAGCGTCCGCCGGCCGATCGAACCCGGCCCGGCAGAATCTGAAACAACTGTGTTTTCGGCCACGGCTATTGATTTCAGTCGATCGGCGGGCGCGAGGCAAGTCGAAACGCCCGCCTTTCTGGTCGCATGTCCAGATCGACGCCAGTGTTCGCCTCCGGTTCACCCCGGCGTCGCGCCCTCGACCCGCGGACTTGTCGGAGCCGCCCGGTACGGTCGCCACCATGACCGAGCGCATCTCCCCCCGGCGTGCCCCCAGGCGGGGGCGGGCATGACCGACGGGCTGTTCGAGGTACCCGGGCAGGCGGCGGGGGAGTCCGACGGCCGGGGCCGCGTCGAATTCCGCGGCGCCGGTGATTCCGTGCCGCTGGCGGTCCGCATGCGCCCGGCCTCGCTGGAAGAGGTTGTCGGGCAGCAGCATCTGCTCGGCCCCGGCTCACCGCTGCGCCGCCTCGTCGAAGGGTCGGGCGCGGCCTCGGTGCTGCTCTACGGCCCGCCCGGCACCGGCAAGACCACGCTGGCCTCGCTGATCTCGCAGGCCACCGGCCGCCGCTTCGAGGCGCTGTCCGCGCTGTCGGCGGGCGTGAAGGAGGTGCGCGCGGTCATCGACCTGGCGCGCCGCCGGCTCACGGTGGGCGAGCAGACGGTCCTGTTCATCGACGAGGTGCACCGCTTCTCCAAGACCCAGCAGGACGCGCTGCTCGCGGCCGTGGAGAACCGCATCGTGCTGCTCGTCGGCGCGACCACGGAGAATCCGTCGTTCTCGGTCGTCTCGCCGCTGCTGTCGCGCTCGCTGGTGCTGCAACTGCAGTCGCTGACCGACGCCGACATCCGCCAGGTGCTGCAACGCGCCATCGACGATCCGCGCGGTTTCGCCGGCGAGTACGCGGTCACCGAGGCGGCGCTCGATCACATCGTGCGCATCGCCGGCGGTGACGCCCGGCGCGCGCTGACCGCGCTGGAGGCCTCGGCCGAGTCCTCCCTCGACGGCGCCGTCGACGTGGATCTGGTCGAGGCCAGCGTGGACAAGGCGGCCGTGCGCTACGACCGCGGTGGCGATCAGCACTACGACGTGGTCAGCGCCTTCATCAAGTCCATTCGCGGCTCCGATGTCGACGCGGCGCTGCACTACCTGGCGCGGATGATGAGCGCCGGCGAGGATCCCCGCTTCATCGCCCGCCGCCTGGTCATCTCCGCCAGCGAGGACATCGGCATGGCCGATCCCACGGCGCTGCAATCCGCGGTCGCGGCGGCGCAGGTCGTCCAGCTGATCGGCATGCCGGAGGCGCAGCTGACGCTGACCCACGCCACCATTCATCTGGCCACCGCCCCGAAGTCCGGTGCGGTGCCCGCCGCGCTGGGCGCCGCCATGTCCGATATCGCCGCGGGCAAGGCGGGCCTGGTGCCCCCGCATCTGCGCGACGGGCACTACGCGGGCGCCGCGAAACTCGGCAACGCCCAGGGCTACCGGTACCCGCACGACGACCCGGACGGCGTGCTGGCCCAGCAGTACCCGCCGGACGAACTGGTCGGCCGCGATTACTACACCCCCACCGATCACGGCACCGAGCGCGAGATCGGCCCGCGCGTGCAGAAGCTGCGGCGCATCGTCCGGGGGCGCTGAGGCGGTCCGATCGATTACCACATCACGCGTGGATAACGTTCCGGCCCAACGGTATCCACGCGTCGCAGGGTGTCGCCGGTGCGGCGTCCGGGGCGCCGCGAAATCGTGAGTGCGGAGTGGTTGCCGGGCGTAGGGTCGATCCGCATGGGTATGCCCCACCCGACCGGAGGAGGTGCTCGGTGACGGTTCGGCCGGATCGACCGCAGATGTCGGAGCAGGACTTCCACGAGCTCTCGGGGCACGCACCCGCCGCCGTCCGGCTGGCATTCGAGGCCGGCAAGCTCACCGGGCAGGGCGGCCCGCAGTTGCTGATCGAGGAGTTCGAGGAGCTGGCCCGGTGCGCCCCCGCGGCGATAGCGCTGGAGTTCCTGGACGGGCAGCTCGGCGCGAAGGTGGCGCCGGACCGCACCGGCGTGGAGATCCGGCGCGCGATCACCCAGCAGATCCTGCGGCAGCGCGGCGACTTACGGCTGTATCCGTCCCTCGATCTGAAGGTGCAGGCCGATCGCGAGGGCCGGGTGCGCGCGGACGGCGCGCTGGCGCCCGACGGCACGTTCGGGCGGCGCACCGGCTGGGCCGAACCGGACGAGGTGCTGCTGGTCGTCGAGATCACCGCCGACGAGTCCGCGACCGACCAGCGGGCCCGGGTCCGCAAGACCCAGGCCTACGCCGAGGCCGAGATTCCGCTCTATGTTCTGGTCGACCGCGCGGTGCGTGGCGTCTTCGTCTTCAGCCACCCGATCAAGGGCTGGTACGCCCAGACCGCGCGCACCGAGTTCGGCCACGCGATGGAGCTGCCGGAGCCGGTCGGCGTGGTGCTCGAAACCGAGGCGTTCGGTGCGGCGGTAGGCGCTTCCGGCCCCTGAAAAACCGGATGCGCCGTCCCGGTAGGCTGGATACCTGTGCAGACCCACGAGATCCGACGGCGATTCCTGGAACATTTCGTCCGTGCCGGCCACACCGAGGTGCCCAGTGCCCCGCTGAGCCTGGACGACCCGACCCTGCTCTTCGTGAACGCGGGCATGGTTCAGTTCAAGCCGTACTTCCTGGGTCAACAGGCAGCGCCGTACCCGCGAGCTACCAGTGTGCAGAAGTGCGTGCGCACCGGTGACATCGAAGAGGTCGGCGTCACCACCCGGCACAACACCTTCTTCCAGATGGCCGGCAACTTCTCCTTCGGCGACTACTTCAAGGAAGGCGCCATCACCTTCGCGTGGGAGCTGCTGACCAAGTCGCAGGCGGACGGCGGCTACGGCTTCGATCCCGAGCGCCTGTGGGTCACCGCCTACAACGAGGATCCCGAGGCCGCCGAGATCTGGGCCGCCAAGATCGGCATCCCGGCCGAGCGGATCCAGTTCCGCGACGGTGAGGACAACTACTGGGACATGGGCGTGCCCGGCCCGGGCGGCCCGTGCTCGGAGATCTACTACGACCGCGGCCCGGAGCACGGTCGCGACGGCGGCCCGGTGGCCGACGAGGACCGGTACCTCGAAATCTGGAACCTGGTCTTCATGCAGGACATTCGCGGTGATCTGAGCCCGAAGAAGGGGCACCCGCCGATCGGGTCGCTGCCGAAGAAGAACATCGACACCGGCATGGGCATCGAGCGCGTCGCGATGCTGCTGCAGGGCGTGGACAACGTCTACGAGACCGACCTGCTGCGCCCGATCATCGCCAAGGCCGAGGAACTGACCGGCAGCTCCTACGGCGTCGACGCCGAGGGCGACCGCCGCTTCCGCGTCATCGCCGACCACGCCCGCAGTGGCGCCATGCTGATCGCCGACGGCATCAACCCCGGCAACGACGGCCGCGGTTACGTGCTGCGCCGCCTGCTGCGCCGGATCGTGCGCTCGGCGCGGCTGCTGGGCGCGGACAAGCCGGTGATCGGCGAGTTCATCAAGGTCGTCAGCGACCTGATGGCGCCGTCCTACCCCGAGCTCGGCACCGACTTCGCGCGGATCCGCGATGTCGCCGTCGCCGAGGAGGCCGCGTTCCTCAAGACGCTCAACACCGGTTCCAAGCTGTTCGCCGACGCGGTCGACGAGGTGGAAACCAAGGGCGCCAAGACGATTCCGGGTTCGGCGGCGTTCAAGCTGCACGACACCTACGGCTTCCCGATCGAGCTGACCCTGGAAATGGCTTCCGAGGCCGGGCTTTCCGTGGACGAGGACGGTTTCCGCTCGCTGATGGCCGAGCAGGTCGCGATGGCCAAGGCCGACGCGCAGGCCCGCAAGCACGGGCACGCCGACCTGTCGATCTACACCGAGCTGGTCGACCGCGGCGAAACCGAGTTCACCGGATTCGACGAGCTGACCTCCGAGGCGACGGTGCTCGCGCTGATCGCCGACGGCGTGCGCGTCCCGGTCGCCACCGCGGGCCAGGACGTCGAGGTCATCCTGGATCGCAGCCCGCTCTACGCCGAGTCCGGCGGCCAGATCGCCGACCGCGGCTCGATCACCGCGACCGGGGTGAAGCTGGCCGTCAACGACGTGCAGAAGATCGCCAAGAAGCTGTGGGTGCACAAGACCACGGTCGAGCAGGGCCAGATCACCGAGGGCGATGTCGTGCTGGCACAGGCGGATCCGGCCTGGCGCCGGGGCGCCACCCAGGGCCACTCCGGCACGCACATGGTGCACGCGGCGCTGCGCCAGATCCTGGGCCCGAACGCGGTGCAGGCCGGCTCCATGAACAAGCCGGGCTACCTGCGCTTCGACTTCAACTGGACCGGTCAGCTCTCGGAGGACCAGAAGTCCGATATCGAGGCCATCTCCAATGACGCGGTGGGCGCGGACTTCCCGGTGAACACCTTCGTCACCGACCTGACCAAGGCCAAGGAGATGGGCGCGATGGCGCTCTTCGGCGAGAACTACGGCGCCGAGGTGCGCGTCGTGGAGATCGGCGGCCCGTTCTCGATGGAGCTCTGCGGCGGCACGCACGTGCAGCACTCCTCGCAGATCGGCCCGATCACGCTGCTCGGCGAATCGGCCATCGGTTCCGGCAAGCGCCGCGTGGAAGCCTTTGTCGGCCTGGACTCCTACAAGTACCTGGCCAAGGAGCGCGCGCTGCTCGCCGGCGTCGCGTCCTCGCTCAAGGTGCCCTCGGAGGAGGTCCCCGGCCGCGTCGAGCAGCTGGTGGAGCGGCTCAAGGTGGCCGAGAAGGAGCTCGAGCGCACCAAGATGGCCGCGGTGCTGTCCTCGGTGTCGGCCTTCGTCGAGCAGGCCGAGCGGATCGGCGGCGTGCTGCTGGTCGCGGTAGCCGCGCCCGAGGGCGTCGGCGCCGGTGATCTGCGCACCCTGGCCACCGACATCCGCGGCCGCTTCGGCACCGAGCCCGCGATCGTGGTGCTGCTCGGCAACGCCGACGGCAAGGTCCCGTTCGTGGTGACCGTGAATAAGCCCGCCCAGGAGCTCGGCTACAAGGCCGGCGACCTGGTCGGCGCGTTCGGTCCGAGCATCGCGGGCCGGGGCGGCGGCAAGCCGGAGATGGCGCAGGGCGCCGGATCGGATCCCTCGGGCATCGCTACCGGTCTAACGGCGGTCCGGGCGCGGGTGGCCGAACTGGCCTCCTGATGGACGATTCGGAAACTTCACATACAGAGTTGCCCGCGGGTGGTCACCGGCCGGATCCGGCGACCGACCCCGGGCGGGGGCGGCGCATCGCGATCGACGTGGGCAGCGTCCGCGTCGGCGTGGCGTCAAGTGACCCTGACGGCATCCTTGCGACACCGGTCGAGACCGTGCCGCGCGCGAAATCCGGTGCGCGCGGCGGCGGTCCGGCACCCGATATCGCGAGGATTGCCGAAATTGTGCGCGAGTACGAGGCCGTGGAGGTTATTGTCGGCCTGCCCCGGACATTACGCGGGGAAAAAGGCACTGCGGCCGGGTTGGCCATCGCATTCGCCAAGCGTTTGCAGGCCAGTATCGCCCCGGTGCCGATCAGGCTTTCCGACGAACGTTTGACTACGGTGTCAGCTGCACGTGCATTGCGGGACAGTGGAGTACGCACGCGTGGCCAGCGCCAAGTAATCGATCAGGCGGCGGCCGTGTCGATCCTGCAAGGATGGTTGGACGAACGGAGTGCGGTGTTGAGGTCGGGCGAAGAGGTACGTGGTGCGTCGTCGGAGGGCGATGCATGACGGATCGATGGGCGCGGGCCGAGGAACGCTTCCGGCAGCGCGAGGCTGATCGCCGCTACCGGCGCGACGACCGGGCGTGGGCCAACGACCCCCGGGCCCGCAAGTCGACCGGATCGAACCCGGACGCCTGGGCCGATTACGACGACGACACCACCGTCATCCCGCGCTACACCGACGACGAGCCGTTCTACGAGGGTCCGGCGCTCTACGACCCGGCCAAGGACGACGACGGTTACGACGCCGCAGACGATTTCGACGCCGACTACGACGACGAGCTCGACGAACCGGAGCCCCCGAAGCGGGGCAAGCAGGCGGTGCGCGCGAACTCCCGCGCCGGCGGCCGGGGCAAGCCGGACCGGCCCGCCAAATCCTCGCGCGGCAAGCGCTCGCGTGCCGCCTCCCGCAAAGCGGCCGAGCGCAAGCGCCGCCGCCGCAACATGTGGGTCATCGCGGGCGTGCTCGTCGTCCTGATCGTCGGCGCGGCCGGTTTCGCGGTCAAGCAGTTCGCCGAATCCTTCGGCCCGCCGGCGGATTACGCCGGTCCCGGCGGCCCGCTGGTGGTGGTGCAGGTGCATCCCGGCGACACCGCGACCCAGATCGCCGACTCCATGCTGGAGCGCGGCGTGGTGAAGAGCAGCTCCGCGTTCTACCAAGCGGCCATGCGCAATTCGAACATCACCTCGGTGCAGCCGGGCTACTACGCCATCCCCAGCGAGAGCCCCGCCGCGGAGGCGGTGACGACCCTGGTCGGAAAGAGCTCGCGCGTCGGCAATCTGGTGGTCGCCGAAGGCCGGCTGCTGCACGACCAGCACGACGTGCAGACCGGCGCCAAGACCGAGGGTCTCTACACCAAGATCTCGGCCGCCAGCTGTGTCGGCATGGCCTCCCAGCAGAAGTGCGTCAGCGCCGAGCAACTCGCCGCCGCGGGCGCGAGCACCGATCTGGTCTCGCTCGGTGTGCCGTCCTGGGCCGTGGAGTCCGTGCGCGCCGCGCCCGACCGCTCCCGGCAGCTCGACGGCCTGTTCGCCGCGGGCACATGGGATTTCGATCCCAGCGGCACGCCGCAGCAGATCCTGCGGCAGCTGATCAGCCAGAGTGCGGCCAGCTACGAGCAGACCGGGCTGTTGCAGTCCGGCGCGGAGACCAAGCTGACGCCCTACCAGACGCTCATCGCGGCGTCCCTGGTCGAACGCGAGGCGTCGCCGGAGGACCGGGCCAAGGTCGCCCGCGTCATCCTGAACCGGCTGAAGGTGAACCAGCCGTTGCAGTTCGACTCCACGGTGAACTACGCCCTGGACACCACCGAACTGGCCACCACCGACGACGACCGGGCCACGAAGACCCCGTGGAACACCTACGCCATGCCCGGCCTGCCCGCCAACCCGATCGCCGCGCCGTCGCTGGATTCGTTGCGCGCCATGGAGAAGCCGGAGCCGGGTGACTGGCTCTACTTCGTCACCATCGATTCGAAGGGCACCACGCTGTTCACCGAGAGCTACGCCGAACACCTGCGCAACATCAGGAAGGCCCAGGAGAGCGGAATTCTCGACAGTGGGCGCTGAGGTACGCAAGGCCGCGGTCCTGGGTCAGCCGATCGCGCATTCCCGGTCGCCGCAACTGCATCTCGCGGCCTACCGCGCGCTCGGCCTGCCGTGGACCTACGAGCGCATCGAATGCTCCGCCGCGCAGCTGCCCGGGCTGGTGGACGGCCTCGGCCCGGAGTGGGTCGGTCTCTCGGTCACCATGCCGGGCAAGGAAGCCGCCCTGGCCTACGCGACCGAGCGCACCGAGCGCGCCGTGCTGGTGGGCTCGGCGAACACGCTGGTGCGCACCGGAAGCTGCTGGCGGGCCGACTGCACCGATGTCGACGGCGTGCTCGGCGCGCTGCGCGCCGGGGGTGTCGGCACGCTCACCGAGGCGGTCGTGCTCGGCGCCGGCGGCACCGCCCGCCCCGCGCTGCTCGCGCTGTCCGAACTCGGTGCGAAGGCGGTGACCGTGCTCGCGCGCGATGCCGGAAGAGCCCGTGGCGCAGTGGAACTCGCCGAACGGCTCGGTATGAGCGCCGCGGTCATCGGGTTCGAGCCCGAGGCCGTGCGCGCGGTGTGCGCGAGCGCCGGTGCGGTGGTCAGCACCATTCCCTACGAAGCCGCCGCCACCGTGGCCGAGCAGGTCGCCGTGGCCCCGGTGGTGCTCGACGCCATCTACAACCCCTGGCCGACTCCGCTCGCCGCGGCCGTCGAACGTGCGGGCCACACGGTGGTCAGTGGGCTGCAGATGCTGCTGAACCAGGCGTACGGCCAAGTGGAACAGTTCACCGGCCGCCCGGCCCCGCGCGCGGCGATGGCCGCAGCGGTCGACGCCTGACGCGTCTTCTCCCATGCCGGGAAATTTCTAGTACCGGTTCTAGTTAGGTTTCCTCTAGCTGCGGGTTATGGTGTTGGCCATGACTGGTTGGGTTATGCGGGCCGTGCTGCTCGGTGGGCTGGTGGTGGCCATGCGCGCCCTGCTCGGGTTCGCGATGGTGTACTGGCCGACGCAGGGCTCGTGGCTGCGGCTGCTGTGCCTGGCGGTGCTGATCGGTGTCGTCGTGATGTGGGGCGTGCTCGACGGGCGCAAGGACCGCGAGGTGCATCCGGATCCGGAACACGGCTCCGATCTGACGATCGTGTGGCTGAAGGCGGGCGTGGTCGGCGGGCTCGGCTCGGGGCTGGTCTCCTGGCTGCTGGATCACCTGCCGCGCTTCGACCTCGGCGACAACGGGTTGCTGTTCGAGATGACGGCGGCGGCCTCGTTCATCGTGCTGCTGATCTTCCTGCCCGCGCTGGCCGGTGTCGGCATCGGGCGCATGGTCGCCGAACGACGGCTGGAGAAGGCGCGGAACTCCGGCGTGCGGGAGCACGCGGGCACCGCGAGCTGACTCGCCCGGACGCACAACGCCCCGGCATCCGCTCGTCGGATGCCGGGGCGTTCTGCTGAATCAGCGGCCGCTACAACAGGATCGCGCCGCTGGAGGGCGTGTCCTCGCGGGCGATGGCCGAGTAGGCGGCGGCCAGTAGCGTCGGATCCGGGCCCTCCAGGCGGCCCGGCTTGGCCAGGCCGTCCAGCACCACGAAGCGCAGGACGCCGGAGCGGGTCTTCTTGTCGGTCTGCATGGCGTCCAGCAGCTGGGGGAGCGCGTCGGCGTCGTAGGTGGTCGGCAGGCCGACGCTTTCCAGCACGGCCCGGTGCCGATCGGCGGTCGCGTCGTCGAGGCGACCGGCCAGGCGGCCCAGCTCGGCGGCGAACACCAGGCCCACCGACACGGCGGCGCCGTGGCGCCAGCGGTAGCGCTCGCGGCGCTCGATGGCGTGGCCCAGGGTGTGGCCGTAGTTGAGGATCTCGCGCAGGCTGGATTCCTTGAGGTCGGCGGCGACCACGTCGGCCTTCACCTGCACGGCGCGGCGGATCAGCTCCGGCAGCACGTCACCGGTCGGGTCGAGGGCGGCCGCGGGATCGCGTTCCACCAGATCCAGGATGACCGGGTCGGCGATGAAGCCGGCCTTGAGGATCTCGGCCATGCCCGCGACGATCTCGTTGCGCGGCACCGTCTCCAGGGTGGCCAGATCGACCAGTACCGCGGCGGGCTCGTGGAAGCAGCCGACCAGGTTCTTGCCCGCCTCGGTATTGATGCCGGTCTTGCCGCCGACCGCCGCGTCCACCATGGCCAGCAGGGTGGTCGGCACGTGCACGATGTTCACGCCGCGCATCCAGGTGGCGGCGACGAAACCGGCCAGGTCGGTGGCCGCGCCGCCGCCCAGGCTCACGATGACGTCGTTGCGGGTCAGCCCGATTCGGCCGAGCACCTCCCAGCAGAAGCCGGCGACCTGCAGGTCCTTACCGGCCTCGGCATCGGGGATCTCCACCCGGTGCGCGTCGAGCCCGCTGTCGGCCAGCGCCTTGCGCACCGCCTCGGCGGTCTCGGCCAGCGGCGGCTGATAGAAGATCGCGACGGTACGCACCCCGTTGGTCGCGGTGCTGACCGACTCGACGAGTTCACCGAGCAGACCGCGCCCGATGATCACCGAATACGGGTCTGCCGTGCGTACCTCGATACGGGTCGGCTCGCTCACGTTGTCTGCTCCGATTCTGTTCGTGCCGAAGGCTCTTGGTCGCGCGCGCGGGCGCGGCGCGAGCGGGCGCGCCGCGCGCGCCCGGTGGCGGGTTTGTCACTGGAACTACCGGTGGTCCCGGCCGTGGGGGAGGCCTGCGCCGGGGCGGAGCCCGCCGAGTCCTCCGCGTTGTTCGATCCCCGCCGGGCCGATCGAGTCGTGGCGTCGGCGGTGGTGCTCGTGGCGTCCGCGCCGGCGGGCGCGCCCGCCGCACGGCGAGCACGCCGTGGGCGGCGTGGCATCTGCCGCCCGGGCTCTGTTGCCGCGCCGGTGGATTCGCTCTCGGGCGATCCGTGATCGGCGGACCGGCTGATCGGTGCGGGTTCGGTTCCGGTGGGGGTTCGCCTGCCTCGCCGGCGACCGCGGCCGCGGCGGCGGGTCTGGCCGCCGGTCTCGGATTCCGCCGGGGTGGTGGGTGTTTCGACGGTGTCGGGGATTTCGGCGGTGCGGCGGGCGGCGGCCGCGCGGGCCCGGGCGCGGCGGCGGGCCCGGGAGCGGCTGCTGCCGGAGGGCGTTGCCACCGTGCCGGTTTCGGGCGCGACCGGCTCGGGGGTCGACGGCTCGACGCCCAGTTTGGCCAGGATCATCCGCACGACCCGGCCGGGGCTGCGGCCGTCGGTGCGTACCCGGATGGAGGCGACCTCGCGGTAGAGCGGGCGACGCTTGCGCATCAGCTCCCGGTACTTGGCGCCGGGGTCGGCGCCGTTGAGCAGGGGGCGCTGGGTGCTCGCGCCGGTGCGCCGAAGCCCTTCGGCCACACTGATTTCCAGGTACACCACAGTGCGGTTGCGCAGCAGCGCGCGGGTGTCGTCGGACAGCACGGCGCCGCCGCCGAGCGAGACGACCCCGCGTTCGTTCAGGATGGCGCGGCGCACCACCCGTTCCTCGATCTTGCGGAACTCCGGCTCACCGTCGTTGGCGAAGATGTCCGGAATGGTGCGACCGGTGTCGGACTCGATGCCGGCATCGGTGTCGAACAGCTCGACACCGAGTTCCTTGGCGAGCTTGCGGCCGATCGTGGATTTCCCCGCCCCGGGCGGTCCGACCAGCACCACGCGCGGTGCGCGTGGATCGGTCTGCACGATCATGGCGCTGTCGGAACGTGTGGCCGGCTGCTGATCCGCTTGACGTAGCTGTTGACGTTGTCGACGGTCTCGGTCAGCGAATCGCCGCCGAACTTCTCCAGCGCGGCCTGCGCGACGACCAGCGCCACCATGGCCTCGGCGACGACGCCCGCGGCGGGCACGGCGCAGACATCGGAGCGCTGGTGGATGGCGACGGCTTCCTCGCCGGTGGTCATGTCGACGGTGGACAGCGCGCGCGGCACCGTGGAGATCGGCTTCATCGCGGCGCGCACGCGCAGCGGCTCACCGTTGGTCATGCCGCCTTCCAGGCCGCCCGCGCGGTTGGTGGAGCGCAGCACGCCGTCGGGGCCGGGCTTCATTTCGTCGTGCGCCTGGCTGCCGCGGCGGCGGGCGGTCTCGAAGCCGTCGCCGACCTCGACGCCCTTGATCGCCTGGATGCCCATGAGCGCGGCCGCGAGGCGCGAATCGAGGCGGTCGGCGCCGGAGACGAACGAGCCGAGGCCGACCGGCAGGCCTTCCACGACCACCTCGACGACGCCGCCGAGGGTGTCGCCGTCCTTCTTGGCGGCTTCGATCTCGGCGATCATCGCGGCCTCGGCGTCCTTGTCGAACGCGCGCACGGGGCTCTCGTCGATGGCCGCGAGATCGGCGGCGGTGGGGACGACACCGGTGGTGTTGGCGGCGGTGCCGATGGAGACGACATGCGAGATGACCTCGACGCCGAACGCCTGGCGCAGGAAGTTACGGGCGACGGTGCCGGCGGCGACGCGGGCCGCGGTCTCCCGCGCGCTGGCGCGCTCGAGCACGTTGCGGGCGTCGTCGAAGTTGTACTTGAGCATGCCGGAGTAATCGGCGTGCCCGGGGCGCGGCCGGGTGAGCGGCGCGTTGCGGGCCAGGTCGGCCAGCTCGGCCGGGTCGACCGGATCCGCGGACATGACCGTGGTCCACTTGGGCCATTCGGAATTGGCGATCTCGATGGCGACCGGCCCGCCCATGCTGCGGCCGTGGCGCACGCCGCCGACCATGGTGACCTTGTCGGCCTCGAACTTCATCCGGGCGCCGCGCCCGTATCCGAGCCGCCGGCGCGCCAGCTGTGCGGAAACCTCGTCGGACGTCACTTCGACACCCGCGACCATCCCCTCGAGGATGGTGACGAGAGCGGGACCATGGGATTCTCCGGCAGTTATCCAGCGCAACACGCCTTATATCCTTTCATGTGAGTACCCGACCTCCGGAATCCGGTCGATTGTGATTGCGGGCACGTGTCTGAGCGGCGGGGCCGGTCGGCTTCACAGAGCTCATCGCGATCGGTAGGGGGTAGCGCAACCGCGCCCGGGCCATCGTGGCTCATGTCGGCGCCAGGACCAAGGCGAGCAAGGTGGCGGCACACATCGCGGGCCCGTGTGGCAGCGCCGGTCGCCGATCGGGTTCGCTCGCTCCGGTTTTTCGGCGCAGCCGCGCGGTACCCAGCGCCGCGATTCCGGCCCCGGCCGTGAGTACCGGCGCGGCGAGCGCCGCCCACACCCAGGCCTGCGTGCCACCGATTCCGGCCGCCGCGCCCAGCCCGGCCGCCAGTTTCACATCCCCCGCGCCGAGCGCGGCGGGAGCCAGCAAGTGGAGCAGGAGATACGGCACCGCCAGCAGGACCGCTCCGAGGGCGGCCACCGTGAATTGCGCGGTGCCGAGGGCATATCCGAGCACGCCCAGCAGCAGCGACCCGGTGAGCGCGTTGGGCAGCCGCCGCCGCAGCAGATCCCATCCGCTCAGCACCGCGCACCACCCCGTGAGCACCGCGAACGCGAGAATCGTCATGGCTTCCAGCTTCGTCCGCGCGGCACGCGAAACCATCCCCCGATTCGAAAATGGGGATAACTTCCGCCGATGTGAATATCTCGTCTCCCGCCACGGCGGGCAGGTCACAGCGGCAAGTCCGGCGGGAGTTGCATGGCGACGGCGATGAGTGAATGCACCCGGGTGGCAATGATATTGAGCAGGCCGTGCACCTCGACAGGCGCGGACTCGGTCACTGTCTGCAGGCTCTTCAGGTCGTCGTCGATGCGCGCGAGGACCTCGTTGATATCCCGGGGGCCGGCGCTCAGCGCCGCCGCGATCTCCTCCAGCGGTATGCCCTGGGCTTCGAGACGTTGGATGAGGTGGATGCGTTCGACGTCGGCGGGGCTGTAGAGGCGGTAGTTGCCGGCGCTGCGCTGGGCCGGGGCCAGCAATCCCATGGTGGTGTAGTAGTCGACCGTGCGCGCGCTGACCTCGGCGCGTGCGGCCAGTTCACCGATCTTGAGCAACGTCTCGGTCATCATGGCCTCCTTCCGAGGAGACAAATACCATACAGCGGCACGTGCCACCGGCGTGCGCGCCGAAGCGCAGCCCAAACCATACAGTGCTGCGTGCTACTGTGTGGCATGTCTGCTCTTGCTAGCGCGGTGACCACGGATCTGGCGCTGCTGCCGGGCTTTCTGGACCCGGTGAATCTGCTCAATTCCTTCGGCACCTGGATGCTGGTCGGCCTGCTGGTCGTGGTGTTCATCGAGTCGGGTCTGTTGTTCCCGCTACTGCCGGGCGATTCCCTGCTGTTCACCGCGGGGCTGGTCGCCGCCGCGAAATCGGCCGAGATCGAGCCGTTCGCGCCGATCGGCGTACTGCTGGTGCTGATTCCGATCGCCGCGATCGCCGGCGACCAGGTCGGCTATCTCATCGGCGCCCGCGGCGGCACCGCGCTGTTCAAGAACGACGACGCGCGCTTCTTCAAGAAGCGCTACATCGACGAATCGAACGCCTTCTTCGTCAAGCACGGGCCGATCACCATCGTGCTGGCCCGGTTCGTGCCGATCGTGCGGACCTTCGCCCCGGTCGTGGCGGGCGCGGCGGCCATGAAGTACCGAGTCTTCGTCACCTACAACGTGATCGGCGGCGTGCTCTGGGGCGCGGGCCTGACCTACCTGGGCTACCTGCTCGGCCAGATCGCCGCGATCCGCGACAACATCGATCTGATCTTCCTGCTCATCGTCTTCGTCTCGGTGCTGCCGATCATCGTCGAGGTGAGCAAGCGCATCCTCGGAAAGCGGCGCGCCGACGCCGATTCCCCGACCTGAGAGAGTCCATGAAACGCCCGCGTAAACGCCGAAAACCCGGCCCGTCCCCGGCGGACCGCCCCCCGCGAGGTAGCTCGGAGGTGTGGGCGTGCTGACCGTCGCGAGCCTGCTGCTCGGCATCCTGGTCGTCCTGCTCATCACCGCGTTGACCGGCTACTTCGTCGCGCAGGAATTCGCCTACATGGCCGTCGACCGGTCCCGGCTGAGGGCCCGCGCCGAGACCGGTGATGCCGGTGCCGGGCGCGCGCTGGCCGTCACGCGCCGCACCTCGTTCATGCTGTCCGGCGCCCAGCTCGGCATCACCGTCACCGGGCTGCTGGTGGGTTATGTGGCCGAGCCGCTGATCGGCCGCTCGCTCGGCGAACTGCTCGGCGGTGTGGGTGTGCCCCAGGCCGTCGGTATCGCGACGGGTACCGTGCTGGCGATCGCCTTCTCCACCCTCGCGCAGATGGTGTTCGGCGAACTGTTCCCGAAGAACCTCGCGATCGCCCGGCCCGAGCCGGTGGCCCGCTGGCTGGCCGGGTCCACCACCCTGTATCTGAAGCTGTTCGGGTGGCTGATCCGGCTGTTCGACCAGTCCTCGAATCTGCTACTGCGGGCATTGCGCATCGAACCGGTGCACGACGTCGAGCACTCGGCCACCCCGCGCGACCTCGCGCACATCGTCGCCGCCTCGCGGGCGGCCGGGGAATTGCCGCGCGAGCTGTCGACGCTGCTCGACCGGATCCTGGACTTCCCGGCCGCCACCGCCGAGCACGCGATGATCCCGCGCGCGCGGGTCGACACCGTGCAGCTCGGAGATCCGGTCACCGCGGTCCTGGCCCGCATGGGGTCGGGTCATACGCGCTATCCCGTGGTCGGCGACGGCAGCGACGATCTGCGTGGCGTCATCCACCTGCACGACCTGCTCGACGGCCCGCCGACCGGCGTAGCTGCCGACCGGTTGCGGCCCGCGGTACTGGTGCCCGCCTCGCTGCCACTGACCGAGGTGGTCGCTCAGCTGAGTGCGGCGCGGGAGGAGATGGCACTGGTCGTGGACGAGTACGGCGGGTTCGCCGGAATCGTCACCGTCGAGGACATCGCCGAGGAACTCGTCGGCGAGATCGCCGACGAGCACGACCCGGGGACCGCGGCCGAGATCGTCGCCGAGGGCGCGGGCTGGCTGATCGCCGGTGATGTCCATCTCGACGAGGTCGAACGCCGGCTGGAACTGCGCTTGCCCACCGGGGACTACGAAACCCTGGCCGGCTTGGTGATCGCCGAGTTCGGCGGCCTGCCCGGGATGGGTGACTACGTGTCGATCCCGTTGCCGCGCAACGGTGCCGACTACGCCACCGTTCAGCCTCCGGTCGCTCGCGCCGTGCGCGCGGAGGTCCGGGAGGTGGGCAATTACGTGCCGGTTTCGGTGTTCCTCAGTGTCGAACCGGAGGTGAACTTCGATGAGTAGCCCGTGGGCAATCGCGGCGATCACCGTCGTCTTGATCGCGGCCAGCGCGTTTTTCGTCGCCGTGGAGTTCGCGCTCATCGCCGCGCGCCGGCATCGCCTGGAGGACGCGGCCCCGACCAGCCGTTCGGCCCGCGCCGCACTGCGCAGTTCGGCGGAGCTGTCGGTGCTGCTGGCCGGATCCCAGCTCGGGATCACCGTGTGCACCCTCGCCCTCGGCGCGATCACCAAACCCGCTGTGCACCACTGGCTGACGCCGGGGCTGGCCACGCTCGGCGCTCCGCTGTGGCTCGCCGACGTCGCCGGTTTCGTGCTGGCGCTGATCGCGGTGACCTTCCTGCACCTGGTGGTGGGGGAGATGGCGCCCAAGTCGTGGGCGATCGCGCATCCGGAGCGCTCGGCGACGCTGCTGGCGCTCCCGATGCGGGCGTTCATGGCGTTGACCCGGCCGCTGTTGACGGCATTGAACCGGATCGCGAATCGGTGCTTGCGCAAGGTCGGGGTGACCCCGGTCGACGAGGTCGACGCCGGGCAGGATCCGGCCGCGCTGCGGCATCTGATCGAGCACTCGGCCACCGTCGGCACGCTCGACGAGCGCTATCACGGAAACCTCACCAGCGCGCTGGAATTGGAACGGCTCACGGTCGCCGACATCGTGCGCCCGAATGCCACGCCCAGCGCCGTCACCCCGGATGCCGGCCTGCCGGCAATCAAGGCGGCCACCCGCACGACCGGCCACCTGCGTCTGCTGATCCGCGACGGCGGCGGCATCCACGGCATGGTCCACGTGCGCGACAGCCTCACCGCCGACCCGGACGCGCGGGCCCGGGATCTGGCGCGGCCGGTGCTGACCATGGCCGCGGACCTGCCGGTCTACGAGGCGCTGCGGCGGATGCGGGAAACGCGCAACCATCTCGCCGTCGTCACCGACGCCGGCGCGCTGGTCGGGCTGATCACCATCACCGATGTGCTGCGGCGTCTGCTGCCCGGCGCGGCGGCCGAACTCCGCTGATACCGGCTCCCACCAGGGCATAGAGCGGCAGTACGGACAACCGTACAGTGCTACGTGATAGTGTTGAGCCGGCATGACAGGGGCTGTCCCCGAACCATTTTGGGTGATAGACCGAGCTGTGGCTAGGGCCGAAGGTCGCCTCTAGCGCTGATCGAAGGAGATCGATATGGGTGTCAGTCTGTCCAAGGGCGGCAATGTCTCGCTGAGCAAGGCTGCGCCTGGCCTCACCAAGGTGGCCGTCGGTCTGGGCTGGGATCTGCGCAGCACCACCGGCACCGACTTCGACCTGGATGCCAGCGCCATCGCGCTCGGTGCCGACAAGAAGGTCGTCTCGGACAAGCACTTCGTCTTCTTCAACAACCTCAAGTCGCCAGAGGGCGCCATCGAGCACGCCGGTGACAACAAGACCGGTGAGGGCGAGGGCGACGACGAGGTCATCAACGTCGACCTGGCCGGCACCCCGCCGACCATCGAGAGCATCGTGTTCCCGGTCTCGATCTACGAAGCCGACACGCGCTCACAGAGTTTCGGCCAGGTGCGCAACGCCTACATCCGCGTCGTGAACCGCGACAGCGGCGAGGAGCTGGCCCGCTACGACCTCTCCGAGGACGCCTCCACCGAGACCGCCATGGTCTTCGGCGAGCTCTACCGCAACGGCGCGGAGTGGAAGTTCCGGGCCGTCGGCCAGGGCTACAGCTCCGGTCTGACCGGTATCGCTCGCGATTTCGGTGTCGCCGTCTGATCTCGTGTTGTGGCTCCTGCCGACGGCGTGTCGGCGGTAGCTTGGTTCCATGTGTGCTGATCACGTGGGCCCCGGGCCCGACTACGCGGCGCGCCGTAGCGCGTTGCGGAGCTTGCTGATAGAGAACGAGGTCGACGCCCTGCTGGTCACCGACCTGGTGAACATCAGGTACCTGACCGGTTTCACCGGATCCAACGCGGCGCTGCTGGTGCACGCGTGGGAGATGCGCAACGCCGAGGAGCGCACGGTGATCGGCACCGACGGGCGCTATCGCGATCAGGTCGCCCAGCAGGTCCCGGACCTACGGGCCGAGATCTGCCGGGCCACCGCGCGCCGGATCGTGGAGCTGGCCGGGGAGTGGCAGGCGGGCCGGGTCGGCTACGAGAGCCACATCGTCACCGTCGATCAGCAGCGCGGGTTCGCCGAGCAGAAGACCGGTCTGGAACTGGTTCCGGTCGCCGGGCTGGTCGAGCAGCTGCGCATGGTCAAGGACGAGTACGAGATCGCCCAGCTCCGCGCCGCCTGCACCGCGGGCGACGCCGGGCTGGCCGCGATCCTCGAACGTGGCGCGCTGCGCCCGGGCCGCACCGAACGCCAGGTGGCCCGGGATCTGGAATGGGCCATGTACGAGCACGGCGCGGAGGCGATCTCCTTCGAGACCATCGTCGCGGCCGGCCCGAACTCCGCCATCCCGCATCACCGCCCCACCGGCGCGATCCTGCAGGCCGGTGACTTCGTCAAGCTCGATTTCGGCGCCGTCATCGGCGGCTACCACTCCGATATGACCCGCACCTTCGTGCTCGGCGCGCCCAGCGACTGGCAGCGCGAGGTGTACACGCTGGTCGAGGCCGCACAGCGGGCGGGCCGCGAGGCGCTGCGCCCCGGCGCCGAGGTGGTCGCGGTGGACGCGGCCGCGCGCTCGGTGATCGAGGCCGCGGGGCACGGCAAGCTGTTCGCGCACGGACTGGGCCACGGCGTCGGACTGCAGATCCACGAAGCTCCCGGAATCATGAAAACCGGAACCGGTACACTTCTCTCCGGCGTGGCGGTGACCGTCGAACCCGGTGTGTACTTTCCCGGCCGCGGCGGGGTCCGGATCGAGGACACGCTCGTGGTACGCGAAGGGGGCCCGGAGTTGCTCACCAACACCAGCAAAGACCTGACCGTCGTCGAATGACGACGGCTTTACCTGTGACGAACGAGGAGATCCGAGAACCGTGGCGGACACCAGCGACTTCAAGAACGGCCTTGTGCTGAAGATCGACAACAATCTGCAGCAGATTGTCGAATTCCAGCACGTCAAGCCGGGTAAGGGCCCCGCGTTCGTGCGGACCAAGCTGAAGAACGTGGTGTCGGGCAAGGTTGTCGACAAGACCTTCAACGCGGGCGTCAAGGTGGAGACCGCCACCGTCGACCGTCGCGATATGACCTACCTGTACCACGACGGCTCGGACTACATCTTCATGGATGGCGAGACCTACGACCAGATCCACCTCCAGGAGAAGACCGTCGGCAAGGCGGGCGGCTTCCTGATGGAGAACATGGGCGTGCAGATCGCCATGCACGAGGGCGAGGCGCTGTTCATCGAGCTCCCGGTCTCGATCGAGGTCGTGGTCACCCACACCGAGCCGGGCCTGCAGGGCGACCGCTCGAGCGCCGGCACCAAGCCCGCCACCATCGAGACCGGCGCCGAGGTGCAGGTCCCGCTGTTCATCAACCAGGGTGACAAGCTCAAGGTCGACACCCGCGACGGCAGCTACATCAGCCGCGTCAACTCCTGACGCGCGGATAAGGTAACCGTGCCTCAGCAGCCTGAAGACAAGAAGTTCAAGAAGCTCGGCGCCCGGCACAAGGCCCGGCGGCGAGCGGTCGACCTGCTCTTCGAGGCGGAGGCCCGCGATATCGACGTGGCCGACCTGCTGAGCGAGCGGGTCGAACTGGCCCTCGGTGACCAGGCGGTGGCCCCGGTGCACGCCTACACCCACATCCTGGTCGAAGGCGTCGCCAGCGACCTGGACCGGGTGGACGGCACCATCGAGTCCTACCTGCAGGACTGGACGCTGTCGCGTCTGCCCGCCGTCGACCGCGCCATCCTGCGCATCGCGGTGTGGGAGTTGTTCCACGCCAACGATGTTCCGCCGGTGGTGGCGGTGGACGAGGCCGTGGAGCTGGCCAAGGAACTGTCCACCGACGATTCGCCGTCGTTCATCAACGGCGTGCTCGGCCAGGTCGTCCTGGTGGCCCCGCAGGTCCGCGCCGCCGCCGCGGCGACCCGCGCGCCGCGCCCGGAGGCCGACGCCTAGTTCGCGAAAAGCCAACAGCCGCACCCTCTTCGCTGAGTGTGCGGCTGTTTCGCGTCCGCCGGTGGGTGTACGGGACCCGGCGGCCACGAACTCCATCCTCATTCCTCAACCACACTCGAGGTCAAGGGAATCCGGTGTGTGCGCGGCCACGTTGCCCCTATCCTGGTGGAAACACGGGGAGGGTGGTGCATGGCTCGGTTTCTGACCTGGTTCCGCAACAACGTCGACGGTTTGGTCGCGTTGGTCCTGGCTTTGATCGTCGGGGTGCTGGCGGTCGTCGACGTGCTGGGCACCGACACGGTGAACGCGGCGGTGCTGCTGGTGCTCGCGCTGCTCGCGACGACGCTGCTGCGGGACCGGCATCTCTCGGCCAAGGCGATGCGCGACGCGTCCTCGGTGCAGATGCTCAACGGTCCCGAGATCGGGCACCAGCACACGCTCGCGCGCCGCGACACCGAGAAGTGGATCTTCAAGGGCGGCACCGGAACCTACATTCGCGCGGTCACCCTGCGCGAGTGCGTGCGCAACGCGCGCCAGGCCCAGCGCAGTCTGCGGGTACGGCTCGAGATCCTGGACCCGACCAACGAACTGCTCTGCAAGACCTACGCGGAGTTCCGGGCCTCGGTGGCGCCGGACGCCATCCGCACGCGCGACCCGTGGACCACCCGGCGGGTGCAGCAGGAATCCTTCGCCACCGTGCTCGCCGCCTGCTGGTACAAGCAGCAGTACAGCCCGCTCGACATCGCCGTGGGCTTCTCCTCGGTGATGACGACCTTCCGCTGGGACCTGGCCACCTCCTGCGTCATCATCACCCAGGACAATCCGAACACCCCGGCCATGATGTTCGAGCGGGACAAGCCGTACTACCGCGATTTCAGCCGGGAACTGGATTCCAGTTTCGACCAGGCCAAGAAGGTGCCGCTGAGCAACGCGCGCGACGTGCAGCTGGACGACCCGCCGACGGTCGAGCAGGTCCGCGCCGTGTTCGACGCGCTGGGCCTGTCGCTGCCCGCGTCTTTCGAGGATCGTGACGTCGCCGAGATCGTGCGTCGTGCGTTGAACCCGGAGAATCCATTCTGATGAATCCCTATGCTCGACTACGCAGTTCGTTCGCCTCCGCCGCGGCGGCCCGCGAAGTGGGTAGCTGGGTGCGGGAGTATCTGACGCCGGTGGCGGCGGGTACCGAGACGGTGCCGGTGCTGCGGCATCCGCTGGGGTTCCTGTGTTTTCCGGTGTGGCGCGACGGCGATCTGGGGGTCTGCCTGCACGTGTGGGCCGAGGGGATGCGCGCGCGGCCCACTACCTCGCCGATTCACGCGCACAGCTGGGATCTGCTCAGCATCGTGCTCTACGGTGCGGTCGGCAACGACATCTTCGAGGTCATCGACGCGCCCGAACGCCCGACACACCGGATCTTCGAGATCCAGAGCGGCCCCGAGGGCGATCTGGTCCGGGCGACGTCGCAGGTCGTGGCCTATCGGCTGCGCTCGCATGAACTTTTCCGGGCCGGCGACGCATATACCCTCCCGCACGGTGTATTCCACGTCTCGGAGGTGGCCGGTGCGGCTGCGACCGTCGCGTTGGGCGAGTACCGTCACGGCAAGCCCGATCGATCACTGGGCGGGCTCGCCACCGACGACCACTGGGTACATCGCGTTCCGTGCACCGCGGCGGAGACTCGCCGCGCCGCACGGACCGTATTGGAACAGCTGACCCTGCCGGCTCACCTGGAGGAGCAATGGGACCGAGCGACGTCTTGAATCCCGTCCGTAGCGATCTCGTCGGTACGGGGCAGCCGGGTCTGGCCCTACCGCCGGGTCTGGCGGTGGATGTGGCGATCGCGGCGGCCGAGGAGGCGGGCGCGGCGATCCGCACCGGTCTCGGTGGCGCGCTGGCGATCCGCGCGAAGGGGTCCGCGGGTGACCTGGTCACCGATCTGGATCTGCGCGCCGAGGACATCATTCTCGGCCATCTGCGCCGGGCGTTTCCCGAACACCGGATCCTGGCCGAGGAATCCGGCCTGCTGGCCGGCGCCGACGACGCGTGGTGCTGGGTGGTCGACCCACTCGACGGCACCAACAACATCGCCATCGGGCTGCCGGTGTGCACCGTCGGTATCGCGCTGTGCCACTACGGAACTCCGGTGGTCGGCGTCGTGCACGAGCCGCTCACCGGGCACACCTGGTCGGCGCTGCGCGGGCGCGGCGCGGCCGGTCCGGACGGCCGGTTGTGGCAACCGCCCTCGCCGCGGCCCGATACCGCGCCGGTGCTGGCCTGGTTGCAGGGCTATCCGGTCGGGCGCGCCGACGCCGTGGCGCGTGCCATGCGGCTGTCGCTGGAGGCGAATTCCCGCCGGCTGATTCAGCTCTGGTCGCCGCTGCTCTGCTGGATCATGCTGGCGCGCGGCGACATCGACGGGTTCGTCGGCTACCGCGCGGGCGTGGTCGACCTGCCCGCGGGCAGTCTGATCGCGCGCGAATCCGGTGTCGAGATCACCGATTTCGGTGGCGCGCCGCTGGACGACACCATCGATCCGCTCGGCGGCGAGATCGACTTCATCGCGGGCAGCCCGCAGATGACCGCGGAGCTGTCGCGCTGGGTGAAAGCCGCCGCCGAGGTCGCGGTGACCGGCCTGCGCTGACGCGGCCTAGCCCGTAATCAGCAGTGCCGCCACCGAACCGGCGGTCGCCAGGGTCGCCAGCACCAGACCGGTGCCCACGAACCGGCCCATCGGCACGCGCACGCTGTGCGTGCGGCAGAACTCCAGGCACAGCAGCGTCGCCAGCGAGGCCCACGGGGTCACGACCGGCCCGACATTGGTGCCGATCAGCAACGCCAGCAACTGATTCCGGTTCTCGGCCGGGACGACCGCCTCGCCCGCGGTATAGGCGGGCAGGTTGTTGGCCACGTTGGACAGGCCCGCGCCGGCCGCCGCCGCGCGATACGCACCCTCGGCTCCGGGGTCGGAACCGATCAGCAGGTGCATCAGATCGGAGAGCCCGTGCCTGCTCAGCGTGGGAATCACCAGGAACAGCCCGACCACGAAAACCAGTAGCTGCCACGGGAACAGCGATAACTTCAGCGCGGAGCGGTCGAACACCGCGAACGCGAGCAGGGCGATCGCCGCGGCGATGAGCGCGGCGACGTCGATCCGCTCGCCGACGAACGGAATCGCCAGGATGAACAGCAGACACGCCCCCGCGGTGGTGTACAGCAGCGCCCGCTCGCGCGAGTTCTCCGGGCGCACCGGCGCCGGCGGCACATACCGGTCCGCGTCCCGCAGCCCACGCCGCCAATAGAACACCCACAGGCACAGCATCGTCGCCGCGATCGACACCAGTTGCGCCGCCCACATCCGCCCGGCGAACTCGGTGGCGTGCAGCGCCACCCGCTCGGCCGCGAGCAGATTCGTCAGATTCGACACCGGCAGCAGCAGACTCGCGGTGTTGGCCAGCCACAACGTCAGCATCGCCAGCGGGAGGGGCGGAATCCGCGCGGGGCCCGCCAGCGCCAGCATCACCGGGGTGAGCAGTACCGCGGTGGTGTCGAGATTGAGCAGGATCGTCGTAGCGGACGCGAACAGCACACAGAGCCCGAACAGCGCCGGGTAGTACCCGCGCCCCAGAATCGCCAGCCGGTGCGCGATCACATCGAAAACTTTCGCCTGCCGGGTCAGCTCGGCCAGGATGATCACCGCCCCGAGAAACACCAGCAGCGGCCAGATCCGCCGCATGTTATCGGCGGCCTCGTCGCGGGGCAGCGCCCCGGTGAGCACACACAACAGCCCGGCTACCAGCAGCGCGACCCGGACCCAGTCCAGCGTCGTCAGTCCCCAGTACCGCCGGGTCGCCGCGCCGGGCGGCGTGTCGGGCACGGCGGAATCGACCTGCTCAGGCATTTGATCATGGTCTCATCAGCTCGGCCACAGGGTGTTCAGACCCAGCAGCATCAGGCCGAACGATGCGGCGAAGGTGCCGCCACCGTGGGCGATCGCGGTCGTCCACTGCCTGCTGCGGTGCATGGCAACGGCGGCGGCGACGAGGGCGACTATGACGCTGAGCAGTGCCAGGACCGTGGCCACGAGAGCCTTGATGAGCAGTGCCTCCGAATTGTCGGTCATGGTGTTCCAGTCTTCGAGCAAATGAGGGAGTGGGATCGAGCGCTCGATTGCATGATCGCATCGGGTGCGCGATCGTCGTCTGCCCGCTGATTCCGGTGTCTCCCAAGATGATCTAGTAGACGGGCATACTGGGAGGGTGACGCAGCCCGGCGCCCAGCCTCGTGACTTCTTCATCAGTTACTCCCCGGCGGACGAACGGTGGGCCACCTGGTTGGCCTGGCAGCTGGAATCGGCGGGGTTCCGGACCCTGATCCAGGCGTGGGATTTCGTGCCCGGCACCAATTTCATCGACTTCATGGATCGCGGTGTGCGGGAGTCGGCGGTCGTGGTGGCGGTGCTGTCGGAGAATTATCTGAATTCCAAGGGCGGCACGCAGGAGTGGCAGGCCACCTATCGCACCGAGCCGGGCAAGCTGTTGCCGATCCGGATCGCCGAGTGCGAGCTGACCGGCCTGCTCGCCACCCTCACCTATGTGGATCTGGTCGGGGTGGCCAGCGCCGAGGTGGCGCGGCGCACGGTGCTGGAGCGGCTCGGGCATCTGCTGGCCGGGCGCGCCAAACCCGGTCTGGCCCCGGCATTTCCGCTCGACGCGGTGCTGGAGCAGCCGCTCACCGAGGAGTCCGACAATGTCGAAAGGCCCTGGCATCGGCGCACTCCGGTCGCCGCACCGGATTTTCCCGGCGCCGGCACGGTGCCCGGTGACCGGCACGAGGGCGTCTCGGTGCTGCATGTGGCGGGCCCGCGCTTCGGTCGCGGCCTGCTCGGTCGCGACGACCCCGCGACCGCCGGTGAACTGCAGGCCCACATCTGGGCGAACGTCACCCAGCTGGTGGATCAGGGCGTGCCCAAGCCGGATCTGATCGTGGTCACCGGTGATCTCACCGAATCCGCGCGCCCGAGCCAGGTCGACGAGGCGCTGCGCTTCCTGACCGGGCTGCGGGTGCTGCTCGGCCTGGAGCCGAGCCGCCTGATCGTGGTGCCGGGCAACCACGACGTCTCCAAGGCCGCCTGCCAGGCCTATTTCCTCGACCAGGAGGCCAACGAGCGCAAGCCGCAGCCGCCGTATTACCCGAAGCTGAAACAGTTCTCGCGGCTGTTCGGTGAGCTGTATCAGGGCCTGGACCATCTGGTTTTCGATATCGGGCAGCCCTGGACGCTGTTCCCGATTCCGGAATTGCGGGTGGTGGTCGCCGGAATGAATTCGACGATGGCGATGACGCACCGGGTCGGCGACGACTACGGCGAGATCGGCACCTCGCAGGCGGCCTGGTTCGCCCAGCAGCTGCGCGAGTTCGAGCGGCTCGGCTGGCTGCGGCTGGGCGTGCTGCGCCACGATCCGCTGCCGGGCCCCGCCGCCGCGCCCGAGGACCCGACGGTGCTGCGCGATGCCGCCGGGCTGTCCCGGCTGCTGGCCGGGCGCCTGCATCTGCTGCTGCACGGCCCCGGGCCGGGTGGCCGGCACCTGGACCGGCTCGGCGGCGTGCTCCCGGTGCTGCCCGCCGCCGCGCCGGGCCGCGACGAGATCGTGCACATCACGCTGGAGGGACTGGCCCGCTACAGCGCGGCCGAGGCGAAACCCGGTGAGCCGTGGGCGAAGCTGACCCAGACCTGGGCACACGCCGCGGCCGCGCTGCCGCCGGTCACCGCGCTGGAACTGGCCGTGCCCGAGGAACTCGAGCTGGAGCAGCCCGAGCAGGCCGACCCGGAGATCGTCGATCCGCACAGCCGGCTGCTCGAACGCGTCGCCGAGGTCTGCGAGACCCGGTTCCCGGGTGCCCGGATTCGGCGCGTGCAGGCCGATCCGCCGCATCTGCTGATCATCCACAAGGAAGGCGATGTGGTGGGCGTGCGGCGGGTGGGCGTGCACGTCGGGGACATGACCCGCCAGGTGGTGGAGGAATTCCTGGCCCAGGACCCGGAATACGGTTCTGATCTGGTGTATCGCGGTGCGCCGCCGCCACTTTCGCTGCGTGAGGAGGCCGCCAGTCACGGCGTGTGGCTGCGTAGCTTCACCGATTTCCAGGGTCTGCTGGATCTGGATCACTATCTGGCCGACCAGCTGGCGCGGCTGCGCACCGACCGCCGCTACCCGCCGGATCTGTATGTGCCGCAGCGCTTCCGGATGCTCGAACACGGTGACGAGCAGGCGCACGAGGACCTGGTGGGGGAGCTGCTGCGCGTGGTGTCGGCCGATCACGGCCGATTTGTGCTGCTGCTCGGCGATTTCGGGCGCGGCAAGACCTTCGCGCTGCGCGAGCTGGCCCGCCGGATCACCGAATCCCGGCCCGCGCTCATCCCGATCCTGATCGAGCTGCGCGGGCTGGACAAGTCGCACACGGTGGACGGCCTGGTCGCCGCGCACCTGGCCAATCACGGCGAGGGCCGCATCGACCTGGACGCGCTGCACTACATGCTGCGCGAGGGCCGGGTGGTGCTGCTGTTCGACGGTTTCGACGAACTCGCCACCCGCATCAGCTACGAATTCGCCGCCCAGCACCTGGAAACGCTGCTGGCCGCCGCGGCCGGCAAGGCCAAGATCATCGTGGCCAGCCGGACCCAGCATTTCGAGTCCCGCTCCCAGGTGCTCTCCGCGCTCGGCGAGCGGGTCGGCATGCTGCAGGATCGCCACATCCTGAGCATCGAGCCGTTCGGGCGCGAACAGATCCGCGCCTTCCTGGTGAACCGGTACGGCGGTGACCTGGTCCGCGCCGACGACCGGATGCGCCGCATCACCGGCATCCAGGACCTGCTCGGCCTGGCCCGCAATCCGCGGATGCTCAGCTTCATCGCCGACCTGGCGGACACGCGCCTGCGTGCGGCCGCCGACACCGAGGGCGCCGTCGGGCCCGCCGGGCTGTACCGCGAAATACTGGATACCTGGCTGGAATTCGAGGCTCGGCGCACCGGCTCGGTGGCGGGCACGCTGCCGGGGCTCACCGCCGCCGAATTGTGGCTGGCGGTCACGGCTTTCGCGCTGCGCTGCTGGGAATCCGGCGAGCAGTATCTGCGGATGGCCGAATTGACCGATGTGGCACAGGATCTGGTGGAGATCACCGGGTCCAATCGGATGACCCCGGAGCAGCAGGCGCATGCCATCGGCTCGGGCAGCCTGCTGGTGCGCACCGAGGAGAACCTGTTCGGTTTCATCCACTCCTCGGTGACCGAGTGGCTGGTGGCCAACCACATCGCCGGGCAGTTCGCGGGCGGGACGGCCGCGCCGCCGCAGCTGGCCGCGCGCCCGCTCTCGCAATTGACCGTCGACTTCCTCTGCGACCTGGCCGATCACCGGGCCGCGGGCGCCTGGGCGGAGCGGGTGCTGGCCGATCCGGACGCGGGTGAGCACGCCCGCCGCAACGCCTTGCGGGTGAGCACGCGGCTGGCCACCGCGCCCACGGCCGACCTGCGCGGGGCCATGCTCGCCGGCGCCGATCTGTCCTACCGCGAACTGCGCGGCGTCGATCTCAGCGACGCGAACCTGACCGGCGCCCGGCTGGTCGGGGCGAACCTGACCGGGGCGGTGCTGCGCGGCGCCCGGCTGGTCGGCGCCCGGCTGGACGACGCGGTCCTGACCAACGCCGACCTGAGCGGCGCCGACCTGACGCGCGCGCGGCTGGCCCGCACCGACCTCACCGGAGCCCGCGCCACCGGTACCCGGTGGCGGCGCGCTGCCCTGCTGGAAGTGCGCGGCACACCACTGGATTCGGATTTGCGCGGCGCCGCGACGGTGCCCGGCACCCCGGTGCACACCGAGTTCGCGCCCGCCGCGATCGGGGTGCGGCACGGCTTCCACGCCCGGCACGGGCGCCTGCCGCAGCCGGTGGCCTACAGCCCGGACGGCGGGACGCTGGCCGTCGGCAGCGAGAACGGCGGCGTGCTGATCTACGACACCGAGACCGGACGGCCGCTGCGTACCTTGCAGACCCACCGGGCGCGCACCTTCGCCGTGGGCTACACCGAGGAGGTGCTGGTCACCGGGTCGGGTGACGGCACCGTCGGCCTGTGGGACACCGCGACCGGCGAACTGCGCCGCATCCTGTCCGGCCACGACAACTGGCCGTGGCCGGTGGTGCTGAGCAAGCGCGGCGACGTCCTGGCCACCGGCGACGCCGAGGGCGTGCTGCGGCTGTGGTCGCTGCCCAGTGGCGAGCTGTTGCACGAGTGCCGTCCGGCCGGGGGCGGACGTGAACTCATCTACAGCATGGATTTCTTCGACGGCGTCCTGGCCGCCGCCTACCGCGACGGTGTGGTCCGGCTGTGGGACACCGGAACCGGCGCCGAGACGGGGAAATTCGTCGCGGCCGCCGGCTCGGTGTATCGAATCGCGTTCAGTCCCAGCGGAAACCTGCTCGCGACCGGCGCGGCCGACGGGACCGTGTCGCTGTGGGATCCCGGCACCTGCTTGCGGGTGCGGGAGCTGACCGGCCATACCGGCCGGGTCTACACCCTCGGCTTCCATCCCGGCCTGCCGATCCTGGCCAGCGGGGATACCGAAGGGGGACTGCGGTTGTGGGACATCGAAACCGGCGAGACCCGGCACGCCTCCGCCGAGCACTCCGGCGCGGCCATCTACTGGCTGAGCTTCGATCCCACCGGCGAGCAGCTCGCCTCCGGCGACAGCGCGGGCCGAGTCTGCCTGCACGACAGCGTGTCCGGGCAGCTGCGGCACCGGCTCACCGGCCACACCGGGTCGATCTGGCCGTTCGCCTTCCGGGCCGACGGACGTCAGCTGGCGGTCACCGACGACCAATTCACCACGCGGCTCTGGGATTCGGCGACCGGGGCCTGCCGGCACGTCCTGACCGGGCACGGGCGGCAGGTCACCACGGTGCGCTTCAACTCCGACGGCACCCTGCTGGCCGCCTGCGGCAACGACGGCGTGGTCCGGTTCTGGGATCCGGTGACCGGGCGGCTGACCCGGCGGCTGCTGGGCAGCGAGGATCGGCTGTTCTCCTACGAGGCGGCCAGATTCAGCTCGGTGGATCCGAACCAGATCGCGATCGCCCGCAACGATGGCCGCCTGAGTCTCTACAACCTGGCCAGCGACTCCTATGAGCGGCACATCACCGGTGAGTCGCCTCCGATCTGGGCCACCGCGTACGACCCCACCGGGGAATTCGTCGCGACCGCGAACGACGACGACACCGTCACCCTGTGGATCCGCACCACCGGCGCGGTGCACCAGCAGTGCGCCGAGCATCGCGGGCGGGTGCGGTCCATCGCGTTCAACGCGGCGGGCACGCTGATGGCCACCGGCTGCGACGACCAGGTGGTCCGGCTCTGGGACGTGCGGACCGGGCAGGTGCTGCGCACCCTGCGCGGGCACGCGGACCGGGTGTACGCGGTCGCCTTCCACGAGAATCGGCTCGCCAGCGTCTCCTGGGACACCAAGGTCCGGATCTGGGATGTCGAGACCGGCGAGTGCCTGCACGACATCGGCAGGCACACCGCGCGCCTGTGGGCCGCGGCGATCGACGCGACCACCGGCATCCTGGCCACCGGCGGCGACGATCTGGTGATCCGGTTGTGGGACATGGCGACCGGCCGCCACCTGCACACCCTGGAGGGCCACAAGCGTCAGATCTGGTCGCTGGCCTTCGATCCGGCGGGCCGGACCCTGGCCAGCGGCGCGGACGACGGCAATGTCATCGTGTGGTCGATGGGCGAGCACCCGGCCGACGCACCTGTCATCCGGTCGATCCTGCTCGGCCTGCCGGAGAGCTGGGCGGCCGTCGCCCCCGACGGGCGCTACAAGGTCGACGGCAGCCCGGCCGGGCAGTTCTGGCACGTTATCGGCATGTCCCGCTTCGACATCGGCGAGCTGGATCAATTCCTGCCGGAGGTGCGGCAACTGCTGCCGGACGAGCCGTTCTGAGAGCGGGACAGGCCGGCCGCCGCCGCGCCGACGTATTCTGGGCCGGTGGGGCGTTTCTGTGCGATCTGCGAAAAGCATCGCGGCGCAGGCGAGTTGGTCGGGCCGGTGATCTTCGCCGACGATCTGGTGGTCGTCACGCATCAGCCGCTCGGCAAGGGGTCCTCGCCCGGGTATCTGTTCGTGGAGACGCGCCGGCACGCGGTCACGGTGGCCGATCTGACCGAGGCCGAGGCGGCGGCGGTCGGCTGGGCGGTGACGCGGGCGGCGCGGGCGCTGCGCCAGGAGCTGGCCCCGGAGGCGGTGTTCTCGATGGTCACCGGCCGCTCGGTCGCGCACTTCCATCAGCATGTCTTCGCTCGTCCGCCCGGTACGCCCGACGCGGTGCCCTGGCACGACACCACCTCGTGGCCCGAGCGGCCGCGCCTGGACGAAGCCGGACTGATCGACCTGGTGCGCGGCCTGCGGCGCCGGTTCGCCTGAGAACACGCCGACCGGAACCCGCTAGCACGTATGTTCGATCTGGCGTACATTCGGGCCATGTCGTCACCGCTGCTGCAGGGCTCGCTGCTGGATGGGTTCGGTGCGGTCGAGCTGGGTGAGCTCGGCCCGATCCGGCGTACCGTGCTCTCGCGCGGGGCCTGGGTCGATGTGCTGCCGGGGTGGCTGAGCGGGGCGGATGTGCTGTTCGAGCGGCTGGTCGCGGCCGTGCCCTGGCAGGCGGAGCGGCGGCCGATGTACGACCGGGTGGTGGACGTGCCGCGGCTGCTGCGGTTCTACGGCGAGGCCGAGGAGCTGCCGGATCCGGTGCTCGGTGACGCGCGATCCGCGTTGAGTGAGCACTATCGCGCCGAACTCGGCGAGCCGTTCCGCACGGCCGGAATGTGTTACTACCGGGACGGGCGCGACAGCGTCGCGTGGCACGGCGACACCATCGGGCGCGGCTCCACGCACGACACCATGGTCGCGATCGTCTCGGTCGGCGCCCCGCGCGCGCTGGCGCTGCGCCCGCGCGGTGGGGGCGAGGCGCTCCGGTTCCCGGTGGGGCACGGCGATCTGCTGGTGATGGGTGGATCGTGCCAGCGCACCTGGGAACACGCGGTGCCCAAGACGCGGAAACCGGCCGGGCCGCGCATCAGCATCCAGTTCCGCCCGCGCGGTGTCCGGTAGCTGTGACGCAGCAGACCGCGCCGCGGGATTGACCTCAATATTGGTTGAGGTATAAAGCTGTTCCCCATGAGCACAACAACTTCCGTCGCCCCGACCGTCGACGACACCACGGTCGATCACACCGCCGACATCGCCGCGATCGAGCAGATCGTCCGCGACACCGAGACCGCCTACAACACCAACGACGCCGAACTGCTGACCAGCCCCTTCACCGTCAACGCGACGGTCGTCAACGCCGTCGGCGTGCTGATGACCGGACGGGAGACGCTGCTCGAGGCCAACCGCGCGGGCCTCGCGGGCTTCCTGAAGGACCAGTACGTCCGCTACGACGTCACCGACATCACCTTCCTGCGCCCGGACATCGCCCTCGCCCACAAAGTCGCCCGCGCCACCACCGCCGACGGTGTGCTGATCGACACCGATCCCGCCATGATCGCCCTGTATGTGCTGGTCAAGGAGGACGGCACATGGTGGACGGCGGCCCGGCAGAACACCCTTGTGCCGCAGGGGGAGTGACGGGTGCGGGAATAGGTTCCGGCGGCGCGAAGTTCCCACTCCTCGTTGCTCGAATCGTAGGGAGTGGTGCAGATGGGTACGTCGTTCTTGCTCGGTGGCGAGCTGAAGGTGAACCGGATCGGTTACGGCGCGATGCGATTGGCGGCCGCGCCGGAACCGGGTTTCGAGGCGGGCATGGGCCACATCTGGCGGGCGCCGGTGGACCGGGAAGCGGCCGGGGCGGTGTTGCGCCGCGCCGTCGAATCCGGAGTGAATCTGATCGACACTGCGGACTCCTACGCGCTCGGTGAAAACGAGGAGCTGGTCGCCGAGGCGCTGGCGCCGTACGGAGACGGTGTGGTGATCGCCACCAAGATCGGTGTCACCCGGCCCTCGCCGACCGAGTGGGTGCCCGTCGGCCACCCGGCCTACCTGCGCCAGCAGGCCGAATTGAGCCTGCGGCGGCTGAAACTCGACCATATCGACCTGCTGCAACTGCATCGCGTCGATCCCACGGTCCCCCTCGCGGACCAGATCGGCGCGCTGCACCAGCTGCGTGCGGAAGGCAAGGTCCGCCACATCGGCCTGTCCGAGGTGACCCTGGACCAGCTGCGCGAAGCCGAGCGGATCACCCCGATCGCCAGCGTGCAGAACATGTACAACCTGGCCAACCGCGGCCACGAGGCGGTCGTCGATTACACCGCCGAGCACGACATCGCCTTCATCCCGTTCTTCCCGGTAGCCGGCGGCGCGCACGCGGGCCCGGACAGTCCGGTCGCCGCGGTCGCGGCGGAGGTCGGCGCGTCACCCGCCCAGACCGCGCTGGCCTGGCTGCTCCGCAGATCGCCGACCATCCTGCCGATCCCCGGCACCACCTCGCTCGAGCACCTCGCCGAGAACATCGCGGCCGCCGAGGTGACACTGACCGACGATCAGTTCGAGCGTCTCTCGGCCATCGTCTGAAATTGGTGCGGTCGCGGCGTTCTCGCGATCAGTCTGTCGCGGAACGCTGCTCGGCGGCGTCGGGATAGCGGCGCCGCCGGACGTTCGCGCCGTGCGCCCAGATGCGCCGTTCGAGGTCGGCGGCCGAATCGCCGCGGCGGTGGGCGAGGACTTCGGCGCGGGCCTGGTGCGCAGTCCGTACCTTGCGCCGGTACTGGCGGAAGATCTGGACTTCGCCGTCCCCGTGGTCGTCCAGGTAGAGATAGTCCATGTCGTAGGTGATATCCGCGCCCAAGGTCGCGAGACCGGTCGCCCAACTCCGCAGCTGGTCGGGTGCGCCGACGATCGTGAGCACGCCCCCGAGCCGCTGGATCCGGGCGTGCCCGGTCGGCGGGGCCCAGCGGTAGGCGTTGCGGGCCTCGGGCCGGGACCGCCAGGCCGCCAGCTCCGCGACCGCCGGGCGCAGGCCGAAGGTCTGGAACCGCACGGTGCCCTGCGACTTGTCCCGCAGCGGCAACCGCCGGCGCAGCGCGACGGCGGCGGCCTGGGTGAAGACGGTCCGCTCCGCGGGCACCAGCACGATCGGGTCCGACGGGGCGGCGTCGAACGGGTTCGGGTCCAGGTGCGCCGGGTCGATCACGACCAGCGTGCCGGGGCGGCGCTGGTAGGACAGCCCCCACAGCAACCGGGCCAGCACTCGCGCGCCGCGCCAATCCGAGAGCACATGCCAGGTGTCGTGGAATCGGTTGGTGGCGAAGCGGAAATCGCTGCCGGGGCGCAGGGTGAGCACGGTGTAGACGCGCCCGTCCAGCACCATGGTGCGGCGGTGCAATTTCAGCATGTCGTCGGTGGCCGACGCGGGTCGCGGCCGTTTGTTCTGCGCGGCCACGTGTACCTCCGGTTTCTGCCTCGCTCGGTAATCAGCAGACCACGCGGCCATCGTGGCGGCAACGGATTTTCCGTGCGCGAGAACACAGGGAGCCCGGCGAATAAGTCGCGCGCGCGGAGTGGTGTCCCAGATAGATTGAGCGTATGAGCAATCCTGGGGCGGGGGTCTTGGCCGTGATGCCGCTGCACACGATCAGCGAGGTCTACGGTGAGTCCGGGCTGCGTGATCGATTATTGCTGGAGATCGCCGAACTGGAGGATCCGGAGCGGCTCACCGAGGCGCTCGAGCTGGCCTCGCGGCTGCACGCCGCCGACCGCTACGGGCGCGAGCCCTACCTCAATCATCTACTGCGCGTGACGATTCGGATCATCAGCCACTACGAGGTCCGGGATCCCGACCTGGTGGTGGCGGGCCTGCTGCACGATTCGGTCGAGGACCACCCCCGGGAGCTGGCGGGCGAGAGCGGCGGCGAACCCACCGCCGCCGCGCTCGGCGAACTCGCGCGCCGATTCGGCATCCGGGTCGCCGATATCGTTGCCGCCGTGACCAATCCGGCGCCCGACCCGCGCCAGGACCGGCACGAGCAGTACCGCGAGCACGTCGCCACCAACCTGGATCGCGCACCCTGGGCCCGCGTGGTGAAGCTCTCCGATTTCACCGACAACGGCGTCGGCATCCTCTATTCCACCGGCCCGCACATGCGCAAACTCGCTAGCAAGTACCGCCCGCTTACCGACGTGTACCGGGAACTGGTGACGCGCACCGACACCCCGCTGGCCGAGCACGTCAAGCAGCACATTCTCGAGCAGCTGGACCGCGCCGACGAACGTTTCGAAGCCATCCTCGCCCGCGACTGACGGGGTGCGGGCCGGGTGTTCCCGGTCTTCGCGCTCACCCGGCGCTGAGATCCTCGCCCAGGAAGCCACCGGATTGGTGCCGCCAGAGCTTGGCGTAGACCCCGTCGGCGCGTAGCAGTTCCGCGTGCGTGCCCTGTTCCAGGACGGTGCCGTGGTCGAGCACCACGAGCCGATCCATGCTGGCCACCGTGCTGAGCCGGTGCGCGACCACCAGTGCGGTGCGGCCCGCCATCAGCTCCCAGAGGGCCTGCTGCACCAGCATCTCGCCCTCGGAATCCAGGGCGCTGGTGGCCTCGTCGAGCACCAGGATGGGCGCGTCGCGCAGGATGGCGCGGGCCAGCGCGACCCGCTGGCGCTGGCCACCGGAGAGCTTGACGCCGCGCTCGCCGACCACCGTGTCCAGCCCGTCGGGCAGGGCGTCGGCGAATTCGGTGACGTGGGCGGCTTTGGCCGCGTGCCGCACTTCCTCGTCGGTGGCGGCCGGCCGGGCGAAGCGGATGTTCTCGCGCAGCGTGCGGTGGAACATCGCCGGTTCCTGTGGCACATAGGCCAATAGGCCGCGCAGGTCGGACTGCTGCAGGCGGGTGATGTCCTGCCCGCCGATGCGGATCGTGCCGCCCTGGATATCGGTCATGCGCAGCAGCAGCTGCGTGATGGTGGTCTTACCGCCGCCGGAACGCCCGACCAGGCCGACCCGCGCGCCCGCCGGCACCTCCAGATCCAACCCGGTGAACAGTGGCTTCGCGTCCGGGTAGGTGAACTCGACCTTGCTGAATCGCACACCGAAGTCCTTGGGCCGCAGGGGTTCCGGATTCTCGGGCTCGGCGATCGCCGGTGGGCTGAGCAGCAACTCGGTGAACTGGGCGGCCTCGGTGATCGACCGCTCCAGCCGGCGGTAGATCTGGTTGAACCGGAACATGATTCCGGTCGCGTTCCAGAAGTAGGTGAAGGCCACCACGACCACCTCGACTCCCGCGCCCTTGCTGACCAGCCGCAACGCCAGCGCCAGCCCGAGCACATTGGTCAGCACGAACAGCGGGGCCACCACCAGGTCGATGCGCAGGTTCCCGTAGTCCCAGGAGCGCAACGACTTCCGCCGCGCGTCCGCCACCCGGCGGCTGTGCTCGGCCGCCTCCTGCGGTTCGGCCGAGAAGGCCCGCACGGAATGCATATTCGACACGCTGTCGGAGACATGCCCGGCCACCCGCGCGATGGCGATCTCGCGCTGGTTCACCAGGCGCTGCCGGCGCCGCACCAGCGGCGCGATCACCAGCCCGGTGAATCCGATCGAGCCGACCATCGCCGCGACCAGCAGCGGGTCGTAGCGCCACAGCACCACCGCCGCGAACCCGACCGGCACCAGGAACGCGCACACCTCGAACACCAGCGTGTCGACGAATTCCTCGAACCGCGAGGCGAAACTCAGCGACCGCTTGGTCAGCGAGCCGGCGAAATTATTGTGGAAGAACGCGGCGTCGCGGGCGAGCAACTCGTCCATCGCCGTCACGTACAGACTCTCGATCCCGTACGCGTCGGTCCGGTTCAGGCAGTGGATACCGAAGCGCCAGCACAGTTCCGAACAGATCAGCAGCCCGGCGACGCCGAGCAGATACGGGGCGACGAACTCGGCGCTGACGGTTCCGCTGTCGGCGATCCGCCCGACCAGGGCCGCCACCACCAGCGGCACCAGGTACAACTGGCAGATGTTGCCCAGCGCGGGCGTGAGCATCGCCGGCACCGCGAATTGCGGGCGCCGTCTCAATTCTTTTCCGTAGTAATGAAGTACGAGCCTGACAGCGGTTCTGGGGGTGGGCATGGGCCTCCTTCTCGAATCGTGTCCGAGCAGCCCTCGATCGTCCCGGGGCAGCGCCGGCCGGAACACGCGGAAAGAGGGGGTTGGAGTAGCCCATGTTGCCCGTCCGGCCGTGATCCGGCCACCGAATTTCGACAACCGTGCCGGGATCCGGTCGTTCACAACAGCTTTGCCGATGTTCTGCGCGCGGGCCGATGCTGCGGCTACCGTCGGCTGGGTAGCCGACGTGGGGAGAGACGAATGGCGCAGACACGAGTGCCGATGGGCGGAGTGGCCATGACGGCCATCGGTGTCGCGGTGATCCGGGTGCTGGAATCCGAGCGCTCCGATCGCCTGTACGAAGATCCGCTGGCCCGCAGTTTCGTCGACGCCGCGCGGGCCGAATTCGCCGCGACCGAGGCGGGCGCGCAGCGGTGGGCCCAGCTCGAGCAGCTGGCCGACGCGTTTTTCGCGGGCCGATCCATGACCGTGCGCCTGGTGGACGACGGGGTGCGCGCCGCGCTCGCGCGCGGTTGCCGCCAAATCGTGCTGCTGGGCGCGGGTTTGGACACCCGCGCCTTCCGGATGAACCTGCCCGCCGGGATCCGCTTCTACGAGATCGACCTCCCGGAGCTGTTCGCCTTCAAAGAACCGGTGCTCGCGGCGGCCGGCGCGGAGCCCACCTGCGTCCGCCACGCCCTGGCCGCCGACCTCCGTGCCGATTGGGCACAACTGCTGCGCGACAACGACTTCCACCCCGATGTGCCCACACACTGGATCGACGAGGGCGTCCTGGGCTACCTGAACCGCTCCGCCGCACTCCAGGTCGCCGAAACTCTCACCGACCTCTCGGCCCCCGGCAGTGATTTCGGCGTCGCCCACTTCGACCTCGCCGCCGCCGCTCCGCACTACGCGGAGCTGGGTCGCATCGTCCAGGCCACGCCGGCGGGCGCGTCCGAGCCTCGCGGCCTGGGTCCCGATGCCGGAACCTGGCTGGCCACCCACGGCTGGCACACCGACTTCCGTCCGTGGAACAGCCTGGTGGCGCCCTATGCCCGCGGCCTGGAGACCGACGACCCGTCCGCGGGAATCACGGTGGCCGTCCGTCAGTAGATCCGCCGCCGACCCGGACCGATCGAGCGGGGGAGCGGGCACACCTCCCCCGTGATCCATCGGTCCGGGGCAGGGGTCATGGCCTGAGGAGGACCGCGCCGAGCGGAGTCCGGGATTCGAGGGCGCGGTGCGCTTCCGCGGCTTGGTCCAGGGGCAGGATCGTGTCGATCTGGGGGACCAGGGCACCGCTGGTGACCTGGTGCAGCGCGGTGGCGCGAGCCGCCGCGACCCGGGCGAGCCAGTGCGGGCCGGCGCAGCCGGTGAGGGACAGGCCGCGGAAGAGCAGGTCCGTGGCGGTGATCTGCGCCGGTGCGCCGGAGAGGAATCCGTAGCTCAGGACGCGGCCGCGCAGCGGGGTCATCGCGTCGAGCAGGGCCGCGGCGGTGGGGCCGCCGATCGAGTCGAAGACGAGGTCCAGGGTGGCGTCGCCGAGGATTTCGGGGAGCCGGGACGGCCAGTCCGGATCGTTGTGATCGATCAGGTCGTCCGCGCCCAGTTTGCGGGCCTGGGCGAGCTTGGCGGGCCCGCCGGCCGTGGCGATGACGCGAGCGGCGCCACGGGTTTTGGCCAGTTGGGTCAGCGCGGCGCCGACACCCGTGGCGGCGGCTTCGATCAGGACCGTCTCCGAGCCGGTCAGGGCGGCGGTGTCGAGCAGGGTGAGCGCTACCGAACCACTCATCAGGACCGCGGCCGCGTCGGCGGCGGACAGGTCGTCGGGCACCGGTGTCACCGAATCCGCTGGTGCGCAGACATATTCGGCGTAGGAGCCATATCCCAGGGTGGTGACCGCGACGCGCTGCCCGATCAGGCCCGTGTCGACGTCCGCGCCGGTCGCGGTGACCGTGCCGACCGCCTCGAACCCGAACGTCACCGGCGGTTCGGCCGGCATCGGGAACGCGCCCGAGCGCAGCAGGGTCTCCGGGAACAGCACGGGGATGGCCTCGGCGCGAATCACCACTTCACCCGCGCCCGGTGTCGGCTCCGGTACCTCGCGAGCGACCAGTACCTCGGGCCCACCGGCCCCTGTCATTACGATTGCCTGCACGGCGAACTCCATAACTTGACTAGCGGTCCAATTAGGTCCGACGTTATGGACCGTCGGTCAACTTGTCAATGCCCCTGTGGCTCAATGTTGTTGAAGGAAGCGGGTGAGATGTCCGAAGGGCACCCCAAGGAACGGGCCGACGCCGCACGCAATCGGCGCGCCATCCTGGACGCGACCAGGGCTTTGCTCGCCGAACACGGGGCCGAGGCCATCACCATGGACCGGGTCGCGGCCGCCGCGGGCGTCGGCAAGGGCACCATTTTTCATCGGTTCGGCAGCCGGGCGGGGCTGCTGCACGAACTCGTGGCCGAGCCCGCTCGCACCTTGATGGACGCCGTCACCAACGGCCCGCCCCCGCTCGGCCCCGGGGCGCCTGCCGCCGAGCGCCTACTGGCCTACTTCGAGGCGATGACCCGCGTGGTCATCGACAATGTCGAACTGTTCGTCGCGTATCAGGTCGTCCCGCCGCACCCCGAACGCGAGGAATTCCACGGCTTCTGGGCCGCGCATATCACCGCCCTGCTCCGCGAAGCCCGCCCCGACCTCGACGCCGAAACCGTCGGCGCGCTCCTGCTGGCCCCGCTGGGCAGTGAATTGGTCCCGAACCTGGTCCGAGCCGGTGCCGGCGACCGGTTGCTGTCCGCGGTCCGCGAACTGGTCGAATCCGTGCTCCGGACAGGTGGGTGATCGAACATCGCCGGGGAGATCCGCGCGGCGAGAAGTGTCGTGCCGGAAGGGAGACCGCGGGCGGGTTGGCGCCCGCGGCCCCACCCGGATCAGAAGATGCCGGGGTCCGGGTTGTAGGCGAAGAAACCGAAGATCAATGCCAAGAAATCCATCTCATCCCATCCTGCGTGTGAACGACGCGCAATGTTAGCGCGCGACCCGGGCTAACCGGAGGGGAATCTCGGTGACCGGATGGTTGTGTAGCGCAAGGGAACTCGCGGGTCGGTTTGCCGAGGCGCGAGCTAGCGGTCGGCAAGCGGGCGCCGGGAGCCGGTGCGCGCCGCCGCGTGGCCCGGCTCACAGGCGCGCGCGTGGTGCCGCTCACACGGGATATGCCTGGTGGAAGCCCGGTTCGAGGCGCTGTTAGGCTGCTAGCCGTAAGACATCCTTTAACGGACCGTTCAGTGAGGCGGGGAAGGAGGTCGGCATGGCTGTGCCCGGAGATCGGGTCGCCAAGTCCGGCGAGCAATCGCAGAGGCATACCCCGGAGTGGGTGGCGGCGGGGCGTGAGCTGCTGTCACCGTCCGATGTCAGCCGGACCATCGCGCGCATCGCGCATCAGATCATCGAGAAGACCGCCCTGGATTCCGACGATCCGGCCCACCCGCGGGTGGTGCTGATCGGAATCCCGACCCGCGGCACCACCCTGGCCGCCCGGCTGACCGAGAAGATCGAGGAATTCTCCGGTGTCCGCCCGGCGCTGGGCTCGCTCGACATCACCCTCTACCGCGACGATCTGCGGACCCGTCCGCATCGCCCGCTGGAGCGCACCTCCGTGCCCGAGGGCGGCATCGAGGACGCGCTGGTGGTGCTCGTCGACGACGTCCTGTTCTCCGGCCGCACCGTCCGCTCCGCCCTGGACGGCCTGCGCGATCTGGGCCGTCCCCGCTCGGTGCAACTGGCGGTGCTGATCGACCGCGGCCACCGCGAGCTCCCGATCCGCGCGGACTTCGTCGGCAAGAACGTTCCCACCTCCCGCTCGGAGGACATTTCCGTACTGCTCGCCGAACACGACGGTCGTGACGGCGTCTACCTGCATCAGGAGGATGAGGCGTGAAGCATCTGCTGAGCGTCACCCACCTGAATCGCGCCGCCGCGGTCGAACTGCTCGACGAAGCCGAGCGCTTCGAGCAGGCGCTGCTGGGCCGCGAGGTGCACAAGCTGCCGACCCTGCGCGGCCGCACCGTGATGACGGTCTTCTACGAGAACTCCACCCGCACTCGCGTGTCCTTCGAGGTCGCGGGCAAGTGGATGAGCGCCGACGTGATCAACGTCAGTGCCAGCTCCTCCTCGGTCTCCAAGGGTGAATCGCTGCGCGATACCGCCCTGACCCTGCACGCGGCCGGTGCCGACGCGCTGATCGTGCGGCATCCGGCCTCGGGCGCCGCCCATCAGATCGCGCGCTGGATGGATGCCTGGGCGGCCCAGGAAAACCGTCAGGGCCCGGCGATCATCAACGCCGGCGACGGCATGCACGAGCACCCGACCCAGGCCCTGCTCGACGCGCTCACCCTGCGCCAGCGTCTCGGTGACATCGAGGGCAAGCGGGTCGTCATCGTCGGCGACATCCTGCACAGCCGGGTCGCCCGCTCGAATGTCTTCCTGCTCGCCACCCTCGGCGCCGAGGTCACGCTGGTCGCCCCGCGCACCCTGCTGCCGATCGGCGTGGAGGCCTGGCCCTGCCGGGTCGCGAACTCCCTGGACGCCGAACTGCCCGGCGCCGACGCGGTGATGATGCTGCGGGTGCAGCAGGAGCGGATGAACGGCGGCTTCTTCCCCTCGCCGCGCGAGTACGCGGTGCACTACGGCCTGTCCGAGCGCCGGATGGCGATGCTCGACGACCACACCGTGGTCCTGCATCCGGGTCCGATGCTGCGCGGTATGGAAATCGCGCCCGCCGTTGCGGATTCGGCTCGCGCCGCGATCCTGCAGCAGGTCACCAACGGTGTGCACCTGCGCATGGCGGTGCTGTTCCGCTTACTGGTCGGCACCCAGGAGGCGGTCGCATGACAAAGAAAGGTGAACCCGTGGAACTGGTACTGAAGGGTGTCCGCCCGTACGGCGAAGGCGACCCGGTCGACGTGCTGGTCCGCGACGGTGTCATCGCCGAGATCGGTTCCGGCGTAGCCGCTTCCGAAGACGCCGAGATCATCGACGCGCAGGGGCAGATCCTGCTGCCCGGCTTCGTCGACCTGCACACGCATCTGCGCGAGCCGGGCCGCGAGGACACCGAGACCATCGAAACCGGTTCGGCCGCGGCGGCGCTCGGTGGCTACACCGCGGTCTTCGCGATGGCCAACACCAACCCGGTCGCCGATTCCCACGTGGTCACCGACCACGTGTGGCGGCGCGGCCAGGAGGTCGGCCTGGTCGATGTCTACCCGGTCGGCGCGGTCACCGTGGGCCTGCAGGGCAAGCAGCTCGCCGAGATGGGCACCATGGCCGCGGGTGTCGGCGCGGTCCGGATGTTCTCCGACGACGGCCACTGCGTCGACGATCCGCTGATCATGCGCCGCGCCCTGGAGTACGCGACCTCGCTGGGCGTGCTCATCGCCCAGCACGCCGAGGAGCCCCGGCTCACCGCGGGCGCGGTGGCGCACGAGGGCCCGAATGCCGCCAAGCTGGGCCTGGCCGGCTGGCCGCGCGCCGCCGAGGAGTCCATCGTGGCCCGCGACGCGCTGCTCGCCCGGGACGCCCAGGCCCGCGTGCACATCTGCCACGCTTCCACCGCTGGCACCGTGGAGCTGGTCAAATGGGCCAAGTCGCAAGGTATTTCGATCACCGCCGAGGTCACCCCGCACCATCTGCTGCTGGACGACTCGCGCCTGGAGACCTACGACGCGGTCAACAAGGTCAACCCGCCGCTGCGCGAGGCCTCCGACGCCGCCGCGCTGCGCCAGGCCCTGGCCGAGGGCATCATCGACTGCGTCGCCACCGACCACGCCCCGCACGCCGAGCAGGACAAGTGCTGCGAGTTCGCGGTGGCCCGGCCCGGCATGCTCGGCCTGGAGACGGCGCTGTCGATCATCGTGCAGACCATGGTCGAGCCGGGCCTGCTGGACTGGCGCGGCGTGGCGCGGGTGCTGAGCGAGAAGCCCGCCGCGATCGTCGGCCTCGACGAGCACGGCCGCCCGATCGAGGTCGGCGAGCCCGCCAACCTCACCCTGGTCGACGCGGACGCGAGCTGGACGGTGCGGGCGAAGGAACTCGCCAGCATCTCCGCCAATACGCCGTTCGAGGACATGACGTTCCCGGCGAAGGTGACGGCGACGATGCTGCGCGGCCGGGTAACGGCTCGTGATGGGAAGGCAGTGCGCTAGATGGAAAGAACGCTGTGGGTCGTCGGTCTGCTGGCACTGTTCGCGCTGTGCCTGTGGCTGATGTACCGGAGCTGGAAGAACCGGGCGGCGCGGCAGGCCGAACGCATCGGTGAGCTGCCGCAGGTGCCCGCCGAACTCGGCGCGCAAGTGCTGGAGCCGACCACCGGTCTCTACCTGGGCAGCACCTTCGCGCCCAGCTGGCAGGACCGGATCGCGGTCGGCGACCTGGGGTTCCGCGCCACCGCGGAACTGACCAGGTTCGAGAAGGGAATCCTGCTCGAACGCGACGGCGCCACGGTGCTCTGGATTCCGCAGGAGTCCATCACCACCGTGCGGACCGAGCGCGGTCACGCGGGCAAGGTAATGACACAGGATGGCGTGCTGGTCATTCGCTGGAAGCTGCCGACCGGAACCGAGATAGATACCGGTTTCCGAGGTGACGACAAGACGGTGTATCCGGCGTGGGCACAGAAGTTGACGGGAGACGACGAGTGACGAAGACAGAAGCAGCCGCTCTCGTGCTGGAGGACGGCCGCGTGTTCCGCGGCACGGCCTACGGCGCGGTGGGCGAGACCCTGGGCGAGGCGGTGTTCTGCACCGCGATGACCGGCTACCAGGAGACCCTGACCGATCCCAGCTACCACCGCCAGATCGTGGTGGCCGCGGCCCCGCAGATCGGCAATACCGGCTGGAACGACGAGGACGACGAGTCCGGCAAGATCTGGGTGGCCGGCTACGTCGTGCGCGACCCGGCGCGGCGCGCGTCCAACTGGCGCGCCACCACCACGCTGCCCGAGGAAATGCAGCGGCAGGATGTGGTCGGCATCGCGGGTGTGGACACCCGGGCCCTGGTCCGCCACCTGCGCACCCGCGGTTCGATGAAGGCGGGCATCTTCTCCGGTCCCGCGCTGGCCGGTGACGATCAGCTGGTCTCGCGGGTCACCAATCAGCCCTCGATGCTGGGCGCGGACCTGGCCGACGAGGTCAGCACCAACGAGATCTACACCATCGACCCGGTCGGCGAGGCGCGCTTCACCGTGGTCGCGGTCGACCTGGGCATCAAGACCAACACCCCGCGCATGTTCGCCGAGCGCGGCATGCGGGTGCACGTGGTCCCGTCCAACGTCACCCTGGACCAGATCAAGGAACTCGACCCGGACGGTGTCTTCCTGTCCAACGGCCCGGGCGACCCGGCCACCCAGGACGGCGCGGTCGCGCTCACCCAGGGCGTGCTGTCGGAGGGCCTGCCGCTGTTCGGCATCTGCTTCGGCAACCAGATCCTGGGCCGGGCGCTGGGCCGCAAGACCTACAAGATGAAGTTCGGCCACCGCGGCATCAACATCCCGGTCGTCGAGCACGGCACCGGCCGCATCTCGATCACCGCGCAGAACCACGGCTTCGCCCTGGAGGGCGAGCGGGGCGAGCAGTTCGACACCCCGTTCGGCAAGGCCGAGGTCAGCCACATCTGCGCCAACGACGGCACCGTCGAGGGCGTGCAGCTGGTCGACGGCCGCGCGTTCTCGGTGCAGTACCACCCGGAGGCCGCCGCCGGCCCCCACGACGCCGCTTATCTCTTCGACCGTTTCGCCGGTCTCATGGAAGGAGCCTGATGCCCCGCCGCGAGGATCTCGAGCACATCCTGGTGATCGGCTCGGGCCCGATCGTCATCGGCCAGGCCTGCGAGTTCGACTATTCCGGCACCCAGGCCTGCCGGGTGCTGAAGTCCGAGGGCCTGCGCGTGTCGCTGGTCAACTCGAACCCGGCGACCATCATGACCGACCCGGAGTTCGCCGATTCGACCTATGTCGAGCCGATCACCTGGGAGTTCGTCGAGAAGGTCATCGCCAAGGAGCGCCCGGACGCGATCCTGGCGACGCTGGGCGGTCAGACGGCGCTCAATTGCGCTGTCGCCCTGCATGAGAACGGCATCCTGGAGAAGTACAACGTCGAGCTGATCGGCGCGGACTTCGAGGCCATCCAGCGTGGCGAGGACCGGCAGAAGTTCAAGGACATCGTCGCCAAGGTGGGCGGCGAATCCGCGCGCTCCAAGGTCTGCTTCACCATGGCCGAGGTCCGGGAAACCGTTGCGGAACTGGGCTTCCCGGTCGTCGTGCGCCCGTCGTTCACGATGGGCGGCCTGGGCTCGGGCATGGCCTACAACCACGAGGATCTCGATCGCATCGCCGGCGGCGGCCTGGCCGCCTCGCCCACCGCGAACGTGCTGATCGAGGAATCCATCCTGGGCTGGAAGGAATTCGAGCTCGAGCTCATGCGCGACCGCGCCGACAACGTGGTCATCGTCTGCTCGATCGAGAACGTCGACCCGATGGGCGTGCACACCGGTGACTCGGTCACCGTCGCCCCGGCGATGACCCTGACCGACCGCGAATACCAGAAGATGCGCGATCTCGGCATCGCCATCCTGCGCGAGGTCGGCGTCGACACGGGCGGCTGCAACATCCAGTTCGCGGTGGATCCGGCCGACGGCCGCCTGATCGTCATCGAGATGAACCCGCGCGTCTCGCGTTCCTCCGCGCTGGCCTCCAAGGCGACCGGCTTCCCGATCGCCAAGATCGCGGCGAAGCTGGCCATCGGCTACACGCTGGACGAGATCGTCAACGACATCACCAAGGAAACCCCCGCCTGCTTCGAGCCCACGCTGGACTACGTGGTCGTCAAGGCGCCGCGGTTCGCGTTCGAGAAGTTCCCGGGCGCCGACGCCACCCTGACCACCACGATGAAGTCGGTCGGCGAGGCGATGTCGCTTGGCCGCAACTTCTCCGAGGCGCTGGGCAAGGTGCTGCGCTCGCTCGAGACCAAGGCCGCGGGTTTCTGGACCCAGGAAGACGGCCCGTGGGCGCCGGTCGACGGTGATGTGCGCGGCGCGATCGAGAAGATCCTCGAGGACCTGCGTACCCCGATCGAAGGCCGGATCTACCAGGTCGAACGCGCGCTCCGCTACGGCGCGAGCATCGAGGAGGTCGCCAAGGCCTCCGGTATCGACCCGTGGTTCGTCGCCGAGGTCGCGGGCCTGGTGGAGCTGCGCCAGGAGATCCTCGAAGCACCCGTGCTCGACGAGGACCTGCTGCGTACCGCCAAGCACTACGGCCTCTCCGACCGCCAATTGGCCGCGCTGCGACCGGAATTGGCCGGCGAGACCGGCGTGCGCGTGCTGCGCCACCGGCTGGGCGTGCGCCCGGTCTACAAGACCGTCGACACCTGCGCCGCCGAGTTCGAGGCCAAGACCCCGTACCACTACTCGGCCTACGAGCTCGATCCCGCCGCGGAGTCCGAGGTGGCGCCGCAGACCGAGCGCGACAAGGTGCTGATCCTGGGCTCGGGCCCGAACCGCATCGGGCAGGGCATCGAGTTCGACTACTCCTGCGTGCACGCCGCGCTGACGTTGTCGGAGGCCGGCTACGAGACCGTCATGGTCAACTGCAACCCGGAGACCGTCTCCACCGACTACGACACCGCCGACCGCCTCTACTTCGAGCCGCTCACCTTCGAGGACGTGCTCGAGGTCTACCACGCGGAATGCGAGTCCGGCACGGTCGTGGGCGTCATCGTCCAGCTCGGCGGCCAGACCCCGCTGGGCCTGGCGCAGCGCCTGACCGACGCCGGCGTCCCGGTGGTCGGTACCAGCGCCGCCGCCATCGACCTGGCCGAGGACCGCGGCGAGTTCGGTGACGTGCTGGTGGCCGCGGGTCTGCCCGCGCCCAAGTACGGCACGGCCACCACCTTCCCGCAGGCCAAGAAGATCGCCAACACGATCGGCTACCCGGTGCTGGTGCGCCCGTCCTACGTGCTGGGCGGCCGCGGCATGGAGATCGTCTACGACGAGAAGTCGCTCGAGGGCTACATCTCCCGCGCCACCGAGATCAGCCCGGATCGCCCGGTGCTGATCGACCGGTTCCTCGAGGACGCCATCGAGATCGACGTCGACGCGCTGTGCGACGGCACCGAGGTCTACCTCGGCGGCGTGATGGAGCACATCGAGGAGGCCGGTATCCACTCCGGTGACTCCGCGTGCGCACTGCCCCCGATCACCCTGGGCCGCAGCGATATCGAGGCGGTGCGCCGCTCCACCGTGGCGCTGGCCAAGGGCATCGGCGTCAAGGGCCTGCTCAACGTGCAGTACGCGCTCAAGGACGACGTGCTCTACGTGCTCGAGGCCAATCCCCGTGCCAGCCGGACGGTTCCGTTCGTCTCCAAGGCGACCGCGGTGCCGCTGGCCAAGGCGGCGGCGCGAATCACCATGGGCGCCACCATCGCCGAACTCCGCGCCGAGGGCATGCTGCCGCCGGAAGGCGACGGCGGGCACGTCCCGTTCGACGCGCCGGTCGCGGTGAAGGAAGCCGTGCTGCCCTTCCATCGCTTCCGTCGGGCCGACGGCAGCGGCGTGGATTCGCTGCTGTCGCCGGAGATGAAGTCCACCGGCGAGGTCATGGGCATCGACGCCGACTTCGGCACCGCCTTCGCGAAATCGCAGGCCGCGGCCTACGGTTCGCTGCCCACCGAGGGCTCGGTGTTCGTCTCCATCGCCAACCGCGACAAGCGCGCCATGGTGTTCCCGGTCAAGCGCCTGCACGACCTGGGCTTCCGCATCCTGGCCACCGAGGGCACCGCGGAGATGCTGCGCCGCAACGGCATTCCGTGCGAGCAGGTGCGCAAGCACTCCGAGGAGGGCCCGGCCGACCAGGCCACCATCGTGGAGATGATCCGCGACGGCGATGTCGACATGGTGTTCAACACCCCGTACGGCAATTCGGGCCCGCGCGTGGACGGCTACGAGATCCGCACCGCCGCGGTGGGTGCGAACATCCCGTGCATCACCACGGTGCAGGGTGCGGCCGCGGCCGTGCAGGGCATCGAGGCCGAGATCAACGGCGGCATCGGCGTGCGCTCCCTGCAGGAGCTGCACTCCAAGCTGCGAGGCTGAAGTATTGGCAGCGCCTGCGGCGCTGCGTGTTTGCGGCCCACCGATGTCTCGAACGGTAGGTCGTAAGACTCCCTCCGTGCGGGGAGGGTTGGTATCGAAGGTGAATACAGGAGGTTCGCGGTGACGTCGTTCGGCATGCGCTTGCAACACGCTATGCGGCAGTTCGGGCCGGTGTGTGTCGGGATCGACCCGCACCCGCCGCTGCTGAAGTCCTGGGGCCTGACCGACGACGTGGCCGGCCTCGCGAAGTTCACCGAGCTCTGCGTGGACGCCTTCGTCGGTACGGTCGCCCTGGTCAAGCCGCAGGTGGCGTTCTTCGAGGCCTACGGCTCGGGTGGCCTCGCGGTGCTCGAGCACGCCATCGCCGATCTGCGCGCCGCGGGCACCCTGGTGCTGGCCGACGCCAAGCGCGGCGATATCGGCTCCACCATGGACGCCTACGCCCGCGGCTGGCTCGGTGACGGCCCGCTGGGCACCGACTCGCTGACGGTCTCGCCGTATCTCGGATTCGGTTCGCTGGCACCGGCTCTGGAGCTGGCCGAGCGCAACGGCCGCGGGCTGTTCGTGCTGGCCGCGACCTCCAATCCCGAAGGGGCGCAGGTACAGCGGGCGACCGGCGCGGACGGGCGCACGATCGCCCAGACCATCGTCGACGAGTGCGCCGCGCGCAACGCGGGGCAGGAATTCGGTTCCGTCGGTGTGGTTGTCGGCGCGACGCTCACCGAGGCGCCGGACCTGTCGGCGCTCGGCGGCCCGATCCTGATGCCCGGCGTGGGCGCGCAGGGCGGCGGCGCGGAGTCGATCCGGGCACTGGTGCCGGAATCGGTGCTGCCGCTGGTGGTGCCGAATGTCTCCCGGGAAGTCCTGAGCGACGGACCGACCGTGGCGGCGCTGCGCGCCAAGGTGAGCGCCCTGCAGGAGGACTTCGCGTTCCTGCGCGGGTAACCCCGCCGCAGTGCCCCCGTACCGGCCCCTGTGCCGCACCCAGAACGCGTTCCGGGTGCGGCACAGGGTTTTCCTGTCGGGAGCTCCCGGCCGCGCCCAGCCGGCCGCGGAGGGCGCGCCGAGCCTGTGCGATAGATCGCGTCCCGTGGACATGTGTTCGATCCGACACGCGGACAAAAGCGACGACACGCGGAAAAATTCGAGAAACTTCCTGGTCGCGCGCGTGACGGTTTGCTACGCGGATGTAACAGGTGGTCGCAACTATCCGGCTAACCTGCGCGATTAGCGAAAACTGGCTGGTCCCAACACCTTTCGCGACACCCCGAACAAGATCGCCAGCGTGACCGGGGCGTCCTTCGCATCCACGCGCGCACACCCTTACGACATCGGCGAATCATGCGCTGACCTGGGGGGTGGGTTCGCAATCGTGGGCGGACGTGGGTACGGTCGCTGAGACTGCCGGGTTACTGGCAGGGTTGATGCAATAAACGATGAGACGGAGGAACCGTGGCCCTTCCCCAGCTGACTGACGAGCAGCGCGCCGCTGCTTTGGAGAAGGCGGCTGCCGCTCGCCGCGCTCGGGCGGAGCTCAAGGAGCGCTTGAAGCGCGGTGGCACCGACCTGAAGAGCGTCCTCAAGGATGCCGAGACCGATGAGATTCTCGGCAAGATGAAGGTGTCGGCTCTGCTCGAGGCCCTGCCGAAGGTTGGCAAGGTCAAGGCTGCCGAGATCATGAGCGAGCTGGAGATCGCCCCCACGCGGCGTCTGCGCGGGCTGGGCGACCGGCAGCGCAAGGCGCTGCTGACGCGATTCGACTTCGACGCCTCCTGATTACCAGGGTGATCGAACACACGCGGAAGGGTCGACTGGTTGTACTGGTCGGCCCCTCGGCCGTTGGCAAGTCGACGGTCGTGCGGTGCGTGCGGGAACGTCTGCCGCAACTGGTCTTCAGTGTGTCCGCGACTACCCGGGCCCCCCGGCCCGGGGAGGTCGACGGGCGCGACTACCGGTTCGTGTCCCGAGACGAGTTCGACGCCATGATCGAGGCGGGCGAACTGCTCGAATGGGCAGACATCCATGGCGGGTTGCAGCGCTCGGGCACCCCGGCGGCCCCGGTTCGGGAGGCCATGACCGCGGGACTGCCCGTGCTCGTCGAGGTAGACCTCGAGGGCGCGCGGTCGGTACGTACCGCGATTCCCGAAGCTACGTTGGTGTTCTTGGCCCCGCCGAGCTGGGATGAGTTGGTCTCCCGGCTGGTGTCGCGTGGCACCGAGACACCCGAGGTCATCGAACGCCGGCTGACCACGGCGCGGACCGAAATGGCGGCCTGTGACGAGTTCGACATCGTCATCGTGAACGACGAGGTGACCAGCGCCTGCGAGCAGTTGGTATCCTTGTTCGTTAGCACAAATTCGAGATAGGCGCGCCCCGCCTTCGAATCGTCCGCCGTGCTGGTAAGAAATGCACTGCCCACCACCCGACTCCCAGGAGCCTCCTCAGTGAGCGACATCAAGACTGTGCCCGCGTACGACACCCCGATCGGCCTGACCAACCCCCCGATCGACGAGCTGCTCGAGCGCACGTCGTCCAAGTACGCCCTGGTCATCTACGCGGCCAAGCGCGCGCGTCAGATCAACGACTACTACAACCAGCTCGGTGACGGCATCCTCGAGTACGTCGGCCCGCTGGTCGAGCCGGGTTTGCAGGAGAAGCCGCTCTCGGTCGCGATGCGCGAGATCCACTCCGATCTGCTCGAGCACTCCGAAGGCGAATAGTCTCCCAGTAGATCGTGTCCGTTGATCAGTCAGCCGGAGGGGCAGTGAGCACACGCATCGTCGTCGGAGTCGGCGGCGGGATCGCCGCGTACAAAGCGTGCGCGCTGGTCCGGCGATTCACCGAGACCGGACATCAGGTCCGGGTCATCCCCACCGCCTCGGCGCTGGAGTTCGTCGGCAAGGCCACCTTCGAGGCGCTGTCCGGGAACCCGGTGCACACCGATGTGTTCTCCGACGTGCCCGAGGTGCCGCACGTGCGGCTGGGCCAGGAGGCCGACCTCGTGGTCATCGCCCCGGCCACCGCCGACCTGATGGCCCGCGCCGCGCAAGGCCGCGCCGACGATCTGCTCACGGCCACCCTGCTGACCGCCCGCTGCCCGGTGCTCTTCGCCCCCGCGATGCACACCGAGATGTGGGAGCACCCCGCGACGCAGGCCAATGTCGAAACCCTGCGCAAGCACGGCGCGATCGTGATGGAGCCCGCGCACGGGCGGCTCACCGGCGCCGACACCGGCGCCGGGCGGCTGCCCGAGCCCGAGGAGATCTTCGCCCTCGCCGCGCTGCTGCAGGAACGCCCCGACGCGATTCCGCGTGATCTCGAGGGCCGCCGCGTGGTCATCACCGCGGGCGGCACCCGGGAACCGCTGGACCCGGTGCGCTTCCTCGGCAACCGCAGCTCCGGCAAGCAGGGCTACGCGCTCGCTCGCGTCGCCGCGCAGCGCGGCGCCCAGGTGACCCTGATCGCGGGCAACACCATCGAGATGGCGGCCCCCGCGGCCGTCGAACTCGTGCACGTCACCACCGCCGACCAGCTCAAGACCGCCGTGGACAAGCACGCCGTCGGCGCCGACGCCGTCATCATGGCGGCTGCGGTGGCCGATTTCCGGCCCACCAGCGTGGCCGCGGCGAAGATCAAGAAGGGCGCCGGCGAACCCGACGTCATCAACCTCACCAAGACCGAGGACATCCTGGCCGGTCTGGTGCAGGCCCGGCGCGACGGTCAGCTGACCGATACCGCCATCGTCGGCTTCGCGGCCGAAACGGGTGACGAGCACGGCGACGTGCTCACCCACGCCCGCGCCAAACTGGCGCGCAAGGGCTGCGACCTGCTCGTGGTCAACGCCGTCGGCGAGGGCAAGGCGTTCGAGGTGGACACCAACGACGGCTGGCTGCTCGGCGCCGATGGCACGGAACAGGCTCTCGACCACGGATCCAAGGCGCTGCTGGCGAGCCGGGTGCTCGACGCCCTCGGCCCGTTGCTGCGGAAGTAGGTCCGGATGCTGTCGAGATACCAGCCGACCCTTTCGAGCGACCTGACAAGCAGTCGCAAGCGGTGTCGATGTTGCGACTCCCAATGTCGCTGACTTGCTGAGTAATTAACGATCTGTGGCCGAGCCCGGCGCGATCGATACGAACGCAGCAAAAGCTGCGCCGGAGATGACGGTTCGCCGAATAGTCTCCTGACAGCGATCCGACCTGGGTCGTCGTGTCGATGGTTTGGAATAGTCTGAGAAGGGTCGCGGTTGTGCGAGCACCGCTGAACCGCCGTGACCCATACGAACCCGTTGAGGGAGAGGGAATACTGTGCCCACGTCTGGCAGCCGCCTATTCACCAGTGAGTCCGTGACCGAGGGTCATCCGGACAAGATCTGTGACGCGATCAGCGATTCCATCCTCGACGCGCTGCTCACCGAGGATCCCCGCAGCCGCGTCGCTGTCGAAACTCTTGTGACCACCGGTCAGGTCCACGTCGCGGGCGAGGTCACCACCTCCGCCTACGCCGACATCCCGCACATCGTGCGGGAAAAGATTCTGGAGATCGGATACGACTCCTCCGCAAAGGGTTTCGACGGTAACTCCTGCGGCGTCAACATCGCCATCGGCGCGCAGTCGCCGGATATCGCCCAGGGCGTAGACACTTCGCACGAGGCCCGTGTCGGCGGCTCCGACGACGAGATCGAGAAGCAGGGCGCGGGCGATCAGGGCCTGATGTTCGGCTACGCCACCACCGACACCCCCGAGCTGATGCCGCTGCCGATCGCGCTGGCGCACCGGCTGTCCCGGCGGCTGACCGAGGTGCGCAAGTCGGGCGTGCTGCCCTACCTGCGGCCCGACGGCAAGACCCAGGTCACCATCGAATACGAGGGTGACAAGCCGGTCCGCCTGGACACCGTGGTCATCTCCACCCAGCACGCCGCCGATATCGATCTCGACAACCTGCTCGCCCCCGATATTCGCGAGAAGGTGCTGGAGTCGGTGCTGGCCGATCTGGAGCTGCCCAACCCGCTCGACACCGCCAACGTGCGCCTGCTGGTCAACCCGACCGGCAAGTTCGTGCTCGGTGGCCCGATGGGTGACGCCGGCCTGACCGGTCGCAAGATCATCGTCGACACCTACGGCGGCATGGCCCGCCACGGTGGCGGCGCGTTCTCCGGCAAGGATCCGTCGAAGGTGGACCGTTCGGCCGCCTACGCCATGCGCTGGGTCGCCAAGAACGTCGTCGCGGCCGGCCTGTCCGAGCGCGTCGAGGTGCAGGTCGCCTACGCCATCGGCAAGGCGGCGCCGGTCGGCCTGTTCGTCGAGACCTTCGGCACCGAGCAGATCGACCCGAGCAAGATCTCCGCGGCCATCGCCGAGGTCTTCGACCTGCGTCCGGGCGCGATCATCCGGGATCTGGATCTGCTGCGGCCGATCTACGCCCCGACCGCCGCGTACGGCCACTTCGGCCGGACCGACGTGGACCTGCCCTGGGAGCGGACCGACCGCGCGGACAAACTGCGCGCCGCAGCCGGACTCTAAAAAAACTAGGCCGCGTGGACGACATCGCGGAGCGAACACCGACAACAGCGGGACACCCGATCGCCCGGGTGCTCCCGCTGTTGTCGCCTGCCCACCTGGACCGCGACTTCGACTACCTGGTGCCGACGGAGTTCGACGAGATCGCCCAGCCGGGTGTGCGGGTGCGCGTGCGTTTCGCCGGGCGGCTGGTCGACGGGTATCTGCTGGCGCGGCTCGAAAAGAGCGACCACGCGGGCAAACTCGTCAAACTCGAACGGGTGGTGTCGGCCGAGCGCGTGCTCACCCCGGAAGTCCTGCAACTCGCGATAGCGGTAGCGGGCCGGTACGCGGGCACCCGCGCGGACGTCCTGCGCCTGGCCATCCCGCCCCGGCACGCGGGCGCGGAAACCGGCAAGAAACCGCGGGCCACGAAGAAGAGCGCGAAAAACACTGCGGCACAGCCTGAACCGGTCGATCTGGACGACGAATCGATCGAGGAGGATTCAGGCACGGCCGTCGACACGGTTGCTGTGGATCCCGGCCGAGAGCACACCGGTGCCGGGTCCGCACCTGGTGGGGGGACAAAGGATTCGCCTGCACGCGTGGAGGTGGGGGACGATCCGGCTGTGCGCGCTGGAGTGTCGGGCCGCGAGCCCAGGTCCGAAGATTCGACGGACGGCGAGTCTGCGCCCGGAGGCGAGGGGGAGCGTGCGGTCGAGCCCGCCCACGTGGTGGGCAGCGACTCCGATCCTGCTGAAGCGACCGGAATCGAGTCCGAGCACGTCGGTGTGTCCGAGCCTGTAGCGCCCAGTGCCCCGGCGGACCAGGCGGTTGCGGCGATCGATCCGGAGCCGTGGTCGCGGTATGTCCATGGGGGAGCGTTCGTTTCGGCGCTCGGCCAGGGCAAGGGTGTGCGAGCGGCCTGGCAGGCGTTGCCGGGGGAGGACTGGGCGGCGCGGCTGGCGGAGCTGGCGGCGACCGTGGTGGCCAGTGGGCGTACGGCGGTGCTGCTGGTGCCGGATCAGCGGGATCTGGATCGATTGCTGGCGGAATGTGTTCGGCTGGTAGGGGAGTCGGCGGTGGGGTTGGCGGCCGGGTTGGGGCCGTCGGCGCGGTATCGGCGGTGGTTGTCGGTGTTGCGGGGGAACGCGCGGATCGTGGTGGGGACGCGGGCGGCGGTGTTCGCGCCCGCGAAAGATCTTGGGCTGATCGCGATTTGGGACGACGGCGACGACACCTACGCGGAGCAGCGCGCGCCGTATCCGCATGCGCGGGAAGTGGCGATGCTGCGCGCGCACGAGACCGGAGCGGCCTTCGTGGCGGCGGGGTTCGCGCGCACCGCCGAGATCCAGGCGGTAGTCGAATCCGGCTGGGCCCACGACCTGGTCGCCGATCGGGACGTGCTGCGGCAAGCCACCCCGCGCATCAACGCGCCCGGTGACAGCGACTGGGCACTGGAACGCGATCCGATCGCCAACGCCATCCGCATTCCGGGTATCGCGTTCGCGGCGGCGCGGGCGGCGCTGAAGGAGGGCGCGGCGGTCCTGGTGCAGGTGCCGCGGCGCGGCTATGTCCCCGCGCTGTCCTGCGCGAAGTGCCGTACCCCCGCCCGCTGCCGGCATTGCAACGGCCCCATGGCTTTACCGCAGGGTCCGCGCGCCGACGAGGCGCACAGCCCGAGCTGTCGCTGGTGCGGTATCGCCGAGGCGGCGTACCGGTGCCCGACGTGCGGTTCGCGCGCGTTGCGCGCGGTGGTGATCGGCGCGATACGCACCGCCGAGGAACTAGGTCGCGCGTTTCCCGGGATTCCGATTCGCGGGTCGGGCGGTGGCACCGTGCTCGACACCCTCGAACCCGGCCCGCAGGTGGTGGTCGCGACGGTCGGCGCCGAACCGCTGGTGCGCGGCGGTTACGCGGTGGCGTTGCTGCTCGACGGCTGGGCGCTGCTCGGCCGCGCCGATCTGCGGTCCGCCGAGGACACGCTGCGCCGCTGGATGACCGCCGCCGCGCTGGTCCGGGCGCGCGGCCAGGTCATCGTGATGGCCGAACCGTCGGTCCCGACCGTGCAGGCGCTGATCCGCTGGGACCCGATCGGGCACGCCCAGGTCGAGGTCGAGCAGCGGGCCGAGGTCGGCTTCCCGCCCGCGGTTCGCCTCGCGGCGATCGACGGCACCACCGAGTCCATCGCCGAATTGCTCTCCGAGACAAAGCTTCCCGAGGATGTCGAGGTCCTCGGGCCGGTCCCGCTGCCGCCGGGCGCGCGCAAACCGTTCTCCAGCGGTGACGATCCCGCCGAGGTCGAGCGCATGCTGTTGCGTGTGCACCGCCGCTCCGGCGCCGCCCTGGCTCGCGCGCTCATCGCCGCGCAGGCTGTGCGCAGCACCCATCGCTCGGACGCGCCGCTGCGCGTGCAGATCGATCCGATCGATATCGGCTGAGGGTTTGCTGCGGCCCGCCGCGGCTGCACCGCCTGGTCACCGGCCCGCAAGTCCGCGTACCGTGGGTGTTTCGACACGTCGTGGACGCGATCGGGGGCGATGCGACATGGCAGATTCCGGATGTCCGCCGGTATTCACAGGGGATGGGTGTGACCCGCGGTGAGTGGGCCGGAGACGAGTCGGTAGACCGCCAGCCCGCCCCCGGTTCGCCGGCAGGACACCGCCCGATACCCGCTCGCCATGAGCTCGCGCACGGTGCCGCAGAGGTGGCGGTGCAGTCCGGCGGTGGCGGGCCCGGGGCAGTACTCCCAGTTGTCCGGGATGGCCAGCAGCACGGCGTCGTAGTCGACCCGATCGTCGGGGACGACGCGGCCGGGGATGATGCCGGGCGGGGGGTCGGGCCAGTTCCGCACGGGCGCATCGAGATCCCAGCGGGCGACGATGCGGTGGGTGGGGAAGCCGCGGTCGCGGCCGGTGTCCTCGATCCCGTACATGTTGTCGATGAACTCGTAGCCGCAGGCGCCGATGACGTCGAGGTAGAAGTGCGCGTTGGCGGCACGCAGTGGGTCGTAGGCCCAGTAGATACGTTGCAGCCCACGGCGTATCGCGATGGCGCGCACCTGGTGCATGAGGGTGCGCCCGACACCGGTGTTCTGGCAGTCGGGCCGCACCACGAGCAATTCCATGTAGTGGTAGGCCCGTTGCGCGTCGAGGTGCCCGATCGGGGCGCGGCCCGGGAAACCGTAGCTGAACCCGACCAATTCCCCGTCCAGATGCGCCCCGACAGCAATTCCGCCGTTACGAACCAGCGACACGAGCAGGCGCGGGCTGGGCGCGGGATCGGCGGTACAGAGCCGAAAGACCTGCCGATAGAGGGCGATTGGGTCACGCATGGTGTCGGCGCTGGTCAATTCGCTGACCAATACCTGCCGGACTACCGCGGTCACCCCCTCACCGTACCCACCCGGCCCGGTAATGGGCCAGCCCCAACGGCTTCCAGTTTCCAGGGCGTGACCAACGGCCAAACTGTCGGCAATAACGTGACATTCGACGTGCTGGTCCGGGGCGGAACGCTCTTCGACGGCACCGGCCGCCCCGGCTATCGCGCCGATATCGGCATCGCCGCCGGTCGGATCCACGCCATCGGCGATCTGGCGGCGGCCCGGGCCCGCTCGGAGGTGGACGCGACCCGACGGTACGTACTGCCGGGTTTCATCGACGCGCACGTGCACGGCGAAGGGGCGGTGCTGGATCCGGCGGTGCAGCTCGCGGCGCTGCGCCAAGGGGTGACGACCTTCGTGCTCGGACAGGACGGTCTGTCCTTCGCTCCGGCCTCGCGGGCGGCGCTGCGCTGGGTGGAACGCTATTTCGCGGCCGTCAACGGTCCGGTCCCCGCGGTGCTGACCTGCTCGAACGAGGCCGTGACCGTCGCGGAGCTACTGGCGTGCTACCACCGCACCACCGCGATCAACACCGCGTATCTGGTGCCGCACGGAACAGTCCGCTACAGCGTCATGGGCGGGTCGCCGCTGGCTCCGGACGCGTGGCAGCTCGCCGCCATGGTCGAACTCACCGAGCAGGGGCTGGACCAGGGCGCGGTGGGCGTGTCCTCCGGATTGGGTTATCTCCCTGGACGATTCGCCGACGCGGAGGAGCTGGGAGCGGTCTGCGTACCGGCCGCCCGGCGGGGTCTGCCCTATGTGACGCACATGCGCACCTATGGGGACGCCGCCGACAAGGGCATGTCGGAGGCGTGCGCGGTGGGCCGGATCAGCGGTGCCGCCGTGCATATCTCGCACTATCACGGGCCGGGCGAGGTGCTGGCGGGACTGGTCGACACCGCCCGCGCGACGGGGCAAGATGTCACCTTCGACACCTATCCGTATCTTCGTGGATGCAGCATTCTCGCCAAAATGCTGCCGGATTGGCTGGCCACCGCGGATCTGGACGGCACCCTGGACGCCCTGGCGGACCGCGCGGTGCGCAAGCTGCTCGACACCCAGATCGACGAGCGGCTCTGGCACGCCTGCATTCTCGCCCACGTACCGGCGGGCCGGTATCGCTGGGCCGAAGGGTTGCCGCTGGACGTGGCGGCGGCGTGGGCCGGTGTCCGCCCGGCCGCGTTCTGCGCGGACGTGCTGATCGCCTCGGCGCTGGATGTGGGGATCGTTTTCGATTATCCCGAACGCGCCCTGGAGGATTCGGTGCGCTGCCTGCTGCGGCACGACGCCCACATGGGCGGCTCGGACGGCATCTACCTGGGCGGGCGCCCGCATCCGCGCGGGTACGGCGCGTTCGCGCGGATGCTGTCGCGGCACTGCCGCGAACTCGGCGACTGGACCTGGGCCGAGGCGGGCGTGCACCTGGCCGCTCGCCCGGCGCGGCGATTCCGGCTCACCGACCGCGGCGTGCTGGCCCGGGGCAAGGCCGCGGATCTGGTCGTCATCGACCCGCGCACCATCCGCGACCGCGCGACCTACGCCGCGCCGCGCGAGCCCGCCACCGGGATCGACGACGTGATCGTCGGCGGGGTGCCGGTGCTCGCGGCGGGCCGGCGCACCGGGCGATTACCGGGCACGGTGTTGTCCGCGTGCTGAAAGCTCAACGACAGGAACGCGTTTCAGATACCGTTACCCGCAAGTCCCGCCCCGGGGTGGTCACCCGCCCGGGGCACCCGCGAGGAAGGACTTGACGTGGCAACCACCGGGCGGCCGCTCACCGTAGGCGAGCGGATCGAGATCCGGCGGCGCAGGCTCGGGCTTTCTCGCCGGGTCGTGGCGCAGTTGGCCGGTCGCAGCGAGGAATGGCTGCGGCAGATCGAACGCGGGCATCGCGAACTCGACAGCATCGCGGCGCTCTACCGCATGGCCGAGGTCCTGCACCTGGACGACCCGGCCGCGCTGCTCGGGCACCCCACCTCGAGCCAGTCCGCCGCGCGCGATATCGCGCCCACGCTCACCCCGCTCAATCACGCGATCATGGATCACCCGACCGCGCGCGCCTTCGGCACCGAAACCACCGGGCCGCCACCACCGCCGGAGCAGGTGCGGGCCGAACTCGAGCAGTGCTGGAACGCCTGGCTCGGCGCACCCGATCGCTATACCCGGCTCACCACCCAGTTGCCCGTGGTGCTGCGGTCGGCGCGGTCGCTGCGGGCGGCGACGCGCACCACCGCGAGCGGATCGACGCACGACGCCGGGCTGCTGCTGGCCGAGTCCTATCACTTGGCGCGCTTCCTGCTCACCCGTGTCGGCGACTATCACCTGGCCTGGCTGGTGGCCGACCGCCCGGTCGGCATCTTCGCCGACGCGAAGCAGCCGATTCTGGTCGCGGTCAGCGCCTGGCATGTGGCGGCGGCCCTGAACACCCTCGGCTATCACGCCGAATGCCGCGACTACGCGCTGGCCGCGGCCCGCCGGCTGGCACCGGTGCGGGCAGGGCGGTCGGTGCTCGGCGCGCTGCAACTGATCGCGGCGTACGGGGCCGCGGGTATGGGCGATTCGCTCGGCAGCCAGGATCTCGTCGCGGCCGCCCGGGAGACCGCTTCCCGGCTCGATCCGGACGTCCCCGAGCGGCGCGACGTCTGGTTCGGGGTCGCCGAGGTGGCCATCGCCGAGATCGATATCGCGGTCCGGCTCGGGCGGCTCACCGAAGCCGTGCGCTGCGCCGCGCAGGTGGAGTTGGCCGACACCGCCTCGATCGAACAGCGGGTGCGCTACTACACCACCATCGCCCACGTCTACGGACTGCTCGGCGACGACATCGCCGCCGTCGTCGCGTTGCAGCGGGCCTGCCAGGCCTGTCCGGAGGACATCCGCTACGACTGGCTGGTGCACCGCACCCTGCAGCGGCTCGCGCGCCGCGACCATCATCTGGTGCGCCGCGAGCTCGCCACCTTGCTCACCGTCGCGGGGCTGGCCTGAGGCCCAAATCCATTTGGGGTGCGAAACCCACACGATTTTGGACCCGAGTAAATCCCCAGGAAGTCACCGCTTTTCGGGGCCGGAATGGCCGCCCGGTGCGATAGCGGATCCGGCCCGGAATCGAACTTATGGTCGGTCCGCACGACACCGGTACTGGGCCGATGTCGGCGCCCACCCGCAAAGGAACGGACCGATGAGCACACCCCTGACCAATCCACCCGCCGAGCCCGCGCACCCGATCCACGGCAGCGCCGAGCTGTCGGCGGCCGCGCTCCCGGCGCTCGGCCCCGGCACCCAACCCCGGCCGGATCGCCTCGAATGGCCGTGCCCACTGGACCACCGGCACCGCTACCTGCTCGGTCATCTCTTCGCCGGCCGGCCGGTGCTGTCCGGTGCGGCCTATCTGACGCTGTGGCACGCCGCGGCCCGGGAACTGTCGGGTGCGGGCGAGATCGTCTTGCGCGACATCCGGTTTCGCCAGATGCAGCCGTTGTCCGCGCTCGGCACGGGCACCGTCGACTTGCGCGTGGTGGCGCAGGCCGAGCGGGACGCGTGGCGGTTCCTGGCCGTCGGGCCGGACGACAGCGTGCTCGCGCAGGCCCGCACGGAGGACGCGCCGTCCGGCTACGAGCCGCCGGTGCTGGCCCAGGCGCGGGCCCGGTGCATCCGCTGGCAGGCGGGCGAGCGCTTCTACAACCGGCACTATCTGGCCGGGAACCAGTGGATCGGCGCATTCCGGCGGATCGCCGAAATGTGGTACGGACCAGGCGAAACCGTGGCCCGGATCCGGAGCGCGTCCGCCGAGCACGCGGCGCTCCCGGCGCTGGACGCCTGTCTGCAAACGGTATTCACGCTGCTGCCGACCGCTGCCGACAGCCCGATGATGCTGACCGGGATCGATCGGGTCCGGATCCGGACCGCGACCCCGCGCCCGCAGTGGTGTGTGACGCGCGCGGTGCGCAACAACGACACCGGGTTCGCGGGGGACATCACCGTCTATGACGGAAACGGCACGGCCATCATCGAACTCACCGGCGTGCGGGTGGGTTCGCTGCGGGCCCGGCGCACCGTGGCGCCACCGCCGATCCGGGAGACTCCGCTGCGCGCGTTGCCATCGCATCCGCGTGGCGCCGCGCCGGCCGAACTCCGGCCGGTCGTCAAGGCCGGGCACTCCGAGTTCCGGACAGCTTGGCGCACAGTCGAACTCGGCTCCTACCCGGCGGACGAACCCGGCCGGGTGCTGATCCGGCAGAGCGGAACCCGGATCGATGCGGCGGTGATCGAGGCCCTGCGGCAGGCCGGGCACACCGTGTTCCCGGTGGCGCCGCACGCGAGCGCGGCCGAGATCGAGGCCGATCTCGGACCGGATCAGCAGCTGCGGGCGGTGCTGAACCTGTCGGCGCTCGGTACCGATACCGACGTGAATTCCACTGCCCGGCAAGTGTTGTCGACTGCCGTCGGTTTGTGTGCCGGTGCGCTGGCGACCGCGCGGGCCACGCCGCCCGGTGTCCCGACGATCCTGGTGACCCGCGGTGCGCGCGCGGCCGGGCCCGACCCGCGCTGCGCGGCGCCGTGGCAGGCGGCACTCTGGGGATACGGGCCCGCGCTGGGGCGGGAACAACGCCGCGACGTGGTCCTGGTCGACCTGCCCGAGAACGGCGAAACCACGGTCGCCGAGGCGGCCGCGCTGACGGCCGTCGCGCGCGCCGCGGCGTCCGAGAACCGGCTCGCGCTGCGCCGGAATCGGTGGTGGGCACCACGTCTGGTGCCACTCGACAGTGTCTATCGCCCCGAGCCCGACGCGATCTGTGGTGATATCCGGTCCGGCGTGACCTACCTGATCACCGGCGCGCCCAGTGGGCTCGGCGGCCGCGCCGCGCAATGGCTGGTCGATCGCGGCGCCCGGTCGCTGCTGTTCATCGGCCCCGACGCCGCGGAAGACGCGGTGCCGCACCAGTTGCGGGGCGCCGGCCTGGTGGTGGAACAACACTGCGCCGACATCGCCAACGAACACGCCGTCGCCCGAATTCTGCATACCGCCGATCGCCGGGCCGCCCCGATCGCCGGCGTCGTGCACACCACGCTGTCCCCGCACCCGGCCGCCATCGCGACCGCACCCGCCGACCTGGAACGGACCCTGCGCACCAGGGTCGCCGGCGCCTGGGCCCTGCATCGACTGCTGTCCGCCCGCCCGCTGGACTTCTTCGTCGTGCTGTCGCCGACCCACCCGCGCACCCGGCGCCCGCCCGCCGACGCCGCGGCCGCCGCGTTCCTCGACGCCCTCGCCGACCACCGCCACGCCTCCGGTCTCCCGGCCACGCTGATCAACTGGAGCCCCGCCGGCCACCCCACCCCGGCCCCGCCTCCGGACGCGCACGTCGACCTGGAGAACTATCTGCTGCACCAGATCGCCCGAATGCTCGGCGCCGCAGCCGAAACCCTCGACCGCTACAGCCCCCTCACCAACCTGGGCCTGTCCTCCCTGCACGCCCTCGACCTCATCACCCACCTCCGCCAGGACCACGGCATCGACCTGACCCTGTCCGACCTGCTGGACGCCGCCAGCATCGCCGAACTCGCCCTGCGCCTGCTCACCGGCGCGTCCTGAACCGATCGGCTAGGCGACCTTCGACTCCGGATCGATTGCCGAGGGCCGCAACGGATTGCCCTGCCAGTCGACCTTCACCGGGAGCGGTTCGGCCGTGGTGCACCAGGTGATGAACGCCGCGACGTCGGAGGGATGGATCTCGCCGGGGAGCCCGAAGGCCGGGCACCGATAGCGGCCACTCAGGCCGGGACGGACCGCCCCGCGGAACTCGGAGCCGAGCACCACCAGGTGGCGGGCTTCCTCGGCTTGGTTCAGGGCGTAGTAGAGCAGCATGCGCCGATCGTCGGTCGCGACCGCGAGGGTCGGCGCACCCGGCTGCTGGTAGTTCTCCCAGTCCCGGCGGACCCACCACAGGTATTCGCGATCGCCGACGACGATCTTGCGACGATTCTTCTTGCTGATAGCCATGCCGCAACGCTAGATCGCGGACCGGGTTGGGCGCATTCGGTTTTCGGGGTGGTCAGCGGAAGGCGGGCAGGGTGCGGGCGGCCCAGGCGGCGTAGGGGTGGGGTGCGCGGCCGAGGACCTGTTCGATGTCGGGGCTGATGGTGAGTTCCTCGGGGGTGGGTGCGCCGAGGATGGCCAGGGTGGTGTCGGCGACCTCGGGCGGCATGAACGAGAGCATTTGGGCGCGGGCCTCTTCGGGGGTTTGCTCCACGAATCGCACCGGCTCGCCGAGGAGTTCGCCGAGGACGCGGGCGCGGTCGCGCGGCGACTCCGGTGCGGGGCCGGTCAGGGTGTAGGTCCGGCCGTGGTGGCCCTCGTACAGCAGGGCCGCGGCGGCCATCGCGGCGATGTCCTCCGGGTCGACGAAGGGGATGGCGACGTCGGCGAAGGGAGCGGCGACGACGCGCTCGGCGCGGACCGAGTCGGCCCAGGCGAAGGTGTTGGACTGGAAACCGCTGGGGCGCAAGATGGTCCAGTCCATGCCGGAGTTCTGGGCGGCGAGTTCGATGGCCTTGCCGAGCTGACCGTGCGAGGCGCTGTCGGGCCGGGTGGCCACGCCCTGCGAGGACAGCAGGACGACGTGCCGGACGCCGGAATCCTTCGCGGCCGCGAGGATCGCGGCCGGGTCGGCGGCGTAGGAGGCGGGGGAGAAGAGCAGGAACAGTTTCTCCGCGCCGGCGAAGGGGAGGTCGGCGGCGTCGGTGAGGTCGGCGGCCACGGCCTGCGCGCCGGCCGGGAGGTCGGCGGGCGCGGTGCGGGCCACGGCCGTCACCTTCGCGCCGGCCTCGGCCAGCATCCGCACCAGCGGCTGTCCCACATTTCCGGTTGCTCCGGTTACCACGATCATTGGTCGAGCTCCTTAGTTAGTTGACTGACTAACAAGAAGCTAGCCGATGATCGCGGCGTTGTCTACAGTTAGTTGGGTGACCAACTCAGTGGCCGGTACCAAGCCCGGCAAGCGGGAGCGGCTGATCGAGGCCGCCGTGCGCGTGTTCTACGAACGCGGCGTCGAGAAGACCACCATCGCGGAAATCGCGCGGGTCGCCGACGTCCCGGTCGGCAACGTCTACTACTACTTCAAGACGAAAGACCAGCTCATCGAGGCCGCCATCGGCGCGCACGCCCGCACGCTGGATCAGCTCGTCGCCGAACTCGACCGCCTCGAAACGCCGCAGGAGCGGCTGAAGGCACTCATCGACGGCTGGGTGGGCGAGCGGGAGCTGGCGGCCCGCTACGGCTGCCCGTTCGGTTCGCTGACGGCGGAACTGCACAAGCGCGACGACCCGCTGGAAGGTCGCGCCAGCGAGGTGATGCAGGAACTCGTCGACTGGGCGCGGACCCAGTTCGAAGCCATGGGCCGGCCGGACGCGGCGCGGCTCGCCATCGCGCTGATCGCCTCATATCAGGGTATTTCCTTGCTCACCAATGCCTTTCGCGATCCCGAGCTGATGGTCACCGAGGGGGAGCGACTGCGCGACTGGATCGACTCGCTCTAGCCCCGCACCACCAGAGGCGCGTCCCCGAACCGGGGGCGCGCCTCTTCTGCGTTCGCGGAATTCTCGAAGACACCCTTGCGTTGGATAGATTGTCGATATATCGTCGATAGCGTGAGATACACACGGAAGCCTCAGGAGGCAGACATGGAAAACATCGAAAACAAAGAGTTCGGCCGTCGCGGCCATCGCTGGCACCCCGGCCAAGGAGAATTCGGTCCCGAGCGGGGCATGCACCCCCGGCACGGCCGGCGCGGCGGCTTCGGCCCCGAGTTCGGTCCCGGCGGCTTCGGCCCCGGTTTCGGCCCGCACTTCGGGCGTGGGCGTGGCCGTGGTGGCCGCGGCCGGCGCGGCGACGTGCGAGCGGCGGTCCTGCTGCTGCTCACCGAGCGCCCGATGCACGGCTACGAGCTGATCCAGCAGATCCGCGAACGCAGCGACGACGTCTGGCGTCCGAGCCCGGGCTCCATCTACCCCGCGCTCGCGCAGCTCGAGGACGAGGGCCTGGTGCTCATCGAGAAGGTGGCCGGTCGCAAGACCGCCCAGCTGACCGAGGCCGGCACCACCTACGTCACCGAGCACCGTGAGGACCTGGGCGATCCCTGGGCCGACGTGAAGGGCGATGTGGGCGATCAGGCGATCGACCTGCGCGCGCTGATCGGCCAGCTCATGGGCGCGGCGGCACAGGTCGCGGCGGCCGGAACGCCGGAGCAGGCGACCAAGGCGGCCGAGGTGCTGACCGAGGCGCGGCGGGCGCTCTACCGGATTCTCGCCGAAGACGACAGCCCCGAAAAGTCTTAGGCACGAAACACTCCGCTAGCGCAGGCATTTCACCCGGATTCGTTAAATAATTGGGGTATGGAACAGCCTGAGGGCACGTGGGGTTGGGGTAAGTCACAGATCGGCCGGTTGATGCTGGCCGCCGTCATGGCCGGAGCCGGGTTGATCGGCTCCGGCGCGGCACCCGCCACCGCCGAGCCGGACCCGATTGCCGAAGTATCGATCTATCGTTCGGCGGAGGTGCCGGCGTTTCCCGGTCCGGCCCAGCCGGATCACCTGGCCGCCGCCATCTACCAGAAGACCCACCCGAACGCGGTTCCGGTGGGCGTCAACAACTTCGCCTGCGTCCCGGACCCGGCCCGCCCGCGGCCGGTGGTCCTCGCGCACGGCACCGATTCCAGTGCCTACTCCGACTACTCGGCCATCGGGCCGAAGCTGGTGTCGGCCGGATTCTGTGTCTTCGCGCTGAATTACGGGGGCGTGCCGGGGGCCGGCAGTTACGGGACCGAGGACATGCGGGTCAGCGCCCGCCAGGTCGGCGAATTCGTCGACGCGGTGCTCGCCGCGACAGGTGCGGCCCAGGTCGACCTGATCGGGTTCTCCCAGGGCGCCAATGTCACCCGGTACTGGGTCAATCAGTTCGGCGGGGCGCCCAAGGTCGGGCAGTGGGTCGGCTTGGCCTCGCCCACCTACGGCGGCGTGATGTACGGGCTGGTGCCGGTCGTCGAATCGATCGGAATCCTGGACGTGTTCGTGCGCGTCACCTCGCTGGCGGCGGTGCAGCAGGTGCAGGGCTCGCCGGTGATGACCGAACTCAACGCGGGCGGTGACACCGTGCCCGGGCCGAAGTACGTGACGATCGGCAGCCGGGTAGACGAGATGATCCAGCCGTTCGACAACATCGCGATCCGCGGCCCGAACGCCAGCAACCTGGTCCTGCAGGACCTGTGCCCGAGCAACCTGACCGGGCACTTCCACATGGTCTACGACTCGTTCGTCCAGGAACTGCTGGTCCAGGTGCTGGATCCGGGGAGCCCGGCGCCCGAGTGCCGGGCCGTGCCGCTGGGTACCGGCATCCCGCAGGTGATCATCGCCGGCAATTCCTAGATCCGGGCGGCCGGGCGGAGGGATCTACACCCCGCCCGGACCGCACTGGATTCATACCAGCTCCACGGCCCCGGATCGGGGAGATCCGAGGATTCGGCGGCGCCCAGCGATTCCCCGGGGGTGGTGGTCGGGCGCGGGGCGGCCCCGCGTCCCTCACTAGAATGAGACGACCGCATCCACCAGTTTTCCCGGGAGCCGCCGTGACCATTCAGCCTGTTCGCCTATTCGGCGATCCCATTCTGCGCGCCCGTGCGGCGGAGGTCACCGAATTCGATCGGGAGCTGCGCCAGCTCGTCGAGGACCTGACCGACACCATGTACGACGACGGCGGGGTCGGTATGGCGGCGCCGCAGATCGGCGTGGGGCTGCGGGTCTTCGTCTACGACACCGGCGACGCGCAGGGGCACGTGGTGAACCCGGTCTACACCGTCGAAGGCGACGAGGAACAGGTCGGGCCGGAAGGGTGCCTATCCATTCCGGGGGCGCGCTACGACGTCCGCCGGGCACTGCGGATCCGCGTGTCCGGCGTGGACATGACCGGCAAGCCGGTCGAGTTCGACGCCACCGAGCTGCTCTCGCGCTGCGTGCAGCACGAGAACGACCATCTCGACGGGGTGCTGTTCATCGACCGGCTCGATCCGGGCGACCGCAAGGACGCGATGCGGGGGATCCGGGAATCGGAGTGGTTCACCGCGGGCCTGACCGTCCGCGCCTCGCGCGGCACCGGTGAATCCGGTAAGCCGAACCCGTTCGGGCGGGGTCGCTGATGCGCATCGTCTTCGCGGGCACGCCCGAACCGGCCGTGCCGTCGCTGCGCCGGTTGATCGAGTCGTCCCGGCACGAGGTGGTCGCCGTGGTCACGCGGCCCGACGCCGTCGCCGGTCGCGGTCGCAAGGTCAAGCGGTCGCCGGTGGGGCAGCTGGCCGACGAGCACGGTATCCCCGTGCTCACTCCGCGCCGCCCGGCCGAACCCGAATTCATCGATCAGCTCACCGAATTGGCGCCCGACTGCTGTCCCGTCGTCGCCTACGGTGCCCTGCTGCCGCAGCGGGTGCTCGACATTCCCCGCTACGGCTGGATCAACCTGCACTTCTCGCTGCTGCCCGCCTGGCGTGGCGCGGCACCGGTGCAGGCGGCCATCGACGCCGGTGACGAGTTCACCGGCGCCTCTACTTTCCAGATCGAAGCGGGCCTGGACACCGGGCCCGTCTTCGGCGTGGTGACCGAGAAGATCCGGGTCACCGATACCGCGGGCATTCTGCTGGAGCGGCTCGCCGACAGTGGCGCGCACCTGCTCGAAACCACCCTCGACGGTGTGGAAGACGGCGCGCTGCAAGCGATTCCGCAGCCCACCGAGGGGGTGTCGCACGCGCCGAAGGTGGTCGCCGAGGATGGGCACGTGCGCTGGGACAGCCCGGCGCTGAACATCAGCCGGCGCATCCGCGCCGTCACCCCCGCGCCCGGCGCCTGGACCGAGATCGGCGGCGTCCGTCTCAAACTCGGCCCCGTCGAGATGGTCGAGGAGGAACTCCCCCTGCGCACCATCGAGGTCCGCAAGACCGGCGTCTTCATCGGCACCGCCACCACCGCCCTGCGCCTGGACCAGGTCCAGCCCCAGGGCAAACGCATGATGGCGGCCCTGGACTGGGCCCGCGGCGCCCGCCTCGAGCCCGGCGCGGTGGTCGAATGAGGACGGCGAACAACGGCGTAACCGGTCCGGCCGAGCGGCGACTCGGTGCGGGCAGCGGAAACCGGCGAGCCGCATCCGCGGCCGCGGCACGGACGAGCGGCAGCGAGGTGCGTGCATGAGCGCGGAAGACAGGCGTCGGCGAATCGCCGCGCAGCGTGGAACCGACGCGGGCGCGGCACCCCAGCGGCCGGCGAAAAAGGGCGCACCCCAGTCGAATTCGACCGGTGACGCGGCCCCGCGCCGCGACGACCGCCCCCGCAAACCCGCCGGGCGCAAGCCGACCGCGGGCGCGATCGACAGCGGCTGGCTCTCCCGCGCCCAGAACCCGAAGCGCGCGGCCGCCCGGGACGACGGGACGACCCCGGCCCGCCGCCAAGCGCCCCGCGAGTACGACAGCGGCACCCGCACCGACGACCGCCGCGGTGACGCGCCCCGGAGTCGGCCGGAGCGGCGGGACGTGACGTCGGCGCGCACCGGTGGCGCGGATAGCGCTGCCGATCGCGGTGCCCGGGAACGTTCCGGGCGGAACCAGGCTTCGGACGACTCCCGTCGCGCCGGTGCCACCGGCCGAGCGTCGTCCGGACGCGGGCCTTCGGCAGGTGACTCCGGCAGCGGAATCGTGGCAGGCGGCGATCGGCCGCACAACGGTCATCGGGCCGTTTCCGGCGAGGGAACCGCGACGGCCGACGGCGCGAGCGGATCTGTGTCGCGTGGCGATCGCTCGGCGGGTGCCGGGCGGGCGGGCTCGGCGCAGGGGAGTGGATCGGGGCGGTCGAAGCCGGAACGGGCGTCGGAGGGCGGTGCGCGGAAGAAGACCGGTGCGCCTAAGAATCGGCCTGCTGGTGGGTCAGCCAAAGGTGGTGCCGCCAAGGGCGGTGCGGCGCAGCCGGATCGGGGTAAGGCGCGTAAGCCGGAGGTGGGGGATCCGGTGCGGTTGGTGGCGCGGGATGTGCTGCGGGCGGTGCGGGAGCGGGACGCGTACGCGAATCTCGTGTTGCCGGGACTGCTTCGGGAGCGCAACATCTCCGGGCGGGACGCGGCGCTGGCGACGGAGCTCGCCTATGGGGCGTGTCGTTCGCTCGGGCTGCTGGACGCGGTGATCGCGGCCGGGGCCGGGCGGCCGGTGGCCGAGGTCGATGGTCCGCTGCTGGATGTGTTGCGGCTGGGCGTGTATCAGCTGTTGCGGACGCGGATCGGTGCGCACGCGGCGGTGGATACCTCGGTCGCGCTGGCGCGCGGCGAATTCGGGCAGAGCAAGGCCGGGTTCGTGAACGCGGTGCTGCGGCGCGCGGGCGAGAAGACCCCCGAGCAGTGGGTGGAAGAACTGGCCCCGCAGGATCCGGTGGGCCGCTTGGCTTTCGAGTTCGCGCATCCGGTGTGGATCGCGCAGGCGTTCGCGGACGCGCTCGGGGTGCGGGCCGCGGAACTGCGCGACGCGCTCGAGGCCGACGATGCCCGGCCGCTGGTGCACCTGGTCGCACGACCCGGTGAGATCTCCGCCGAAGAACTCGCGCTCGTTACCGGTGGCACCGAAGGCAAGTGGTCGCCGTACGCGGTCTACCTCGACGGCGGCGACCCGGGCAAGCTCGAGCCGGTGCGGGACGGTCTGGCGAGTGTGCAGGACGAGGGCAGCCAGCTGGTCGCGCTCAGCCTGACCCGCGCTCCGCTGGAAGGTCCCGACGGCGGCCGCTGGCTCGACCTGTGCGCCGGCCCCGGCGGCAAGGCGGCACTGCTCGGCGCGCTCGCCGCGATCGACCAGTTCCACGTCGACGCGGTCGAACCCGCCGAGCACCGCGCCGAACTGGTCCGCAAGTCCACCAAGGGGCTGCCGGTCGAGGTGCACGTCGTCGACGGCCGCGACAGCGGACTGACCCCCGGCTACGACCGCGTCCTGGTCGACGCGCCGTGCACCGGCCTCGGTGCGCTGCGCCGCCGCCCGGAGGCGCGCTGGCGGCGCACACCCTCCGACGTCCGCGAACTGGTACTGCTCCAGCGCGAATTGCTCGCCGCCGCGTGGGAACTGGTCCGTCCGGGCGGCGTCGTCGTCTACTCGACCTGCTCCCCGCACCTGCCGGAAACGGTCTCCGTCGTCGGCGATTTCGTCCGCCGCTCCGGCGCCGAGCAACTCGACACCCGCGACCTGCTCCCGGGCGTCACCGACATCGGCGACGGCCCGGGCGCGCAACTCTGGCCGCACCGCCACGGCACCGACGCCATGTTCTTGGCCGCTCTGCGTAAACCGCTGTAGCAGAAGATAATCGACCCCGACTGAGGTCGGTCTTGTGGGCGGCCCCGCGCCGAGGGGCCGCCCACACTGCTGCCGCCGCCCGCACTGCCGTCACCGAGGCCAGCGGAAAGGGAGCTGGGCTGGAGCAGTCCGAGCGGTTCCAAATGTCCAAGCCGGACGCCCGCCGACGGGGCAAACTGGCAGGTATGGCTATCACCTGGAAAGGCGTCGTCGAGCTGGCGACCGATCTGCCGGGCGTGGAGGAGTCCACGTGGTGGCGCAGTCCGGCGCTGAAGGTGGGGAAGAAGGGGTTCGCGCGGCTGCGGGACGAGGTCGAGGGCGGGCTGGTGTTGCAGTGCGAGATGGTGGAGAAGGAGGCGCTGTTGGCCTCGGGTGATCCGGCCTTCTACACCACCCCGCACTACGACGGGTATCCGTACATCCTGATCGACCTGGATCGCGTCGAGCGCGATCAGCTGCGCGAACTGCTCGACGCGGCCTGGTGGCTGGCTGCGCCCGCGAAACTGCGCAAGCAGCGCAAGCAGCAGCCGGGGTGATTACTCGCGTTCGGACAGTTCCCGCAGGCGGGCCAGGGTTTTGGTGAGGATGCGCGAGACGTGCATCTGCGAGATGCCCATCTGCTTCGCGATCTGGGTCTGGGTCATCGACTCGAAGAACCGCATGGTCAGGATCCGGCGTTCCCGCTCGGGCAGGCCGGCCAGCAGCGGTCTGATCGCCACGTACTCCTCGACCCGCTCGAACTGACCCTCCTCCTCGCCGAGGGTGTCGAGCAGCGACGCGTCGGTGTCGCGGCCGAGCGAGGCGGCGTCGATCGAACTCGGCTGGTAGGCATTGCCGGCGATGACCGCCTGGGTGACCTCGTCCGGATCGACATCGAGATGCGCGGCGATCTCCTTGGCCGTGGGGGAGCGCCCCAGGGTCTGGGAGAGCGCGTCGATGGCGGAGCCGATGCGCAGATGAGTTTCCTTGACACGCCGCGGAACTCGCATCGCCCAGGTGTTGTCGCGGAAGTAGCGCCGGACCTCGCCCATGATGGTCGGCACCGCGAAGGACAGGAAGTTGGAGCCGCGGGCGGGATCGAAGCGGTCCACCGCGTGCACCAGCCCGACCCGCGCGACCTGGGTGAGGTCGTCGAAAGGTTCACCGCGCCCGCTGAATTTGCGCGCGATGTGGTCGGCGAGCGGGATGCAGCGGCTGATCAGCTCGTCGCGCAGCGCGGTGTACTTCGCGGACCCCGGGGCGGCGGCGGCGAGCCGCTCGAACAGCGCGCCGAGATCGTCGTACCCGGAGGACGAGCCGACCTCCTCGACGGTTTCGGCGTCCTCCTCGGCTTCCGCGGGAACCGCTTCGGCTTCCGCACTCGCAGTACTGGGCTCGGATTCGGGCGTTTCGCTGGGGGCCGCCTCGGCTTCCTTGCGCTCCGGATCGAACACAGTCTCGTCTTCCGCCACTACGCCTTCCCCCGGACGCGACGGAATTCGACCGTCGTGGGGTATCCGGAAGCCGCGGAGTCGAAGGGATCCTGTGTCGCCTGCACCGAATCGGTGAGGGTGCGCAGCACATGCCACCCGAAACTGCGCTGGTCCGGCAAGCCCTCGTTGCCCGCGATCCCGCTGACGTGCACCAGCAACTCGGTCTCACCGATGGTGAACCGGCAGGTCAGGCTGGACCCGGGCTTCGCGACCGCGATCAGCGTGGAACACACCTCGTCGACGGCCAACCGGATGTCGGCGACCTCGTCGAGCGTGAATTCGCTGAGTAGCACGAGAGTTTCGGCGAGCCCGCGCACGATGGGCAGCTGTGTGACCGATGCGGCCACCCGAATCTCCACCGGGGAGCTGGTCCCCTGTTCCGCCGAAATATTGATCACCCTGTCAAGGCTACCCATTGCGGCGCCCCGCAATCATCGTTTGCCTGGTGAGAGGGGACAGTCACGGCGTGTGGGCGGTGCTCGGTAGACTCCGGCGTTGTGTCCACACCGACGTTTTCGCGACCGGCTCAGCCGATGATCGCCCCGTCCATCCTCTCCGCCGACTTCGCTCGTCTCGCGGACGAGACCGCGGCCGTCGCGACCGCCGACTGGCTGCACGTCGATGTGATGGACGCGCACTTCGTGCCGAATCTGACGCTGGGCCTGCCGGTGGTGCAGAGTCTGCTGAAGGCGACCGACATTCCGCTGGATTGCCATCTGATGATCGAGGATCCGGGCCGTTGGGCGCCGCCGTACGCGGAGGCGGGCGCACACAACGTCACCTTCCACGCGGAGGCGACCGAGGATCCGGTGGCGGTGGCGCGCGATATCCGCGCGGCCGGCGCCAAGGCCGGCCTGTCGGTGAAGCCGAACACGCCGATCGAGCCGTACCTGGAGATCCTGAAGAGCTTCGACACGCTGCTGGTGATGAGCGTGGAGCCGGGATTCGGTGGGCAGTCGTTCATCGCGAGCGTGCTGGAAAAGGCCCGGATCGTGCGCAACCTGGTGGATTCGGGTGAGCTGCGGCTGCTGGTGGAGATCGACGGCGGCATCAACGCCGACACCATCGAGCAGGCGGCGGAGGCCGGAATCGACTGCTTCGTCGCGGGATCGGCGGTCTACAACACGGCCGACCCCGGTGCCACGGTGGAGAAGCTGCGGCGGCAGGCCGCCGAGCACTGGCTCTGATCGCCTCGGGCGCTGCGGAATTCAGCGCCCGACCAGGTAAAGCTCAGTTGTAGTGCGGTTTCCGGCGGCTGCCGAGGGCCGCCTCGATGACGGCGGTGATCGGCGGCAGGGCGGTCGCGTTCTCGGGCTGCTGCACCCAGACGCGGTGCCCGGTGCGCTCGTCCTCGAAGGAGGGCAGCACCACCTGGGTGCCGGTGCAGGCGACCGTCGCGTAGAGCCGGAAGAGTTCGGCCGAGACGTGCGCGGTGAGCGCCTCCGAGGCGGGCCCGGTGATGAAGGTCCACCGTTCGGCGCGCGGGTGGTGCACGACCGGCGCGGCCAGCTGTGCGGCGGTGAGCTGCTGCTGCACCTGCTCACCCAGCGCGGCCGGCATGGTGACGGCGCCGTACTCCTGGCCGATGTGCAAGAGGATGTGCCGCGAGGCCGGGTCGATCGCGGCGGGCATCTGGAACTCGCGGCGGTACTGCCCGCAGCGAACTTCTAGCGTCGCATCGAGAAGAGTAGTCACGCAGCACCCCCGTTGAGTGGTGGATTAACCATGAAGGATCCGCTTCCAACTGCTGGTAGAAGGCCGTTCGTTGCCGGCTGGCTAACGCAATTCGAACGGTCGGAGTCATGTACATAACAATCTTGCATCCATTTCCGTTCGGATGCAAGGGAAATGTGTAGGTGTGTTTTCTGCTGGGTAGCAGCAAGATTCGGCACTCCGGGCAAATAGTCTTGATTCATTCGTAATGCGCGGAAATTCTGGGCAGTCTGTTTATCTCGCCGTGGTAAACGCCCGGCAATTTCGTATCGGTGTACAGAAACCGACGGTGCTTGCCGGTCACGCGGTCGGTTCCGGCGCCGCGGCGCCCGGGCCGGAACCACGCTGCCGCGCTACGACGGGGCGTCGTTACCCTGGGGGCGAGCGCGGGAATAGCAGCCACGCCCAGCTTGTTCCGCCCACCGACACACGAACGCGACCAGGGGAGTGCACCCATGTTCACAGGCATCGTCGAGGAGCTCGGCGAGATCGTCGCCACCGAGCCGCTGGCCGACGCCGCGCGCCTGACCATCCGGGGCAAGCTCGTCACCTCCGATGCCGGGCACGGCGACTCCATCGCGGTCAACGGCGTCTGCCTGACCGTCGTCGACGTGGTCGACGGCGACAGCTTCACCGTCGATGTGATGCAGGAGACGCTGAACCGCTCCAGCATCGGCGGCCTCGGCGCCGGCGCGCGGGTCAACCTGGAGCGCGCCGCCGCCCTGAACAGCCGCCTCGGCGGGCACCTGGTGCAGGGCCACGTCGACGGCACCGGCACCGTGCTGGCCCGCACGCCCTCGGAGAACTGGGAGGTGGTGCGCATCTCACTGCCCGACCCGATCGCCAAGTACGTGGTGGAGAAGGGCTCGATCACCCTCGACGGCATCTCGCTCACCGTCTCCGGCCTCGGCCGCGACGACGCGCCCGCCGCCGACGGCACTCGGGACTGGTTCGAGGTCTCGCTCATCCCGACCACGCTGTCGCTGACCAATCTCGGCACCGCCGCCGTCGGCACCACCGTGAACCTCGAGGTCGACGTGATCGCCAAGTACGTCGAGCGGCTGCAGCAGCGCGGCTGACCGGCCTCGGGGGCGGAGGCGCACCCCGAAGGCCTTAATGTAGTGAGGCAAGGTGCTCGGCCGCGCCGGACACTTCTTTCGATATGGAGCACAGCTGACGTGACCAGGTTCGACACCATCGAGCGCGCAGTCGCCGACATCGCCGCTGGTAAGGCCGTCGTCGTCGTCGACGACGAGGACCGTGAGAACGAGGGCGACCTCATCTTCGCGGCGGAGAAGGCCACCCCCGAGCTGGTCGCCTTCATGATTCGCTACACCTCCGGCTACATCTGCGTGCCGCTCATCGGTGACGACTGCGACCGCCTCGGCCTGCCGCCGATGTACGCGCAGAACCAGGACAAGCACGGCACCGCCTACACCGTGTCGGTCGACGCGCGCGAGGGCATCACCACCGGCATCTCCGGCGCCGACCGCGCCACCACCATGCGCCTGCTCGCCGACCCGGACGCCAAGGCCGACGACCTGACCCGCCCCGGTCACGTGGTCCCGCTGCGCGCCAAGGACGGCGGCGTGCTGCGCCGCCCCGGTCACACCGAGGCCGCCGTCGACCTGTCCCGGATGGCGGGCCTGCGCCCGGCCGGTGTCATCTGCGAGATCGTCAGCCAGAAGGACGAGGGCCACATGGCCCGCACCGAGGAGCTACGCATCTTCGCCGACGAGCATGATCTGGCGCTGATCTCCATCGCCGACATGATCGCCTGGCGGCGCAAGCACGAGAAGCAGGTCGTCCGGGTCGCCGAGGCGCGCATCCCCACCGCGCACGGTGAGTTCCTGGCGGTCGGCTACCAGAGCATCTACGACGACGTCGAGCATGTCGCGCTGGTCCGTGGCGATATCAGCGACGGCGAGGACGTGCTGGTGCGCGTGCACTCGGAGTGCCTCACCGGTGACGTGTTCGGTTCGCTGCGCTGCGACTGCGGCCCGCAGCTGGACGCCGCGCTGGAAATGGTGGCCGCCGAGGGCCGGGGCGTGGTGCTGTACATGCGTGGCCACGAGGGCCGCGGCATCGGCCTGATGCACAAGCTGCAGGCCTACCAGCTCCAGGATTCCGGCCGCGACACCGTCGACGCCAATCTCGATCTCGGCCTGCCCGCCGACGCCCGCGACTACGGCACCGGCGCGCAGATCCTGGTCGATCTCGGCATCCGGTCCATGCGCCTGCTCACCAACAACCCGGCCAAGCGCGTCGGCCTGGACGGCTACGGCCTGCGGATCACCGACCGGGTCCCGATGCCGTTGCGCGCCAACGCCGAGAACCTCCGCTACCTGCGCACCAAGCGGGACCGGATGGGTCATGACCTGATCGGGCTGGACGAGTTCGACCTCGGCGAGACGGCACAGTGACTTTCCCGAAGGGCGGAAATCGATGAGCGGCACGGGCGTACCCAGCTTCGAGCTGTCGGATGCCAAGGACCTCAAGCTCGGCATCGTGGCCTCGCGCTGGCACACCACGATCTGCGACACCCTGGTGGCGAACGCCGAGCGGGTGGCCAAGGAGGCGGGCGTGCGGCACGTGACCACGGTCCGCTGCGCGGGCGCGATGGAATTGCCGGTCGTCGCGCAGGAATTGGCGCGCACCCATGACGCGGTGGTCGCGCTCGGCGTCGTGATCCGCGGCGGCACACCGCATTTCGAGTACGTGTGTGACGCGGTCACCGCCGGTCTGACCCGGGTCTCGCTGGACGCGGCGACCCCGGTCACCAACGGCGTGCTCACCACCAACACCGAGGAGCAGGCCCTGGACCGGGCCGGGCTGCCCGGTTCGGCCGAGGACAAGGGCGAGCAGGCCGCAAAGGCGGCGCTGGACGCCGCGCTCACCCTGCGCGCGCTGCGAGAGTCGTTCTGACCGATGCCTGTCGAGCGAATCCGGCGCCGTGATCAGCCGGTCGCGGATGCCGCGGCATGGGACCTCGAGGTGCGGCCGCGCCGCGCGGTCCGCACCGCCTGGATTTCCGCGAGCCTGATCTTCGCGGTCTTCACCATCGGCGGCATCTGGCTGCGGTCCGGTTCCACCGGCGTCAACTTCCGGGTCGTGGACCAGTTCGCGATGATCGGCGTCGGCCTGCTCATCGCCGCCGGCATCCTGACCCTGACCCGCCCGCGACTGCGGGTCGGGCCGCAGGGCGTCTCGGTCCGGAACATCCTCGGCGACAACCTCTTCGCCTGGCGGCACATTCGCGGCGTCTCGTTCCTGCCCGGCAAGTCCTGGGCCCGCCTGGAACTCGCCGACGACGAATACGTCCCGCTGCTGGCGATCCGGTCCAACGACAAGTCCCGTGCCGCGGACGCGATGGATCATCTGCGCGAGCTCGGCGCGAAGTACACCGCGGACCAGACCCCGGAGTAGTCCCGGCCGGCAACCGGCCGGGACGCCCCGATCAGCGCGTATCGCCGTAGACGGCTCCCTCACGGCGCGGGTCGGCGCCGCCGACCCAGCCGTTACCCGGGTCGAGTCGCAGTGCGCTCAGACCACTGACCTGTGGCGCCACCGAGACCTGATGGCCCAGCTCCCGCAGGCGGATGACCAGCGGATCGTTGTCGCCCTTGTTCGCGGCGTTGATCGCGGGATGCTCGCCGCCGATCCCGGTGGCCGGGGCGTTGCCCGCGCCGAAGGAGACCGCGGAGACCGCCTGCTGCGGGTCCAGGCCCCAATCCAGCAGGCCGACCAGTGTTTTGACGACGAACTGGATGATCACCGAGCCGCCGGGGGAGCCGGTGACGTGGGTGAGCGCGCCGCGGGTGCCGTCGGCCGCGCGATCGAAGACCAGCGTGGGCGCCATCGAGCTGCGCGGGCGCTTGTTCGGCTGGATGCGATTGGCCACCGGCGCGCCGTCGGTGCCGAGCGGATCGGCGGCGAAGTCGGTGAGCTGGTTGTTCAGGACGAATCCGTCGACGACGTGGAAGGAACCGAAGGCGGATTCGACCGTGGTGGTCAGCGCCGCGGCATTGCCGTACTTGTCGACCACCGAGATGTGGCTGGTGCCGTGCTCGGGCGGCTGCTGGCCGACACCGAGCGGGACCGGGCCGAAATCACCGGGCTGGGCGGTGCCCATGCTGCGGGCCGGATTGATCAGCCCGGCGCGCTGCTTCAGGTAGTTCTTGTCGATCAGGGTCTGCATCGAACCGCCGGGCAGCGGGATGAAGTCCTCGTCGGCCACGTACTTGTTGCGGTCGGCGTAGGCGAGCCGTTCGGCCTCCGAGATCAGGTGCACCGCTTCGGCTTTCGGCTTGCCGCCGTTGGCGTCGAGATTCTCCGGCTTCAGTCCGGACAGGTCGAAGTTCTCCAGGATGCCCAGTGTCGCGGCGACCGTGCTGCCGCCGGAGGAGGGCGCGGGCATGCCGCAGATCTCGTGCGCGCGGTATCCCGAGCACAGCGCGGTGCGCTTCTTGGGCTGGTATCCGGCGAGATCGGCCAGGGTGATCTGGCCGCCGGTGCGCCCGCCGGTGGTGGCGGCCGCGGCGTCGACGATCGCCTGCGCGACCGCCCCGGTGTAGAACGCGTCCGCGCCGTCGGTGGCGATGGCGCTCAACGTCTTCGACATCCCGGGGTTGGTCAGCAGGGTATTGACCTTCTTCGCCGACCCGTCGGGGTTCAGGAAGTACGCCTTGGCCGCCTCGTCGACGGCCAGATCCTTGGCCGACTCCGCGATCTGCCCGGCCAGCCGGGGGCTGATCTCGAAGCCGCGGTCCGCCAGCCCGATCGCCGGATCGAACAGCTCGCGCCAGCCGGTCTTGCCGTGCTCGCGGTGCGCCATTTCCAGCATCCGCAGGATCCCGGGCACACCGATGGAGCGTCCGCTGGCCCGGGTGCTGGGCTTGGGCTCGGTGCGATCGGTGTCGCTGACCCACCGCAGATAGTTCTCGGTGGCCGCGGCCGGCGCGACCTCGCGCCCGTCGTAGGCCTCGACGTTCTTGCTCGCCGCGTCGTAGTAGAGCAGGAACCCGCCGCCGCCGATGCCGGAGGCCTGGGGCTCCACCAGCCCGAGCACCGCCTGCGCGGCGATCAGCGCGTCCGCGGCCGTGCCGCCCTTGTCCAGCACCTCGCACGCGGCCCTGGTGGAGATCGGATTGGCCGTCGATACCGCGTAGGTCTTGGTCTTCACGGCTTTCATGCCGGAGCGGTATCCGGACGCGATCTCCGGATTCGTCGCGATATTGGTTGTCGCGGCGCTCGTTCCGGCGGCCGCCGTCACCGGCGTCCCGTTCGCGCTTTCCCCGCAGGCCCCGCCGGCCTGCTGGTCATCGCCAGAACATCCGGTGACGATCCCGACTACGAGCGTCAACGCCGCGCCAGCGCCAACCCACTTTCCGCGTGTGCGCTTCATGCACGGACTTTAACGCCGATCATCGGCAGCCGCCCGGGATCGGAACGAAAAGGCGTCCGGCGCAAGCACTCCGGCGGCCGCTATCCGGCCGGATAGCCCGGCCGCGGCCGGGCGAACCAGGCGGCCGCCCCCGGCCCGCCGACCAGGCACGCGGTCACGATTCCGACGAGGATGCCGAGCAGCCCCGGCGGCTGCATCGCGGCCATGCCACCGAGCCCGATCAGCGCCTCGACGATCGACAAGGTCAGCGCCGCGGTCCGCGTCCCGGGCCCGGCGCTGCCGAACTGGACGGCCAGCGCGGCGAGGATCCAAGCGCACAGGAAGCCGAAGGCGGCCCCGCCCGCGCGCTCGGCGCCGAAGACCACGCCCTGCAATACCGTCAGGGCCACGCCGAGTCCGGCCATGACGAACGAGATCACCTGGGCCGCGCGCACCGTGCCCGGCATGCGGGGAATCTGCGGCGCAGAGCCGAGTCGGCCACCGGCGGAGGGGATTCCGCCGGGCGGCGGCTGCTGCGAGTAGTGCGTGGGGTACTGCGGGAAATCACTGTCGGACACCGCGTTATTCAAGATCACCCGGGCCCGCTGCGCCAGTGCGAGCCTGGCCGCGCAGGCCTGTCGGTGGCACTCGATAGGCTGTTCGGGTGGCAGATCCAGCGACGTACCGGCCTGGTCCGGGGACGATTCCAGTCGAGCCCGGGGTGTACAAGTTCCGGGACGCGCATCGGCGGGTCATCTACGTCGGCAAGGCGAAGAGCCTGCGCAGCAGGCTGAATTCGTACTTCGCCGACGTGGCGTCGCTGCATCCGCGCACCCGCCAGATGGTCACCACCGCGGCCAGCGTCGAGTGGACGGTCGTCTCCACCGAGGTGGAGGCGCTGCAGCTGGAATACAACTGGATCAAGGAATTCGATCCACGCTTCAACGTCCGCTACCGCGACGACAAGTCCTACCCGGTGCTCGCGGTCACCCTGAACGAGGAGTTCCCGCGGCTGTTCGTCTATCGCGGCGCGCGTAAGAAGGGGGTGCGCTACTTCGGGCCCTACGCGCACGCCTGGGCCATCCGCGAGACCTTGGATCTGCTGTTGCGGGTATTCCCGGCCCGCACCTGCTCCAACGGAGTCTTCAAGCGGCACAACCAGATCGGGCGCCCCTGTCTGCTCGGCTACATCGACAAGTGCGCCGCGCCCTGCGTGGGCCGGGTCAGCGCCGCGGAGCACCGCCAGATCGTCGACGATTTCTGCGACTTCCTGGCCGGCCGGACCGACCGCATGGTGCGTGATCTGGAACGCCGCATGCAGGACGCGGCCGAGGATCTCGATTTCGAGACCGCCGCCCGCCTGCGCGATGACGTGCAGGCCCTGCGCCGCGCCCTGGAGAAGCAGGCGGTGGTGCTCGGCGACGGCACCGACGCCGATGTGATCGCCTTCGCCACCGACGAGCTCCAGGTCTCGGTGCAGGTCTTCCACGTCCGCGACGGCCGGGTCCGCGGCCAGCGCGGCTGGGTGGTGGACAAATCCGGTGACGCCATCGACGCTCCCGAGGCGGGCGGGGAGATGGCCGCCGTGGTCGAGCAGTTCCTCACCCAGTTCTACGGCGAGCAGGTCGCGGTGGCCGAGCTGGCGGCCGAGGAGCAGGCGGCCACCGTGGTGCCGCGCGAGGTGCTGGTCCCGGAGTTGCCCGCCGACGCCGAGCAGATCCAGGAGTGGCTGAGCAAGCTGCGCGGCGCGGCGGTCAGCCTGCGGGTGCCCCAGCGCGGCGACAAGAAGGCCCTCGCCGAGACGGTGCAGCGCAACGCGAAGGACGCGCTGGCCCAGCACAAACTCAAGCGCGCGGGCGATCTGACCTCGAGATCGGCCGCGCTGCAAGACATTCAGGACGCCCTCGAGCTCGACACCGCCCCGCTGCGGATCGAGTGCGTCGACATCAGTCATGTGCAGGGCACCGACGTGGTGGCCTCCCTGGTCGTGTTCGAGGACGGCCTGGCCCGCAAATCCGAGTATCGGCACTTCACCATCAAGGAGGCCGCGGGGGAGGGCCGCTCCGACGACGTCGGCAGCATCCGCGAGGTGACCAGGCGGCGGTTCTGGCGGCTCCGGAAGGAGCGCGAGGAGATGGAAGCCGCGGAATTGCAGGCCGAGGCTCCGCTCGCGCCCGAGTTCGCGCTCGAGCTCGACGCGGACGACGCGCTCGGCGCGGACGAACCGGTGTCCCGTCCCGGCATCGATCCGAACACCGGCCGCCCCCGCAAGTTCGCCTACCCGCCCAACCTCTACGTCGTCGACGGCGGCGCACCCCAGGTCGCGGCCGCCGCCGAGGCGCTCGACGATCTGGGCATCACAGACGTGGCTGTCATCGGCCTGGCCAAGCGCCTCGAGGAGGTCTGGGTGCCGGGCGAGCCCGATCCGGTGATCATGCCCCGCAACAGCGAGGCCCTGTTCCTGCTGCAGCGCGTGCGCGACGAGGCGCACCGCTTCGCCATCACCTTCCATCGCAGCAAGCGGTCCCGCCGGATGACGGCCTCCGCCCTGGATTCGGTGAAGGGCCTCGGGCAGTCCCGCCGCACCGCCCTGGTCACCCATTTCGGGTCGGTCGCCAAACTCAAGGAGGCCTCCATCGAGCAGATCACCGAGGTGCCCGGCATCGGCGTGGCCACCGCGAAGGCGGTGCTGGCAGCACTCAATACGGACCAACCGGACGCGACACGCCAGCCGGCAAGCGACAATTGAAGAAATCCGTGTCGCGTACGTTGTGTGTCTGCGCCCGATACCGGAACCGGTACGGGATGATCGAGAGGCACCCTAGACACAGATCCGGTAGGACATGACACGCGTCGAATCGAACAGTTCTGCGGGCGGCCCCCGTTCGGCCGCCGGTTCCGCCATGCCCGAGTCCGGGGCGCAGTGCAACGTCGAGGTCGTCATCGTCACCGGTCTGTCGGGTGCGGGCCGCGGCACCGCGGCCCGGGTGCTCGAGGATCTGGGCTGGTACGTCACCGACAACCTGCCCCCGGAACTGATCGGCCGCATGGTCGAGCTCGGTACCTCCGCCGATCCGCCGATTCGGCGGCTGGCCCTGGTCATGGACGTGCGCAGCCGCTTCTTCACCGGCAATCTCTCGGTGGTGACCGAGCAGTTGCGGGCGCGCGGCGTGCGCACCCGGATCCTGTTCCTGGAGGCCTCCGACGACGTCCTGATCCGTCGTTTCGGCTTCGCTCGGCGCCGGCATCCGCTGCAGAGCGAAAGCCGGGACGGCACGCTCTCGGCGGGTATCGCCTCCGAGCGGGTCCGCCTTTCCACCGTGAAGACCGCGGCCGACCTGGTCATCGACACTTCGGAATTATCGATCCACCAATTGCACCGCAAGCTCGAGGAGGCCTATGGCGGCGGTACACCCGCCGCATTGCAGTTGACCGTGCAGTCCTTCGGCTTCAAATACGGGGTTCCGCTGGACGCAGACATGGTGTTGGATGTGCGTTTTCTACCCAATCCGCATTGGATACCGGAACTTCGGGAACATTCGGGACAGGAAGCGGTGGTCAGCGAGTACGTGCTGTCGCGCCCTGGCGCGGCCGACTATCTCCGTACGGCGCACCACCTGGTCGACCTGACGACGAACGGTTACCGCCAAGAGGGGAAGCGATACATGACGGTGGCAGTGGGCTGCACCGGAGGCAAGCACCGCAGCGTGGCCATAGCCGAGGCACTCGGCGAACTGATCGGCGCGCAATTCGACGAGCAGGGTGCGGCAGGGGCCCCCGACGTCGTGCGCGTGGTGCATCGGGATCTGGGGCGCGAATGACAGGGTGGGAATCCAATCCCGCCATCGTTGCGCTAGGTGGCGGGCACGGGCTATACGCGACATTGACCGCGGTCCGGCGGCTGACCCGCAAGATCTGCGCGGTCGTCACCGTGGCCGACGACGGCGGCTCCTCCGGCCGCCTACGCGCCGAGCTAGGCGTGCTACCCCCGGGTGATCTGCGAATGGCATTGGCGGCCTTGGCCGCCGATCCCGAAGGCGTCTGGACCCAGTCGATTCAGCATCGATTCGGCGGGACCGGCGCGCTGGCCGGGCATTCGGTCGGCAATCTGATCCTGGCGGGCCTCACCGAGGTGCTCGGCAACCCGGTCGACGCGCTGGACGAACTGGGGAAAATGCTCAAGGTGACCGGCCGGGTCCTGCCGATGTCGCCCATCGCCCTCGATATCGAGGCCGATGTCTCCGGGCTGGAAGCGGATCCGCGGGTGAGCCGCTGCATTCGCGGCCAGGTCGCGGTCGCCACGACGCCCGGCAAGGTACGCCGGGTGCGGCTGATCCCGTCGGATCCGCCGGCCAGCCCCGAGGCCACCTCCGCCATCGAGCACGCGGATGTCGTTGTGCTGGGGCCGGGTTCGTGGTTCACCAGCGTGATTCCGCATGTGCTTGTCCCGGAATTGCGGGACGCGCTGGTCTATACCCGCGCCCGTAAGGTCCTGGTGCTGAACCTGGCCGCGGAACCGGGCGAGACGGCGGGGTTCTCCGCCGAGCGTCATCTGCATGTATTGTCCCAGCACGCACCGGAATTCGTGGTCGACGAGGTTTTGGTCGATTCGGGCTCGGTGCCGGAGGGCCGAGAGCGTGAACATGTGGCCAGGGCTGCCGAACAGTTGCGGGCGCGAGTAACCTTTTCCGATGTCGCCGAAGCGGGAACCGACCGGCATCACCCCGGAAAGCTCGCCGCCGCACTGGATCAGCTGATCCGGCAACCTCGGCCGCAAAAGGCAGGGCTTCGAGTCGAAGGACGGCACATGGGCGCGGATGTGCGGTCCGGGTTGGGTGGAAAGGAGCGCGTCTCGTGGCAATGACAGCCGAGGTGAAAGACGAGCTGAGCAGGCTCACCATTTCACAGGTGAGTTCCCGCAAAGCCGAACTGTCCGCGCTCCTACGTTTCGCCGGAGGCCTGCATATCGTCGGCGGCCGGGTGATCGTAGAAGCCGAAGTAGATATGGGCTCCATCGCACGACGGCTGCGCCGGGAGATCTTCGAGCTCTACGGCTACGGCTCCGATGTGCACGTGCTCGGCGCGGGTGGTCTGCGTAAGACCTCCCGGTACGTGGTGCGCGTATCCAAGGAGGGCGAGGCGCTGGCCCGGCAGACGGGTCTGCTCGACGTCCGCGGCCGTCCGGTGCGCGGCCTGCCCGCACAGGTGGTCGGCGGCAGCATCGCCGACGCCGAAGCCGCTTGGCGTGGCGCGTTTCTGGCGCACGGTTCGCTCACCGAGCCGGGTCGTTCCTCGGCACTCGAGGTGAGCTGCCCGGGGCCGGAGGCGGCACTGGCGCTGGTCGGCGCGGCGCGCCGGCTCGGCATCACCGCCAAGGCCCGGGAGGTGCGTGGCACCGATCGGGTCGTGGTGCGCGACGGCGAGGCCATCGGCGCCCTGCTGACCCGCATGGGTGCGCAGGACACCAGGCTGACCTGGGAAGAGCGCCGGATGCGCCGCGAGGTGCGTGCGACGGCGAACCGTTTGGCCAATTTCGACGACGCGAACCTGCGCCGTTCGGCCCGGGCCGCGGTCGCCGCGGCCGCGCGGGTGGAGCGCGCGCTGGAGATTCTCAGCGACGATGTGCCCGACCATCTCGCCGCGGCCGGCAAACTGCGGGTGCAGCACCGCCAGGCCTCCCTGGAGGAGCTGGGCCAGCTCGCCGATCCGCCGATGACGAAAGACGCTGTGGCCGGCCGTATTCGGCGCTTGCTGTCGATGGCCGATCGGCGCGCCAAGGAACTCGGTGTCCCGGACACCGAATCCGCCGTCACCGCCGAACTGCTCGACGAGGCCTGACAGATTCGGACAAATCCGCCGCTCCGGGGCAGCTCGGAGCGGCGGGCTTTTTTCGTGCCCGCTATCGGTGAAAGATCTGGTGCCAGCGGCGTTCGCGGGCCGCGAACGCCCAGCGTCGTCCGGCCCTGCGTGCTGCCCGTGTGCACAACGGCAGGTGCATGTCGGAGCGGTGGCACCTGGGCATTAGTGTGGTTGTGGCATCCATCGGAATGAATCCGCTTGAAAGCTGAGGAGCGATAACGTGACTGTCCGGGTAGGCATCAACGGCTTCGGTCGTATCGGACGCAACTTCTTCCGGGCGGTGGAGGCGCAGAAGGCGCTCGGCACCACCGACATCGAGATCGTGGCGGTCAACGACCTCACCGATAACGCGTCCCTGGCAACCTTGCTGAAGTACGACTCGATCCTCGGCCGCCTGCCGCAGGATGTCTCGCTGGACGGCGACGACACCATCGTGGTCGGCGATCAGCGGATCAAGGCGCTGGCGATCAAGGAAGGCCCGGCGGCGCTGCCCTGGGGCGACCTGGGCGTCGATGTGGTCGTCGAGTCGACCGGTATCTTCACCGACGCGACCAAGGCGAAGGGCCACCTCGCGGCCGGCGCCAAGAAGGTCATCATCTCCGCGCCCGCCAAGGGCGAGGACCTGACCGTGGTCATGGGCGTCAACGACAGCCAGTACGACGGCAGCCAGAACATCATCTCCAACGCCTCGTGCACCACCAACTGCCTGGGCCCGCTGGCCAAGGTGCTCAACGACACCTTCGGCATCGAGCGTGGCCTGATGACCACGATCCACGCCTACACCCAGGATCAGAACCTGCAGGACGGCCCGCACAGCGACCTGCGTCGCGCCCGCGCCGCCGCCCTGAACATCGTGCCCACCGGCACCGGCGCGGCCAAGGCCATCGGCCTGGTGCTGCCCGAGCTGCAGGGCAAGCTGGACGGCTACGCGCTGCGCGTGCCGGTCCCGACGGGCTCGGTCACCGACCTGACCGTCACGCTGGCCAAGTCGGCCTCGATCGACGCGATCAACGACGCGTACCGGGCCGCCGCGGAGGGTGCGCTCAAGGGCTACCTGAAGTACAACGTGGATCCGATCGTGTCCAGCGACATCGTCACCGATCCGCACTCCTGCATCTACGACGCGCCGCTGACCAAGGTCATCGACGATCAGGTGAAGGTCGTCGGCTGGTACGACAACGAGTGGGGCTACTCCAACCGTCTGGCCGACCTCATCGGCCTCGTCGCGAAGTCCCTCTGACGCGCATGACAGTCAAGACTCTTCAAGACCTGCTGAACGAGGGCGTCGAAGGCCGGGGCGTGCTCGTGCGCTCCGACCTGAACGTCCCCCTCGACGACACCGGCGCGATCACCGACCCGGGCCGGATCATCGCCTCGGCGCCGACCATCCGCGCGCTCGCCGAGGCGGGCGCCAAGGTCGTGGTGACCGCGCATCTGGGCCGCCCGAAGGGCGCGCCGGATCCGAAGCTGTCCCTGGCCCCCGTCGCCGCGCGACTGGGCGAGGAACTGGGCCGCAATGTCCAGTTGGCGGGCGATGTGGTGGGCCAGGACGCGCTGGCGCGCTCCGAGGGCCTCACCGACGGCGATGTGCTCCTGCTGGAGAACATCCGCTTCGACGCCCGCGAGACCAGCAAGGACGACGCCGATCGGTTGAAGCTGGCGCACGCGCTGGTCGAGCTGGTCGGTGACGACGGCGCGTTCGTCTCCGACGGTTTCGGTGTGGTGCACCGCAAGCAGGCCTCGGTCTACGACGTGGCCACCCTGCTGCCGCACTACGCCGGTGGCCTGGTCGCCGCGGAGGTGGAGGTGCTGCAGAAGCTCACCTCCGACACCGAGCGCCCGTACGCGGTCGTGCTCGGCGGCTCCAAGGTCTCGGACAAGCTGGCCGTCATCGAGGCGCTGGCCCCCAAGGTCGACACCCTGGTGATCGGCGGCGGCATGTGCTTCACCTTCCTTGCCGCACAGGGCCTTTCGGTCGGCTCCTCGCTGCTGCAGGAGGAGATGATCGGCACCTGCAAGAAGCTGCTCGACGACTGGGCCGATGTCATCCACCTGCCGCGCGACATCGTGGTGGCGGACAAGTTCGCCGCCGACGCCGAGTCGAAGGTGGTGCCCGCCAACGAGATTCCGGACGGCTGGCTGGGTCTGGACGTGGGCCCGGAGTCGGCGGATCGCTTCGCGGCGCTGCTGACCGAGGCGAAGACGGTGTTCTGGAACGGCCCGATGGGCGTGTTCGAGTTCGAGAAGTTCGCCGCGGGTACCCGCGGCGTCGCCGAGGCGATCGTGAAGGCCACCGAAAAGGGTGCGTTCACGGTGGTCGGCGGCGGTGACTCGGCCGCGGCCGTGCGCGCGCTCGGCCTGCCCGACGACGGCTTCTCGCACATCTCGACCGGTGGTGGCGCCTCTCTGGAATACCTGGAAGGCAAAGAGCTGCCCGGTATTTCGGTACTGGAGGACTGAGCAATGGCACGGACACCGCTCATCGCGGGCAACTGGAAGATGAACCTCAATCACCTCGAGGCCATCGCCCTGGTGCAGAAGATCGCCTTCGCGCTGCCGGAGAAGTATTTCGCCAAGGTCGACGTCACGGTCGTCCCGCCGTTCACCGACATCCGCAGCGTGCAGGCCCTGATCGAGGGCGACAAGCTGCTGCTCACCTATGGTGCGCAGGATGTCTCGGTGCACGAGTCGGGCGCCTACACCGGCGAGATCAGCGGCGCCATGCTGGCCAAGCTGGGCTGCAGTTTCGTCGTGGTCGGGCATTCCGAGCGCCGGCAGTACCACAGCGAGGACGACGCCACGGTGCTGGCGAAGACCAAGCAGGCGCTGAAGCACGGGATCACCCCGATCGTGTGCATCGGTGAGGGCCTGAACATCCGGGAGGCCGGCACGCACGTCGAGTACAACCTCGAGCAGCTGCGCGGTTCGCTCAAAGGCCTGACGGCGGAGGAGATCTCGAAGGTCGTCATCGCCTACGAGCCGGTCTGGGCCATCGGCACCGGCAAGGTGGCCTCGGCCGCGAACGCGCAGGAAGTCTGCGGCGCGATCCGCAAGGAGCTGGCCGAGCTGGCTTCCGCGGAGGTCGCCGCGGGTGTGCGCGTGCTCTACGGCGGTTCGGTGAACGCCAAGAACGTCGGCGAGCTGGTCGGTCAGACCGATATCGACGGCGCGCTCGTCGGTGGTGCGTCGCTCAAGGCGGACGAATTCGCCACGCTGGCCGCGATCGCCGCGGGCGGTCCGCTGCCCTGATCGGCGGCAGTACCTCGATCGGCCCGGTACCGCGCTGCGGTGCCGGGCCGATTGCTGTACCGGACCGGGTGGTTACGGCTGCGCGCGCAGGACCAGGCCGTTGCCCTCGGCGTTCGTCAGGGTGAGGGTGTCGGCGTCGACGGTGGCGGTCGTCTTGCCGTTCAGGGCCCGCAGCACGCCGGTGTCGACCTCCATCACGTCCGGCTGGCACACCATGCGGGTGGTGCCGAAGTCCTTGAAGTCGATGGTGGTGGTGCCGGCGGACTTGTCGATCGGGGCCTTGCCGCTGAAGTTGTTGCAGCCGGCGTTGCCCGAGACGCCGTTGTCCCGCAGGACCAGGCTGGGCTTGGATTCGGTGATCGCGACCGAGGCGGTGCGGGCGGTCGGGGTGATGATCTCGGTGACGCGCCAGACGGTGAACTCGAGCGGCTTGTCCGGGGTGGCGATCTTCTTGTCCAGCAGCACGACCGTCTGATCCTGATTCTTCAGGGTCAGCGTGTTGTCCTTCAGTTCCCAGGACGGCGCGGAGGCGAGCAGGGCGGTCATCCACTCGTCCGCGCGGGCGCGGTCGCCGTCGCAGCCCATCAGGGTGCTCGCGAGCTGCCCGGCGGTGACGGTGTGGTTGTCCAGGGTGACCGGCGCGGACCCGGTGTTGCAGCCCGCGGTCGCGCTGACCCGGCCGTCCGCGGTGAAGGTGAGGGTGAGCGGTCCGCCACCGGGAATCTGCGGCCCCTGCACCTCTTTGGAGATGTAGGTGTGTCCCGTCGGGGTCGGCGGTGCGACCGTGGTCGGGGTGGGGCTGGGGCTCGGGGTGGGGTCGGTGGCTTCGCTGCCGCCGCTGTCGCATGCCGCCGTGGCACAGGCGAACAGCAGGATCGGAACGAATCGCAGGAGTTTGACCGACATGTGCGCGATGCTACCGAGGTGCTCGCCCGGGGGTCGACGACGCGCCTGGATAACGGCATGCCGGAGAGCGTGATCCGGCATGCCGCGCGCCACTCAGACCGGCATGCCCAGGGCCGAGGCCAGCGTCTGCCCCAGGGCGTTGACGACGGCGGCGAAGGCGCCGGGATCGAGAACCTGCAGCGGGACATCCCGATTGGCGCAGCCCTGCGGCGCCGGGATCCCGTTGAGCCGGTCGTTGAGCCACAGCACCGCCGAACCCGCGCCGGAGACGGCCGCGATGCCGTGTTCGCTGATCAGCTCGCGGGTGTAGAAGACGCTGGCGTTCGGGTCCTTGCAGTAGGTGTCGTAGGTCCGGTTGACCGCGTTCACCGGCATGACCTCGTCCAGCGGGGCCTGGTAGAGGTAGATCGGGGCGCGGGGCGTGCCGCGGTGGCCCAGGGTCAGCTCGTCCAGGACGTGCTGGATTTCCGGTGCCCGCATCGGGTCGCCGGGGTAGTCGAACAGGCCCTTGATGTTGACGAACGGGAACGCGGCGAATTGCAATGCCACGCACTGGCCTTCGTGCACCACGCGGATGCCCTTGCCCAGCGGGTTCATGTGGCGCTGGATGAAGCCGTCGACCTCCGGGTACTCGCGTGCGACGCCGAACAGGCCGCCCAGGACCGCGCCGCCGAAGGTGGAGGTGCCGTTGTTGTAGTCGATGGCCGCGCGGATGTCGGCCAGCAGGCCGCCCGCCGCCGAGCCGACCAGGTTCAGCTCGGGTGCGTACTCCGCGTGCAATTCGGCGGCGTGCGCGGTCGGGATCGCGCCGCCGGAGTAGCCCCAGAGGGTGGTGCGGGTGGCTGTCCCAGGCAACCCGGCCGGTGCGAAGTTCTGCGCCGCGCGAATGCCGTCCAGGGTGATCCGACCGCCGAGCGGACCCACCGCGTAGGCGGCGTTGGGGCCCTGGTGATCGGGGATCACCACCGCGTGTCCCAGTTGCAGCATCGCCTGGACTTCGATGAATTCCGCACCGATGACGGGGTTCAGCGGGTTCGGCAGCGAGCCCATCTGCAGGGTGTAGGAGGGTGCGCAACTGATCGACAGCGAATCCTCGGCGAACTGGAACGAGACCAGTCCGCGCTGCCCGGTGGGTGCCGGGCGGTGCGGCACGATGACGGTCGCGACCGCCGGGATCGCCTCGCCGCGGGTGTTGGTGCTGCGGTAGGAGACCTGCCAGGCATTGGTATTGAGCGGGATGAGCCAGAAGTTGGCGAGATTGACCTGCCGGGCGGCGAGGATCTCGCCGGGCTGCGCGGCGGCGACCTCGGCCGGGTCCGGGCTGTAGAAGGCCGGATCGAGATGCGGCGGCGCGGGCGGCATCGGGAAGGGCAGCGGGGGCGCCACCGGAACTGGTTGCGCGGCAACGTCATTGGCCACTACGGGACAAATCGCGACGGTCAGGCCCGCGGTCAGGGCCAGGCAGGCCCGGGTGACGCGCCGGCCCCGTGCGGTGGTCGTACTCATGCAGAAACTCCTCGGCGAATCCGCTGGGCCGGCCGTTCTGAGGGGCGCGCCGCGCGGTAGCTCCACAAAGGGAGCGGTTATTTCCTAACTGGCGTCCCAGACTGTAGATCGCGGCCCGGCACTGTGTCAACGGTCACGCCACCCGGCCGCTGTAACGCCCGGCACGGCGGGCAGGATTGTCAGCCATGACCCGAAGCGCCGAGGGCGCGGATTCCGCGGAGCGCCCACCGGCCGGCTCCCAGCGTCCACGCCGCACACAGTCCGAACGGCGCGCCGCCACCGTGGCCAAGCTGATGGACGCCACCATCGCGGCCATCGGCGAGGTCGGCTATCAGCGCGCGACGGTGCAGGAGATCTGCGGCCGGGCCGGGCTCTCGGTGGGCGCGATGTTCCGGCAGTTCGACAGCCGCCTGGACCTGATCGTGCGCACCTGCGAGGAGATCATCACCCGCCAGATCGCGGCCTTCAGCGTGGTCATGGAACAGCTGGGCAGCCAAGAGAATTCGCTCGACACCGCGCTGCGCTTCCTGCGCGACGCGCAGGCCGGCAACCTGACGCACGCACTGCGCGAGATCTACCTGTCCGCGCGCTCGGACGCCGAACTCCGCGCCCGCATCGCGCCGAACGTCGAGGACTACTACGCGCGCATCGTTTCCGAGGTGGAGCGCACCCGGGTGCTGCACCGCTTCCCGCCGGACAAGCGCGAACCGCTGTTCTTCCTTGTGCTGCACCTGTTCTCGGGGCAGGCGGTGGTCCGCGGGGTGGTCCCGGACCCGGCCATGGACGAGGCGGTGCTGACGCTGATCGAGGACCTGCTCGTCAGCTATCTCGACAAACGCTCCGACGCGTGAGGTTGTGGACCCTGCAGGCGCCGGAGGTCGTCGAGACCCTCCGATCGGCCGGTCACTATCGGGCGGACTGGGAACGGGTCACCGCGAATTGGCGGCCCGCCTTCGAGGACCTGACCCGGGAGCTGGGCCGCCGCGGCATCGATGACGGCGCGGCCCCGCCCGTGTGGTGCTGGCGTGGCCGCGCCCGGCAGCGCCGCGCGGTGCGATCGACGGCGAACTCGCTGCTCGGGCACCATGAATGGGCGCACGGACGCTGGCTGATCACGCTGCGGGTGCCGGACGAGCTGATCCTGGCCACGTCCTACGCGCGATGGAACGACTACCTCGGGTATCGCGGTGGTTACGACGCCACCCTGGTCGAGGGCCCGCACCGCATGGACTGGACGCCGACCCTCCGATCGTCCTGGGACACGCTGCAATACGCGATCCCGTATTTGCGCCTCGACTGGGTCATCCGCGCGCGCCCGTACCCGCCGGACACCGATACGACGGCTCAGATCATGGCGGATCCGCACTGCCGCGCGATCTTCGAGCGCCGCAACCGATCTCGGTGAACGGTCCGGCGGAGTTACGGCAGCACGTCGACTATCACCCGCGGGTCGAGTTCGCGCAGCTTGTCCGGGCGGTCGGTCAAACAGGACCAGCCGCGATTGACCGCCTCCAGCGTGACGTGCCCCGCGGTGACCATGGTGTCGGCATCGCGGCGGCCCAGCAGCGTGGCGCCGACCTGGCGGCTGGCCGGGCCGTCCAGGCCCCGGATGACGGTGTTCGGCAGATCCAGCAGCGCCGAGAGAATGTCGTGGCGGCGCACCGGAATCAGCGCGCGCGCCGCGACCAGCGCCGTCACCGGGACGAGCAGGGTGTTGCCCGCCTCGGAGGTGGTCCACACGACGGACTGGGCGTACATCACCCGGTGCGCCCAGGCGGTCAATGCGGCGGTGTCGAAGACGACCCCGCTGAGTTCACTACGGTCGGTCACGGCATCGCCTCGCTCGCCGCCCCCGCGGCAGTGGTCCCCCGGACGGGCGCCCTCACGCGGCACCGGGTCGGCGCTCGTCGAATTCCTTCTGGGACAACGCCGGCAGGCCCTGCATCGCGCGGGCCCGGTTGATCATCTCCAGCGGCGGCGGACCGCCGATCACCTCTTCGACCTTGGCGAGTGCTTCGACCCGGTCGACTTCGGCGCGATCCATGCGGGTTTTCACCGAGTCGGCGACGTAGGCGGAGACGGAGCTGATCTGACCGCGTTCGCGCCAAAGATCCAGTGTGGCCGCGATTTCCTCGGGGAGGGTGATGGTCACCTTCCTCGTTCTACGCTCCGCAGTCATGCCGAGATTCTAACGGCGGCAAGGCCGCTGAGCGGGGCGTTTGCCCAGTGTTACCGGCCCGGATTACCCGCGGTCCGCGGGGCGGGCGGAATCCGGATCCCGGGACGGCCGTGCAACTTTCGGGCGAACGTGCGTGGCGCGCCGGCGCGGGTGGTCGCCGCCCGGGCCGAGTGGCACAGCCAGCCGTCGACGCTTGTTCCTCGCGGATGTGGCACAAGCTGTCGGCGGAGGCGGTCGGTGGTGGTTGCCGCTTGGCGTACATCCGGCAATCCCGGGTGCCCGGCCCCAAGGCGGCGAACGCGGGATCCGGGCAATCCGGCGATATGCTCTGCCGAGTGACCGCAGCTGACGCGACGACCCCGCTCTCCACCTGGGCCCCTCTACGGTCCCGCGTCTACCGGTCCCTGTGGATCGCGCAGCTGGTGTCCAACCTCGGCACCTGGATGCAGACCGTCGGCGCGCAGTGGATCCTGGTCGACGAGCCGAACGCCGCCGCGCTGGTGTCGTTCGTGCAGACCGCGATCACCCTGCCCGTGATGCTGCTGGCGATCCCGTCCGGCGTCATCGCCGACCTGGTCGATCGGCGCCGGTTGCTGCTGGGCGCGCAATCCACGATGGCGGTGCTGGCCGCCGTGCTGGCCATCACGACCGCGACCGGCCACACCTCACCCGGTGTCCTGCTGACGCTGCTGTTCCTGATCGGCTGCGGTCAGGCGCTGACCGGCCCGGCCTGGCAGGCGATCCAGCCCGAACTCGTTGCGCGGGAGCAGATTCCCGCGGCCTCCGCGCTGGGCAGCATGAACATCAATATCGGGCGCGCGGTGGGGCCGGCGGTGGCCGGTGTGCTGGTGTCGCTGTCCGGGCCGACCCTGGTGTTCGCGCTGAACGCGGTCTCCTTCGTCGGGATCGTGGTGGTGCTGGCGTTCTGGCAGCGGCCGGCCACCGCGCGCAAGCTGCCGACCGAACGGCCGCTGGCCGCGTTGCAGGCCGGGACCAGGTTCATCCGGGCCGCTCCCGCGATCCGTCGGGTGCTGCTGCGCTCGATCCTGTTCATCGCGCCCGCGAGCGCGCTGTGGGCGCTGCTGCCGGTGATCGCGCGCGAGGAACTGGGGCTCTCGTCCTCCGGCTACGGCCTCATGCTCGGCGCGCTCGGCATCGGCGCGGTGCTCGGTGCGCTCGGGCTGTCCCGGATCCGGGCCTGGCTGACGCCTACCCAGCGCCTGACCGCGGCGGCGGTGCTGTTCGGTCTCGCCTCCGCGGGCACGGCCCTGCTCGGCTCGCTGCCACTGGTGCTGGCGCTGCTGGTCGGGGCGGGCCTGGCCTGGCTGCTGGCCATGTCGACGATGAACGCGACCATGCAGCTGCTGTTGCCCGCGTGGGTGCGGGCCCGCGGGCTGTCGGTGTATCTGCTGGTGTTCATGGGCGGGCAGGCGATCGGCTCGCTGCTCTGGGGCCTGGTCGCGCACGAACTCGGCGCGGTGGCCGCGCTGCTCATCGCCGCCGGGCTGCTCGCCTGCAGCGCGCTGACCAGCGTGTGGCTGCCGATCCGGCACAACCTCGAGGATCTGGACCTGACGCCCTCGGCGTACTGGGCCGAACCGGAGCTGGTGGTGTCGCCCGAGCCCGAGGACGGGCCGGTCATGGTGCTGCGGACCTACGACGTGCCCGCCGAGAACGTGGACGACTTCATGGCGGCGATGGTGTTCGTCGGCCGGTCCCGCCAGCGCACCGGGGCCATGGAGTGGCGGCTGTACCGCGATGTCGGCGTGCTCGACCGGTACGTGGAGGCGTTCGTGGTGCGGTCCTGGGCCGAGCACATGCATCAGCATCAGGTGCGGCTCACCACCGCTGATCAACTGCGCGAGAAAGAGGTCACCCGCTACACCCTCGGCGAGGACCGGATCACCCATCTGGTCGCCGTCGGACCGCGGTAGCGGGAGCGGTCGCCGGGTCGATTAGGGGCCTGGGCACGCGTGCCCATACACTGTGGCCATGCGGATGTTCCTGGATATCCTCCTGATCATCACCAGCGTGCTGCTGGTGCTGTTGGTGCTGCTGCACCGCGCCAAGGGTGGAGGCCTGTCCAGCCTTTTCGGTGGCGGCGTGCAATCGAGCCTGTCCGGCTCCACAGTGGTCGAGAAGAACCTCGACCGTCTCACGGTCTTCACCGGTGTCATCTGGTTGATCGCGATCTTGGGCATCGGCCTCGAGATCAAGTACGCCTGATCCCCGCACACCCCTTCCGCATAGTCCGCACCTGACTGCCGCACAGCCTTCGGCGCCACCGCACATCTGCGAGCGCCACGGCCGTGCGGCAGCTTTCTGTGCGGGTCTAGTCGGCGCGGGGGATGCGGCCGTCGACGTCGGTGAAGGTGTAGGCGTCGGCCAGGTCGGCTACGCGGTAGGCGTTGCCGGTGCGGGATTCGCGGTGCGGGTCGGTGGCGAGAGCGACGACGGCGCGGCCGGGGAAGCGGGGGCTTTCGGCTTCGTCGAGGTCGTAGCTGCCTTCGCCGGGGAGGGTGACCACGCGCTTGCCGTCGGCGCCGGCCGGGACCATTTGCAGCAGTTCGGTATTGACGATCCCGGGCCAGAGTGAGACAACCGTCACTCCGGTGTCCGCGAGGTTGTGTGCCATGTCGGCGGTCAGGCGGTCCAGGGCGGTCTTGGCGACGCCGTAGACCGCGTTGTGCATGTACCGCTCGGCGCCCGGCGAGGAGATGTTGACGATCAGGCCGTCGGCCGCGATCAGCAGCGGGGCGGCGAAATAACTTGCCGCGTAGTGCGATCGGACGCCGATATCGAAGGTCTCGTCCCACGCCTTGGGTGGCACCTCCCAGAACGGCTTGCCGAGCCAGCGGGCGGCGGCGGGGGAGTTGTAGACGTTGTTGACCAGCACGTCGAGCTTCCCGTGCTCCGTGCGGATCTGCTCGAAGAGCTGCTGCACGGCGTCGTCGTCGCGGTGATCGCAGACGACCGGCACGCCGGTGCCGCCGAGTTCGTCGATCTGCGCGGCGGTTTCGGCCACCGTGCCGGGCAGCCGTCCGGTCGTGGCCGTGCGGCCGGTGACGTACACCGTCGCTCCCGCCGCGCCCAGTTCCAAGGCGATGCCTTTGCCGATGCCCCGGCTCGCGCCCGTGACCACGGCGATCTTTCCGTCGAGCTTTTGCGCTATTCCACTCACGACTCCGGGACACTACCGTGAAAATAAGAACACGTTCTAAGTTTGGAGACAGAGTGGTTGCAGAGCAGGGGCCGTCGCATCGGTTCGTGGACACCAACGGTGCGCGGTTGCACGTCACGGAGCAGGGCGAAGGTCACCCGGTGATCTTCTGTCACGGCTTCCCGCACACCTGGTACATGTGGCATCGGCAGCTGCCGGCCGTCGCGGCCGCCGGATACCGCGCCATTGCGCCGGACCTGCGCGGTTACGGCAAGACCGAGGTGCCGGACGGGCCGGACGCCTACACCAACCAGGCGGTCATCGGGGACCTGCTGGGCCTGCTCGACGACATCGGCGCGGAGAAAGCGGTCTTCGTCGGCCTGGATTTCGGCGCCCAGCTGGTGTGGGAGCTGGCCTGGCGGGCCCCGGAACGCATCAGCGGCATCATCGTGCTGAACAACCCGATCCAGCCGCGCCCGCCGAAAGCCCCGTCGGAACTGTGGGCGCGCGCGGCGAAACGGCATTTCCTGCACCTGGACTACTTCCAGAAGCCGGGCGTGGCCGACGCCGAACTGGCCGCGGACCCGAAGTCGTTCCTGCGCCGCGTCTACTACTCGCTCAGTGCCGACTACCACTACCTCGATACCTGGCAGCATCCGGCCGAGGGCACCGGATACCTCGATGTGCTGCCCGCGGCGCCCGCGCTGCCGTGGCGCTGGTTCGCCGAGAGCGACCTCGACACGCTCGCCGCCGAATTCGACCGCACCGGATTCACCGGCGGCCTGAACTGGTACCGGGCCCTGGACCGCAACTGGGAGCTCACCGCCGATTACGCGGACGCGAAGGTCACCGTCCCCACCTACTTCATGTACGGCGACCGGGACCCGGACATGGAGGGGTTCAGCGGCCGGGATCCGCTGGGCACCATGCAGGCTCATGTACCCGGACTGCGCGAGGTCACCAAGATCTCCGACGCGGGTCACCTGGTGCAGCTGGAGCGCACCGACGAGGTGAACACCCTGCTCGTCGCGCACCTGCGCGATCTGCTGGGTTCCTGAGGGGCCGGTGCCGGAGGAGTGGGCGGGGTGCCGCCGGATTCTCGCGAGTTGTGCAGATTTCGTGATGGAACGCCGGAGAGGCTGCGCCGGTAGCGATTTCGGATGATCGGCCCGGTTAGGGTCGGCCTGTGATGTCGGAATCCGAGCTGCCGCGGCCGAACGGGGCGAGTGCCTACGCCGCGGCCACCCTCGCCCTGTTCGGTGCGCCGGCCATGGCCGCCGCCAGTTTCCTGGCCTTCATGGAATCGGAGAACACCAAGCCCTACGACGTGGAACGCGACGAGACGCTGCAAGCGTTGGCCTGCTGCTTCGGCATCAGTGCGCTGCTCCTGTTTCCCGGCGCGACCCTGCTGCTGCGCGGCGCACCCGTCGGGCGCGGGCTGATCGCGATCGGCGCGGGGTTCGCGGTGCTCGGGCACGCCCTTGGGTTCTATCTGCTGACCTTCGTCATGAATCCCGGTTACCCGATCGACCAGTCGATCACCCCGACCGCGGCGGCGTTCTTCCTAGCGCTGCTGGCCTTTCCGGTCGTCACCCTGTGGTGCGCGCTCGCCAAGGCGACGACCGTGTGGCTCGGCTACCGGTATTCGCCGTCCAGTGCCGGATAGTCCGACCAGCTGGGCAGGGGCTGTCCCGCGAGGTAGGCGGTCAGACGGTCGAGCAGGTACTGCCAGCGCGGGCCGATCTCGGGGGCGTCGGCAGGGCAGAGGTGGCGGCGGACGAGCTCGAGGTTGGTGAGCACGCCGACCTGGTCGAGATGCAGTTCGAGCAGGCAGCCGTCGAGGTGGAAGACCAGCTCGTGCGGTGCGGCGCAGTGGTCGATGCGCAGGGCGTGCGGGCCCGTGGCCGGACCGTCGAGCGGTGCCAGGGTGAAGGTGCCGCCGCCGCCCGCGACCGCACCGAGCCAGCGGCTCAACTGGCCGCGGTCGGTGCACGCCGACCACACCTCCGGCACCGGCAGGCGGAACGAGCGCAGGTAGTGCAGCAGGACCAGATCGGCGCCGCGCTCGTGTTCGGGACGTACTTCGCCGAGCGTGGACATCGTGGTCATGCGACTGTCCTTTCCCTGCGGGGCGGTGGCCCGTCCACTGTATTTCCCGGGCGCGGCCACGCGTGCCTTATTCGGCGAGCAGTTTGCCCGCCGCGGTCACGATGGCGGCCTCGTCCAGCAGGACGGTCGCGGCCGCCGGGCCGAGCGGGATGAAACTGTCGGCACTGGTGACCCGCGCGATCCGGCCGTCGAACCCGCCGTCCAGCAGCGCCGTGCAGACCGCCTCGGAAACGCCGCCGCTGCGCCGGGTTTCGTCGACGACGAGCACCCGGCCGGTCGCACGGGCCTGCGCCAGCAGATCGGTCACCGGCAGCGGCGCCAGCCAGCGCAGGTCGAGAATGCGGACGCCGTGCCCGTGCTCGTGCAGGCGATGCGCCGCCCGCAGACTCATCGGAACTCCGTTGCCGAAGGTGACGATGGTGAGGTCGGCGCCGTCGCCGTAGCTGCGGGCCCGGCCCAGCTCGACATGGTCACCCGTGCTCGCCGCGGGCCAGACATCGTCACCGATGTGCAGGTCGCGGGTGTGATACAGGGCGATGGGCTCGACGAAGACGCAGACCCGCCCGTCCACCCGGGCGGCGGCGACGCAGGTGCGCAGCATCGCGGCGGCGTCGTCGGCCCGGGCCGGGACCGCCAGCACCAGCCCGGGGATATCCCGCAGGGCCGCCAGCGCGTTGTCGTTGTGGAAGTGCCCGCCGAAGCCCTTCTGATAGGCCAGCCCCGCGATCCGCACCACCATCGGATTGCGGAAACGGCCGTGCGAGAAGAACGACAGCGTCGCCGCCTCGCCCCGCAACTGGTCGGCGGCATTGTGCAGATAGGCGAGATACTGGATCTCCGGGATCGGCACGAAACCCGCCAGCCCCGCGCCCAGGGCGGTACCGAGCACGCTCTGCTCGTCGAGCAAGGTATCGAACACCCGCCGCGATCCGAACCGCTTCTGCAACCCCTTCGTGACGCCGTACACGCCACCCTTGCGGCCCACGTCCTCACCGAACACGAGGATGTCCGGGTCGCGGTCGAGCAGGTCGGCGAGCGTGTGATTGATGGCCTGCGCCAACGTCATTCGGTCCGCGCCCGCAGCCTCGCTCGGACCGGTGCGGACGGCGTCGGCGCGGATCTCGTCCGGGTGCGTGGGGGCGAGCGGGGCGATGACCGCGCCGGCCGAGGCCAGTTTCGGCTCGCGCCAGACCACCTCGGCGGTGTCGGTGACGCGCTGGGCGATGTCGTCGTAGCGGGCGAGAAGCTGGTCCGCGGTGGCGATTCCGGCGCCGATGAGGATGCGCGCGGTGGACAGGACCGGGTCGCGGTCCAGGTCCGCGCTGATCTCGGCGGGGCGGCGATAGGCGGATTCCACGTCCGAACCCGCGTGGCCGAGCAGGCGTACCGTCCGCAGCCGCAGGAACGCGGGCTTGCGATGCTTCCGAACCCAGTGTGCGGCAGCGGAAGCCGTGGTGAGCGTGTCGATCAGGTCGCAGCCGTCGGCGTAGAAGTATTGCAGGCCGAGGCGGACACCGTAGGCCTGCTCGATCCAGTCCGGCGGGGTGGGCACGCTGAGCCCGATCCCGTTGTCCTCGCACACGAACAGCACCGGCATCGGAACACCCTGGTGCGCGGTGTGAATCGCGGTGTTGATCGCGCCCACCGCGGTCGAATGGTTCGCCGAGGCGTCCCCGAAACTGCACAGCACCACCGAATCCGCGGGCCACTCCGACGAGATCCCCAGCCGCGCGGCCCGTTCCAGCGCGAAGGCCAGACCGACCGCCCGTGGCAGATGCGAGGCGATCGTCGAGGTCATCGGAATGATGCCGGCGGGCTTGCTCCCGAACACCTTGTGCCGCCCACCGGAGATCGGATCCGCCACGGCCGCCACCACTCCCAGCAGCACGTCCCGGATCGGATCCAGCTCCGGCAGCTGCCGGCAGCGCTGCACGAAGAAGCCCCCGGACCGATAGTGCAGCAACGCCGGATCGCTCACCCGCAACGCCGCCGCCACCGCGGCGTTCCCCTCGTGCCCCGAGGACCCGATGCTGTAATACCCCCGCCGCTCGACCCCGAGCCGCCGCGCCGCCAGATCCAAATGCCTGCTGGTGGCCTGCGATTCGAACAGCTCCACCAGTTCGGCCCCGCCGAAACCGGCTAGCGCCGTCGCGCCCGCACGCCCCGCCTCCACCGCCGACACCGCGGTGCGGAACCGCTCGTCCAGATCGACTCGCTGCTCGGTCATGCAGCGATCATCGCCGACAAGACCACCCGAAGTCAGCAGATTGCCCCGCGATCTCCGGAAATATCCCGACCGGTGCGGATCGGACCGGAATATTTCCGAAGGACGCGGGGTGGTCAGCCGAGGTCGGCGGCGGCTTCCTTATCGAGGATCCAGGTGGTGGATTCCTGGCCGCGCGCCCCCGCGGAGGGGATGTCGGTCGGCTCGGCGCCGCCGATGGCCGCGGCCACCGCCTCGGCTTTGCCCGCGCCACCCACGACGAGCACCACGTGGCGCGAGCGCCGGACGGCGGGCAAGGTCAGGGTGACGCGCACCGGCGGCGGCTTCGGGGAATTCGATACCGCGACAACGAGTTCGTGCGCTTCGCGGACCGCGTCGGTGTCGGGGAACAGCGAATTGATGTGCCCTTCGCCGCCCATGCCGAGCAGGTGCAGGTCGAAGGACCCGTGCTCGGCGAGGTAGGCGTGCACGGTGGCCGAGTACTCGGCGGCGGCCTCGACCGGGTCGGGGTACTCGCCGTCGGAGGCGGCGACCGGATACACGCGTGCCGGGTCGACCGGGACGTGATCGAGCAGGGCCTCGCGGGCCTGGAGCTCGTTGCGTTCGGCATCACCGGCGGGGACGAAACGCTCATCGCCCCAGAAGACGTCGAGCTTCGACCAGTCGATGGCACCGGGCGATCGGCGCACCTGCTCCAGCAGGCCGATGCCGGTGCCGCCGCCGGTCAGCACGACCGAGGCCGAGCCGCGCGCGGCCTGGGCGGCCACCACGATCTCGACGAAACGGGCGGCGGCCGCGGCGACGAGCGCGTCGGTGCCGGGATGGACTTCTACGGTGTCGGCGGGAATGCGGTCAGTCATAGATCACCTTCTCGATTCCGGAGAGGGCCTCGACGTAGATCTCGTCGGCGTCCAGCCGGCGCAGTTCCTCGGCGAGGCAGTCGCGGGTTTCCCTGCGCGCCAAGGCGATGCGCTGATCCGGATCGCCGGTGCGGGTCAGGGTGGCGGTGGTGCCGTGTTGCGGTCGCTGGATGGCGATGGAGACCGAGGAGCGGTGCAGTTCCACCCGCAGCTCGCCGGTCTGGCGATGCACGGGGCAACCGAGCCGTTCGGCCAGCCAGCCGGCCAGCATGTCCAGCGCGGGTTCTTCGCGCAGACCCGAGATCAGAACCCGTTCGATCGGCTCGTACGGGGGCTCGTCCAGCGCGGCGGCGAGCAGCGCGCGCCAGTAGGTGATCCGGCTCCAGGCCAGATCGGTGTCACCGGAGGCGTAGGAGGCCAGGCGCTTCTTGATGGTGGCCTGCGGGTCCGGTGCGAAGGTGGCGTCGGTGATGCGGCGGGTCGCCAGGCGGCCGACCGAATCCTTGGACGGGAACTCCGGCGCGCCCCGGGGCCACCAGGCGACCACGGGGGTATCGGGCAGCAGGAACGGGATCACCACGCTGGATTCGTGATTGATCAGCTCGCCTTGCAGCCGCAGCACGATCACCTCGGCCGCGCCCGCGTCGCCGCCGACCCGGATCTGGGCGTCCAGCTTGGTCGGCGCTTCCCGATCGCCGCGCGCCAGCACGACGACGCGGCAAGGGTGTTCGCGGCTGGCGTCGTTGGCGGCGTCGATCGCGTCCTCGGCCTCGGAGCTGTCCAGCGTGCACACCACCAGGGTGAGCACCCGGCCCATGGTGATGACACCGTTGCTCTCGCGCAGCTGCACCAGGCGCTTGGTGACCGCGCCGGTGGTGGTGTCGAGCATGTCGACGATCACGGGCGCCGCCATTCGCGGCCGGTGCGCTCCAGCATTTCGTCGGCCGAGGCCGGACCCCAGGTACCCGCCTCGTAGGCCTCGGGCTTACCGCCCGCGGCCCAGTGGTCGAGCACCGGATCGAGGATGCTCCAGGACAATTCGACCTCCTCGTTCACCGGGAACAGCGACGGCACCCCGAGCAGCACGTCCAGGATCAAGCGCTCGTAGGCCTCGGGGGAGGACTCGGTGAACGCCTCGCCGTAGCTGAAATCCATATTGACGTCGCGCACCTCCATGCTCGACCCGGGCACCTTGGACCCGAACCGCATGGTGATGCCCTCGTCCGGCTGTACCCGGATGACCAGGGCGTTCTGGCCGAGTTCCTCGGTCATGGTCTGATCGAAGGGCAGATGCGGCGCGCGTTTGAACACGATCGCGATCTCGGTCACCCGGCGCCCCAGGCGTTTTCCGGTGCGCAGGTAGAACGGCACCCCGGCCCAGCGGCGGGTGTCGACCTCGAGGGTGATCGCGGCGTAGGTCTCGGTGCGCGACTGCGGATCGAAACCCTCCTCGTCGGCCAGCCCGACCACCTGCTCACCGCCCTGCCAGCCCTCGGAGTACTGACCGCGCGCGGTCGTCTCGTCCAGCGGCTCGACCAGTTTCGTCGCCGAGAGGACCTTGATCTTCTCGGCCTGCAACTGCTTGGGCTGGAAGCTGATCGGCTCCTCCATCGCGGTGAGCGCGAGCAGCTGCAGCAGGTGGTTCTGGATGACGTCGCGCGCGGCGCCGATGCCGTCGTAATAGCCGGCGCGCCCGCCCAGGCCGATGTCCTCGGCCATGGTGATCTGGATGTGGTCGACGTAGTTGGCGTTCCAGATCGGGTCGAACAGCTGGTTGGCGAAACGCAGCGCCAGCAGGTTCTGCACCGTCTCCTTGCCGAGGTAGTGGTCGATACGGAAGACCGTCTCCTCCGGGAACACCCCGTTGACCAGCGCGTTCAACTCGACGGCGCTGTCCAGATCGTGGCCGAAGGGCTTCTCGATCACCACCCGCCGCCACGGCTTGCTGCCGTCGCTGCGGGTGGACTGGGCCAGATCGTGCTCGGAGAGCTGATCGAGCACCACCGGGAACATGGCCGGCGGAATCGACAGGTAGAAGGCGTGATTGCCGCCGGTGCCGCGCTCCTTGTCCAGGTTCGCCAGGGTCTCGGCGAGCCGGGCGAAGGCCGCGTCGTCGTCGAAACTGCCCTGCACGAACCGGAAGCCCTCGGCCAGGTGATCCCAGACCTCCTGGCGGAACGGCGTGCGGGCGTGCGACTTCACCGCGTCGAGCACGACCTGCGCGAAATCCTCGTCCGCGTAATCGCGCCGCGCGAAGCCGACCAGCGCGAAACCCGGGGGCAGCAGCCCCCGGTTCGCGAGGTCGTAGATGGCCGGCATCAGTTTCTTCCGGGACAGATCACCGGTGACCCCGAAAATCACCATGCTGCACGGGCCCGCGATCCGCGGCACCCGCTTATCCCGCTCGTCACGCAGCGGGTTCTTCCTGACCTCTGCTGTGCCGGCCATCGGTGTCAGTTGCTCCCAGCTCCACGCAGCTCTTCGCCGGTGGCGGTCAGCAGTTCCGCCCAGGACTTCTCGAACTTCTCCACGCCCTCGCGCTCGAGCACCTCGAACACGTCGGCCAGGTCGATGCCGACCGCGGTGAGCTGATCGAAGACCGCCTGCGCGGCGTCCGCTGTGCCGCTCAGGGTGTCGCCGCGGGTCTCGCCGTGATCGGCGAAGGCCTCGAGGGTCTTCTCCGGCAGCGTGTTCACCGTGTTCTTCGCGACCAGTTCGGTGACGTAGAGGGTGTCGGAGTAGTCCGGGTTCTTCACGCCCGTCGACGCCCACAGCGGCCGCTGCCGGTTGGCGCCGGAGGAGGCCAGGTGCGCGTAGGTGGAGGTGTGCTTGCCGCCGTCGAACACGTCCTCGTATTCGGCGTAGGCCAGGCGGGCGTTGGCGACGCCGGCCTTGCCGCGCAGCGCCAGCGCCTCCGGGGAGCCGATCGATTCCAGGCGCTTGTCGATCTCGGTGTCCACCCGGGAGACGAAGAACGAAGCGACGGAATGGATCTTGGCCGGATCGTGGCCCGCGATCTTGGCCTTGTTGATGCCCTCCAGGTAGGAGCCCATCACCGCGCGGTAGCGCGCGACCGAGAAGATCAGCGTCACGTTGACGCTGATGCCCTCGGCGAGCACCGCGCTGATCGCGGGCAGGCCCGCCTCGGTCGCGGGGATCTTGATGAACAGGTTCGGACGGTCGACCGTCTTCCACAGGTCGACGGCCTGGGCGGTGGTCTTGTCCGCGTCGAAGGCGAAGCGCGGGTCGACCTCGATGGAGACCCGGCCGTCGACGCCGCCGGAGGCCTCGTAGACCCCGGCCAGCACGTCGCAGGCGGCGCGCACGTCGTCGGTGGTGATGGTGCGGATCGCCGAATCCACGTCCGCGCCCTGTGCGGCAAGCTCTTTCACCTGCTTGTCGTAGGCGTGACCCTGGCTCAGCGCACCCTGGAAGATGGTCGGGTTGGTGGTGACGCCGACGACGCCGCGGGTGCTGATCAGCTCGGCCAGATTGCCGGACTGGATGCGGTCCCGGGAGAGATCGTCGAGCCAGATGGAGACGCCGGCCGCCGACAGGGCGGCGAGATTCTCGTTCTGCGACATAGGAATTTATCCCTTCACGTTTTCGAGCGTGCGCTGCGCGGCGGCGACAACAGCTTCGGTGGTGATGCCGAACTCGCGGAACAGGGTCTTGAAGTCGGCCGAGGCGCCGAAGTGCTCGATCGAGACGATCTCGCCCGCGTCGCCGACGAAGCGGTGCCACGGCATCGCGATACCGGCTTCGACCGACACCCGCGCCTTGACCGCCGGCGGCAGCACCTCGTCGCGGTAGCTCTTGTCCTGTGCGTCGAACCACTCCACACACGGCATCGAGACCACGCGGGTGCCGACGCCCTGCGCCTCCAGCGTAGTGCGCGCGTCGACGGCGAGCTGGAGCTCGGAGCCGGTGGCGATCAGGATCACCTGGGGGGTGCCGGTGGAGGCCTCGGCCAGCACGTAGCCGCCCTTCTTGACGCCCTCGTAGCTGGTGCCCTCCTGGACCGGCAGGTCCTGGCGGGTCAGCGCCAGCGCGGACGGGCCGTCCTGATGCGCGGGCTCCGACACCGAGAAGTGCGAGGTGTGCTCGGAGGAATCGCGCTCGAGGATGGTGCGCCAGGCGTAGGTGGTCTCGTTGGCGTCGCCGGGGCGCACCACGTTGAGGCCGGGGATCGCGCGCAGCGCGGCCAGGTGCTCGATCGGCTGATGCGTCGGGCCGTCCTCGCCCAGGCCGATGGAGTCGTGGGTCCAGACGTAGATCGCGGGCACGCGCATCAGCGCGGCCAGGCGCACCGCCGGGCGCATGTAGTCGGAGAACACCAGGAAGGTGCCGCCGAACGGGCGGGTCGGGCCGTGCAGCGCGATGCCGTTGAGGATCGAGCCCATGGCGTGCTCACGCACACCGAAGTGCAGGGTGCGGCCGTACGGGTCGGCCTTCCACATGCCGGTCGAGATCGACTCCGGGCCGAAGCTCGCGGTGTCGGGCATGGTGGTGTTGTTGGACTCGGCCAGGTCGGCCGAGCCGCCCCACAGCTCGGGCAGCACCGGCGCGAGCGCGGCGAGCACCTTGCCGGAGGCCTTGCGGGTGGCGACGCCCTTGGGGTCCACGTCGTAGGTGGGCAGGCTGTTGGCCCAGCCCGCGGGCAGATCGCGCTTGGCCAGCCGGTCGAACAGGGCCTTGTTCTCCGGGTTGGCGGCGGCCCAGGCGTCGAACTGCTGCTGCCATTCCTTGTGCTCGGCCTGGCCGCGCTCGATCGCCTTGCGGGTGTGCGCGATGACCTCGGGGGCCACGTCGAAGTTCTTCTCCGGATCGAAGCCCAGGATCTTCTTGGTGGCGGCCACCTCGTCGGCGCCCAGCGCGGCGCCGTGCGCGGCGCCGGTGTTCATCTTGTTCGGGGCCGGGTAGCCGATGATGGTGCGCAGCACGATGATCGAGGGCTTGCCGGTCTCGGCCTTGGCCGCGGCCAGCGCCGACTCGATCGCGACGACATCCTCGCCACCCTCGACGACCTGCACATGCCAGCCGTAGGCCACGTAGCGCGCGGCCACGTCCTCGGTGAAGGCGATGGTGGTGTCGTCCTCGATGGAGATCTTGTTGTCGTCGTAGATCAGGACGAGGTTGCCCAGCTGCTGGGTGCCCGCCAGCGAGGACGCCTCGGAGGTCACACCCTCTTCCATGTCACCGTCGGAGGCGATGACGTAGATGAAGTGATCGAACGGGCTGGCGCCGGGGGCGGCGGCCGGATCGAACAGGCCCCGCTCACGCCGGGCGGCCATCGCCATGCCGACCGCGGAGGCCAGGCCCTGGCCGAGCGGGCCGGTGGTGATCTCCACGCCGTCGGTGTGGCGGAACTCCGGGTGACCCGGGGTCAGCGAGCCCCACTTGCGCAGCTGCTGCAGGTCGTTCAGCTCCACGCCGAAACCGGCCAGGTAGAGCTGGATGTACTGGGTGATGCTGGAATGCCCGCAGGACAGCACGAAGCGGTCGCGGCCGACCCAGCTCGGATCGCTCGGGTCATGGCGCATGGTGCGCTGGTAGAGCGAGTACGCCAGGGGCGCCAGGCTCATCGCGGTACCGGGATGACCGTTTCCGGCGTTCTGGATCGAATCGGCGGCCAGCACCCGTACTGTGTCGACGGCCTTGGTGTCCAGATCCGTCCAGTCGTCCGGGTAGTTCGGCTGAGTGAGGGCGCGGATGTCGTCTGTCACTGACACGACCGAGGTTCTCCTGACATTGGTTTCGTCGACATGGGAGTGTGTCCACACCACCCTAGAGGCGCGCCCTGACCGGCTGGGAGGGAACCCGGGTTACCGGCGGGTTTTACCGACTACCGACCGGTCGATACGGCGACAGGCCCGGCCCCCGAGCGGGGGCGCGAGCGGGAGCACCACCGGCTAGGGTCTACCATCCTCTGTAGTAGTTGCCGCGCCGCTGGGGCCGCACACTGCTACTTCCATGGCCGGATGCGATGCACAAACGTGCGAGGAGAGACAGTGCGGATTGGGCAACAGCCGGGTGACAATCCCGCTCCTGCGCCGGCGAATATTGCGGACGCGCACGGCTCTTCGACGGCGCTGGCCGATCGGTTGCAGGGTGACGGGCTCGTTTCGCGACTACTGCGTCGTCCCCTGGCCTATATCGCGCTGACCAAGCCGCGCGTCATCGAACTGCTGCTCGTCGCGACCATCCCGACCATGCTGCTCGCCGATCGCGGCAACATCGATATCCGGCTGATCCTGGTCACCCTGTTCGGCGGCTGGATGGGCGCCGCGAGCGCCAACACGCTGAACTGCGTGGCCGACGCCGACATCGACAAGGTGATGAAGCGCACCGCCAAGCGGCCGCTGGCCCGCGAGGCCGTGCCGACCCGCAACGCCTTCGTCTTCGGCGTGCTGCTCGGCCTGGCCTCCTTCGCCTGGCTCTGGTGGCAGGCCAACCTGCTCAGCGGCGCGCTGGTCGTCGCGACGATCCTGTTCTACGTCTTCGTCTACACCCTGGGGCTCAAGCGCCGCACCTCGCAGAACGTGGTGTGGGGCGGCGCCGCCGGCTGCATGCCCGCCCTGGTCGGCTGGTCCGCGGTGACCGGCGGCATCGGGTGGCCCGCGATCGCGCTGTTCGGTGTCATCTTCTTCTGGACGCCGCCGCACACCTGGGCGCTGGCGATGCGCTACAAGGAGGACTACCGCGCGGCCGGGGTCCCGATGCTGCCGGTCGTCGCCACCGAGCAGGTGGTCACCAAGCAGATCGTCATCTACACCTGGCTGACCGTGCTCACCACGCTGGCCTTGGTGCCCGCGACCGGCGTCGTCTACGCGGCCGTGGCGCTGGTCGCCGGTGCGTGGTTCCTGCTCATGGCGCACCAGCTGTACTCCGGTGTGCGCCGTGGTGAATCGGTGAAGCCGCTGCGCCTGTTCCTGCAGTCCAACAACTATCTGGCCGTGGTGTTCTGCGGCCTCGCGGTGGACTCGGTGCTCGGCTGGGACACGATCGGCAGCTTCTTCAGCTGAGTTCGCGACTCTGGAGGTAGCCGTCGGGGCGTACTCGAACGACGGTGCCGTCCTGCGCGCGGTAGGCCGCGAAGGCGTGCCCGTCCACATCGACGACGTAGCGTCCGGTAGCGGTGCTGCCCGGGCGGACTACCGCGTACGACTCGACCCCGGATTGCGCCGGGAGCGTGCCGGTTTCGCCGAAGTGCAGCGCCGTCGAATGTGGCCCACGGAACAGGTCGAACAGGCGGACCGGTTGGCCTGAGGCGTCTTTCAGCGGCGCGTCCGGTGCGCGATCGCCCGCGACCAGCGGCCCGGCCTCGGTGCGGTAGCTGATGTCGAGCTGCTGGGTTTCCGGGCCCCGGTCCATGGCGTTCTCGTCGCCGTCGACCAGCTTGTCCAGCAGTTCGCTGCTGACTCCGAGCACCCGCGCGGCCACGGTGCGGCGTTCGGATTCGTAGCTGTCCAGCCAGGATTCGTCGCCCGCCAGCGCCGCGGCGAGCTTCCAGCCGAGGTTGTAGCCGTCCTGGATACCGGTGTTCATGCCCTGGCCGCCGGTCGGCGGGTGGACGTGGGCGGCGTCACCGGCCAGGAAGACCCGGCCGTCCCGGAAGCGCTGGGCCAGGCGGATATTCGGCCGCCAGACGGTGGCCCAGGTCAGGTCGGAGAGCTGGATGCCGGCGCGGGCGGCATTCCGATCGACGAATTCCTGCAGGGTCGCCAGGGTGGGGTCGACATCGGCGGGCAGTGGTGCGGCGAGCTGGAAATGCCGGCCACCCGGCAAGGGGGACAGGGCGATTCCCGTCATCGGCGCCTCGGCCGAGGCGGCGAACCAGTAGCCGTATTCGTGGTCGAGGGCGTCGGCGCGCACGTCGCCGAGCAGCATCCGGATCGTGTCGTCGGTGCTGCCTTCGAAGGGGATGGCGAGGGCTTTGCGGACCGTGCTGCGTCCACCGTCGGCGCCGACCAGATAGGCGGCCCGGACGGTTTCGCCCGCGGTGAGAGTGGCGGTGACCCCGGTCGCGTCCTGCTCGAACGACTCGAGCGCGGTCGAGAGTTGCACGTGCACACCGAATTCCGCGAGCCGGTCGCGCAGGATCGCCTCGGTCCGGGATTGGCCCAGCACCCAGAGATTCGGGTAGGGGACCGCGGGCGTGGGCGGCACCGGCTCGGCCATCCGGCGTTCGCCCGCGAATTCGCCGCCGAAGTAGGCGCGCATCACCGGGGCCGGGATACCGGCCGCCAGCACCGCGTCGAGGACGCCGAGATCGTCGAACACCTCCAGGGTGCGCGGCTGGATACCGTCGCCGCGCGAGCCCGCGAAGAACTCGCGCGCCTGGTCGATGACGCGCACCGGCACGCCGCGCCGGGCGAGTTCGAGGGCGACGGTCAATCCGGTGGGTCCGGCTCCTACTACGAGTACCAGGTCCGACACGGTTCCTCCTACGATGAATCTATATTCAGTGAATGTAGATTCAGTATGTTAGTTGGTAGGTTTCCGTGTCAAGGAGGTACTTCCGATGACCCAGAGCCGGCAGGAGAAAGCGGCCGAAACCCAGCAGGCGCTCAAGACCGCCGCCCTGCGGGTCTTCGCCGACCGCGGTTATCTCAACACCAAGATCACCGACATCACCGCGGCCGCCGGGCGCGCGGCCGGCTCGTTCTACAACCACTTCGCGAGCAAGGAAGAACTGCTGCAATCGCTGCTGCAGGACCTGGCCGCGGCGGGAGACCGGCACGCCGAAGCCGACGACCACAGCCCGGATTTCAGCGACCCGGACGCGGTCCGCTACCACGTCGCCGGGTACTGGACCTTCGCCCGCGACCACGCCCCGGTGCTGCGCGCGGTCAGCCAGGCGGCGCTCGTCAGCCCGGACTTCGCGCGCATGATCGGGCACTTCGCGGTCCAGCAGCGCGCCGACATCGCCGATCACGTGGAAGGGTTCGCGGACAAGGGTTTACAGCTGCCCAGCACCCCCGACGCCACCCTCGCGATGATGTTCCTGCTCATCCAGAGCCTGCTGAGCGCGGTGGAGGAGGGGTCGGTCGAGTTGACCGACGAGCAGGCCGTCGACGGTCTGACACGATTCGTTTACCGGGGTATTACAGGTCGCGACTATTGATGCCGAGGCGTCGCGTGCCGCTTACCATCGGAAAATGACCAGCGGTACAGCGGAGATTCGGGCGGTCGCGCGAGCCTGGGCCGACGCCATGATTTCCAACGACGCCGAACGGATCGGCCGGTTCATGGCCGAGGAGTGGGTGATCGTCGCCGACTCCGGCATCACCGGCCGGGCCGACTTCCTGGCGCTGATCACCGCGGGCGGATTGACCCACTCGGCGATGGACGAGGTGGGGGAACCTCGAATCCAGGTGCACGGGGACATCGCGATTTATACGGCGCGGGTGACGAATACGGCGCATTACCAGGGCGAGCGGTTCGAGGCCGACGAGTGGACGACGGATATCTTCGTCCGCTCGGCGGCCGGCTGGCGCTGCGTGCACAGCCACATCACGAGCGCTGCGGGGTAGGCAGTCTCCGGCCCTGACCGGTCTCGGCGTTGCCCGGGGTTGGCAAAATCGTGCACTCTGCCGTGGAATCCGGCGAGAGTCGGCCGTTTCGGGGCGTGAAGTGCACGATTTTGCGTACCCCAGTCAGGGAAGCAGGACGATTGACCCGGTTGTCTTCCGACCCTCCAGATCCCGGTGCGCCTGGGCGGCATCGGCCAGGGGATAGGTAGCGCCGATGCGAATGTTCAGGGTGCCGTCGGCGATGGCGTTGAAGATATCGCCTGCGCGCCAGAGGATTTCGGCGCGGTCGCGGGTGAAGTCGCCGAGCTTGGGGCGGGTGACGACCAGCGAGCCCAGGCCGTTGAGACGCTGGAGATCGAACGGGGGAACCGGGCCGCTGGCCGCGCCGAACAGGGCCAGGGTGCCGCGCACGCGCAGTGCGCCCAGGCTGGATTCGAAGGTGTCCTTGCCGACGCCGTCGTAGACCGCGGCGACGCCGGTGCCGTCGGTGAGTTTACGGACCTGCTCGGCGAGGTCGTCGGAGTAGCGCAGCACCTCGGCCGCGCCCGCCTCGCGGGACAGCGCCTCCTTCTCGTCCGAGGAGACTGTGGTGAGGACCCGCACGCCGCGGGCGGCGGCCAGCTGGGTCAGGATCAGGCCGACGCCGCCCGCACCCGCGTGCACCAGCACCGTCTCGCCGGGCTCCGGCTTGTAGACCGATTCCACCAGGTAGTGCGCGGTCATGCCCTGCAGCAGCGCGGACGCGGCGACCGGGGCGTCGACGCCGTCCGGGACCGGGATGGCGGCCGCCGCGTTCACGGCGACCTTCGACGCGTACGAGCCGGGCGCCGCGCACCAGGCGACCCGGTCACCGGCTTTGAAGTCGGTGACGTTCGCGCCTGCCTCGGCGACGACACCGCTGGCTTCCGAGCCCGGGATATAGGGCACGGCCTGCGGATACATGCCGGTGCGGAAGTAGGTGTCGATGTAGTTGATGCCGATCGCCTCGGTGTCGACCAGCAGCTGGTCGGGGCCGATCCGCGGATCCGGCGCGTCCACGGACCGCAGGACGTCGGGACCACCGTGCTCGGAAACCTGAATGGCGCGCATGAATTCAGTTCTAGCACTGCCGCGGAGTGACCTGTACCCCGCAGGTATGGACTGAGGCCTACTGGTCGGTAAAGTAAGGCCCATGAGCGTTGAAGCCGCCACCCCTGTGAAGCTCTCGGGCTCCGTTGTCGAATCCGTCAAGGGTTTCGTCGCCGAGCACGGCGGTTCCGCCACCGCCGTCCTGCAGCCCATCGGCCGCATCGGCGTCCGCGTCACCCTGGTCGGCCAGGACGGCATCCTCGGTGACCGCGTCGTCGGCTCCCTGGCCGAGGCCAAGCAGCTCGTCGAGGCCATCGACGGCCTCACCGAGGCCGACGAGTGGGACCGCGAACTCACCTCCATCGTCACCCCCCGCAAGAGCCACTTCGCCCAGATGGCCGGCTGGGTCGCCCGCCAGCGCCGCTTCCCGAAGGCCCGCAACGAACGCTGACGCCGCCCGGCGTTTATTCAGTGGCAGACCAGCACCCGCGCGTACGACCATGTCGGAATGCGGATGTTCGTCTGCGCCGGTTGCGGAGCGCCGCTGAGCGCGTCTGTGCGCGAGGTGCCCTATCCAGACGAGCCGTGCACCTTCGGGCACGGCCCAGAACTCCCGCCCAACCGGATGCAGCCCGGCACCTACTCGTCCCGCTGCTATCCGCCCCGTCGATGGGAACCGGGTCCCCGTCGACTTCGGGAGCTGCCGCCTCGCGACCCCGAAGGCGCGCACTATGTCCTGGCTCCGGGCGACGGGCGCGGCACCGCGCTGATCATCCCGCGCTGCCATATCGGGTGCTGGGGTCTCGACGGGCGCGACGGACCCAATCTCGCTTGTAGTCGGTGCGCGGCCGAGGTCGGCTTCCGGCTGGATGACTGTCTGCGTTGGCAGGAGACGCTGCTGATCGCCTCCGCTGTCCGCGTGGTCGACGCCTCGGACCAGGAGCGGAGCGCCGCGCCCTGCGCGCCGCCCTACCCGGAAATCCTTACCGCGGCCCTGCGTCGAACGCAGTGGTCACAACGCGACGCTGCCGCCTTCTACCGAGACGAACTGCCCGGTTGAGGCCCAACCGCCCGGCGTGACCTGCGCGGTCAAGCCGACTGGTGGACCGGGGTATCGGCCGGGATGCTTTCGCGGGTGCGCAAACTCGCCCAGAGGGCGGCGGTGGCGGCGACCGTGGCGCCGGCGCCGGCGACGTGCAGGACGACCAGGGCGGCGGGGACGTCGGTGAAGTATTGGACGAGGCCGACCAGGGCCTGGGAGCAGACCACGGCGATGACGACGAACAGGCGGGTGCGGACCGGTTTGGCGATGCCGACGGCGTAGAGGCCGAAGGCGAGGCCGATCAGCAGGGCCAGGTAGCCGACCAGGAGCTGGGAGTGCAGATGCACCAGGGTGACGATTTCGACCTCTAGGCGGGCGACGGGTCGTTCCAGGCTCTTGTCGCCGGCGTGCGGACCGGCCGCGGTGACCAGGGTGCCCGCGACCAGGACGCCGGCCATGGCGACGGCGCTGAGGGCGGTGAGCCAGCGCAGCGGCGCCGGGGCCTGCACGACTTCGACACCGTCGTCGGGTTCGCAGATCTTCGCGTAGAGCACGGTGGCCAGCCACACCATCGCCATCGAGGCCAGCAGGTGCACGGCGACGGTCCACCAGAGCAGGCCGGTGCGCACGGTGATGCCGCCGATGATCGCCTGCACCACGGTGCCGGCGGGCATCAGCCAGGCGTAGACGAGCACGTCCCGGCGACGGCGGGCGCGGGTCACGGCGAGCACGATCAGCCCGGCGAACAGCGTGACCACGAAGGTCAGCAGGCGGTTACCGAATTCGACGGCCTGATGGAAGCCCGCGACCTCGGCGACGGCGACCGGGGTGAAACTGCCCGGAAAGCATTGCGGCCAGGTGGGGCAGCCGAGACCGGAGGCGGTCACCCGGACGACGGAACCGGTGACGGCGATACCGGCCTGGGTCACGACGACCGCGATGGCGATCAGTCGTTGCACCCGCAGCGAGGGGAGCGGGAGGCGGTCGACGACTCGCAAGAAGGCGCGATACAGCACTCGACGATGTTAGCGGCCGCGCGGAACCCGGTTGCACCCGGTCTACTACATGCTGTCGTGGAGATCAGTGGAAGCGGAAGAACCGGGTGGCCAGGAACCCGCACACCAGGCCCCACCCGGCCAGCACGGCCAGTCCGAACCAGTCGACACTGCTGCGCAACGCGTGCTCGAGGGCCACCGCCAGCGCACCCGACGGGATCAGCCGGGCGATCACGTCGACCGCGGTGGGCAGATCGTCGGAGGCGAACACGATGCTCGCGATGCCCAGCATCACGAACCAGAGAATGTTGGCCAGCGCCAGCACGATCTCGGCTTTCAGCGTGCCGCCGAGCAGCAGCCCCATGGCAGCGAAAACGGCGGTGCCCACGGCGATCACCAGCGCGCCGAGGATCAGCCCCCCGAGCTCGGGCCGCCAGCCGAGCGCCACACCGATGGCGCCCAGCAGGATCGCCTGCAGCACCACCACGATCAGCACCGCCGCGCTCTTGCCCGCGATGATGCCCCAGCGCGGCAGCGCGGTCGCGCCGAGCCGTTTCAGCGCACCGTAGCGCCGGTCGAACCCGACCGCGATGGCCTGCCCGGTGAACGCGGTGGACATCACCGCCACCATCATCACCGCCGGCACCAGCTTGTCGATGCGGTCCTGCCCGAGGTTGCCGAACGGCAGCAGCGTCAGCCCGACCAGCAGCGTGATCGGGATGAACATGGTCAGCAGCAGCTGTTCGCCGTTGCGCAGCAGCAGGATCAGTTCCATGCGGGTCTGCGCGGTGAGCATGGCGGCGCGGCCGGCCGGCCGGGGATCCGGGCGGAAGGTGCCCGGCTCGAAACGGTTTCCGGTGGCTGCTGGGTTCATCCGCGTAGGTCCCGTCCGGTGAGTTCCAGGAAGACGTCTTCGAGGCGGCGCTGATCGATGCGGATGTCGGTGGCGAGCACGTTCATCCGGGCGCACCACGCGGTCACCGTCGCCAGCACCTGCGGGTCGATCTCGCCTTCCACCAGGTAGTTGCCCGGTGTCGTCTCGCGCGGCGCGAACCCTTCCGGCAGCGCCGTTTTCAGCAGTTCGAGATCGAGTTTCGGTGCGGCGGTGAAGCGTAGCTGCCCGGCGGCGCCGTGCGCGGTCACCTCGGCGGGCGTGCCCGAGGCGACGATCCGGCCGTGGTCGATGATGACCAGCTGGTCGGCGAGCTGTTCGGCCTCGTCCATCACGTGCGTGGTGAGCAGCACGGTGACGCCGTCGCGGCGCAGCGCGTCGATGAGTTCCCACACGATCAGGCGGGCCTGGGCGTCGAGCCCGGCGGTGGGTTCGTCGAGGAAGACGATCTCCGGGCGGCCGACGAGCGCGCAGGCCAGGGCCAGGCGTTGCTGCTGACCGCCGGAGAGCCGCCGGTAGGGCGTGCGCCGATTGTCTTGCAGCCCAAGGGTTCGCAGCAGCCAGTCCGGATCGATCGGGTCGGCCGAGTAGGAGGCGACCAGGTCGAGCATCTCCCCGGCGCGCGAGCCCGGATACGCGCCGCCGCCCTGCAGCATCACGCCGATGCGCGGGCGCAGCCGGTCGGAGTCGGCGCGGGGATCGAGCCCGAGCACCCGGACCGAGCCCGCGTCCGGGGTGACGAACCCTTCGCACATCTCCACGGTGGTCGTCTTGCCCGCCCCGTTCGGGCCGAGCAGCGCAAGCACCTGCGCGCGTTCGACTTCGAAGGACAGGCCGTCGACCGCGAGGGTTTCGCCGTAGCGTTTGACGACGCCGTCGATCCGCAGCGCGGGCCCGGAAGAACTCACGACTCCGCCTCGACGACGCTCGGCTTCGCTGCCGGCTCTACGGTTCGCTCGCTGCGCTCCCTCACGGGGACACACGGTAGGCCGTCGGTTCCTGTGACGGAGCCGACACCCCCGGCTGCTGCGCCCGCCAGGGCAGCGCGTTGCGCGTCAGGACGATGAACAGCACGCACACGATCGCGGTGGCGATCGCCGAGCCGACGATCTGGAACACCTCGAAATCACCGCCGCGCGGCATCTGCAGCACGCTGACGATCGCCGAGAGCACGATCGCGGGACCGCGGAAGATCGGCCTGGTCGCCCAGGCGGCCAGCGGCACGATCGCCCAGAGCAGATACCAGGGCTGCACCACCGGGAACAGCAGCACGATCGCGCCGAGCGAGACGCCGAGTGCCCCGACCGGATGCAGCCGGCCGGTGCCGGCGGCCACCAGCATGCGCACCGTCACGTAGGCGGCCACCGCCGCGGCGATCGGCCGGGTGATGCTGAGCAGGGCCGTGGTGTGATCCCCGAGCCCGAGCAGGACCCCGCCGAAGCCGGTGATGATGCCGATCGCCGTGGGCAGCGACATCCAGCTGCGCACCGCGTTGGCGGTGCCCAGCGTGTGGATCCAGCCGAAGCCGAGATCGCTGAGCGAACTGATCAGCGCGGTGACGCCAAGGGCGATGCCGCCCAGCATCGCCGCCGAGGTCACCAGGGTGCGTAGCCCGCCGTTCCAGCGGCGGGCCAGGGCAACCCAGACGAATCCCATGGCGATGATCGAGGTGACTTTTATCGATGCCGACAGCGTGATCACCACCGCTCCGGCGATGAGCAGTGCGTAGGCCCGCCCGTCGAACACGGGGATGTCGTCGATCGCGCGCAGGCACAGCTCCAGGCCCGCCAGCATCAAACCGAGCATCAGCGCGTCGTTGTGCACGCCGCCGACCAGATGGAACAGCACGAGCGGATTGGCCGCGCCGAGCCAGAGCGCGCTCACCGGCGCGACGCCGCAGCGCACCGACAGCCGGGGCAGCGCCCACACGATCAGCGCCACGCCGCCGAGGGCGAGCAGCCGGTGCATCCACACGCCGACCAGGATGTTGTCGCCGGTGATCTGGGCGATTATTCGGCCGGCCCAGAGGAACAGCGGTCCGTACGGGGCGGGTGTCTCACGCCAGATGTTGGGCACATTGCGGGTCAGCACGTTGTCGTTGCCGAGCGCCTGCGACGGCCCGACCGTGTACGGGTCCAGCCCGCGCGCGCTGATCTCGCTCTGTGCCAGATACGAGTAGACGTCGTTGCTGAACATGGGCGGCGCGATGGCCAGCGGCAGCACCCACAGCAATAGCGTGCGATCCATCTGCGAGCGGGTCAGCCGGTGCAGCAGGGAACCGCCGAGCCCGCCGACGGCGAAGCGCCCCAGCAGCAGCCACGCCAGCACGACCAGCGTGGTGCCGACCATGCACACCGCCAGCGACGCGGTGTGCGCCCGCCCGAAGATGGCGAAGATCCGCATCCCCGAGACGGGGTTCTGTAGCACCGGCTGCGCGCCCACCCCGAGCGCGCTGATCACCATCAGCACCGATCCGGTCGCGCCCATCAACCGAATTCGGTTGAACTGCGACATCTCCCGCGGATCGAGCTCGGGCAGGGCCCGCTCGTCCCGATGCAGCACCGCGACCGTGTGATCGGAAGCCGGCACGTCCAGGCCCAAGGCCCGGCGCCCGACCGCCAACGTCCGGCGCCGCGCGCCCTCCAGTACCGCCACGACCCGAAGCCTAGTGCGCGCACCGGAACCAGCCGACCCGCAACCCGCCGGGCCTGGGCGGGCCCGGTCGCCGGGTGAGCGCGCGCACCGGGTCGAGCGCGGGCAGCGCACAATCGAGCACATGGTTTCGGAGTCCAGACGGCGGATCGAGGTGGCGGCGGCGGGGTTACTGGCGCGCCACGGGTATCACGGGTTCGGCTTGAAGAAGTTGAGCGCGGCGGCCGGTTTGCCGTACGGGTCGATCTACCACCACTTTCCGGGTGGGAAGGAGGAGATCGCGGTCGCGGCGATCACCGGGACGGCGGTGCTGTCGAGCCGGATCATGGCGCAGGCGCCGGGCGATGTGTTCGCCACGACCGAGACGATGTTCGGCTTCATGGTGACCAAGCTGGCGGGTTCGGACTGGACCGACGGCTGCTCGGTGGGGACGCCCGCGCTGGACGGCGGCAGTGACGTGGCGGCGATCCGGGTCGCCTGCGGGGCGGCGTTCGAGATGATGGAGCGGGCTTTCGCCGGGCTGCTGACCGAGGTGGGCCTGCCGGCGGAGGAGGCGCGAGAGCTGGCCACGACGGTGGTGGCGGCCTATGAGGGGGCGACGATTCTGGCGCGGGTGCGCCGGTCGGACGCGCCGTTGCGGACGGTCGCGGCGGGCATGGAGCGATTGATCCGGGCGACGCTCGCGGATGCCGGACTGCCCGCGGCCTGAACCGGAAAAGTTCCGGAGATCGGTTGTCGGCCAGCACCGTTCACCTTTCGGCATTGACTAGAAAGAACGTTCTAGCGAGACTCGGAGCATGAAGCGTTTGCTGCTGTCCGGCCCCGGTGCGCTCACCTGGGACGAGGCCCCCGAGCCCGAAATCACCCACCCCGCACAGGCACTCGTGCGACCGATCGCCGTCGCCACCTGCGATATCGACCCGGCCGTGCTGCGCGGGGCGTTCCCGCTGCCCGGGCCGTATCCGTTCGGGCACGAGGGCGTCGCCGAAGTCGTCGCGACCGGCGAGCAGGTGCGTTCGGTGCGGGTCGGCGACCGGGTGGTCGTCCCGTTCCAAATCTCCTGCGGCGTCTGCAAAGCCTGCCTGCGCGGCAGGACCGGCAACTGCACCAGCCATCCGCCGCTGTCCACCTTCGGGCTGGGTGCCCTCGGCGGTCTGGACTGGGGCGGCCTATGGGCCGACCTCGCCCTGATCCCGCACGCCGACGCCATGCTGGTCCCGCTCCCGGCGGGGGTCGACCCGGCGGCGGTGGCCAGCGCGAGCGACAACCTGCCCGACGCCTACCGCGCCGTCGGCCCGCAACTGGCCGACGATCCGGGTGCGGAGGTTCTGGTCATCGGCGGTCCCGCCGCGCCCTCGATCGGGCTCTACGCCGCCGGGCTCGCGGTCGCGCTCGGCTCGGAACGCGTTGTCTACCTGGATGACTCCGCCGAGCGCCTGGCGATCGCGCAGAAGCTGGGCGCGGAGGTGATCGAGGGCCCGCGCGACGCCCGGGTCGGCCGCTTCCCGATCGCCGTCGAGGCGGCCGGCGGCGCGAAGGCGCTGCGCGCCGCACTCGCCGCCGCGACCTACGACGGCTACTGCACCAGCGTGAGCGTGCAGACCAAAGATGTCGCGCTGCCGGTCTTCGACATGTACACCCGCTGCTGCACCTTCCATACCGGCCGCGCCCATGCCCGCCCGGTCATCCCGGCGGTGCTCGACCTCGTCGCCGCGGGCCGTTTCGACCCGGCCCTGGTGACCAGCGTGACCGTGCCGTGGGCCGATTCGGTCGACGCGCTGCTGGAAACCCCGCTGAAACTGGTGGCAGTCCGATAGTTTGTGCGCCAAATCGCACCACCGAACTTTCCGCCTGGGTGCTGTGTTCCGGCGAACTGCTGGATACCGTCGATTCCGGCTGGACATGTGTCCGAATCGCCGGAATCGAGCCCGATGATGCCGTCTGATGTGCACTGATAGTCGATCTACCGGACTGTGCGATGGGTCACTATCGCGGTCTGTCGGGTCTGCCGCGAACCCCCGGCATCTCGGGTTTTGCGCCTGCCGGGCCGTCGGTCATGATCAAATGCCGAGCTCGGAGGCCTTTTCCAAGGGCACCCTTATTAGATTTAGGGAACGAATTCCGCCACACTGGTGTTGTGAAAACCATGGGTTTGCGGAATGACGACGAAAGGGCCGGTCGCAAGGCTGGTACCGCGTCGGCGCCTGCGCCCGCCGCGGTGGGCGCCGAAGGCCACACCCGGGCCGCCATCGTCCAGCTGCTGCTGGAAGACGGCCCGATCACCGCGACCGCCATCGGCACCAGGCTGGGGCTCACCCCGGCCGGCGTGCGCCGGCATCTCGACGCCCTGATCGATTCGGGTCAGGCCCGGGCCAGCCGGTCCGCGCCGTGGCAGCAGAAGGGTCGCGGCCGTCCGGCCAAGCAGTACCAGCTCACCGCCGTGGGCCGGGGCCGGCTCGGTCACGCCTACGACGACCTCGCGGGAGCCGCCATCCGGCAGCTCGGCGAGATCGGCGGCGAGCAGGCGATCGCCGAGTTCGCGCGGAAACGGGCACGGACTATCGTGGCCGGTATCGACGCGGTCGAGGAGCACACCGCGCACAACACCGAGGCCAAGGCCGAGGAGATCGCGGAAGCCTTCACCGACGCCGGGTTCGCCGCCTCCACCCGCAAGGTGGGCGCGGGCGTGCAGATCTGCCAGCACCACTGCCCGGTCGCGCACGTCGCCGAGGAGTTCCCGCAATTGTGCGAGGCCGAACTCGAGGCGTTCCGGGACCTGCTCGGCACCCATGTCCAGCGGCTTGCGACGATCGCCAACGGCGATTGCGCCTGCACCACGCACGTGCCGCTACTACCGATACCGAAAAAGTCTGCTCCACAAACCGCCGCACAGCCCGCGCCGGTACGAACGAACGACTCCGGAAGGAGTGCCGAATGACGACGACCACCGACCAGGTGCAACCGCTCACTCAGGAAGAGACCATCGCTTCGCTGGGCAAATACGGTTACGGCTGGGCCGATTCGGATGTGGCCGGCGCCGCCGCGCAGCGAGGTCTGTCCGAGGCGGTTGTCCGAGACATCTCGGCCAAGAAGAGCGAGACCGAGTGGATGCTCGAGCAGCGGCTCAAGGCCCTGCGCATCTTCGATCGCAAGCCCATGCCGAACTGGGGTTCCAACCTCGACGGCATCGACTTCGACAACATCAAGTACTTCGTGCGCTCCTCGGAGAAGCAGGCCGAGACCTGGGAAGACCTGCCCGAGGAAATCAAGAACACCTACGACAAGCTCGGCATCCCCGAGGCGGAGAAGCAGCGCCTGGTCTCCGGTGTCGCCGCGCAGTACGAGTCCGAGGTCGTCTACCACTCCATCCGTGAGGATCTGGAGAAGCAGGGCGTCATCTTCCTCGACACCGACACGGCGTTGAAGGAGCACCCGGAGCTCTTCCACGAGTACTTCGGCTCGGTCATCCCCGCCGGTGACAACAAGTTCTCCGCGCTGAACACCGCGGTGTGGTCGGGTGGCTCGTTCATCTACGTGCCGCCGGGCGTGCACGTCGACATCCCGCTGCAGGCCTACTTCCGGATCAACACCGAGAACATGGGCCAGTTCGAGCGCACGCTGATCATCGTCGACGAGGGCGCCTACGTGCACTACGTCGAGGGCTGCACCGCGCCGATCTACAAGTCGGATTCGCTGCACTCCGCGGTCGTGGAGATCATCGTGAAGAAGGGCGGCCGCTGCCGCTACACCACGATCCAGAACTGGTCGAACAACGTCTACAACCTGGTCACCAAGCGGGCCAAGGCCGAGGCGGGCGCGACCATGGAGTGGGTCGACGGCAACATCGGCTCCAAGGTCACCATGAAGTACCCGGCGGTCTGGATGACCGGTGAGTACGCCAAGGGCGAGGTCCTCTCGGTCGCGTTCGCGGGCGAGGGCCAGCACCAGGACACCGGCGCGAAGATGCTGCACCTGGCGCCGCACACCTCTTCGAACATCGTCTCGAAGTCGGTGGCGCGCGGTGGCGGCCGGGCCTCCTACCGCGGCCTGATCCAGATCAACAAGGGCGCCTACGGCTCCAAGTCGACCGTGAAGTGCGATGCGCTGCTGGTCGATACGGTCAGCCGCTCCGACACCTACCCCTACGTCGACATCCGCGAGGACGACGTGACGATGGGCCACGAGGCGACCGTCTCGAAGGTGTCCGAGGATCAGCTGTTCTACCTGATGAGCCGCGGCCTCACCGAGGACGAGGCGATGGCGATGGTGGTGCGCGGCTTCGTCGAGCCGATCGCCAAGGAACTGCCGATGGAATACGCGCTGGAACTCAACCGGCTCATCGAGCTGCAGATGGAAGGAGCCGTCGGCTGATGGCGACAGGTGTCATTGGAGCGGTCGAGGGCGAGAACGCCAAGCCGGTTCAGAACCCGGGTGCCGGAGCCGCGCTCAACAAGGGCGAGGTGTTCACCTCGTTCGACGTGAACGCCTTCGAGGTGCCCTCGGGCCGCGACGAGGAGTGGCGCTTCACTCCGCTGCGCCGCCTGCGCGGCCTGCACGACGGCACCGCCGTGCGGGACGGGCAGGCCACCGTCGAGGTCAACGCTGTCGAAGGGGTCACGGTCGAGACCGTGGGCCGGGACGACGCGCGCCTCGGCCAGGCCGGTGTGCCCGCCGATCGTGTTGCCGCGCAGGCGTATTCGGGCTTCGAGTCGGCGACCGTCGTGTCCGTCGGCCCGGAGCTCGAGATCGCCGAGCCGGTCGTGCTCACCGTGACCGGCCCGGGCGAGGGCAAGACCGCCTACGGCCACACCCAGATCCGGCTGGCGAACTTCGCCGTCGCCACCGTGGTCGTCGACCAGCGCGGCAGCGGAACCTACGCCGAGAACGTCGAATTCGTGCTCGGTGACAGCGCCAAGCTGACCGTCGTGCACGTCCAGGACTGGGCCGACGACGCGGTCAACACCACCGCGCACCACGCCAAGGTGGGCCGTGACGCCACGCTGCGCCACATCAACGTCACCCTCGGTGGCGACCTGGTGCGGCTGACCGCGGGCGTGCGCTACGACGGTCCCGGCGGCGACGCCGAACTGCTCGGCCTCTACTTCGCCGACGCGGGCCAGCACTTCGAGCAGCGCCTGCTCATCGACCACGCGGTCCCGAACTGCAAGTCGAACGTGCTCTACAAGGGTGCGCTGCAGGGCGATCCGAGCTCCAAGAAGGGCGATGCCCGCACCGTGTGGGTCGGCGACGTGCTGATCCGCGCGGCCGCCGAGGGCACCGACACCTTCGAGGTGAACCGGAACCTGATCCTCACCGACGGCGCCCGCGCCGACTCGGTGCCGAACCTGGAGATCGAGACCGGCGAGATCGCCGGCGCCGGCCACGCCAGCGCCACCGGTCGTTTCGATGACGAGCAGCTGTTCTACCTGCGCTCGCGCGGCATCCCGGAGGACGCCGCCCGTCGCCTGGTCGTGCGTGGTTTCTTCCACGAGATCATCCAGAAGATCGCGGTCCCCGAGATCCGGGAGCGGCTGGAGTCGGCCATCGAGGCCGAACTCGCCGCCATCGGCGTCTGACACGAACCCCATTACCCCGCAAAGGAACGCACATCCGATGACCACCCTGGAAATCAAGGACCTGCACGTCGAGGTCGCTACGCCCGAAGGCGAAGCCAAGGAGATCCTCAAGGGCGTCAACCTGACCATCAAGTCCGGTGAGACGCACGCCATCATGGGCCCCAACGGCTCCGGCAAGTCGACCCTGTCCTACGCGATCGCCGGTCACCCGAAGTACACGGTGACCTCCGGCTCGATCACCCTCGACGGTGAAGACGTGCTGGAGATGTCGGTCGACGAGCGCGCTCGCGCCGGCCTGTTCCTGGCCATGCAGTACCCGGTCGAGGTGCCCGGCGTCTCGATGACCAACTTCCTGCGCACCGCCGCCACCGCGGTCCGTGGCGAGGCCCCCAAGCTGCGCCACTGGGTCAAGGAGGTGAAGGAGTCGATGAACGAGCTCGAGATCGACGCCGCCTTCGGTGAGCGCAGTGTGAACGAGGGCTTCTCCGGCGGCGAGAAGAAGCGCCACGAGATCCTGCAGCTGGGCCTGCTCAAGCCGAAGATCGCCATCCTCGACGAGACCGACTCCGGCCTCGACGTGGACGCGCTGCGCATCGTCTCCGAGGGCGTCAACCGCTACAAGGAGCGCGAGAACGGCGGCGTGCTGCTGATCACGCACTACACCCGCATCCTGCGCTACATCCAGCCGGAATTCGTGCACGTCTTCGTGGGCGGCCGCATCGTCGCCGAGGGCGGCGCGGAGCTCGCCGAGGAACTCGACTCGAACGGCTACACCAAGTTCATTCCCGCGACCGCTGGAGCCTGATATGACCGCCATGGTCCATGACACTCTCGACGTGGCCCGTATCCGGGCCGACTTCCCGATCCTGGGCCGCACGGTCCGCGACGCGAAGCCGTTGGTGTACTTGGACTCCGGCGCGACTTCCCAGCGGCCGCTGGCGGTGCTCGACGCGGAACGCCAGTTCCTGATCGAGAGCAATTCGGCGGTGCATCGCGGTGCGCACCAGCTGGCCGAGGAAGCGACCGACGCCTACGAGAACGCGCGCGCCGATATCGCGCGTTTCGTCGGCGTCGATGCCGGAGAGATCGTGTTCACCAAGAACGCGACCGAATCGCTGAACCTGGTGACCTACACCTTCGCCGACCCGCGGTTCCCGCATCATGTGGGCCCGGGTGACGAGATCGTGGTCACCGAGCTGGAGCATCACGCGAATCTCGTGCCGTGGCAGGAGCTCGCGCGGCGCACGGGTGCGACGCTGAAGTGGTACGGCGTGACCGACGAGGGCCGGATCGATCTCGATTCGCTCGAGTTGTCGCCCGCCACCAAGGTGGTCGCGTTCACGCACCAGTCCAACGTGACCGGTGCGGTCACCGATGTCGCCGAGATCGTCCGGCGCGCCAAGGCAGTCGGCGCGCTCACGGTGCTCGACGCGTGCCAGTCGGTGCCGCACATGGCGGTGGATTTCCGCGCGCTCGACGTCGACTACGCGGCGTTCTCCGGGCACAAGATGTTCGGCCCGTCCGGCGTCGGCGTGCTCTACGGGCGGCGTGCGCTGCTCGAGCAGATGCCGCCGTTCATCACCGGCGGCTCGATGATCGAGACCGTCACCATGGCGGCCAGCACCTACGCCCCGCCGCCGCAGCGGTTCGAGGCCGGCGTGCCGATGACCTCGCAGGTGGTCGGCCTGGGTGCGGCGATCCGGTACCTCGAAGAGCTCGGCATGGACAACATCGCCGCGCACGAGCACGCATTGGTCGCGCGGGCGCTGGAAGGCCTGAGCGCGATCGAGGGCGTGCGGATCGTCGGACCGACCGACAACGTCGATCGCGGTTCCGCGGTGTCGTTCGTGGTCGAGGGCATCCACGCCCACGACGTCGGCCAGATCCTGGACGACGAGGGCGTGGCCGTGCGCGTCGGGCACCACTGCGCGTGGCCGCTCATGCAGCGCATGGGGATTCCCGCCACCGCGCGGGCGTCCTTCGCCGCCTACAACACCCTGGACGAGGTGGACGCGCTGGTCGCAGCGGTGCGGAAGGCTCAGAAGTTCTTCGGGGTTGTATAAGACATGCGCATGGAGCAGATGTACCAGGAAGTGATCCTGGATCACTACAAACACCCGCATCACCGCGGGCTGCGGGAGCCGTTCGGCGCCGAGGTGCACCACGTCAACCCGACCTGCGGTGACGAGGTGACGCTGCGCGTGAACATCGCCGACTCCGGCGAGGTCACCGACGTCTCCTACGACGGCCAGGGCTGCTCGATCAGCCAGGCCGCCACCTCGATCCTGGCCGATCAGGTCATCGGGTTGCCGGTGCTGGAGGCGCTGAAGGTGGTCGACTCCTACAACGAGATGATCTCCAGCCGCGGCACCGTCGAGGGTGACGAGGACGTGATCGGCGACGGCATCGCGCTGGCCGGTGTTTCGAAGTACCCGGCGCGCGTGAAGTGCGCTTTGCTCGGCTGGATGGCGTTCAAAGACGCCGTCGTGCGGATAACCTCCGAGAAAGAGGCCACGAATGGGGACCACGCATGAGTGAGACAACCGAAACCAGCACCACCGAGACTCCGGTCGCCCCGGTCGAGCTGTCCGCCGAGGAGCTCAAGCACCTCGACGACCTCGAAGAGGCGATGCGCGACGTCGTCGACCCCGAACTCGGCATCAATGTCGTCGACCTCGGCCTGGTCTACGGCATCCGGGTGGAGAACGAGGTCGCCAAGCTCGACATGACGCTGACCTCCGCGGCCTGCCCGCTCACCGACGTCATCGAGGATCAGACCCGCAACGCCCTGGTGCGCAGCGGCCTGGTCGAGGACCTGGAGATCACCTGGGTCTGGATGCCGCCGTGGGGTCCGGACAAGATCACCGAGGACGGCCGCGAGCAGCTGCGCGCCCTGGGTTTCACGGTCTGACACCGGTTTTCGGGCGCTTGGTAGCCGTTCGATACTGGACAACCCCGCCGAGCTGAAGAAAGATCGTCCCCGGTAACACGTTCCAAACGGGGAGTTTTCTCTTGTCTGTGCTCGGAAAGTCAGCCCTGGTCGTCGCGGTCACATCCTCGGCCGCGGCCACCGTCTTCGCCGCCGCCCCCGCCGAGGCGGCCGGAAAATACTTCGGCACCTTCGGCATCTCCTGGAGCACCGGTAGAACGACCGGCTCGGTGGATCATCCGTCGAAGGTGGCCGCCGATGCCGCCGCCATTCGCGAATGCGGTGTCTACGACTGCGAACTCGTGCTGCGCATCGTCGACGGCTGCGGCGCCATCGTACGCGGCGCGGACGGCAAGTGGGGCTGGGCCGCCGGCGGCTCCCTCGAGGGCGCCGAGCAGGCGGCCATCGCCTCGCTCGGTGAGTCCGCGCCGCCCTTCCCCGATCTGGGCAGTTCCCAGCCTCGGGCGGCCGCCGTCGTGACCTCCGCGTGCACCAAGAATGTGCGCTGACCGGCGCCGCTTAATACTTGGACAATCCGGACCCACTGGGCAATGATCGTCGCTGACATCACCTTTGGAACCGGGGAGGATTCTTTTGTCTTTGTCTCGTAAGGTTGCCGCCGTCGCGGTCGCGTCCTGCGCGTCCGCGATCGTATTGTCCGGCATGGGCCCGGCCGGCGCGACCGCGCAGAGCGGCGTGGAGATCATGGAGATCGAGGGTTACCACGCCACGTCCGTGGACGGTGGCTTCACCGCCGCGCGCGGCGATCTCTATGGCGCGCTAGCGATTTCGCGCAGTACCGCCCGGGTCGCCTCGGCCGTCAACTACGGCAGCTGGGGCGCGGCCGAGCAGGGTGCGCGGGCCGAGTGCGCCCGCCGCGACTGCGACGTCGTGGTCACCTTCCGCAACGCCTGCGGTTCGGTCTCGCAGGGCGCCGACTACCGCTTCGGCTGGGCGTGGGCGGCCAATCGCGCGGAGGCCGAACGGTATTCCAACGAGGTGCTCGGTATGAGCGCCCCGCCGTTCCCGGATCCGGGTAGTGCCGCGCCGCGACCGGCCCGGGTCATCCTGTCCGCCTGCACCGCGAACGCGGGCTGATACGTAAGACCATCCGGCTCGGCACGATTCGCCTTTCGCGCATCGTGCCGAGCTTTTTCATGTCCCGTTCCCGGTGAAATTTGCATATCGGACATTCCGGTCCGAAGTAGTCGAAAATACTGTGTGACAACGGATTTGAATTAATTATTGGAATACCGCAGTATTCAGCCCGGAGATATTACTGCAACCGAGGGGAACCTCCAATGTCACGTATGGGCAAAGCTGCCCTGACCCTGTTCGCGTCCGCGGCGGTCGTCGCGCTCGGCGCGGGCACCGCGGCCGCCGACGCCGGCGAGTACGGCTCGCTGGCGCTGGGCACCAGCGCCGACAACGTCATCGTCGGGACCGGCTTCAACTACCCGGACCAGGAGGGCGCCGACGTCCGCGCGCTCGTCGAATGCGGCGTCTCGAACTGCGAGATCCTGGTGCGCTTCCGCAACGCCTGCGGCGCCGTCGCCATCCGCGGCAACAAGGTCGGCTGGGGCGGCGGCTACACCCGCTTCGAGGCCGAGCAGGCCGCGCTCGGGCAGCTCGGGCCGGACCCGACCTCGCCGCTGCTGATCAGCCTGGGCAGCGCGCGTCCGCAGCCGGCCAAGGTGCTGGGCTCGGAGTGCTCGGGCAGCGCGCGCTGACGCACTGACGCGAAAAAGGGGTGCACGGCGCGAGCCGTACACCCCTTCTTCTGTGTTTCCTACCGGCGCAAGACCTTCCGGGCCACGAAGTTGCCGAGGAACTGAATGCCCTGCACCCCGGCGATGATGATCAGCGTGGCGACCAGCGTGACCTGCCAGTCGAAGCGCTGATAGCCGTAGACCAGGGCGAAGTCGCCCAGCCCGCCGCCGCCGACCGTGCCCGCCATCGCCGACATGTCGACGATCGCGATCACCACGAAGGTGTAGCCCAGCACCAGCGGGCCCAGCGCCTCCGGGATCAGCAGGGTGAAGATGATGCGCAGCGGGCCCGCGCCGACCGCGCGCGCCGCCTCGATCACGCCGGGGTCCACCGTCACCAGGTTCTGCTCCACGATCCGGGCGATGCCGAACGAGGCCGCGACGATCATCACGAACGCCGCCGCCTCGGTGCCGATGGTGGTGCCGACCACCTCCAGGGTGATCGGGCCGAGCGCGGCGAGCAGGATGATGAACGGGATCGGCCGCACCACGTTCACCAGCACGTTGAGCAGCACATAGATCGGCGCGTTGGCCAGCAGTCCGCCCTTGCGGGTGGTGTAGAGCGCGGTGCCGAGCAGCAGCCCGATCACGCCGCCCACCACGAAGGTGAGCAGCACCAGATAGATGGTGGTGCCGATGGCCTCGAACAGCACCGGCTGGAGTTTGTCCCAATCCGTCTGCACGCCTACTCCTTTCCGGCGGTTTCGAGTTCGCCGACCACCTTGGCGACGGCGTCGTCGGGGCCGTGCAGCGCCAGGGTGAGGCTGCCGAAGGTCTTGTCCTGCAACGTCCGGACGCCGCCGTAGACCACCTCGAACCGGACGTCGGCCCGGGCCGCGGTGGCCAGGGCCGCGCCGACGCCGCGCTCGTCATCGATGGCGACCGTGACCAGCCGGCCGCCGTGGCGTGCGCCGAGCGACTTCAGCTCGGCCTCCGAGGGCTGGTCGTGCAGAACGGTTTCCACGAAGGACCGGGTCGACACGGCCTGCGGGGTCGCGAAAACCTCGAAGGTGCTGGCCAATTCGACGATCCGGCCCTCGGCGAGCACCGCCACCCGATCGGCGACCGCGCGGATCACATCCATCTCGTGGGTGATCACCACGATGGTGACGCCGAGCTCGCGGTTGATCTTGCGCAGCAGGCGCAGCACCTCACCGGTGGTCTCCGGGTCCAGGGCCGAGGTCGACTCGTCGGCGAGCAGCAGCGACGGGGAGGTGGCCAGCGCGCGGGCGATGCCCACCCGCTGCTTCTGCCCGCCGGAGAGCTGATCCGGGTAGCTGCGGGCTTTGTCGGACAGGCCGACGAATTCCAGCAGCTCGGCCACCCGGGCCTTGCGCTCGGCGCGCTTCCAGCCCGCCACCTTCAGCGGATATTCGATATTGCCCGCGGCCGTGCGCGACCGGAACAGGTTGAACTGCTGGAAGATCATGCCGATATCGCGGCGCAGCCGCCGCACCTCGCGCTCCGGCACCCCGGTGATGGGGGTGCCGGAGATCTCGACGGTGCCGCTGGTCGGCTTCTCCAAGGCGTTGATCAGTCGCACCAGGGTGGACTTGCCGGCGCCGGAATAGCCGATGACGCCGAAGATCTCGCCCTGCTCGATGCGCAGATCGATGTCCGCCAGGGCGACCTGACGCTGCTCGCCCTTGCCGAAAACCTTGGTGACCGAGCGGAATTCGACGGCCGGGGTTTTGCTCACTTGCCGTCGCGGGTGCTCTGCTGCACCCGGGTCAGGATCTGCTCCAGCTCGGCGGCCGGGCGGCTCACCGCGACCGCGGTGCCCTTGGTGACCTCGGCGTGCGCCGCGGCGACGGCCGGGTCCTTCCAGATCTCCACCAGCTGCTGGTAGACCGGGTTGGTCTTGTCCTCGGCGCGGGTCACGATCACGTTGATGTAGGGCTCGGCGTCCGGGTTGTTCGGATCGTCCTTGTACAGCGCGGATTTCGGGTCGATGCCCGAGCGGTCCAGGAAGGTGTTGTTGATGACCGAGCCGTCCACCGAGGCCAGCGAGAGCGCCGTCTGCGCGGCGTCGACCGGGGTCACCTTGACCTTCGAAGCGCCCTTGTCGATATCGGCGGGGGAGGGCTGACGGCTGGTGGAGGACAGCTTCAGCAAACCGGCGGCCTGCAGCACGAACAGGGCCCGCGCCTGGTTGGTCGGGTCGTTCGGGATGGCGATCTCGCCGCCGGCCGGGATGTCGGCCAGGCTCTTGTGCTTCTTCGAGTACAGGCCCAGCGGCACGATGTAGGTGGACCCGATGGGGGTGAGGGTGTCGTTGCTGCCGACGTTGTAGGCGCCCAGGAACTGCAGATGCTGGAAGAGGTTCACATCGATCTGCTTCTGCGCCAGCGCCAGGTTCGGCTGCTTGTAGTCGGAGAAGTTGGTGATCTTGAGGGTGATGCCCTTGTCCTTGGCCTTCTGCTCGAAGACGTCCCAGGCCTTGTCCTTGTCGGTGGTGCCGATGCGTACTACCGTTCCGGTGGAGCTCTCGTCTTTACCGCAGGCGGTGAGGGTGAGGGCCGCGGTGGCAACGAGGACCGGGATCGCCAGTGCCCGAGTGAACTTCACAACTGCTCCTGAATGCTTGTGGCCGATACGAACCCGGTAATCCAAGCGGGGCAATGGTGGGTCGCACAAGTGTTCAAATTGTTCTGAGCAAAACTCTGGCGAATACCTGGACGTGCGTCTAGGTTGCCTGCAATGCGAAAAATGCGCCGAGCGCTGGTGATACCCCTGCTGTTCGCCCTGGTCGCCGCGGTCTCCTGTGGCCGCGAGCACAACGAGGATGTGGTCCGGGTCGGTGTGAACGATCTCGCACAGCCGCACTGGGAGGTCTTCAAGAAGAAGGCCGCCGAGCAGGGCATCGAGGTCGAGTACGTCAACTTCACCGATTACAACCAGCCGAACCCGGCGCTGGCCCAGCGGCGCATCGACATCAACAAGTTCCAGCATGTGCGATACCTGGCGAACTACAACGTCCGCAACAACGACACCCTGGTGCCGATCGGCGCGTCCGAGATCTTCCCGCTGACGCTGTACTCGCGCAAGCACAAGTCGGTCGCCGACATCCCGCAGGGCGGCCAGATCACCCTGAGCAACAATCCGGCCAACCAGGTGCGGCCGCTGCTCGGGCTGGCCGCGGCGGGCCTGATCGTGCTCGAGGGTGGCGCGAGCTGGGATTCGAAGATCGAGGACGTCGACACCGGGGCGTCGAAGGTCAGCCTGAAGACCATCGATCCGACGCTGACCGCGCCGTCACTGGACAGCGTGGACGCCGCGTTCGTGGACGACACCTTCGCCCAGCCCGCGGGCCTGACCCAGAAGCAGGTCATCTACACTGATGATCCCGAGCGGCCGGAGCTGAAGCAGTACATCAACATCTTCGCCGCGCGCGCCGAGGACAAGGACAATCCGCGTCTGCTCGCGCTGGCCAAGGTGTACCACGATCCCGAGGTGCAGGCGGCGGTGCGCGCCGAGACCGGCTATCAGGGCATCTTCAAGACCAACGACCCCGCCGATCTCCAGGCGACGCTGAAGGAGCTGGAAGCGAAGTTCCGCAAGTAGGTTCATGTAGCAGCTGGACCGAAACGGGTGTATCGGACGTCCGCACCGGAGATGATTTCCGGGTGGACGAGGCAAAGTACCGGGAAACCAGGGAATCGCTGCACGCCGTCGCGGAATTGCTGATCGCGGGGCCGCAATATCGCGAGTTCGGCACCATCCGGCTACGGGTGGTGCTGGGCGGGTTCGGCGGCGCCAAGCTACCCGTGTCGGTGACCGGAACCGGGCTGGTCGGACCGGGTGGCGGGCGGGTGCCGCTGGAGGGCACCTACAACCAGATCGCGAAGGCCGCCGGGATCGGGCCGGGCGCGCCGGAGGGGCTCTACGCCGACACCACCGGCCGCCAGCTCGACGACGAGGTGCACGTCGACGCGGAGGCCGCGACGCTGCTCGGCGACTGGTTCGCTACCGGCGACGCCGCGCTGCGCTGCCTGGCGCCCGACGTCACCCCGGTGCTGTGGCCGGAGCATTTCGATCTGGCCAGCAGCCGCGCCGAGGTCAACTTCGGCGTCTCACCCGGCGATGCCGCCCACCCCGAGCCCTACGCCTACGTCGGCCCGTGGACCCCGCGCACCGGCGAGTTCTGGAACGCCTCGTTCGGCGCGCTGCGCTCGCGCGCGGAGCTGCCGACCGCCTCCAGCCTGCTGGCGTTCTTCGAGGAGGGACGCGTGCTCGCCGAGGAAGGCTGAGCCAGCGCGTGCAGGTAGTCCGCGGTCGCGGCGTCGGCGGGGAAGTAGGCCTCGATCGCGATCTCGTCGAGCGTGACATCGAAGGCCGCGCCGAAGGTCGTGATGGTGTTGAAGAAACACAGGTCCGCGTCGCGGTGCCGGAGGTCGATGCGCATCGCGATCTCGGCGGGATCGATGCGCGCCGCGCCGGTCTCGGTGGCGTAGCCGCTCAGCTCCTCGTGCAGCGCGGCCAGTTCCCCGTCGCCGGTGCGCGCGGCCTGGCGGGCCAGGCGGGGCAGCAGAAACCGGCGCAGCTGGTCGGGGTTGCGCAGCCGGGGCGCGAAACCGTCGGGGTGCAGGCCCAGGCGCATCATGTTGACCGGCGGCCGCAGCAGTTCCGGCGCGACGCCGTCGAAGAAGATCTCGGCCGCCGAGTTCGCGAGCAGCAGATTCCAGCGCCGATCCACGGCCAGCGCCGGGAAGGGCTCGTGCGCCCGCAGCACCCGCCGCACCGCGGCGTGCGCCTCGGTCAGATCGGGATCGTCGAGCGGGCGCTCCCGGTAGACGGGCGCGTGGCCGGCCGCGATCTCGAAGTCCTGCGCGACCTCCTGGCCGAGGACTTCATCGAGCACAGTCCCGGCAACCCGTCCGGCCGGGACGCGTTCATGGACTTCATCGTGGACTCGCCGGTGGCGGGTGCGCGGCTGGAGATCAAGCGCGTGATCGCCGACGACGAGTACGCGGTCGTGCACTACCGCATGGTCGAGGCCGGCGACGTGCGCGGCAAGGCCGTCATCGACGTGTGGCGGCTGGTCGACGGGCGGATCGTCGAGCACTGGGACGTGGTGCAGCCGGTGCCGGAGGCGGACCAACTGCCGCACGGGATGTTCTGAGCGGTCAGCGCGTGGCGCCGCGGCCTTCGCCCGCCAGGCGGCCGCGGCGGATCAGCGAACGCTTGGTGCCGGGTGCGATCGGCGGCAGCGGCTCGTCGGAAACATCTTGCGGCTCTTCGGGGTTCGGGCGGACGAACAGGGTGACGGTGGCGGCGGCGGTGAAGCCGCTGCGGGTCATCAGGGCGGCCGAGGCGGCGTTGCGCTCCTCGACATCGGTGACGATGCGGCGAGCGCCCGCCGCGAACAGCGCCGCCGAACAGGCCTCGACCAGGCGCCGGGCGATCCCGTGGCCCTGCATGTCCGGCGCCACCGCGATCCACTCCAGATAGCCCCAGTCGTCGCGCAGCTCGAACTCCATCGACCCCAGCACGAAACCGGCGACCCGATCCGAGTCCAGGGCCACCCAGCAGGCGTTGTCGTGGCTGTCCAGGTGTTCGGCCACGCTGGTCAGGGACCAGGAGGTGTAGGGCTTGGCGGTGGTGTCGAAAACCTCGTGCCCGAGGTCGAGCACTTGGCGTAGGTGACCGAGGCCCATCGGGACGATCGCTATGGCGGGGTCCATGCCGCCAGTTTGCCAGGAGTGCGCGGCCAGGGTGGCCGCGCCGCTCCAGGGTGGGAATGCGTGTTTGCTCACGCGCCCTTGCGGGTGGCGGTCTTCTTCGCTGTCTTCTTGGCCGGCTTGCTGTCGGCTTTCGCGGTGGACTTCGTCGCCTTGGCGGCGGCTTTCTTCGCCGGCGCTTTCTTGGCCGGTTTCTTTTCCGCGCCGTTGCCGGAAGCCGAACGACGGCCGCTGGCTTCCAGGCTGCGCTGCAATGCGGCGACCAGGTCGACGACCTCGGCATCCATTTCCGCGGGGGCCGCCTCCGGCTGGCTCTGCACCTTGCCGGTGCCGCTGGCGATCGCCTCGTCCAGCAGCCGCTTGAGTTCGATCTGGTATTCGTCCTTGTAGAGATCCGGATCGAAATCATCGGACATGGTGGCGACCAGCGTTTCGGCCATCTTGATTTCCTGCGGGCGCGGCGCGGCGGCATCCTCGAGCGATTCGAATTCCACCGCGCGCACCTCGTCCGGCCACAGCAGCGTTTGCAGCACCAGCACGCCCTCACGCACCCGCAGGGCCGCCAGCCTGGTCTTCTGCCGCAGCGTGAAGTGCACGAGCGCGGTCCGGTCGATCTGCTCGAGCGTGGTGGCCAGCAGCACGTACGCCTTGGGCGTGGTGGAATCCGGCTCCAGGTAGTAGCTCTTCTCGAACAGGATCGGATCGATCTGGTCGGACGGCACGAACTGCAATACCGGAATCTCGTGCTTCTCCGCGGCCGGGAGTTTCGCGAAATCCTCGTCGGTCAACATGACCTTTTCGCCCTCCGGCGATTCGTAGGCCTTGTCGATATCGGCATATTGCACGGATTTACCGCAGACCGTGCACACGCGGTCGTATTTGATCCGCCCGCCGTCCTTGGCGTGCACCTGGTGGAACCGGATGTCATGGTCCTCGGTGGCGGTATAAACCTTGACCGGGACGTTGACCAGCCCGAACGCGATCGAGCCCTTCCAAATAGCTCGCATCTGTCCATGATGGCGCAAGCAAATCGAATAGGCGAGCGAATCGGACTTCCGCGCGTCGCCGGTCGGTGCGCGTACCGGTAGGGTCGGACGCAGCCGAGGCGCGCCCGCGTGATGGGACGGGCGCCGCGGTGCAGGAAGGACAGCGATGACGTATCCGCCTGGGTTCGGTGGCGGACCCTACCCGCAGCGGGACCCGGACCGGTGGGGGCAGGAACCCGAGTGGGTGGCGTGGCCCGATGACACGGCGAAAGCCGTTGCGGCGCCGGTATATTCGGCCACTGCCCTGGCTCTGGAGCCGGTAGCCCCGGAAGTCGCGGCGCCGGAACACGATTCCGCACGCGGGCCCGGCCGATTCGTCGCGCTGGGCTTGGCCGCGTTGCTGGTGCTGACGGCGGGCAGCGCCTTCTTCCTGTTCCGGAGCAACGACGCGAGCACGCCGGTCGCGGCCGGCACGACCAGTGCCACCGCCGCGAACACCGTCATGCCGAGCCTGCCCAAGTCCGCGCCGGTGAAACCGGGCGACCGCTTCAGCTACACCGAATTCGGCATGGACGCCTGGGATTTCAAGCTCGGCACCGTCGAGCTGCACGCCGAGTGGGTCGAGGGCCGCGACTACGACAGCTGCCGCGACGTCGAACGCGACGCGAAACTGACCGCACTGGGCTGCCAGTACGCCTCGGAACTCGTCTACCGCACCGAAAACGGCGCGCTCATGCTCACCCAGTTCGTCCTGACCATGCCCGACGAGCACACCGCCGCCGCCGCCGCACAGAACAAGTTCGCCGGCAAAGACCTCCGCCTGCGTCCCGGCGCCTACGTCGCCAACTACACCCTCGGCAAATGGAAGACCGAAGCCAAGAAGAACTTCGTCGTCGTCACCGTCGCGACCGCGACCGACGCGGTCGCCGAGGCCACGGTCGACAAGTATCTGCGCTACCGGCACACCGATACCGCGCTCGCGTTGACGTTCCGATAGGGGCCCTCGGCGCGTGAGCTAACCGCGGCGGGGGAGGACCGCGGTGGCCAGGGTGCGGCGCAGGCGCGTCGGGAGGGCGGCGAACAGGGTTGTCATGGTGGCGGCGGTGCCGCGCAGGTCGGTGCGGCCGGAGAGGTAGACCTGTTGCCGGTGCGGGGGCAGCGTGAAGAAGGCGTCGAAGAAGACCGGGGTGTCGCCGGGGGGTAGGGCGAGTAGCGCGCGCAGCCCCGCGGCGCGCAGTGTGTGGACGGCGCGGGCGGACAGTGGTGACGCGGAGGCGCCCGCCGCTATCGAATCCGCCGCGGTGAGCGCGGCCGCGACGCTGTAACCCGTTGCCGGGTGGATGAATCCGCCCGCCGCGCCGAAGCGGTCGGGGCCGGGGCGGGCACCCTCGACGGAGAACCGCACCCGCTCGACCGGCTCGTCGCCGCCGAGTTCGATACCGCGGGACCGTAACCGGTGCAGCAGCCGGGTGCGCAACTCGCCCGAGTCGAGCGCGGGTCGCCCTGCCAGGCAGGTTTCCTCGAGCAGCATCCGGCCGCCGCCGAGCGGGATCGCGTACAGAAATGACCGTGTCGCAGTGCGATTCGCGCCGTTGTCGGGCCGCCAATCCATGAACAGTGGTTCGAGCCCGGCGGACCGCTGTGCGTCGACTATGACGCCATAGGCGGTCTGCTCGGCGCGCTGTGGAGAACGTCCCAGCCCCCGGGCGTCGATCACCCGCGCACCGCTAACCACCGTCCCGGACTCCAGCACAGCCGATCCCGGCTCGATCTCGACCGCGCGTTCCGAAATGACCTGTGCCCCGGCAATATCGAGCGACTGCTGCAAAGCGTCCGTATCGAGCACCGCATACATCCACGGCAACTCGTGCCGCCGCACCCCCCACGCCACCGGCCGGTCCACCTTCGCCGCCACCACACCGGCATCCAACCACCCGGGCAACTCACTCATCCACGCCGCGTAAGTCGCCGTCCACCGCCGCCGCGGCGCCGGATCGACCACGACCACCGACAGCCCCCGCGCCAGGCAACGATGCGCCAGCGCCCGCCCCGCGGGCCCCGCACCACACACCACGACGTCCACTGTCATGCGCGCGAGCCTAACGCCCGCGACTCACCGCGCCGCTCCGCACGACCACCCCGCCTGTGCACCGGCCCGCCCACTAAGCGACCGCCCCAACTGTGGCTCAGCTGCCTTCGACGCAGGCCCGGACGTTGATCCTTGCGGCCGCGCCGGGAGAACAAATAGGCCCGGTGCGCGACCGCTCGGAAAACAACCGCTCAGAGCCCGCCGGTGGACAGCAGTCCGCCGTCGACGCGCACGGTCTCACCGGTGATCCAACCGGCTTCTTCGGAGGCCAGGAAGGCGATCAGTCGCGCCACGTCCTCCGGGGTCCCGAGACGCTTCATCGGGTACACGCTGGCGGCGCGCTCCTCGTCGGCGGAGTACAGGGCGTCGGCGAACTTGGTCTTGATGACGCCCGGGGCGACCGCGTTCACGCGGATCTTGGGGCCGAGCTGCCAGGCGAGTTCGTCGGTGAGGCGGATCAGGGCGGCCTTGGAGGCGCCGTAGGCGGCGATCACGCCGGTCGAGCGGATGCCGGCCACGCTGGCGACGTTCACCACGGCGCCGCCGTGCTCACCCATCCACGCCTTGTAGGCCTCCTGGATGTATCCCAGCGCCGCGACGACGTTCACGTCGAAGATCTTGCGCACGGCGTCCAGGTCGGCTTCCATCAGCGACCCGAACACGGGGTTGATGCCGGTGTTGTTGATCAGGATGTCGATCGACCCGAACTCGGCGACCACCCGCTGCACCGCCGCCGCCCGGCTCTCCGCGTCCCCGGAGTTCCCGGCCAAGGCGATGACCTGCCCCTTGTACCCCAGCTCCCGCAGCTCCGCGGCGGCCTGCTCCAGCGGCTCGGGCTTGCGCGCGGTGATCAGCACATTCGCGCCCCGCCGCAGCAACTCCGCCGCCACCGCCTTGCCGATACCCCGGCTCGCGCCGCTGACCAGTGCACTCTTGCCCAACAGGTTTTCGCTCATGTGACGGCACGCTACTTCAGTCACCTGAACTGCGCACATTCGCCCACGCCGACAGCTTGCCGGTGCGCGAGCCGACAAGCTGCGGTTCGTGGGGTGCGGCTAGTGCATCGAGCGCCAGCAGAAGATGTCGGTCACCTGTCGCGGCTGGTGCCGTTGGGTGGGGCAGGCAGCCAACTGCTCGGAGAGCTTTATCTGCCATTGGGTCGCGGTCAGTGCGCCGTGCCAGCCGGCTCGGGCGGGGGAGTACGGATCCTCGAGCATCGCCAGCGCGACGTGCTCCATCCGAACCTGGCGGTGCCCGGCGGTATTGGCGATGTCGACCGCGCGTTGCAGTACCAGCTCGAGGTCTTCGGTGATCCATCCGTCGATTCGGGTGGGGTTCAGCGCCGAGCTGGATTCCGGGGGTGTGGGGCCACTGATGCTGGGGCTTGCGGTCGTCGTCACTCTGGCCTCCGGTCGCGTGGATGGGCTGGCGGGGTTGCCAGGGACTGGAGCAAGAGCCGCGGTAGCCGAACAGGTCCAACGAAATCGCTTGATCAGCAAGGTAGTCAGGTCATTGTCCGCCGGGCAGGCGCGAAACCCTACAAACAAACGGCAAGGGTGCGTGACAGGGCCGATACCCGGAGCGGTCGGCTCTTTCTGCTCCCGGCGCGACCGTGGCACGGAATAGTTGTCAGGGCGCGGGTTTCGTGCACGGGGCCGGTCGCGGAGAACGGAGTCATCGATGCCTGAGAACACCGTTCAGCTCATCGCCTACGCCCTCGCCTGCTCCGCGCTGGTCGTGCTGATCGGCGCGTTGGCGCTGCGTGCGGTCAGCGAGCGCTCGCTCACCATGAGCATGGCTGTGCTGGTGCTGATTCCGACGCTGGCGACACTGTCGGGCGTGATCGGCGTCAGTGGCCTGATGGTCACCGACGAACTCGAGCGCACCGCGGTGGTGTTGGCCGTCGTCGCCGCTGTCACCGTCCCGACCGCGATTGTGCTGGGGCGTGAGCAAGCGCGCAAAACCGTGTGGGAGAAGCAGATCCGGGAGCAGGAGCGGGCTGCCGAACGCTCCAGGCGGGAACTCGTCGCCTGGGTCAGCCACGATCTGCGCACCCCGCTCGCCGGTATTCGCGCGATGGCCGAAGCGCTGTCCGACGGTGTCGTCACCGCCCACGCCGACGTCGCCCGGTACGCCGAGCAGATCGGCTGTGAGACCACTCGGGTGGCGCGCATGGTCGACGACCTGTTCGAGATGTCGAAGATCAACGCGGGCGCGCTGCGGCTCGAGCTGGAGCCGGTCGACCTGCGCGAAGTGATCGATGAGATCTTCGCCGCCAATCGGCCTACCGCCGAACGCGCCCAGGTCGTCTTGCGCGCGGTCCAACCGGAGAATCGAATCATCGTGTCGGCCAGCGATCACGCCCTCGGTCGGGCACTGACCAACCTGGTCTCCAACGCGATCGCGCACACCCCACCCGGCGGCGAGGTCGCCCTCTCGGTGGGTGCCTCCGGTGGGCAGGCATGGGCGCGCGTCGACGACACGGGGCCCGGCATCGCCGCCGCGGATCTGCCGCGGATTTTCGAGGTCGCCTATCGAGGCACCACTACTCGGTCTCCGGTCGACGCCGACGGGGTGCCGACCGGCAGCGGACTGGGGCTGGCGATCGCCGCCGGGTTGGTCGAGGCGCATCGCGGCGGCATCACCGCCGAAAACCGTGACCAGGGTTGCCGTTTCGAGGTTCGTCTGCCGTTGTCGGGAACCTGAGCCCGCCGCGCGACCGCGGTCACTCCCGGCGCGGGGTTTCGAGATTCTGTTGCCGGTGGTTCAATGGGACTTGCGCTCCTCGGCGCAATCAAGCTACCGCGGCACTGCTCTGGCCCCTGGCAGTCGGCCCATCCGATGCACGGACACACCACTGGTCTACGAGTTCAGGAGCCAGCCATGGCAGTACTTTGCCCTGCGCCCGCCGAGTCGATGCCGCTTCGCTCATCGCCCGAAGTGGACAGCGCGGCCGACGTCGCCGAACCGTGGCCGTCCGGATTGCCGTGTGTGCGGGCGCGGCGGGTCGGTACCGCACTGGACTTCTATCTCTCGCTCGGCTGTGAGGTGCGCCTGGCCGCCGATGGCTGGGTCGTGCTCGGCCTCGGGACCACACTGTTCGTGCTCGCCCGAAGGGCCGAATCCGCGCATTCCGGCTGAGCCGAAAACCACGTCGACGCCCGCGTCAGGTCGGGCACCACAATCGAATTCATGGAGAAATTGATCCCCGTCGATCAATTCTTCGGTGTGTCGAAAGGATCGCTTACCGGCTAATAGTCGGCGACACGGATTTCGGACAGCGTCGAATTTTTCTCATAATGACCAAACCGCGGCCATCTCGGTAGCGAATTGACTCTCGACCACACCTGACAACCAAAAGGGGTTGAGATTCATGGTCATCTATCGCAAAACCGCTGTAATCGCCGCAATTGCCGCATTGACATTCGTGCCGTTGGCCGCGTGCTCCAGCGATGACAACGCGAGCACATCCAGCAACAGCTCCACCACCATGTCGACCACGGCAATGCCGAAGCCGGCCGCCCAAATCGACGCGCTGACCGGTAAGAGCACAGCGGTGGCCCTGGACAAGGGCTTCACCGACGCCCTGACCAGCCTCGGGCTGACCCCGGGCATAGTCGGCGGCGCCACCCTGGACAACGGATCGGTCAGTTTTCCGATCACCGGCGGACAGGTGAAGTACTACACCCCCGGCACCGTCAATCCCTACGTACAAGGCGACATCAAACACAACGGCAGCGGATTGTCGCTGGCCGCGGGGGCTACCACGGTCGAGCTGACCAACTTCGACATCGACCCGGGCACCTCGGTGCTCTACGGCGATGTCAGCGTCAACGGCGCCCCGGCCGCGTCGCATGCCCTGCTGTTCAACCTCGACGGCAGCACCTTGCAGCCGCTGCAGAACGGGCCCGACAGCACCGCCATCCTCCAGGGGACACGGGTGCTGGTTTCCGCGGACGCCGCCGCCCTGCTGAACAAGACCTTCAACACCGACGCCGTCAAGGCGGGCCTGCTCGTCGGCATCGCGACAATCACCCTCAACACCAAGTAATGCCGGCAGCCCGCGTCTACGGCGCGGCACCTCAGCACGTGCTCGCCGTAGTGGGCTGTTTCGCATTCGTCGGCTACGTCATCGCCGTCGTCGGTCCCGGGGCCCTGTGGAATTCCGAGCGGTGGTGGCAGTCGGTCCTCATCTGGTTTCTCGGCGCTCTCTTCGCCCACGACCTGGTGGTGTCGCCCCTGAGCGCCGCTCTCCGCCCGCGAATGCGTAAACGCCGACCAAAAGTCGCACTTCTCAACTACATTCGTGTGCCATTCCTAGGCAGCGGGCTGCTATTGCTGGTTATTTTTCCTGGCATCATCCGGCAAGGGCAAACCACGACCCGGGAACCCTATCTCCACTGGTGGCTGCTGCTGACCGCGGCGATGTTCGGCGTCAGCGCAGCCGCGTTCGCCGTACGGTGGGGCATCGTCGCGAAACGATCACCGGCGGACGGTCAGGCCGGCAAATGCACCGATTCCACGACGGGCTCCGGGACGACCGGCTGATCGATCTTCCGCCAGAAACTGGGCGAGTAGATCTCCACCCCGCCGTCGCCTTTGATCACCTTGAGCGCCCCGCTCTCGATCGAGAACGTGTCTTTGTCGTGGTAATCGCGGACGGTCGCGTCGGCGAACTCAACGGTGAACTCCATGTGCGCCACACTATCTCGGCCGGTGGCCCGCACCGAGGATTTGCGGGGCTCAGGACTCGAACAACCGCTGTCCCCACCACTCGCCGCTCGCCAGTCCGGGCGGGCAGGCGTAGAGGGCGGTGCCGGTGTGGGTGATGTATTCCATCATCGCGTCGTGTGCGGCCAGGGCGCGCTGCATGGGGACGAACTGCTTGTGCGCGTCACGGCAGTAGGCCAGGAAGAACAGGCCCGCGTCGAGATGGCCGAAGCCGTCCGAGCCGTCGGTGAAGTTGTAGCCGCGGCGCAGGAGCTGGACACCGTCGAGGTTGTCGGGGTGGGAGAGCCGCACGTGCGCGGTCTTGTCGATCACCGGGGTGCCGCGCGAGGTGATCAGGAAGTCGGGATCGTCGAATTCCTTGCTCTGCCCCAGCGGGGCGCCCTCACCCTTGGTGCGTCCGATGATCTGTTCCTGCTCCAGCAGGGACGCGCGATCCCACGGCTCGATGTCCATCCGGATCCGGCGGGCGACGAGATAGCTGCCGCCGGTGAGCCATTGGGCCGCGGCCGGGTTGTCCTCGGCCCCGACCCAGACGTGCTTGTCGAGCCGGTCGGTCTGGTCGGCGGTCAGATTCCGGGTGCCGTCCTTGAAGCCGAACATGTTGCGCGGGGTGGCTTGTCCGCGGGTGGTGCTCGAGGTGCGGCCGAAACCGAGCTGCGACCAGCGCACGCTGACCACGCCGAATCCCATGCGCGCCAGGTTCCGGATGGCGTGCACGGCGACCTGCGGGTCGTCGGCGCAGGCCTGCACACAGATGTCGCCGTAACTGCGGGAGGGTTCGATCGCGTCCTTGGCGAAGATCGGCAGGTCGGTCAGCGCGGCCGGGCGATGCGCGGCCAGTCCGAATCGGTCGGCCTGGCCCGGCGCGGCCGCGCTCGGCCCGAACAGGCCGGGGCCGAACCCGATGGTCAGGGTCAGCGCGGCGGGCGAAAGACCCAGTGCCTCACCGGTATCCGGCGGCGGGAGCAGTTCGCCGTGGCCGACCGCGCCGCCGTCGACGGTTTCCAACCCCCTGGTCATCCGCTCCGCGGCGAGCGTCCAGCGTCGCAGCAGGTCGACGAGTTCGGCGCGGGAGGTGGTGATGACATCGAAGGACGCGAAATGCAGCCGGTCCTGCACAGCGGTGACGATGCCGGCCTGCCGGCCGCCGCGGAACGGCACGACGCGGTCACCGGGGTTGTCCGCGGCCGGGTGCGTCGCACTACTGATCGCGGCGCCGGCGGCGGCCGCACCGGCCACCACCCCGGCACCCGCGGCCGCGCCGCCCAGCAGGGCGCGGCGGGAAACTCGGCGCGACGGCTGGGCGTCGGCCGCGGGTGCGTCGGTCATGGCGGGTCCTTCTCCGGGTGTGACGTACTTACTGTCCGAGCACCAGCGCGGGTACCTGGCTCAGGGTGGCGGACAGCGCATCGATCTTGTCCGACAGATCTTTTCGCTGCGCCGCGGTGACGGTGTCGTAGGCGGCGAAACCATCACCCTGGCGGAACTGGCTGATGCCGTCGCGCACCGCCTGGAACTGGGCGGTGATCTTGTCCATCAGCGGCGCGTTCTTCGCCGCGATCATCGGCTGCAATTCGGCGATCAGGGTCTCCGAGCCGTCGATGTTGGCGGCGAAGTCCCACAGGTCGGTGCGCGAGTAGCGGTCCTCCTCGCCGCCGACCTTGGTCGCGGCGATCTCGTCGACCAGGGCCTGCGGGCCCTTCACGAAGGACTGGTTCTCGAAGCTGAAGTCCGGCTTCTTCACCTCGTCCCGCAGCGCGGTGACGTCCGCGAGCAGCGCGTCGGCCACGGTGTCGATCGAGGCCTTGGTGTCGGCCTTGGCGTTGTCGAGATCGGCCTGGGTGATCTGATCGGCCTTCTCGCCCACCTGGCTCTGCTGCGGAGTCCACAGAAAACGCTCCAGGCGGTGGAAGCCGGTGAACTCCTGCTTGCCGTCTTCGGTGTCGTCCCAGCGCATATCGATGGCCGGGTCGAGGTCGGCGAACGACTCGGCGACCGGTTCGACCCGCTCGTAGAAGGTGCGGGTCAGCCCGAACTGGGCCTTGGCCGCGGCCAGATCGCCGGACTTGATCGCGGTGGTGAACGTGGTGGTCTGCGCGACCAGACCGTCGAGCTGCCCGCGCACGTAATCGAGGTAGCGCGCCTTGGCCTGCTCGACGTCGGGGGCCTCCGACTTCGCCTTGCTGTCGCCGGTCACCTCGAGCTTGCCGCGAATGCCGTTGCCCACCATGCCCGGCTTGCACGCGGTCTCATAGGTTCCGGGCTCGGTGATCTCGACGACCAGCTTGCCGGTGATTCCGGGTCCGATGTTCTCGACCTCGCCCAGCACCCGGTTGTTCTTGCCGTAGACGTAGAACTCGGTGACCTTCGACCCGTTGTTGGCGACGTTGAAGGTCACGGTGCCCGTCGAGGCGGTGCCGGCCGAGAGCTCGCAGGCGCCCTCGGTGGAGGTGACCGCGATGGCTCCGGCCGTCGAGTCGGACTTCGCGGTGCACGCCGTCACGATCATCGGCGCGGTCAGCAGCAGGCCGACGGCGGTGACCGTCCGGCGAGACAGATTCGGTTTCACTCAGTTTTTCCTTTCACCAGCCGGCAGTTACGCAGCCGGAGCCTGCTCACCCGCCGCAGCGAGGGAAGATCGGTTCGCCGCGGGCCGGCGGGGGCGCAGGAACAGCGTCAGCACCACGATCAGGTAGCCGGCCCAGGCGATCAGCTGCAGCACCGTCGGATCCGGGCGGAAGTTGAACAGGCCCGCCAAGGTGGTTCCGTACCAGGACGATTGGTCGTAGTGGGCGCTGATGTCGAAGGCGATGTCGGAGATGCCGGGTATCCAGCCGACGATCTGCAGGGCACGAATGCCGTAGGCCAGGATGCCGGCCGCGACGACCACCAGCACCGCGCCGGTGTAGGTGAAGAACTTGCCCAGATCGACGCGGATCGCGCCGAAGTAGAGCCCGATGGTCACCAGTACCGCGATCGCGATGCCCAGGACCAGGCCGAGTAGCGGCCAGCTGCTGCCCGAGGTGTTCTCGGCATAGCCGACCATCAGCAGCGCGGTCTCCACGCCTTCGCGCCCGACCGCCAGGAACGACAGCGACAGCACCGCCAGCGGGCCCACTTCGGTGGCGCGCGACATCCCCGCCCGGAGGTCACGAGAGATGTGGGCGGCGGCGCCGCGCATCCAGAGCACCATGCCGGTGACGATGACCACCGCGATCAGCGAGGCGACCCCGGCGATCGCCTCGGCCGCCAATCCGCTGACCGTCGAGGTGCCGTAGTGGATGCCGGCGAAGATCGCGATCACCATGAGCACGGCCGCGGCGACGCCCGACCAGAGCCACTTGAGGCTGTCCCGCCGTTCGGACTTCACCAGGAACGCCGCCAGGATCATGACCACGACCCCGGTCTCCAACCCTTCCCGGAGCCCGATCAGCCCACTGCCGACCAGCTGGGTAGCGACGGAGGGTGTCGAAACCGCGAGCAGTACTGCCACTTCACCTCGTCCTTTACAACTCAGACCCCAGCTAAGTAGGCAAGCCTGTGCTTATCTCGTCGCGCCAGCGTACCGCCGATCCGCCCGGACCACTAACAGGATGTGTGCGGTGGCCAGGGAAAATCGGACATTCGGTCTCACCCGATCTGGGTGAAGCGCATCCGGGTGGGCCGGACCACGCTGGAGGGTCCGGAGTTCGACCCCGATGGGAGCGTCCATGTGCCAGCAACCCAAACCTGCCAGTTCCGCGACCGCGCGGGTCAACCAGGAGGCCACCCAGCGCTACGACATGGCCGACCGGACGGACTTCACCGATGCCCAGCGCGGCCTGATCGCCCCGCTACCGGGCCCGGTGTACGCCGACGCCGACACCTCGAAGGTGGTCTTCGATCCCGCCGATTTCGACTATCTGCGTGGTGACCCGCCGACGCCGGACTCGGTGAACCCGAGCCTGTGGCGGCAGTCGCAGCTGATCGGCATGGGTGGGTTGTACGAGGTGACCAAGGGTGTCTACCAGGCGCGCAACAACGACATCGCCAACCTGACCGTCGTCGAGGGCGAGGACGGGATCATCGTCATCGACTGCATGGCCGGGGTGGAGTCCGCCCGCCAGGGCATGGCGCTCGTGCGCGAGCACGTCACCGACAAACCGGTGCGGGCGGTGATCTACACCCATACCCACGTCGATCACTACGGGGGCGTGAAGGGCGTGGTGTCCGCCGAGGAGGTCGCCTCGGGCAAGGTGCCGATCATCGCGCCGGGGCGGCAATTCGACAAGTTCGCCCTCGGCGAGAACGTGATCGCCGGAAACGCGATGGCGCGCCGCAGCTTCTACGCCTTCGGCTCCATGCTGCCATCAGGTCCGCAGGGTTTCGTCAGCTGCGGAATCGGTCTGGTGGCCACGCGGGGCCCGCAGGTTTCCTATATGTCGCCGACCGATCTGATCACCGAGACCGGGGCCCGCCGCGAGATCGCCGGGATCGAATTCGAATTCCTCTATGCCCCCGACACCGAGGCGCCCGAGGAGATGCACATCTGGATTCCGCAGCTCAAAGCGCTGACCTGCGCGGAGAACGCGAACCACTCGCTGCACAATATCCAGACCCTGCGCGGTGCCCGCACCCGCGACGCCCGCAATTTCGCGCGCTACCTCGACGAGACGCTGGAGCGCTGGGGCGCCGAGGCCGAGGTGCACTACGGCCCGCACACCTGGCCGGTGTGGGGCAACGACAATGTCACCGCGTTCCTCGAATCCCAGCGTGACACTTACAAATACATCCACGACCAGGCGCTGCGCCTGGCCAACAAGGGCTACACCCCGCTCGAGGCGGCCGAGGTGATCGAGCTGCCCGACGAACTAGGCCGCACCTGGGCCAATCGCGGCTACCACGGCACGCTGCACCACGACGTGCGCGCGGTGTACACCAAGGAACTGGGCATGTGGGACGGCGACCCGGTCTCGCTGCACCCGCATCCGCCCGCCGAAGCCGCCGCCCGGTTCGTCGAATTCGCCGGAGCCGACAGCATTCTCGCCGAGGGCCGGCGCGCGTTCGACGCCGGCGACTACCGGTGGGCCGCCCAGATTCTGCACGGCCTGGTCTTCGCGCAACCGGACAACCAGCAGGCCAGGGATTTACAGGCCGACGCCTACGAACAGATGGGTTATCAGGCGGAGGGGCCACAGTGGCGCGGCATCTTCTTGTCCGCCGCCCTGGAACTGCGCGCGGGCGTGCAGCCGCCGCCGTACGTAACCGCCAGCCAGGACAGCATCCTGGCCATGCCGATCGAGATCCTGTTCGACTTCGTCTCGGTGCACGTCATCGGCGAGCAGGCCGCCACGGCGGACCTGCGCATCGACCTGGACTTCACCGATGTCGGCGAACAGTGGCACCTGTGGGTCCGCCGGGGCGTCCTCAACGCCCGCCGCGGCAAGTCCGGCCGTCCACAGCTGTCGGTGACCGGCCCGAAGCCGTACCTGGTCTCGGTCCTGCTCCAGCCCGGCACCGCGGCCGAGCTGGCCCAGAGCGGCAAGATCGCCCTCGACGGCGACGCCGCCACCCTGGACCGCTACGCACTCCTGCTCGACGAGTTCGACCCGGCTTTCCCGATCGTCACTCCGTGACGGCGGCGCGCTCGGCGGCGCCGATGATGTTGCGGACCATGCCGCCGAAGACGACGGCGTGGAAGGGGGAGATGGCTTTCCAGTAGAGGTGGCCGGCCAGGCCGTGGGGTTCGAAGAGGGCGCGCTGGTGGTAGCGGGTGACACCGGCGGGGGTGGTGGTGACGGAGAGTTCGAGCCAGGCGCGGCCGGGGACCTTCATTTCGGCGCGCAGGCGCAGCAGGTGGGGGCGGTCCAGGTGTTCGACGCGCCACCAGTCCAGGGCCTCGCCTTCGCGCAGGCGGCGCGGGTCGCGGCGGCCGCGGCGCAGGCCCGCCCCGCCGGCGACGCGGTCGATCCAGCCGCGCAGCGACCAGGCGAGCGGGAAGGAGTACCAGCCGTTCTCGCCGCCGATGGCCTCCAGTACCGACCACAGGGTGGCGGGGTCGGCGCTGGTGTCGCCTTCGCGCACATCGGAATACAGGGTGCCGCCGGACCAGTCGGGGTCGGAGGGCATCGGGTCCGAGGGCGCGTCGGCGGAGCTGGCGTCGGACCAGCGGGTGGGAATGTCGACATCGCGAATCTTGGTGAGCGCCAACGCGACCGCGCGGCGGTACGGGATGAGCCCGGCGTCGGGATCCGGAATGTGCTCGGCGATCCGGTGATCGGCGCAGACGACGTCGTTGACGAGCGATTCCATCAGCGGCACCGCGATCGAGCGCGGCACCGGGGTCACCAGGTTCACCCACTGCGCCGACAGCCACGGGGTGAGGACCGGCACGGGCACGATGACCCGGCGCGGCAGGTCGGCCACGGTCGCGTAGCCGCGCATCATGTCGAGATAGGTCAGTACGTCGGGGCCGCCGATGTCGAACCCGCCGTCGACCTCGGGCGGCAGCGCGGCCGCGTGCACCAGGTAGTACAGCACGTCGCGCACCGCGATCGGCTGGATGCGGTTGCGCACCCAGCGCGGGGTCACCATGACCGGCAGCCGCTCGGTGAGATAGCGCAGCATCTCGAAGCTGGCCGAGCCGGATCCGATGATCACCGCCGCCCGCAGCACCGCCGCGGGGGTGCGCGCGTCGAGCAGGATCTCGCCGACCTCGGCGCGCGAGGCGAGATGCCGGGACAGCGACTGCCCCGGCGGCGTGATCCCGCCCAGGTAGACCAGCCGGGTCAGGCCCGCCTTGTCGGCCTCGGTGGCGACGATGTGCGCGGCTTCGCGATCGACGGTGTCGAAATCGCTGCGGGTCAGCGAATGGACCAGGTAATACAGCACTTCCTGACCGTCGAGGGCGGCCCGCACGTCGTCCGCCTCGGTGACATCACCGCGCAGCACCTCGACCTGATCCCGCCACGGCGCGTCCTGCAATTTGCGGGGATCACGGGCCAGCACCCGCACCGCATGCCCGGCGCTCAGCAATTCCGGAACCAGGCGGCCACCGATGTACCCGGTCGCCCCGAACACCACACAGCGCACGCGGATCACCTCTTCCGGTCGTTGTTCTCGACGATAGTGACCCCGGGCGCTGAACACTCCGCCCGGGCGAGGGGCGGTTGTCGGCGCGTTGCAGGCACAATCAGGTCATGCCCGACCGTTCGAACCCCTCGTCCGAGCTCGCCGGCTACCCGGTCCGCGCGGCGGCCGAGCGGCTCGGCATCCCGACGGCGACGCTGCGCAGCTGGACGCGGCGCTACAACGTTGGCCCGCAGCCGGAGCGCCCCGGCCGGCACCGCCTGTACACCGAGGCCGATATCGCGGTGCTCACCCGGATGGTGGAGCTGATCAAGGCCGGGGCGACACCCGCCGGGGCCGCCGTGACGGCGCGCGGCCCCGCGCTGCCGCTGGGCGACAAGGTCGCGCTGCTGACCGCCGCGTTCGCGCTGGAGAGCCGCTCGGTCTGCGCGCTGCTGGAGTCGCACCTGCGCGACTACGGCGTGATCGACACCTGGGAGCGGCTGTGCCGTCCCGCGTTCGCCGACATCGTGGCGCGCCAGCTCGGCGGCGAGGGCTGCGTGGACGTGGAGCATCTGCTGTCCTGGTGCATCACCGCCGCCCTGCATCGCGCCGCGCCACCGCCGAGCGTGCCGCCCATCCCGCTGGTGCTCGCCTGCACCAGCGGCGAGACGCATGCCCTGCCGGTGGAGGTGCTGCGGGCCGCGCTGGCCGAGCGCGGCGTCGGCGCGCACATGCTCGGTCCCGATGTGCCGACCGCCGCGCTCGGCGACACCCTGGCCCGGCTGACCGGCCCGGCCGCGGTCCTGCTGTGGTCGCAGCAGGAGGCGACGGCGCTCACTTCGGCGCTGCGCTCCTGCGCGGACGCGGGCGCGACCGTCTATGTCGCCGGGCCCGGCTGGGACACCCTCATCCTGCCGGGTGTCGCCACCCGGATCGCGACGCTCGAGGAGGCGGTCGAGCGGTTCGCCTGAGCCGCGGCCGGTTACACCGTGCACAGCGGCACGATCTCCTCGTATCCGCCGGTATTGGGTGAGGTCAGGAACAGGCAGGAGTCGACACCCGCCGCGGCGACGGCGTCGCGGATCTCGGCCCAGCGCTCGGCGTCCACGGCAGCGGTCCGGGACAGTACGAAGCCGGAGGTGCGTTCCGGGTTGACCACCAGGGCCCACGAGTAGTCCGGATCGACGGCTGTCACAACGTAATTGGTGCGCGGATCGGCCTCGCCGCGGAAGCTCACTCCGAGCTGGGCGTTGGTCGCGGTGTCTTTCACCTTGGCGACGCCGGTGATCTCGTTGGGGCCGCCGCTCCAGGTCGTGCACGAGTTCCGCACGGTGATGTCACCGGCCGGATTCAGGGTGTAGTTCGCCCGGGTATCGCGGGCGCACACCAGATTGAACGGCTGCGGGATCGCCGCCAGCTGCTGCCATGTGCCCAGGTACCGCTCCACCTGCAGCTGCGGCACCGGCGTGACCGGCTCGGCTCCCGCGGACGCGGGAACCAGAGCCAGTGCGCCGGCCGTCGCGGCGACGGTGCACGCCGCCAGTCCGAATCGAATGCTGTTCATCGTTCCTCCACCCGTGAGCTGCGTCAGTTGATCTACCGAGGGGACATACCCGGGACATCCCGGGGGAAACGATGCAGAACCGATGCGGAACCTACATTCCGTTGAATTCGATGATCGGCGCCGGATACGTCGAGGCGAGCAGCCCGGCCCGCCACGGCCGATGGATCGTCTCGTCGGGCAGCTCCGCAAGTTCGGGCAGCCAACGGCGCACGTAGGCGCCGTCGGAGTCGTAGCGGTCGGACTGGCGCAGCGGGTTGAGCACCCGGCTGGACCGGGTGTCGGTGCCGGTGCCCGCGACCCACTGCCAGTTCAGCCGGTTGTTGGCGATATCGGCGTCGACCAGCCAGCGCTCGAAGTGCGCCGCGCCCAGCCGCCAGTCCACCTTCAGCGACTTGGCCAGGAAGCTGGCCGCGATCAGCCGGGCCCGCCCGGGCATCCAGCCCTCTTCCAGCAGCTGGCGCATGCCGGCGTCGACGATCGGATAGCCGGTGCGGCCCGCCTCCCAGGCGGCCAGACCATCCGGCTCCAAACGCCAGGAACGACTTTCGGAACGGTAGTCCCGCACGGCGACCTCGGGCCGGTCGGCCAGCACCTGGTGATGGAAGTCGCGCCAGGCCACCTGCCGGGCAAAGGCGTAGCCGCCGGAGGTGCCGGTGTCGGTGCGGTGCACGATCTCCACCGGGGAGAGGCAGCCGAAGTGCAGATACGGGGACAGCCCGGAGGTGCCCTCGACCCCCAGCTGGTCCTTCTGCTCGTCGTAGGCCGCGACGCCGCCGGAAAGCCAGCGCGACAGCAGCTTCCGGCCGGTGGTCTCGCCGCCGACCCGCAAGCCGGGCGACCCCGGCGCCTTGCACAGCTCGTCCAGTTCGGGAATCGGATCGCTGAGGACCGCGGGCACGGTGAACTTCGCGGGCGCGGGCAGTGGCTTGCGCATCGGCGTTTCGATCCAGCGGCGGAAGTAGGGGGTGAACACCGCGTAGTGGCCGCGGCCGGTATCCGGCTTCATCTCGGCCGGATCGACGGCGGTGATCGTCGCCGGATGCGTGCGCACATGGCATCCGCTGTCCGAAAGGCGTTCCCACAGCGCGGTTTCCCGGGCCCGGCTGAAGCTGCTGACGTCCTCGGCGACATGCACGGCCGAGGCTCCGACCTCGGCGGCCAGCCGCTCGACCACGTCGACCGTCTTGCCGCGGCGCAGCACCAGCCAGCCGCCGCGGGCGCGGAGCTCGGCGTCCAGCTCGGTCAGCGCGGCCAAGAGGAAGCGCAGGCGGTTCGGCGCGTGCCTGGTCTTGTGGACGATGTCGTCGTCGAGAACGAAAAGCGGTAGCACCTCGGTCGATTCGCGTGTCGCGGCCGTGAGAACGGGGTTGTCGCGCAGGCGCAGATCGCGGGTGAAGAGCGCGATGGCGGTCGGCATCCTGTCAGCATACCCGGATAGCGATGCACAAATGATGCACTGTCCCGGTAGAGTGTTCGTGTCGAACCGACCGGTCTGCGGCGTGTTCGCGCGGAGCGGGGGTCCTCCTCGGTTACCGTCGGCGTCCATGACATCGATGCGTAGTTGCCGGTGGGTTGCCGCCACCGTGCTCGCGGGCCTCCTCTGTGTCACCAATTCGCCAGCGGCAGCGGGATTCCCGGCGGTCAACAGCGACGCCTCGCGGCTGTTGCAGGCCACCCTGTGCGAGACCTCCTGGGACTACACGGAAAAGGGCTTGCGGGCCATCGCGGCCGCGCAGAACATGTACTACACCGAGATGACGAAGTGGCCGCACGAGGAAGCCCGCCGCCGGCTCTTCGGCGCACCCGAGGCCACCAACGCCGCCCGGCGCAAGGCCTGCGCGCAGCCGCAGGACTACCTGGAACTGGTCGGCGAGCTCGAGGTGCAGTACGCGGGCAAGGTCAAGAAGGAATACGAGCGCGCCGCCGAGCTCAAGCAGTTCCCCGAGAAGCGCCGCACGGCCTTCGAGCGCGCGGTGTGCCTGGATCTGCCGGACGTGCAGAAGAAGGGCGGTTCCCCCTCGACCGCCATCTGGAATCGCTGCCGGTCCCAGGGGTTGCTGTCGTAGTTCTCAAAGTGAACCTTGCGCCGTGAAAATAGCGCGGAAAATGGCCTGCAATATACGAGGTTTGTATACGAGATGTCCTGGGGCGGCGTCGATTTCGGCTCTATACGGCGTCAGTTTCATAAATTAGCATTGCTCACTATGTTTGGAATTGGGTGGTTTCACAAGATCACGCGCTGCCTGGACACCGAGCTGAGCCTGACCCGGCTGTTTCGGAAGCAGACACTGCAAGACGTGATCGCGGGACGCACGGTGCTGATCACCGGCGCGTCCTCGGGTATCGGGCGGGCCGCGGCCACCCGGATCGGTGCGGCGGGAGCCACGGTCGCGCTGGTGGCCCGGCGGGAACCGGAACTGCGCGAGGTCGCCAAGGAGATCGAGACGCTGGGCGGCAAGCCCTACGTATACCCTTGCGATCTCACCGATTTCGACGCATTGGACGCGATGGTGGCACAGGTGCTCGCCGATCACGGCGGGGTCGATGTGCTGATCAACAACGCGGGCCGGTCCATCCGGCGCCGGCTGGACGAGTCCTACGAGCGCTTCCACGACTACGACCGCACCATGCAGCTGAACTATTTGGCGCCGGTGCGATTAATGCTCGCGGTGGTGCCGGGCATGCGCGAGCGCCAGTTCGGCGCGATCGTCAACGTGCTCTCGATCGCCAACATGGCCGGTGCGCCCGGCTACGCCGCCTACACGGCGTCGAAGGCCGCCCTGGACGCGCTCTGCGCCAACCTCCAGGTCGAAACCCGTTCCGACAACGTGCGATTCAGCTCGGTGTTCATGCCGATGGTGCGCACGGCGATGATCGCGCCCAACGAGCTCTACAAGAACGCCCGGGCGCTGACCCCCGAACAGGCCGCGGAAGCCATCGTCGCCGGCATCATCGACCGGCCCCGGCGCGTCGCCCCGATCCTGGGCCGGTTCACCGTGCTGCTGGATCAGATCATGCCGGAGAAGCTGGACGACATCCGCGCCAAATTCTTCCGCAAGGGCCTGTGACCGCTCAGCGGGACAGGTAAGCGGCGGACTGGGATTCGGCGATCCGGATCAGATCGCCGAGGGCCAGATCCAGGTCGACGATGTGCAGGCCCCACGTCGCGTCCGGCACGTCACGCAGGGTCCGGCTGCCCGGTTCCGGCGTCGCCAGCAGCACGTGCGCGTCACCGGCGCGCACGCATTCGACTCGATAGGTCTCGGCGGGGACGATCCAGGGTGTCGGCGCCGCGGCGGTGAGCCCGTTGTAGTTCAGCGCCGCGCCCAGACCGACGACCGTCGGCGCGACACCCGACCGCACGATGGTCCGTGCGACGCGGGATTCGTTGTCGCGCAGCGAAGCCGGGTTCGTGCACGCCACCTCGTAATCGGGACCGTAGGGGGCCGTCGGCGCGTCCGGCGGCGCCGGATTGCGGCCGAAGCGGGCGTTCGCCGGTGGCGTGGATCCGTAGGTCTGCCAGGCGATCACACAGCCGGTCTGCTGTTCGGCCCGGCACAGCGGCAGGTGCTGGAAGTCGCCGCCGACGTCGGCGTTCTTCGGCACCGCCACATTGCCGCCGAGCAGCATCGCCGAGACGACGCGAGCACGCACCGCGGGAACGGGATCGACCTCGGTGCGCAGCAACTGCCGCAGCATGCCGGTGCCCTGGGAATGCCCGATCAGCAGCACGCCGCGACCGCGGTTGTGCACCGTCAGATACTCCCGCCAGGCCGCGAGCACGCCCGCGTAGGCGATCCGGGTCGTCTCGGCGCGCTGCTGCGGGTCGGGGTTGCTGTTCTCCCTCAGCAGCCCGGCCAGGGTGCGCTGGCGGTAGACCGGCGCGTATACATCGCACACCTGCGAGAACCGGGCCGCCTGCTGCCTCGCGACGGCCTGGACCTCCGGGGTAGCGCTCGGCCCGGCATTCACCGAAAGATCCTGCGAGACCGTCGGATAGACATAGAAGCAGTCGATATCCCGCTTCGCCGCGGGCTCCTCGCGAGTGTCGGGCTGCCCCGCCCGCCGGACCGTGGTGGCCAGGCTGCCCGCACACGGATTGTCGGCCGGACCCGGCTCGCACAGCCACTCCACCCCGGCCGGTTCCGCACTCGCCGCACCGGGCTGCGCGACCAACACGCCACCACCCAGCAGTGCGGTAATGATCAGTCGCGTCCACCGGCGCTCGCGCATCCCACGTCCCTCTCCGGAAGCCCTGGGCCGCAGCGCGACCCGGGGTGATCTCGGCGAGCAGCCTAGCGGGTGGTGATCGCCGCGCCCAGCCCTTCGGCCCAGGTCCGCGCGGCCGCGAGATCGCTGGCGTCCGGCCGGCCCTTGCGGATGCCACCGACCAGCTTGAACGGGAGGTAGGTGTCATGGGCTCGGCAGGAGAAGGTGTCGACCACGTCGAAACCCTTCTGCGTCAACTGCCGCACCAACGGTCGCGAGAAGCGCTGGAACCCCGCATCGGGAAAACCGCTGGTAGCGAAGACGAAGGCCTTGGTCTGCGGAGCTGGGGGCAGCGCTTGGACGAACTCGCGCAGCCGAGCGTGGAAGGACCCCAGGAAGATTCCCGATCCGAAGCCCACCAGGTCGTACCCGGCGAGCTGGGTCGCGTCGACTTCCTCCGGCGTGACCACCCGGGCTCCGATCACCTCTCCGACAACATCGGCGATCTGCTTGGTGTTGCCATGCGACACCGAGGTGCACACGATGATGGCCTTCATGCTGACGCTCCTTCTCCGATCGATCACGGAACTCCCGGCGTCAGCCTAACCCGCGCGTCCGGTGACGTGAAACACGTTGTGGCACTGCCCTCCTCGTCGGATGTCAGGCGACCAGCGCGAGACGCGGAACCCGGCTGACCCCACCGGCCCGGCCCATGAGCCGGGCCACGGCCTCGGCCACCCGCTGCGGCTGCTCCATGATCACCGAGTGCCCGGCCCCCTCGACCAGCACCAGGTCGGAGTACTCGACGGCGCTCGCCATCGCGACCGAATGCGCGGGCGGTGTCATCAGATCGGCCGAGCCGCACAGCACCAGCGTCGGAATCCGCGACAGCAGGGGCAGGGCCGCGGTGCGGTCGAACACCATGAACGCGCTCAGGAAGGCGGCCATCGTCACGATCGGCGTCTGGTTGTGCATGGCGTTGGCCAGGGTGAGGACGCGCGGGCTGACCTTGCGGTTGCCGAACTCGGCGGTGCGGATGATCGGGGCGAACACCTTGGCGGCCAGCAGTTTCGCGTGCCGCATCAGGGTCGGGGCCCACCGCACGGCGGTCTGGAAGGCCGACACCGCCGGGTTGCGCAGCAGGCGGCCGAAGCCCGCGTCGGCCAGGCCGCCGGCTGCCGTGGCGATCAGCGCGACACCGGTGATGCGGGTGCCGATCTGGTGCGGGTTGCGGGCGGCGTAGGTGAGCACGGTCATGCCGCCCATCGAGTGGCCCACCAGGACGACCGGACCGGCGGGAGCGACGGCGTCGAGCACGTCGCGCAGATCGTCGGCGAGCTGTTCGAGGTGGTAGGTCTGCCGGGACGCGGCGGCGGAGTCGCCGTGGCCGCGGTGGTCGTAGCAGACGATCCGGGCGCCGGTGTAGCGGCGCAGCAGCGCGTCGCGGACGTCGGTCCACGATTCACTGCGCAGGCAGTGGCCGTGCAGGAGCACGACCGTGAGGTCCGCGTCCCGGGGTCCGTACTCGCGCACCGCCAGCGGCACACCGTCGGTCGCCGGCACCGTGGCACGACGCTCCGCCTGGGCGGCGATCGTGGTGGTGGTCGACATGCTGTGCTCCGGTTCGCTGGGGGTTCCTCAACTTTCCGCCGGAACCGCCCAGCTCCCCAGAGCCCCGAGTGCTGGGGCCGCCGCACCGCAGGGGGACCGGATCCCCACCCAGGGTGCGGCGTTCAGACAGCCAGCTCCGCGACGCGATCGTGGGCGGCCGCCAGCGAGGCGCTGAGCCGCTCGCCGCCGAACTCGTCGTTGCCGGCGTAGACGAACTCCAGGTCGTCGAGCCCGATGAAGCCGAACACGGTGCGCAGGTAGGGCTCGACCTGGTTGAGCCCGGCCAGCGGACCGCCGGACTGGTAGCCGCTGTCGCCGGTGGAGACGATGACGTAGGCGCGCTTACCCGCGGGCAGCAGTGGGGTGTAAGGGTTTTCGGCCTCGGGGTCGAAGCCGAAGGTGCGGCCGACGCGGACGATCTGATCGATGTAGGCCTTGAGCATCGCGGGAATGCCGAAGTTGTACATGGGAACTCCGAGCACCAGCACGTCGGTGCCGAGCAGTTCGTCCACCAGGTCCTCGCTCACCGCCAGGTCCGCGCGCATCTGCGGGGTGCGCGTCGCGGGGTCGGCGAACGCCGCCGCGATCCAGCCCTCGGTGACGTGCGGCGGGGGCCGCACCCCGAGATCGCGGTGCGCCACGGTGACTTCGGAACGCTGGCTCACCCAGCGCGTGACGAAGTCGTCGGTCAGGGTGCGGGTGTGCGAGCGGGGTCCGCGCGGGCTGGCGTCGAGGTGCAGCAACTTGGTCATGTCGGCAAGCGTGCCGGAGCCGCCCATCAGGCGTAAGAGCGCACAATTCTGTAACTCGGTACCATTTTTGTCACCATGACGCGACGCAAAGACGACCTACTCCTGGACTGCCCCATCGAGGTGACCCTCGATGTGATCGGCGGCAAGTGGAAGGGCATGGTGCTGTACCAGCTGATGGATGGCACCGCCCGGTTCAACGAGCTGCGCCGCGTCATTCCCGGCGCGACCCAGCGCATGCTGACCCTGCAACTGCGCGAACTCGAACGCGACGGTGTGATCACCCGCACGGTGTACCCCGAGGTGCCGCCGCGGGTGGAGTACGAGCTCACGCCGTTCGGGCGCAGCCTCGGCCCGCTGCTGGAGCTGATGGAACGGTGGGGCGAGCGGTACCTCGCCGAGGTGCGCGATACCGAGCCCGCCCCGGTCCGGGCGGCCGGATAACCCGGCCTCAGCGCGCCAGGAAGCCCTTGTCGACCGGTACCTGCGCGCCCGTGACGGCACCCGCTTGCGTGCCCGCCAGCCACACCACCACATCGGAGATCTCGTCCGGCTCGACGAGCCCGTCGGTCTTGAGCAGGTTCGGCGGGTAGCTGTAGACGAAGGCCGGATGTTCCTCGAACAGCTTGTACATCGAGGTGTCGGTGCCCAGTGGAGTGTTGGTGCCATAGGGGAGCAGGACATTGGCGCGGATGCCGTATTCGCCGAGTTCGACGGCCAGCGACTTGGTCAGCCCGACGACCCCGAATTTGCTGGCCGCGTAATGGCCGCACCCGGGCGGGGCCTTGACCCCGGCCGAGGAGCTGACGGTCATGATCGAGCCGCCGTTGCCCGCCGCGATCATCGCCGGGACCGTGGCCTTGATGGTGTTCCACACGCCGGTCAGGTTGATGTCGATGGCTTCGCGGAACTGCTCGGCCGAGATCTCCCAGATCCGGCCCCAGCTACAGACACCGGCGTTGGCGACCACGACGTCCAGGCGGCCGAAGGTGGTGATGGTGTCGGCGACGACCGCCTGCTGGGCGGCCAGATCGCGGACGTCGAGCTGACGGGTCACGACCTTGCGCCCCTCGGCCTCCACCAGGCGCGCGGTCTGCGCGAGATCGTCGGGTTCGGCCATCGGATACCCGCTGAACTCGGCGATCGGCGCGCAGACGTCGACCGCGACGATGTCCGCGCCCGCGCGGGCCAGGCGGACCGCGTGCGAACGGCCTTGGCCGCGTGCGGCTCCGGTGATGTAGGCGACTCTGCCTGTCAGCGTCTGCTCCGGTTGTGCGGTCATTTCCCTGCCTCGATTCTTTCGGTGCCGGCCGCGTGCCGTGGTGCGGCGGGCCGGAACTGGTAGTCGCTCAGCGCGGAGTACCGGCTGAACCACAGTGCGCCGCTGATGGTTTGCGGCCGGTAGTAGAGCGCTTCGCCCTGTGAGTTGACGAAGTAGGTGCGCAGGCCGGGGTTGCAGTCGACGACGTAGGTGCTGATCACCTTGTCGTGGCGGCGCATCTTGGCCACCCAGCGCCGCAGCGCCTCGGCGCGCACCTGCGCGACTCCGGTTCCGCGCCGCCGGGTTTCGGCGATGACTCGCACGGCATGGCGTGCGGTGAGATCGACGAAGGTGTGCCAGGCGATGCCGACATAGCCCTGCGGCCCGACCAGCGACCAGCGGTTGGGCAGACCCGGGTGCGCGCTGCCGCCGTAGGCGCGCACACCGTTGGCGCGATAGTCCGCGGCGAGGTCGAAACCGTTGGGGCCCAAGACGGTTCCGCTGCGGTAGGCCTCGGGATCGGTGAACAGCTCGTAGCCGGTGGCCAGGACGATCAGGTCGTAGGGGCGTTCGGCGCCGTCCGCGGTGCGGATGCCCGGCTCGGTGACGCGGTCGATGGCGTCGGTGATCAGGCGCACCGTCGGCGCGGCCAGCGCGGTCAGGAAGCCACTGGACAGGATCGGCCGCTTGGCCAGGATCCCGTAGGCGGGGACCAGCGCCCGGCGGTCGGCCGGGTCGGCGACCTTCGCGCGCAGCAGGAGCCGGTAGAGCCCGCGCCAGATCTTGTCGTACTGCGGCAGCGCCTGCGCCAGCAGCGGGCGCGGTAGCAGCGGCAGCACATTGCAGATCAGTTGCAGCGGCAATTCCATTGCGGCCAAGGCCAATCCGTTGATCGCGGCATTGACGCCGGGCAGCGCGAGCAGTCGCTGCGTCCGCGCGGAGAGTTCGGCGTCGGGCTTGGGCAGGATCCACGACGGGGTGCGCTGATAGACGTCCACCTGCGCCGCGGTCTCGTAGATCGCCGAAACGATCTGGACCGAACTGGATCCGGTGCCGATCACCGCGACGCGCTTGCCGCGCGGGTCGTAGCCGGGATCCCAGGCGTTCGGCCGCAGGATCGTGCCGGAAAACGCGTCGGTGCCCGGGATGTCGCCGGCGGACTTGGCATTGATGTAGCCGCCCACCGCGTTGATCACGAACCGCGCCCGCAGCGGCTCACCTCCGGCCAGATGCAGCACCCACAGCTGCTCGTCGTCATCCCAGACTTCGCGCCGGACCTCGGTATCACCGCGAAAGTACTGATACAGGCCGAGATCCGCGGCGACCTGCCGGTTGTAGCGCTGGATCTCGGGGCCGTCGGGGAACAGGCGCGACCAGTCGAATTTCCGCGCGAACGGGAACTGGTAGAACAGCGTCGGCACGTCGACGAACAGGCCGGGATAGACATTGTCGCGCCAGCTGCCGCCGAAATCGGCGGCGCGGTCGAGGATGACGAAATCGGTGATGCCCGCCTGCCGGAGATGGTGGGCGGCGGTGATGCCGCCGGGCCCGGCCCCGATGATCGCGACCTCGGCATATTCACTTGTCATACGGTTACTTCCTACGAATCACGTTTCGGCGCAAGGCCGTTGAGCAAGAGATCGCTGGTGCGCGTGCGCGCGTCGTCGGCGTCGGTGAATCCGGCGACGGTGAACGGCAGTAGCTCCAGACTCAGCAGCACGCGGACGATCCAGTCGCCGGCGTGCAGGGGTGTCAGCCCGGCGTCCACCTCGCCGCGCTCTTGGGCCTGGATCACCAGGCCCGCCCAGAAGGCCGCCCAGCTGTGGGCGAGTTCGTCGCCGTAGTGCTCGAGCAGGGTGGCGATGATGCTGTCGGTGCGCAACGGCGGGGCCAGCATCGGCGGTGTGCTGGCGTGCTGGTAGATCATCGCCGCCGCCTCGCCCACCTGCTCGCGCAAGGTCGGCCGCGGGGCGACGGTGGCGGCCAGGCCGTCGATGAAGGCGTTGCACAGGAAATTCAGCCCGGCGTTGATCGCGGTTTCCTTGTCGCCGAAGCAGTTGTACACGGTGCCGCGCGCGACGCCCGCGGCCTTGGCGACATCGGTCAGCCGGAACCCGCGGACGCCGGCCCGGCGCACGCATTCGGCTGCGGCCAGTACCAGTTCGATCGGCGGGTCGGCGGGGAGTGCCCGTGCGGCCGCATTGTTCATGTTGAACACATTACGTCAAAGTGTTCAATCGTCAAGAGGCGATTCCGCGTCGCGGACGGCGGTCAGTTGGGCTGAGGCGCTTCGGCTCTCAACGCGTCGACGGCCAGGCGGGACGCCCGGGACATGGCGAGATCGACGTCGATGCGACGGGCGCCCAGCTCGTCGGTGCGGGCGAAGATCGCCAGCGCGTACCGCCCGCCGTCCGGGTACTCGACCACGCCCGCCTCCATGTGCAGTCCCGGCAGGGTTCCGGTCTTGGAGGCCACCCGCACCTCGTCGGGGAAGCCCGCGGCGATACGAGTCCAGAACATCTGATGGCGCAACAGATCTCGCGTCGCCGCACAGGCCGCCGGCGTGCCGGCGGTGTCCTGCCAGATCATGGTGAGCAACCGGGTGATGTCGCGGGCGGTGCTGGCGGTGGTGTGCTCCGGCTGGAAGACCCGCATCCCGGCCACCTGCTCGCGGGTGAGCGTCGGGTAGATCGCCGCGAACTCGGCGCTGTCGCGGGCGCCCACGTCGGCGAGCATCGATTCGAGCAGCTGGCGCGGCCCGCCGAGCACGCGGGTGCGGTCCAAGCCGAGTTCGGCGGCGAGCAACGCCGGTGTGTCCCTGCCGATTCGGTGCAGCAGCAGATCGGCGGCGGTGTTGTCGCTGACCGACATCGCGAAATAGGCCAGATCCCGCAGCGAGATCTCCAGATCGTCCGCGCAGCCCGCGGTACCCCAGCCGCCGAGCCGATCCGCGGCCCGGATCAGCACCCGCTCGGTCGGATCGAGCTGACCCGCGTGCACCTGGCGGCAGAACTCCAGCACCAGCACGATCTTGAAGATCGACGCGATCACCACCTGCTCGTCGGCCCCGAGGGCGACCTCGCGGCCGTCGGCGAGATCGACCGCGTGCAGGGTGCCGCGCACCGGGATCTCGTCGAAGAGCCGCTGAATCCGTTCCACTACCGCCACCCGGCCACGATAACCGGCACCGATACCCGATCGAATATCGTTACCCGGGTGGACTTGGCCCGGCACCTGCACTACTTCCTCACCGTCGCGGGTGAACTGCACTTCGGGCGGGCCGCCGAAACCCTCGGCATCGCCCAGCCGCCGCTGAGCCAGTCCATCCAGCGGCTGGAACGCGAACTCGGCGTCCAGCTCTTCGACCGGTCCCGCCGCAGCATCACCCTGACCGCGGCCGGGGAACTGCTGATCGAGGAGGCTCGCGCGCTGCTGGCCGCCGAACAGCGCCTGCGGACGCTGATGCGCAAGGCCGGAGCGGGCGACCTCGGCGCGTTGCGCGTCGGGGTGCTCGCGGAGACACCCGCGCCCGCGCTACAGGCGCTGCTGCGGTTGCTCGGCGAGCAGGCCCCGGAACTCACCGTCGACCTCCAGGAATTGACCACCGCCGAACAATTGCGGCTGCTGGCCACGGCCGAACTGGATGTGGGACTGGTGCTGCAACCCATCGACGCTCCCGATCTGGTGTGCGGTCCCGCCGCGGCCGTCCCGCTCGGGGTGGTGCTGCCGCGCACCTCCCCGCTGGCGCGCCTGCCCGAAATCGCGCTGGCCGATCTGGCCGGCCACGACCTGATCCTGCCGCCGCGCGCCACCGCCGCCGGCTGGCACGACCACGTGCTCGAGGTATGCCGGGGTGGTGGCTTCGAGCCCGGCCGGATCCGGCACGCCCGCAACCAGGAATTCGCGCTCGGGCTGGTGCTCGCGGGCAGCGGGGTGGCATTCCAGCAGGAAGCGCTGGCGCGCCGCGAGCCGCGGGTGGCGTGGCGGCCGTTGACCGGGAATCCGCTGGTGCGCCGGGTCGCGGCCGTGTGGGCCGGTACCGCCGTGCACCCGGCGGTACCGCGGTTCGCGCGCGCCGCGACCGCGGTCATCGCCGGGGACGAGGCGCCCGCGCCCTTGATCGCGCCGGGGGCGAGTCAACCGTGGTCGGTTGTCTACGCGCGCAACGCTGTTGATCCGCGGTAGCGATGAAGCCGGTCAGCGCAGCTGCGCGACAGCATCTTTCGCCGCCGCGGCGACCAGCGCGTTGTTCGGTTCGGTCTGCGCGTCCGCGTGGGTGGACAGCACCGCGATGACGATCGGCGCACCGCCGCCGGCGGGCCAGGTGACCGCGACGTCGTTGGCCGAACCGTAGGCGCTGGAGGTGCCGGTCTTGTCGCCGGTCGTCCAGTCGGCGGGCAGGCCGGCGCGGATCCGACTGCCGCCGGTCGTGTTGGCCTTCAGCCACGTCACCAGCTGCTCCCGCTCGGGGGCGGGTAGGGCGTCGCCGAGGGTCAAGGCCTGGTAGTCGCGGACGATCGCGGCCGGGGTGGTGGTGTCGCGTTCGTCGCCGGGGATGGCGGTGTTGACCTCGGGCTCCCAGCGGTCCAGCCGCGACACCTGATCGCCGATGCTGCGCAGGAACGCGGTGACCGCCTGCGGGCCGCCGAGCAGTTTCAGGATCTCGTTCGCGGCGGCGTTGTCGCTGTAGGTGATGGCGGCGTCGCAGAGTGCGTGCACCGTCATGCCGTCGGCGATGTGCTTGCCGCTGATCGCCGAGCCCTCGGCCTTGGCCACGTCGGCCTCGGTGAACCGGATCACCTGGTCGAAGTATCCGGTGGCCAGTGGATGCGCCTTCAGCAGCGCGGCGCAGGCCAGTGTCTTGAACGTCGACAGCATCGCGAACCGCTCGTCGGCGCGGTGGCCGGCGGACTTCCCGGAAGAGGTGTCGAGGGCGAAGACGCCGAGCCGGGCTCGATGCTGGGTCTCGAGGCTCGCCAGCCCGGAGTCGGGCGTCGGCATGACTGCGGTGGCGGTGGCGGCCGGTTCGGCCGCGTCGGTCCCGCAGGCGCCGAGCAGGGGGAGTAGCGCCGCCGCCAGGATCGCGATCTTTTTGCTCTTGATCATGCCGACACGACAACACGCGGGCGGGCGGGCTGTCCAAGACCAGTCCACGTGTCGGCCGATACTCGAACCCATATCACCCCAGCGTGTGGCCGGTGAAGAAATATCGGAGCCGGGCCGTGGCGTTGCAAACTGACATGCCCTTCGCACTCTCGATCCTCGATCTGGCGACCGTGTCGCGCGGTCAGACCGCGCGCGACAGCTTCCACAACAGCGTTGCCCTCGCGCAGGCCGCGGAACGCAGCGGATTCCGCCGCGTCTGGTACGCCGAGCACCACAACATGCGGTCCATCGCGTCGAGCGCCACGAGCGTGCTGATCGGCTACGTCGCGAACCACACCGACACGATCCGGCTCGGCGCCGGCGGCGTCATGCTGCCCAACCACTCGCCGCTGGTCATCGCCGAGCAGTTCGGCACCCTGGAATCGCTGTTCCCGGGTCGCATCGACCTCGGGCTGGGCCGTGCGCCCGGCAGCGACCAGAAGACCCTCTACGCGCTGCGCCGCGAGCCGTCGACCGCCGAGAACTTCCCGCGCGACGTGCTCGAACTTCAGGGCTACCTGACCGGCGAATCCCGAGTCGCCGGTGTGCAAGCCGTACCGCGCGCGGAAACCGTTGTCCCGCTCTACATCCTGGGCTCCTCACTGTTCGGCGCCCAACTCGCCGCCCACCTCGGCCTGCCCTACGCTTTCGCCTCCCACTTCGCACCGGACGCGCTATACGAGGCCGTCGCCGTCTACCGCGACACCTTCAAGCCCTCCGAGCAACTCGCCGAGCCCTACGTCATGGCCGGCGTCAACGTCTTCGCCGCCGAATCCCACGACGCCGCCGTCGAACACAAAACCATCGCCTACCGCACCCGCGCCCGCGCCATGATCGCCCGCGGCCCCGCCGGCGGCGACTTCAGCGACGCCGAAATCGACGCCTTCCTCGCCTCCCCCAACGGCCGCCAACTCTCCGGCATGACCCGCTACACCGCCGTCGGCACCCCCGACGAAGTCGGCACCTACCTCGCCGAATTCGCCGCCTCCATCGGCGCGGACGAATTGATCACCACCCACCAGGCTCCCGATATCGCCGACCGGGTGCGGTCGGTGGAGCTCACGGGACAGACGCTGGCAGTGCAGTCGGCCACGCCGTAAGCCGCCGCCGATCAATCCCACGCCCACAACTGCCAGTAAGGCAGCTCTGGGACCGCGCCCGGCTCGGTCTCGATCGGTTCGACCTGACGGTGTACTCGGGGTGCCAATTCTTAAGAGCGCGTGCGAATCTCGCAATGACATCCGCGGGTGCGCTGTAATGCACGGCAGGCGAACAGTTTGGTGGTCGCTGCCTCGGCTGTGGTGTGTGACGACAGCGACGGCGAGGTCGGACGCCAATTCAATGTGTGCTTTCGAGCCCGTGTCATCGGGGGCGATCTCGGACGAGTCCACTGAACTCCGGTTTGTCGCTCCGGCGGAATTGGAAGGCTTGGAGATGCACCACACGCAGCGGCTCCGGCTGGCGCACTTCCTAGAGCACGGCTCGAAGCCCTACCTCGGCTGACCGAAGCTATGCTGCCGTGCGGAATCGGCCGGGGAGCGAGGCCGTGCTGAGGTTAGCGGTGAGCTCGAGCGCGCTCAAGGCAGCTGAGCATGAATTCGGCGGCTGCACTTAACCTTTCGCCGCGCTGCGGATCGGGTCGATTGACAAACATCACAAGGCAAGTCAGGGTGAGGTCGCCCGCTCTCGGCGGGCGGCTTCAGGCCATGGGGGGTTGATGAGCGAGGGCGCTCGACGTACGACGTTGGTTCAGTCGGGTTTCGTGGCGATGATCCTCAGCGCCGGTTCGGCATTGATCGCGGTAGTTAGCGAAGTACCCGGGTGGCGGGTTGTCGTGGTCGTCATGTCGGCTGTGTTCGCTGTGCAGCTGGCGGGAATCGTTATCGGCTGGCGTGCGGTGCCGACGGGGCGTGTTCGAAAAGGGCTCGGTGCGGCATTTCTGGCTGCTTGGGTCGCGTGCCTGGTGCTGTTGTTGGTCGGGTTGCTAGGGGAGTTCGACACTCTCCTGTTCCCGTTTTACCTGGGCGTTCTAGTTGGCCTGGTTTTGCAGGGATACGTCTGTATCGGCAAGGGGCGCTGACGGTGCGCGATAGCGGCCGGGGGCGAGGCCGTGCCGGCGTTTGAAGGCGGCGGCGAACGCGTATTCCGAGGCGTAGCCGACCTGTTGGGCGATGACTGCGAGGGTGGCGTCGGTGTCGCGGAGGAGGCGGGCGGCGGTGGTCAGGCGCCACCAGGTCAGGTAGGTGAGGGGTGGGCGGTCGATCAGGGTCGTGAAGCGGCGGGTGAGGGTGGCGCGGGACATGCCGGCCAGGGCGGCGAGTTCCGGGATGGTCCACGGGTGGGCGAGGTCTTCGTGCATGGCGCGGAGGACGGCCGCGATGCCGGGATCCCGTAGGGCCGCGGACCAGCCGGTTGCCGGTTGGGTCGATTCGTCCAGCCAGGTGCGCAGGATCAGCAGCAGGAGTACGTCCAGGAGGGCTATTACGGTGCTGCTGCTGCCGGGGAGTTCGCGTTCCAGTTCGCTCGCCAGGAGGTCGACGGTGGCGCGTACCGCGGCGTCGTGGCCGAGTCGCGCGGGCAGGTGCAGGATCTCGGGCAGGCCCTGGAGCAGCGGATGCGTTCGGCCGGGGTCGAGTTGGTAAGCGCCGCAGAGTAATACCGTTTCGGGCTCGCCGGGGGCGGAGGACAGGGCGTGGCCCCGGCCGTGGGCCAGGAACGCTACGTCTCCGACGTGCAGCATCAGGGGCGGGCCGTCGTCAGGGGTGAGCACACAAGAACCGGCCAGGACGATGTGGAATCCGGCGCCGGGCGCGGCCTCGAAGTGGTCCTGCCAGGGGGCGGTTCGGTGCGTGCGAGAGGAGTGCGGCACGCCGATGCGCATTGCCGCGATCACGTCACTCAGCACATCCACGAAAACCATTGTGGCACAACACGCAGCATTGAGTTTTTCGCGTATTAATCTGAGCTACCGAATCATTGGCTGGCTCAATGAGGCTTCCTACGGTTGATTCATGTCGAATCACACCATTGCCGTTTACGGCGCGAGCGGCTTCCAAGGCGTCCTCGTGCTCACCGAACTCGCGCGTCGCGGCCTCACCGCGGTGCTCGTCGGCCGCGACGCCGACAAATTGAAAGCCGCCGCGGCCCGAGCCGGCACGCCCGATGCGGAACTGCGCGTCGCCGCAGTGGACGACCACTCGGCTCTGGTAGCCGCGTTTCAGGACGTGGACGCGGTCATCAACTGCGCGGGCCCGTTCACTCCGACCGGCGACCGCGTCGTCGCCGCGGCCATCGCGGCCGGGACGCACTACGTCGATACCTGCGGCGAGCAACCGTTCCTGCGGCACGTCTACGAGACCTACCCCGCCGCGGCGGAATCCGCCGGTGTCACCGTCGTCCCGGCGGCCACCGACGGCGGCATCCCCGGCGACCTGCTCGCCCACCTGCTCGGCGATCACCTCGGCCCACTGGCCGAACTCACCTCCGTGCACCGCTTCGGCGGCGAGACCGCCATGTCCCGCGGCTCGCTGCGCAGCATGCTCGGCATTGCCGAGGCCATGACCGACGGCGGCGTGGCCTATGTCGACAAGGCTTGGCGGAGCGGTCCTTTCGCGCCGCTGGCGCCGGTGCCGCTACCGGGCGCGCCGGAACCTGTTGCCTTGGCACCTTTCCCGCTGCAAGAACCGATCTCCGTCCCGCGGCACCTGGCCGTACGGACCGTCCGGGGCGCGGTGGAGGAGTCCACCCGCGCCCTGTTCGCGACCCCGCTGACCGACGAGACGATCGCGACCCTGCCGGTCGGCCCGGACGCCGGACAGCGCGGTGCGGGCACCTGGACCATCGTGCTCGACGCGGTGGCCGAGGACGGCCGCCGCGCCCGCGGGGTGGTCTCCGGCCCCGACACCTACGGCACGACCGCCTGGACCGCCGTGGCGGCCGCGCAACGGCTCGCCAGGGGCACCGCGCCCGCCGGTGTGCTCGCTCCGGCCCAGGCTTTCGACCCGGCCGATTTCCTGTCCGCGCTCGCCCCGTTCGGGGTGCGGTGGGCCATCGAGGACCGCTAGCGGAGTGAGCTGGTTCACTGTGGGCTCGCGCGATGTCGGAGCTACCTTCGCGCCCGGGTAAAATCGGTGGTTCTTGTGTTCGATGCGCCGCACAATCGAGCAGCAACCGCCCAGCACCGCTCAATCCGTGAGGAGCCCGTCTGTGATCACCGCGACCGACCTGGAGGTCCGGGCCGGAGTCCGCACCCTGTTGACGGCTCCCGGGCCGGCGCTGCGGGTGCAGGCGGGCGACCGGATCGGTCTCGTCGGGCGCAACGGCGCGGGCAAGACCACCACGTTGCGCATCCTGGCCGGCGAGGGCGAGCCCTACGCCGGAAAGATCTTGCGCTCCAGCGATGTCGGCTACCTCCCGCAGGACCCGAAAGAGGGCGACCTGGACGTGCTGGCGCGCGACCGGGTGCTGTCCGCGCGCGGCCTGGACGCCCTGCTGCACGACATGGAGAAGCAGCAGTTGCTGATGGCCGAGGTGGCCGACGAGAAGGAACGCGACAGGGCGGTCCGCAAGTACGGCCGCCTCGAGGAGCGGTTCTCCTCGCTGGGCGGCTACGTCGCCGAGAGCGAAGCGGCCCGCATCTGCAACAGCCTGGGCCTGCCCGACCGCGTGCTGACCCAGTCGCTGCGCACCCTCTCCGGTGGTCAGCGCCGCCGAATCGAGTTGGCGCGCATCCTGTTCGCCGCCTCCGACGGCAGCGGCGGCCGCTCGGACACGGTGCTGCTGCTGGACGAGCCGACCAACCACCTCGACGCCGACTCCATCACCTGGCTGCGTGGCTTCCTGCAGAGCCACGACGGCGGCCTGATCGTGATCAGCCACGATGTGGAACTGCTCGGCGACGTGGTGAACAAGGTGTGGTTCCTCGACGCCGTGCGCGGCGAGGCCGACGTCTACAACATGAACTGGAAGAAGTACCTGGACGCTCGCGCCACCGACGAGCAGCGCCGGGTCCGCGAGCGCGCGAACGCCGAGAAGAAGGCGAGCGCGCTGAAGATGCAGGCCGCGAAGCTGGGCGCGAAGGCGACCAAGGCCGCCGCCGCGCATCAGATGACCAAGCGTGCCGACAAGCTGATGGCCAGCCTGGACGACATCCGGGTCGCGGACAAGGTGGCGCGGATCAAGTTCCCCGAGCCCGCGCCCTGCGGCAGGACCCCGATGATGGTCAAAAACCTCACCAAGCTGTACGGGTCGCTGGAAATCTTCACCGGCGTCAACTTCGCCATCGACAAGGGCAGCCGCGTGGTCATCCTGGGCCTCAACGGCGCGGGCAAGACGACGATGCTGAAGCTGCTGGCCGGCGTCGAACAGCCCACCGCCGGTGGCTTGGAGCCGGGCCGCGGCCTCAAGGTCGGCTATTTCGCGCAGGAGCACGACACCCTGGACGACAACGCGACGGTCTGGGAGAACATCCGCCACGCCTCGCCGGACGCGGGCGAACAGGAGCTGCGCAGCCTGCTGGGCGCGTTCATGTTCACCGGTCCGCAGCTCGAGCAGCCCGCGGGCACGCTCTCCGGCGGTGAGAAGACCCGCCTGGCGCTGGCCGGGCTGGTGTCCTCCTCGGCGAACGTGCTGCTGCTCGACGAACCGACCAACAATCTGGACCCGGTATCGCGCGAACAGGTGCTCGACGCGCTGCGCACCTACGCCGGCGCGGTGGTGCTGGTGACCCACGATCCCGGTGCGGCAGAGGCGTTGTCGCCCGAGCGGGTCATTTTACTTCCCGATGGCACAGAAGATCACTGGTCGGCCGAATACTTGGAACTTATTCAGCTTGCGTGATTTTCATCACAAACACCCGTTGATCACGGCCCGTTTGTTGCTTAGCCTTGAATGACGCGCTGCTCGGCGACTCGGAGGAAGCCATGAGCGATCGGCCATCATCAGGCAAGTCCACACTGGGTAAGGGCACACGCGTCACGGGAAAATCACGTGACCGTCTGCAATCCCAACTCAAGAAGCAGTACGAGGCGGGTGCCAGCATCCGGTCATTGGCGCGGGCGACGGGGCGCTCCTACGGCTTCATACACAATGTGCTGGTGGAGTCGCATGTGCAGCTCCGCAGCCGGGGAGGCGCTAACCGGCGCAAGGCACAGTAGCCCTCAGAAGCCCGGGACGCTCCCGTCACCCTCGACCAGCAGGTTGGCGAGACTCCGGAACAACGGCAGGCCCGTCTTGATCTCAAGATAAGCGAACTGGCCCTGCGGGTTGACCTCGAGGAAGTAGTACTCACCGTCGAGGCCGAGTCGCAGATCCAGAACGCCGAAACTCAGGCCCAGCGCGCCCATAAGGGTGGCCAGAGACTTGCTGACCGAGGCGGGCAGCTGTTCCCGGCTGAACTCGACCGAGGTGTCGAGGCGGGAGTCCACCCGGCCGACCCCGGCCTGGGAATCGATGCGCACCGTCCACTCGGCGCCGTCGACCCAGACCACGCGCAGATCGCAGTCGGCGTCGATGTAGTCCTGGAATGTGGTCGGGGCGGATCGGATGCCGGTCAACTTCGGAAAGTCGGCGCGGGTGATCAGCCGGGTCTCGGCGAATTCACCGCGCCCCGTGCCGGTGCGCTTGTAAACCACTGCGCCCGGCCGGGATTCGGTGAAGCTGCGAGCCTCGTCGGGGTCGTTGGTGATCAGCGTCTCCGGCACGATGAATCCGGCCCGCTGTGCGGTCTCCAACTGCACGATCTTGCGGCTCGCGGTGCGGTCCGCCCCCGGATCGTTGATCCAGGCGGCGGGGATGGACCAGAGCAGGCCCTGGATGAAGCCGTCGCACTCGGCCTGGCGGAACGCGTCGTCGGACGCGCGCACCCCGGCGGGCACCCGGGCCGGATGCGGCCGCCGCCACCACACCGAGCGGACGTCGTCCAGGCCCAGCAGGTGCGACATCGAGCGGGAGGTGCCGTCGCGATCGAGCCGGAAGCTACCGGACTCGCGCGGGAAATCCCGGAGATCGAGATGAATCGGGTTGAGCCCGTGGTGTTCTCGCAACGTCGCCGCCATCGCCGTGGCGTGCAGATCGTCGGTTTCGGAGACTATGAGGACCGAACCCGGCCGGCGCGCCACCATGGCGGGTCAGTCCAGACTGTCGCAGTTGATGCCGTCGTCGCTGCCGTTCTGGGACTTGGTCTGGCAGTAGGTGTAGGTCGCACCGTTGCCGCCGGCCACGTCGACCAGCTGCAGCCGGTCCGCCCAGGAGGTGGTGAGTTGTTGCAGCAGTTCGTCGCCCAGGGCGGGGGACGGCTCCGCGGTCAGCGTCATCGGGCGGTCGACCAGGTCGACGCGCAGCCGCCGGGTGAAGTCGGCCAGGGCGCCGGGGCGGATGTCGACCAGCACGGAATGGCCGGCCGTGGCCGGGGCGTCCAGGGTTGCCGAATCGCGCAGCCGCAGCACGTCGGCGCGCTGGAAGGTCCAGGTGCCCTCCTCGACGCGCACGCTGATATCGCGCGGCGATTCGGCCACCAGCACGCCTTGCAACGCGGGAGCGCGGTCGCCTGAGGGACGGGCGCCAAGGTTGTGGATTGCGTCGGTCATAGCGTGCACTCCGATCTGCTCGCGATTTGCCAGGGGCCCCGAGCGGGAACTGGATCATAACGCGGGCAGAACGCAGACCGGCCCGGATCGAAAGATTTCACGGCCGGTGGCAAACGGGGTCGTGGACCCGGATGGGCTTGCACCGAAAGATTTTCGGTACCGAACCGACGGGCGCGTAGCAACCATGGAGTTATTTCCGTTCGGGAAATTGTCCAGGTGAATTGCCCGGAATTGGCGGCGGCGCCGGGAGTGCCTGTGTTATTGCAGCCCGAACAGCTCGGGACGCTCGGAGATGGTGCGAAAACGCTCGCGCGGATCGGCGGCCAGCTTGCGGGCGGTCAGGTCCATGACGCCGCCGGTGACCGTCACCACCGCCGAGATGGTGCCGTCCAGCTTGCGGATCTCCTGGTGCATCCGGAAGGTCTTGCCCTCGCCCCAGATGAATTCGCAGGTCACGGTGACCTCGTCGCCGGCGCGCAGCTCGCGCTGGTACTTGATGTTGTTCTCCAGCACCACGGGCGCGTAGCCGGTGCTCAGCAGTTTGTCCTGCCCGACCCCGGCCGCGCGCAGCAGTTCCCAGCGCGCGTGCTCGGCGTACTGCAGATAGACGGCCTGGTTGACGTGGCCCAGGCTGTCGAGTTCGTATCCGCGCACGGTGATCGGGACAGAGAAGGTCATGCTTTGCCGAACCTGTCCCGAGCCCGGATTTGTTCCCGTTCGCGGTGATATCTGGGCCACATTCGCGGCAGCCGCGCTCTCACCGCCGGTGGGCGTTGCGCTCGGCCCACCAGGCGGGCGCGTCGACGAAGTGATTGTCGAATTCCTCCTGGGAGGCCAGCAGCTCCTCGAAAGTGGCCTCGCCCTTGCCGATCCGATCCAGCAGGCGGAAGTACTCGAAGCGCTGCACGCCCGGCATGAGCGCGATCAGGATGCGCGCCGAGCTGTCCGGGGTGGCGCCGAAGGCGTGCGGCATGAACTTCGGGACCACGAGCGAGCCGCCCGCGGCCACCGTGACGATCTCGTCGCCGGCCAGCACCTGCAATTCGCCGTCGGCGACGTAGAACAGCTCGTCGGAGGTGGTGTGGAAGTGCGGGGTGGCGCCGTCGGCGCCCTGCGCCATGGTGACCTCCAGCGTGCTGACCGCGCCGCCGGTGTCGTTCGCGTCGATGAGCAGGCGGACCTGGGTGCTGGGATTGCCGAGGACCTCGGCGTCCTGGGGCTGACGGATGGCGGCGGGGCGGGTGCTGGTGGTCATGCTGTCTCCAAGTGATTCGCTCTTTTATAATTCGCTCCCGAACTATATCTGAGCGAATAGAATCTTGTCCATGGGTGATGTGCAGAAAGATCCGGTGGACCTGATCACCGCGCAGTGGCAGCGCGAACGGCCCGATCTGGACCTGGAGGCGATGGCGATCCTGGGGCGGCTGGGCCGGCTCATGACCGTGGCGATGCCGAAGATCGAGGCGATTTTCGGCGCGCACGGTTTGCAGCGCGGCGAGTTCGACGTGCTCGCGGCGCTGCGGCGCTCGGGGGAGCCCTTCGAGCTCAACCCCTCGGTCATCGCCGACACCCTGATGCTCTCGCGCGCGGGGATGACCGGGCGCCTGGACCGCTTGGAATCCGCCGGCCTGGTGCGCCGCACGGCCGACGCCGCCGATCGCCGCGCCATCCGGGTCGCGCTCACCCCGGCGGGCCGGGAGGTGATCGACACGGTCGTGGCCGAGCACGTCGAGAACGAAACCCGGCTGCTCGCCGTGCTTTCCGCGCGGGATCGCGCCGAACTCGACCGCATCGCGCGGACGCTGCTGGCCAGCCTGGCGGCGGAGTGAGCCGCTAGCCGGTGTGCTTGGGCAGCAGGTCCAGGAAATTGCGGATCATCGCCCGATCGTCGTCGGCGCGGTGGGCCACATACACCGTGGTGTCCGCGTCGGTGCCGGTCAGCGGCAGGACGCGAACGGCGGCCGGAGCGGTGAAGGTCGCGCTGCGCGGGGCGATGGTGACGCCGAGCCCCTCGGCGACGAGATAGAGGACCGTGGTCCAGGTGTTGCCCTCCTGCACCACGCGCGGACGATGCCCGGCCTCGTGCAGCGGCGCGAGATTCTTGTCGTGCGCGAGCCGGCCGGCGGCCCGGGGGAAGAAGACCAGCGGATGCGCGCCGAGTTCGGCTCCGGTGATGGACGACCGGCCGCTGTCGGGATGACCGGCGGGCAGGACCGCCACGAACGGCTCGGTGACCAGGGGATCGACCCGAATTCCGGGCAGGTCGTCCGGGTCGCGCACGATGGCGGTGTCCAGGCTGCCGTTGCGCAGCTGTTCCATCATGCGCGAGGTGTAGCCCTCGACCAGGTCCACCTCGACCAGCGGGTAGCGCTCCCGGAACAGCCGCACACCGCGCAGCGGTTCCAGCGGCAGCACCGACGGGACGAAGCCGAGGTGCAGCCGCCCCTGCTCGCCCTGGCCGACACGGGCGACCTCGTCCAGATCGCGGGCGGCGTGGCCCAGGATCGTGGTCGCGCGGTCGCGCAGCACCGTGCCCGCGGGGGTGAGGGCGACGCTGCGGGAGGTGCGATCGAACAGGCGGGTGCCGAGCAGGGCTTCCAGGCGCTGGATCTGCTGGGTGAGCGCGGGCTGGGCGATGTGCAGGCGGGCGGCGGCCCGGCCGAAGTGCAATTCGCTCGCGACCGCGAGGAAATAGCGCAGGTGACGCAGCTCGACTCCGTCGATCATAAGGTGAGCTTATCAATCGCAGGTATCAAGTATTGGACGTTATGATTCGGCGCCCGCATGCTGGTGCGGTGCCCCAGTCAACGGATTTCCTCGCCCCCGAACAGCGCGACGCCATCGTCGTGGAACCCATGAGCACCCCTGAGGACGCTCGGGCCTTCAAGGAGATCAACGAGGAGTGGATCCGGGCCTACTTCGCGCTCGAACCCGCCGACTCGCATCTGCTGGACAACCCGGAGACCGAGATCGTGGCCAAGGGCGGGCAGGTGCTGATCGCCCGCGACGGCGCCGAGGTGGTCGGTTGTGGCGCTGTGGTGCCCGAGGGGCACGGCGTCTACGAGATCTCGAAGATGGGTGTGGCGCCGCGGCAGCGCGGCCGCGGCATCGGCCGCCTGATCCTCGAGGCCGCCGTCGACTACGCCCGCGCTCAGGGCGCGACCACCCTCTATCTGGAAAGCAACAAGCGGCTCGCCAACGCGGTGCACCTGTACGAATCGGTTGGATTCGCGCACGTGCCGCCGGACGCGGTGCGGCAGAGCCCCTACAGCCGCGCCGACGTGTTCATGAAGTACGACCTCTAGGTGGCGGCGCGGCCGATGACCAGATCGGCCAGCCTGGACAGCGATTCGAGATTGCGGGGGCCGAGCAGCACGCCCTGCGCCAGGCCCGGCAGCAGGCGGCCCGGCCCGCCGCTGACCACCTCGGTCATTCGGATCTCGGTGGATTCCTCGCCGCTCAGCTCCAGCCGGATCGTCGCGCTGCCGAAGGGCCAGGCACGGGCCTCCAACTCCAGCATGCGGGGCGGATCGACGGCGCGTACCACGGTGGTGTCGTCGATCGTCAACGGCCAGGGGCCGACGCTGTGGTGGATTCGGGTGCCGACCTCGGGCCACCCGGCATCAACGTCGCGGATGTGCGACGCGCCCACGACCCAGCCGGTGTACAACCAGCCATCGGCCAGGACGTCGAACACCTGTTTCGGTGGTGCGTTCACGACAAACTTGACTTCGACCATCGGTGCACCGCTTTCCTCGGACCGGCGGGTTGCCGGGTGTGTGCGTCGACTACCGCTGCCACTCCACGGTAAACCCGTCGGCCGTGCGGGCGCTCTTCCCACAGGAGCGTTATCGATGCGCCAGGTGGGCGGGGGCGCAGTCGAGCCGGTCGGCCAGGCGGGCGCTCTGGCGCGCGGAGGCGCGCAGCACGGCGGCCAGGCCGGTACGCAGGTGGTGGGGGCGAGCCGGCGGGTCGGGACGGACCGGTGCGTCGGGCCGGGCCGAGTTGGCTTGGGCCCGTACGGCTTCGACGGCCAGTCCGGCGGCGATGGGTTGCATGGTTATTCCTCTCCCGTGGCTCGGGTGCGCGCCGGACCGCTGCTGGATCGGATGATCAGCTCGGTGGGCAGTACGACGCGTTCTTCGGTGTAGGACGGATCCAGGAGCATGCGGCCGAGTAGCTGCCCCTTCTTCCGAATCGGTTGGCGGACAGTGGTGAGTCCCGCGCTGTCCGCGGCCGGGATGTCATCGAAGCCGGTGACCGAGATGTCGCGGCCGGGGACCAGGCCGCGGCGGCGCAGGGCCTCGAGCACGCCCAGGGCCAGCACGTCGCCGCCGGCGGCGATGGCGGTCGGGGGATCGGGGCGGTCGAGAATCAGCTCGGCCGCGGCGATTCCGGATTCGATCGAGTTGTGGCCGCCGGTGACGACGAACGATGTCGCGTTCGCGCCCAGGCCCTCGCGCACGCCCTGCACGCGCAGTCGCGCGTTGTTGTAGAGCACCGAGAGGTCGGTGATTTCGCGGGGCGTGGCGGGGGAGCGCCCGGAGTCGACCACCAGCGCGACCGTGGTGTGGCCCAGCTCCGCCAGGTGCGCGCCGATGGCGTGCGTGGCGGTGACCTCGTCGATCACCACGCGCCGCCCGGGGAAGTCGTCATCGGAGTGCGCGAACGGCAACCCGCGACTCGAGATCACCTCCAGAGCGGGATGATTCGCGTCGACACAGTAGGCGGCCACGCCGTCGACCACGGCATTGCGCACCGTCTCCACCGATTCCCGGATGGCCTCGTCGTCCGCCCCCGTCTCGTAGCGCGGCAGCGGAATCAGCAGCAGCCCGGTGCGGCTCTTCTCGGCGACCTCGCTGAGCCCCGCCAGCAGCCCGACCGCGAACGGATCCGAGAACGCGTACGACAACTCCTCGGTGAGCAACAACCCGATCGCCCCCGCCCGCCGCCCCCGCAGCGTCCGCGCCGCCGCGTCCGGCCCCGAATACCCGAGCTCCCTGGCCGCCCCGAAAATCCGCTCCCGCAACGCAACCGACAACTGTTCCGGCTTGTTGTAGGCATTCGACACCGTCGTCAGCGAAACCCCGACCGCCGCCGCCACGGACTTCATCGTCGCCTTGGGAGGCATGAACCCGCCTATCTGTATCGTTCTACTTTATCGTTCCACTAAAACGATACAGAAGAAGGTACGCGGCCGCCAGCCGGAGATAGGCGCGGGTCGGGTCAGTCCTTGCGGCGGACCGAGGCTTCGACGAGATCGAGGACGGCGGAGAGGTTTTCGTTGGTGTGGCCCGAGGCGATGCGGGCGATGAGGCCGTCCAGGACGAGGTCGAGGTAGCCGAGCAGGACATCGGTGGGGACGTCGTCGCGCAGGGCGCCGGCGGCCTTGCGGCGCTCCAGGCGGGCCAGGGTGGCGGCGGTCAGTTCGGCCGAGCGCTGGGTCCAGCCGGCTCTGAAGTCGGGGTCGGTGCGCAGGCGTCTGGCGATCTCCAAACGCGTTCCGAGCCAGTTGAATTGCTCGGGGTGGGCGAGCATGTCGCGCATCACCTGCACGAGGCCCTGGTTGGCGGCGACGTCGGCCATGCGCTCGGCGTCCTCCTGGGCGAGGGCGAAGAACAGCGCGTCCTTGTCGCGGAAGTGATGGAAGATCGCGCCGCGGGACAGGCCGATGGCCTCCTCCAGGCGGCGCACGGTCGCGCCGTCGTAGCCGTACTCGCCGAAGCAGCGCCGGGCGCCGTCGAGGATCTGGTTGCGCCGGGCGACAAGGTGATCGTCGCTGACCTTGGGCATGGCGGACTCCTCCGGGCGCTGAGACAGGGTGGTGCGTGGGGCAATACCGAACAAAGCGATGATGCGGAGAGGTCCGCGCACCGCACACTGCGTGACGCAGAAAATGCGGTGCGCGGACCTGTCTTCGAGCAAGCGAACCGGTGACTAGCCCCGGATCATGTTGCGCAGCACGTACTGCAGGATGCCGCCGTTGCGGTAGTAGTCGGCCTCACCGGGGGTGTCGATCCGGACCACCGCGTCGAAGGTGATCTTCTCACCGTTCTCCTTGGTAGCGGTCACCTTCAAGGTCTTCGGAGTCACACCCTCGTTCAGCTTGGTGATGCCCTCGATGTCGAAGGTTTCGGTGCCGTCCAGCTTCAGCGACGCGGCCGACTCGCCGGCCGGGAACTGCAGCGGGACAACGCCCATGCCGATCAGGTTCGAGCGGTGGATGCGCTCGAAGGACTCGGTGATGACCGCCTTGACGCCCAGCAGGCTGGTGCCCTTGGCCGCCCAGTCGCGCGAGGAACCCGAGCCGTACTCCTTGCCGCCCAGCACGACCAGCGGGATGCCCGCGGCCTGGTAGTTCTGCGAGGCGTCGTAGATGAAGGCCTGCGGGCCGCCGTCCTGGGTGAAGTCGCGGGTGTAACCACCCGAGACGTCGTCCAGCAGCTGGTTGCGCAGCCGGATGTTGGCGAAGGTGCCGCGGATCATCACCTCGTGGTTACCGCGACGCGAGCCCAGGGAGTTGTAGTCCTTGCGCTCCACACCGTGCGAATCCAGGTACTGCGCGGCCGGGGTGCCCGGCTTGATCGGGCCGGCCGGGGAGATGTGGTCGGTGGTGACCGAGTCGCCCAGCAGCGCGAGCACGCGCGCGCCCTGGATGTCGCTGACCGGGGTCGGCTCCATCTTCATGCCGTCGAAGTACGGCGCCTTGCGGACGTAGGTCGAGTTCTCGTCCCACGCGAAGGTGTCGCCCTCGGGGGTGCTCAGGCCCTTCCAGCGCTCGTCACCTTCGAAGACGGTGGCGTAGGAGCTGGTGAACATATCCCGGCTGATCGCCGACTTGATGGTGTCGTCGATCTCCTGCGGGGACGGCCAGATGTCCTTCAGGAAGACGTCGTTGCCGTCGGTGTCCTGGCCCAGGGCGTCGGTCTCGAAGTCGAAGTCCATGGTGCCCGCGAGCGCGTAGGCGATGACCAGCGGCGGCGAGGCCAGGTAGTTCATCTTCACGTCGGGGGAGATGCGACCCTCGAAGTTACGGTTGCCCGAGAGCACCGCGGTGACCGAGAGGTCGTTGTCGTTGATCGCCTTGGAGATCTCCTCCGGCAGCGGGCCGGTGTTGCCGATGCAGGTGGTGCAGCCGTAGCCACCGACGAAGAAGCCCAGCTTCTCCAGGTACGGCCACAGGCCGGCCTTCTCGTAGTAGTCCGAGACGACCTGCGAGCCCGGCGCCATGTTGGTCTTCACCCACGGCTTGGAGGCCAGGCCCTTCTCGACCGCGTTGCGCGCCAGCAGGGCCGCGCCCAGCATGACCGACGGGTTCGAGGTGTTGGTGCAGGAGGTGATGCCCGCGACCACGACGGCGCCGTGATCGAGCACGAAGTCACCGCGCTCCGGATCGGAGACCTTGACCGGCTTGGACGGGCGGCCGACATTGCCGTTGGCGGCCGAGGGCAGCACGGCGTCGTCCTCGGCGAAGGACAGCACGGCCGGATCGGAAGCCGGGAAGGACTCCTCGATGGCCTCGTCCAGGTTGGTGTGCGGGGTGACCGACGCGGGGCCGCTCTCCGCGTCGTTGGTGTAGTTGTGGATGTCCTTGCGGAACGCGGTCTTGCTGTCCGACAGCAGGATCCGGTCCTGCGGGCGCTTCGGGCCGGCGATGGACGGCACCACGGTGCCCAGGTCCAGCTCCAGGTACTCCGAGTAGACGGGCTCCTTGTCGGCGTCGTGCCACAGGCCCTGTTCCCGGGCGTAGGCCTCGACGAGCGCGAGTTGCTCGTCGCTGCGGCCGGTCAGGCGCAGGTAGTTGATGGTCTCGCCATCGATCGGGAAGATCGCCGCGGTGGAACCGAATTCCGGGCTCATGTTGCCCAGGGTGGCGCGGTTCGCGAGCGGCACCTCGGCGACGCCCTTGCCGTAGAACTCGACGAACTTGCCGACCACGCCGTGCTTGCGCAGCATCTCGGTGACGGTGAGCACCACGTCGGTGGCGGTGACGCCGGGCTTGATCTCACCGGTCAGCTTGAAGCCGACGACGCGCGGGATCAGCATGGAGACCGGCTGGCCCAGCATGGCGGCCTCGGCCTCGATGCCGCCGACGCCCCAGCCCAGCACGCCCAGGCCGTTGACCATGGTGGTGTGCGAGTCGGTGCCGACACAGGTGTCGGGGTAGGCCTGGCCGTTGCGGACCATGATGGTCGGCGCGAGGTATTCGATGTTGACCTGGTGCACGATGCCGACGCCCGGCGGGACGACCTTGAAGTCGTCGAAGGCGCCCTGGCCCCAGCGCAGGAACTGGTAACGCTCGCCGTTGCGCTCGTACTCCAGGTCGACGTTGCGCTCGAGGGCGTCGGCGCGGCCGAACACGTCGAGGATGACCGAGTGGTCGATCACCATGTCGGCGGGGGAGAGCGGGTTGACCTTGCTCGGGTCACCGCCCAGGGTGGTGACGGCCTCACGCATGGTGGCGAGGTCGACGATGCAGGGCACGCCGGTGAAGTCCTGCATGATCACGCGGGCCGGGGTGAACTGGATCTCGGTGTCCGGCTCGGCGGCGGGATCCCAGTTGGCGATCGCGCGGACGTGGTCGGCGGTGATGTTCGCGCCGTCCTCGGTGCGAAGCAGGTTCTCCGCGAGAACCTTCAGGGCGTAGGGGAGTTTTTCGGTGCCCGGCACGGCCGAGAGACGGAAGATCTCGTAGGAGTTGCTTCCGACCTCGAGGGTGCCCTTGGCGCCGAAAGTATCGATACTCTTCGTCACGTCAGCTCCACTCGTCTGTGAGGGTGGCCGTCGGCGGGGCTGTGCCGTCGGCCTACGTTTCCGGAGGATTACAGCCCCGTCAGGTGCTGGTTCCTCGCCTGCCTGATCCTAACAGTACGCTTGTCCTGTGAAACGCCGGGGGCCGCTCCTGGGCGGCGTGGCGGGCTGAGCCGGCGGCCGATTAGCGGGCGTCGCCCCGCGAATGCGACACTCCGTCACGTACTGTGCTTTCGAGCTATTCGGGGTGAGTGCACCCCGTAGTGATGGATGCCCGTCGCCTCGCCTGCCGATGCGGCTCGACAGACCGGATGGAAGATGACCGTCTCGCACACATCGGTATTCACGCCCATGGCGGCGGAGCTCCCGCCGCCGGTCACCGAGAAGACCATCAGGAATGTCATCATTCCTGATCTTGCGGACGATCACGTCGCCAATTTGACGACCAAGCCCATGCCGCGGCTCGCGGCGATCGCCGCCGAGGCCCGGTCCCAGGGGATCGAGCTCAGCATCGTCGTTGTTCCCGGTAATCCCGGACACGACTCGAGCCTACGTGACCTGGCCACCGAGGTCGGCAAGAGCGAGCACGGCACCGTCGTGGTCTTCAGCGACGACTGGGTGGGCACCTACAGCGACACCGTCAGCCGGGTCCGGCTGGAATGGGCCGAGGATGCCGCCAAATATAAGGGCGGCGGGCACACCACCGAGGCCGCGCAGATCTTCACCGACCGGCTGGAGACGGGCGACGGCCTGTCCTGGACCGCGATCACCAGCGTGTTGCTAGCGGGCACCGTTCTGGTCGTCGGCGGGCTCTACTGGGTGAAATCGCGCCGGTCCGAGTCCGGCTCCGAGTCCGAATTGCCGGTGTCCGGTTCGTCTCGTTCTTAATTTCCGAACGGTCGGTTCGCTTTTCGATCCTTCCTCTGTTTTTGGGTTGGTAATCGCTCTGACCAGCATAAATTACATGGATGTGTTTCTGTTACTAGAGTTTCTTTAGTGACTGAAGTGTCGTACGGTTCCTGTGAGCTCAATACCGCCAGGCTGGATTTCTGATCCATGGAGGTGCGATGCGCAGGAACGGCGACCCCGTCCAACGACGTCCCAGATCGGTCGCCCTCGGGTTGCTGATCTGCGCGATCGTCTGTGCGACGGCAGGGCCGGGCCGCGCCGTTCCGCCCGCGCCACCCAATCCCAGCGACGGCCAGATCGCCGAGGCCGGCGCGCAGGTCGACTCCCGGGTCGGTGAGGTCGGGGCGCTCATCAACGAGGTCGCCGGCGCCGAAGAGCAGTTGCAGGAACTCGACGCCGCGGTCGCGGCCAAGCGCGAAGCCGTCAACAAGGCGCTGGTCGATCTGCGGACCGCCCGTGAGGCCGCCGATGCCGCCACCGCCCGCGTGCTCCAGACCCAAGGCGAATTGGCTTCGGCCGCAGGCGAAGTCGAGCAGGCCCGGAAGGGTTTCGACAGCTTCGCCACCCAGGCCTACACCCGGCCCGGCATGGACTCGATGCTGAGCCACCTGAGCGCGGAAAGCCCCGGCGACGCCATCGACCGGTCCCAGATCATCGGTCTGGTCACCAAGAACAAGCAGCAGATGCTGACCGAGCTGCGCCGCGCCCAGATCGACCTGGGCAACAAGAACTCCACCGCGCGCCAGGCGAAGGCCGAGGCCGACGCGGCCGCGGCCGAAGCCGAGCAGAAGAAGGCCGCGGCCGAGCAGGCCGTCGCCGCCGCCAAGGCCGAACTCGAACAGCAGACCGTCCGGCGTGACCAGTTGCAGCGCGATCATGCCGCCGCGCAGGCCCGGCTGGAGCAGGCCCGCACGAATGTGGCCGGGCTGCAAGGCCAGCGCGAGGCCTTCGTCGCCTGGGACGAACGCCGTCAGGCCGAGGAGACCGCGGCCCGCCACGCCGCCGCGGCGGCCCGTGCCCGCGCCGGCGGTGACCAGGAGGCGCTGGACCGCGCCGCCGCGCTCGCCGAAGGTCATCGCCCGCACGCCGCGCTCGACGACGGTGGCACACCGCGCCGCAGCAAGAGCCGGCCCAGCCGCCCGTCGGTCAGCGGCTCCGAGGCGATCGAGATCGTGGTGGACCGCGCGCTGTCCCAGCTCGGCGTCATCTACGCCTGGGGCGGCGGCGACGAGAACGGGCCCACCCTCGGCATCCGCGACGGCGGCGTCGCCGACGAGCACGGCGATTTCGAGAAGATCGGCTTCGACTGCTCGGGCCTGATGATCTACGCCTTCGCCGGCATCGGCTACTCGCTGCCGCACTACAGCGGCTACCAGTACACGATGGGCACCCGCGTCCCGGTCGACGAGCGGCAGCGCGGCGACATGCTGTTCTGGGGCGCCAACGGTTCCGCGCACGTCGCCCTGTATCTGGGTGACGGGCAGATGGTCGAGGCGCCGCAGTCCGGCGACGTGATCAAGGTGACCTCGGTGCGCGAGGGCGGGATCATGCCCTACGCGGTCCGCCTCGTCGACTGAGTCAGGCCTGTTTCGAGGCCAGCTGGATGACGGTGATGTCGGCGGGCGCGCCGATGCGGGTGGGCGGGCCCCAGGCGCCGGCGCCGTGGGTGACGTAGAGCTGGGTGTCGCCGTAGCGGTCGAGGCCGGCCACGGTCGGGTTGGCGAGTTCGGCCAGGAGCGGGCCGGGCCAGAGTTGTCCGCCGTGGGTGTGGCCGGACAGCTGGAGGTCGACGCCGTGGCGGACGGCGTCGTGGATGGTGACCGGCTGGTGGGAGAGCAGGACGACGCCGCGGGCGGGGTCGCGACCGTTCAGCGCTTTGCCGAAATCCGGCCCGCTGCCGTACCTTTCGCCCGCGAGATCGTTGACGCCCGCGAGGTCGAAGCCGGGCATTTCGACGCGCGCGTTCTCCAGCGGGACCAGGCCCAGGTTGCGGAGGTGATCGAGCCATTCCGGGGCGTTGTGCAGGTAATCGTGGTTGCCGGTGACGAAGTAGGTGCCGTGGCGCGAGCGCAGCCCGCCCAGGGGGACGGCGGCCCGGCCCAGGTCGTGGACCTCGCCGTCGGCCAGGTCGCCGACGACGGCGATCAGATCGGGCTGCGTGGAGTTGATGGTGTCGGTGATGCGCTGGGTGTGGGCGCGGCCCAGGATCGCGCTGAGGTGGATGTCGCTGACCACGGCGATGCGCATGCCGTGCGCGCTACGGGGGAGCCGGGCCAGCGGCACGGTGATCTGCTTGATCTGAGGTGGGCGTCCGAGGAATGAGGCGGTGCCGGCGCCGACGGTTCCCACGGCCGCCACCGCGACGGTCGCCGCGATGCCACGGGATACCAGCAGGCGGCGAGAGAGCTCGGGGGCATCCGTGGTGTGGGCGTCAGCGCCGGCCGGCTCGGACGGCGGGGCCTGTCCCTGCGCGGCAGCGGGATCCGTCGGCGATTGCGCTGGTACCGACGGCGCTGCCTGGTCGGCAGGCGAAGAAGTACTGCGCCGCAGTGCGACTCGCATCAGCACGGGCCGCAGGAGTTCGCTGACGAGCAGGCCGAGCAGTAGGTAGATCAGGACCGCGCCCCAGAGGAAACCGGGCCACGCGGCCAGCGGCTGGAGCGGGAACGGTATTCCGAGATTGGGGCCGGCGACGGCGGTCACGGTCAGTGCCGGAAAGACGAAGGCCGCGACGGTTCCCGCGCGGCGGGCGCGGGAACCGGGGGCCGTGGTGTCGCGGATCAGCCGGCGCCACACATACCAGTGCACCGCTGTCAGGAGGCCGAGGACGATCAGTACGGCGAGCACGTTCACGAGTGGATGGTGTCCTTCGGTGGGCACGAACGATGGGTACGACGTGATCGATGATTCCGGATCGCGCCGCCGCCGGCCGTAACCGCCCGCCGCTCAGTCCTCGACGCGGCGGAAGACAGCGCCGATTTCCACCATCCGCGCGGCCACGTAGTCCAGGTCGTGCAGTGCCTCCGGCGTGTGGATTCCGGGTGGCACGGGCGCGCCGCGCAGGCCGAGCAGGCGTTCGACGCCGAGGGCGATGGCCAGGGCGGTCAGCGGGCGCTGGCCCTCGGGGTGCACGAGCTGGTGCCGGGTGACCAGGGGAGTGCCCGTCCGATCGGTGCCCGCCAGGTCGATCCGGAGTTCGGTGGACGCGGGTTCGCCGCGCCGACGGCTCGCGGATTCGCCGATCGCGAGGTCGAATCGGACGTTCGGCGCGCCCGTGGCCAGCGCGAGGCTGGGGACGTCCAGGATGCCCACGATCTGCCCGGGCAGCAGGGTGCCGTCGACACTGGGCACCTCGGTCGCCGCGTCGGATTCGGCGATCCAGGTGAACACACCGTCGCGGCGCACCAGTCCGGCCGAGGTGGCGGTCGACCAGCGCTCCAGGTCCGCCAAGCCCGCGGGTCCGCCCGCGTCCTGTTCGTCGAGGACGGCGCCGAGGCGGATGGTGTCGATCCGATCGAACGCGCGCGCCGCGTCCAGGGTCGCGAGGACGCCGAGCCCGGCCATGTAGTGGCTGGCGATCAGAATCGGTGCCGCACTTGCCCGTTGGGCGCTCGCGACGATCTCCGGCGCGATATCGACCAGGCCGCTGGAGATGCTCAGGTAGGGCAGACCGCGATCTTGCGCGTAGCCCAGCCCGCGCAGGTGCTTGTCCCACAGCGTCGCCACCACCGCCGAGTGCTCGCGGTCCGGTGGCAGGCCGAGATCGTCGCGCGCCAGGTCGATGGTCACGGCGTCCGCGGCACCTAGCCGATCGGCTACGCGTTGCGCGCGGGCGAGGTCGCGGCCCGCGATGGTCAGCGGCAGGGCCGGGTGCCATCGGCGCAGCAGGGTGGCGGTGTCCGCGCCGGCCTGGCCCGAACCGCCCATGATCAGTACTGATGTCGACCGCCGCACGGCAAGTCCTCTCGTCGAGCAATAAGCTACATTTTGTAACCTACACTTTGTAGCTAAACTCGGCGGACAGCGCAAGGAGGACGCATGCCCACACCGACGCGGCGCCTGCCCAAGCAGGACCGGCGGGAACAGTTGCTCGACACCGCCCTGGAGGTCGTGCGCGCCCGCGGCGCCGACGAGCTGACCCTGCTCACCCTCGCCGAGGCGGCCGGGGTCAGCAGGCCGATCGTGTACGACCACTTCGGCACGCGGCCCGGTCTGCTGCTGGCGCTCTATCGGCGCCTGGCCGAACGGCACCGTGCCGAAACGGCGCGGGCGTTGGCGGGGGCGCCGCCCGCACCCGAGGCGATCGCCGAAGTGATGAGCGCGGCGTATTTCGCGTGCGCCACCGATATGCCGGAATTCACCGCGATCTCCGCGGCCCTGAAGGGCAACCTCGAGATGGAAACGCGGCAGCGCGACCTGCTCGACGAGTACACGGAACTGATGGCCGCCGCCCTGTCGCCCCATTCTGCGCTCGACCTCGACGCGCTGCGCCTGCGCTGCGTGGGTGTGCTCGGTGCCGCCGACGCGATTGCCGCCGAACTGAACTCGGGCCGGATCACCGAATCCGCCGCGGTCGCGGCGCTGGCCGACCTGATCGCCGGCGGTCTGGTCCCGGGCCGGTAGCGGCAAGGAGGCCGGGTCCGGTCCCGGCCGGGGGCGGCGTCCTGCCACCCGGCCGGAACCGCCGCGGCGGCTAGCCGGCCGCGGGCGGGGTCAGCGCCGCCTGCATCGCGACCCCGTCGACATAGGTGTGCTTCTCCTGCACCGCGCCGTCGGCGACCAGCACCAGATCCATGATGTCCACGTCCACGGGATTGCCGACCACCGAGGTGCCGGTCAGCGTCCACTGCACCGTCCAGAAGTCCGCGCCGACGCGCAGGTTGACCAGTTCGAAGGTCAGGTCCGGGACCAGCGCGAAGTTGGCGGCCGCGGCGGCCCGGATCTCGTCGCGCCCGCGCGCGGGTTTGCCGCCGGAGTGCAGGTGGAAGATCGAGTCGGGGGCGTGCAGGGCGGCGATGCGGTCGGGATCGCGGTCGGCCCAGCAGGCGTGGTAGCGCTCGAAGAGTTCTTGCGTGGCTTCGGACATAGCGGGAATCCTTCTGAGATACAAACAGGTTGACTGTATGTTCCTGCACGGGTGCGCCCCGGTCAAGAGGGTGCAATAGACTTCGACGTCGCCATGAACGCTGATCGCCGCACCCAAGCCGAACGCTCGGCCTCGACCCGAGCCGCCGTCATCCGCGCGGCCCGAGACCTGTTCGGCCGGTACGGATACGGCGCGGTCAGCACGGTCGCGGTCGCCGAGGCGGCCGGTGTCAGCCGCGGGGCGCTCTATCACCAGTTCAGCGAGAAACGGGACCTGTTCGAGGCGGTCTTCGAGGACCTGGAGCGCAGCCTGGTCCAGGCGATCAACGCGGCCGTCGCGCAGGCGCGGGCCCCCGACCCGCTCGCCGGTCTGGTCGTGGGCTGCCTGGCCTGCCTGCAGGCCTCGATCGCGCCGGACGTGCGGCGTATCGCCCTGCTCGACGGGCCGGCGGTGCTCGGCTGGCAACGCTGGCGCGATATCGAACTCCGGCACACCATCGGCCTGGTGGAGGACGCGCTGGCCGCGGCCATCGAGGCGGAACAAGTCCGGCCGCAGCCGGTGCGCCCACTGGCGCTGGTGATCGTCGGAGCGCTCGACGAGGCCGCGCAAATTCTCGCGCACTCCGAGGACATCGCCACCGATTCGGTAACCATTCGCGGGGTCGTAGAGCAGCTGGTTTCCGGCCTCGCGATGGATTGAGAACATTACGAATTCCCGTGATAGCGGAGCCGGTTGCGGCGAGTACGGCTATTCAATGGAATAGTTGGCACGGCACGCACAGGACCAAAGCGAAAGCGGGGATGTTGGTGACTTCGACGGACAGTGTGAGCGGGGCGAACTTGGCGAAAGATGCGCCGGAGCCCCCGTCGGGCACCCTGGAACGTGACGTCCAGACCCTGGAGAAGGCGATCTACGAGGTCAAGCGCGTAATCGTGGGCCAGGATCGCCTGGTCGAGCGGTTGCTCGTCGGCGTTCTCGCGCGCGGCCACGTGCTGCTCGAGGGCGTTCCGGGTATCGCCAAAACCCTTGCTGTGGAGACCTTCGCGAAGGTCGTCGGCGGGTCGTTCTCCCGTGTTCAGTTCACGCCCGACCTGGTGCCCACCGACCTCGTCGGTACCCGCATCTACCGGCAGGGCCGCGAGGAATTCGACACCGAGCTCGGCCCGGTGGTGGCGAACTTCGTGCTCGCCGACGAAATCAACCGCGCGCCCGCCAAGGTGCAGTCGGCATTGCTCGAGGTGATGGCCGAACGGCATGTGACCATCGGCGGTAAGACCTACCCGATGCCGAATCCGTTCCTGGTCATGGCGACCCAGAACCCGATCGAGAGCGAGGGCGTGTACGCGCTGCCCGAGGCGCAGCGCGACCGCTTCCTGTTCAAGGTCGTCGTCGACTACCCGACGGTCGAGGAAGAGCGCGAGATCATCTACCGGATGGGTGTCACCCCGCCGGAGGCCAAGGCGATCCTGAACCCGGAGGAACTGGTCCGGTTGCAGAAGGTCGCGGCCGGCACCTTCGTGCACCACGCGCTCGTCGACTACGTCGTCCGCGTGATCGCCGCGACCCGCACCCCGGCCGAGTTCGGCATGCCCGACGTCGCGAACTGGATCTCCTACGGCGCCTCCCCGCGCGCCAGCCTCGGCATCATCGCCGCCGCCCGCGCGGTCGCGCTGATCCGCGGCCGCGACTACGTGGTGCCCCAGGATGTCGTCGAGGTGATCCCGGACGTGCTGCGGCACCGGCTGGTGCTGTCCTACGACGCGCTCGCCGACGAGGTCACCCCCGAGGACGTGATCAAGCGCGTGCTCCAGACCGTCGGCCTGCCGCAGGTCGCCCCGCACGCCGTGGCCCCGAACGCCGCGCCCGCTCCGGCCCCGGGCCCGCCCGCGCCGCCCGCCGGTAACAATGCCGCCGCGCCGCAGTCGATCCCGCAGCCGCCGCAGGCCGCCCCGGCGATGTCGCAGGCGTCCGGCAACAACCAGCCCAAGTGACGGCGGCGCGGACACCCATGCCCACGCACGCACCACCGTCCTTCCGTGCCGGTGAGCTGACCGACCCGAAGCTGACGGCGGCGCTGCGGACCCTGGAACTCACCGTGCGCCGGCGCCTGGACGGCGTCCTGCACGGCGATCACCAGGGTCTGATCCCCGGCCCGGGTTCCGAGCCGGGTGAGGCGCGCACCTACCAGCCGGGCGACGATGTGCGCCAGATGGATTGGTCGGTCACCGCCCGCACCACCCACCCGCACGTGCGCCAGATGATCGCCGACCGCGAGCTGGAGACCTGGATGGTGGTCGACCTGTCGGCCAGCCTTGACTTCGGCACCGCGAACTGCCAGAAGCGTGATCTCGCGATCGCGGCGGCCGCGGCGATCACCCATCTGACCAGCGGCGGCGGCAACCGGATCGGCGCCGTGGTGGCGACCGGCGAGCAGCTGGTGCGGATTCCCGCGCGCAGCGGCCGGGTGCACGCCCAGACGCTGCTGCGCGATATCGCGACCACCCCGCACGCGCGCGACGGTGTCCGCGGTGATCTGAAGGGCGGCATCGAGTCGTTGCGCCGCCCGCAGCGCAAACGCGGTCTGGCCGTGGTCATCTCCGACTTCCTCGGCGATATCGACTGGCAGCGGTCGCTGCGCGCGATCTCGGCGCGCCACGATCTGCTCGCGGTCGAGGTGCTGGATCCGCGCGATCTGGAACTGCCCGACATCGGCGATGTGGTGCTGCACGACCCGGAGACCGGGCGCACCCGCGAGTTCAGCGTGACGCCCACGCTGCGCGCGGATTTCGCGGCCGCCGCCCAGCGGCATCGCCAGCAGGTCGAGCAGGCGCTGCGGTCCTGCGGCGCGCCGGTGCTGACCTTGCAGACCGACCGGGACTGGATCGCCGACGTGGTCCGGTTCGTGTCCACCCGGCGCCACAGCTTCGGCGCCCCGAGCGGACGGGCCCCGCGTCAGTGAGTATTTCGCATTTCACCGCGCTGATCTGGCTCGGTTTCTTCGCCGTGATCGCGCTCATCCTGCTCGGCTATGTGCTGGTGCAGCGCGGCCGGCACAAGCGCATGCTGACCTTCTCCAATATGGAGTTGCTGGAGAAGGTGGCGCCCGCGCGGCCCTCACCGCTGCGGCACGCGCCGATCGCGCTGATGCTGGTCGGGCTGGTGCTGCTCACCATCGCCGCCGCCGGTCCGACCGCGGTCAAGAAGGTGCCGCGCAACCGCGCGACCGTCATGCTCGTGATGGATGTGTCGCTGTCCATGCAGGCCACCGACGTGGCGCCGAGCCGGTTGCAGGTGGCGCAGGACGCGGGCAAGGATTTCGTCGACGGGCTGCCCGAGGGCCTCAACATCGGGTTCGTGACCTTCGCGGGCACGGCCTCGGTGATGGTGTCGCCGACCACGAATCATGAAGCGGTCAAGGCGGCTATCGACAATGTCCGCCTGGCCGAACGCACCGCGACCGGTGAAGGCATCTTGACCGCGTTGCAGGCGATCGACACCCTGGCCTCGGTGCTGGGCGGCGCGCAGGAGCCGCCGCCGGCGCGCATCGTGCTCATGTCCGACGGTAAGCAGACGGTCCCGGCCTTCGAGGACGTCGACAATCCGCGGCACGAGTACGTCGCGGCCCGCCTGGCCAAGAACAAGAACGTCCCGATCTCCACCATCTCGTTCGGCACCAGCTGGGGCGCGGTGGAGATTCCGCGCGAAGGCGGCGGCAACGACGAGGTGCGGGTCCCGGTGGACGACGAGGCGATGCGGGAGTTGGCCAAACTCTCCGGCGGCGAGTTCTATACCGCCGCCTCGCTGCAAGAACTGACCAAGGTCTACGACACCCTGGAACAGCAGATCGGCTACGAGCTGACCAGGGGCGACGCCAGCCGGCCGTGGCTGCTGTTCGGTCTGCTGATCACCTCCGCGGGTGTCATCACCGGCTTGCTGCTGCGTCAGCGTCTTCCGTAATCGGCACCTGCCCGCGTTGTGGGCGGGCACAATGCAAGACCCGAAACTCTGGGGTGCCCGGGCGGTGGCGCGCGAACTCGAACAGATAGGTTGAAACCCATGTCGAACATCACATCCCGGTCGGTCCTGGTGACCGGCGGCAACCGCGGCATCGGTCTCGCGGTCGCGCAGCGTCTGCTCGCCGACGGGCACAAGGTGGCCGTCACGCATCGTGGGTCGGGGGTGCCGGACGGTCTGTTCGGTGTGAAATGCGATGTGACCGACAATGATTCGGTGGACGCCGCGTTCTCCGAGGTGGAGGCGCACCAGGGGCCGGTCGAGGTGCTGGTCGCCAATGCCGGTATCACCGACGACACGCTGCTCATGCGGATGACCGAGGAACAGTTCACCAAGGTCGTCGACGCCAACCTGACCGGCGCGTTCCGCTGTGCCAAGCGCGCGAACCGCGCCATGCTGCGGGCGAAGTGGGGCCGGATGATCTTCCTCGGCTCGGTCGTCGGCATGATGGGCCAGGCGGGGCAGATCAACTACGCCTCCTCCAAGGCCGGTGTCATCGGCCTGGCCCGCTCGGTCACCCGCGAACTCGGCTCGCGCAACATCACCGCGAACGTCGTGGCGCCCGGCTTCATCGAAACCGATATGACCGCGGACCTGCCCGAGGACATGAAGGAAATGGTCGAGAAGTTCATCCCGCTGCGCCGGGTCGGCCAGCCCGAGGACGTCGCGGCCGTGGTCAGCTTCCTGGCCTCCGAGGACTCCCGCTACGTCGCCGGCGCCGTCATCCCGGTCGACGGCGGCATGGGCATGGGCCACTGAGCCTGCCCGCTCGCACCCGTTAGCCCGCAAGAACTTTCAACGAGGAGAACCGACCAACCCATGAGTGGACTGCTCGAAGGCAAAACCGTCCTCATCACCGGCATCATCACCGATTCCTCCATCGCCTTCTCCGCGGCCGCTGTCGCGCAGGAGCAGGGGGCGCGGGTGATCATCACCGGGATCCCGGAACGGTTGCGACTGATCGACCGGATCGCCAAGCGGCTGCCGCAGGAGGTGCCGCCGGCCATCCCGCTGGATGTCACCAACGAGGAGAACCTCGGCGAACTCGCGGACAAGCTGCGCGAACTCGCGCCCGAGGGCATCGACGGTGTGCTGCACTCGATCGCGTTCGCGCCGAAGACGCTGATGGGTCCGGACGCCGTGCCGTTCCTCGAAGGCCCCGGCCCGGATGTGGCGAAGTCGTTCGAGATCTCCGCGTGGAGCTACGCCTCGCTGGCCCGCGCCGTGCTGCCCGTGATGAACGAGCGCGGCTCCATCGTCGGCATGGACTTCGATCCGCGCGTCGCGATGCCGTACTACAACTGGATGGGCGTTTCCAAGGCGGCGTTGGAGGCGGTGAATCGGTATGTGGCCCGGGAAGTGGGCTACGCCAAGAAGATTCGCTCGAACCTGGTCGCCGCGGGCCCGGTGAAGACGCTGGCCGCCAAGGCGATCGCGGGCACCGCGACCGACGACGCGAAGCAGCTGCGTCAGCTGGACATGTACTGGGACGGTTCCTCGCCGATCGGCTGGGACGGCGCCGACGCGCGGGCCGTGGGCAAGTCGATCTGCGCGCTGCTGTCGGACTGGCTGCCCGCCACCACGGGTTCGATCATCTACGTCGACGGCGGCGCCAGCCACAACATGTGGTTCCCGCCGGAGGGCTTCGGGGCCAACTGATCCGATGGCCGCCGACGCACTGCTACTGCTGTCCTTCGGCGGCCCGGAGCGCCCCGAGGACGTGATGCCGTTCCTGGAGAACGTCACCCGGGGTCGCGGGGTGCCGCGCGAACGCCTCGAAGAGGTCGCGCAGCACTACCTGCACTTCGGCGGGGTCTCGCCGATCAACGCGCTCAACCTGGCGATCATCGCCGCGGTCGAGGGCGAATTGGCCGCGGCCGGCATCGACTTGCCGGTCTACTTCGGCAACCGGAACTGGCATCCGATGGTGGAGGACACCGTGGCGCGGATGGCCGCCGACGGTGTCGGGTCCGCGCTGGTGTTCCCGACCTCGGCGTGGGGCGGGTACTCCGGCTGCCTGCAGTACCAGGAGGACATCACCCGGTCCCGGGCGGCGGTCGGCGCGCCCGCGCCCGAGCTGGTGAAGCTGCGGCAGTATTTCGATCATCCGCTGCTGATCGAGTCGTTCGCGGACGCGATTCGCGCGGCGGTGCAACAGATTCCGGCGGATCGGCGCGAGCGGATCCGGCTGGTGTTCACCGCCCACTCCATCCCGGTCTCCGCCGACGAGGCCGCGGGCCCGCCCGCCGACGGCGGCCGTCTCTACAGCCGGCAGGTCGCCGAAGCGGCCCGATTGTGTGCCGCCGCTACCGGTTTCGGTGAGTACGACGTGGTCTGGCAGTCCCGGTCGGGGCCGCCGCAGGTGCCGTGGCTGGAGCCCGACATCGTCGATCACCTGGACACGTTGTCCGGCAAGGGCGTCGACGCGGTGGTGGTGTGCCCGGTCGGGTTCGTCTCCGATCACCTCGAGGTGATCTGGGATCTCGACAACGAGGCGAAGGAGCGGGCCGCCGAACTCGAGATGGCCTTCGCGCGTGCCGCGACGCCCGGCACCGATCCGCGTTTCGCGCGCCTGGTCGTGGAACTGATCCGGGAGCACCTCGACGGCGGCGACCCGCGCCGCCTCGGCGCGGTTCCCGGCTACGGCTGCACCGAGAACGGCGCGCCGTGCGCCGTCGGCTGCTGCGCTGTGTCCCGGCCCGCCCGGCGCTAGCCGGGAGGGCCGGTCCGGCTCCCGGTTGCGCTGTCGTCGGCGTGCGCTAGCATCGGTGCGTTCCTCGGCCCGTGGGCCGCTGTTCTTTTCGACGGGGGAGGCCCATCGTTGTTCGGTGATGTCTTGAGCCATGCCAATTTGCTAACCGTGCAGGCGTTTCAGCTGACCGCGGTGACGGAGACCGTCGAGGCGCGCCGGGGTGGCGGCGGCGGTTCCAGCAGCTCCTGTAATCCCGACTACGAGGATTGCGACGACAACAGCTGGATCTTCTGGGTGTTCCTGGTGATCGTGCTCGGCGTCGTCGCCTTCTTCGTCATCCGCTGGATCGTGCGCCAGCAGTCCAACCGGCCGCCGCAGCAGCAGTTCCAGCCGCCGTATCAGGCGCCGCCGCAACAGTTCCCGCAGCAGCACGGGCAACAGCCCTACGGGCAGCAGCCGCAGTACGGGCAGCAGCCGCAGTACGGGCAGCAGCCGCCGCAGGGTTACCCGCAGCAGGGCTACGGGCAGCAGCCGCCCCCGCAGTATCCGCCGCAGGGTTATCCGCAGCAGCAGGGTGGTTATCCGCAACCGGGCTACCCGCCGCAGCAGCAGGGCTATCCGCAGCAAGGCTATGCGCCGCAGCAGTATCCGCCGCCGGGGCAGTACAGGCAGTAATCCGGGCTAGCGGCCGCCGCGCGCGGCCGCGTGCACGGCGACCAGCCGGGCCGCGCGAATGGCGTTCCAGAGGGGCCGCAGCAGATCCTCCTGCGCGCTGACGGCCGACGCGGAGGTGGGCGCCGACGCCGGTTCCCGCTGCGCCACCGTCAGGATCGCGGCGACGTGGTCGGCGGAGTCGAGGATTCGCCTGGCGCGCAACGGAATCGATTCCGGATAGTCGTGCCGGGAGGAGGCGGCCAGCTCGGCCTCGATGAGTTCGCGGGGGTCGTAATCGGTCGCGCTCGCCGAGGTGGTGTGCAGCTTCATGAGCGCGTCGGCGGCGTCGCGGACCGCCTCGCGCATCGTGTACTCGGCTTCGCCGAGCGGCATCTCGTCCAGCGGGGCGGGCGGCATCGGCGCGGTGTAGACGGTCCACTGCAGGGAGTTGTCGTCTTCGAGGTAGGGGATCAGCCCGGTGGCCGTACCGCCCGGCACACCGATCAGCAGGCCCTGTTCGGCCTCGACGGCGTCGGCGGCGAACTCGGTGCCGACCGGCAGGCCGCGCACGTCACCCGGCACCGGCAGCACCAGGCGCAGCTGCGACCCGGGCTCGGCCATCGCCTCGCGAATCACCTTCAGCAGGGCCATGACTCCGCTGCCGGTGGTGTTGCCGTGCGCGGACCACGGCAGGTCGGTGCGGCCGCCGGTGATCGGGTCGCCCGCGGCGATGGTGTGGCGCGGGGCCCAAGCGTGTAGTGCTTCCAGCACATCGTCGGGCGCGCTCGAACCGGCCAGCCACGAGCCGGCCCACACCGTCAGGGTGGCACTTGGAGAGCACATAATTATCGAGCATAAAGGGTCCGCGCAACTGATGGGCGTCGCCTGTACAACCCTTGTGAGCTGGCCCCTTCTCACTCCTCGGTAACGAAGTCGATCAGCCGCTCCACCGCGCCGATCAACGGCGGCTCCAGGTCACGGAAGGATTCCACGGCGTTGTAGACCCGCCGCCAGCCCTCCTGCGGCGTGCCCCAGCCGAGGCGGCGGCAGATGCCGGTCTTCCAATCCTCGCCACGCGGCACCGTCGGCCAGGCCTCGATGCCGACCGCCGCCGGGCGCACCGCCTGCCACACATCGATGAACGGGTGCCCGGTGACCAGTACGTACGGCCCGAGCCCGGTGGTCAGCTGGGTTTCCTTGGAGCCGGTGACCAGGTGGTCGACCAGCACGCCCACCCGCTGACCGGGGCCGGGTTCGAAGTCGGTGAGCCGCTGGGCGAGATTGTCCAAACCCTCGAGGTGTTCCACCACAACACCTTCCACGCGCAGATCGTGCCCCCAGACCCGTTCGACGAGCGCCGCGTCGTGCACGCCCTCCACCCAGATCCGGCTGCCGCGCGCCACCCGCGCGCGCAACCCCTCCACCCGCGTCGACCCGGACGCGGAGCGGGTAGGTTGCCGCGGCGCGGTCGCGGCGGGTTTGACGAGGGTGACGGGCTCGCCGTCGATGAGGAAGGCCGCCTCTCGCAGGGCGAACAACCGCACGGTGCCGCGCGCGTCCTCGAGCTTCACGAACTCGCCGTCGTAGCTGCGGTCGAAACCGACTACGGCGCCGCAGAATCCGCTCGCCGCGTCCTCGACCACGAGGTCGCGTTCGGCGGGCACGGCCGGAACCGTGCGCTTCGCGGCCCGAGAATGTCCGGAGAAGATGTCGCCGCCGTAGATGTCACGTCCGCTCACCCCGCTGAAGGTAGCACCGCCGGGTGCCCGGTCCCAGTGCGCGCAGCGGAAGTGGCCGAAGAATTACCGGGCAATAACGGCACCCGGCGAACCGTTTGGATGGCGATGCGAGACAATGCGATCAGAGGTTCGAATCGGGTGTGAAATGCCCAGGCATATTCCGCGTGCCGCTGGGTATGACGCCCGTCGGCTCCGGCCTCGAACTGACCGAACGCATGTGGAAAGGGGCCGGTGGCCGATGCTCGACGAGCGGCGCGCGGAGCGTGGAGATCTCGACCGGCCGGCCGGCGCCGGTAGCGATCGGGATGCCACGCTGCTGCTGATCGAGGACGATCCGGGCGACGCCCTGCTGGTGGAGGAGCTGGTCGCCGACGTCGGTCCCGGGCTGCGCCTGGAATGGGTGCGGACCCTGGCCGAGGCCGCCCAGCGCCTCACCGGCACCGCACCCGACTGCATCCTGCTGGATCTGCACCTACCCGACGCCCAGGGCCTGGAGGCCCTGGCCCGGGTCCGCGCCTGCACCGACGAGGTCGCGGTGGTGGTGCTGACCGGCCTCGATCAGGAGCAGACCGGCCTGGCCGCGGTCGCCGCCGGCGCGCAGGACTACCTGGTCAAGGGCCGGGTCGAGCCCGAGCTGTTCGGTCGTGCGGTGCGCTATGCGATGCAGCGCAAGCAGGCCGAGCGGGCCACCGCCGAACTGCGCGCCAGCCAGATGCTGGCGCAGGAGAACGCGCGCCTGGAACGCGGCCTGCTGCCGACCCCGCTGCTGCACGGCGCGCGCCGGGTCGACGTGGTCGCCCGCTACCGGCCCGGTCGCGCCCAGTCGCTGCTCGGCGGTGACTTCTACGACGTGGTGCAGATGCCGGACGGCACCGTGCACGCGGTGATCGGCGATGTCTCCGGGCACGGCCCCGACGAGGCGGCCACCGGGGTGGCGCTGCGCCTGGCCTGGCGCACCCTGGTGCTCAGCGGGATCAGCGGCACCGAACAGCTGGGTCTGCTGGAGCAGATGCTGCTGGCCGAGCGCACCGGTGCGCAAACCTTTGTGACGGCCACGACGTTGGTGTTGGATCCGGACGCCCAGCGGGTACAGATCATCCGAGCCGGGCATCCGGGCATGCTGGCCCGGACCGAGACGGGCGTGGAATGGCTGGAGGTACCCGGCGGTCCGGCTCTCGGATTCGTTCCGGGACAGGTGGTGTGGACCGTGCACGACCTGCCGCTGCCGGCGGGCCAGGCCCTGGTTCTCTTCACCGACGGACTCTTCGAAGGGCGGATCGGCCCGGGCTCCGAGCGGCTCGGCGAGGAGGGCCTGCTCGAGATCGCGCGCACGCTCGGCAACCGCGCACCGGAGGACTTCGTCGACGAACTCATCGACCGCGTCGAACTGGCCACCGGCGGCGGCTGGGACGACGACCTCGCCGTGATGTATCTGCACTGGACCGCAAGGAGTTCCGAAACCCGATGATCCCGACCGTGGAGCGACCCCGAGGCGCCGGACGGCTCACCGTACAAGGCTGGTTCCAAGTGGTACTGGCCTCGATGATCCTGCTGGCCGCGATCGGCACCATCCTCGGTGCGCAGGTGATCCGGCAGACCAACCATGTCACCGACCGGCTGCTGAACCGCTCGCTGCCGGCCGCCGCCGAGACCTACCGGTTGCAGAGCGCGCTGGTGGATCAGGAGACCGGTCTGCGCGGTTACGTCATCGCCGATGACCGGGAGCTGCTGGTGCCCTACATCGAGGGCAAGGCGGTCGAGGCGGACGCGGCGGCGCGCCTGCGGGAGCTGCTGGCCGGCCGCGAGACGCTGCTGGCCGATCTGGAGGCCGTGGAGAGCGCCGCGCAGACCTGGCGTACCGATTACGCCGAGCCGGTGGTGAGTTCGGGGGCCACCGGGCCGGTGGCCGCCCCGAATGTGGGGCGCGGCAAGGAGCTGTTCGACGCGCTGCGCGTCCGGTTCAACACCCAGAACACCGACCTCACCACCAGCATCGCCGACGACCGGGCCGAACTCTCGCAGACCAGGCAGCGGCGGGACCTGGCGCTGGGCGGGATCGTCGCGGGCTTCGTCCTGCTCGGCGTGGTGATGCTGGTGCTGATCCGCCGGCTGGTCGCCCGCCCACTTGGCTATCTGAAGGACGCGTCGTCCCGGGTGGCGGCGGGTGATTTCGATCATCACATCACCGTGCACGGCCCCGCCGACCTGGCGACTGTCGCGCAATCGGTGGAGGCGATGCGCGAGCGCATCGTCGAGGAGCTGGCCGCCTCGCGTACCCAGGAGGCCGCGCTGGTGCGCCAGGCCGGGGATATGGACGCCCAGACCGTCGAGCTGCGCCGTTCCAACGCCGAGCTGGAGCAGTTCGCCTACGTCGCCTCGCACGATCTGCAGGAGCCGCTGCGCAAGGTGGCCTCGTTCTGCCAGCTGCTGGAGAAGCGCTACGGCGACCAGCTCGACGACCGTGGCAAGCAGTACATCGACTACGCGGTCGACGGCGCCAAACGGATGCAGGTGCTGATCAACGATCTGCTCACCTTCTCCCGCGTCGGGCGGGTCAACGACAGCAGCGTGCCGACCGATCTGGGCCAGACCCTGGACAAGGCGCTCAATAATCTGGCCACGGTGATCGAGGACAGCGGGGCGCGCATCGAGCGGCCCGAGGAACTGCCCGAGCTCGTCGGCGATCCGACGTTACTGACCATGATGTGGCAGAACCTGATCGGCAATGCCATAAAATTCCAGCGACCCGACGAGTCGCCGGTGATCCGGATCGACTGTGAAGCGGGTACGCCCGAGTCCGGTGGCTGGCAGTTCAGCGTCACCGACAACGGCATCGGCATCCCCGCCGAGTTCGCCGACAAGGTGTTCGTGATCTTCCAGCGTCTGCACGGCCGGGACGAATACAGTGGTACCGGCATCGGTCTGGCACTGTGTAAGAAGATCGTCGAGTTCCACGGCGGCACAATCCGTATCGACACCGACTACACCGGCGGTACGCGGTTCCGCTTCACGCTGAACCCGGCTGTCATCGACCAAGGAGTTTCTGTATGACCGTGCCGGGCCGACCGATCGACATCCTGCTCGTGGAGGACGACCCGGGCGACGAGCTCATGACTCGGGAAGCGTTCGAGGACAACAAAATCGGCAATACCCTGCACGTGGCCCGGGACGGCCAGGAGGCGCTGGATTTCCTCTACCGTCAGGGCCCGTATGCCGAGGCGCCGCGACCGGACCTGATCCTGCTCGATCTGAACCTGCCCCGTTACGACGGACGCCAGGTGCTCGAGAAGATCAAGTCCGATCCGGATCTGAACCACATCCCGGTGGTGGTGCTCACCACCTCGGCCGCGGAGGAGGACATCCTGCGCAGCTACCGGTTGCATGCCAACGCCTACGTCACCAAGCCGGTGGACCTGGACCAGTTTGTCGCCGCGATCAAGCAGATCGACGACTTCTTCGTCCAGGTGGTACGACTCCCCCCGCAGTCGTCCTGACCTACTTGGCGGTGGGTTCGCCCACCGCCAGCGCGTCCTGCAGCGAATCGAACACGGACAGCATCTGATCCAGCCCGGTCAGCTCCATGGGCCGCCGGGCCGCCGCGGTCGCGACGATCCGCAACTCGGTGTCCGGATAGGACCGGGAGGCGCCGAGCAGCACGCTCAGGCCCGCGGACCCGAGGAAGCCGACATCGGACATGTCGATCACCATCGCCGCCGGAGCCTCGCGCAGCACCTCGCCCAGTCCGGCCTCCAGCTGCGGCGCGGATGCCATGTCGATCTCGCCGCGCACAGCCACGATCACCGTGGCCGATACCGTGCGCGAATCGATCTCGAGCGACCCCGGGGCACTTTCAGCACTCACTGTCTACCTCCTGTGACGCGTAACTCCGCGGTGAACTTACCCCATCGTGTGCTTCCTAATCGCCAACCGGCACAGCGCCTCAAACACTTTCGCCGTGCTGTCGCCAAGATCACCGGCCCAGGTATGGCGGCGGCGGATTCGGGTATGCCTACTTCGAGCAGGGAGGTGACCCATGATGAATCCGCACCGACCAGCACCGTTGGACCTCAGCTTCCCCGCTGAGCCGTCCCGGCTGGCCGAAGCCCGCCGGGCGCTGCGACAGTGGCTGTCGGACCGATCCATCGACTCCGATCAGGCCTACAACATCCTGGTCGCGACCGATGAAGCATGCGCCAACGCCATCGAGCACGGCTGCCGCGAACAACCGGACGGCGCGGTGCGCCTGCGGGTGTCCGCAGAGGAACATTGTCTGCGCGTCACAGTACGTGACAATGGCCACTGGCGACCGCCGGCCACCCAGCACGACGGGTACCGCGGCCGTGGCCTGACGCTGATGCGCACCCTGATGGACCAGGTCAACGTCCAGCCGACGGCGCGCGGCACCACCGTCGACATGCACACCGAGCTCTCCGAGCACGCGCGCCGGACCGCCGGAACGCGCGGGCTGGTCGCGCACTGACGCTCAGTCGGGCTTGCGCGGCCGGGGCCGGGGGCCGATGGCGTCGAGCAGGGCGTTGACGTCGTCGCCGAAGCCGTTGCCGACCGGTTTCGGTGTCTTGGCCGGGAACCGCTTGGTGACGTGTTCCTCGGCCGCGGAGCCCTCCAGGACGTAGACCGGTTCCGGCTTGTTCTGCAACGGGCGCACCACCTCGTCGAGGTGCTGCTTGCGGCTATCGAGGAAGGGCCCGATGACGTCCTCACCGGCCGGGCAGACGGCCATGCAGTAGCCGGCCTTGTAGTTCGGCTTGAACGACAGGCTCTGCCACATCGAGAACGATTCCCCGCGCGTAACGCGCTCGTTGTAGTCCGCCCGGCTGTCGCTGTCGGCGACGGTCTCGGCCCAGTCGGTGAAGCCGCCCATGAACTCCCGGTAGTTGTGGGTGTAGCAGGCCTGGAAGTCGAAGTTGTTCTCCATGATGGCGCCGACGGGACAGGCCGAAATGCACAGCTTGCATTCCAGGCAGGGGTTGAAATCCAGGGCGGCGCTCGGCTCGTCCACGGCGGCATCGGTGACGACGGTGCCGAGCAGGATGAAATTGCCGAACTTCGGATGGATCACATTGCGGTGGATGCCCATCACACCGAGACCGGCGGCCTGGGCGATCACTTTGTGCTCGAGCACCCAGATCCGGCCGGGGAACTGCTCGACCTCCATCGGATAGCCGGGCGCGGGATAGACCGCGCGATAGCCCGCGTCCTGGAGCGCGCGGGTGATCCGCCGGGACACCTCGTTGGTGTCGTCGTCGGCGTGGTTGAACTCCGCGTTGGCCAGGCTGCGTTGCGGGGCGCGCAGATTGTCGCGGTTCATCCGCACGCAGAAGGCGATGTAGGTGCGCGCGCTGGGCAGGATGCCGCGCGCGTGCTCCAGTTCCGCGGCGACGCCGGGATGGTCGACCGCGACGAATCCCGCGTCGTCCGCGCCCGCCGCGCGGCAGATCTCCCGTAACCGCTCCGCCGAGAGCACCGGGGCGGGTGCCGCCCGTTCCCGCTCGCGCATCTTCACGACGGTCGGGTGCTCCGCCAGCCGCCGCTGACCCGTTGGTTCGTTGTCCGGTACCGACATCGGCCCTCCTGGTATCACCGAGACCGATCCGGCCTCACAGGGTAGACCGCGTGGGCGCGCGAAACTCATCGGTCCGCGCCGCGTGAATTCCTTTGCTGCGGAAAGGATGTGCGGCGAATTCCGGGGCGGGGCGCGGGCCGGGGGAATACAGTGGGTACCCGGCGATGCGGGAGGACATGGGGAGCAGACGGGCGGTGCTGCAGGCGGGCTTGATCGTCCCGCTGGCTGCTGCCTGCGCGCCGGATGTGCTGCTGGGCCGCTCCGGGGTGGTGCGCATCGCGGTGTCGTGGAGCGGCACCGAGCTGGCCGCCTTCCGGACCGTGCTGGCCGGGGTGGCCGGAACCCATGCCGTGGAGGTGATTCCGCTCGGCGACGAGATCGAGACGGCTTTCGCGGCGGGCGGGTCGACCGCACCGGACATCGTGCTGCTGCCGCGCGCCGGGCGGGTGCGCGATCTCGCCGCGCGCGGCCGGCTGCAACCGGTCGAGCCGACCCTGTGGGCGGGCGAGTACCCGGAGTACTGGCGGCCGTTGCTGACCCACGACGGCCGGCTGTACGGGGTGCCGTTCAAGGTCACCGACAAATCGATGATCTGGTACGACCGGGAAGCGATCGGGGAGCTCGGCGCGCCGGAGTTCTGGACGCTGCCCTACTGGATCGACGACGCGATGGGACAGCTGGCGCGCACCCCGCGCCGCCTGCTCTCGCTCGCCGCCGCCGACGGCTGGGTGCTCACCGATCTGTTCGAGAACATCCTGCGCTCGGAAAACCCCGGCGCCTACGAGAGTTTGGCGGCCGCCGCGCCGGGGGAGCGGGACTGGGGCATGGCGGGGGTGCCGGAGGCCCTCGAGCATTTCGGCAGGCTGTGCGGCGATCAGCAGTCCTTCCCGGGCGGGGTCGGCGCGAGCCTGACCCGTCAGTTCCCCGACGCCGTGCGCGAGGTCTTCGAGCATCGGCGCGCGGTGCTGGTCGTCGGGCCGGACTTCGCCGAACCCATTGTCCGGCGCGGCATCAGCCGCGCCGGACGCACGATGGACGTGGTCGGTGTAGCCGATTTCCCGCGGGTGACCGCGGCCAAGCAGCGCCCGCACATCATCGGCGGCGATGTCATCGTGCTGACCCAGGGCGCGGGCGAAGCGGCGCGGGCCGTCGCCGCGCGCCTGGCCGCGCCGCGGGCGCCGCTGTCCTGGATCGCGGAGCACGGCGGATTCCTCGCCGCGAACACGCTGACCCCGGCGGTGTATTCGGAGTTGCTGCGGCCGCGCGCCGAGGGCCTGGCCGCCCTGGCCCGGCCGGCCGCGAGCGCCGCCGACCGGGTCGTGTTCGACCTGTCCGACAGCATCGGCGCCGTGGGCGGGCGAAACGGCCTGTGGCGCATCCTGACCGAGTTCCTGGTGGCGGTCGGCGCGGGCGGCCCGACCCGGGTGGCGATCGCGACCGACAAGGCGGTGGCCGGGCTGAACACGGTGGAACGGCGGCAGCGATGAGCGGGCCGCTGCTGTTCGAAGCGCACGGGCTGAAGCTCGAGCTGGCGCCGCGCCGGATGCGCGGGCCGCTGGTGCCGGGTCGCCCGCCGTGGCAGTGGCCCGCGTGGGCGGCGCGAATTCCCGCGATCGTGCTGATTACCGGGCTGCTGGTGATCCCGTTCTGCTGGACCGTGGCGACGGCGGCGCGCAGCAACCCGCCGATGGTGCTCGGTTGCGCGCTGATCGTCGCCGGTGTCGCCGGGCTGCGGCGCGGCTTCCGCGTGCGCGCCGGTGCGCCCGGGCGCCCCATCGTGTGGCCGGCGCTGTCCCTCGCCGTGCTGGTCTGCGGGCTGCTGGTCACCGGATTCGCGCTGCGCGAGATCGGCCTGTGGTCCTATGTGCGGACCTTGATCTACGGGGTGGGCGGCGTCCTGCTGGTGCTGTTCTTCGGGCTGGTGCTCGCGCTGCCCGCGCGCCGGATGCGCTGGCTGTGGCTACCGCTGCTGGTGGCCTTCGGTATCTCGGCGCTGGTGTCCGGCGTCGCCTTCCGGCTGATCTTCCAGCTGCTGGGCAGCCGGATCGAGAGTCTGCACGGCTACCAGATCCTGTTCGTCGGCATGCTCGCCTCGGCCTTCCTGTGGACCTGGCTCGGCTTCGCGGTGGGCGTTTTCCGCGCGGGGTTCCGGGCGCTGGAGGCGGACCCGGCCTGTGCGCACTACCTCGAATGGCCGGGCCGGGCGCAGGGCTACGAATTCTGTAAACGACTGCTGGAGCTGTTGTTCCCGGTGCTGGTCGTGGTGGTCCTGGTGGTGGCGATCGCGGCGGCCCGGGTCTTCGACATCGTGCTGATCGGCGTGCCGGGCTCGATGCAGCACCAGGTGGACACGGCGACCGTGCAGTGGTGGCGGCTGGCGACCGAGGCCGAACCCGGTGTCGCCGCCGCGTATTCGCTGCCGCTGGCGGTGCTCGTCGGGTGTGTGGCGTGGGTATTGCAGACCTTCGTCGGCAAGCAGCGCCGAAGCCTGACCGCGATTCCGGAGCCGGGGCCCGAAATCGTTCGCGGGCGCACCAATCCGTGGTCCATCGTCACCATCGCCCTGGTCTCGGTGCTGGCACTGCTGCCGATTCTCGCCCTGGCCGCGAAAATGCTCGGCCTCCCGGACGACATCGGATTCGGGGCCCTGTTCCGCACACTGCGCGACAGTGCGCTGTGGCGGTCGCTGGCGACCACCGCGGTCGTCGCCAGCACCGCGACGATCCTGGTGGTGGCCCTGTCCGTGCCGATCGCACACCAGCTCGCCGCCTGGGATCCCACCGAGCTCGACGATCCGCACGCGCATCCGGTGGTGCGGCGACTGCGCCGGTTCGAGCCGCGAGCCATGCGCGCCGCGCTGATCGCGGTGGTCGTCCTGGCGGTGCTGCCGGTACAGAGCTATATCGGTCCGCTCGATCGCTTTCTCCAGGCCAACGAGTTGTCCGGCACCCGGGTGCCGCTGATCGTGCTGCACGTGGCGGCGGGTCTGCCGATCTCGATCCTGATTCTGCGGGGGGCGCTGCTGGCGAAGAAGGGCAGCCCCGAGGCCGACACGCTGCGCGGGCTCGCCAGCCCGGGGCGGGTGCGCGAACGGGTGCGCCGCGCCGCCGGGCCCGCCCTGATCGCGGTGGCGGTGCTCGAATTCGTCCAGGTCTGGAACGATTTCGTGGTCGGGCTGATGGTCAGCGGCGCCGGGACCAGCCCGTGGTCGCTGCTGCTGTGGGGCGAGGCGCGCCAGTTCAACGAGAACATCGGGCAATTGGCGGCCGGGGCACTGGTGTCCTCGGTGCCGCCCGTCGTGCTGGTGCTGTTCACTTGGCGCCGGTGGTTGCTGCCCGGGTTGATCGGCAAGGTGCTGTGATGACCGCGCCCGAGTCGCCCGGACGCGACGACGTGCCCGCCGCCGTCGGCTTGACCAGGTCGTCCGGCTGGCGGCGGATGGTGACGGCGGCGTCGCTGATCGGCACCGGTGTGGTGACCAAGCTGCTCGGCGACATGATGGTCAAATCGCTGACCGAGGATTCCTTTCTCGCCCAGCTCGGCCGGGCCCTGTCGGGGCTGTGGCTCGGGTTGCTCGTCCTGGCCGCGGGGTTCGCGCTGTATCGGTGGCTCGAGTCGCGGCGGGAGAAGGCGCGGGTGGCACGCGAAGTCGAATTGCTCGAGCAGTTGGTACCGCCGGGCGCGAATATCGATCCGCTCGCCCACGCGTGCCCCGGGCCGGGCGCGGGACCCGACCCGAATGCCATGACGGAGTCGAACGGCACGCTCTATGAAGTGTTGTGCGTGTTGCCGTTCCAGGAGTACGACGCCGCCGTGCTGCTGACACTGGTGGCCGCGGTCGCGGAGATTCCGCTCAAGACGCCGGGCACGCGGGACCCGCAGCGCGTGGAGCCGGCGGCAGCCCGGCTGCTGCTGCGGGATTTGATCGCGGCACGCGGGCTGCATGTCGGTGGGGGTCAGGGCTATTGCCTGGATCGTCGAGCCGGGCCCGTCGCGTCGCGGGTACAGCAGGTGCGGGAGTCGCCGGCCTGGCAGGTAGTCATGTCGGTGCTGCTGCACCACTGGGCGGATCTGGCGGGATTGTGGGCACTCGGTCTCGAGCACCGCGAACTCGCCGAGGGCGCGCGGCGCTGGTTCGAGTATCGCGACGATTTCCTCACCGATCTGGTGGACGCCGCCGTCGCCGCCTGCGGCACGTCGCGGCCCGACGCGCTGCCTCGCGACACCCTGCCCAGCGACGCGGTGCCGGCCGTGGCGCGGCTGATCGACGCCCTCGATGTGTGGAAAGCGGTGCTCGGCGAACCGCGCTACCAGGTTTCGGCCGACGGCTGGCTGCGCGACCAGCTGACCGAGCCACGCCTGGCCTGGATGCGGGCCGGCCGGCTCAACGAACGGCCGCGCTATCGCAGCCGATTCATCGTGGCGCCCGCGCGGCGGGCCCGACAGCTGCATCAGGATGCGCTGGCGAGCCTCGGCGCGATAGCGGAGCCCCAGGCGTCGCCGGAGCTGCTGGATCCGGTGGTGCGCGGCTTGACCCGGGCGTGGTGGCGGCTGCCCCGCACCGATACCGCGGGCGAGGTGTGCGCGGCCATCAACCTGGCGGTGGCGCACCTCGTGCAGGGCCGCTTCGAGGCCGCCGCCGACCGGCTCGACCTCGCCGAATCCCTCGCGCGCCGTGGCGATCCCGGCGGGCTGGCGCACGCGATCGAGATCTGGGGTGTCCTGTACTGGGCGCGCGGCGAACCGCGACGCGCGTTGACGGCCTGGAGTCGTGCGCTGGAGTCCTATCGGGGACTGGCCGACAACGTCGGGGCCGGTCGCTGCCAGCAGCACATCGGTTCCGCGCTCGTCGTCGCGCCGCAGCACGCGGGCGTTCTGATGACTCCCGAAACGGGCGCCGGGCCGACCCGGGACCAAGCCGTGCGGCACGCACACGCCCGCCTGGACGAGGCCCTGGACCTCTATCCCGGTGCGCGCCATGTAGCCGACTACAGATAGCGGCCCTGATCGTCGATCTCGTTTGTATTACTTTGTGGCACTTGTCATTCAGCAACCTTCCATGGTAACGCGACGGATGTTGCGCTCGATGGACTGCACAGTTCGTCGGGGCATTATCGGGAGGAGATGACATGAGGTCACTGGGTTTCACGGTCGCGGCGCTGGCGGCGGTCTTGGGGTTGACGGGGTGTGGTGGCGGGGACGCGGGGAATGCCGCGCCGGTGAGCACGGTATCCAGTGCGCCGGAACAGTCTTCGGGTCAGCCCAGTAAGCAGCCCGCCTCACAGCCGGTGACCGCCCCCGCGTCCCCGACCACGCTGCCCTCGCGCGACGACGCGACTGTGGACGCGCGCGACTACAAGATCGGTGACGAGTTCTATTTCCAGTCGCCGAGCGGAAACATCAAGTGCGGGTTCACCAACAACAACACCTACGGCACCGGCTGCCAGCTGAAGGACGCGAAGGTCATTCCCGCGGAGTTGCAGCCCCGCTGTGACAATAGCCCCGCCCGCAAGGTGGCCGCCTACATCAAGGGCGCGGCGGCCGAATTCATCTGCCTGAGCCAAGGCGTGTTCGTCGGCTTCCCGGAGACCACCGCGCCGGGATTCAACGAGGGTGGCGGCAAGGTGCTGAGCTACGGCGACACCATCATCGTGCGGGGCACGGCCTGCACCTCCTCGGCGGCGGGCGTGCGCTGCGATCAGGGCGGTCACGGATTCTTCATCGCCGGTGACCAGCAGTACCTATTTTGATTTGACCGCACCATGCGGGGGCGCCGGATCGTCGCCGGCTTTCCCGCGCCGCCCGCATGGTGGGCATTCGGTCAGCCCGGGCCCGCACTCGGCCGGGGCGCCCGGGCGGCCCAGCGTTGCAGCAGGTCGATCGAGAAGGGTTGCGTCATCCGGCGATTGACGCCCGGCGCGATGCGGAGCAGGGCGTAGCCCAGCCAGGCTTCGGGTCGCACCGGCACGACGGCCAAGTCGTAGCGCACCGCCCGCTGTACCGCCCGGGCCACCTGGTCGGGGGCGAGCGGGTCGAAGGGCAGGCGCGCCGCGACCGCCTGGAGGCGGCGCGTGAATTCTTTACCGCGGGCAACCAGTTCCGGATCGACGCCGACCAGTTCGGCGTGCTCGCCGATATTGGTGTTGATCACCCCGGGGCAGATCGCGCTCACCCCGATGCCCTTCGGGCCGAACTCCAGCCGCAGGCACTCGGTGAGCATCTTCACCCCGGCCTTGGACACCGAGTAGGCCGACATCACCGGCGTCGGCGTGAAGGCGGCCGCGGACGCGATATTGACGATGTGGCCGCGCTTTCCGGCGTCGATCATCTGCCGGCCGAAGGTCCGGCAGCCGTGCACGACGCCGAAAAGGTTGACGGCCAGCTGCTTGTCCCAGTCGGCGGGGGTCAGGTCCACGAACGCGCCCGACACGGCGATACCCGCGTTGTTCACCAGGACGTCCGGAACACCGTGCGCGACACGGACTTCGGTGGCGAAAGCGACCCAGGCCTCGGCGTCGGTGACGTCCAGCCGCGCGGCCGACGCGCGGCCGGCCTCGATCAGGTCCACGGTGGCTTTGGCGGCGGTCAGATCGACGTCGGAGGCCACCACGTACGCCCCGGCCCGGGCGAACCGCAGCGCGGTGGCCCGGCCGATTCCGCTGCCCGCGCCCGTGACGACCACCAGGCGCGGTCGAATGCTGTTGAGTTTCACGCCGATTCCTATCGGAGATGGTCGACGAGCTGGCCGTCGTCGCCGAACAGTTCGCGCTGCCACCGCGCCAGCAGCTCGGTGGTGTCGTGGTCGTCGGGGTGGAAGCCGGGCCGCAGATAGCGGGCCAGCTCGCGGCCGATGCCCTGGAAGATGGGGCCGGTGAACAGGGTTCGCGCCTGGCGGGCCACCAGCAGGGGATGGCGGCGGGCGTACTCGTCCAGCGCGAGGGCGGCGGCCAGACCGCCCGCGGTGAGTGGGACGGTGAGCGCGAGCAGCCCGGCCATGGTGAGGATGCGCATGGTCTCGCCGCCGCCGACCGCGCGGTAGACGTCGAAGGCCACCGACTTGTGCTCGACCTCTTCCAGCGCGTGCCAGTTCAGCAGGTTGCGTACCTCGGGGTCGACGGCGATGGCCTGGATCTCCGGTTTGGTCAGCACCCGCACCGCGAGGACGGTGGTGTAGTGCTCGGCCGCGGCGGTGGCGGCCAGGTGCAGGTGCGCGGGCATCAGCTGTTCGAGCTGTTTGGCCCGGTCCTGCACGGCGGGGGAGTCGATCCAGCCGACCGGGTAGCCGAGGGCGAGGAGTTTCGCGTTGAGTTTGCGGTGCTCGCGGCCGTGCGTGGCTTCCTGGGCGGTGAACCCGGTGGCGCGGCGCTTGAGTTGCGGGTCGCCGACCTGCCCGGCGACCCGCACCACCGAGCGGATGAAGGATTCCTCGCCGGGCGGGAACGCGGCGGAGAGGCCGGCGATGAAATGGCTGAACACCATGTCGCCGCCCGCGTAGTACTTCGACATCGGTTGTGGTTCACCGAAGCTGAAGCGGATGCGCCTGGCTTTCGGATAGGTGACGCGGTCCTTGCTGCGCATGCCCGGGTTGCTCATGAGACACCTCGTTGTATCGGTACCCGTAGTACTGGGTAACTTCACGATACCGTCCCAGACAGTGGCTGGATAGTCCCCGAAATCCGTTCATGATCACGAATTCGCTTGCGGCTCTGACGAACACGCTGCGCAAGCTTGCGTTCGCAGGCATGCTGGAAGGGGCGCGAACGCGTGGGCAGGATGGGTGGTCGAAGTGGACGACGCTGCGATGGACGCGTATTCGCGCACGGTGATCCAGGTCGCCGAATCGGTGACACCCCACGTGGCCAGCGTGCGCACCCGGCGCGGGAGCGGATCGGCGGTGGTGTTCACCGATGACGGCTTCCTGCTGACCAACGCGCACGTGGTCGGCGCGGCCCCGGGCGGCGAGGTGGTGTTCGCCGACGGCGTCGAAGACCGGTTCGACGTGGTCGGCATCGACCCGCTCTCGGATCTGGCGGTGCTGCGGGCTCGCGGCGGCGCGCCGGCGGCGGTGCGGCTCGGCGACGCGGACAAGCTCGTGGTCGGGCAATTGGTTGTCGCGGTGGGCAATCCGCTGGGGTTGGCGGGCTCGGTCACCGCGGGCGTGGTGAGCGCGCTGGGCCGCGCGGTGCCGGTGGCGTCCCGGCGCGCGGGCCGGGTTATCGAGGACGTCATCCAGACCGACGCCGCCCTCAATCCCGGCAATTCCGGTGGTGCGCTGGCCAATTCGGCCGGTCAGGTGGTGGGCATCAATACCGCCGTCGCGGGCATCGGCGTCGGCCTGGCCATCCCGATCAACGCCACCACCCGCCGCATCATCGGCACCCTGCACAGCGACGGCCGGGTCCGCCGGGCCTATCTCGGCCTGGTCGGCATCCCGGCCCCGCTGCCGGCCGCCCTGGCCACCCGCACCGGCCAGCGCGGCGGCGTGCGGATCATGGAGGTCGTGCGCGGCGGCCCGGCCGAGCAGGCGGGCCTGCGCCGCGGCGACCTGGTGCTGAGCGTCGCCCGCTCGCAGGTGCGCGACGCCCAGGGTATTCAGCGCCAGCTCTTCGGCGATGCCATCGGCAAGTCCATGCCGGTCACCGTGCTGCGCAACGGCGCGATGGTCGACGTCTTCGCCATCCCGATCGAGCTGGCGGTGGACTGAGGATCAGGCGATCTCGGCCGCGCGCTCCGGGAGCGGGGCGGGCTGCCAGCGCGCGTCCACGATCAGCCCGATGATGCCGATCGCGAAGCAGGTCGCGGTGATGACGTACATCGCGGGATGGGTGCCGCCGGTGAGGGAGTCGGCCAGGATGACGGTGCCGATGGTGCCCGGCGCCGACCCGAGGACCGAGGCGATCAGGTAGGGCCAGAAGCGAATCGCGGACAGGCCGCAGCAGTAGTTGACGATCGAGAACGGCGCGAAGGCGATCATCCGCAGCGAGCCGACGGCGAGCCAGCCGCGGCGGGCCAGGCGCGCGTTGACGTTGCGCACCGCGGGATGGGTGAGCCGGGCGGCGACCTGATCGCGATCCAGTGCCCGGACCAGCAGCAGCGCCATCGCCGCGGCGGCGGTCGTCGCGATCAGCGCGACCGCGAGCCCGAGCCCGGCGCCGAAGAGCACGCCGCAGCTGATGGTGAACACCGAGCGCGGCAGGGGCGCGACCGTCGCGACGGCGTAGACGGCACAGAACAGCAAGGGGAACCACGCTCCGAACGAGCCCGCCCACTCCTGGATCTCCAGCGGGGTGGGCAGCGGAATCAGCAGGGCGGCCACGAACAACGCGCCCAGCAGGCCGAGCAGCGCCAGCACCCGGGGGCGGCGCAGGAGCCGAATCGCCGCGGTTCCCAGCGCGCTCACGGTGCTGACGCGCGCGGGTGCGCCGACCCCGCCCGCTCCCTCGATCGCCTCGCTCACCGGCGCCAGGTTACCGGTTGGTAGTGGCGGCCTCGGTCAAGAGCGGTGCGCGCTCCAGCTAGCATCAGGAGTGACGGGACGAATGCTCGTTAACCAAAGTGCTCGCTGAGCTGGGCGAATGTGGCGGTATCGGGTGCGCACTGCTGGTGCGCTCGTGGTCGAGTGGAAGAGGGTATGGCAGCTATGCCGAATGCAGATCCGGTGCCGGATTTAGCCGCGTGGCGTAAGGGTGTGGCGGGGGTACTGGCGAAGGCCCGCAGGGTCGAGGTCGCCGATTTGCCGGACGAGCCCGAGCGCCTGCTGGACGAGACCACCTACGACGGGCTGACGATCGCCCCGCTGTACACCAGCCGGGACGAACTGCCCGAGCAGCCGTTGCCGGGCGCGTTCCCGTTCGTGCGTGGCAGCTCCGCCACCCGCGACGTGCACCGCGGCTGGTATGTCAGCGCGTATGTCGCCGGCGCGGCCGCGGTGGCCAACCGGGAGATCCTGGTGGGCCTGGAGAACGGCCTCAGCGCCGTCTGGCTCGGCGCGGGCGAGCGCGGTGTGCCGGTGGCCGAGCTCCCGGCGGCCCTGTCCGGCTTGCTCTTCGAGCTCGCGCCGCTGACGCTGGACGCCGGCCCCGCGGTCACCGAGGCGGCCGCACAGGTTTTCGCGATCCTGGACGGCTACGAGAGCCCCGATCGGGCCGCGATCCAGGTCGGGCTCGGTGCCGCGCCGCTGACCAGTGCCTTCGCCGGGACCGAGGATGTCACCCCGGCCGTGGCGGTCGAGCTGGCCGGTCAGGCCATCGCCCGGCCGGAGACCGTGCGGGCGATCACCGTGGACGGCACCGCTTTCCATGACGCCGGCGCCGCCGAGGCCCAGGAGGTGGGCGCGGCCGTCGCCGCCGGTCTGGAGTATCTGCGTCGGCTCACCGCCGCCGGGTACGACACCGCCGCCGCGCTGGGCCAGCTGGAGTTCCGCTTCGCCGCGACCGACGACCAGTTCGCCACCATCGCGAAATTCCGCGCCGCCCGCCAACTCTGGGCGCGCGTCGCCGAGGTGTGCGGCCTGCCCGACTTCGGTGGCGCCCCGCAGCACGCGGTGACCTCGGCCGCCATGATGAGCCAGCGCGACCCGTGGGTGAACCTGCTGCGCACCACCCTGGCCGCGTTCGGCGCGGGCGTCGGCGGCGCCGACACCGTGACCGTGCTGCCCTTCGACGCCGCGTTGCCCAAGGGCGAGCTCGGCGTCTCGAAGTCGTTCTCGGACCGCATGGCTCGCAACACCCAGCTGCTGCTGCTCGAGGAATCCCATCTCGGTTTCGTGCAGGACCCGGGCGCGGGCTCCTGGCACGTGGAGAGCTTCACCGCGGAGCTGGCGGCGAAGGCCTGGGAGTTCATGCAGGAGCTGGAGCGCGCGGGCGGCTATCCGGCCGCGCTGGAATCCGGGCTGCTCGCCGAGCGCATCGCCGCGACCAAGGCCGCGCGCGATGCCGATGTGGCGCACCGCAAGTCGGCGGTCACCGGCGTCAACGAATTCCCGAATCTGGCCGAGAAGCCGCTCTCGGAGGCGGCACGGGAGCCGAGTCGAGTGGCGCGCTACGGTGCCGCGTTCGAGGAGCTGCGCAACCGCTCCGATGCCTATCTCGCCGCGCACGGTGATCGCCCGAAGGCGCTGCTGGTGCCGCTGGGCACGGTCGCCGAGCACAATGTGCGGGTCACCTTCATCGCGAACCTGCTCGCCTCCGGCGGCATCGAATCGATCAACCCGGGTCCGCTCGCGGTCGAGGACATCGCCGCGGCCGCAACGGAATCCGGTGCGGCGATCGCGGTGCTGTGCGGCGCCGACAAGCGCTACGGCACCGAGGCCGGTGCGGCGGTCGCGCAGTTGCGGGCCGCCGGGGTGGCCACGGTGCTGCTGGCCGGTGCGGCGAAAGCCGTTGCCGGACTGGACGACGCCGAGCGCCCCGACGGGTACCTGGCCGCGAAGATCGATGCGGTCGCGGCCCTGTCCGGCCTGCTGGAGAAGGTGGGAGCCTGATGACGATGTCGGAAATCAAGCATGTGATCGGTAATTTCGCCGACGTACCCCTGCACGAGCACGCGCCCGAAGCCGCCGCGGTCGACGCCGAGCAGGTGCGGGAATACGTCGCGGGCGCCGCCGAGGCCAATCACTACACCCCGGATCAGCTGACCTGGCCGACCCCCGAGGGCATCGACGTGCCGCCGGTGTTCACCAAGGCGGACCGGGATGCCGTTGCGGCCGAGGGCTATCCGCTCGACAGCGTCCCCGGCCTCGCGCCGTTCCTGCGCGGGCCGTACCCGACGATGTATGTCAACCAGCCGTGGACCATCCGCCAGTACGCGGGCTTCTCCACCGCCGCCGACTCCAACGCCTTCTACCGCCGCAACCTGCAGGCCGGGCAGAAGGGCCTCTCGGTCGCGTTCGACCTGGCCACGCACCGCGGCTACGACTCCGATCACCCGCGCGTGCAGGGTGACGTCGGCATGGCCGGTGTCGCGATCGACTCCATCCTGGACATGCGCCAGCTCTTCGATCACATTCCGCTGGACCAGGTTTCGGTGTCGATGACGATGAACGGCGCGGTGCTGCCGATCCTCGCCCTCTACGTCGTGGCCGCCGAGGAGCAGGGCGTCGGGCCCGAGCTGCTGGCCGGAACCATTCAGAACGACATTCTGAAGGAGTTCATGGTCCGCAACACCTACATCTATCCGCCGAAGCCCTCGATGCGGATCATCTCCGACATCTTCGCCTACACCAGCGCGAAGATGCCGAAGTTCAACTCGATCTCGATCTCGGGTTACCACATCCAGGAGGCCGGTGCGACCGCCGACCTGGAGCTGGCCTACACCCTGGCCGACGGCGTCGAGTACCTGCGGGCCGGCATCGCCGCGGGCATGGAGGTCGACAAGTTCGCGCCGCGCCTGTCCTTCTTCTGGGCGATCGGCATGAACTTCTTCATGGAGGTCGCCAAACTCCGTGCGGGACGGCTGCTCTGGAGCGAGCTGGTCGCCAAGTTCGAGCCCAAGAGCGCGAAATCGCTGTCGCTGCGCACCCATTCGCAGACCTCGGGCTGGTCGCTGACCGCGCAGGACGCCTACAACAATGTGGCGCGCACCTGCATCGAGGCGATGGCCGCGACCCAGGGCCACACCCAGTCGCTGCACACCAACGCCCTGGACGAGGCGCTGGCGCTGCCCACGGACTTCTCCGCGCGCATCGCCCGCAACACCCAGCTGCTGATCCAGCAGGAGTCCAACACCACGCGCCCGATCGACCCGTGGGCCGGTTCGTACTACGTGGAGTGGCTGACCCACCAGCTGGCCAACCGGGCCCGCGCGCACATCGCCGAGGTCGAGGCGCACGGCGGCATGGCCCAGGCGATCGGCGAGGGCATCCCGAAGCTGCGCATCGAGGAGGCCGCCGCCCGGACCCAGGCGCGCATCGACACCGGCCAGCAGCCGGTGATCGGCGTCAACAAGTACCAGGTGGAGGAGGACCAGCAGGTCGAGGTCCTCAAGGTCGAGAACTCGCGGGTGCGGGCCGAGCAGATCGAGAAGCTGCAAAGGCTGCGCGCCGAGCGTGATTCCGCGGCCTGCGAGCGGGCGTTGAACGAATTGACCCGGGCCGCCGCCGCTTCCGAGGGCGGCATGGAGAACAACCTGCTCGCCCTGGCCATCGACGCCGCGCGCGCCAAGGCCACCGTGGGCGAGATCTCCGACGCGCTGGAGAAGGTGTACGGCCGCCATCAGGCCGAAATCCGTACGCTCTCCGGTGTGTACCGCGACGAGGCCGGAAAGGTCACCAACATCACCAAGGCGATCGAGCTGGTCGAGGAGTTCGCCGAGAACGAGGGCCGCCGCCCGCGCATCCTGGTCGCCAAGATGGGCCAGGACGGGCACGACCGCGGCCAGAAGGTGATCGCCACCGCCTTCGCCGACCTCGGCATGGACGTCGATGTGGGCCCGCTGTTCCAGACCCCCGAGGAGGTGGCTCAGCAGGCGGCGGACAACGACGTGCACATCGTCGGCGTCTCCTCGCTCGCCGCCGGTCACCTCACGCTGGTGCCCGCCCTGCGGCAGGCGCTGGCCGAGGCCGGGCGGCCCGACATCATGGTCATCGTCGGCGGCGTGATTCCGCCCGACGATTTCGCCGAGCTGTACGAGGCGGGTGCCGCGGCGATCTTCCCGCCCGGCACGGTGATCGCCGACGCGGCGATCGACCTGCTGAAGAAGCTGGCCTCCTCGCTGGGGCACGAGATCGGCGGCGACGGCGCGTAATGAACCAACGCGTCATCGATGTAGACGCACTGGCCCAGGCGGTCCGCGCGAACGAGCGGGCCGCCTTGGCGCGTGCCATCACCCTGGTCGAGTCGACCCGGTCCGATCACCGGGAACTGGCTCAGCAGTTGTTGCTGAAGCTGACGCCGGAAGCGTCGAATTCCGGCACCGCCGTGGTGTCGAATCGGGTGGGCATCACCGGTGTTCCCGGCGTCGGCAAGTCGACGTTCATCGACGCCCTCGGCATGCGCCTGATCGAACAGGGGCATCGGGTGGCCGTGCTCGCGGTCGACCCGTCCTCCACCCGTACCGGCGGGTCGATCCTCGGTGACAAGACCCGGATGGCCCGGCTCTCGGTGGAGCGCCGGGCCTACATCCGGCCGTCGCCGACCGCGGGCACGCTCGGCGGCGTCGCCAAGGCGACCCGCGAGACCATCGTGCTGCTGGAGGCGGCCGGCTACGACGTGATCCTGGTGGAGACGGTCGGCGTCGGCCAGTCCGAGGTGACGGTGGCGAACATGGTCGACGTGTTCACCTTCCTGACCCTGGCGCGCACCGGAGATCAGTTGCAGGGCATCAAGAAAGGCGTGCTGGAACTCGCCGATCTGGTGGCCGTCAACAAGGCGGACGGCAAACACGAGCTGGAGGCGAAGTCCGCGGCCCGCGAGCTGGCGGGCGCGCTGCGCCTGATCCACCCGCACGACGCCCTGTGGCGCCCGCCGGTTCTCACCATGAGCGGGCTGGAAGGCGTTGGCCTGGACAAGTTCTGGGACACCGTGCTGGAGCATCGCCGGGTCCTCACCGACGCGGGCGAGTTCGACGAGAAGCGCCGCCGCCAGCAGATCGACTGGACCTGGACCATGGTGCACGACCAGCTGCTGCGCCGCCTGGCCGACAACCCGAACGTGAAAGCCATTCGGGCACAGGTGGAAAAGCAGGTCCGCGCGGGCACGCTCACCGCCGCCCTGGCCGCCGAACAGCTGCTCGACGCCTTCGACGGCTAAATCGCTGGCTCAGCCCGGGGTTCCGGGCCTAGAGTGCTGCGGGACGGGCCGGAGACGATCGGTTATCGCCACGCAGGAGGTGCGGGTTCGAATCCCGTCGGGGCGCGAAGTGTCCCGTGGTCCAATTGGCGGGATACCTGCCCATATATACCCGGTTGTCACCACCATGACCGTCTGGGCGCCGGGGGACTCACGGGTTCTCCCGGCACCCGCCGCCCTCCGCGCGAAACTCGCGGCGCAGCGCGTAGCCGGCCGCTGCCAGGAAGACCAGCAGATAGCAGCCGGAGTAGAACGGTACGGCCAGCTGCGCCCACCAGGCCGGGATGTCATCGCGCGGCAGCATGAACAGGCCGACGCCGATCGGGTGCGGCGCGTCCCGCAGGGGCGGCCGGTCCGGGTAGTTCCACCACCAGCAGAAGCTGACGAGCAGGACGGCGGCCGGCGCCCACCAGCGCAGGCGGGCGCGGGTGGTCAGCGCGTAGTCCAGGGCGAGCACGAACAGCGGCACGAACCAGATCCAGTGATGGCCCCAGGAGAACGGGGACGCGCACGCCGAGGTCATGCCCGCCAGGGTGATCGAGAGCAGGATCCGGTCGGCCCGATACGCGCGCACGGCCGCCGCGAGACCCACCAGGACCAGCGGAATCGCCACGGCCAGCCACAGCCAGGTCGGCGGCACGTACACGGTGCCGCCGGCGCCGCGCACGGCGAAGCGATCCACGTCGTAGAACCGCAGCAGTTGCGCCAGGAATCCGTTGACGGATTGGTTGGCGGGCGAATCGACCGGGCCGACGCGCCCGGCCGCGTCGAACTGGCGACTCCAGTAGGTGGTGGAGTCGGTGGGCCGGATCAGGAAACCGAGGCCGATCGTGGCCGCGAAGGCGGCGGACGCGACGCCCAGGGCCCGCCACTGCCGGGTGCAGGCCAGGTAGATCAGGAAGAACGCGGGCGTGAGCTTGATGCCGGCCGCGATACCGACGCCCGCGCCGCGCAGTGCGGCGGTGCGCGGGCGGGTCAGGTCCCAGACGCCGAGCAGAACCAGGAAGATGTTGATCTGCCCGAGCCAGATCGTGGACCGCACCGGCTCGAACGCCGTGCACAGCACCGCGAGCGCGAGCGCGAACAGCCAAGTGCGCCTGCTGTTCCGGTAGCGCAGCGCCCGCAGGCAGACGGCGACGAGCGCGGTGAGCGCGGCCAGGATCGCCGCCCACCACAGCGCCTTGGCCACGACCGGCACGGCCAGGGTGAAGACGACGAACAGCAGGGCGGCGAACGGCGTGTAGGTGAACTCCATGTCGAAGAAGACCGGGGTGTCGTACAGGCTGACGCCGTAGCGGACCGCCTCGCCACCCGCGGTGTAGACGTACTGGTCGACGTCGTTGTTGAACAGGCCGTAATAGGGGGTCCCGATCGGTATGGCGTAGACGTGCCACACCAGCACCGCCACCGCGGCCAGCAGCGCGGTCGCGAGCGTGGTGGTCGAAATGTCCTGTCGTAGCTCCGGTCCGGCCGCGAGGGGAGTGAGGTGGTTGTCGCGTGCCGTTGTCGTCATGGGCGGTCGGAATCCTCGTGTCTCGGCGGACAGAACTCTGCGGTTATCGGATCGATTCGGGCGGGAGGTCGCAGCGGGCGATCTCGTAGGCGGGGACGCGGTCGATCTCGGTGGCGGCGAAGGTCAGCGACTGCAGGACGTTGGATCGGAAGCGGGTTGCGGTCAGCGGTGCGCGGGTGGACGCCAGCAGATCCTGGGTGGTGGGGCAGGACATGGCCGTTCGCGCGCGCCGCACCCAGACCGGATCGATGTGCGCGGGCAGCCACGGGTGCTGGTCGACCACGCCGGCGTCGACCACGGCCCAGGCGGCGTCCAGGCTCTTGTCGTGCCCGACGCGTCCGCCGGTGAGCCGGTCGGTGTGCGCCGCCAGCGGGTAGGCCAGGCCCATCGGGTCGGTAACGCGCACGGAGAGCGGCAGATTCATGCTCGTCATGCCGAGATTCAGGAAGTACACCGTGTGCCCCGCGCCGCCGTCGGGAATGGGTTGCGGCGGCGGCACGACATACCAGTAGGTCTGGTCCGGCAGGTTGATCAGCAAGCCGCCGTTCGGTGTCTCCGCGATGTTCCGCAGCATCGGGCGCATCCGGGGGTAGTCCAGGTAGTCCTCGGCCCGGATCGGGTGATCGTGCCCGGTGCCCAGCACGTAGTAGATGCGCTCGTCGACGATCCCGTTGGCGCGGATCACGAAGCCGTCGGTGACGGCCGTGATCCGGGCGGCCGCCAGCGCCCAGCCGGTGACGCCGAGCAGGGCCGCGAGGACGAGAAGCCCCGGGAACAGGCGTGTTCCGGGGGCGATCGGCAGCACCATGACGGGCAGCAGGAGGCAGAACAGCTGCGGCAGCAGCATCCGGCCGTGCATGAAGTCACCGCCGACGCGCAATTCGTACACGGTGAGGACGAGGCCGCCGCCCACCATGACGGCCACGACCACGGCCGGGGAGCGCAGGCGGCCCGCGCCGGTGCGCGCGGGCCGGTTCGCGGCGGGCGCCGCCGTGCGCCGCTGCCGGAGCAGCCCGCCCGCCGCGCCGGCCAGCAACAGCAACGGCAGCCACAACCAGTAGGGCCCGGTCAGATCCCAGAGATAGGTCCAGCCCTGCGCCCACTTCGCGCCGCCCGCGTCCTTGGCGACCGCGGTATTCGGGTAGGGCAGACCGTAGTACCCCATCCGCCAGACCTGATATGCCAGCGGCACCGATCCCGCGGCCGCGATCAGCAGCAGGCGGAAGACCCACGGCCGGGGGTGCGCGACCGGCGCGCACACCAGCACCAGCAGCGCCGCCGCGCCGATCACCGTGAGCTCGGGCCGGACCAGCGGCGCCAGCCCGGCCCAGAAGCTCAGCGCGGCAACGCCGCCCGCGCGTACCGTCGCGGCTTGCGCCCACCGCAGCAGCGCCCACCACAGCAGGGCCAGCCAGAACAGGACCAGCCCGCTCTCCAGCCCCGAGGTGGCGTAGTCGGCCGCCGGCGGCAGCGCGACATAGACGACCGCGCCGGCCGGGACCAGCAGTGCCGCTTGCGCACCGCCCCACAGCCGCGCCGCGCCCAGCATCGCGGCGACCACCGCGGCCACCGACAGGCCGAGAGCCAGTCCGAGGGCGACATATTCGAGCCGGGCCTGGGTCAGCCAGCCGAAGAACCACACGAGATAGGTCCAGGCGGCACTGGTGTTGGCTTCGACCCGCTCGTCCAGGTTGAACACCGGACCGTTGCCCGCCAGCAGGTTTCGTACGGTGCGCAGCACGATCAGTCCGTCGTCGGAGATCCAGCGGCGCTGCCACGCGCCGGCCGCGAACGCCGCCGCCGTCAGCGCGATCCCGGTCGGAAGCGCTGCGCGCCGCAGTGTTCCGGGCCGGTCGACCGCCCGATCGCGCTGCACCCTCGGCTCCGGCCGGGGCGCGGCACTGCCGTCACCGTGACGTTCCCGCGGTACGGGAGGTAACACCGACACCGACACCTGAACCCTCCGATCCCTGCGCGCTGCGACCCTCGCCCAGCGGGCTGGTCGGGTGTATCGCGGCGGAGGGGCCGAATTCGAGCCGCTACACCTGTGTCGGGGTGTGCTCCGGGCGATTGGAGAATCAAGATAGCGCTTAGGTTGCCGATGACCGGGTATTCACTCCGGTCAGTCGGCGTGCCGGGGGTTTCCATACTGTTCGGTTTCCGGACGTTCGACGAGCAGCACGTGGGCCGGAGCCTCGGCCACCGGGCGGTGCCGCAGGCCCTTCGGGACAACGAAGACGTCGCCCGCGGCGAGCACGACCGGAGGCCGATTCTCCAGCTCCAGGCGAAAAGTGCCGTCCCAGCAGAGGAAAAGTTCGTCCTCGTCGTGGTGGTGCCACGGAAACGCGCCCGCCAAGCGGGCGACGCGCAGCACGGTGTCGTTGACCAGCGCCAGTTCGTGCTGCTGGAAGGGGCCCGGGAGGCCGGCGATCGCGTCGGCAATGGAAGTGGCCCTGGTGTTTTCGCTCATGGAGCAATCTTCTGGCGGTCCGGGTGACGGGCACAGAGCCAATCCGGCAGAATTGGTTTGGATATGGAGCCAATTGATGTGCCGGAGCGGCTCGGCCGCTGGTCCTCGGGTCGTGGGCCGCTGTATGTACTGCTGGCGGGCCGGTTACGGCAGCTGATCGACGACGGCGAACTGCCGCCGGGTACGCCGCTGCCGCCCGACCGGCAGTTCGCGACGCACCTCGCGGTCGGGCGCAGCACCGTGGTCGCCGCCTACGACCTGCTCGAGACCGAGGGCCGGATCGTGCGCCGCCGGGGGAGCGGCACGCGGGTCGCCGGTGCCGCCGCGGCGGCGCATCCGCACACCACCGGCGCACCCATGTTCCTGCATCTGCTGGAGCCGTGGCCCGAGGTGATCTCCCTGGCCTGTGCCGCACCGGATGCCCCGCCGCCGGAGATCGCGCGGGCCTACGCCCGGATCGTGCCCGAGCTGGCGGCGATGACCGCCGAAATCGGTTACCACCCGGCCGGTTATCCGCCGCTGCGGGTCGCGCTCGCCGAGCGCTACACCCGCCTCGGCGCGCCGACCCGGCCCGAGCAGATCCTCGTCACCAACGGCGGCCAGCAGGCGCTGACCCTGCTCGCCCGCGCGCAGCTGCGCCCGGGCGACCGCGTCCTGCTCGAAAGCCCCACCTACCCCGGCGCCTTGGAAGCGTTCCAGGAGGCGTCCGCGGTCCTGCACCCGCTGCCGCTCGGACTGACCGGCTTCGAGGCCGCCGTGCGCCGGCACCCCGTGCGGCTCGCCTACCTCACCCCGACCTTCCAGAACCCCACCGGCGCGGTACTTTCCAGGCTGGTCCGGCGGCGCGTCGCGGAGGCGGCCGAGGCCGCGGGGGTGCCGCTCCTCGTCGACGAGGTACTGGCCGATCTCGCCTTTCCGGGCGAACCCACGCCGCCGCCGACCGCCGCCGACGTCGACTCCGTGCTCACCGTCAGCTCGCTCAGCAAGAACCTGTGGGGCGGACTGCGCGTCGGCTGGATCCGCGCCGACCCGGCCCTGATCGCGCGGCTGGCCCGGCTGCGCGCGGTCGGCGATCTCGGCGGGAACCTGCCCGCCCAGATGGCCGCCACCCATCTGGTCGCCGAGCTCGACACGCTGGTCCGGGTGCACGCGGCCGAGCGGAAAGCCGGGCACGACAAGCTGATCGCGGAGCTGGCCGCGCAGCTCCCGGACTGGGACGTCGCGCCGGTCCGCGGTGGTCAGTCACTGTGGATCCGCCTCCCGCACGGCGACGGCGGTTCCTTCGCCCAAACCGCTCTGCGCCACGACATCGCCATTCTCGCGGGGAGCGGCCTGGACATCACCGGTGCCGGTACCGACCGCATCCGCCTGCATTTCCGTCATCCACCAGAGGTGTTGTCCGAGGCCGTCGCTCGCCTGGCGGCTGCTTGGCAGGCCTATCGACCACCCGCTCGCAGTGCCGTGACCGCACCGGCGTTCGCCATGTGAGAGAAGCGGAAAGCAGTGCCGGGCAATGCTATTGCCGCCGGCCAGTCGTCTGGTCTGACCCACGCCGCAGCTGGGTTTCCAGTGCGGCCGCGAGTTCCGCGGCGGCTCCGGGCTCTAACCCGCTGGGCCGGAACAGGAGTCGGTACCACAGCACGCCGAAGGCCTGCTCCACGACGAGATCGAGGGGGACCCCGGACCCGATCTCGCCGCGGGTCCGGCTGCGTTCGAGCAGCTCGCCCAGGGCGGCGCGGCGTTGCGCCAGAAAGCCCGCCAGCGACTCGGCCAGGCCCGAATCCTGCTGGGCGGCAAGGGCGACGGCGATGAGCGCCCGGCGGTTCGATTCGGCGCCCGCCGCTTCGAAGGTCTCGCTCAGGAAGGCGGTCAGGTCCGCGCGCAGGGTCCCGGTGTCCGGCATCGCGACCGCCTGCCGCGCGTTGTGGATCAGCGCGTCCAGCAGGACCGCGTCCTTGGTGGACCACCAGCGATAGATGGTCTGGCGGCCGACGCCGGCGTGTGCGGCGAGGCGATCGATGGTGACGCCCGCGGCGCCGTGCTCGGCGAGCAGTTCGGTGGCGGCGCCGAGGATCGCGGCGCGCGCCGCCTCGTTGCGGCGGGAACCGGTGTGGGTTCGGCGAGTCGTCGGCATGGCACCAGAATAGCTTGACGAGACTAACAGTCTCGACAACACTCGAAAGATGGCTACTGCACCGAAATCCTGGCGACTGCGCTTCGACCATTTCTTCCACCGGCGGCTGGCGAATCCGATCACCACCCGGATGCCGGACCAGATCCTGCTGGAGACTCGCGGCCGGAAAACCGGTCAGCCGCGGCAGACCCCGGTCGGCGGCCGCATCGAGGGCGGGCACTTCTGGATGGTGTCCAATCACGGCGCGCACTCCGACTATGTGCGCAATATCGCGGCCGACCCCGCGGTGCGTGTCCGGGTCGACGGGGCCTGGCACAGCGGCGTCGCCCATCCGCTGCCCGACGACGATGCCCTGGCGCGGCTGAAGACATTGCCGCGGATGAACAGCGCCATGGTGCGCGCGCTCGGCACCGACTTGCTCACCGTGCGCATCGATCTCGCCGACTGAAGGCCGGTCACCAGGGCATCCGGCGGCGGCGATTAGGGTGGCTGGCGAGTTCTTCGGCTAGGGAAAGTGATGGAGCGTGACGGTGAATCCCAACCCGGGTGCCTTTGGTCGACCGCAGCGGAACGACCGCAAGATCCGGGTCCAGCTGCTGGTGGCCGCGGTGCTGGTCGCGGTGATCGCGGTGGTCGGCGCGGTGCTGGTGTTCAGCAAGACCGGGCAGGCCGACGACGTCGTCGCCGGGCAGGCGCTGGGCGTGACGCCGCAGCACGCGGGCGCGGACGGTGCGGTGCGCGTCGGTGCTCCGGACGCGAAGGTCGTCGTGCGGCTGGTCGCCGATCTGCAGTGCCCGGCCTGCCAGGCGTTCGAGAAGTACAACGGCGCGGTCCTCGAAGACGCCGTGGCCAAAGGTGAGGCGGCGGTCGAGTACAGCATCATCACCTTCCTGGACCGGGCCTCGGCCGACCAGTACTCCTCGCGGGCGGGCAATGCCGCCTACTGCGTCGCCAACACCGGTGTCGGCAACTATCAGCGGTGGCTGGCCACGATGTTCCAGCGCCAGCCGCGCGAAGGCGGCGCGGGCCTGCCCGACAGCACGCTGATCGACATCGCCGGCGCGGCCGGCTACACCGATCCCTCGGTGGCGCAGTGCATCACCGAGCGCACCTACGACACCTTCCTGCGCCAGAAGACCCAGGAGGTCTTCGCGACCGGCGTGAACTCCACCCCGACCGTTCTGGTCAACGGCATCCAGCTCGCCAACCGCGACCTTGCCACCGAAGGCTTCCTGGCCGGCGCCATCGCCGCCGCCGGCCGCTGACGCCCCGCCCCTTCCGCCGCACCGGAATTCGTCCGGAATTCCCGCCCGAGGGAACCTGTGCGAGTGCCCGTGCGTCTCTATGATCAAGCGGAACCAGCGGAAGGGGCGTGCACGGTGGCCACAGAGAGCCCGTTCGGGGCATACATCGAGGACGCGAAGACGGGGGCGTTGGCGGTTCGGATGGAACCGCAGGTGTTCCTCGATATCGACAAGGCCTGCCAGCAGTTGATCGATGAGCTGTCGATCGTCCAGCTGGACGCCCGCACCCTGGGGGAAAAGCCGTATTGGGGCCTCGGTGAGGACAACGCGCGCCTCTGGTCGGCGGTCGAACTGGTGAAGTTCTTCCGGGAGAAGGCTTTCGGCGGCCCGAACAACGCCTACGACACGATCGGTGAGTATGTCACCGTCGCCGGTGAACTCCAGGCGCTGTTCAAAACGATCTGCGCGACCTATGAGCGGACCGATGAAGACTTCGCCCGCCGGATTCGCGAGCTGCGCGTATGAGCATCGTGGTCCACACCGCCACGGCTGGTCGCCTCGTCGCGGCGGCGGCCGCTGTCACAATGCTCGCCGCGTGCGGCGGTGGCGACGGTGACGGCCCCGCCGCCACCTCCACCGGCGCGCAGCCGACCTCGGGCGCACCGACGTCCGTGGCGACGAGCACGCCGAACACCGCCACCGCCTTCGACCCGTGCACCGCGTTGACCTCCGATTTCCTGGCACAGCACCAGTGGGACGCACGGAAACCGGAGCCCAGGCAGACCGATGCCGGCACCGCGACCGCCAAGGGCTGCGTCTATCTCGCGCGTGCGCGCTACACCTTCGGCATCGAGACGACGTCGGCGACTCTCGGCCAGGTCCGCGAAAAGTTCCCCGCCGCGGCCGATCTCACCATCGGCAACCGCAAAGCTCTGCGCTACGAGGCCCGCCCCGACGTCCCCGGCGGCTGCACCGTCAACATCGAGCTGAAATCCGGCTCCCTCTCGATCCTCGTCGACGACCCGCGCGGCACCCATCCGCGCAAACTCGCGCCCTGCGACAACGCCCAGGAGATCGCCGCGGCGGTGGCGCCGCTACTGCCCGCCGGGAGCTGAGCCCGAAGTCCTGTTCACGCCGCGGCGACGGTGAAGCGGGTCTGGCGGTGGGCGGGGCGTTCGGCCTCGTCGAGCAGGGCTACGGCGAAGTCCTCCATGGAGATGGTGGAGATGCCCGCGGCATCGGTGAGCAGTTCGTCGCGGCCCAGGCGGTAGGAGCCGGTGCGGTGGCCGGGAATCAGTTCGGCGGGTGGGCTCAGATAGGTCCAGTCGATGCTGGTGTCGGCGCGCACCAGGGCCAGCTGCGCGGAGCAGGCCTGCGCGATGGGGCGCAGAAAGGCGGGGAAGTCCGGGGTTTCGTGCAGGGTGGCGCCGCCCGGCACCGTCAGCGTGGCCGCGCCACCGACGACCAGTAGGCGGGTGCCGGTGGGGGCGACACCGGACAGCATCGCCGCGGTGACGTGCACCAGTTCCGCTTCCGAACCGGCCGGCGGGCGGGTGGCGGTGATGACGAGATCCTGTCCGGCGCTGAGCCGTTCGACATCGGCGGCCACGGCGGCGTCGCCGACGGCGAGCGTGGCCCCGGTGGGGACCGCGGCCGCGCGGGCCGGGTCCCGGACCACGGCGGTGACCTCGTGGCCGCGGGTCAGGGCCTCGGCGACGACCCGGCTGCCGACCTCGCCCGCTGCTCCGAACACTGTGATGCGCATGGGATTTCCTCTCGAACCTGATTGCTTAGCTCTAAGGAACATAGTTTAGGGCTAAGAAAAATCCCGCTATGAGATAGCTCACCGCTGAGGTATTCGCTACGCTGCTGAGGTGACCGATCATGTCGACCGGGTGCTCGAACAGTGGGCAACCCAGCGCCCCGACCTGGACGTCTCGCCGATGGCGGTGCTGGGCCGCCTGAGCAGGCTGAGCCAGTTCACCGGGGCCGAGCTGCGCAAAACCTTTGCCGCACACGGCTTGGACGGCGCGTCCTTCGACGTGCTCGCGACCCTGCGCCGCAGTGATCCGCCGCACCGCCTCACCCCGACCGAGCTGATGCACTCGGCCATGGTCACCTCCGGCGCGATCACTCAGCGCCTGGATCGTCTGGAAGAACGCGGCCTGGTCACCCGCTCCCGCAGCGCCTCCGACGGCCGCGGCATCCAGGTGACTCTCACCGCGGCGGGCCGCGCCCTGGTCGACGAGGCCCTGCCCGACCACGTCGCCACCGAGGAGCGCCTGCTGGCCCCGCTGACCCCCGCGCAGCGCGCCCGGCTGGCCGCCACTCTGCGCACCCTGCTCGAATCCTTCGGCGACACCGCCTGAATCGGCGCGGCTTCGCCGAGAGCAGAACCCCGGCCGCCCCGCTGCCGCACGAACTACCGTGTGCCGCAACGGAAGGAGCCTGCCATGGCCGTACCGACATTCGCGATCCAGAACACCTTGGCCCGGGTCGAATCATGGACCGAGTTCGTCCGGGACTGTGAGCGCGACGGTTTCGACACCCTGTTGGTGCCGGATCATCCGGGCGCCTGCGCCGCGCCGTTCGCGTCGCTGGCCGCCGCCGCGGCGGTGACGCAGCGCATCCGCCTGGGCACCAATGTGATCAACGGCGGATTCTGGGAGCCGCTGCCGCTGGCCGTGGAGGCGGCCACCCTCGATCTACTGTCGGCGGGCCGCTGCGACCTCGGTGTCGGGGCGGGCCACAACCCGTTCGAATGGTCCATGCAGGGGCGCGAACGTCCCGGCCCGGGCGCGCGGATCGCGCGGATGATCGAGCTGACCGACCTCACCCGCCGGCTGCTGGCGGGGGAAACGCTCTCGGTCGCGGGCGAGCACTTCACGCTCAGCGCCGCGGTCCTGGACAGCCCGCGGCCGGTGCAGGAGCGGATGCCGCTGCGCGTCGGCGGCAACAACCCGCGCCTGCTGCGCTATGCCGCCGCCACCGCCGACATCATCGACTTCTCCGGGCTCGGGCGGACCCTCGCCGACGGCCGCGATCACGAAACCCGCTGGCAGGTGGCCCAGGTCGACGAGCAGGTGGAAACGGTCCGCACGGCGGCCGAGGCGGCGGGCCGGGCCCCGGAATTCGAGGCGCTCGTGCAGTACCTGGAGATCACCGACGACGCCGAGGCGGCGGCCGCCCGCCTGGCCGAGGAGGTGACCGGCGCCACCGCGCGGGACCTGCTGGACGCGCCGTACGTCCTGCTCGGCACCGTGGCGGAGCTGTGCGCGGAGCTGCTCGGACATCAGAAGCGCTGGGGCTTCACCAAGTTCGTCATCCGGGGTGCGCACCGGGCGGAGGCGGCGCGGGTGCTGGCCGCGCTGCGGGGCTGAAATGATCCCATTCCAATACCGGGATCGGCCCTGATCACTGCTTATGGTGAGGGGCGCGACCGGAACTTTCGGACTGGTCGTTCGCGTTGAGCCGGTAAGACGCCATAGCGGCGATCCCTAAGGAGTGCACCAATGGCCTTCCTCGGTACCCTGCTCGGTTTCGTGACCACCGTGTTCATCGTCCTGCTCATCGCGCGGATGGTGCTGGACTGGGTCATGATCCTCGCGGATCGGCCGCAGTGGGCGGAAAAGCCCCGTCAGCTCGTCACCACGCTGACCGAACCCGTGCTCGCGCCGGTCCGCAAGATCATTCCGCCGATCCGCTTCGGCGGCACCGGCATCGACCTGGCGTTCACGGTGGTCTTCATCCTGGCGCTGATCCTGCGCACGTTCTTCTACAGCTGGGGCTGAGCGGGCTCGCGGTCCGCGGTCTCGACGACCGTCACCGCGTGCCCCCGCCGCCGCCCGGGCAGCCACCAGTTCGCCGGGCCCATCAGCTGGACCAGCGCCGGGACCAGCAGCATCCGCACCAGCGTCGCGTCCAGCACCAGCGCGGTGATCATGCCGACCCCGATGAATCGCATCGGCGTGAGCGGTGAGAGCGTGAACGCCCCGGTGACGAACACCAGCAGTACCGCCGCCGCGGTGATCACCCGCGCGGTCTTGATCGTGCCGACCCGGACCGACTCGGCGGTGTCCGCACCGGCCTGATGCGCCTCGGACATCCGCGACAGCAGGAACACCTCGTAGTCGGTGGACAGCCCGAAGATCACGGCGATGATCAGCACCATCATCCCCGCGTCGATCGGGCCCGGGGCGATGCCGAGGACACCGCCGAGATGCCCCTGGTTGAAGATCCAGGTCAGCACGCCGAAGGTGGCGGCCAGGCTGAGGAACGCCATGGCGACGGCCTTGAGCGGCAACACGATCGACCGGAACGCCACCAGCAGCAACAACACCGTGGCCAGCACCATGGTCGCGATCATGAACGGCATCCGGGACATGATGGCGTCGATCCCGTCGCGGGCCGCGCCGGTGTCGCCGCCCACCCGGATCGTGGTGCCCGCGGGCGGCGTGACCTCGCGCAGGGCCGTGACCGTGTCCTGCGCGGCCGGGCTGCGATCACCCGCGTCGAGGAAGGCGTGCAGCACCACGAAGTCGCCGGTGCGCCCGACCTGGGCCACCGAACTCACCCCGGGGACCGCGTCCAGGTCGCGGATCGCGGCGGCCAGCTGCGCCGACTGGGGCACCGCCCCGTCCACACCCTGCAAGACCGCGGTGGCTCCGGTCTTCGCGCCGGGGAATTCGGCGCTGAGCTCGTCCACCGTTTGGCGCATGCTGTTGTCCGCGGGCAGCGCGCGGTGGTCGATCTCGCCGAGCTGGATGTCGAGCACCGGCGCGGCCAGCAGCAGCAGGATCGCGCCGACCGCCAGGGCCACCGTGGCGGGCCGGCGCAGCACCGCGTCCACCACCCGGCCCCAGAACCGCTCGGTGCGGTCCTGACGGGCCACCTTCTTCGGCTTCGGACGCCCGATCCGCTCGCCGAACAGCGCCAGCAGCGCCGGCAGCACGGTCAGCGACAGCAGCGCGGCCAGGGCGACCGCGGCGATGGCGCCGAACCCGAGCGAGCGCAGCACGGCCTGCGGGTAGACGAACATGCCCGCGAACGCGCAGATCAGCAGCAGTGCCGAGAACGCGACGGTGCGGCCCGCGGTGGCGCAGGTGCGCTGGATCGCGGCGGGCACGTCGCGGCCCTCGGCGATCTCCTCCCGGAACCGGTTGACCAGGAACAGGCCGTAGTCGATGGCCATGCCGAGCCCGAGCAGCGAGGCGATGTTCACCGCGAAGGTGCTCACCTCGGTGTATTCGGTGAGCACCCGGATCGCGCCCATCGATCCGGCCACCGCGAGCAATCCGACCACCACCGGCAGCGCGGCGGCGACCACGCCGCCGAACACCAGGACCAGGATCAGCAGGGTGATCGGCAGCGAAATCGATTCCGCGACAACCAGATCGCGCTGGGACTGGGTGGTGATCTCGGTGGACACCGCGCTGTAGCCCGACATGCGGGTGTCGACGCCCGGAACGCGCAGCGCCGCTTCCAGTTCCGGATAGGCGGCCAGGCGGGCGCTCTCGTCGCCCGCGGTGAACACCACCGCGATCGCCTGCTTGCCGTCGGCCGACCGCAGGAACGCCTTGCGCCCCGGCATGCTGTTCCAGTAACTCTCCACCGGCTTGGCCAGCAGCGTCGAGTCGATCTGGCCCAGCCGGGCCTGTACCTCGGGGCCGATGTCGTCGACCGTCTTGCCCTCCGGCGCGGTGTAGAGCGCGATCAGGTCGGCGTTCTGCGGCCCGAAGTGCGCACTGACCAGCTGCTCGACCTGCGTGGATTCGCTGTGCGGGTCGATGAAGCCGCCCGCGCTGAGATTCTTCGAGGCGCCCGCGCCGTAGAGCCCGAACAGCCCGATGCCGGCGACGACGATCGCCAGCACCAGCTTGGGACGGGCGATGAGCAGGCGCGCCCAGGCGGTCATCGGGCACCGCCCGCGCGGGAGCTGCGGACGTCGGACGCGATCGTGGTGCTCAAGTGTGCCTCTGCTGCGGTCTGGCGGAATCGAACTCGTCGATTCTGTCGGGGCGGCGCTGGTGTCCGGGACAGGGGGTCAGGGCTTGGCGGGAAGTTCCTGCTCGAGGGTCCGCACGAGGCGATCCAGCAGGGCCTCCAGCCGGTCCTCGATGCCGGCGCCGTTGCGCGCCGAGACGGTGAGTTCGGTGCGCCCGTCGAACTCCATCAACCCGAACAGCAGCGGCATGGCGACGCTGTGCTGGGGCAGGGTGTAGATCGAGGTCGGGGTGAAGCCGGGGACGGCCAGCTCCGCGTGGGTGAAGCGGCCCATGTGCGAGACGGTGGCCGAGGCCAGGTTGCGGCCGCGGTCGGCGCCCATCTTGTTGAGCGAGCGCAGCAGCGCGCGGTTGGCGGCGTCGGGGACCATGGTGAGCCGGGTCGCGGCCATCTGGTTCAGTTCCCGCCGCTCGGTGAGCCCGGTCTTGATCTGCTCCTTCACCGCGGTCCACGCCATGCCCGGCTCGACCTCGAGGAACAGCGGCAGCGCCAGGTTCGCGGTGGAGCGCAGCGCCGGATCGTGGCGGCGCAGGTCGACCGGCATCATGATCCGCGAGGTGCCCGTGGTCTGCTCGGCCAGCAGCGCGGCGACCCGGGCGACCGCGCCGGCACCGGTGGCGTGAATGGTGCGGCGGCGCAGCAGATGTCGCGGCGCGTCCCGGTCCTGCCGCCCGTGGCCGACCGCGGTGCGGAAGGTCGGCACCATCGCCGCCGGAAGGCCCGGCGCGCCGATCCGGCGCACCAGTTCGGCGTCGGCGATCGGATCGGCCAGCTCGGCCGGCTCCTCACCGCGCAGCACCCGCAGCACGCTGGTGGCGAACAGCACCATGCCCATGCCGTCCATCACGCCGTGGAAGACGCGGAACACCAGCGTCGTCGGCGCGCCGGTGAGCAGCAGCACCTCGACGGTCGAATCCGGGGACGGGCCGATCGGGCTGGTCAGCACCGGGTCGGTCTCGATCGCCGGATAGGCGGTGGTGTGTCCCGCCACCACCCGTACGGCGGGCGCGACGCCGCTGTCGACCCACTCCTTGCCGCGGCGGGCCAGCCGCGCGCCCGGACAGGCCTGGGCGGCGACGTGCACCGCCTGCCGCAACTGCTCGGCGTCGATCGCGCCGTCGCCCGTGATCACCAACTGCATGAGGAACGGCGGGGCCATATCGCGCATCGGGAAGTACATGCGCTCGGTGGGGGAGATCGGCCGGCGGAAGGTCATCGCACATCCTTGGTGAGTTCGACTACGCCGCCCTGGGTTTCGAGCCAGGCCAGGAAGCCTTCCAGCCCGGTCGACCGGTCCACGATCGGCCGGTAGCCGAAATCGCGTGTGGCGGCGGAGGTGTCGTAGGTGGCGCTGCGGGTCATCAGCGCGACCGCGTAGCGCGACAGCGGCGGCGACCAGCGGGTGGCGAGGAACGGTATGCGCCAGAGGATCTCGAGCACGGCGACGATGGCGTGCAGCACGCGCGGGTTCGGCTGCCGGGTCGGCGGTGCGTAGCCGAGCCGCGTGGCGACCTCGCCGAGGAAGCGCCAGACATTGGTCCGCTCGGTGTCGGCGATGAAATAGGCCTTGCCGCCCACCGCGTCCGAGCCCGCGGCCTCGACGCAGGCCTCGACGACATTGTCGACGTGGCACAGCGAGGCGTAGATGTCGCGGCCGTAGGACAGGTCGGGCAGTTTGCCCTCGGCGGTGCGGCTGAGCAGGCGCACGATCGGCCCGGACCGGTCGCCCGCACCCCAGATCGCCCGCGGGCGCAGCGCGCAGGTGCGGAATTCCGGGGTGTCGGCGGCCAGTACGGCGCGTTCGGCCGCGGCCTTGGTCTCGGAGTACAGGTTCAGGTATCGGCGCGGATAGGGCACCGACTCGTCCACGTCGAGCTGATCGCCGCCGTCGTAGTCCATCATCGCGCTGGGGCTGGAGATGAAGACGAAACGGGACGCGCCGTTGCGGCGCGCCGACTCGAGCAGCCGCTCGGTCGCGGTGACGTTCTCCGCCCAGAACTGCTCGCGGGTGCCGCGCTCGTCGACCCGGGCGGCACTGTGGAACACCACGTCGATGCCGCTGGTCGCCGCGATCAGCGACTCGGGATCGCCGAGATCGCCGTACACCGGCCGCACCTGGTCCCGGGCCGCGCCCAGATCGGCCAGGTTGCTGGTGCGCCGCACCAGGATCGACACCTCGTGCTCGCCGTCGGCGACGAGGCGGCGCACCAGCGCGCCGCCCAGGAAGCCGGACGCGCCGGTCACCAGTACCTTCATCGCGGGTCTCCGTTCGTGCGCCAGTAGGTGAGTCCGAAGATCTGGGTCAGGACCGCGGTTTTCACCGGATCCCGGCCCCCGGTAGCCCGCAGTGCCGCCGGGATCTGGGCGGCGTGCACGACGACGCTCAGGAACGCGTCGATCCACCAGATCGCCCGCAGGAAACGGTTTTCCGGTGCGTGCCCGGCCAGCGCGGCGAACAGGCCGCCGAGCAGATAGAGCCAGCCCAGGATCGGAATCGCTTGCAGTGCGTTCGTTTTCACAGGTCTTGCACCTGCTTGGCCGCCCAGATCGCGAGCTGTTCACGGCCGATCTTGGCGTTGTGCCGGATATCGACCGGGAAACCGGGATGCACGAGGAAGTGCTCGATCGGCGCGGTGAGGTCGAATTCGGTGGCGCGCGTGAGCAATGCGCCGATGACCGCGCCCTGATCCGCGCCTGCCTCCAGCTCCACGCACAGCACCGGCTTTTGCTCGCCGGGCTTACCCACCCCGACCAGGGCGGTGCGGGCGACGCCGGGCAGCGGGTTGAAGATCTGCTCCACCTGCACCGTGAACATCGGCCCGTCCGCGGTCCGCACACGCTGACTCTTGCGTCCGCAGAACCAGATTCGGCCCTGCTCGTCGATCCAGGCGAGGTCGCCGGTGCGGTGCCAGGTCACGGCGCCGTCGGCGATCTTGCCGGCGGCGTTGGCGTGCTCGGGCCAGTAGTAGTGGGTGCTCACGTTCGGGCCGGACACGACCAGTTCGCCGATCCCGCGCGCCTGCACCAGGCCGCCGGCCACCGATTCCGTGTCCGCCCAGGCCGGAATCGGGTCGTCGGTGATGCCGATCAGCCGGGCCTGGACCCGGTCCGAGGGCCGCCCGATGCAGGTGCCGTCGCCGCGGTGCGCCCGCTCGACCAGACCGTCGAGCAGTTCCCGGGATTCGATGGTGGACATCGGCAGCGCCTCGGTGGAGCCGTACCCGGCGAACACCTGCGCGTCCGCCCGCAGCACCGCGCGCAGCCCGGCGACACACCAATCCGGCACCGGCGCACCGCCGGAGAAGATGCTGCCGAGCGTGTCCAGCTCGGCCGGGGCCGACTCCAGGTGGCGCAGCAGTGGAATCAGCAAGGCCGGGGAGGCGAACATGGTCCGCACCCCGAACCGCTGGATCGCGTCGACCACGTGGGCGGGATCGGTGGAGCCGACCTTGCTCGGGATCAACGGCGGGAGCACGCACCGCGATCCGAGCAGCAGATCGAGAATTCCGACCAGCGGCAAGGTGATCAGCGAGGTGTCCGGCGCGACCTCGCCGCGTGCGGTGTGCACCTGCTCCACCATGGCGGCCAGATTGCCGTGCGTCAGTTCCACCGCCTTCGCCGGACCGGTGCTGCCCGTGGTGAACCCGATGACCAGCACGTCGGCCGGGTCACCCGGGACACGCTCGGGCAGCGCGCCGTCCGGTGTCCGGCCCCAGCTCGCCAGCGTCGGCCCGCCCCAGAACCAGCGCTTGCCGACGGTGACCGCGGTGCGGACGCGCCGGAAGCTGCGCGGGAACAGCACCCGCAGCGCGTGCGCGGGCGGGATCCCGATGAACGCCTCGGCCTCGACCGCGCGCAGGCAGTGCACCATCCGGCGCACCCCCATGCCCGGATCGATGACGACCGGCACCGCGCCGATCTTCAACAGCGCGAACAGGATCGCGTACAGCTCCGGACTCGGCAGCACCAGCACGATGGTGCGGGTGCCGCTCGCCACACCGGATGCCGTGAGCCGCTCGGCGAGCGTGTCCGACCACGCGTCCAGCTCGCGATAGGTGAGCTCGCGGTAGGCGGGCAGCCCGGCCGAATCGGTCCCGTCCGGGTAGATCACGGCCGACCGAGCCGGTTCCGCACGCGCGAACGCCCGGAACCGATCGATGGCCTGCCAGTAGGTCGCCGTCATGCGGGCAGCTGGTACAGCACGGCGGCCGCCGACGGTCCGGCGCCGGCGGCGACGAACAGCACCCGGGTGAACCCGCCGAGGGTGCCCTCGGTCACGGCGCGGTCGTAGGCCAGCGGCAGGGCCGCGGTGTGCGGGTCCCCGTCGGACAGATCCGGGGTGCGGACCGCGTCCTGGTCGATACCCAGGGCGTCGGCGAGCAGCTTCGGGAATTCCGGCGTGGGCGTGGAGGCGATCAGCGCCAGACCGGAGAGGTCCTGATCGGCGAGTGCCGCCAGCGCCGCCTCCAGGGCGACGCCGAGCAGCCGATCGGCGAAATCGGGCTCCCGCTCGACGGTCATCAGGCCGCGCCCGACGGTGCCCATGGTGGCGGTGTCGACGTAGGACTGCACCGCCGGGGTGCCCGGCGCCGTCGCGGTGTGCACCCGGCCGAAGCCCTCGGCATCCGCGGTGCGCTCCAGCAGCAGCGCGGCACCCGCGGTGGCATAGGGGAATTCGGCGTCGGCCGCGGACCGCGCCAGCGAGGGATGGGTGTCCCCGGAGACGATCAGCACGTGCTCGACCCCGCCGGTCTCCAGCACCGAGCTCGCGACCTGCACCGCGTTCAGCACGCCGATCGCGCCGTTCATCAGGTCGAAGGAGAACGTCCGCGCGTCGTCCTTGGAGTGATAGTCCAGGCCGATGCCCGCGGCCTTCTGGATCAGCGCCGAGACGGCGGGCTCCACGGTGTTGGAATCGCGGAAGACGCCCGCGTTGATCAGCACGCCCACCTGCTCGGGCTGGATTCCGGCCTGCGCCAAGCTGTTTCGCGCGGCCAGGCCGCTGTGCTCGACGATGCTGTTGGTGCCGGCGCCCCGGCTGGTTCCGGTGGCTTTGATACGCACGCCCATGGCAGAGACCTCAGACCTTCAGCGACGAGATGGTGGTGGACAGGAAGCCGGCGACGACGCCGGAGGCCGCGGGGACCATCAGCAGTTTCGAACCCGCCGCGATGTTCTGATCACCGAGCTGATCGTGCAGCACGATGAAATGCGAAGTGGTGGAGGTATTTCCGTATTTGTGGATGACGTTCAGATCCGGCGGCATCGCGGCGCCGAACTCGCGCGCGGCGATGGCGTTGGCATAGGGCACGGCCGCGGCGCCGAACTGGTGATGAATGATGTAGTCGAAATTCTCCTGCGCGAAGGTGGATTCGCGCTGCTCCAAGAACGAGCGCTGCGCGTCCGGCCACAGCATGAACCGCGCCTCGTTGTGCATTTTGCGATTGTCGGTGTAAAGCGCGACGCCCGGCGTCTTGTCGCTGGGCATGCCCAGGCACAGGTGCGAATGCTCCGCGGCGGTCAGCAACTCGATGTAGTGGATCTTGTCGGCGTCGTCGACGGCCTCGTCGAGCACCACCGCGCAGCCCGAGTCACCCACCGACAGCGACGCGAATTGCAGATCGTATTTCTCCGAAATCTCCTCGACCGCGGTTTCGGCGATCGGAGTAATGGCTTCACCGCTGACCACGAGGCCGTTGCGTACCACACCGGAGCGAATCATCCGGTCCAGAATGTAGGTACCGGTGAGCATGCCCGCGCAGGCATTGGAAACATCGAAGGTAATGGCCTTGGTGGCGCCGAGCTGCTTTCCGATGAAGGAGGCGAAGGACGGCTCCATGTACATCCGGGTGGCATCTTTGCTGCGCGTGATCGAGGTCGAAATGATCACGTCGAGTTCCGCTGCGCCATAGCGAGACCTGGACAAACAGTCGTCGGCGGCCTTGAGTGCCAGGGTGAGGGAATCTTCGTAGCTCTCCGGGCGGGTGTCGTGCACGCGCCGCTCTTTGATTCCGGTGATCTTTTCCAGATCGAATGCGGGCGTCTCTTTGAGCCGCGAGATCAGCTCGTCGGTCGAGACGATATTCGAAGGCAGATAGGCGCCGATGGATTCGAATCGAGAATGCGACACGTAAGCTCCTGGAATTCGCTGACGGATTTGACCGGCGGATCGTCGGTGATCATCGGCGGGCGGAACATTACCCGAGAGTAACAATGGGCGGGTAGGTGAAAGATCGGGCGCATCCGCCGCCGATGACGCCCTGGAAAAGTATCTGTGTCGTGAAGTGTCAGAAACTGGTGATCGCAGGGCTATGTGATCTCACGAGCGGTGTGCGCCCCGAAGTGTGCCGGTGCCACCGGCTTTCGGTGTCGATCCCGGGCCGCCCGCGCCGCCTTCGAAGGTAGCGGGTTACCGATCGGCAATTGATAGCCCAGGTGGTTTCACATGCGGAATCGTGAGCCACTTCATTGGCTCGATGTGAGTGACTTCACGCTGAAGTCGCTCGTTCAGGGGTCTTGCGATCCGCTGTCGAATTCTCCGAACCCTGCACGCGCGGAAGGGGTTCCGGACATTTAAGACACCTGGCCCGATTCCTGCCGAATCGGCAAAATTGCCGAATGGGCAAGATTCCGTATGCTGAGACCCATGGACGTGGAGGGTCTCGGACTACGGGAACGCAAGAAGCGCGCGACCCGGCTCGCGCTGAGCGCAGCCACTATTCAGCTCAGCGTCGAGCGCGGCTGGTCGAACGTGACGGTCGAGGACATCGCGGCGGCCGCGGACGTCTCGGTGCGGACTTTTCGCAACTACTTCGCCGGCAAAGGCGAGGCCGTGGCCTACCGGCAGCTGGAACGGATGCGGCAGGTCGCCGAGGAACTACGCGCCCGCCCCGCGAAAGAGCCGCTGTGGACCGCGATCTCGGCCGCGGTGCGGGAGCGTTTCCCGCTCGGGCACGACCTGAGCGAGCACGGCGGGCACGGCTCGGCGCAGCGGGAACGCCGGTGGGTCGACGGCGTGCGCCGCATGCTGGCCGAGCCTGCGGTGCAGGCCGCGCTGCTGGCGGTGCACACCCGCGCGCAGCAGGAGCTGGCCGCCGCCGTCGCGGCCCGCACCGGCACCGACGCCGAGCGCGACCTCTACCCCAAACTCGTTGCCGCCGCGGTCGGTACGGCCACGGCGGTGGCGATCGAACACAGTCAGGCGGCGGATCCACCGCTGCCGTTGCCGCCGCTGCTGACCGAAGCCCTGGATCGGCTCGCGGCGGGCCTGCCGGAACCGGCGCCACGGAGGAACTCATGATCGACGTCATCATCGCGGGCGCGGGCCCGTGCGGGCTGCTGCTGGCCTGCGAACTGGGTGCGGCCGGAATCCGGCCGCTGGTGCTGGAAAGCCTGCCCGAACCCAGCGCCGAACCGAAGGCCAACGGGCTGGTGGGGCAGGTGGTTCCGCTGCTGGACCGCCGCGGTCTCCACGAAGCCCTCAGCGGCAGTGCGGAACCGCCACGACCCAACAACTCCTACTTCATGTTCGCGGCCCTGCCACTGAATTTGAGTGTGCTGGAACAGAGTCCGCTCTATACCCTGCCGGTCCCGCAGCGCCGCCTGGTCGAAGTGCTCGAGCAGCGCGCCCGCGCGCTCGGCGCCGAGATCCGGCGCGGCACCGAAGTAGTCGGCCTCACCCAGCGCGAAGACGCTGTCACGGTGCGGGTCTCCGGCCCGGCGGGCACCGCGGAACTGCACGGCCGATACCTCGTCGGGGCCGACGGCAGCCACAGCGCGACCCGCAAGCTCACCGGAATCGATTTCCCCGGCGTCAGTTACGACCGCACCACCACCCGCACCGCGCACGCCACGGTGCCCGCCGACTGGGTGGACGCGACGACCGGCGCGCTGGTGGTGCCCGGCTACGGCAGCATCGCGCCGTTCCTCCCGCATCGCAACGATCGCGGCGGCGTCTCCTACGCGCCCTTCCCCGGGCATCCGCCGCTGGTCAGCACGACCGAGTGGGACCAGCCCGCCACCGCCGAACCGATGCGCCTGGACGAGTTGCGGGCCAGCCTGGCCCGCGTGCTCGCGGTCGAGGTGCCACTGGGTCCGCCGCCGGGGGCGGGACCGCACGTGCTGCGGCGGCTCACCGGCGGCAATACCCGGGTGGCCGAACGCTTCCGGAGCGGCCGGGTCTTCCTGGTCGGCGACGCGGCGCACGTGTTCGCCGCCGGCGGCGGCCCGGGACTCAATGTGGGGCTGCAGGATTCGCTCAATCTGGGCTGGAAGCTGGCCGCCGCGCTGGCCGGGCACGCACCCGGCGACCTGCTGGACACCTACGACCGCGAACGCCGCCACGCCGCCGAACGCACCCTGCTCTCGGCGCGCGCCCAATCCGCGCTGCTCGCACCCGGCGGTGACATCACGGCACTGCGCGAGGTGCTCGGCGAACTGCTGGCCGACGCGGCGACGGTGTGTCGCCTGGCCGAGTTGGTCGCCGGCTCCGACATCCACTACGACCGGGGCGATTCCGAGCATCCGCTGGTCGGGCGATGCGCACCGGACCTGGAGCTGGAGACGGCCGCCGGTCCGGTGCGGTTGAGTGAGCTGGCGCGTACGGCGCGCCCGCTGCTGCTCGACCTGACGGGGGACCCGGACCTGGCCGCCGTCGCCGCCGACTGGGACGACCGGGTCGACTACGTGGCGGCCCGGCCGCGCGGCGCCGCGCCCGCGAGCGCGCTGCTGCTGCGCCCGGACTCCTATATCGCCTGGGCCGCCCCGGATTCGGCCGCGCCCGAGACGCTGCGGGCGGCCCTGACCCGATGGTTCGGTATACCCGCCCGGCAGCCGCACCTGGCTCGATAGGCTGGAGGTATCGAGGCGGCGCCGCCGACGGCCCGCCGTGCCCGCGGCCGTGCCGCGCCGAGAGGATGACCAGCTATGACCACCGCGGACGAGCACGTCGACGTGCTCATCGTCGGGGCCGGACTGTCCGGCATCGGCGCGGCCTACCACCTGCAAGAGGCGTTCCCGGGCAAGAGCTACACCATCCTGGAGAGCCGGGAGAACCTCGGCGGCACCTGGGATCTGTTCCGCTACCCGGGCATTCGCTCCGACTCCGATATGTACACCCTGGGCTACCGCTTCAAGCCCTGGCTGGGGGACAAGGCGATCGCCGACGGGGACACCATTCTCGACTACCTGCGCGACACCGCCACCGAGAACGGCATCGATCGCCACATCCGGTACCGGCACACGGTGCGGCGCGCCGAGTGGTCCTCGGCCGAGAACCGGTGGACCGTGCGCGCCGAACACGGCGGCACCGGCGAAACCGTCACGCTCACCGCGAATTTCGTGGTTTCCTGCGCCGGCTACTACCGCTACGACGCGGGCTACACGCCGGAGTTCGCGGGCACCGAGACCTTCGGCGGCCGGATCGTGCACCCGCAGCACTGGCCGGGGGACCTCGAGGTCGAAGGCAAGCGGGTGCTGCTGATCGGCAGCGGCGCCACCGCCGTCACCCTGGGCCCGGCGCTCACCGAGCAGGGCGCGCACGTCACCATGCTGCAACGGTCGCCGAGCTACGTCATCTCGCTGCCCGCCACCGACGGGCTGGCGCTGCGGGCGCGAAAGTTCCTGCCGCCCAAGGCCGCCTACGCGGTGGCGCGGGCCAAGAACGTCACCCTGGCCACCACCGTGTTCCAGTACAGCCAGCGCTTCCCGAAGCGGATGCGCGCCCGGATCCGCGGGTGGCAGCAGCGCTGGCTGCCGCCCGGCTACGACATCGACACCCACTTCACGCCGCGCTACAACCCGTGGGATCAGCGCCTGTGCCTCTCGCCCGACGGTGACTTCTTCCGCGCCATCCGCAAGGGCAAACTCGATATCGTCACCGACACCGTCGAGACGTTCACCGAAACCGGGGTGCGGCTGGTCTCCGGGCAGCGCCTGGAGGCGGACATCGTCATCACCGCCACCGGGCTGAACCTGCAAGCCTTCGGCGGCGCGGAGCTGGTGGTCGACGGCGTGCCCGTGCGGATGGCCGAGCGGCTGGCCTACAAGGCGATGATGCTCTCCGACGTTCCGAATCTCGCGTTCGTGGTCGGCTACACCAACGCCTCCTGGACTTTGAAGGCCGACCTGGTCTCCGAGTATGTCGTGCGCCTGCTGCGGCACATGGACGAGCACGGTTACGACCGCTGCGTTCCGGTACACGACCCGTCGGTCGGCAAGGTGCCGCTGTTCGCGAACTTCATGCCCGGCTATGTCCTGCGGGCCGCGGCCCTGTTCCCGATGCAGGGCGATCGTGCGCCGTGGAAGCTGCGCATGAACTACTTCCGCGACCTGGTCGCGCTGCGGCACGGCTCGCTCACCGACAGCGCCATGCGCTTCGAGCGCGCCCGCGAGCGTGACTCGGTGCCCGCGCGAGGGTGAGGCGCACCGCCGGACCACGTTCCCCAAGTATCTGTAACCCTGCGTAACCTGGTACCCGCGTTCAGGGCGGACGCGGGTCGCACAGGGATAGGGACGCATGAAGCTGGAAACGGTCGCGGGCAAGAAGGTTCTCGTCACCGGCGCCGCCATGGGGCTGGGCAGGTTGTTCGCCGAACGCGCGATTCGCGAGGGCGCGACTGCGGTGGTGCTGTGGGACGTCAACGAGATCGCGTTGCAGGCCACCGCGGGTGAGCTGTCCGGTCGCGGCACGGCGGTGCACCACAACGTGGTCGACGTCGCCGACCGCGACGCGATCACCGCCGCGGCGGCCGCGGTGCGCGCCGAGGTCGGCGATATCGACATCCTGGTGAACAACGCGGGCATCGTGCGCGGCAACAGCTACTTCTGGGAAACCGAGAACCGCGCCGACATCGACAAGACCATGGCGATCAACGCGCTGGCGCCGATGTACATCACGCTGGAGTTCCTGCCCGCCATGGTCGCGGGCGCGGGCGCGGGCCGGGTGCTGACCATCGCGTCCTCGGCGGGCTTGGTCGCCAACCCTCGCATGAGCGTGTACGCCGCCTCGAAGTGGGCGGCGCTGGGCTGGTCGGATTCGGTGCGCCTGGAACTGGAACAGGCCGGCCACGACCACGTCCGGGTCACCACCGTCTGCCCGACCTACATCAACACCGGCATGTTCGACGGCGCCAAGGGTTTCTGGTTCACCCCGATCCTGGATCAGGACGAGGTCGTCGAAACCTCCTGGCGGGAAATGAAACAGGGCAATCCGCTGGTCATCCTGCCCTGGACCTCGCGGCTGAACAAGGCGCTGTCGGGCATCCTGCCGATCAAGCTGCGCGATGTCTTCCTCAGCACGGTCGGCGTCTACAACTCGATGGAGAAGTTCACCGGGCGGAAGTAACCCCGGGCCGGGTGCCGATGACGACGGTGGCGTAGTACTCCTCGGATCGGGCGACCCGGGCGCGCAGTCCGTGCTCGGTGAGGATCTCGGTGGCGGTCCGGGCCTGGGCCGCACCGGATTCCACCAGCAGATGACCCGCCGGGGCGAGCCAGTCCCGGGCGCCGGCCACTACCCGGCGGAAGATGTCGAGGCCGTCGGGGCCGCCGTCCAGGGCGGTGCGGGGTTCGTGGTCGCGGGCCTCGGCGGGCAGGCGGGCGATCAGCTCCGAGGGCACATACGGGGTGTTCGCGAGCAGGATATCGATGCGGCCGCGCAGCGCGGCGGGCAGCGGCGCGAACAGATCCCCCTGGTAGACCGGAGCATCCAGCGCGGCGAGATTGCGGCGCGCGCACTCGACCGCGGCCGGTTCGATGTCGGCGGCGGCCAGGGTCACCGAAATATCCTCGGCCGCCAGGATATTCGAGAAGGCCAGGCCCAGTGCCCCGGAGCCGCAGCACAGGTCGAGCGCGACCGGCGGCGCACCGCGGGTGCGGGCCAGGGCGACGGCCTCGTCGACGAGGAACTCGGTGCGCTGGCGCGGCACGAACACCCCGGGCGTGAGCCCGACTCGCACACCATGGAATTCGGCCCACCCGACCAGGTACTCGAGCGGCTCACCCGCGGTCCGCCGGGCGACCAGCACGTCCAGTTCGGCGCCGGTCGCCCCGGCGGCCTCGATCAGCAACCGCGCCTCGTCCTCGGCGAACACACATCCGGCCGCCCGTAACCGGGCGACCACATCCACACTGCTCGCTGCCGTCACCTGGCCATCCTGCCCTGTGCCGACGCCGGTCTGCCAGCACGAATCAGAGTGTCCGCACGACGAACGCGGCGCGGGATCCGTCCGGATCCCGCGCCGCGGCTGGAAATGACCGGGCCGTGCTACCGCGCGACGGTGAGCTGGAAGGTGCGGGTGGCGTCGAGATAGATACCGCGCTGGGCGTTGCGGGCCGGCGGCGGCAGCTGGGAGACGAGCTGCTCCATCGAGGTGGTCGCGCCCACCACACGCGTGCCCGCGACCATGAAGTCGGCGACCGCGCGGCGGATGTGATTGGGCGAGGTGACCACGACCGCGCTGTCGGCGCCCAGATCACGCAGCAAACGGGTACCGAACAGGGCGTTCTGCACCGTGGATCCCGCGCGGGTCTCGGTGTGGATGCGCTCGGGCGGCACGGCGCGGCCGAGCAGCCAGTTGCGCATGGCCTCGGCCTCGGTGATGCCGTTCTGCGGCGCCCCGCCGGTGACCACGATGGGGGAGAAGGGCGCGGCCAACGACTGGATCCAGGCCGCCGTGAGCCGGTTGACCAGCTCGGGCCGCAAGCCGCCGTCGGGCAGCAGGCCGTAGCCGAGCACGACGATGCCGGTGTTCGGGCCGACCAGTGCGGGCAGCGGGTTGGGCAGCGTGCCCGCCGCGGCGGCGACGGCGTTGATGACGCCCTGGGTGCCCGCGGCCATGCCGGGATCGAAGCCGTTGAGCCGGGCCATCGAATCGATCATGGCGGGTAGATCGTTGGCGTAGTGCGACCAGATCGCGTGCAGCGACAGCGCCTCGGCGTCGCCGGGATTCGCGTCGATGACCGCGCGCAGGTGCGCCCGGCCCGCGACGTCGTCACCGTCGGTGAACGCGCGCTGGGCGGAGTTGTAGAGGTCGTCGATGTCGGGGGCGGCCTGGGCGGGCGCGCCGGTCAAGCCGGAGAGGGAAGCGGCCGCGAACACGACGGCGGCGTAGGACTTCCAATGCCTCGAGATCTTCACTACAGGCGACACCTTTCCGCTGGTGCCGAGCGAGCAGATCTCGGCAACTGGGTCTTCAGGTAGGTCAGCTGGCAGTTAGCCGGTGGCAAGCAAACCAACGATACGACCGGTCCGGGCCATTACGGCGCAATTGCCAGGGGGGTTTCCCGGGTTTGTTTCCGGGAGCCGGTCAAACCGGGCGGAACCGACCGCCGCGCCCGGGCCGGGCGCGCGGAACCCGCCCGGGCCCGCCCATTAGGCTGTGCGAACGTGGATACTGCCTCGTTGACCGGCAAGGAACTCGCCGCCGCCATCAATGCCGACACCAAGCAGCGTGCCGCCGCGCGCGCCGCGAACGGTCCGGCCCCGCGTCTGGCCCTGGTCGTGGCCAACGACGATCCGGCGAGCACCTGGTATGTGAACTCGCTGCGCAAGGCCGCCGAACGGCTCGGCATCGCGTGCGACCGTATCGATCTCGGCGCCGACGCGACCGCTGATCAGATCCGCGCCGAACTCGCGGCGCGCAGCGCCGACGCGAGCGTGGACGCCATCATGCTGCAGACCCCGCTGCCCGCGGGCGTCGCGCTGGACGACGTCAGCTCCGCGATCGCCGCCGGCAAGGACGTCGACGGCGTGAGCCCGCTGTCGCTGGGCCTGCTGGCCTCCGGCCTCGCGGGCTTCGTGCCCGCGACCTCCGAGGCGGTGGTGGAACTGCTGAAGCACCACGAGATTCCGCTGCGCGGCCGGCACGTGGCCGTGGTCGGGCGCTCGAATATCGTCGGCAAGCCGCTGGCGCAGCTGCTGCTGGCCGAGGACGCCACCGTCACCGTGTGCCACTCCCGCACCGCCGATCTGGCCGCGATCACCGCGACCGCGGAGATCGTCGTGGCCGCGGCGGGCCGGGTCGGCCTGGTGACCGGCAAGCACGTCGCCGACGGCGCGATCGTCATCGATGTCGGCACCAACGAGGCCGCGGACGGCGGCATCGTCGGCGATGTCGACGCGGACTCGGTGCGCGGCAAGGCGGCCGGGCTGAGCCCGGTGCCCGGCGGCGTCGGTCCGGTGACGACCGCGCTGCTCATGCGGCACGTCGTGGATGCCGCGGAACGGGCGAACTAGGCCGGTTTGATCGCGGTGATCAAGGTCTTGCCGCCGTTGCGCTCGGTCACGACGAGCTGCGCGTTGTAGGTGAACGCGCCGCCGTCGGGCCGGTGCTCGGTGACCACGACGATGTACTGCCCGACGAAGGCGCTCTCGGTCACCGCGACGCAGTGCGTGGTGCCGGCGGGCACGCTGTCGATGCCCTGCTGCAAGGCCGCCACCGAGGACACCGCCGCGTCCGAGGCCACCAGCGCGTGCGCCTTCTCCGCGGAACGCTCCACGTAGAAGGCGTACTGGAAGGCGAAGATCGCGCCGGGCCCGGAGTCGACGCCGCCGACGCCGTTGCCCTGAATGCGATTGCCCACCCGCTCGTTCGGGCATTCCGCGGCCGGGGGCGTGACCGAGGCGGGTGCGACATCGATCTGCGTCGAGGTGTTCGAGGCGGCCGATTGTGGCTCGGGTGCGCCGCGGAAGACGAAGAACGCGGCGGCCAGCACCACGGCGGCGAACAGGGATCCGGCCAGCGGCACCAGCCAGCGCGGAACGGGTGAGCGGTGCTTGGACCGGTCGATCATCTGGGCGAACCTATCGGCTTCGAAGTACTCCGGGTCGCGCACGGCGGGGGATCGTTCGGGCTCGCGGCTCACCCAATCCGACCATTCCCCCTGATAGGCCTGATTACCGCCGCGTTTCGCCCGCGTCTCCGGTCGATCCATTTCCCCACCTTCATCAGGTTCTCCCGGCTCCCCAGTGCCGCAAGAACAGTCGCGCGAATTCTGGAACAACCCCGAGACTAGTGGAAACGACCGGGGGAGAAGGACTCCCGACTCGCGGATGGCCTAAGTGCGCCTACCCGGCGCGTCGCGGCTCGTTCGGGTCGCAGGCCTCGCCGGAATCGACATCGAGCAGTGCCAGCAGTTCGCCCAGGTGCCCGCGCTGCTCGGCGGAGAGGGTCGCGAACAGGTCGGCGGCGGCCCGGCGCCGATCCTCGGCCATGCGGGCGAGCACCGCGTGCCCGGCCGCGGTCGGGGACACCAGGGTGGAGCGGCGGCTGGCGGGATCGGCGGCGCGGGTGACCAGGCCCGCGGCCTCGAGCGCGTCGACCACGGTGGTCGCCGAGCGCGGCACGATATCGAGCCGCTCGGCGAGGGCGGTCATTCGCAGCGGCTGGGCCGAGCGGCCGAGGATGCGCAGCGCCCGGGCCTGGCTCGGGGTGAGCCCGAGCGGGGCGAGGCGGGCGTGCATGTTGCGGCGGATCCGGCGCGCGGTGCGCAGGAACAGATCGGGTAGGTCGTGTTCCGCATTCACCGTGCCGGAGCCGCTGTCCATGATGCCGATCATAGCTCATTGTTCTTTTCGGGAATTATGAGCCATACTCAGTGTTATGAATTTGTAGGAAGGAGGCGCCTATGCAGCCCCCCGATCAGATCCGCCGGATCCTCCGGCTCTTCCACCCCTATCGCGCCAAGCTCGGCGTGGTCGCCGCGCTCGTCGGCCTGTCCTCGCTGGTCGGCCTGGCCTCACCGTTCATGCTGCGCGAGATCCTCGACGTCGCGTTGCCCGGCGGCCGCACCGGCCTGCTCGGCCTGCTGGCCGGCGGCATGATCATCGTCGCCGCGCTGACCAGCACGTTCAGCGTGCTGCAAACCTATATCTCCACCACCGTCGGCCAGCAGGTCATGCACGATCTGCGCTCGGCGGTCTACGGGCACCTGCAGCGCATGCCGCTCTCGTTCTTCACCAGCACCCGCACGGGTGAGGTGCAGTCGCGCATCGCCAACGACATCGGCGGCATGCAGTCCACGGTCACCTCCACCGCCACCTCGCTGGTCTCCAACTTCACCACCGTGCTCGCCGCCGTCGTCGCGATGTTCGCGCTGGACTGGCGGCTCACCCTGGTCTCGCTGGCCATGCTGCCGTTCTTCGTCTGGATCAGCCGCCGGGTCGGCAACGAGCGCCGCAAGATCACCGGTCAGCGCCAGCACAAGCTCGCGGGCATGTCCGCGATCGTGGAGGAGTCGCTCTCGGTCAGCGGCATCCTGCTCGGCCGGACCATGGGCCGCTCGCCCGCGCTGGTGGCGGACTTCTCGCGGGAATCACGCGACCTGGTCGACCTGGAGATCCGGGCGAACATGGCGGGGCGCTGGCGGCAGTCGGTCATCCAGATCGTCATGTCGGCCATGCCCGCCGTCATCTACTTCGCCGCCGGCATCGCCGCGGCGGGTGGCACCCCGCTCGTCTCGATCGGCACGCTGGTCGCCTTCACCACCTTGCAGACCACCCTGCTGCGGCCGACGGTGATGCTGCTGCAAACCGGTGTCGAGGTGCAGAGTTCGATGGCGCTGTTCCAGCGGATCTTCGAGTACCTGGATCTGGAACCCGACATCACCGAGCCCGCGCGGCCGGTCTCGCTGCGCAAGGTGCGCGGTGAGGTCCGCTTCGAGCACGTCGGCTTCTCCTACGGCGCCGGTTCCGGCACCGTGCTCGACGACATCGACGTGACCGTGCCCGCCGGGACCAGCCTGGCCATCGTGGGCGAAACCGGCTCCGGGAAAACGACTCTCGGCTATCTGACGGCGCGGCTCTACGACGCCACCAGCGGCCGGATCACCATCGACGGCGTGGACGTGCGCGAGCTGTCCTTCGCGGATCTGGCCGCCGCGGTCGGCGTGGTCTCGCAGGAGACCTACCTGTTCCACGCCTCGGTCGCCGACAACCTGCGCTTCGCCAAACCCGATGCCACCGATGCCGAACTGCGCGCCGCCGCGCAGGCCGCGCAGATCCACGACCACATCGCGTCGCTACCGCAGGGCTACGACACCAAGGTCGGCGAGCGCGGTTACCGCTTCTCCGGCGGGGAGAAGCAGCGGCTGGCGGTGGCGCGGGCCATCCTGCGCAATCCGCCGATCCTGCTGCTCGACGAGGCGACCAGCGCGCTGGACACCCGCACCGAACGCGAGGTCCAGGCCGCGATCGACGCACTGGCCGAGGGCCGTACGGTGCTCACCATCGCGCACCGGTTGTCCACCGTCCGGGACGCGGATCAGATTCTGGTGCTGGATCAGGGCCGCATCGCCGAACGCGGCACGCACGCCGAGCTCATGGAGCTCGGCGGGCATTATGCGGCGCTCCTCGCGCGGGACGAACCGGCGCGACTCGCGGCCTGAGAGGTCAGGGCCGGAGGCGGTAGCGCAGCGTGACCATGTAGGCCCCCGATCAGGCCGAATCGAATACAGCGTGATCACCAGTGGATGCTGACGGGGTCGCCGATGTCGAGGACGTTGTATACCCACTGGGCGTCCTCGGGCGACAGGTTGATGCAGCCGTGGCTGACATTGGCGTAGCCCTGCGAGTCCACCGACCAGGGCGCTGAATGGATGAAAACGCCACCCCAGGTGAGTCGTTCGGCGAACTCACCGTTGATGACGTAGCCCTCCGGCGAACTCAGCGGAATGCCGATGGTGCGGGAGTCGAAGACCACCGAGCGGAACTTCTCCAGTACGGGGAAGGTGCCGGTCGGGGTCTCGTATCCGGGCTTGCCGAAGGAGGCGTTCATGGTGCGGGGGACGCCGCCGACGGTCACGGTGAAGGTGTGTGCCGACATGTCACCGTCGGCGAAGGTGCCGGCACTGGCACGGAAATCCGCAGGCGCGGCCTGCACGACGCTGGGTGCGCCGAAAGCGATGACAGCGAAGACCGATAGAGCGAGGAACAGAGATCTGAGTGCGCTCCTCATGATTTCCACCCCTTTCGAGATGGTGTGTACGCGAAAGACCAGTTTAGCCCCCTATCAGAAGGGCTAACGGTTCAATTTTGATCTATATACCGGTCGGTTACCCACTGCTCGTCGGCGTACACCCCGACGGCCGTGCTCAGCTGCTGCGGACCGCGTGCAAGACGTCGGCGTGCAGGGCATCCGCCCGCGCGGTGAGCGCCTCGATACGCAGCAGTACCGGCGCGAACTCGTCACCGTGCACGGCGTCCAGCGAGGCCACGTTGATCTCGATATTGAGCCGCGAGCTGGTCGCGGCGGCCCGGGCGGCATCGGCGGCGGCGCCGATATCGGTGACCACGTTCGGATTGCCGATCGGCAGCAGCTCACCGGCCAGGGACAGGACCTCGTCGGCCTCGTCGACCACGGCGGCGGGCACCCGGGCGGCCCCGACCAGCGCCTCGGTGATCGCCGCGGCCCGGCCCTCGGATTCCTTGGGCAGCTTGTAGGCGGCGCCGACCGCGGTGAACGCGGCGGCGTCGGCGTCGGCCAGCGCCAGCGCGCGCTCGCGGCAGGCGTCGGCGGCCTCGATGAGGCGGTCGACGACCGGCTTGTGCTCGGCGTCCTTGGCCCGGGTGGTGTAGCGCGCGACCATCGCGACCAGCGCCGCGCCCTGGGCGGCGTGCAGCGCCGCGACCGCGCCGCCACCCGGCGCCGGCACCTTGGCCGCCAGCGCGCCGAGGTACTCCCCGACGGTGGTGCCGCCGAAGGAGGACGCGGTGCCGGTGGGTGCGGTGCTCGACTGCGACACGGGAAGAGGCCTTTCGTTGCGGCAATGACGTGGAGAGCTAGCGGCAACGCTACCGCCCGGTGCGCAGCAACCTGCGAGCGGCGGTTAGGTTGAGAACCATGCGGATCGGATTGGGCATCAACTATTCGGGCGGCTTCAAGGAAGCGGCCGCCGAAGTGGCCGACCTGGAGAAGGCCGGACTCGACATCGTCTTCGTCCCGGAGGCGTACTCCTTCGACGCGGTCAGTGCCCTGGGCTACCTGGCCGCCAAGACCGAGCGGCTGGAGCTGGCCTCCGGCATCCTGCAGATCTACACCCGCACGCCGAGCCTGACCGCGATGACCGCGGCCGGTCTGGACTTCGTGTCGGAAGGCCGGTTCACTTTGGGGCTCGGCGCGTCCGGCCCGCAGGTGATCGAGGGCTTCCACGGCGTGCCCTACGACGCCCCGATCGGGCGCACCCGGGAACTGGTGGAGATCTGCCGCAAGGTGTGGCGCCGGGAGAAGCTCGAGTACCAGGGCAAGCACTACCAGATCCCGTTGCCCGCCGAGCGCGGCACCGGCCTGGGCAAGCCGCTCAAGCTGATCAATCATCCGGTGCGCGAACGCATTCCGATCCTGCTGGCCGCGCTCGGCCCGAAGAACGTGCAGCTGGCCGCGGAGATCGCCGAGGGCTGGCAGCCGATCTTCTTCCTGCCGGAGAAGGCCAAGCAGGTGTGGGGCGAATCCCTCGATGCCGGTCTGGCCAAGCGTGATCCGAGCCTGGGCGAGCTCCAGGTGTACGCGGGCCCCGCGCTGGCGATCGGCGAGAACGTCACGCCGCTGCTGGAATTCGTGAAGCCGCACCTGGCGCTCTACATCGGCGGCATGGGCGCCAAGGGCAAGAACTTCTATCACACGCTGGCCACCAACTACGGCTACGGCGCCGAGGCGGACAAGATCCAGGAGCTGTACCTGGCGGGCAAGAAGGAAGAGGCCGCCAAGGCCGTTCCGGACGACCTGGTGCGCGACGTCTCGCTGGTCGGCCCGGCCGGTTTCGTCAAGGAACGCGTCGCCGCGTTCAAGGAAGCCGGTGTGACCGTGCTGAACGTGGTGCCGATGGCGGCGACGCCCGCCGAGCGCGTCACCTTGATCGAGCAGCTGCGCGACCTGGTCTGAGACCGGGCGCCGAACACGCCGATGGCCGGGATCCCTCGACGATCCCGGCCATCGGCGTTCCCGGCTACCGCTCAGGAAGTCGTGGCGGCCAGCGCGTCCTCGAGTGTGGAGTAGAGCGCGAAAACCTGGTCCAGACTGGTCATCTTGAGCTGGCGGCTGGTGGCCGGGCCATCGGCGACGACCGCGATGGTGGTGGCCGTGCCCGCGCGCTTGTGCGCGGCGACCAGCGCGGCCATGCCCGCGGAGGCGAGGAAGCTGACGCCGGTCAGATCGATGATCAGGGCGCGCGGCGCCTCGGCGAGCACACCCTCGATCGCGGTTTCGAGGGCGGGGGCGGTCGCCAGATCGACCTCGCCGGCCACCGTCAGGACGGTGGCGCCGTCGTGCACGGCGACCGCGGTGGTCATCGTGTCCGAAAGTGGATGCGCGTCTCCGGAAGTGTTGGTCACGGTCATCAACCCTACCGGCTGCGTGCGCGGCATGGTGCCGCTCGGCGGGCCGGACCCGGAGTTTGCCCCCCGGAGGCCCGGGTATGCGGTCGTGGACCGGCGCCGCTCCCTGGTGGAGCGGCGGTAGCACGACGAAAGAGGTTTGAAGATGAGCACTTTGGCAGCCACCGTCGACGTCGAGGTTCCGGTACGTACCGCTTACAACCAGTGGACCCAGTTCGAGACCTTCCCGCAGTTCATGGAGGGTGTGGAACAGGTGCAGCAGCTCGATGACCGGCACACGCACTGGAAGATCCACGTCGGCCCGGCCACGCGCGAGTTCGACGCCACCATCACCGAGCAGCATCCGGACGAGCGGGTGGCGTGGCGCTCCGACAGCGGCCCGAATCACGCCGGTGTCATCACCTTTCACCGGCTCGACGACAACCACACCCGGGTGACCGCGCAGATGGACGTGGACCCCGAGGGTTTCGTGGAGAACATGGCCGACAAGCTCGGCGTCCTGAAGCATCGTGTCAACGGCGACATGCAGCGGTTCAAGCAGTTCATCGAGGAGCAGCACCGCGAAACCGGCGCCTGGCGCGGTGATATCCCGCGCCCGGACGCCGGCCCCACTCACAACTGACGGCTGGTACCCCGAAGCGGGTTCGCCACCGGCGATTTGATCGCCGGGAGCGTGACCGACATGCGGACCCGGGTACCGGGCTCGGCGTGGTCGATCTCGAGTTCCTCGGTCAGCGCGCGCATCATGTCGATGCCGCGGCCGCGGTTCCCGGGATCGGCCGAGCGCGGCTTCCAGTGCCCGGTGTCGCTGACCAGGATGGTCACTCGCTCGGTGTCGCATTCGGCGCCGAGCGTGACCTGGTTGGCGACCGCGCCGTTGCTCAGGTAGGCGTGCTCGATGCTGTTGCTGCACGCCTCGTTCGCCGCGGCGACCAGATCCGAGGCGAGATCGTGCGGCACCGCCGCCGCGGCCAGCCAGGACTTGAGCCGGCGGCGCAGCGCGGCCAGCTGGTCCGGATCCGCGGGCACCTCCAGCCGCAGCGACGCGGGCGGCTGGCGATAGACCACCATGGCGACGTCGTCGTCGTAACCTGCGGCCGGACGTAGCCGCGAGAGCACCGCGTCGGCCACCTCTCGCGGCAGTTTTCCGGGGGTGTCGGCCAGCACCGCGGAGATCTTGGCGAAGCTCTCGTCGATATCGACGCCGCGATGCTCGACCAGGCCGTCGGTGAACAGCACCAGCGTGGATCCGGGCGTGAGCACGGCGGTCGCCTCCGGGCGCTGCGGGGTGTCGAAGGTGGCCAGCGGCACCGCCCGCCCGTCCTCGAGCAAGCGACCGGGCTCGTCGACGTCGGCCAGGATCGGTGGCATGTGACCGGCGCTGGAGTAGCGCATCAGCCCGTTCGCGGGATCGAGCACCGCCGCGCAGACGGTGGTGCACATCGCGCCCGGTATCCGGGCCGCGACGGCGTCGAGCTCGACGAGCAGCTGCGCCGGGCCCGCCCCGCGCAGCAGCAGAGCTCTTGCGGCCGTACGCAATTGACCCATGACGACGGCGGCGGACAGGCCACGGCCGACACAGTCGCCGACCACCACGCCGATGGTGCCGTCGTTCAGCGGCACCACGTCGTACCAGTCGCCGCCGATCTCGAGCGGGGGCAGCGCGGGCTCGTAGTGCACCGAGAACCGCGGCGGCAGCTCGATCGGACCCAGCATGGCCCGCTGCAAGGTCAGCGAGGTCGAACGGGCCTGATCGAAGTTGCGGGCCCGCTGCACCGCCAGGCTCAGATGCCCGATCAGCAGCGAGAACAGCGTCCAGTCGGCCGCGGTGATAGCGCGCGGCGCGGCGAAGCGCAACCACAGCGCGGCGTCACCGACCTCGCCCAGCGGGGCCACGATGCCCTCGGAACTCTCGGTGCTCTCCGGGATCGCGAACAGGCTGCGCGGCGGGCGGCGCCGGGCGCGTTCCAGCAGCGCGGTGGCCCGCTCGTCCAGCCTAGGGGGATGGTAGCCAGCGGAGCTGGCGGGGCGGGCAAGCTCAGGGGCGTCGACGTTGGATGAATTGCGTTCTATCGCACCGGAAACGTAGACCTCGGGGCGGGAATTGCGGTTCGGCCACACCGACACCACCGCGGATTCCGCGCCGACCGTGCGCCGCAACTCGTCCAGGCCGACCGCGAGCACCTCGACCACGCTGGTGGCCGCGCCGACCGCGGTGGCCAGCCGGGACGCGGCCTGATCGCGGGCCTGCGCGTCGTGCTCGGCGGTGACGTCGCGGATGGTGCCGACGAAGATCTGCTCGTTGTTCTCCGGTTTGATCAGCGAGGACGTGCTCACCGCGAGCCACACGTCACGGCCGTCGCGATGGCGCACCGGGATCACGAAACGCTGTGCCACCGTGCCCAGGTCGGGGTAGCGCGGCCCGGTCGGCAGCGACCACGGATGCGGCAGCGGATAGGGCAGCCCGGCCGCGCCGTATCCGGTGAGCGCGCCGAAGGCGGTGTTGACCTCGATGATGGTGCCACGCGAATCGGCGACGAAGAATCCGTCCTGCAACGATTCGACCAGGGCGGTGCGGAAGGCGTCGCGGCCCGCGAGATCGTCGGCGCGCGAACGCTGTTGCTCGTAGCGGCGCAGGCCGCCGAGATAGCCGCGGGTGGCGATGTCGAGCGCGGCCAGGGTCTGCAGCAGGAATTCCAGCGCCGGTTCCGCGACCGGCCGGTCCGCGCTGTCGTTCGCGGCGACGAACCGGAAGTGGTGCTCGGTCAGGTCGAGCAGGCTGATGTCCTCGACCAGGGCGCGCCGGCCCAGCTCGTATCCTTCGGCGAGGCTGGCATGCGTCGGCGAATCCAGGTGCCGCCGTAGCGCGTTCGCGTAAGCGTCGAGGAACGCGGCCAGCACATCGCTCATGGTGATCCGTTCGACGTACCGCCGCGATGCCGGGCCGCCAGCACCAAGGCGTCATCGGTGTCCTTGGAGTGCCGGTTGAGAATCTCCGCGGTGATCTCGGCGGTGGACTTGGAAAGGTCGATGCCGTCGACGGTTTCGGCGACGATGCCGTCGGTGGTCATGAGCAGCAGGTCGCCGGCGCGCACCGGCACGGTCTGCGGTTGCAGGTGCTGTGGCAGGCGGTAACCGACGATGCCGCCGGTCATCAGGATGGTCGCGCGCACCGCGAGCCCGGCCGGGCCGACGGTGAGCACCCGGGATTCGACGTTGCCGACCCCGAGCCAGTCGATGGTCTCCTCGCAGTCGAACAGCGCCAGCGAGACCGCCGCGCCGCGAGTGTCGGCCATCGCGCGATGGCACAGCAGCATCAGCACGTCCAGGGGTTCGCCGCGGTTCTCCGAGAGGACCTGCGCCGCCCGATCGGCCGCGTCCGCGGCGGGCGCGCCGTGGCCCAGGCCGTCCAGCACGCCGAAAAGTACGGAGCCGCCGCCGGTTTCGAGGACGACGCAGCGGTCACCGGACACTCGCTGCCCGGGCAGTGCCCGTCCGGCCACCGCCCATTCGATCCGACCGATGAAGCCGTCCTCATGCACCGTTGGGCACCCACTTCCACATTTCGATCAGGGTGCCCCGCCCGGGGGCGGAGTCGATGACGAGCCGGTCCATCAGGCGGCGCGCGCCCGGAAGGCCGAGGCCCAGACCGCGTCCGGTGGAATAGCCGTCGTCCAGCGCGCGGGCGATATCGCGGATGCCCGGGCCCTGGTCCTCGGCCTGCACCACGAGTGCCTGTTTGCCGTCGCGGTCGCCGACGAGCAGGCGGATTTCGCCGCTGCCCGCGTAACTGGTGATGTTGCGGGCGATTTCGGAGATGGCCGTGGAGATCATGGTGCGGTCGGTGAGGGAGAAGCCGAGCCTTTCGGCGAGCTCCCGTCCGGCCTGGCGTGCGATCACGATGTCACCGGACACCTTCACCGCGATCACCATGGTCTCATCGGCCACTGTCACGACCATCTCGCTGGCGCCGTCCCGAGGCCTTGCGGTCCAGCCACGCAAGCCCTTCTTCCAGGTCCAGGGCGGTGTGCATGTCCTCGAAGGTGAGGCCCAACTGCACCATGGCGAACGCGACTTCCGGTTGCAGCCCGACGATCACCGTTTCGGCGCCGCGTAACTGCGTCATGTGCGCGATGGTACGCAGCGATCTGGCCGCGAACGAATCCATCACGTCGATCGCGGTGACATCGACGATGATGCCGTGCGCGCGATATCGGGAGACCTGCTTCATCAGGTCGTCCTGCAGGCGCTCGGTATCCGCGTCGGTCAAGGCTGATTGAACCGACGCGATCAGATACGTGCCCTGCTTGAGTATGGGTACCGGCATCAGCCCGCCCGACTACCGTCCGTCGCGTTCGGTCAGAAGTCGATCGGTCACGCGGGTGACTTCGTAGCCGAGCAGCCGCTCGGCCTCTTCGATACCGCCCTGGAGGTCGCCGACGGCGTTCATCTTGGACAGATCGAGGCCGATCGTCACCAGGGTGAGCGCGATCTCCGAGGACAGGCCGGTGATGATGACGTTCGCGCCCATCAGGCCGGACGCGTCGACGGTCTGCACCAGGTGGTTGGCCACCGTGGAGTCGATCTGCGGCACACCGGTGATGTCGATGACGACCACCTTGGCGCGGTTGGCGCGGATCGCGCGCAGCAGCTGCTCGGTGAGCTGGCGGGCGCGCTGGCTGTCCAGCACGCCGATGATGGGCAGAATCAGCAGCTGTTCGCGCACCTGGAGCACCGGGGTGGACAGCTCGCGGATGGCTTCCTGCTGCTGCCGGATGACGCGCTCGCGCTCCTGCACGAACGAGACGGTCACCGTGTTGGCGATGCGGTTGGCCGCCGGCTCGTAGGCGTCGAGCACGTGATTGAGCAGCTCGAAGTTGGATTGGTACTTCTCGAAGAGGCTGCGCGCCAGCACGTCACGCAGCAGCAGCACGATGCCGATGACCTCGTCGGTCTCGACGCCACGCGGAATGATGCGCTCGGACAGGTCGCGGGCGTAGGCCTGCAGCGCCTCGGCGCTACCGGTCTCGAGCACCTCGACGTAGTTGTCGTAGACGGAGGTCGCCTCGGAGAAGATCTCCTCCGGGGTCATCGCGGAGAGCAGCTGGGCGTCGCCGATGCGGCGGGCCCACTCCTCACGCAGGGCTGTGCGGTTCTGGCGCAGATGTTCGACCAGCTGCGGCAGCAGATTGTCGATCGTTCCAGCGGGCAGCGAGTCCGCCGAAAGGCTCATGGACACCTCGGACATGGAAATTCCAGCCCCTTTCGACGGTTTGATCGGGTTACAAGTGCGGTCGGCCCGCGAGCCGATACCGAGCCTAGTCATACCCCAGCCGTGCTGTCGCCGAAACCTGAGGGTAGCTCGGCGAAGCCCCGCTCCAGTGCGGACAGGGCCCGATCGAGGTAAACGGTGAGGTCGGCGTCGGCTCGGGCGAGCCAGGCGTCGAAGGCCGCGCGGGCCGCGGCCAGGGTGGTGCGCCCGACCGCCAGCGGGATCAGGTCGTTCTCGGCGGCGCCCAGGCGGCGGGCGGCGAAGGCGCTGACCGCGCGTTCCCAGGCGTCGTAGTGCGCGCCGGCGGTGGCGGCCAGCGCGGGCACGGTGGCGATCAGTCGCATGCGGGTGCGCAGTTCGGGGACGTCCTCGGCGCGGTAGGCGTTGGCGTCGAGCACCACCCGGCGGACCGCGGCCATCATCGGGAGGTCCGCGCCGATGGTGGCGAAAGCGTCTTCCAGCGCCGCGATCTCGTCGTCGAACTGGGCCCAGAGCACCTCGGCCTTGGTGGGGAAGTAGCGGAAGAAGGTGCGCCCGCTGATGCCCGCGGCGGCGGCGATCTCCTCGACGGTGGTGTTGTCGAAGCCGTGCGCGCTGAACAGCCGCATCGCGATCAGTTCGAGTTCGCGCTTGGTGGTGCCGCGGGGGCGGCCGCGCCCCGTGCTGCCCTGCACTGTCACGAAAATCATTATGGCAGGCCCTGACGTATTGATTATGTCAGCGTGTGACGTTAATCTCGGCAGCGTGGTAGAACACGTTTCAGATCTGACCTGGCCCGAGGTGGGCGCCAGGGCGGAACAGGGCGTGATCCTGGCGGTACCGGTGGGATCGACCGAGCAGCACGGCCCGCACCTGCCGCTGTCCACCGATACCGATATCGCCGCCGAGCTGTGCCGCAGGCTGGCCGCCCGGCGCCCGGATGTGCTTGTCGCCCCGGCCGTTCCGTACGGCTCCAGCGGTGAGCACGCGGGCTTTCCCGGCACGCTCTCGATCGGGCAGGCCGCGCTGGAACTGCTGATCGTGGAGCTGTGCCGCTCGGCGACCGATACGTTCGACCAGATCCTGCTGGTCAACGGGCACGGCGGGAACGCCGAACCGCTACAGCGCGCGGTGCGGCTGCTGCGCGAGGAAAGCCGCGACGTCCGGCTCTGGATGCCGCGCTACCACGGCGACCTGCACGCCGGCGCCGCCGAAACCGGCATGCAACTCGCGCTGGATCCGGCCCGGGTGCGTGCCGACCGTGCGGAACCCGGTGACCAGCGCCCGATCTCGGAGCTCTACCCGCTGCTGGCCGCCGGTGGTGTTCGTGCGGTGAGCCCGAACGGGATCCTCGGCGACCCCACCACGGCCACATCCGAGGACGGCATGCGCCTCCTCGACAGTCTCGCAATGCATTTGGAGAAAGACAGCCGGTCCTGGTGGCCGGTGGAGCTACCCGGAAGGGCCGGACAATGAATCCCTGGTTCGAAACCGTTGCCGAAGCGCAGCGGCGCGCCAAAAAACGGCTGCCCAAATCGGTGTACGGCGCGCTCGTCGCCGGGTCGGAACGCGGTCAGACCATCGACGAGAACCAAAAAGCCTTCACCGAACTGGGTTTCGCGCCGCACTGCGCGGGGTCGATCGGCGAGCGCGACCAGTCCATCACGGTGATGGGCCAGCAGCTGTCCATGCCGGTGCTGATCTCGCCGACCGGCGTGCAGGCCGTGCACCCCGACGGTGAGGTGGCCGTCGCCCGCGCCGCCGCCGCGCGCGGCATCGCGATGGGGCTCAGCTCGTTCGCCAGCAAGCCGCTCGACGAGGTGATCGCGGCCAACCCGGCCACCTTCTTCCAGCTGTACTGGTGCGGCAGCAAGGACGAGATGCTGGAGCGGATGAACCGCGCCGCGGCGGCCGGCGCGGTCGGGCTGATCCTGACCCTGGACTGGTCCTTCTCGCACGGCCGTGACTGGGGCAGCCCGGTCATCCCGGAGAAGCTGGACCTGCGCGCCATGCTGCAGTTCGCGCCGCAGACCCTGGCCCGGCCGCGCTGGCTGAGCACCTACCTGCGCTCCGGGCACATCCCCGATCTCACCGCCCCGAACATGGCGGTCGGCGGCAAGCCCGCGCCCGGCTTCTTCGGCGCCTACGGCGAGTGGATGGGCACACCCGCCCCCGACTGGGACGACGTGCGCTGGATAGTCGAGCAGTGGGACGGCCCGGTGATGCTCAAGGGCATCATGCGGGTCGACGACGCGCACCGCGCCGTGGACGCGGGCGTGGCCGCCATCTCGGTGTCCAACCACGGCGGCAACAACCTCGACGGCACCCCCGCCGCGATCCGGGCGCTGCCGGTGATCGCGGGCGCGGTGGGCGATCAGGTGGACGTGGTGATGGACGGCGGCATCCGGCGCGGCAGCGACGTGGTCAAGGCCGTCGCCCTGGGCGCCCGCGCGGTCATGATCGGCCGCGCCTACCTCTGGGGCCTCGCGGCGAACGGGCAGGCCGGCGTGGAGAACGTGCTCGACATCATGCGCGGCGGCGTCGACTCCGCGCTGCTGGGTCTGCGCAAAACCAGTGTGGCGGAACTGGATCGGAGCGATCTCGTGGTGCCGGACGGGTTCGAGCGGGCACTCGGACTGCCCTCACGCCCCGGGGTGGTCCCGGATCAGGTCGCCGCGGGCTAGTTCTCCTGCGGCGCGTGCCGGTGATGGGCGAGCAACGTGTCGTAGATGTCGGCGAGCGCCGTCAGCTGATCGCGATCCAAGGCGTCGATCATGTGGCGGCGCACGCTGCGGGCGTGCGCCGGCGCGGCGCCGGCGAGCAGGTCGGCGCCGTGCGGGGTGAGCCGGGCGGCGGTGCGGCGGGCGTCGTCCGGGATCGGTTCCCGGATGACCAGTCCGCGCTTCTCCATCCGGGTGATTTGGTGGGAGAGCCGGCTCTGCGACCACTCCAGTTGCTCGGCCAGGTCGGCGAAGGTGAGCCGGCAGTCCGGGGATTTCGACAAGCTGGCCAGTACCGAGTACTCGACGTAGGTGAGATTCGATTCGCGCGCCGAATCGCGCCCGATGGCGGCGGCGATGAGGTCGCGGGTGCGGACGAACCCGACCCAGGCCCGCATCTCGACGTCATCGAGCCACACCGGTTCCGTCATGGCTACCTCCCAACTCCGAGATGCTCCATCGAAGGACCGCGCGATGGCCTTCGCCTGCGACAACATCAGACCTGAGAGGTAGCACCACAAAGTTGAACGTGCAACCTTTTGTGACTACTACCAGGGTCTTAGGTTTGCCTTACCCCGGTCGGGCCCGGTCCGGTGGCTAGGCTTCCTGTGCTTGTGACCAGTGGGCCAGCACCCAGCCCCATGCGAAGGAGAGCGATCCGTGACCGCGCCGGAATTCCGCTATTCAGATCTGCTGCCCATCGGCGCCGATGACACCCCCTACCGGCTCATCACCACCGAGGGGGTCAGCACCTTCGAGATCGATGGTCGCACCTTCTTGAAAGTGGAGCCCGAAGCGCTGCGGCTGCTCACCGCCGAGGCGATGCACGACATCAGCCACTACCTGCGCCCCGCGCACCTGGCCCAGCTGCGCAAGATCATCGACGACCCGGAGTCCTCGGGTAATGATCGCTTCGTCGCGCTGGATCTGCTCAAGAACGTGAACATCTCCGCGGGCGGCATCCTGCCCATGTGCCAGGACACCGGCACGGCGATCGTCATGGGCAAGAAGTCCGAGGGCGTCCTCACCGGCGCCGACGACGCCGAATGGATCAGCCGCGGCGTGTTCGACGCCTACACCAAGCTGAATCTGCGCTATTCCCAGCTGGCGCCGATCACCATGTGGGACGAGAAGAACACCGGCACCAATCTGCCGGCGCAGATCGAGTTGTATTCCACCCAGGGCGATCCCGCGCAGCCGGCCTACAAGTTCCTGTTCATGGCCAAGGGCGGCGGCTCGGCCAACAAGTCGTTCCTGTATCAGGAAACCAAGGCGGTGCTGAATCCGCAGCGCATGCTGGAATTCCTGGACGAGAAGATCCGCTCGCTCGGCACCGCGGCCTGCCCGCCTTATCACCTGGCCGTGGTGATCGGCGGCACCAGCGCCGAATTCGCCTTGAAGACCGCGAAATACGCCTCCGCGCATTACCTGGACAGCCTGCCGACCGAGGGCTCGATGGCCGCGCACGCGTTCCGCGATCTGGAGCTGGAAGAAGAAGTCTTCAAGCTCACCCAGGAGTTCGGTATCGGCGCGCAATTCGGCGGTAAGTACTTCTGCCACGACGTGCGCGTGGTGCGCCTGCCCCGGCACGGCGCCAGCTGCCCGGTGGCGATCGCGGTGTCGTGTTCGGCCGACCGCCAGGCGCTGGCCAAGATCACGCCCGAGGGTGTGTTCCTGGAGCAGCTCGAGCGCGAGCCCGCGCAGTACCTGCCCGAGCAGACCGACTCCATTCTCGGCGGCGATGTGGTCCAGATCGACCTGAACCGCCCGATGGACGAGATTCGCGCCGAACTCTCGAAATACCCGGTGAAGACCCGGCTTTCGCTGACCGGGCCGCTGGTGGTGGCGCGCGATATCGCGCACGCCAAGATCAAGGAGCGGCTCGACGCGGGCGAGCCGATGCCGCAATACATGCGCGATATGGCCGTGTATTACGCCGGTCCGGCCAAGACGCCGGAGGGATACGCCTCCGGGTCGTTCGGCCCGACCACGGCCGGTCGCATGGATTCCTATGTCGACCAGTTCCAGGCGGCCGGCGGATCGCACGTGATGCTCGCCAAAGGCAATCGCTCGGCCCAGGTGACCAAGGCGTGCAACGCGCACGGCGGTTTCTACCTCGGTTCCATCGGCGGGCCCGCCGCGCGGCTCGCGCTGGACTGCATCAAATCCGTCGAGGTCCTGGAATATCCGGAACTCGGCATGGAAGCGGTCTGGAAGATCGAAGTCGAAGATTTTCCGGCGTTCATCGTCGTGGACGACAAAGGCAACGACTTCTTCGCCGAAACGCAGAAGCCGATCGCGTTGCGGGTGCGTACACGCTCCAAAGAACGCGTCTGAAAAAGGCTTTCACGCCCAGCGCCGCCTCGACCGGACATCGCGATGTCACCCCTGATCACCGGGGTCGCGTCGCGATGTTCGCGTGCACCCTTGAGGGATAGCGAGCTATCCCCGAGTCGAGGAGGGCAATGAGTACGTCGTTTCGGATCTCGGATTCAGCCAGCCGGCAGCTGGTGTCACGCGCTGTACGCGAGGGAACGAGTTCGACCGCACTGCTCAACCGGTTGATCCGCGAGGGGGTCGATCAGCTGGAACACCCGGGCATCGTCTTCCGCGGGCCCGTGCACGATCGGCGCGCGGCGCTGGCCGCCGGTCCCGAGGTGTGGGAGGTCGTGGCTCGGCTGCTCGAGCTCGACGGTCCGATGGAGCAGCGGATCGTGGTGCTGGCCCATCGATCCGACCTGCCGGACCGCAAGATTCGCGCCGCGGTGTCGTATGCGCGCGAGCACGGCGGGGAGATCTGGGAGCGGATCGGACGGCATCGCCGGTCCTCGGAGCTGGCGCGCCAGACGTAGTCCGCCGCCATCCCCGGAGCCGACTGATCGGTCTCCGATGTCCCATTCGTCGGGCTCGGAACAGCTGGGACACAGGAGGTTTCGGCTCTGGGGGCGGTCTCTGTGACTTATCCCAAACCATAGCCGAACTGTGGACAAAGTGATCCACAGCACTGGAACAACATGTGGACAGAGCCCTTTCCTGTGGATAGAGTCCCGCCGCTCGAGGTCAGCCGTGGTCACCGGCACCGTTTCACTCGGAATCGATTGGGCACCACTAGAAGCGAAGGGCGCACGCGTCCTCGGATGAAGGAGGATCATGCCGATCGAACAAACGGTCCGGATCATCCGGACCTTGGAAATAGTGGTAACTGTCCTGGCGGTGTTCTGCTTGATCGCGGCCGCGATCGTCGGCATTCCCCCCGCGATGATCGTCATCTTCGGCGCGGCCACCGCCTACGGATGCTGGACGTTCACCCGGCCGATCGCTCCGTAGGACCGATCGTTGCGTGAACCGGAGCCCGGGCATGACGAATGCCCGGGCTCCGTGGTTCCCGGGAGCAGCGGGTAGCTGCCGATAAGATCGCGGCATGATCGCAAAGCTAGCGATGTCCGCGGTGGCCCTACCGGCCCTGGTCCTACTGGCCGCCCCCACCGCTCACGCCGACCAGCGCACGGCGGTTGCCGCCGCCGCGGGGACCGAGGGGTTGACCCCCGCTCTGGCCGCGGCCTACACCCAGGCCGAGGAAGCCGCCCGGGCCGAGGGTGTCCCGCTCTACATCAACTCCGGCTACCGCTCGCCCGCCGAACAGCAGGCGATGTGGGAGGACGGCCTCGCCACCTACGGCGGCCCCGACGAGGCGCGCCGCTGGGTCCTTCCGCCGGACGAATCCACCCACGTCTCCGGTCAAGCCATCGACGTGGGCCCGCAGCCCGGTGCCCAGTGGCTGGAGAGCAACGGCAACCGCTGGGGGCTGTGCCGGATCTATGCCAACGAATGGTGGCATTTCGAGCTGGCCACCGCACCCGGCGGCAGCTGCCCGGCGCTGCGGGCCGATGCCAGCGACCGGCCCCAGGCCCCGGCCCTGCCGCCGGCCATCATTCCGCCCAACACCGGCAGCTCCAGCCTCTTCCAGTCCTGGCAGTGGGGGCCCGGCCAGTAGGCCCACATTCCGACAGCGGTTGATCAGTTCGCAGCGGGTTCCAGTTCGCCGGGCATGTTGTCCAGGGTGAGCCCACCTTCGATGCCGTTGGGGACGCGGCGGCGGTTGGGGGAGCCCAGGGCGGTGGTGAGGTCGGTGCCGTCGTGCTCGGCGAGCAGGTCGCCGCTGTCCCACACCAGCAGGGTGGCGCTGACGGAGTTCTCGGCGGTGGAGTGCGCCAGGTCGTAGTGGGCGCAGCCGGGGACGTGCGGATAGGTGATCCAGAGGTCGTAGCCGGTCATGAACAGGTCCAGATCGAACTGGACGCTCAGGCCGAGCAGCTCGCTGCGGCCGTTGTCGTCGACGCCGGCGAAGGCCTCGTCCAGGGCGAGCAGGCGCGGGGCCTGCGGGTCGGCGGAGTCGAGCATGACGTGGGCGGCCGCGAACAGCGGCAGGTGCAGCGAGACCGACTGCTCGCCGCCGGACAGGGCGCTGTGCCGGGCCACGGTGAGCTTGTCCTCGGTGCCGTCGCCGGAGATCAGCGTGAAGGAGAACACCCGCCAGGTGCGGTAATCCAGTGTCGCGGCGAGGATTTCGGGGTAGGAACGCTCCGGGTGGGCGGCGCGGGCGGCCCGGATCTCGGCCGCGAAGTGCGCGCGGATCGCCGCCAGATCCTCGGGTGACAGGACCGAGGCGTCCCGGTCGAGCAGCTTGCACATCGCGCGGGCGGCGTCGGAGAGCGCGTCGGCCAGCACCCAGTGCACGCCGATGGTGTTGCCCGAGGACATCCGCCGCTGCTTCATCTCCGAACCCATCCGGGAGATCAGCTCGCGGGCGTCGGCGGTGCGCTCGTGGATCTGCTGGGCCAGGCCGGTGAGCAGCGCGTCCTCCAGGATGCGGCGCTCGGCGTCGGTGAGCAGCAGTTCCTGATCGTGGCGGGCCTGATCGATGCGGCCGGCGAAATCGGCCAGCGCGGACATGCCGTGCTCGTCGGCGACCTGCACCACGGTCAGGCCGTCGGCGGCGTCCCACTGCAACCGGTAGTCGCGGCCGGAACCGGCCAGGGCGGCATCGAACTCCTGCAGCGCCGCGGTCACCGCGCTGCGGGTCGACTTGCGCGCTGCCTCCCCGGCCCGCACCGAAGCGGTGGCGGCGGTGAGGTTCGCGAACAGCTCGAACACCTCGTCGGGCAGGACCTGGGGTTCGGTCTCGGGCCCGGCCTGGGTGATGCGGTACAGCAACTGCTCGGGCGTCGACCAGGCGGCCTCGCTGCTCGGCCAGCGGCTCTCGACCGGTGCGCCGAGCAGCCGCAGCAGGTCCGGCTGGGCATAGGGCGCAAGGGTTTTCACGTCCGCGAGCACCTCGGTGAGCGCGGTGCCCAGGGATTCGTGCGCGGTGCGATAGGCAGCCTCGGCGTCGCCGATCGCCTCGATGGCGGAGTTGGCGGCCTTGCGGGCGGCCTTCTGCGCGGCGCGGGTGGCTTCGATCTTCTCCCGGGCCAGTTCCAGGTCGCGATCGATGTCGGCGGCGCCCGCGCCCAGCGCCTCGCGCAGGGTCTCCAGTTTGCGGGACTGCTCCTGATATCCGGCCTGGGCGGCCTCGGCCTCCTCGGCGAAGGCCTCAGCCAGGTCCCGGGCCTCGGCGAGCCGGTCCGCGCCTTCGCGTTCCCGTTCGCGTTCGCGCTCGTGATCGGTGCGCAGGCGCAGCAGGCCGGTGCCGGTGTTCTCGAAGTGCCGGATCGCGGCGGCCAGCGCGTCGATATCGCGGGGATCGCGCGGGGTGCGGTGCGCGACGGCGATGGCGCGCAGCTTCTTGTCGACGGTGGTGACCTCGGCGACCGCCTGATCGAGATCGCGTTCGGCCTGCACCACGGTTTCCGAACGCGAGCGCATCATGCCCGCGGCCTCGGCGACCGCACGCAGCGCGCCGGTGACCGCTCCGGCGCGCGGCAGGGCCTTGGCGGCCGCGGCGATCCGCGCGAGTTCCGCGGTGGCGGCGGCCTCTTCGGCTGTCGCCTGTTCCGCGGCGGCCGCGGTGGTGTCGAGCGCGGCGGCCAGTTCGGTGAGCCGGAGCTCGCGCCGCCGGGCCCGGGCGGTCGCGCCGATGTACTCGGCGTCGGCCTTGTGGTGCCGCCCGATCTGCACACCCTGCCGGAACGTACCGGCCTCGCTGACCGCGACCGCGCCGAATTCCGCTGCGGCCGAATCGGGTTCGTGCAGTGCGATGGATGCGAGGACGTCGGCGACGGTCTGCCGCGGCACCGTCAGCTGCTCGGAGTCCTCCTCCACCACAAGAACATCGGCCAGCGTGCGCCCGGACGGCCGGGACTGCGCGGGCAGCGGCAGCAGGAACTGCTCGGAGGTGTAGTCGGCCGGCAGTTCGTCCGCCGCGCAGACCCACGCGTCGAGCAACCCGGCGGCATGCAGCGCGGCCTCGATGCCGCCCGCCGCCGCGGGCGGGACGGCGTCGGCGAACCGCACCAGCTGCCACAGCGGGCCGCCGGAACGGCCGGCGCGCTCCTGGTTCCGGGTCGCCGAAGGCGGTGGCGCGTCGTCACTCTGGGCGGCGACCCGATCCCGCTCGGCGGTCAGCTCGGTGCCGCGCTCGGCCGCCGCGGCCGCCCGGGACCGGGCTTCCTGCCGGCGATTGCGCACCTCGTCGAGCAGCGGCTCGGCCCGCTCGGCCAGCACCTCCGCGATCCCGGCGGCCTCGTCGGTCCCGGCGTCGGCCAGCGCGGCGTCGAGGGCGTCGAACAGACCTTTCTCGATGGGGGAGTACACCTCTCGGTGCTGATCCCACCAGGCCCTTAGTGCGGCAGCGGCTTCGGTGCGGGCCAGCGCGACCGAGGCCTCGGCGGCGGCGACCTCGGCCGCCGCCGATTCCTTTGCCGCCACGGCACGTTCGGACTGGCGCTGCGCGCGCGACTGCTCGGCCGACGCGGCGTCCATCAGGCCCAGGGCGCGCCTAACCGCGCGCACATCGGCGTCGCGTTCCTCGGCGCGGGCCCGCACGATCGCGGTGAGGTTGTCCCCGCGCGCGTCCTCCGGCGGTGCGGTCCAGTCGATTCCGGCTTCCTCGGCGGTGGCGCGCAGCTCGTCCTCGCCGCGCGCCAGGGTCGCGGCGGCGGTGCGCACCGACGAGGTGGCGCGCTCGGCCTCCTGGACGCGCTGGTCGAGTGTTTGCCGGGCCTTGAGCGCCTTGTCGCCGTGCACACTGGCCGAGGTCTCCAGCCGGCGCACGGCGTCGGCGAGGTCGTCGAGTTGCTGCTTGCCCTCGTAAGCGCTGGAGCGCTGCAGGGTTTCGCGGTCGGTGAGCGCCTGCTCGTAGGCACGGTCGGCGTCCTCGGCGCGGGCCTCCGCGGCGGTGCGCTCGGTGTCGCGGCGCCCGCGCAGCGCGGTCGCGGCGAACAGCGCGGTGCTGGCGTGGGTCACCGCGTCGAGCCGGGTGCGCACCTGGTCGACATCCGTCTTCGCCTGCACCGCAAGGTATTTCCGGTACACGCCGACGAACGCGCGGGTCGCGGTGTCGGCGTGCACCAGGCCCTCGAGGTTGCGGCCAACCTCCTCCATATCGCTGAAGGAGCGGGCGGCGTCCAGGATCAGCTGCTCGTCCAGCGGGCGCAGACCGTCGGTGAGTGCCTGCGAGAGTCCGCGCGGGTCCAGGTTCTTGGCCAGCTGCGGGCGGCGCAGCGTGAGGATCAGGTTGATCAGCTGGTCGTAGCGCTGGGTGCCGAGCCCGAACATGCGCGCGTCGATCGCGGTGCGGTATTCGACGGGCCGGTCCACGATGCAGTCGGTGCCGATCTGCTCGGCCAGCTGCTTGCGGGTGAACGGGCGATCGTCGGGCCCGATCAGCGAGAAGTCCACGCCCACCCGGCCGTCGGCGACGAAATACCAGCGGGTGACCTTGTCGGCGGAGCGGGTCGCGCGCATGCCGATGCCGATGGTGACCACTTCCGGGTCGTCCCAGCTGCCGCGCGCGAACTCCATCCAGATGTAGGAGTAGGCCGATTCCTGCTTGCGATACAGCAGATTCGACTTCATCGTGCGTTCCTCGCCGGCGAACGGGTTCAAGCGGCGCGGTTCGATGCGCCCGTCCAGCACGAACGGGAACAGCACCTCGAGCGCCTTGGTCTTGCCCGAACCATTGGGCCCGCGCAGCACCAGCCGGCCGTCGGCGAAGCAGAACTCCTGATCGCGGTAGTCCCACAGGTTGACGATCCCGGCGCGGGTCGGGATGAAACGCACTCCGCCGTGGATAACCGACATGGTCAAACCCCTTCCATACCTGCGCCGGTTTCCGCGGCGGTAACGAACAATTCCTCGGCCCGCTTGGTGCGGACGGTGACGACCGCGCCCCGGTAGCGCGCGAGCGCGGGCAGGATCAGCACCCCTTCGGGACCGGACTCTCCCGGCACCGGCTGGATCAGGCGCAGCCGCTCCAGCAACGCCACCACCTCGGTGGTCAGACCCGGCACATCGGCCTGCCACTGCGCGGCGAAGGTGACACCGTAGCGGTCGGTCAGATCCCGCACGGTCGCGCCCACCCAGGCGTAGTCCAGGAACGGGTAGGTCGCGGGTTCGGGCGTTTCCTCCGGCGCACCGAAATCCTCGTCGTCGTCCAACCCGTCGGCGAAGGGCAGGTCGGCCAGGGGCGCGAACATCGTGGACTCGGGGATGGCGTCGTCGAGCCGGCCGACCAGGTTCGCCATCGCGTCGTCGAGCGCGGGCCGCCGCGGCACCGGGTTGTCGATATCGAGCACCAGATCGGCGATCTCGCCGACCAGCAGCAGCGCCACCTGCGCCAGCGTGCCGGTCCCGGGGAACCGGACATCGGACAGCCGCCCCGAAACATCGATCAGCGCAACGCCTTCCGCGCGCCGCTCGGCCCGCAGCCCGGTGAACAACTCCACCTCGGACACGATGCGCTCCTGCAACAGCACCGCGCGTTCGCCGGGCGGGAAGTCCTCGGCGTACACCACGGGCCGCTCCACCAGGCCGCGCCGCACCCGCCGCGCGGCATCCGAGGAGGCGGGTTGCCCCGTCGGATTGGCCTCCTCGCCGAGCAGTCCGGTCACGCTGTGCAGATGCTGCAAGGCCCGCGGCGGCCGGAAGATCGCGAACACCACCGGTCGATCGATGTCGTAGAGCGCTTCGCCCACCGAGGGATCCGAGGCCCAGCCGCCCGCGTCGCCGTCGGCGAGGGTCAGCGCGCCCCGGGTGGCGAGCCAGCCGACCGCGTCGACGAACGCGTCGCGGTCCGCGGCCCGGTCGGGTGCGAGGTCCAGGCCGTCGATGCGCCCGGTGTAGGCCGCCACCTGATCGGCCAGTTCCGAGAGCGTCACCTGATCGCCGGCCCGGCCCAGCGCGGCCAGCGCCAGCGCCAGATAGGCGTAGCGGCGGCGATCGAAGAGCCGGTCGTTGACCGTGCGCGCGGGTTTGCCCGCGTCCAGTCGATCGATGATCGGGAACAGGCGCGCGGTGGTCTCGGTGACCTCCAGGCGATAGCCGAACAGCTCCGCGAGGTCCTCGCGCAGCTCGGTGGCCCAGCGGCGGATCAGCGGCAGCGCGATGCGATCCGGGTAGGTCCGGGTCACCAGATGGTTGGCCAGGATCACCCGTGCGGCCCGCTGATAGTTGTCCAGGGCAAGGGAATCGATACGGCGTGCGTGAATCATGCGCGGCCTCCACGAGTTCGGGGGACACATAGATCGAAATGTCGGCCGCGGTGCGTCACGCGCGACCGCCCTTCGCCCGCACGTCGAGCTTGCGGCCGTTGAGATGGAGCAGCCCGCGGGAGGTGCGGACCACGGTCGAACCCGGATGACTCGAGACCGTCAGCGTCACACCGTTGTCGGACCCGGTGGTGCCCTCGACCCGGCCGCTGACCGGCACCCACGCCGTCGACGCCGCGTCGAGCAGCCGCAGCAGCACCTCGGTCTCGCCGTCGTCCAGTTCGCGCTCGTAGATATTCGCCGACGCCAGCGATTTCGCGGCCTCGGCGCGCGCCCGCTGCGCGCCCAACTGGGCTTCGCGCAACCGGCGGACGCTCGCGTCGTTGCGCTGGATCCGGGCCGGCGCGCCCGCCTGCGGTGGCCGGCCGGTCTCGGCCAGGGTGCGCGAGATCTCCAAAGGCGGTGCTTCCCACCAGGACCGGCCCGGCGGAATCAGATCCGCGTCCGGGTGCTCCATCGACAGGTGCCGCGGGCGGCCCAGGCCGAACACCGTGTCGAACAGTGCGTGCGCGCTGTCGGTGGACGGCGCGGCGTTGAACCAGCCGGCCAGGTGCCGCAGTGCCGACTCCCGGCTGACCCCGCCGCGGCGCGTCTCGGTGACCCGCCGCAGCAGCGACAGCACCGCCGCGATCGCGCTCATCGTCGCCTCGCGCAGCCGGTCCGCCTCGGTGGAATCGCCCGGCTCCGCCGCCACGAACCAGGTGCGCAGGCCCTGCCAGCGCGCCCGCCAATCCGCCTCCCGCTCCTGCGGACTCAGCAGCACCCGCTCGTCGCAGCCCGCAGCCCGTTCGATCAGCTCGTCGACGCCGGTCTCCTCGATGTCGCCGATCGCGTTCGCCAGGCGCGGCGCGAACCGCGCCAGATCCATGCTGAAGTCGCGCATGTGCGCCAGCAGCGCGTCCTTGTGCACGAGAAACGCCTCCGGCGTGATCTCGGTGGTGCGCACCATATCGCCGAGCGAGAGATAGAAATGCGCCGCCCGCGCCGCCATGTCGGTGAGCGCGGCATCCAGGCGCCGCAGCGTGCGATACACCCGCTCGGCATCGCCGGCGGTGTTCGCCGCGGCCAGCGCGTTCAGGTCGGCCAGCAACTCCGGCAGCACCAGCCGCGACAGCGCCGCCTCGTCCAGCCGCGCCGCGAGCACCCCCGCGACCGCCCGATACGCCTGGAACCCCGCCTGCGAGAACTGATACACGTAATGCCGATTGCGGTATTCGGCCAGCGTCGCCGCCCGCGTCCCGTCATAGGACCGCTCCAGCACACCCCACTGATGCAACTGATCAAGCAGCGGCCCGATCTCGGCCCCGCTCAACTCCGCCGCCCCCGCACTGTTACGCCGAATCCACTCCGCCACATCATCGGCATGCAGCAACACCACATACGCGGCCCGCGCACTGTCGAACGCCCGCAACACCCACAGGTAGTCGCCGCGCTTCTCCGCGGTCGCGAAGGAGAACAGTCGCAGCCGCTCGTCGCTGAATTCGAAGTCGGCCCGCTGCGTCTCTTCCAGCGCAGGCCCGTCGGCGGAGTCGGTCACCGGGAACAGGGTAGTAGCGGGTAGGTCGCCCTCCGACGGAAGAACCCCGCGTGTCCGGTTTGCGGCGTGTTCGCCAAGCCGGGAATGACCTGCCACTTCGGCACTTCGACGTGCGCGCCACCGCTGCCCGCTTGGCTACAGTTGTCCGAATCCGGCAACCCTGTGGTTTCGCTCACTGCCTGATTCGACTGCGCTACTTGGGCTCCGCCGCCTCCCGGCGGAAACATTCTCGACGAGTTGGATGAATGACGTGGGCGATCGAGACACGATCAAGGAGTACGAGGACCGCTGGGTGCTGCAACCGATGCGCGGGAGTCGGGTTGTGCGCACGATCTGGCATACCGGCGAGGTCGAATTCGTCACGGATAGGTCGTTTCGGATCGTGGTCGGGCTCGGAGCTGAGATGGCGTACGGGTCCATAGCCGAGGATGCGCCGGGTCGGCACGCTCTCACCTATTGGCCACAGGCCGAAGTGGAGCGGATGGTCTCGGCACCGATTCTGTCGCCGGTGCTGTTCAAATCCGGGGGCTTGCGCATCGCCCTCGGCAATGGGTGGCGACTGATCGTTCCCGAGCGCGGCCCCGAAGTCTCCGCCATGGTGTTCTTCGAGGACACCCTGATGTGGGATAGATCCGAAGTGTTCTCCCCGGCAGTGTTTCCCATTGCCGCCATCGATCCGTGGACCGGGCAGCGAATAGTGGCGCCACCGTGGCCGCCGCGTCCCGATGATCTCTCTGTCGGCACGAACTCGGACGACATCAACGGGTGAAAATGATTGGTGGACGGGCCTACTCCGGCGACAGCGACCGTAACTGATCGAGGTAGATGCGGGTGCGGGGGTCGCAGGGGAAGCGTTCGATGATTTCGCGGGCGGCTTCGCCGGCGATCCACATGAGGGAGGGGAGGGAGCGGCGTTTGCCGGAGAAGGCGCGCATGCCTTCGTCTACGGCGAGTTCGAGATCGCGGTTGCGGACGGCGACGACGGCGAGGGTGAGGTGGGCCTCGGAGACGCGCATCGGGTTGCGGATGGTGCCGTCGGCGCGGGTGGAGTTGCGGATCACTTCGCGGGCATAGGTTTCCGCGAGTTTGTCCTCGCCGGCGACGCGGCAGCAGTCCATGGCGTAGAAGTCGAACTTCTGTGGGTCGACGACGAAGTGGTTGTCGAGATTGATGGGTGGTTCGAGTCGCTCTAAGATCGCTCGGCCGGTGCCGAGGGCCCGTTCGACCTCCGCGCGGTCGCCGATACGGGCCCAGGCCTTGGCGCGCTGGGCGGCCAGCTGAACACCCACGCCAAGGGATCTGGACGGGTCGAGAGCGTTGTCGGCCGCCTCGATGGCACCCCGGTAGTTACCTTGGGTCAGGGCGAACCAGGCCGACATTTCCGCGCCCCAGCCGATGATCTCGGGATGGTCGGCTTCGTGCCCGAGCGAGCAGGCGGCGCGGCGGGTGGCTTCGGCGGAGGTGCGCCGGCCCAGGTCGTAGTCGACGCAGCCGACGAGCAGCGCGACCCACCCGGCCAGCACCAGGATTTCGCGGTGCTGGGCCAGGGTGAGCCGGCCGTCGAGCAGCGAGGTGATGCGGCGCAACCAGGCGGTTCCCTCGCTGTGCAGGGAATGCGGGTCGGCGTAAGGGTATTCGCAGCACAGCCGTTCGGCGGTGATCCGGATGGCGTCCAGGGTGGCCGCCGAGACATCGGACATCCGCAGGCGGCCAATGAATTCCAGCGTGTCCATCCCGGTCGCGGAGAGTAGTTCGTCGTCGCGGTTGGGCCGGGATTTGGGGAAGAACGCCGCGGTCACGGTGTCGAAGGCGGCGGCGATGATGGGGGCGTAGAAGTCGTCGGGGCGGGACTCGCCCGACTCCCAGCGGCGCCAATTACGCAGTAGCGTACTGTCTGTCGGCAAATTGTGCGACGATTTGGCGCGCATTACCCGCACGGCATCGGCTTGGGACCACCCCCTGGCGTCGCGCTCGGAGCGCATCCGGACAGCCCAGACGGGTCGATCGTCTCCAGCGGCCACGGTCCAAGTATCGCACCAGTTAACGCTCAGCGGACCGAATAGGGCACAGAGATGTCATCGGGTTGACACCTGCATTTGCAACATGGCGTCCGACATCCTGAAGAAGGAACGGCTACAGTTTGCCGATCTACTGCCCCACATCGCATTACCCCCGCTCCGGGGGATCCGAACAATGCACTGGCGACCCATGACCAACGGAGGTTCGGGTGGAAGCGTTGATCTATGGATACTTGCGGGACGATTTGGCCGACGGCCACTGCGAGGAGCTCGAAGACGCGATGAGCACCCTCGCGGAGGCCGAAGGACTCTGCTTCGCCGCGACTTTCCATGAATCGACTTCGGGTGACGGCACGGCGTTCGCCGAGCTGACGCAGGAACTCAAGCGCGCCGACGCGCACCACGTCGTGGTTCCCTCACTCGATCATTTTGCCGGCCAGACGATTCCCCGCGACATCTTGATCGCGAAGCTGGCCCAGGACGCGTCGGCCCAGGTGTGGACCGTCGAAGACCTGCAGGGTCCGCCCGGCCACATCGAAGCCTGAGGGTCAGGCGCGACGGATCGTCGCGCCTGCCCCCCGGATGATTACAGCCCGAAACTCCCGGGACCTCGCCTGCGCAGGTACTTTTCGAACTCGGCCGCGATGGCGTCGCCGTCGATCTTGGCGATGGCCTCGTTCATGTCGACCGCCGCGTCGCCGCGTTCCTCCAGCGAGCGCACGTACTCGCTGATCTCCTCGTCGCCGACGGTCATCTCGTTGACGGCGCCTTCCCAGTCCTCGGCCTGCTTGGGCAGTTCACCGAGCGGGACCTCGATGTCGAGCACATCCTCGACCCGGTGCAGTAACGCGATGGTGGCCTTGGGGTTGGGCGGCTGGGAGACGTAGTGCGGCACCGCCGCCCAGAACGACACCGCGGGCACGCCGGCGCGCACGCACTGATCCTGCAGGACCCCGGTGATACCGGTCGGTCCCTCGTAGCGGGTCTGTTCCAGGTTGAAGCGCTCGGCGGCTTCCTTGCTGTAGGCGGACCCGGTGACCGGCACCGGCCGGGTATGCGGGGTGTCGGCGAGCAACGCGCCCAGGATGACCACCGTGTTCACACCCAGCTGCTCGATCATCGCGAGCAGCTCACCGCAGAAACTCCGCCAGCGCATATTCGGTTCGATACCGCGCAGCAGCACCACGTCGCGCTCGCTGCCGGGCGGCGAGCACACCGACAGGCTGGTGGACGGCCACTGGATCTCCCTGGTCACGCCGTCGACCTGGCGCACCGTCGGACGGTTCACCTGGTAGTCGTAGTAGTCCTCGGAATCGAGTTCCGCTAGGGGCTCGGCGTCCCAGATCAGTTCCAAATGCTCCACCGCGCCACTGGCCGCGTCACCCGCGTCGTTCCAGCCCTCGAAGGCGGCGACCAGCACGGGATCCCGCAGCGTCGGCAGTTCCGACTCGGGAGTTTCACTGGGGTTCACCCGTTCACCCTACGGTGTGGGCACGGCACGCGCTGTGTCATATAGGAAGGACACGGCCGCGGTCCGCAGCGTGTGTGTGGTCTGGCACACGTCCCTCTCACCTGCGGTGGTGGCGGTTGATAGGTATGTCGGCGGTGCCCTTTAGGCTTGTACGCATGTCTGCGTCCCGATCCGCCGCGTTCGATACCACGCTTCTCGACACGCTGTCTCGCCGTGTCGTCATCGGCGACGGTGCGATGGGCACCATGTTGCAGGCGGCGGACCTGACGCTCGACGATTTCCGCGGCCTGGAGGGCTGCAACGAGATCCTCAACGACACCCGCCCCGATGTGCTGCGGCATATCCATCGCGCGTACTTCGAGGCCGGCGCGGACGCGGTCGAGACCAATACCTTCGGCTGCAACCTGCCGAACCTGGCCGACTACGACATCGCCGACCGGATCCGCGATCTGTCCGAGAAGGGCACCCGCCTGGCCCGCGAGGTCGCCGACGAGATGGGCCCGTCCGCGGACGGCACCCCCCGGTACGTGCTGGGCTCGATGGGCCCCGGCACCAAGCTGCCGACCCTGGGCCACGCGCCCTACACCGTGCTGCGCGACGCCTATGTCGAGTCCGCGCTCGGCATGCTCGACGGCGGCGCCGACGCCATCCTGATCGAAACCTGTCAGGACCTGCTCCAGGTGAAGGCCGCGATCACCGGCAGCCGCCGCGCGATGGAGCAGGCCGGGCGCCGGATCCCGATCATCACCCACGTCACCGTGGAGACCACCGGAACCATGCTGGTCGGTTCCGAGATCGGCGCGGCCCTGGCCGCGCTGGAGCCGCTCGGCATCGACATGATCGGCCTGAACTGCGCCACCGGCCCGGCCGAGATGAGCGAGCACCTGCGCCACCTGTCCAAGCACGCGCAGCTGCCGGTGTCGGTGATGCCGAACGCCGGTCTGCCGGTGCTCGGCCCGAACGGCGCGGAATACCCCTTGACGCCTGAGGAATTGGCGATCGCGCTGCGCGGGTTCGTCTCCGAGTACGGCTTGGCCCTGGTCGGCGGCTGCTGCGGCACCACACCCGAGCACATCCGTCAGGTCGCCGAGGCGGTGCGCGAGGTGGAGAAGTCGCTGCCCGCCGTCGAGGAGCGCCGGCACCCCGAGCACGAGCCGAGCGTGTCCAGCATGTACACGGCGGTGCCGTTCGAGCAGGACGCCTCGATCATGATGATCGGCGAGCGCACCAACGCCAACGGCTCCAAGGCTTTCCGTGAGGCGATGCTCGCCGAGGACTGGCAGAAGTGCCTCGATATCGCCAAGGACCAGACCCGCGACGGCGCGCACATGCTCGACCTGTGCGTCGACTACGTCGGCCGTGACGGCGCCAAGGACATGGAAGCCCTGGCCGCGCGGCTGGCGACCTCCTCCACCCTGCCGATCATGCTGGACTCCACCGAAACCCCCGTCCTGCAAGCCGGTTTGGAACACCTCGGCGGCCGGTGCGCGGTGAACTCGGTCAACTACGAGGACGGCGACGGCCCGGAATCGCGGTTCCAGCAGACCATGGCCTTGGTCGCCGAGCACGGCGCCGCCGTGGTGGCCCTGACCATCGACGAGGAGGGTCAGGCCCGCACCGCCGAGACCAAGGTCGCGATCGCCGAGCGCCTGATCGCCGACATCACCGGCAACTGGGGTCTGCTCGAATCCGACATCATCATCGACACCCTGACCTTCACCCTGGGCACCGGCCAGGAGGAGTCGCGCAAGGACGGCATCGAAACCATCGAGGCCATCCGCCTGCTCAAGCGGAAGCACCCGCAGGTGCAGACCACGCTGGGCCTGTCCAACATCTCCTTCGGCCTGAACCCGGCCGCGCGCCAGGTGCTGAACTCGGTGTTCATGCACGAATGTGTCGAGGCCGGTTTGGATTCGGCGATCGTGCACGCCTCCAAGATCCTGCCGATGGCCCGGATCCCGGAGGAGCAGCGCCAGACCGCGCTGGATCTCGTCTACGACCGGCGCGGTGAGGATTACGACCCGCTGCAGAAGCTGATGGCGCTGTTCGAGGGTGTGTCGACCTCCTCGACCAAGGCCTCCCGCCAGGAAGAACTCGCGGCGCTGCCGCTGTTCGAACGCCTGGAACGGCGCATCGTCGACGGCGAGAAGGCCGGGATGGACGCCGATCTGGAAGCGGCCATGGCCGAGGTGCCGCCGCTGCAGATCATCAACGAGACCCTGCTCTCGGGCATGAAGACCGTCGGTGAGCTGTTCGGCTCGGGCCAGATGCAGCTGCCGTTCGTGCTGCAGTCGGCCGAGGTGATGAAAACCGCCGTCGCCTACCTGGAACCGCACATGGAGGCCACCGACGATTCCGGCAAGGGCCGGATCGTGCTGGCAACGGTCAAGGGCGACGTGCACGACATCGGCAAGAACCTGGTCGACATCATCCTGTCCAACAACGGCTACGAGGTCGTCAACCTCGGCATCAAGCAGCCGATCGCCACCATCCTCGACGCCGCCGTGGACAAGAAGGCCGACGTCATCGGCATGTCCGGGCTGCTGGTGAAGTCGACGGTGATCATGAAGGAGAACCTGCAGGAGCTCAACGCCAAGGGCGTGGCCGAGCAGTTCCCGGTCCTGCTCGGCGGTGCCGCGCTGACCCGCTCCTACGTCGAGCAGGACCTCACCGAGGTCTACGAGGGCCACGTGCACTACGCCCGCGACGCGTTCGAGGGCCTGCGGCTGATGGACGAGATCATGACCGTCAAGCGCGGCGGCGGCATCGACCCGAACAGCCCGCAGGCCATCGCCGAGCGCGAGAAGACCGCCGAGCGCAAGGCCCGGCACGAGCGGTCCAAGCGGATCGCCGAGGAGCGCAAGGCCAAAGAGGTGCCGGTCGTGGTGCCCGAGCGCTCCGACGTGGCCGCGGACCTGCCCGTGCCGGTGCCGCCGTTCTGGGGCACCCGTGTCATCAAGGGCGTTGCGCTGCAGGATTACTCGGGGCTGCTCGACGAGCGCGCCCTGTTCCTGGGCCAGTGGGGCCTGCGCGGCCAGCGCGGCGGCGAGGGGCCCAGCTACGAGGAACTGGTCGAGACCGAGGGCCGGCCCCGGCTGCGGTACTGGCTGGACCGCCTCTCCACCGAGAACGTGCTCCAGCACGCCGCGCTGGTCTACGGCTATTTCCCGGCAGTGTCGGAGGGCGATGACGTCATCGTGCTCACCGAGCCGAATCCCGATGCCCCCGAACGGTATCGGTTCACCTTCCCGCGCCAGCAGCGCGACCGGTTCCTGTGCATCGCCGACTTCATCCGCTCCCGCGCCAAGGCGAAGGAGACCGGTCAGGTGGATGTGCTGCCGTTCCAGCTGGTCACCATGGGGCAGCCGATCGCCGATTTCGCCAACGAGCTCTTCGCCGGCGACAACTACCGCGACTACCTCGAGGTGCACGGGATCGGCGTGCAGCTCACCGAGGCGCTGGCCGAGTACTGGCACCGCCGGGTCCGTGAGGAACTGACGGTGGAGGGCCATGCGGTCGCCGAATCCGACCCCACCGATGTCCAGGACTACTTCAAGCTCGGCTACCGTGGCGCTCGCTACTCCTTCGGTTACGGCGCCTGCCCCGATCTGGAGGACCGGGCCAAACTGGTCGACCTGCTCCAGGCCGGCCGGATCGGTGTCGTCCTGTCCGAGGAACTGCAGCTGCATCCCGAGCAGTCGACCGACGCGTTCGTGCTGCTGCATCCGGAGGCGAAGTACTTCAATGCCTAGGTAATCCGACCGAGTGGGACGTTGTGACGGTCCTCACTCGGTCGGCCAGGGTCCATCGTCCGCGTAATCGCATGTCGCGGAACGTAAATCAGGGCGTTATCCGGTACCGGCAGGCACGGGATTCGACTCGTCGGCAAGAAGTTACCCGGCGAGTTGGTGGATGTCTGTCGGGTGGGTATGCCATTGTCGAAGCTGTTGCAACTGCATCCGGGGCAGTCGGCGGATGCGAACGCCACCCAACTGCCCTCGAGCTCGGCGTGAAAGCAGGAGGGGCACAACCCAATGACCGCGGACCGGTTGATCGCTGGACGGTATCGGCTGACAGATCCGATCGGTACCGGTGCCATGGGTGTGGTGTGGCGTGCCACCGATGTCCGACTACGGCGCACGGTCGCGGTCAAGCAGTTGATCCTCGGCCCGGGGCTCTCGCGCTCCGCCGCGCTGGAGGCGAAGCTGCGGGCGATGCGGGAGGGCCGGATCGCGGCCCGACTACATCACCCCAACGCCATCACCGTCTTCGACGTGGCCGAGGAAGACGGCCAGCCCTGGCTGGTCATGGAATACATGAACGCCCCCAGCCTGGCGGCCAAGCTCTCCGGCCATCAGACGCTCCCGTTCGACGAGGTCGCCCGCATCGGCGCGCAGGCCGCGGCCGCGCTGTCCGCCGCGCACGAGGCCGGCATCATGCACCGCGACGTCAAGCCCGCCAACATCCTGGTCGCCGACGACGGCACCGTGAAGATCACCGACTTCGGCATCTCCCGCGCCGTCGGCGACGTCACCGTCACGGCCACCGGTTTCCTGGCCGGCACCCCGGCCTACCTGGCCCCGGAGGTAGCGCGCGGGGAGAACCCCGAACCGTCCTCCGATGTCTTCGCCCTCGGCTCGACCCTGTACGCGGCCGTCGAGGGTCTGCCGCCGTTCGGCGAGGGTGACAATCCGCTGGCCGTGCTGCATTCCGTGGCCCGGGGGCAGATCCCGCCGCCGAAGCAGGCAGGCGAGCTCGCCCCGGTGCTGCTGCGGCTGCTCGCACCCAATATCGATGCCCGCCCGACCATGCGGGAGGCCCGCGAAGCCCTCGAAGCCGTTGCGGCCGGGCGGGTTCCGGCCTTGGCCGCCGCTCCGGTGAACACCAAGGTCATGCCCGCTCCCGGCGGGGACGCCACCACCGTGCTGTCCGCGCCCGGCGACAAGGATGGCGCCACCGAATTCATCCCGGCCGCCGCGCCCGCGGCCCAGCACGCCAGCCCGCCGCCACCCCCGAGAGCCAGCGACACGCTGCGCGGGGGAGCGGGCGAGGGTGGCGGTCCGAACAAGCAGACCCTGGCGCTGGTGGCGATTGCCGGCGTGGCCGTACTGCTGGCCGCGTTCCTGCTGCTGACCCGCAACTCGGGGGACGAGTCGCCGCCGGTGGCCCAGCAGAGCAATACCACCGAGCCCGCCGCGCCGTCGTCGGCCGAGGGCGGCGCGCCGGTGCAGCGCGAGCCGCAGAATCCGCCGACGAGCACCACCACCGCACCGCCGAGCAGCACGACCACGCCGCCGCCGTCCACCACGACGCCCCCGCCGACCACCACACCGGCCGGTCCGCCGACGCCGGAGAAGGTCGCGCAGTTCATCCAGGGCTACTACAGCATGCTGCCGGGCAATATCGACGGCGCCTGGAGTCAGCTCTCGCCCAGCTACCAGGCCCAGACCGGCGGCCTCGGCGCCTACACCTCGTTCTGGCGCTCGATCCGGTCCGTCCAGGTCGGCAACGTGAACCCGAGTGGTGACGGTGCCACCGCCTCGATCAGCTACGTGAAGACCAACGGCCAGACCAGCACCGAGACCCGCTGGTTCCGGGTCTCCTCCGAGACCGGCCGCCTGCTCATCTCCGCGTCCAACGCCTGACCATTACCCTGGTGAACGATCCGGCGACCAGCCGGGTCCCGGATCGCTTACTAGGAGATGCACCGAACGTGACAGCGCTGGCCGCGGTTCTCTGGGATATGGATGGCACGCTGCTCGATTCGGAGAAGCTGTGGGACATCGCCGTTCGTGAACTCGCCCGGGAGCTCGGGCACGAGATGACCGACGAGATCCGGCACGCGCTGATCGGCAGCGCCGGCCCGGACGCCATGCGCATCATCTTCACCGGCCTCGGCCTGGAGCCGACGGTGGGCGCGGTGGAGAAGGCGCGGGATTTCCTGGAACGCCGCGTCGCCGAGCTGATGACCGGCCCGATCCCGTGGCGCCCCGGCGCGAAGGACGCCCTGGCCATGGTTCGCGCGGCGGGCCTGCGCAGCGCGCTGGTCACCAACACCCAGCGCTCCCTGGCCGAATACGGCCTGGACACCCTGGGTCGCGACTTCTTCGACGTCTCGATCTGTGGCGACGAGGTTCTGGCGGGCAAGCCGGACCCCGCCATCTACCTGCGCGCCGCCGAACTGCTCGGCGTCGACCCGAAACACTGTGTCGCCATCGAGGATTCCCCCACCGGTGCGCGGGCGGCGGAGGCCGCCGGCTGCGCGGTGCTGGTCGTGCCCTGCGAGATAGCGGTCCCGCCCGGACCGGGCCGCGTATTCCGCGACACCCTGGTCGGGCTCACGCACGCCGACCTGGCGCGGGTGCGACGCGACATCGCCTGATCCGGGCCGCGAGAGTTCCTGTCCCGCAACATAACTGCCACCAAGTGTGGGTATATGTCGGTGGGGTGCTACGCGCGGCTCGCGCGGTGCCGCCGACGGGTCGGGTGGCGGCGCACAAAGGCCTGTGAGAAATGTTGTCCTACAACACAACTGGTCTGTTGACCGACTGTGACAGTGCTCACGGGCAGATCATTTCGGCGCGCGGATCGGATCGGTCGACAAAAATAGCGTCATGACAGTGCCGGGGGACTTGGAAGAGCTCGTCGACACCGCCCGCTATCCGCTGGCGGATCCCGCGAGTGCGGGCCGCAGCGCGGTGGTGGCGCAGGCGCGCGCGGAGCTGGCCGATCATGGCTGCACGGTGCTGCGCGGGTTCATCCGGCCCGAGCTGGTCGAGACGCTGCGGGCGCAGGGCGCGGCGCTGGCGCCGCACGCGCACTACGAGAGCGAACAGGTCAACGCCTACAACATTCCGCTCGATGCCGAACTGCCGCCGGACCATCCGGGCCGGATCGTGCTGGAACGCGGCAACGCCTTCGTGGCGCGCGACCGGATCCCCGCTGCCGCGCTGATCCACCGGCTCTACACCGATGCCGCGTTCCAGCGTTTCGTCGCCGACTGTTTCGGCCTGGCCGAGCTGCACGAATTCGCCGACCCGCTGGCGGGATTGTGCCTGAACGTGGTGGCGCCCGGCATGTCGCACCCCTGGCATTTCGACACCAACGAATTCACCGTCAGCATGCTCACCCAGCCCGCCGAGTCCGGCGGCGTCTTCGAGTACTGCCCCAATATTCGTGCGCCGCAGGCGGAGAACCTCGACGCCGTCCGCAGCGTGCTCACCGGCTCCGGCGCAGGCCACATCCAGCGCCTGGAGCTGCGCCCCGGAGATCTACAGCTCTTCCAGGGCCGCTTCTCCCTGCATCGCGTCTCGCCGGTATCCGGTGCCGCACAACGGCATTCGGCGATCTTCGCCTACACCGACCGTCCGGGTGTGATCGGCACCGTGGAACGAACCCGCCAACTGTTCGGCCGCGTCCTGCCCGATCACCTAGCCGCCCGCGCGGTCCGCGGCGACCAACTGCTCGACTGAGCGGCACCGCGCCCGCTCGAGAGGAACGACGACTGTGCCAGTGCCGTTGCATACGACCGGGAAAGCCTCCTTCGACGACATCTACGACCGTCCCGATCCTCGCGATTACTACTCCCGCCTGGCCGATCTGGACTACCGCATACCGGAATTGGCCCGCCCGCACTTCGAACAGCAGATCCGCGAGTGCCGCGCCGCGACCGGCGCCGCCGTCCTGACCGTCCTGGACATCGGGTGCTCCTACGGCGTCAACGCCGCTTTGCTGCGGCTGGGCACCGATATGGCGGAATTGTCCCGGCACTACGGCGACGCGGCCGACCTCACCCGCACCGAGCTGATCGCCCGCGATCGCGCCCGGCTGGCCACCGCGGCACAGCGGCCGGAGCTGCGCTTCCTCGGCATGGACGCCTCCCGGCCCGCACTGGACTACGCGCAGGCAGCGGGCCTGCTGGACGACACCGTGCACGCCGATCTGGAAGCCACCGAACCCACCGACGAGCAACGCGACCTGCTGGCCACCGCCGACCTGGTGATCTCCACCGGCTGCGTCGGCTACGTGACCGAGAAGACACTGGCGCGGATCGCGGCCGTGCGCCCCCAGCGCCCGCCGTGGATGGCGCATTTCGTGTTGCGAATGTTCGATTTCGCGCCGATCGAGGCGGAACTGGCGACACTGGGGTATCGCACCGAGCGACTACCCGGAATGTTCGAGCAGCGCCGGTTCGCCTCGGCCGGCGAACGTGCGCAAGTGCTCGACCAGCTGGCCGCGAAGGGCATCGACACCGCCGACCACGAAGACCAAGGCCGGCTCTACGCCAATCTCTACCTGTCCCGCCCCGAAATTCCCCGCACCATCGCATCGAATACGAGGAATCCCAGTTGAGTGATCGAACCTTTGCCGCCGACGACCACCTGCCCCGGGTGCCGCTGCCGACATTGGAGGACAGCGGCGAGCGTTTCCTGCGGTGGTGCGCCCCGTTGCTCACCGCCGCGGAATACGCGACCACCGAGGCCGCGGTCGCCGATCTGCTGCGCCCGGACGGCCCGGGCGCGACGTTGCAGGCGGCCCTCGCCGAATACGATCAGACCCCGGGCGTGGGCAGCTGGCTCGACCTGTTCTGGCCCTCGCGCTACCTCGGCCGCCGCGACCGCATCGCGCTGAACGCGAACTTCTTCTTCCTGTTCCGCGACGACACGGCGCTGGCGGCGTCCACCAGCGCGGACCAGGTGGACCGGGCGGCCGCGATCGTCTCGGCCGCGGTCGCCTACAAGCTCGCCCTGGACACCGAGACCGTCGAGGCCGCCACCCAGCGCGGTCAGCAACTGACGATGTGGCAGCACAAATACCTGTTCTCCGAGACCAGAATTCCCGGTGCGGAGCAGGACAGCGTGCGCGCGCCCTACAGCGCGGAAGCGCCCGGGCCCTCGACCGCGCGCCACATCGTGGTGTTCGCACGCGGCAACGCGTTCCGCCTCGACGTCATCGGTCCCGACGGCGCGCCCTACGCCTTCGACGACCTGACCACGGCCCTGCGCAACGTGCTGGACACCGCGCAGCCCGCCGCCGCCGACACCGCCGTGGGGCACCTCACCACCAAGGCCCGCGCGGAATGGGCGGCCGACCGGGCGGCGCTGCGCGCCGAGCCGGTCAACGTCGCGGCATTGGAGACGATCGAGACCGCGCTGTTCTGCCTGTGCCTGGAAGACCTCGCCCCGCTCGACACCTTGCAGGCCTGCGACCAGCTCCTGCACGGCGACAGCGGCAACCGCTGGTTCGACAAGGCGGTCTCCTTCCTGGTCTTCGGTGACGGCCGGGCGGGGATCAACGTCGAGCACTGCAACCTGGACGGCACCACCATCCTGTCCTTCGTGGACAGCCTGCTGGAAACGCCCGTCGCGGAGCACACCGCGCGTTCGGGTGCGCGCTCGCAGGGCGCCCCGCTCGCCAGGCCGATCGAATTCGTGCTGACCGAGGCGCAGCGTGCCGATATCGCGGCCGCGGGCGCGGACTTCGCGCGCTACGCCGCGGAAAACGCCACCACCACGGTCTCTTTCGAGGATTTCGGCACCACCCGGGCCAAGCAGCTCGGCATCTCGCCGGACGCGTTCGCGCAGCTGAGCTACCAGCTCGCGCATCGGCGCACCAAGGGCTTCACCGGCGCCACCTACGAATCCATCGCCACCCGGCAGTGGCGCAACGGGCGGACCGAGGCGATGCGGGTGGTGACGCCGGAGCTGGTGGCCTTCGTCGACGCGATGCAGGACGACGCGGCCGATCACGAGGCCCGGCTGGCGGCGGCCTCGACCGCGGCCCGCGCCCACGTCGAGCGCGCCAAACAGTGCCAAGCCGGCGAGGCGCCCGAGCAGCACCTCTGGGAACTGCAGTGGATCCAGCGCCGCCGGGGCGCCGAGCTCGGCGTCACCGAGCCGATCCCGCTCTACGACAGCCCGGGCTGGCAGATCATGCGCAACGACTACCTGAGCACCAGTTCCGCGCCCTCGGTCAATATCGAGTACTTCGGTTTCGGGTCCACCAGCCCGACCTGCATCGGCGTCGCGTATGTGCTGCTGCCGGACCGCTGGAATCTCTACCTCGCCACCCCGGAACCGGTCGCCGACCAGATGCACGCCTTCGCGGGCCACTTGCGCACGGCGGTCGCGGATCTGACGGCGCTGCTCAGCGCGCGGTAGCGCACCGCCGGGACACCCCGCCCGGGCCATTCGTGGTCCGCGGCGGGGTGAGCAACCCGGCCGCATCCGGGTCTGAAAGAATCTCCTCCGTGAAGAACTTCGAATCCCTGTTCGCCGAGCTGCAGGATCGTGCCGCCACCCGCCCCGCGGGTTCGGGCACCGTGGCCGCATTGGACGCCGGCGTGCATGCCCAGGGTAAGAAGGTGCTCGAGGAGGCCGGCGAGGTCTGGCTGGCCGCCGAGCACGAGAGCGACGAGTCGCTCGCCGAGGAGATCTCGCAGCTGCTCTACTGGGTTCAGGTGCTGATGGTGGGCCGGGGGCTGAAGCTCGAAGACGTGTACCGACATCTGTGATGTCCGCACCTCTTCCCGCTGACCCTCCCCGAAAGGAAACCCCTCCCATGCTGCGCGTCGCAGTCCCCAACAAGGGCGCTCTGTCCGAATCCGCCACCTCCATCCTGGCCGAGGCCGGCTACCGCAAGCGCACCGATTCCCGCGATCTGACCGTGCTGGATCCGGCCAACCAGGTGGAGTTCTTCTTCCTGCGGCCCAAGGACATCGCCATCTACGTCGGCTCCGGCGAGCTCGACCTCGGCATCACCGGCCGTGATCTCGCGCTGGATTCCGGTGCGCCGGTACAGGAACGGCTCTCGCTCGGCTTCGGCCGCTCCACCTTCCGCTACGCCGCACCCGCCGGGCGCGAATGGCAGGTCGCGGACCTGCAGGACAAGCGCATCGCGACCTCCTACCCGAGCCTGGTGCTGGCCGACCTGCAGGCCAACGGCGTCGAGGCCGAGGTGATCCGCCTGGACGGCGCGGTGGAGATCTCCATCCAGCTCGGCGTCGCCGACGCCATCGCCGACGTGGTCGGCTCCGGTCGCACCCTGCGCCAGCACAACCTGGTCGCGTTCGGCCCCTCGCTGTGCGACTCCGAGGGCGTGCTGATCGAGCAGGTCGGCTCCGACCAGAACGAGCGGGCCCGCAACCAGCTCATCGCCCGCATCCAGGGCGTGGTCTTCGGCCAGCAGTACATCATGCTGGACTACGACTGCCCGCGGGAACTGCTGGAGCAGGCCGTCAAGATCACTCCCGGCCTCGAATCGCCCACGGTCTCGCCGCTGGCCGACGAGAACTGGATCGCGATCCGCGCCATGGTGCCGCGCAAGCAAGGCAACGAGGTCATGGACCAGCTCGCGGATCTGGGCGCCAAGGCGATCCTGGCCTTCGATATCCGGTCCTGCCGCGCCTTCTGACTCCTGGCGCGTCCACCGATGAATTCACGGTGAGCACAACGGGTGTGCGCGGTTTTCGGCCGTCGTACCTTGTGTCCTTCAGATGAGGAACGCAAGGAGTCACCGACCGTGTCGCAGCCACCACCCGAGGAAAGCCCGGGCCGCACTTTTGCTTTGAACGAGGACTGGCTGGCGGCGATCGTCGGCCTGATCCTCATCGCGCTGGTCCTGGCCGGGGCGATCCCGGCCTGGCTGGTGTCGCCGGAATGGCTGGTGAAGTGATGTCCGAGCAAACCGCGGAGACACCGGTCAAGTCGGAAACGGCCGCGCTACAGGCGATTCCGAAGCCGTCCAAGGGCGAGATCGCGGCGGGCATCGCCGTGGTGCTCGCTCTCGGCCTGGTGACCCGCTACCTGGACGCGCACGGGCCGATCTGGGCCAAGGACACGCCGTTCCAGCGCATCGCCAAGTCGGTCGAGTTCCCGGTGTACGCCATCGTGCTCGGCCTGATCGGCAACGTGGTGCTCACGAAGTTGAATCTGCGGGAACGGCTTTCGGCCGGATTCCGCACCGAGTTCTTCATCAAGACCGGCGTGGTGCTGCTCGGCGCCTCGATCAACCTGAAGATCCTGGTGACCGCGGCGGGCCCGTCGATCCTGCAGGCGCTGCTGCTGATCACCGCGGTGTTCGGCTTCACCTGGTGGTTCGGCGGCGTGCTCGGCCTGGACGACAAGCTGCGCGCGCTGCTGTCCTCGGCGGTGTCGATCTGCGGTGTGAGCGCGGCCATCGCCGCCGCGGGCGCGGTGCAGGCCAAGCGCGAGCAGATCGCCTACGCGGCCTCGCTGGTGATCATCTTCGCGCTGCCCTCGATCTTCCTCCTGCCGTGGCTGGCCGACGTGCTCAACCTGTCGGACGCGGTGGCGGGTGCGTGGATCGGCGGCAATATCGACACCACCGCCGCGGTCGCCGCGTCCGGTGCGCTGGCGGGCGAGGACGCGCTCAAGATCGCCACCATCGTCAAGACCACCCAGAACGCCCTGATCGGCGTCGTGGCGATCGCGCTGACGGCCTACTTCACCCTGCGGGTGGAGCGACAGCCCGGTGCGGCCCGGCCCTCGGCCCGCCAGTTCTTCGAGCGGTTCCCGAAGTTCGTCCTCGGGTTCGTGGCGGCGTCGGTGATCGGCACCCTCTACCTGCAGTCGGCGGACAAGAAGAGCGGCGCCGCGCATATCGCGATCGTCAACGATCTGCGCACCTCGTTCCTGATCCTGGCATTCGTCTCGATCGGCCTGGAGTTCTCGCTGCGCGGGCTGCGCGAGGCGGGCTGGCGGCCGATCGCCGTGTTCGGCTCCGCGGTCGTCGTCAACCTGATTGTCGGCCTGGGCCTTTCGGTACTGCTGTTCCGTAACTTCAGTATCTGAGCGGGACGCCGGCCGGCGCCGTCTACTCCGCGACGGCGTCGGCCAGCGTCTCCTCGGGCGACTCCTGGACACCGGCGGGCCAGCCGGGATAGGGCGGGGGAGTGCCACCGAAGGCGGGGCACAGGGGTTTGTAGTCGCAATAGCCGCACAGCCAGCTGGTGTTCGGCTGGAACTCGCCGGTGCGCCCGGCCTCCAGAATCGCCTCCCACAATGCCGAGAGGGTGCGCTCGAAGCGGAGCAGCTCCTCCTCGTCGGGGGCGTAGGTCAGGATCTGCTCATCGGACAGGTAGATCAGGCGCAGCTGCGCGGGCAGGATGCCGCGCACGCGTAAGACCATGAGCGCGTAGAACTTCAGCTGGAACAGCGCCTTGGTCTCCTGGGCGAGCCCGGGGGCGCGGCCGCTCTTGTAATCGACCACCCGCAGCTCGCCCGTGGGCGCGACATCGATCCGGTCGACGAACCCGCGCAGCACCACGCCGTCGCCGAGCTCCACCTCGACCTGCGCCTCCCGCGATTCCGGCTCGAAGCGCGTCGGATCTTCCAGGCGGTAGTAGCTGTCGAGCAGCGTGCGCACCTCGCCGAGGAACTGTTCCAGCCCGTCCGTGTCGATCAGCGACCCGACCTCGGGGCGGCCCGCCAGCACGCGGGCCCAGGCCGGCGCGATCAGCGCGGCCGCACGCTCGGGCACGCGGTCGGGCGCCGGCAGGCCGTACAGGTCTTCCAGGACGGCGTGCACCACCGTGCCGCGCACCGCGCCGCGCGACGGCGCCTCGGGGATCCGATCGATCGCTCGCAGCCGGTATTTCAGCGGGCACTGTTTGAAATCGATTGCCCGCGAGGGCGACAGCGCCGGCCTGCGCCGCGCCGAAACACGCTCCGGCCCGGCCTCGGGGGTGAGATCGGCGGGGGGCTTGCACGCGGACGCAGACATACCTGGCAGGCTATCCGGGGGCACTGACATAAAGACAGCAAGCGGAACGGAGATACATGACGGCCAGACGGACCGGGCCTTTCACCATCGGTGACCGGGTGCAGCTGACCGATGCCAAGGGGCGGCTCTACACGGTCGTCCTGGAGGAGGGCAAGGAGTTCCACACCCATCGCGGCGGCATCAAGCACGACGCGCTGATCGGCGCCGACGAGGGCACGGTGGTCACCTCCACCAACAACACCCCGTATCTGGCGCTGCGCCCGCTGCTGGTCGATTACGTGCTCTCGATGCCCCGCGGCGCGGCCGTCATCTACCCGAAGGACGCCGCCCAGATCGTGCACGAGGGCGACATGTTCCCCGGCGCGCGCGTGCTGGAGGCCGGCGCGGGCTCCGGCGCGCTGACTTGCTCGCTGTTGCGCGCGGTCGGCCCGCAGGGTGAGGTCATCTCCTACGAGATCCGCGACGACCACGCCGAGCACGCCGTCCGGAACGTGGAGACGTTCTTCGGCGAACGTCCGGCTAACTGGTCGCTGACGGTCGCCGACGTCGCGAACTACGACGGCGCGCCCGTGGATCGGGTCGTGCTGGACATGCTGGCCCCCTGGGACGCCCTGCCGGCGGTATCCAAGGCGCTGGTTCCCGGCGGTGTCCTGATCGTCTATGTGGCGACCGTCACGCAGTTGTCGAAAGTAGTCGAGGCGCTGCGCGAACAGGAGTGCTGGACCGAGCCGCGGTCCTGGGAATCCATGGTCCGGGGCTGGCACGTGGTCGGCCTCGCGGTGCGGCCCGAGCACCGTATGCAGGGCCACACCGCGTTCCTGGTGAGCGCGCGCCGCCTGGCCGAGGGTACGGTCACCCCGAAACCGCAGCGGCGGCCCTCGAAGGGCTGAGCTAGGGCGCGCAGGGCGCCACGAAAGCCAGCATGGTGCACGCGCTCGCGTCCGTCAGCTTCCACTTGCCATCGACATGTTCCCAGGTCATGGGCATGGCGGGCGCGGCGCCGTGCGGCGAGGTGGTGACCACCTGCGCGGTCGCCTTGGTGCCCTCGACCTTGACGTCGCTGACCGCGAAGGTCAGCGCGCCGTAGCCCGCGAGCGCCTGGTTCAACGCTTCGATGTTGGCCTGGCGCTTGGCGCCGTCGACGACGACCGCGGTCTTGTCGGCGGTCGGCTTGGCCGGATCAGCCAGCAGCAGCAGCGTGGCCTGCAGGTCAGCGGCCGAAGGGGCGGTCGCGGCGGCGTGGTCGCCGTGACCCGCGGCACTGGTTGTCGCCGAGGTACTGGTGCCGGTGGCGGTGTCGGACTTATCGTCGGAACCACAACCGGTTACACCGGCCGTAACGGCAAGGGCCACCAGGGCGCTAGCCATAGACAGACGGACTTTCCCTTTGGGAAGGAGCATTGAGTCAGCAACCTTTCGGCTCGAGCGGCGAGAGTGCTCGCCAGGTTCGGGTTAGGGCAGGCTAACATGGATGGATGGCGGTCGATCGCAGCCCAGATGTGATCACGACGAAACCGTGTCGGAAGGCGAGAACCGTTCACGCCCGGTAGCGTTGATAGACCGGGACTGGGAGGAGCAGCACATGAGCCCCATCGAGAATTCGGATTCGGCGGCCTGGAGAGAGCTCGAGGCGGTACGCGCCGAAGCAGCTGCGCTCCGCAGGCAACTTGCCGATTCACCCGATCGCGCACGGGAATTGGAGTCCCGCGTAGATTCGCTGACCATTCGCAATACCAAGCTGATGGACACCCTCAAGGAAGCGCGGCAGCAACTCGTCGCGTTGCGCGAGGAAGTCGATCGGCTCGGCCAGCCGCCGAGCGGATACGGCGTGCTGATCGGGGTGTATGACGATCAGACGGTCGACGTGTTCACCTCCGGGCGCAAGATGCGGTTGACCTGTTCGCCGAACATCGATACCGCGACCCTCGAATACGGCCAGACGGTCCGCCTCAACGAGGCGCTCACCGTCGTGGAGGCCGGCGTCTACGACGCGGTCGGCGAAATCGGCAGTCTGCGAGAGATTCTCGACGACGGACGCCGCGCGCTGGTGGTCGGCCATGCCGACGAGGAGCGGGTGGTGTGGCTGGCGGGTCCGCTGTCCAAGCTCGCCGAGGAAGACGATATGGACGATCCCGATCGTCCGATTCGCAAACTGCGGCCGGGTGATTCGCTGCTGGTCGACAGCAAGGCGGGTTTCGCGTTCGAGCGCATCCCCAAGGCCGAGGTCGAAGACCTGGTGCTGGAGGAAGTGCCGGATGTCGATTACACCGACATCGGTGGCCTGGGCCGGCAGATCGAGCAGATCCGCGACGCCGTGGAGCTGCCCTTCCTGCACAAGGACCTGTTCCGCGAGTACGCGCTGCGCCCGCCCAAGGGCGTGCTGCTCTACGGTCCGCCCGGTTGCGGTAAGACGCTGATCGCCAAGGCCGTCGCCAACTCGCTGGCCAAGAAGATCGCCGAAGCCCGCGGTGAGGATGCCAAGGAGGCCAAGTCCTTCTTCCTCAACATCAAGGGTCCCGAGCTGCTGAACAAGTTCGTCGGCGAGACCGAGCGTCACATCCGGATCATCTTCCAGCGGGCCCGGGAGAAGGCTTCGGAAGGCACCCCGGTGATCGTGTTCTTCGACGAGATGGACTCGATCTTCCGCACCCGTGGTTCGGGCGTCTCCTCCGATGTGGAGACCACCGTTGTGCCGCAGCTGCTTTCGGAGATCGACGGTGTCGAAGGCCTGGAGAACGTCATCGTCATCGGCGCCTCCAACCGCGAGGACATGATCGACCCCGCGATCCTGCGCCCCGGCCGCCTCGATGTGAAGATCAAGATCGAGCGTCCGGACGCGGAGTCGGCACAGGACATCTTCTCCAAGTACCTGATCGACAATCTGCCGCTGCACGCCGACGATCTCGCCGAATTCGGCGGGGACAAGTCGGCTTGCCTGCGCGCGATGATCGATCGGGTCGTGGAACGGATGTACGCCGAGAGCGAGGACAACCGCTTCCTGGAGGTCACCTACGCCAACGGTGACAAGGAGGTCCTGTACTTCAAGGACTTCAACTCCGGCGCCATGATCCAGAACATCGTGGACCGGGCCAAGAAGTACGCCATCAAGGCCGTCCTCGACAGCGGCACGCCGGGCCTGCGCATCCAGCATCTCTTCGATTCGATCGTGGACGAGTTCGCCGAGAACGAGGACTTGCCCAACACCACGAATCCCGATGACTGGGCACGCATCTCGGGCAAGAAGGGCGAGCGGATCGTCTACATCCGCACGCTGGTCACCGGCAAGAACGCCAGTGCCAGCCGCGCTATCGACACCGAGTCGAATACGGGTCAGTACCTGTAAGACGCAGTCGCAGAGGCCGCGCTTCCGTTCGGAAGCGCGGCTTTTGTGTGCGGAAAGGGTTTCACTCGGCGCCCCGGCGGCGATACTCGTGTGCCAGGTCATTGGAAATCGGACAATCCGGGTAGCGTTTCCGGTGCCGATTGAGGAGGAGATCGAATGTCTTACCCGCCGCCCGAGCCCTACCCGAGTTCGCCGGAGCCCTATCCGGGCTCCTACCAGCCCTACGGTCCGGGGGCGGGCGCCAAGCCGCCGGTCCCGCCGAGCGTGCAGAACGCCTTCTACGCGATGCTCGCGGGCGCCGGGTTGACCGTGCTGAGCACGCTGCTGATCTTCACCCAGCTCGATGCCGTGCGCGAGGAACTGCTGAAGCAGGAGACCGGTGAGCTCAGCCAGGAAACGCTGGATTCGCTGGTGGTGTTCTCGGTCGCCATCGGGGTCGTCGTGAACCTGATCTCCGCGGGCCTGTGGATCTGGATGGCCTTCGCCAATCGGGCGGGCAAGAACTGGGCCCGGATCACCGCGTCGGTCTTCTTCGGCCTGAACACCCTGTTCGTGGTCCTCGGGCTGGTGGGTGCCGGGGTACTGGGCACGACCGGTGGCAATAGTCCGGTGAGCCTGATCTCGAGCGGGCTGCTCTGGCTGGTCGGGCTCGCCGCGATCGTGCTGCTGTGGCAGAAGCAGTCCAGCGCCTTCTTCAAGCCCGCGCCGCCCGCGGGGCAGGGTCCGCCACCGGGCTATGGTCCGCCGCCGGGGTACGCCCCGCCGCCGAACGCCTGAGCTCGACCCGAAGGGCCGCGTTTCCACCCGGAAACGCGGCCCTTCGCGGTGTGCAGGGTCAGTTCTTCACGGCCACCGAGTCGATCACCACGTCCGCGGCCGGTGCGCCGTCGCTCGTGCCGTCCTTGGTGCCGCCGTCGGCGACCGCGGTGAGCTTGTCCATGCCGGCCGTGACCTTGCCGAACGGCGTGTAGTTCGGCGGCAGCTGGGAGTCCTTGGTGACCAGGAAGAACTGGCTGCCGTTGGTGTTGGGGCCCGCGTTGGCCATCGCGAGGGTGCCCGCGGGGTAGGTGGCGCCCGCCAGGTTCTCGTCGGGGACCTGGTAGCCGGGGCCGCCGGTGCCGGTGCCGGTGGGATCGCCGCACTGGAGCACGAAGATGCCCTGGGTGGTCAGGCGGTGGCAGCGGGTGTGGTTGTAGTAGTTCTCGTTGGCCAGGAAGACGAACGAGTTGACCGTGCGCGGGGCCTTGGCCGCGTCCAGCGCGATGCTGACCGCACCGCAGCTGGTGTTGAGCGTCGCGGTGTAGTTCGTGCCCGGATCGAGGGACATGCCGGGCTCCGCGGGCCACTGCTTGCCGTTGGGCTGACCGGCATCGGGGGTGCAGTTCGGCACTGCGGCGGCGGCCTGGGGCATTGCCACCACACTTCCGAGACCGAGCACCGCCAGGGCCGCTCCGGCGGCGAAAAGTCGCGCGCCGCCTAGGATCCGCCGCTGCTGTCCCTTACGCGTGCCGTGGACGAATTGCCGCTGTTCGCTGCTCAACGTTCTCCAGTCTCCTTCAGTAGGTTCGCGCATCGGGCGATGCTGTGCGGCATCATGCCACCTCGCGCGAGAACGCGGAGCGGGATGCGCAGACAGGAGTGCGCGGGTGCGGTATCGTCACGCTGGCTGTGCGCCACGCCACTCGAAGGGCCGGAGGCGCATAACCGGAGCCGGAAACTCGTTGTCCACCGCGCCGTTTCCCGCTCAGTGGACTTTTTCCGCGAATTCGCCGATCAAACGGTTGTGAATCATTCATGCTTCACATTGCTCGGCCCGCAAGGGTGGGTCGACAGAAGATGAGGAGCACCATCATGAGCGGATCTGCAGCGGATTTCATTGTCGACGTGCTGGTCAAGACGATTACGCAGCTGATCAGCGGCAGCGCCGGCTAGGCCGCCACACCTTCGGAGGCCGCGTTTCCCGCTGGGGGACGCGGCCTTTCGGCGTTTGCGGGGCGGGACTTCTCTCGAACATTTTCTGGCCGTGCGTGTTAAAATTTGGCCGTGCGGTCAGAAAGTAGTACGGAGGGCCGGCGAAGGTCGTTCATCGAGGAGGCCCGGCGCCGCCAGATCATCGCCGCGGCCGTGGAGGTGATCTCCGAGGTCGGCTACGCGGGCGCCGCGCTGGCGCGGATCGCGGAGCGGGCCGGTATCTCCAAGGGCGTGATCTCCTACCACTTCGCGGGCAAGGACGATCTGATGGCGCAGTTGGTCATCCAGCTCTACGTCTCCGCGGGGGAGTACATGGGGCCCAAGATCGGGGCGGTCGAGACGGCGCGCGATCAGCTGCTCACCTATCTCGCCACGAATCTGGAATTCATCGACGCGAACCGCACCTACATTGCTGCGCTGCACCAGGTGGTGCTGAATCTGCGCGACGCCGAGGGCAATCCGCGCTTCGCCACGTCCGACGGGGAGCACGAGATCATCCAGCCCTTGATCGAGGGGCTGATCCGGGGGCAGCAACTCGGGGAGTTCGGCACGGAATTCGACCCGGCTCCGATGGCGCAGTCGATGCGCGATGCCATCGACGGCGCGGCCGTGCGCGCGGCCCGGGAACCGGAATTCGATGTGGCCGCCTACTCGGCGCACCTCTGCCGGATGTTCGACATCGCGACGCGGAAAGGCGAGCGGCAATGACCGAAGTGCTGGAAACCCGGACGGCGCCGGCCGATGGCGAACGGCCGCCGTTCGCGTTCGCCGGCGTCGGCGCGATCGTCGCCGTCGCGGCGGTCGCGCTGTTCGCCTCGCTGGGGCGCTACGGCTGGTTCGGCGACGAGCTGTACTTCGTCTCGGCCGGGCGGCGACTGGCCTGGGGATACGCCGATCAGGGCCCGCTGGTGCCCGCGATCGCGCGCGCGATGGATCTGCTCGCGCCGGGATCGATGGTGGCCCAGCGTATTCCGGCGGTGCTGGCGACGCTGGCCGCGATCGTGCTCAGTGCCCAGATCGCGCGCGAGTTCGGTGGGTCGCGCGGCGCGCAGGTGCTGACCGCGGCCGCGTATGCGACCTCGCCGTTCCTGCTGGTGCAGGGGACACAGCTGGCCACCAACACGATCGACACCGCGCTCTGGGTGCTGATCAGCTGGCTGGTGCTCCGCTGGGTCCGCACCCGGCAGGACGCCCTGCTGCTCGCGGCCGCCCTGGTGACCGCGCTGGACATGCAGGTGAAGTGGCTGATTCCGTTCTTCTGGGTCGCCGTCGCGATCGGCGTGCTGGCCTTCGGGCCGCGGGAGCTGCTGCGGCGCAAGGCGCTGTGGCTGGGCGGCGCGCTCGTGCTGGCGGTGTCGGTGCCGATGCTGCTGTGGCAGGCCGCGCACGGCTGGCCGCAGCTGGAGATGGGCGCGACGGTCGCCGCCGAGCAGGAGACCATCGGCGGCCGCTACAGCTGGATTCCGCTGGCCGTCGCCTCGGCGGGCCTGTTCGGCGGCGTGCTGCTCATCGCCGGGATCTGGGCGCTGCTGCGCTGGGACCCGTTGCGCCGCTTCCGTTTCCTCGGACTGGTGCCGCTGGTTCTGGTGCTGATCTTCGTCGGCACCAACGGCCGGCCGTACTACGCGGCGGGCTGCTACGCGGCGCTGATGGCCGCCGGGGCCGTCTGGTGGACCCGGGACGCTGCGCGCCGGCGCCGGATCGGGGCGCTGGTGCTGGTCGCGCTGTCGGCCGCGATCGTGCTGTGGAGTCTGCCGTGGCAGGCCGAGTCCGCGATCGACCCGGTGGACAGTGAGCTGGAGGCGGGCCTGGCGATCGGGGTCTACGGCAAGTTCGGCTGGAACGAACTGCGCGACGCCACCGCCACCGCTTATCAGCGGCTGCCACGGGCCGAGCGGGAGCGCACCGTGCTCATCGCCCACTCCTATTGGCAGGCTTCGGCTCTCGACATCGAGCGGGATCGCTACGGCTTGCCGCCGGTGTACAGCCCGAATCGGGGCTTCGGCTACTTCGGCACGCCGCCGGATTCGGCGACCTCGGTGCTGTGGATCGGCGGCGACGAGGACGAGCTCCGCCGGATGTTCGCCGTGGTGGTTCCGGCCGGGCGGGCCGATTCCCGCCTCGGGTTCCCCGGGATCACCCGCGATGTCACGATCTGGCACTGCGAGCGGCCGGTGCGGCCGTGGTCGCAGACCTGGCCGGGCCTGCTGCGCTTGAACTGAGCGCGATTCCCCGGAGGGAATCGGCGCGGGCCCGCGCGCTGGAATACCCTGGCCGGGTGGGAGATTTGGGACTCGACACCGCGGTCGAGGGCGCTGCGGGGCACTACACCGCGACGCTGTCGCCGGATTGGGAAGCCTGGGGTCCGGTCGGCGGTTACCTTGCGGCCCTTGCCGTTCGAACGGCGCGCGCGCACGGCGGCCTGCCGCGGGTCGCCTCGGCCGCCTGCCAGTTCCTGTCGGTCGCCGAGTTCGGGCCGGTCGAACTGCGCGCGGACACGCTGCGGGCGGGGCGGCGGGCGGAATCGATCCGGGTCACCATGACCCAGTCCGGCCGCCCGATCCTGGCCGCGCTGGTGTGGCTGGTCGCCGACGGGCTCGACGCGGGCATCCGGCACGACGTGGCCCGCGCGCCGGCGGCGCCACCGCCGGAAGGGCTGCGCTCCTGGGACGAGCTGACCGTGCCGCTGCCCTCGGTGTGGAAGAGCATCGAGGGCAGACCCGCTGTCTGGCACGACCATTGGAGCCTTCGCCCGCTGGGCGCGCCGGAATGGCGCGGCTGGTTCCGGTTCCGCCCGGGCTCCCAGGATCTCGCCGCCGACCTCGCGCGCCAGCTGATCCTGCTCGACCTGACGCCCTACCAGGCGCTGCTGGCCGCGCACCGGGAACAACTGCTGGCCCCGAACCTGGATCTCGCGGTGCAGTTCCATCGCGCCGGCCCGGTCGACGAGTGGCTGCTCGCCGAGGCCTCCTGCGACATCGTGGATTCCGGGCTGGCCGGCTTCCGCAGCCGGGTGTGGACCCGCGACGGGACGTTGCTGGCCTCCGCCTCGGGTCAATTACTCTGCGGTCCCATGCCGTCCGCGCTGCTATAGTCCTGGCCTAGTCGGGTTGCGGTGCGGCGCTTGCGAACTGCGCCGTCGCGCACCTGACTGTTCGGGAAGGGAGGCCCGGATGGTCGGTGTAGAGGGCACCACCGTCGGTGGGTATATCATCGAGCGACAGCTCGGCAAGGGCGGCATGGGCACCGTCTACTCGGCGCGCCATCCCCGCCTGCCCCGGGTGGACGCGGTGAAGATCCTCTCCGAGGAGCGCAGCGGCGATCCGCATTTCCGCGCGCGGTTTCTCCGGGAGGCCGAGGTTGCCGCGCGCTTGCAGCACCCGAATCTGGTGGCCGTGCGCGACCGCGGCGAGCAGGACGGCCGACTATGGATTGCGATGCAGTACGTCGAAGGCGTCGACGTCGGGGTGCTGATCACCCGCGGTCCCGCTGTCCTGGATGTCGCACGCGCCGTGCACATCCTGACCGAAGCGGCCCGGGGCCTGGACGAGCTGCATCGGGCCGGACTGCTGCACCGCGACGTGAAGCCCGCGAACCTGCTGGTCGCGGCGCAGCCCGGCGGGCCGGACCGGGTGCTCGTCACCGATTTCGGAATCGCCAGGGCCGCCGACGATTCCACCACGCTGGCCGGGGCGGGCGGGATCGCCGCCACGCTGGCCTACGCGGCGCCCGAGCAGATCAGCGGCGCGGCGGTCGATCGGCGCGCGGACGTGTACGCGCTGGGCGCGACCCTCTATCACATGCTCGCCGGGACGATCCCGTTCCCGCGCAACAGCCCCGGCTCCGCGATGTACGCGCATCTGCACGAGCCGCCGCCGCGGCCGTCGGCGCGAAATCCGCGGGTGCCCAAGGCTTTCGACGCGGTGATCGCGCGGGCCATGGCCAAACGGCCGAGTGACCGCTACGACAGTTGCGGTGCGCTTGCCGAGGCCGCCGCCGCGGCCCTGAACGGTGACCGGTCGCCGCGCCGTGCGTGGCGCGGCGTGCTGGCGGCGGCCGCGTTCGCGCTGGTGCTCGTGCTGCTGGGGGCGGGCTGGATCGTGAGCGCCCGGGAGACGCCCTCGGTCGCGGGCCCGCACCTGCCGGTCGCCGACAGCGTCGACCCGGCGCAGTGGGGTGCGTACGCCTATATGGTCGAAGCCCTTCCGGAATTGCTGCCCGCCTTCCCGTTCGGCACGGGCTATCAGGATCTCGCGGTGTGCTACCCCCTGGCCACGACCGCGGACACCATCTCCCTCGACGCGTCCGCGCCGGTCGGGCACCTGTTCTGCCTCGGCGACCGGGATCCGGCGGAGTCGGTGGAGGTGTACTGCAACGCCGACCGCTCGCCGATGGGCCCGAACCGTTCCTTCGCGAAGGTCGAGGGTGACCAGTCGTGGACCCGCCGGTCCGGCAGCGGGCACGTGTTTTGGGGCAGCGACCTCTATTCCGGCACCGGCACGTTTCTCGACGGCAAGACCTGGGGTGTGCTCGAGGTGTACTTCAACGATCCGGCCCGGAACTTCTGCCGGGTCCGGGTGATCGGCGCCGGCCCGACCGGCACGATCCTGCGCGACCGGTGGTGGGCCGATGCGCCGCTGTAACTTGTTGTGGGCGTTGCCGACGCTGGCGCTGGTCGCGGGCTGCACCGTCGCGGGCACCCCGCAACCGCAGTTCGACGACCCGGCCACCTTCGATGTCGGCGCCTATAGTGTCGTTCCGCTCGAGGCGCCGGTCAACACCAGTGAACGGTACGGCCGGGTCCTGGAATCGGCCCGGCTGGCCGAGGTGCTCGTCGACCCGATCGAGGTGGACGGCGCGCTGACGAAGGCGGCGGGCGCCAACGGTCTGGCCGCGATGCCGACCCCCGCGAAGGTGACCACACTGCTCGCCGAGACGGTGCGCCCGGTGCTGGAGACCAACGGCATGCTGGCCGGGGCCGCGATCGGCGGCGCGGATGTCGAGCCGGGCTCGCGCGGACCGGTGGTCGGCGAGTCCCGCGTCCTGACCGTGATCGTGCTCCGTTTTCCCGACGCCGCGGCGGCGACCAAGGCGGCCCGGGAGATCGACGCCGCCGATGCCGGAGTGAGTCCGGAGAACGTGCCGGTCACGCTGCCGGAATACCCGGCGGCACTGGGTCATTGGCGACCGGGTGTCCCGACGCTGGCGATGACGCTGGCCCAGGACAGCTACGTGGTGAGTCTGCTCACCGGTGATCGGTCGCCGGACCTGCCGGTCCTGACCGACCTGGCACGCAAGGCCTTCGCGGCACAGCTGTCCCGGTTGCGGGATTTCGTGGCGACGCCCCGCGCGCAGCTGGCGACCCTCCCGCTGGATCCGGAGGGCTTGCTGCGCCGTATGGTGCCGCAGGCGCCGAGCCGGTGGCCCTACCCGGCGGTGATCGGGGTTTCCCGCAGTGTGAACGCGGGATGGGGGGTGACGCTGCAACCGAGTGGCGTGGTCCTGGGTCCGCGTGCCGCGCAGCTCTACATCGATCTGCCGGGTTCGGTGGATGCGCTGGCGTTCAACGGTTTGAACGTCCTGGCGCGGTTTCCGGACGCGGCCGGGGCCCGCCGGGCATTCGAGGTATTGAGCCGCAAGGACACCGAGGACGGGCGGCAGCGAGTGGCCGGCCCGGCCGGACTGGCCGATGTCCGCTGCGTGCTGGACCCGGCGGAGGGCATCACCGAGTCGATCCGGTACGTCTGCCGCGTGCTCTACGGCCGCTACTTCGTCACCCTGTTCGCCAAAGAGCCGAAGAACGCGCAGCAGAAGGCGGCGGCGCAGTACGGCCTGCTGGTGAACGGCGGGTAGCGCGATGGCGGAAAAGATCGCGCCCGGAACGATTTTCGCCGGGTACCGGATCGAGCGGGTGCTGGGCAGCGGCGGTATGGGCACGGTGTATCTGGCCGCGCATCCCCGGTTGCCGCGCCACGACGCGGTGAAGGTGCTCTCGGGCGAGCACGCCGCCGACCCGGAGTTCCGCACGCGGTTCGGCCGGGAGGCCGAACTCGTTGCCCGGCTGGATCATCCGAACATCGTGGCCGTGCGCGACCGGGGCGCCGAGCACGGGCGGCTCTGGATCGCCATGCAGTTCGTCGCGGGCACCGATGCCGCGGCGCTGATCGCGGCGCATCCCGGCGGCGTGGCGCCGGCGGTGGCCGTGCACATCCTCACCGAAGCCGCGGCGGGCCTGGACGCGGCGCACGGCGCGGGGCTGCTGCACCGCGACGTCAAACCGGCGAACCTGCTGCTGGAAGTCCGGCCCGACGCGCCGGATCGGGTGTACGTCACCGACTTCGGGATCGCCCGCGCCGCCGACAGCGCGGCGCTGACCGACGTGGGCGCGGTGCTGGCGACGCCGGCCTACGCCGCGCCGGAGCAGATCACGGCCGGCGCGCTCGATCACCGCGCCGATGTGTACGCGCTGGGCTGCACGCTCTACGAACTGCTCACCGGCGCGAAGCCGTTCCCGCGCGCGAGCGCGGTCGCGGTGATGCACGCGCACCTCAACGATCCGCCGCCGCGCGCGTCGGCGGTGCGGCCGGCGCTGCCCGCCGCGATCGACGACGTGATCGCGACGGCGCTGGCCAAGCACCCGGATCGGCGGTATGAATCGTGCGGGGAGCTGGCGGCGGCGGCCGCCGCGGCGTTCGGGGGCAGCGCCCGCCCGCGCCCGCCGGTCCGGCGGCGCCGACGCCCGATCGCCGCCGTGGTGGCCGTCGCGCTGGTGCTGGCCGGGCTGCTGGCCGTGGGACTCGTTGTGCGCGACCGTGATCCGGGCCCGACCGGGTCCGCGCCGACCACGAGCAGCGTGCCGGTGACCTCCAGCACGGCGGCAGCCGTCTCCCCGGTGTCGTGGGGCAATTACGCCTATGTCGCCGCCGCGCTGCCGACCCTGCTGCCCGCCAACCCGATCGGCGGTGGGTACCAGGGGATCCGGTGCTATCCGGTGGACGCCGAGATGAAACAGATCAGCCTGACCGACCGATCCGGGTCGGTGCTGCGGCTGTCGTGCACCGGCAACCAGGATCCGGTCGAATGGATCGTGGTGAGCTGCAACGCGAACCGGGCCCCCACCACCTTGCCGCCGAGCGGTCCCGGGCAGATGACGGTCACCGGCGAGCAGCGGATGACGCGATCCGCGGGCCCGGTCCGCCTGATCTGGGGCGATGCCCTCGATTCGGACGGCAAGCAGGCGGGCTTGATGCGCGTCGAATTCGACGACGTCGCCCGGAATTTCTGTAGCCTGCTGGTCTGGGGCGGCGGGTCGGGGCAGGAACTGATCGATCGGTGGTGGCGTGATGCGCCGCTGTGAACAGGGGGGAGCCGCACGGTGCACAGCGATGAGGGCTTGACCGTCGCCGAGATGATCCCGCGCGGGACCTTGGACGTGGCGCGCACGGTGCACATCGTCACCGAAACGGCGCGGGTGCTCGACGAACGCCGCCGCGCCGGCGCGGCGGCGGCGACCGTGCGGGTCTCCGATATCCGGGTAGCCGAGCAGCCGGGCGCGCCCGATCTGGTCGCGGTGCGTGCCGAACCGGCGTCTGCCGAGAATGCTTCGGGCGCACCGGGTTCCGACACCGAGACGGTGCGACTTCCGGATTCCGGCACGGACGCCGCGACCGTTCGACTGCACGAGGGCGCGAACGCGGTGACCGAGCGCGGCGAGGGAGCGCGCGCCGACGTGCGTGCGCTGGGTTCGGTGCTGTACGAGATGCTCACCGGCGCACCGGCTTTTCCGCCCGGCGCGGTGACCGAGGGCCGGCTGCCCCCGCCGCCCACTCAGGTGAACCCTTGGGTGCCAACGGCTTTCGACGCCGTGCTCGCACGGGCGCTGACCGGCGGCTACGCGGATTGCGCGGACCTGGCCGCCGCGGCGGCCGCGGCGGGCCAGCCGGCCCGGCCCGCGCGTGCCAAGCCCTGGCGCGCGGTGCTGCTCGGCGCGGTGCTGCTGCTGATCGTGGCGCTGGTGGTGGGCGTCGTGGTGACCCGGACCTCCGACACCGCCCCGGCCGCCGCTCCGACCACGGCGAACCCCTCCGGCAGCCGCTCTCCGGAGCTGAAAGACGCGCTGTGGGGACCGTATTCGTTCATCGTCGACGCGTTTCCCGAGCTGCTGCCGCCGTCGATCGACAGCATGGGCTACCAGGACCTCTACGAATGCTCGCCGGTGACCGACCGTTTCGAGATCGTCGACCTGAGCATCGCGCCGCGCATCGGTCGCCTGAGCTGCCTCGGTGACCAGGCGCCGATCGTGGTGCTGTTGGCGACCTGCAAGGCGGATCGGTCCAAGATGGCCGTCGAGCCGGGGACCGGATGGCAGGTCGCCGGCGAGCAGCGCTGGACGCGCACGTCGGGAAGCGGCTACCTGCGCTGGGGCAGTTTCGTGAGCGCCCAATCCAGGACCATGGGCCGGCTGGACGTGTATTTCGACGATCCGCAGCGCAGTCACTGCTTCCTGCGGCTCACCAGCTTCGGCCCGGCGACCGAATTGCGCGATGGGTGGTTCCCCGATGCTCCGCTCTGATCTCGGACGGCAGGCCGCGGCCGCGGCGCTGGCGGTGCTGTTCTTGGCGACGGGGTGCGCCGCTGCGGGCCACCCGATCCCGGAACAACCCGACCTGGCCCGGATGGACACCGGACCGTTCGGCGTCGATCCGCTGCGCGCCCCGCGCAACGACAGCGAGGCCAACGGTCGGGTGCTGGAATCGGTGCGGATGGGCGAAGCGGTGATCGACCCGATCGAAGCGGAGCCCGCGCTGACCTTCGGGCTCGGCACCGCCGCCTCGGTCCCCATCCCCACGCCCGGCCAGGCCGGGTTCCTGGCCCAGCCGGTGCGCGCGGTCCTGGAGAAGCACGGCATGCTGGCCGGATTCTCGGTGGGCGGCATGGATGCCGACGTGGCCGCCAATGTCGCCGTGGGCCGGGCGCGGCTGCTGACGGTGATGCTGCTGCGCTTCCCCGACGCGGCGGCCGCGCAGCGCGCCGCGGCCGACATCGATGCCGTCGACGCCGCGGTGAGCCCCGACAACGTCGCCGTGCGGCTCCCGGAGCACGCCGGCGCGTTCGCGCATTGGCGGCCCACCGTGCCGACGCTCGCGGCCACCCTCGCCGACGGGCCGTTCGTGATCAGCCTGCTCGCCGGGCACACCGCGCCGGATCTGAACGTGCTGACCGCGCTGGCGCGGGCGGCGTTCACCGCGCAGACGGCGCGGCTGCGCGAGTTCACGCCGACGCCGCGGGACAAGTTGGCCACGCTGCCGCTGGACGAGGCGGGGTTCCTGGCGCGGGTGCTGCCCGACGTGCCCGGAGTGTGGCCGGTGCCCCGGGTGATCTCCGATCGGGGCGACGAGAATGCCGGATGGCGCACGGTTTTCCGGACCTCCGGCATCGTCTACGGACCGCGTGCCACGCACCGCTACGGGCCCTGGGAGAAATCGTCCAAGACCGGCACCATGCAACTCGCCCGCAGCGGAACCAATGAACTGGTCCGGTACGCCGGGGCGGTGAACGCGCGCGCGGGCTTCGTCGAGACCGCCTATGAGGTCAACGACCCGGGCCTGCGGCCGGCGCCGACCCCGGTCGGGGTGCCGGACGTGCGGTGCGTGGAGTCGCTGACGAAGATCAAGAACGCCAACCGTTTCGCCTGCCGGGTGCTGTTCGGGCGCTACAACGCCATCGTGTTCGCCCGAACGCTGAAGCTGGCCCATCAGAAGATCGCGGCGCAGTACGTGCTGCTGGTGCGCAGCGAGTGAGGCGATGACCACGAAACTACGCCCCGGCACCGTGTTCGCCGGGTATCTGATCGAAGCCGTGCTCGGCGGCGGTGGCATGGGCACCGTGTACCTGGCCCGGCATCCGCGCCTGCCGCGCCGCGACGCGGTGAAGGTGCTCGAGGTCGCCGACCCCGAATTCCAGGCGCGGTTCATCCGGGAGGCCGAGCTGACGGCCCGGCTCAACCATCCCAATATCGTTGCCGTGCACGACCGCGGCGTCGAGGGCGACCGGCTCTGGATCGCCATGCAGTACGTCGACGGCGCCGACGCCGCGCAGCTGGTGCGGTCCGGCAACGCCCCGGCCGTCGAGCGGGTGCTGCACATCGTCGACCAGGCGGCCCGCGGCTTGGACGAGGCGCATCGCCACGGCATGGTGCACCGTGATGTGAAGCCCGCCAACATCATGATCGAACCGCTGGACGGGCGGCCCGACCGCGTGCTGGTCACCGATTTCGGGATCGGCCGGGCGACCAGCGAGACCAGCGCGCTGACCGAGGTGGGCTCGGTGCTCGCGACGCTCGCCTACGCCGCCCCCGAACAGCTGGCCGGCGCGCGGGTGGATCATCGCGCCGACATCTACGCCCTGGGCTGCACCCTGTTCGAACTGCTCACCGGCGCCAAACCGTTCCCGCGCGGCACACCCGCGGCGATCATCGCGGCGCATCTGCACGACCCGCCGCCCCGGCCGACGGACCTGCGTCCCGGCCTGCCGCCCGCCATCGACGCGGTCGTCGCGCGCGCCCTGGCCAAGCACCCCGACACGCGCTACAGCTCGTGCGGTGCGCTGGCCGCCGCCGCGGCCGCCGCCTTCGGCGGCGTCGAGGTCACCCGGCAGGTCCATCCGCTCGCGCCGCCGCCGGCGCGCCGCCGCCGCACCGGACCGGCCGTCGCGCTGGCTGCCGCCGTCCTGGCGGTTGTCCTGGCTGTCACGGGAATCATTGTCTGGCAACGGGATCTGACCGATACGGCGGCACCGGCGACGACGGTGACAACGACCGCGGCCGAACCCGTCACCACGACCCCGGCCACCGCCACCTGGGGCAGCCACGCCTTCATCGCCCGGTCCTTCCCGGGCCTGTTGCCGGGAAACCCGCAGGCGAGCGGGTATCAGGGCATGCGGTGCAGCGCCATCGACGCCGACCGCCGCCCGGTCGACCTGACCGCGCCGGTCGAGGGGGAGAGCCGCCTGTCCTGCAACGGCGACAAGGAGCCGCTGCATCTGCTCATCGCGCTGTGCAACGCCGACGGCAGCCGCAACACCCGGGCGGTCGTCAACGACGGGGACGTCGTCGTGGGTGACGAGCGCTGGGAACGCTTCTCCGGCACCGGCCGCATCGTCTGGCGCGACACCACCAGTCCGACCGGCCAACCGGCCGGAGCCCTGTCGATCCTCTTCGACGATTCCGGGCGCAGCAAGTGCCAGCTGATCGTCTACGGCGGCACCTCGGGGCAGGATCTGCGGGACCGGTGGTGGCAGTCCGCGCCGATCTGACGGCGGCTCAGTCGCTGCGGCGGGCGAGCAGATACCCGCGCTGGGTGTCCACCTCGCTGGGGTAGGCGCGGCGTTCGACCGCCGCGTCGATCAGGAACCCGGCCTCGGCCAGCAGCGCCTCGATCTGCGGCCGCTCGAAGAAGTGGAAGTCCAGATCGACCGGGTGGCCGAGCATGTCGTCCAGGTGCAGCACCTCGCTGCCGAGGTGGAACGACAGCAGGATCAGCCCGCCGGGGCGCAGCGTCCGGTGGAACTCCGCGAACGCGGCGGGCAGCTCGGCCGCCGGCAGATGAATGATCGAGTAGAACGCGACGATCCCACCCCACGCGGCGTCGGGGACGTCGAGTTTGCGCATGTCACCGACGTGGAACTCGAGTTCCGGGTGCGCCGCCCGCGCCACCTCGATCATGCCCGGCGACAGATCGAACCCGGTCGCGCGGGCCCCCAGATGATCGAGATACCAGGTCACATGCCCGGGGCCGCAACCGATGTCGGCGACCGTCGCCTCCGCGCCGACGGTGTCGGCGAACACCCGCAGCAACGCCCGATCCAACGGCTTGTCCCGCAACTCCGCACCGAACCGCACGGCGTAGTCCCCGGCGATCTCGTCATAGCTGTCCCGCGTACCCATCCCGCCCATCCTGCCCGGCCCGGCACCCGCCCGCAGTGCTAAGCGCCCGTTCGGTTCCCGGACGGGCCCTGGCGAGCCGCCACGGCGCCGGTTATGTTCGACCGGTTGTCCGGTGAGAGGAGATCCCTATGGGTTCAACAGTTTTCGCTGTGCTGCTGCCGGTGGCGCTGGCGTTGATCATGTTCGGGCTCGGCTTGACCCTGACGGTGGACGATTTCGTCCGGGTGCTGCGCTATCCCAAGGCCGCGGTGGTGGCGCTGGTCTGCCAGATGCTGGTGCTGCCGGTGGTCTGCCTCGGGCTGATCTACGCCTTCGGGCTCGGCGGAGCGCTGGCCGCCGGAATGATGCTGCTGGCGGCCTCGCCGGGTGGGCCCTCGGCAAATCTGTTCAGCCATATCGCCGGCGGGAACGTGGCGCTCAACATCACGCTGACGGCGGTGAATTCGGTGCTGGCGGTCTTCACCATGCCGCTGGTGGTGGCACTGTCGTTCCACCTGTTCCTCGACGACGCGGACTCGATCGGGCTGCGGCCGGACAAGTTCGCGCAGGTCTTCGCGATCGTGCTGGTGCCGGTCGCGGTCGGCATGCTCGTGCACCGGCGCTACACCGGCTGGGCCGAGCGGATGCGCGGCAAGGTGAAGGTGCTCTCGATCGTGGTCCTGGCGCTGGTGGTCACCGCGGCCGTGGCGAAGAACTTCGCGACGCTCACCGAGAACATCGGGACCCTGGCGGCGATCTGCCTGGTGTTCGCGGTACTCAGCCTGACCGTCGGCTATTTCGCGCCCAGGCTGCTGCGGGTCGAGGAGGAGCAGGCGATCGCCTCGGCCATGGAGATCGGTATCCACAACGGTGCTATCGCGATCGCCGTCGCGGCGACGGTGTTGCGGAACGACGCGATGGCCGTGCCGGGCGCGGTCTACGGGGTGCTGATGAACATCCCCGCCGCCGCGGCCGCCTACCTGCTGGCGCGGCGGGCGCGGCAGCGGTCAGTCGAACCGGCGGTCACCGCCTGATCATCCGGCCGGGGGGAACTGGCCCTGTGCGGTCACGGTGGTGCCGTTCAAGGTGAACGTGACGGTGCTGGGGCCGCCGGTGGGGCAGCACAGGGCGTCTTCCGGGAGCGGCCACTTGTATTGGGCCTGCACGGTAGTGCGGGTTTTGCCCAGCAGGTGGGTGTAGGCGTAGGGCTCCGAGGAGGCGGTGCCGAGGTACTTGCCGCCGGTGAAGAACAGGATGTGGGTGACCGGGTGGATGCCCGTGCCCTCCATCAGCAGGTAGGACAGCACGCCGGAGCAGCCGTCGGCGATCAGGTCCTCGCTGGCGCCCGGGATCGCCCAGTCGGTGCCGGGCTCGGCCGCCGCCACCTTGGTGAACGCGGTGTTGGCGAGTTCGGAGTTCAGATCGAAGCACAGGCCGTGCCCGCTGCCGGGCGGCGGACCCGCGGGCGTGGACGCGACGGGACTGGTGGCCGGCGCGGACGGGGACTCGGTATCGGGCTGCCCGGACGCGGTGGGGTTGGCCGCGGTCCCGGTCTGCGGTGCGGTGCTGGCCGCCCGGGAGGTGGAGGTGGTGCCGGCCGACGGGGGCGGTGTATCGGTCCCGCACCCGGCCACGGCGGCCACGACCCCGGCGGCGAGCACGATGGCTAGCGGTTTGATGCCCATTGTTTCCTCGATCGGCTCGACTGAATGGAGCGGTACCCCTGCTAGCGAAATCGCGGCCGTCGCCCGCGTCGTTACCCGCGGTGGCGGCACCTCACGAGCGGCGGACCCGGCGATAGGTCGGCGCAGCGGCCGCGGCGGCCGCCAATTCCGTTGCCAGCCAGAGGGAGTCGGCGTCGGCCAGCGCCGAGACGGTGAGCCGCAGATGATCGGAGGCCGGGCGGTCGCCGACCTCGAACGGGCCACCGGGCGCGACCTTGATCCCGGCGGCGGCCAGGGAGATCATGGCCGCGTTCTCGTCGGCCACCGGCAGCCAGAGGTTGATGCCGTCGCCGCGCGGCAGGGTGATACCGCGCTTGGCCAGCGCGCGCCGGAGTTCGGTGGCGCGCCTGCGGTATTCGGCCCGCGCCGCGGTGACGGTATGGCCGGCCGCCGCGTCGTCGAGCATGGTCAGCAGCACCCGCTGGAGCAGGCGGCTGGTCCAGCCCGCGCCGAGCATGCGGCGTTCGATCACCGGGTCGAGCAGGTCGGCGGGCCCGCCGGCGACGGCCAGGCGCAGGTCGGCCCCGTGTGATTTGGAGTAGGACCGCACGTGCACGGTGCGCTGCGGCAGCCGCGTGCCCAGCGACCGCAGCGCGGCGGTGGCGATGCCCGCGCTGTGGTCGTCCTCGATCACGAGCACCTCGCCGGCGCGCAGGATCTCGGTGAGTTCGCGGGCTCGGGCCGCCGAGAGCGAGACCCCGGTGGGGTTCTGCGCGCGGGGTTGGACCAGGAAGACAGTGGCGCCGAAATCGGTGATCGCCCGGGCGAGTTCGGCGGGCAGCGGCCCGGATTCGTCCAGATGCACCGGCACGGGCCGCGCGCCGAGGCGGGCCAGCAGGTCGAGAAACGGGGGGAAGCAGGGATCTTCGACGGCAACGGAATCGCCGAGCCGGACGTGGGTGGACAGCAGCCGGTCGATGGCGTCCAGCGCGCCGTCGAACACCGCGAGGCGTTCGGCCCGGAACGGCCAGTCGGCCCGGACTCTGGCCGCGAGTTCGGGCAGCATCGCCTCGCCGAGATAGTCGGCGGCGAGGTCCCCGGCGTCGTGCGCGGTGATCTCGCGTAGCGCGGCGGCGAGGTCGGGCAGCAGGGCGGGATCGGGGGTGCCGCGCGAGAGGTCGATCCGGAAGGCGCTGTCCGAGGGCGGGTGCAGCCGCTGATAGCGGCCCGCGGGGCGACCGGCGACGGTTGCGGCCGGTTCGCCGACGAAGGTGCCCGCGCGGCCGCGCGCGATGATCGCGCCGGTGGCGGCCAGCGCCCGCCAGGCCTGGTTGACGGTGGCGGGTGAAACCCTCAGCTGCTTGGCGACCTCCCGGACCGTGGGTAGTCGCGAGCCGGGAGGCAAAGCGCCGGAACGGATTCGGCGGCCGATGCCGGCGGCGATGCCGGCCGGGGTGCGGTCGTCCAGGTCGGCGGTGAGATCGGCCGGCGACATGAGCGTGGCCGGCGCCGCCCCCGCGGGGAGCGCGCCGTCCAGGCTCGCGCTTTCGATCGTCACGGCTCAATTCTGCGACAGCCACGGTCGGGCAACCGGCACCGGCCCCAAGATTTACTGCGCCGAAATTGTTTCCGCGCAGATGTAACACATTGGACCTGCTTCAGGGTGCACGATAACAATCATGCCAACCGTTCGAGCCGCGCTCGTCCAGACCAGCTGGACCGGCGACAAAGAGTCGATGATCAAGGTGCACGAGGATTACGCGCGGCAGGCGGCCGCGCAGGGAGCGCAGGTGATCTGCTTTCAGGAGCTGTTCTACGGCCCCTACTTCTGCCAGCAGCAGGACGCGAAGTTCTACGAGTACGCGGAATCGGTCCCCGGGCCGACGACGGAGCGATTCGCCGCCCTGGCCGCGGAGCTGGGCCTGGTGATGGTGCTGCCGGTCTACGAGCAGGAGCAGCCGGGGGTGCTCTACAACACCGCCGCCGTGCTCGATGCCGACGGCAGCTACCTCGGTAAATACCGCAAGCACCACATTCCGCAGGTGCGCGGCTTCTGGGAGAAGTTCTACTTCCGGCCCGGCAATGTGGGCTTCCCGGTGTTCGACACCGCGGTCGGCAAGGTCGGCGTCTACATCTGCTACGACCGGCACTTCCCGGAGGGCTGGCGCGCCCTGGGCCTGGCCGGCGCGGAAATCGTGTTCAACCCCTCGGCGACCTCACGCGGCCTGTCCGCCTACCTGTGGAAGCTGGAGCAGCCGGCCTCGGCGGTCGCCAACGAGTACTACATCGGCGCGATCAACCGGGTGGGCGTGGAAGAGCTCGGCGACAACGACTTCTACGGCACCAGCTACTTCGTGGATCCGGAGGGCAAGTTCGTCGGCGAGGTCGCCTCCGACACCGCGCCCGAGCTGGTCATCCGGGACCTGGACCTGGATCTGCTGAAGACGGTGCGGGATCGGTGGGCGTTCTATCGCGATCGCCGGCCGGACGCCTACGGCTCGCTGCTGGAGCCGTGAGATGACTACTTTCATTCATGGCGGCACCGTCGTCTCCGCCACCGGGTCCCAGCCGCTGGATGTCCTGATCGACGGCGAAACCATCGTCGCGGTCCTGCAACCGAACTCGACCGCGCTGGGCGCGGATCTGCGCGCCACCGCGACGACCGTCATCGACGCCACCGGCAAGTACGTGATCCCCGGCGGGGTGGACGGCCACACCCACATGCAGCTGCCGTTCGGCGGCACCGAGGCCTCCGACACCTTCGAGACCGGCACCCGGGCCGCCGCCTGGGGCGGCACCACCACCATCGTCGACTTCGCGGTGCAGAAACCCGGTGAGCGCGTCCAGGACACCCTGGGCCTGTGGCATCAGAAGGCCGCGGGGAACTGCGCCGTCGACTACGGGTTCCATCAGATCATCGGCGAGGTCAACGACGAATCCCTCAAAGGCATGAGCGAATTGGTGTCCGAGGGCGTCACCAGCTTCAAGCTGTTCATGGCCTACCCGGGCGTCTTCTACTCCGACGACGGCCAGATCCTGCGGGCCATGCAGACCGCGGGCGAGCTGGGCGGGCTGCTGATGATGCACGCGGAGAACGGGATCGCCATCGACGTGCTCGTCGCGCAGGCGCTCGCGCGCGGCGAGACGGCGCCGTATTTCCACGGCACCTCGCGGCCCTGGCAGATGGAGGAGGAGGCCACCCACCGCGCGATCATGCTGGCGCAGTTGACCAAGGCGCCGCTCTACATCGTGCACGTCTCGGCCAAGCAGGCACTCGAGCAGATCGCCACGGCCCGGGGCAACGGGCAGAACGTCTTCGGTGAGACCTGCCCGCAGTACCTGTACCTCTCACTCGAAGAACAGCTGGGCGCACCGGGTTTCGAGGGCGCCAAATGGGTCTGCTCGACCCCGCTGCGGGCCCGGGCCGAAGGGCACCAGGACGAGCTGTGGCGCTATATCCGCACCGGCGACGTCTCCACGGTCGGCACCGACCACTGCCCGTTCTGCATGAAGGATCAGAAAGAGCTGGGCCGCAACGACTTCAGCAAGATCCCGAACGGGATCGGCGGTGTCGAGCATCGGATGGACCTGATGTTCCAGGCCGTCAAGAACGGCTGGATCTCGCTGGAACGCTGGGTGGAGGTCTGCTGCACCACCCCGGCCCGGATGTTCGGGATGTACCCGCGCAAGGGCGTCATCTCGCCGGGCGCCGACGCCGACGTCGTCATCTACGACCCGAACGGGCACACCAGCATCGGCTACGACAAGACCCACCACATGAACATGGATCACTCGGCCTGGGAGGGCTTCGAGATCGACGGCCACGTCGACACCGTGCTCTCGCGCGGCCGGGTGATCGTGGATCGCGGGCAGTACCTGGGCAGCGCGGGTCACGGCCGCTTCGTCAAACGCGAACTCGCGCAGAACCTCATCTAGATCGGAGACGGCCCGATGGACATCGGTGTGGTGCTGCAGTGCACGCCCCCGGCCTCGCGCGTGGTCGAACTGGCCCGCCAGGCCGAGACGCACGGGTTCTCGCATGTGTGGACCTTCGACTCGCACCTGCTGTGGCAGGAGCCGTACGTCATCTACAGCCAGATCCTCAGTGCCACCAGGAAAGTCGTCGTCGGACCGATGGTGACCAACCCGGCGACCCGGGACTGGACGGTGACGGCCTCGACCTTCGCGACGCTGAACGACATGTTCGGCAACCGCACCATCTGCGGAATCGGCCGCGGCGACTCGGCGGTGCGCACGCTCGGCGGCCGGCCGTCGAACCTTGCGACCCTGCGCGATTCGATCGAGGTGATCCGCGAGCTCGGCAACGGGCGCAGCGCTCGGATCGGCGACACCATGGTGCGGTTGCCGTGGGCCTCGGCCTCCCGGCTGGAGGTCTGGGTCGCGGGATACGGCCCGAAGGCGCTCGAGCTGACCGGCGAGGTGGCCGACGGGTTCATCCTGCAACTGGCCGATCCGGACATCACCGCGTGGACCATCGCCCGGGTGCGGGCGGCGGCCGAACGCGCGGGCCGGGACCCGGCGGCGGTGCGGATCTGCGTCGCCGCACCGGCCTACGTCACCGACGGCACCGAGGCCGGGCTCGCCCATGCCCGCGAGCAGTGCCGCTGGTTCGGCGGGATGGTCGGCAACCACGTCGCCGACATCGTCACCAAATACGGTACGGGCGGCGCGATTCCGGCCGCGCTCACCGACTACATCGCGGGCCGGCAGGGCTACGACTACAACCAGCACGGCCGGGCCGGGAACACGCACGCCGACTTCGTGCCGGACGCCATCGTCGATCGGTTCTGCCTGCTCGGCACCCCCGACGACCAGGTGGCCCGGCTGCGTGAGCTGGAGAAGCTGGGCGTGGACCAGTTCGCGGTCTACCTCCAGCACGACGCCAAGACCGCGACGCTGGAGGCGTACGGGGAGTCGGTGCTGCCCCGCATCGCGCATCCGGTGACGGCCACGGAGACCGTCGGATGAGCTCGGCCCGCTGGGCGCGGCTCGCCTATCCGGCCGGTGCGCTGCTGCTGGTCGCGGCGGCGTGGGAGCTGATCAAAGTGCTTGTCCCGGAGCAGGGGGTGAGCATCGACGGGCAGCGCGTCCTGCCGCGCACCACCGATGCCGCGCTGCCGCACGTGTGGTCGGTGTTCACCGTGCTCGGTGAGGCCGACGGCAAGCGGACCGTCGGTGCGACGCTGCTGAATACGGCGGGATTCACCTTCGGGCTGGCCATGCTGGCGCTGCTGATCGGCACCGCGGTCGGTGTCGCGCTGGCGGTGCTGATGCAGCGGTTCGCCTTCGTCGAACGTGGACTGCTGCCCTACATCGTTGTCTCCCAGACGGTTCCGCTGATCGCGCTGGCGCCGCTGGTGGCGGGCTGGGGCGGGAAGATCGTGATCGCCGGGGAGCCGTGGCGGCCGTGGATGAGTATCGCGGTGATCGCGTCGTATCTGGCGTTCTTCCCGGTCGCGGTCGGCATGCTGCGCGGGCTGCAAGCGCCGTCGAAGGCCTCGGTGGAGCTGCTCTACAGCTACTCGGCGGGCTGGTGGGACACGCTGGTGCACTTGCGGTTTCCCGCGGCCGTCCCGCATTTCCTGCCCGCGCTGCGCCTGGCCGCCGCCGCCTCGGTGATCGGCGCGGTGGTCGCGGAGATCTCCACCGGCACCGCCGGCGGCATCGGCCGCCAGATCATCGTCTTCTCCCAGCAGGCCACCGGCGATTCGTCGCGGCTGTTCGCGGCCGTGCTCGCCGCCGCGCTGCTGGGTATCGCGGTCACCGGCGTGGTCGCGCTCGCGGAAATCGCGCTTCGCCGCTACAGCCGTCCCGCCGGGGCCGGCCGCTCGTCAGGAGGTACTCGTTGATCGCCGAACAAAGTCCGGCACCCGGCCTCGAACTAGCCGCGACCGCGGCGGTTCTGGAGCCCGAAGCGGCGACCGTGCCGGCGGTCGCCGCCCCGGGCCAGGTGGCCGCGGTCGAGTTGAGCGACGTCGGGAAGATCTTCGCGGCGGGCTCGGTCACTGCCCTGTCCGAGGTCGCCCTGACCGTCGGCGCGGGCGAGTTCGTGGCGCTGATCGGCCCGTCCGGCTGCGGCAAGTCGACGCTGCTGCGCATCATCGCCGACCTGGAGCAGCCCACCGGCGGCACCGTCACCGTGCACGGCAAGACCGCCCGGCAGGCCCGCCTCGATCAGGACTACGGCATCGCCTTCCAGCAGGCCGGGCTGCTGGATTGGCGCACGGTGCAGGCCAATGTCGAACTCCCGCTGGAGTTGCACAAGGTGCCCAAGGCCGAAAGACGCAGGCGCAGTGCCGAACTGCTGGAGATGGCCGGGTTGACCGAGTTCGCCACCCGGTATCCGCCCGAGTTGTCCGGCGGCATGCAGCAGCGCGTCGCGATCGCCCGCGCCCTGGCCCGCAAACCCTCGCTGCTGCTGATGGACGAACCATTCGGCGCGCTCGACGAGATGACCCGGGAACGCATGCAGGGCGAGTTGCTGCGCATCACCGGGGAGACCGGCGCCGCGGTCGTTTTCGTCACCCACTCCATTCCGGAGGCGGTGTTCCTGGCCGATCGCGTGGTGGTGATGTCGCCGCGCCCCGGCCGCATCACCGGCATCGTCGACACCGGCGGCTGGGGCCGCGCGCAGTCCGGCGACGACGTCCGCGCCGGTGCGCCGTTCTTCGCGGCGGTCGCCGCGGTCCGCGCCGCCCTGCACGGCGGCCACGCGCCGGAACGGGACCTCGGATGACAACGCTGCGAACGGTGTTCCCGCCGTTGCTGTTCGGCGTCGGCGGGCTGGCGCTGTGGCAGGTGCTCACGGTCGTCGCCGGAGTCCCGTCGTTCCTGCTGCCCGCCCCCACCGCAATCGCCGGCCAGTTCACCGAGAACTTCGACCGCATCCTCGAGGCCGCCACCGCGACCGGCACCAACGCCCTGGTCGGTCTGCTGCTCGGCGCGGTGCTCGGTATCGCCGCCGCGATGGTGGCGGTGCGCTTCCACGTCGTCGACGGGCTGCTGAGCCCGATGGCGGCCGCCGCGGCCGCCGTGCCGATCGTGGCCCTGGCGCCCCTGCTCAATTCGATGTACTCGACCACCACCGACACCCCGCGCCGGATGGTCGTGACCATCGTGGTGTTCTTCCCGATGTTCGTCAGCACCGCCAAGGGCCTGCGCCAGGTGCCGCAGGTGCAGCAGGACCTGATGACCTCCTACGCCGCGGGCGGCTGGCAGGTCACGCGCACGGTCCGCCTGCCCGCGGCGCTGCCCTACCTGTTCACCGGCCTGCGCATCGCCGCGCCGGGCGCGGTGATCGCCGCCATCATCGCCGAATACTTCGGCGGCCTGCAGAACGGCCTCGGCTCGCGGATCATCTCGGCGGCCTCGAACACCGCCTATCCCCGCGCCTGGGCCTACGTCGCCGGCGCCATGCTCGTCGGCCTGCTCTTCCTCGCCGCCGTCGTCCTACTGGAACTACTCACTCGCAAGCCCCGCACCACGCTCAGGAGATCGACATGACCACATCCACCCGGAGACTGCGCGCCTGTCTGGCGCTGGCAGTGCTCGCCGCCGCGGCGCTGACCGGCTGTAGCACCACCGAGAGCGGCTCGGGTACCACCGCCGACGGGCTCACCGAGGTCCGCCTGCAGTTGCAGTGGTTCAAGCAGGGACAGTTCGCGGGCTATCTGGCCGCGGTCGATCAGGGCTTCTACAAGGAACAGGGCCTGGCCGTCGAAATCCTGGACGGTGGAACCGATATCGTGCCGCAGACCGTGCTCGCGCAGGGCCAGGCCGACTACGCGGTGGCCTGGGTGCCCAAGGCGCTGGCCTCGCGGGAGGCGGGCGCGGGCATCACCCAGGTGGCGCAGGTGTTCCAGCGCTCGGGCACCAAGCAGGTCGCGTTCAAGTCCGACAACATCGCCGACGCGGCCGCGCTGCGCGGCAAGACCGTCGGAAACTGGGGCTACGGCAACGAATTCGAGCTCTTCGCGGGCATGACCAAGGCGGGGATCGACCCGTCCCGCGACGTGAAGCTGGTGCAGCAGCAGTTCGACATGAACGCCTTCCTGGCCAAGGACATCAACGCCGCCCAGGCCATGTCCTACAACGAGTACGCCCAGCTGCTCGAGACCAAGAACCCGGCCACCGGAAAGCTCTACACCGCAGACGATTTCACCACCATCGACTGGAACGACCAGGGCGTGGCGATGCTGCAGGACGCGATCTGGGCCAACACCGAGAAACTGAAGGACGCGAAGTACCAGGACCAGACCGTGCGCTTCCTGGCCGCCTCGCTCAAGGGCTGGGCGTTCTGCCGCGACAATGTCGACAAGTGCCGTGACATCACCGTCGCCGCCGGTTCCACGCTGGGCGCCAGCCACCAGCAGTGGCAGATCAACGAGGTGAACAAGCTCATCTGGCCCTCGCCCGCCGGGATCGGCGTGGTCGAGCCGGCCGCCTGGGAGCGCACGGTCAAGATCGCCAAGGAGACCCGCAACGCCGAGGGCGCGACGGTGCTGAAGCAGGATCCCGACGCCGCGGCCAGCACCGGCGAGTACGTGACCAAGGCCCTGCAACTGCTGAAAGACGGTGGAATCGATGTCACCGGAACGGGGTTCAAGCCCATTCAGGTGACCCTGACCGAAGGTGGGAAATGAGCGCTGACGACCATGTTTTTTATCCCTGGAGTGTGCAGGGCGGCCCGAATCCGCCGCTGATCACGGGCGCGTCCGGCTCCTGGTTCTGGGACGAGCACGGCAAGAAGTACCTGGATTTCTCCTCCCAGCTGGTCAACGTCAATATCGGGCACCAGCATCCGGATCTGATCGCCGCGATCGTCGAGCAGGCCCAGCTGCTGGCCACCATCTCGCCGACCGTCGGCAATCAGGCGCGCAGCGACCTGGCCCGGCTGATCACCGAACGCGCACCGGGACAACTGAATCGGATCCTGTTCACCACCGGCGGCGCGGAAGCGGTCGAGCATGCGGTGCGCCTGGCCCGCAGCTTCACCGGCCGCACCAAGATGCTGGCCGCCTACCGCTCCTATCACGGCGGCACCGGCACGGCGATCGGCCTGACCGGTGAACCCCGCCGCTGGGGCACCGAGCCGACCAACGTCGATGTGACCCGGTTCTTCGCGCCCTTCCCGTACCGATCACCCTGGGGGACGGACAGTCCCGAGGCCGAGACGGCGGCGGCGCTGAGCCACCTGCGCCAGGTCATCGAGCTGGAGGGCCCGGACCACATCGCGGGCCTGATCCTGGAGACCGTCGTCGGCACCAACGGCGTGCTGGTCCCGCCGCCCGGCTACCTGGCCGGGGTGCGGGCGCTGTGCGACGAGTTCGGCATCGTCTACATCGCCGACGAGGTGATGGTCGGTTTCGGGCGGATCGGGGAGTGGTTCGCGGTCCAGGCCTGGGAGGTCGAACCCGATCTCATCACCTTCGCCAAAGGCGTGAACTCCGGCTATGTTCCGCTCGGCGGCGTGCTCATCGCCGAACGCATCGCGCAGCGCTACGACGACACGCTCTACCCGGGCGGGCTCACCTACGCGGGTCATCCGCTGGCCTGCGCGGCGGGGGTGGCCTCCATCGGCATCTTCGAGCGCGACGGCATCCTCGACCATGTCCGCACGGTCGGCGCGGATGTGCTCGGAAAAGGGTTGCAGGAGCTGGCGACCCGGCATCCGAGCGTCGGGGAGGTGCGCGGGCTCGGGTTCTTCTGGGCGCTGGAACTCGTGCGCGACCCCGGTACCCGGGAGCCGCTGATCCCGTTCGCCGCGAGCGGCGCGGCGGCCGAGCCGATGGCACGGGTGACCGCCGCCGCCAAGGAACGCGGCCTCTGGCCGTTCAACGCGGGCAACCGATTCCAGATCGCGCCGCCGCTGACCACCTCGGCCGACGACCTGCGCACCGGACTCGAGCTCGTCGACCAGGTGCTGGAGGTGGCCGACCAGTACGTGGCGTGAGGGTCAGCGCGGGGTCAGTTCGATGACGACCCCGCCCAGCTTCCAGGTCTGGTAGATATCGGCCTTCTCCGGCGCGCCGTCGGCGGCGAAACCGATGCCGTTGAACTTGGCGTTGGTGGGGTTGTCCCGGGCGATGATCTCGTAGAGCCGCATGACATCCAGCTCGCCGGTGTGCACGCGCGGCGCGAACTCGCGCGGCCTACCGCCCAGCGAGGCCGACACCGGCGTGCCGGCGATCAGGTTCTTGACCCAGGGCCGCAGCGCGGTGCCGATCAGGATGGCGCCGTCGTGGCGGGTGTAGGCGACGGGCACGTCGAAGGTCTTGCCGGACTTGCGGCCCACCACGTGCAGCACCAGCAGGCGCTTGCCGATCACCCCGGACAGCCCGGGGACGCGCAGCAGTTTACGGACGATCGAATTGACCAGTTGCTGGCGCTTCATCAGCGGTTCGGGCCCGCTGGTCGTCGGTGTGCCGAAAGGGTTTTCGGCCGGTTTGTGCTCGCTCATCACCCCAGTATCGGCCGCTCGCGCGAGCGCCGCCGGGTGCCGTCGCGGTCGGGGGTCTGGCCTGCGGCGATGGCCTCTAGGCTGGCAGCCATGAGCACCGAGATCTGGCACAATCCGCGCTGCACCAAGAGCCGCGACGCGACCGCCTATCTGGCCGCGGCCGGTATCGAGTACCGCGAGCGGCGTTACCTCGACGACCCGCCGACCGCCGCCGAGCTGCGCGAAGTGCTGACCCGGCTCGGCGCCGAGCCGTGGGAGATCACCCGCACGGGCGAGCAGATCGCCAAGGATCTCGGCCTGGCGAGCTGGGGTCGCACGGCCGCGGACCGGGACCGCTGGATCGCGGCGCTGGCCGCGAATCCCAAGTTGATCCAGCGTCCGATAGTGCTCACCGACGACGGCGGCGCGGTCGTCGCGCGCACCGAGGAAGTACTGCATACGCTGGGCTGAATCCCGGTAGGGTCGGCGGATATGAAGGTACAACTGCGCCACAATCCCGCCTCCGCCATCGCGCGCTGCTTCCTCGACGGCGGCGAGCCGATGCGCGTGGAAAGCGGTGCCATGGTGGCTCATTCGGCCGGCGTCACGCTGCAGGCCAAGGCCGAGGGCGGGATCCTGGCCGGGCTCAAGCGGTCGGTGCTGTCCGGCGAATCGTTCTTCGTCTCCACCTTCACCGCGCCGCCGCAGGGCGGCTGGGTGGACGTGGCGCCCGCGCTACCCGGCGACATGCTGAACCTGCAGATCACCCCGGACCGCCCGTACTTCATCAGCCGCGGCGGCTGGATCGCCAATTCCCATGCCGTGCAGGTGGAAAGCAAATGGGGCGGCTTCGCGAACATGTTCGGCGGCGAGGGCGGGTTCGGCCTGCGCGCGCACGGTGAGGGTGAGGTCGTGGTCGGTGTCTTCGGCGCGATCGATGTGATCGATCTGCAGCCGGGCGAGCCCATCACCATCGATACCGGGCACGTGGTCGCCTACGACCTGGCGATGAACTTCACCATCCGGCGCGCGGTGGTCGGGCGGTCGATCCAGTCGCTGAAATCGGGGGAGGGCTTCGTCTTCGATTTCGTCGGCCCCGGCCGGGTACTGCTGCAAACCCGCAATCCCGGCGCGTTCGCGGCCTGGGCTGGGTCGGTCACCTCCAGCAGCTGATTCGCCCAGCGATTGCGGAGTGAGGGTTTCATTGCGAGGATGACGCCGCACGATAGTCGTTGTCGATCTATTGAAGGATTCCTCCATGGAACTGCTCACTGTGCTGGCCGATCTCGTGAAGAACCTGCTCGACCTGAGCTCCCTGAGCGCAGGCTGATCCACCACTGATCGACCAGGCGGCCCACCGGTATTCCGGTGGGCCGTTCTCATGCGAGGAGGTCCTCGATGAACTCCCGGGTGTCGGGGACGAACGGCCAGGCCGGATCGGCCAGGTGGGCGCGCAATTCGGCGTCGGTCCACCACCAGCCCTCGGCGATCTCCTCCGGCTGGTGCCGGATCGGCCCGTCGTAGCGCAGCTCGTAGGCGAACAGATGGCAGCGCATCGGCCGGCCGTGCCACTCGCCGTCCCACGCCGCCGCGGCCAGGGGCAGCGGTCCGGTGTCCTCGGGCAGCACGATGCCGAGTTCCTCGGCCAGTTCGCGCACGGCCGTCTGCTCCGGGCTCTCACCCGGGCCGACCACGCCGCCGGCCAGGCAATCGTGCATGCCCGCGAACACCATTTTCGTCTCGGTGCGCCGGTGCACGTAGATCCGCTCGGCGTCCAGCGAGCGGACCAGCACGCCCGCGCTGGCGTGCCACAGCCCGTCGCGATAGACCCGCGCCCGGTCCTCGGCGCCGACGACCCGGCCCAGCCGGTCGTAGACGGCGATCATTTCACTTTGTTGCGGCTGCGAGTTCGGCTGCGCTGACACCGGTCGAGAGTAGCGTGAGGTCAGCAGGCCACCCTTTCGAGAGGACCGCCGATGGTGCTTCCCCGCGCACTCGCGAAATTCAACCGGCATGTGACGAACCCGGCGGCCAGCGTGCTGGCCGGGCGCGTACCGCCCTTCGGCACCATCGTGCACAAGGGGCGAAAATCCGGGCGCGAGTACCGGACACCGGTCTGGGTGTTCGAATCCGACGGGGAGTACCGGGTGGCGCTCACCTACGGGCCCGCGGTGGACTGGGTCAAGAATCTCACCGCCGCCCAGGCTTTCGCGCTCGAGTGGAAGGGCCGCACCCTGGCGCTGATCGACCCCGAGGTGGTGCACGACCCGGCCGCGAGCTGGGCGCCGCTCGGGGTGCGGCAGGTGCTGGTCGGCATCAACGCCGACTACTACCTGCGCGCACGCCCGGCGGTGTAGGCGCCCTACCGGCGCCGCTGCGGCTTCACCCCCGGCTTCGGCGCGGTCGCCTTGCGCACCACCACTTCCTTTGCCGCCGTGGCCGATTCCGCGTCCAGCCGCCGGTAGACCAGGTGCTGCTGGGCCAGCGTCCAGGCGTTGTTGGACACCCAGTACAGCAGGATCGCCACCGGCAGCAGCGCGCCGCCGATCAGCACGCCCGCCGGGAACACCCACAGCATCAGCGTGTTCATCAGCGGCAGCTGCTGGGCGGCCGGATCCTGCCGGGCGATCGAGGCCCGCGCGGTGAAATGCGTGGCGACCGCGGCGATCACCATCAACCCGACCGCCACCACGCTCATGGCGACCGACGGATGCCCGGCCAGCGTGCCCGAGAGCGGCGCGCCGAACAGCTTGGCCTGCAAGAAGGACCGCACCGCCTCGGCGTCGAAGAAATAGTTGGCGGTACTGGCGTTCTGCTCCGCGGTCATCGGTGTGGGCGTCGAACCGAACGGCACATGCCCGGCCGTCCCGGTGCGATCGAAGGACCGCAGTACGTGGAACAGCGCGAAGAACACCAGGCCCTGCCCCAGCATCGGCAGGCAGCCCGCCAGCTGGTTGACGCCGTTGTCCTTGCGCAGCTGCTGCATCTCGCGATACTGCCGCGCCTTGTCGTCGGGGTACTTGCGCTGGATCGCCTGCAGTTGCGGTTGCAGCCGCTTGAGCGCGGCCTGCGTGCGGGCCTGCTTCAGGAAGGGCAGGACCAGGACCGCGCGTAATGAGGCGACGAGGAACACCACGGCGAGCACCCAGGCCAGACCGCTGGTGGGGCCGAGGACGGCGGCGAAGACGGTGTGCCACAACCAGAGCACGGCGGACACGGGGTAATAGACGAAATCGAACATGAAGGGAGCACCTGACTGGTGACGTGCGGGCACCGCACGGAACGGGAATGGTCAGCGTGGCCGACAACCCCGCGGGGGAGTCGTCAGGCGGTGACCAGACCGGGTGCTCGGGGGCGCGGCCGACCGGCGGTGTCCGGATTGCTCTGCCGCAGATAGGAACCGCGACGGCGGCGCTGCGCGGAGGACGGCGGCCCGGACCGGGCCATCCGCACCGGCAGCAGGCGGGTGGAGCGCAGCGAGACCAGCGCCAGCAGCGCCGAAGCGGCGACCACACCGAGCACGGCCAGGGCGGTGGACTCGTTGGCCGGCGCGGCGAACAGGGCCAGCGCGGGCAGCAGGCAGGCGAGAACCGCCAGCGTGCGCAGCTGCAACCCCGTGACCATGCTGCGAGCTTACCGGGTGGCGACCGGCGCCGGCTCGGTCCGGGTGAGCAGCTCGCTGACGATGGTGTCGCGGGTGACCGGCATGCCGAGGCTGCGGGCATTGCCCTCGAACAGTGCCAGCACCGATTCGGTCAGCATCGCCTCCACCTGTTCGGAAGTGAGCGGAGAGGCCGGGTCGGCGCGCCAGGCGTTCACCACGCCGTCGGCCAGGGCGACGATCCCGAAGGCCATGGGGCGGGCGGGCGCGGGATCGATCCCGAAGCGGGCGAGACCGACGGTGAACAGTTCGGCCAGCCGGCCGCCGATCCGGTGGCGCGCGCTGGCCAGCGCCCCGTCACCCGGGGTGGCCGCCGTGCTCAGGAACTGGTGCAGATTGGGGTGGGCGGCGACCCAGCGGACGTACGCGCCGATCGCCGTGCCGACGGCGTCGCGGACGGTGCCGTTCGGGTCGAGGGTCGGCATCAGTTCGGTCAGCAGCGACCGCAGGATGCGCTGACGGATCTGCTCGTCGAGATCGGCGCGACCCTCGAAGTGGCGGTAGACGACCGGGCGCGGCAAGGCCAGGCGGTCGGCGACCAGGCGCACCGACACCTCGACGCCGTGCTCCTCGATCACCGCGATCGCCGCGTCCAGCACCTCCGCGCGGCGGCGCGCCTTGTGCCCGTCCCAGCGGGTGGCGCGGCCGTCCACGGCATCGCGTTTTCCGTTGGTGGTCACAGCATTACGTTACCCGTTTCGGCATTGACTGAGACAGGTCGTCTCACTAATCTGAGTGATACACCTTGTCTCGTATACCTGAGGGTTGGAGTCGATATGGGCGACGATGCCGTAGTCCTGTCCGCGCCGGAAGCTTTCGCGCAACGCCTGCTCACCGGATCGGTGAAGAAGTCCTACGACCCGGTGGTCGACATGGACTGGGACGCGCCCCTGGATCCGGAGAAACTGTTCCTCCCAGCGGAATTGGTGTCGCTGTACGGCACCGCGCTGTGGGAGGCCATGACGCCCGAGCAGCGGCGCGAACTGTCCCGCCAGGAGCTGGCCAATGTGCTCTCGGCCGGCATCTGGTTCGAGAACCTGCTCAACCGCCTGCTGTTGCGCGAGCTCATGGCCGACGATCCGACCAGCAGGCACTCGCACTACACGCTGGTCGAGATGGGCGACGAATGCCGCCACATGATGATGTTCGGCAAGCTGATCGACCGCATCGACGCCCGCCCGTACTGGCCCAATCGGGCCGGGCGCCTTGCCATCAGCTCGTTGCAGGTGCTGCTGCGCGGGTCGATGACCTGGGTCGGCGCGCTCGTCGGCGAGGAGATCTTCGACGCGCTCCAGCGTAAGACGCTCGACGATCCGGAGTTGCAGCCCTTGGTGTCGCGGGCCATGCGCATCCACGTCACCGAGGAGGCGCGCCATATCGGGTTCGCGCGGGACGCGCTCGCGCGGCGGGTGCCGGTCATGTCGAGGGCCGAAATCGCTTACACCCGGCTGTGTGTCGCCGTGGCCGCGCCGCTGTTCGTCTACCTGCTGACCAATCGGCACATGTACGACCGCGCCGGGCTGGACGGGCGCGCCGCCCGCCGCGTCGCCACCCGGAATCCGCACGCGCACCAGGCCTTGGCGACCGGTGCGGCCAATCTCGCGGCCTTCCTGGACAAGCAGGGCCTGATCGACCCGGTCGGCAAATGGATCTGGCGGCGGCGGGGTCTGCTCGGATGAGCGACCCGGAGGTGATCGTCGTCGGCTCGTTCGCCGTCGCGGCGGAATTGCGCGCGGCCGATGTGCTGGTTCTCGAACAGGGTGTGCGGCGGCTCGAATTCGATCCGGCCGAGGATCGATGGGAACTGGGAACCGCGGACGGACGGCACTACCGGCCGCGAGTGGTCGTGCTCGGAGCGGCTGCCCAGCTCGCGAACACCGTTGCGCTGCCGATGGATTGGGCCACCGGCAAGATCGGTTTCCTGGGCGTCGCCCTGCACGGATTCCCGAACCTGTTCCTGCACACCGCGTCCGGCCCCGAGGGCACGCGGCAGCTCCACTACATCCGGCACTGCCTGGAGCTACTGCGCCGCACCGCCGGTACGCGCATCGAAGTCCGCTCCGCCACCCAGCACGAATACCTGCGCCGCACCGCCCACCCGGGCGCGGACACCTGGCGCCGCCGTGCCCTGCGCCGCCCCGACCCGCACCACTACGACCTCACCGTCCCCGCCGATCGTGAACCACCCCACGACTATTCGGGCCCCGCCATGCTCGACGCCCCCGGCGTCCTCCTCCCGGTCCAGGTCACCCTGAGCGGCCACCCCGACCCCATCGACGGTCAATTCCACTGGTACGGCCGAATCTCGGCCACACCCGACCTCCCCGACCCCGGCCGCGCCACCGTCACGCTCACTCTGCCCGGCCACCACCCCGCCACCGGTCGCCTCCAAGAACGCGACCCCTGGGGCAACCTCCGCATCACCGGCACCGGCACCCCACCCTTCCCCCGGGACGCGGTCTGACTATCGCCCGGCGATCGGGTGCCAGGCGCCTTCGCCGAGGTCCCAGTCGGCGGCGCGGCTCAGGGCGGCGGGGAAGAGGCCGAAGGTGCGGCGGCAGGTGCGGGTGAGGTGGGCGGTGTCGTCGAAACCCGCGGCGGTGGCGGCGGCGGCGAGGTCGTCGCCGGAGCCGACGCGGATGATCGCCACGCGCAGGCGCAGCCAGAGAATGTAGGGGCGCAACGGGATTCCGACCTGGGCGGCGAACAGGTGGGAGAGGCGGGCGGGGGAGAGGCCGACCCGGCGGGCGACATCGGCGCCGCGGATCGAGCGGTCGGGTACCAGCGTCGGCAGCACGCGTAAGGCCTCGGTGACGGCGGTGTGCCGGGCGCCGCCGGTGGTGGCGGGATCGCAGCGCAGGTCGCCGATGATGGCGGCCACCTGGTTCGCCAGCGCCGCGCGGGCCGGGCCCGTGTTCGGCAGCCGGGTGGTGCTGGCCCAGCCGTTGTCGTGGGCACGGCGGTCGGCGGTGGCGCCCGCCACGGTTTCCGGGTCCAGGTAGAGCGCGGCCCCGTCCTCGGCGCCCGCGTCGATGCGATGCGGGGCGTCGGCGGGAACGATGACCTGGGTGCCGCGGTGCCGGACACCGCTGGCGTCCATCACGGTGAGCGGCGTGGCCGCGGTCAAGACCTGGACGGCGTGGTGGGCGTGCAGATCGGAGGGGGCGATGGGGCCGCCGAAGGCGAGGATCCCCGGGCGCAGAAAAGCCGTGCCAGTCCGTGCGGACACCCCATTGGTGACCAGAGCCTTCTCCATCGGACGCTCCCGGCAGGTGACGCGGGATCCAGGTGCGGATCCATGGCTGAGACTATCGGGACGATGCGGGCACGGTGCGGGTTTCGGTGAGCTGAGGGGGAATTCGCCAGGTACGCAAAGGGTCCCCGGCGGAAATTCGCCGGGGACCCCGAGTGATCACCTGCTAGAACGCCGAGGCCGGCGCGAGCGGCAGCACGATGCTGGACGGCCGGGCCGCGTCCCGGTGAATCTGCTGCGACGAGCCGAGCAGCCGGGGCAGATCGGTCGGAATCGGAATCGTGGACGGGAAGGTGCCGGTGGTGATGCGCAGGCGCAGCGCGTGGCCCGGCTCCAGCCGGTAGAAGGTCGGACGGAGTTTGATCTCCATCCGGACCACCTCACCCGGCGTCAGCAGCTGCTCGGTGTCCTTGCGCACGACATGCTCCGGGCCGTAGACGGTGCCGTCCGGCGCCCGCCAGGTCTTGGACTCCTCCAGCAGGCGCTGGCTGGCCAGCTGCGAACCGCCCGTGATGTTCACGGCCGTCCCGTCCGGCGCGACGTCGTCCAGCCACACCTGGAAGGCGGCGTCGGTGCTGGTCGAGGACGCGTACAGGGCGATACTGCCCGGCCCGGCCAGCATGGTCGGCTCGGTCACCGGATCCATCGTGTACTTGCGCCCCGCGACCGGCTCCTGCACCCACTCGGTGCACGGGTTGTAGGCGGTGAACAGCCGGAACACGAAATCGAACAGGCCCGCGGCGTACTGGCCGAGCGACTGCCGGTTGCAGATGGTGTCGATTCCGCTGTAGTCCAGGCGATCCGAGGCGTCGGGCACCGCCGGCGGCTGCGCCACCAGCCGATCGCCGTCGAAGTAGCGCTGCTGGATGGCGGTCTGCTCGAACGGGTAGCGGGCCGTGGAGACGGCCACATTGTTCGGGTCGATCACGTGCAGCGTGTTGTCGAGTTCGTCGATGCCGTTGGGCATGTCCTTGAGCCACCGGTCGAACCAGGCCACGGTGATCATGGTGGTGTCCAGCCGCGACCCGGGCCCGGAGCCGAGGCCGACGTGGTACCACGGGCCCATCATGAGCTGGAAGCGTCCGTCGGTCGGCTGGCCCGGCGCCATCGGCGCGAACTGGTCGCGCCCGGCGGAGAGGTTCTGCAACTGCGAGTAGTTGCGGAACGGACCCTCCTGGTACAGGTCCCACAGCCCGCCGACCTGATACATGGCGATGTCGTTTTCCACCAGCTTGGCCAGCCCGGTCTCGAAACGCCTCTCCTGCCACCAGGATCCGTCATAGGCGAGCGGTCCGCCCGCATACGCCTCCAGCAGCAGTTTGATCGTGGAGTCGGAGGACACCAGCGCCGCCAGGTGATCGCCGAGCGCGCGCAGGAACGTCTGCGGTGACACCGCCGCGGTCAGGAACGGCCCGATCAGGCTCAGGTACGGCACCATCACCGAGATGACGGTGAGCAGCAGCGGGCTCATCATGCCGTCGTGCCCGAGCACCTCGTTGAAGATGTTGTTGGGCATGGCCATCGGCACGATCGCCTTCAACGGCGAACCGGGACCGACGGTTTCGGCCGTGCGCAGCGCCGAGAGCGCCGGGAACGAATAGCCGTACATGCCGACCTTGCCGTTGGAGCCGGGCAGCTTCGCCGCCCAGTCCACCAGCTGCGCACCGTCGACGCCGTCCTGGTCGGAGGCCGGATTCCAGGCGCCGGTGGAACCACCGGTGCCGCGCACGTCGGCGATGACCTCGATGTAGCCGCGGCGCACCAGCGTGTCCTGAGCACTGGTGGCCTGGTTGATGATTCGGCGCGCGTCCTTCAGCTGATCGGGCAGCGCGATGTGCAGCGTGTCGACCACGCTGGTCACGGCGGCGGCCAGCGAACTGGTCAGGGCGCCGTAGGTGGTGAAGTTGACGACGACGGGGAACTCGCCGCCCGCGCGCTGCCCGGTGGCCGGGTCGGTCGGGTAGCGGACCTCGGTCTGCAACTGGGTGCCGTCGGCGAGTGGCACCACGTGCCCGAGTTCATAACCGATGCCGTACCGCTCGGGGCTCGGCTGGAAATCGGCGGGCAGCCCGAAGTTCGCGGGCGCGGTCGGCACCGGCCCGGCGGTGGGGACCGCCTGGGCGGGCACCGTCTGCACGGTCAAGCCGAGGGTGGTGATCGCGGCCGCGGCGATCGTCGCGAAGCGGCGCCGGTGCCACCGCGCGCGGGTCGTCATTCTCAACTGCCTGATCCTCATCTGGGAAGTCGGCGAGGTCAGGGCAAGCGCGCACCGCGCAGGTGACCTCATCGTCGAGATACAGCACACCGCACAGCGCGGGGTGCGCAGTACCAGCAATTCGCCCGATGAACGACGGTTGTCTTGTGCGCTCGACCAATCAGGGGGCGAACGAGGCCGACTCCAGCCGGCGCGCGAGCCGGGCCGCCGACAACGTCATCGCGTCGGCCGGGCGATGCGGGTCCAGCCCGGTCAGTTCGTGCACCCGGGACAGCCGGTAGGTCACCGTGTTGCGGTGCACGTTGAGCTGGCGGGCGGTGGCGAGCTGGTTGAACCCGCTGTCGACGAACACCTCGAGCGTCTCGGCGAGCATCGGCTGCGCGTCCAGTGGCGCGAGCACCGAGGCCAGGCCCGGGCGCGCGGCGTCACTCACGGCCACGGTGTACTCGAATTGCAGATTCGTGCGGCGGCACAGGATTTCGCGGCGGGTCAGGCAGCGGCCGAGTTCGGCCAGTACCCGGGCTTCGGCGTACATCACCGGGATCTCGGCGCGGGTGCGGGACGCGCCCACCCCGACCCAGTACGGCGGCGTCTGCCCGGCCTGCTGCGCGGGCAGGCGGGCGGTGAGCCCGGCCAGGGTGGCCGCGCCGTCGTCGCCGGGTTGCAGCGGGATCAGCGCGGTCCAGCCGCCCGCGTCCAGGCGCAGGAACACCCCGGGGATGGCCTCGACCCGGTGCCGCAGCGCCGAGGCGGGACCGCCGTTGGTGCCGCACAGGCGGAATACCGCGACCAGGAACGCGTCGGCGACCGGGATCACCGGATCGTTGGCCCACTCCACCGGATCCTGCCCGGTGAGCAGCGCGTCGGCGATGCCGCGCCGGCGCTCCAGTAGTTCCCACCGCGGATCGTGGGACCGCTGGGTGGCGGCCGTGGCGATCCGGGTGGTCACCAGCGTGACGTACTGCAAGAGCGCCAGCGACACATCCAGCAGCGCGTCGGATTCGCCGGGCCCGGCCGAGGCCCGCAGCCGCTCCCACAGGGAGGTCGCGCCGAGCCGGTAGCGGTCGAGCACGTCGGTGAGCGGCGTGCCGTCGCGCACCCGTTCCATCGCGAGTTCGACCAGCTCCCGGGTGTCCTCGTCCGAGGGTTCCGCGCCGCGGCGCAGGAAGTCGAAGAACAGATCCACGTTGAGCTTGGTGCCCCGCGCGAAATCCGTCTCCACCAGCGACTGTGGCATCTGCGTGTAGGGCGGCAGCTCGGAGTAGAAGCCATCCACCATCGAGGCCGCTCGCCGGTGCAGATCCTCGAACAAGGTCACGGTGCGGGTCGCGCGCACCCGGTCGGCGCCGAGGCGCGCGGCCTCGCCTGCAGGGCTCATCCGGGACTCCGGGTGCACGCTGACTTCATGGCCGATCTCCCCAACTTACTGCGAGTAAAGATCCTCGATCGTAGCGGTATAACGAGCTGCGATGGGGTTCCGTTTGAGTTTTCCGGTGGCGGTCAGGCAGTCGCCGCCGTTCTCCCACACGTCCGGAAGCACCAGGTACTTCTTGACCTGCTCCACCCGGGAGAGCTTGCTGTTCGCCTCGGCGACGCCCTGTTCGATCGCGGTCAGCACCTGCGGATCCACCGCCAGCTCGGCGGTCGAGGTCGCGGTGATCCCGTGCCGCTGCGCGAACGCGGCGACCAGATCCGGATCCAGGCAGATCAGCGCGGTGTTGAACGGGCGCTGCTCGCCGATCACCACCACGGTGCCGGCCAGCGCGGTCGAGGCGGCGATGGTGTTCTCGATATTGGACGGCGACATGTTCTTGCCGGCCGCGTTGATGATGATCTCCTTCTTGCGGTCGACGATGGACAGGTAGCCGTCGCTGTCGATGGTCCCGATGTCGCCGGTGTGCAGCCAGCCGTCCGCGTCGATGGTCTCGGCGGTCTTCTCCGGGTCGTTGCGGTAGCCGCGCATCACCATCTTGCCGCGCACCAGGACCTCGCCGTCGTCGGCGAGCTTGATCTCCGCGCCGGGCAGCGGCGTGCCGACGGTGCCGATCTTGACCCGCTCGGGGCCGTTCAGCGTGGCGCCCGCGGTGCACTCGGTCATGCCGTACCCCTCACACAACGGCAGACCGAGGCCCAGGAAGAACTCGTGCACCTCGCGCGGGATCGCCACCGACCCGGTGACCGCGGCGCGCACCTGCTCCAGCCCCAGCTTCTCCCGGATCGGGTACAGCACAAGCTTTTCCGCGATGCCGTACCGGAGCTGCTCGACCGCGCCGAGCGCGCGGGCCTCCGAGGCGGCCCGGGCGCGGGCCCGGCCGACGCCGATAGCCCAGTGCACCAGGCGGCGCTTGAGCGGCTTCTCGGCGGCGAAGCGCTCCTCCAGGGCGCCCTTGACCTTCACCCACACCCGGGGCACGCCGAGGAAGACGGTCGGATGCACCTCGCTCAACGCGGCGGCGACCTGCTTGAAGTCCGGCACCGTGGTGATCTGGCCGCCCTCGAGCATGGTCAGGTAGTGCGCGAACCAGCGGTTGGCGGCGTGCGCGTCGGGCAGGTAGGAGATCACCCGGTCGTCCCGGCCGCCACCGCCGAATTGCTCGATGACGCGGGCGTTTTCGATGAAGTTGGTGTGGGTGAGCTCCACGCCCTTGGGCGGTCCGGTGGTGCCGGAGGTGTAGACGATGGTGAGCAGCCCCTCGGGGTCCACTGCGCGCCAGGTGGCCTCGAAGTCGAAGTCCGCGTGCGGATTCGACTCCACCTCGGCCAGCGACAGGGTGCCCTCGACCGCCTCGTCGACGCAGATGACGTGCTCGACCTGGAAGCCCTGCGCGGCCGCCTTGGCCACCGCGGCCAGAATCTGTGGCGTGAACTGCTTTTCGCAGATCACCACCTTGTTGCCGGCATTGCCGAACTGGTAGGCCAGCAGATCCACCGGGTTGGTGTTGTAGACCGAGAACGGCGTCGCGCCGGTGTGCAGCACGCCGGTGTCGCACAGGTGGAACTCGGGGCGGTTGGTCATCATCAGCGCGACCGTGTCGCCCGGCCCGACCCCCAGCCCGGCCAGCCCGGCGGCGATCGCCCGCACCCGGTCCCCGTACTCCCGCCAGGTCAGCGTCTGCGCGCCGCCCATGGTGCGCAGGGCGACCGCGTCGCCGAAGCGCGCAACGTTCGCCTGGAATGCGGCGCACAACGTGTCCGGACGGGCCTTGCCCGCCGGGACTGTCGATGAAACCAAAACCCGACCCTGTCTACTCATCGTGGTAGAGGCCACACCATCGCCTGCGCAACCAGCGCTGACCTCCGCGTCCCTTTAAGAACAGCGCATCGACCAGGCTTACGGCTAGCGGCAAACGCAAAGACTGTATGTCACGGGTTTGTGCACTTGACCAAACTAGCCGCAGGAGATCCCCGTGCCGGTCCGGACCGGCAGCGGCGACCGGGCCAGCACCTCGGCCGCCGCCGGGGTCAGGCAGTTGCCGCCGCCGGTGAAATCGAGCACCGAGCCCGGGCCCAGCGTGCCGCCGGAGTGGCCGAGTGCGACCGCCCCCGCCACCTGGGTGCCGGCGAGCGCGCCGGTGAGGGTGAGATCGCCGACGGCCCGGACATGCAGGTCGGCGACCTGCGCACCGGAGATGGTGGTATCGGACACCGCGAAGGTCATCAGATGCCGGGCCGGGTCCGGGCCCGCGGGGGAGTAGGCGTAGACGCCGAGGCCGTCGGCGCTGCACCGGCTCAGCCGGGCGTTGCGCAGGGTGAGCGCGGTGTGATTGGCGCGGCCGAAACTGGCCGAGAACACACAGGTTCCGAGGTTGCCCGGCACGATCGGGTTGAGCGCCGCACCCGGGAAGCTGGAGCCGCTCGCGACCAGGCCGTCGATGGTCATGACGTGGCGGGCGCCCTCGTTGCTGAGGTTCAGGTTCTGCACGATATCGCCGGGCACGTCCCGGAATTCGCTGTCGGTCAGGGTGACCTCGCTGTCGGGGGTGCCGTTGCTGGTGACGAATTCGATGCCGTTGGCGGAGAAGTGGCCGCCGCCCTGCTCGTAGCGGTTGCCCGCGATGGTGATCCGCATCCGCGCCCGCTCGGCGGCGTTGATGAACAGGCCCTCGCTGTCGGCCACCGCGTTCTTGGGATCGTTGGCGGGCAGGGCGATTCGGCGCTGCACGTTGTCGCGCAGGGTGGCGGTCAGCGCGGAGGCGCCGGTGCTCTGCAAGCCCACGGCCAGAACCGAGAACTTGGACAGGCCCTCGTTGATGTCCTCGGTGAGATTGCCGGTCAGGGTGGCGCTGACCTGCGCGGCGCCGCTGGTGCGGACATCGATGCCGTCGCCGCAGGCGGTGTCGCGCACCGTGTTCCGCTCGATGGTCACGGTGCTCGGGCCGGTGTCGGAGTCGACCATGATCCCGGCCCAGCCGTTGGTCAGCGCGACCAGGTTCGGCGCCGCGGGCAGCGACATGCCGAACGGGACGCCCAGCATCGGCGGGAACGGCTGCACGACGAAACCGGTGCGGCAGGCGCGGTTGGTGCCGCTGACGGTGTTGCCGCTGAGCAGCACCGAGCCGACGTTGCGGCCGTAGATGCCCGCGCGCTGCGCGCCCGCGATGGTGAGGTCACGGACCTCGGTGTCCGGGGCCAAACGCACCGCGTCGCCGTCGTGGGCGGTGGTCGTGTTCGTCAGTGTGCCGCCGCGTCCGAGCAGCTTCTGACGCGGCGCGAGGGCGAGGCCGCCGTCCAGTGGGCTGGACCCGGCGAGCACGACGATCGTGTCACCCGGCCCGGCCGCGGCCTGCACCGCCGCCAGCGAGTTGAAAGGTGATGTCTGCGAGCCGTTTCCGTCCGCCGCGGCGTCGGCGCCGACGTACCAGGTGCGTCCCGGCTCGGCCGCGGCGAATCCGGGCAGGATCGCGGCCGTGACCGCGCAGCACAGGGCAGCCACCGCGCTGTTCCGGCGGAACGCGTGCAGCGCAGACGAATTCATCTCGGGCCTTTCGGAATCGGCGCGCGCCGAGGCGGCGGGCGTGTGGTTCAGCTCACCGCACGGCGGGCCGCGGCGGTAGCGGCAGAATGCCGAACCCGGACGGGTGTCTTTGTGCCGCGCGCCGATTCTCGCTCCGGGCCGTGGGCCCGAGTCGTATGGTGAAATCGGCGAGCAGCACCTGGTCGGGACGGTCGCCTCGCCGATCCGCGAGGAGTGCAGCCATGTCGATCGCCCACACCACCGCAGCGATTCAGGACTTCATTCGCGAGCAGGACGTCGAATACATCGATATCCGGTTCTGCGACGTACCCGGTGTGCAGCAACACTTCTCGGTGCCGGCCGTGATGTTCGGCGACGATCTGGTGGAGAACGGCCTGGCCTTCGACGGATCCTCGGTGCGCGGATTCCAATCCATCCACGAATCCGACATGCTGCTGCTGCCGGATCTGCGCACCGCGCGGCTGGATCCGTTCCGGACCGCGAAAACGTTGAACATGAACTGTTTCGTGCACGACCCGCACACCCGCGAGGCCTACAGTCGCGACCCGCGCAATGTCGCCCGCAAGGCCGAGGATTTCCTGCGCAGCACCGCGCTGGCCGATACCGCCTACTTCGGTCCGGAAGCCGAGTTCTACATTTTCGACGCCGTGCGGTACCGCACCTCGATCAACAGCGCCTTCTACGAGGTGGATTCGTCGTCGGCCTCGTGGAACACCGGCGCGAAGCGCAACCCCGACGGCACCCTGAACCGCGGCTACAAGGTGCGCGCCAAGGGCGGTTATTTCCCGGTCGCGCCCTACGACCACGATGTCGATCTGCGCGACGAGATGTGCACCAATCTGCAGGCCGCCGGGCTGGAGTTGGAGAAGGGCCACCACGAGGTCGGCACCGCCGGGCAGGCCGAGATCAATTACAAATACAACACGCTGCTGGCCGCCGCCGACGATTTGCAGCTCTACAAATACATCGTCAAGAACACCGCCTGGAACGCCGGCAAGACCGTCACCTTCATGCCGAAACCGCTCTTCGGCGACAACGGCTCCGGTATGCATGTCCACCAATCGCTGTGGAAAGACGGGGAACCGCTCTTCCACGACGAAGCCGGTTATGCCGGGCTCTCGGATATGGCGCGCCACTATATCGGCGGCCTGCTGCTGCACGCCCCGTCACTGCTGGCGTTCACCAATCCGACCGTGAACTCCTACAAGCGCCTGGTTCCCGGCTACGAAGCGCCGGTCAATCTGGTCTACAGCCAGCGCAATCGCTCGGCCGCCGTGCGCATTCCGGTCACCGGCAGCAACCGTTTCGCCAAGCGTCTGGAATTCCGCTGCCCCGATTCCTCCGGCAACCCCTATCTCGCCTTCGCCGCGATGATGATGGCGGGTCTGGACGGCATCAAGAACAAAATCGAACCCGCCACCCCCATCGACAAGGACCTCTACGAGCTCACCCCCGAGGAATCCGCGGAAGTCGTGCAAACGCCCGCCGGCCTCGACATAGTCATCGACCGGCTCGAAGCCGACCACGACTACCTCACCGAGGGCAACGTCTTCACCGACGACCTCATCGAAACCTGGATCCGCCTCAAACGCGACACCGAGATCGCCGAAATCAACATCCGCCCACACCCCTACGAATTCGACCTGTACTTCGACGTGTGAGTGCGGGCTACAAGCGGGCCAGAACTCCGGCCACGCCGTCTCGCACGACGTCGGGGTCCGCGATATCCAGGCCGTAGGTCACCTGGTACCACGGGCCCAGCCGATGCCAGAGCAGCGCGCGCCGGCGCAGCTCATCGGTGACGCCGTAGGCGGTGCCGAACGCCGCCGCGAACTCGGCCGGTGCGCCGAACAGGGGCCAGGCCAGATCGTTGGCGGCGTCGCCGAGATGGGCGTCGCCGAAGTCGATCACGCCGGTGAGGCGGCCGTTCTCGGTCAGGACATGCTCGGGGCCGAGGTCGCCGTGCACGACGGTGTCCGCGGGGGCCGCGCGCAGGGCGTGCAGGATGGCCAGCGCCGAATCATGCTGTGCGACAGGGATCAGCGGGAGGACGTCGGCTTCGAAGCGTTCGATGGCCGCCGCGCGGTCGCTCCGGGTCGCGGCGGCCGGGGGCAGGGCGTGGCGCAACGCCTCGGCCGCGGAGGTGTCGTGCAGAGCACGCAGAAATCGCGCGAGCCCGAGTCCGTGCTCGGCGGTGGGCGATTCGGTCGCCGCGCCCGGCACCAGGGCATGCCGCACGACCAAGGGCGCGTCGGTGACGAGTTCGGGAACCGGAACCGGGAGCGGCAATCGCGGTGCCAGCCAAGGCATCAGCCGGGTCTCGCGCCGGAGTTGTTCGGCGACCTCGGGCCGGCGCGGCCGTCGCTCGACCCACCGTCCGTCGACCAGCGTGGCGTGGCTGTCCCACCCCTGTGCGAACTCCATACGCTCACGGTATCCAAACGGCCAGTCCCGTGCGGACGCCCGAGGTGCTGATCGTCGGGGCGTCGACCGCCCAGTACCAATCGTTGTTGCCCGCGCTCAGTTCCCAGGCCACCTGCGCGGTGGCGGACCCGGCCGGTACGGGGATGTCGAGGTGCTCTACGCGGGCGGTGACGTCGCCGGTGTAGGTCAGCACCCGCTGGGGCGGGCCGTCGTCGAAAGAGACGGTCACGGCGGCGGTTTCGCCGCCGTGCTTGCGATAGTGGGAGGCGAAGCCGAGGGTGAGGGTGGTGGCGTCCGCGACCGGCACCGGCGGCGCGACCAGGCGGGAGTTGAACCGGCCGCGGAAGAATTTGTCGGCCCACTCGTCGGAGTCCGCGACGGCGAACACGCCCCGCGCCCGCACATTCGACTCCCGGGCTTGGCCGCGCTGGGTGGCGGTCCAGAACTCGTCGGTGGTGAAGGACCAGCCCCGCCATTCGGCCACGCCGCCGCGCATGCCGGAGTTGTCGATGCTCCAGCCCGCGGGGGTGCGGTGCGTCCAGCCGTGCAGCGCGGCCGGGATGTCGGGCTCGTCCAGGCGGGGCCGCAGGCCGGGCGCGAGCGTGTCGAACGGGTCGGCCGAGGGTTGGGTGATCGGCACACCGTCCAGGCCGGTGCGCGCCACGCCGAGGAAATCCAGCGCCGTCGCCGCCACGTCGACCAGCCGCGGTTCGAGCACCGGCACGCTGTGCGGTACACCCGCGCCCGCCGCGATCAGGAACGTCTGCCGCTCGGCGCGGGAGGTGCCGCCGTGCCCGCCGCCCGGGGTGTGCCCGTGATCGGTGGTGACCAGGAACAGCCACTCCTCGGAGCGGAAGTCCGGCCGCGCGCGGATCGCGGCGAGCACCTGGCCGATCTGGCGGTCGACCCCCTCGATCGCGGGCCGATAGCAGGCCCCGGCGGTGCCGCAGGTGTGGCCGGACTCGTCGACGTTGCCGAAGTACACGAACGAGGCCGCGGGCCCGTGCTCCGCGATCCAGGCCGACGCGTCGTCGGCGACCTGCTGATCGTTGACGCGATAGTCGTCGCGCAGCACCAGCTTCCGGTCGATGCCGTCGCCCAGAATGAACTCGTCGATGTGCTGCCAATCCGTCGCCGCGTAGGTCCGCGCGCCGGGCAGCCCCGCCTCGACCCGGCTCAGCAGATCCGGATAGCGCCCGAGAGCATGGCCGGCGAAGTCGTTGCCGAGCACCCGGTGCCGGTCGGGCCAGACGCCGGTCAGGACGGTGGCCCAGCCCGGCCCGCTCACCGTCGGCGCGAAAGGCGGTGCGTAGAGCCAGCTCTGCGAGCTGTAGCCGGTGGCGATCAGCTCATCCAGGGTGGGTGTGTCCGCGGGCGGGATCGAGTCCCAGGTCAAGCCGTCGACGCCGAAGACGACGACATGGCGGTTCCGGGACTCGGCCTGGGCGGTGGCCGGTGCCAGGGTCGCCGACAGCAACGCGACGACCAGCGCGGCGAGCGAGAGCAGACGGGGCATGCTCCTTGTTGTACCCAGCCGCGATGGAGGGACCGTGAATTCCGGCGGACGGGCATCCGACCCGCCGATGAAATAGTCGAGGTGACCCCGACCCCCGCGAGTTCGCCACCCACACCTCGTTGTACGGGCAACCGGTCATGCTGTTGCAGGGCTTTCCGGTACTCAGCGAACTCGCAGGAGCAGGGCTTCCGGGTCGAGCTCTTCGTGCTCGACCCGGAAGGCGTTGCGAAACAACTGCTGGTTGCGGTCGTTTCGGCGGGGAATCCGGCCGGCTTCGGGATTGATGCGGCAGGTGGCGGCGCAGCGGAGCCAGTCGCGGGTGAACGCGGCATCCTGGAAGCGCGGGAACTGGAACTTCGGGCCCATCGCCCAGCCCATCGACAACAACCCGAGCTGGGCGTCGGCGGGCCAGGAGTTGAACGCGGCGAACGGCATGATGACGGAGCCACTGTGGTGGTGCACCATCCGGCCGCGCAACAACGTTTCCAATTCCTCCAGCCGGCGGAAGACGGGATCGATCTCGTCCGGGGTGAGCTCCGGGGTTCCGTGGGCCAGTAGCGGCGCGTTGAACGGTAGCCAGACCTCGCGGACCGAGGCTTTCATCAAAGATCTCCGTATTTCCGGGCGGCGCCGGAGGTTTCGGTGTGCGGACTCGATGTACAGAGCGTGCCGTCCGCGGACGAGAAGAACACGAGTAGCGGACTACTCGTGTTCTTCGCGGGTCGAACTGGTGTTCAGCGTTCCCGGGCCAGCACCCGATAACTGCTGTGCCACAACCACTCCACCGGCCCGCGCTCGAAGCGGCGCAACCACAGGTGGGCGGCGGTGACGATGATCAGCGCCACCAGCGCGTACATGCCGATGGTGAACGGCACGTAGGCGCCCGGGGCGACCTTCGCCGCCCAGCCGAGACCCCAGCCGTAGCAGAACGCCGAGGCGACCAGGTTCTGCAGGATGTAGCAGCTCAGCGCCGTCCGCCCGACCTCGGTCAGCCGCCGGCCCAGGAAACCGACCCGGGGCCGGCGCACATAGAACTCGGCGACCAGCGCGAGCAGGCCGAACGCGACGAACGGGGCGGTGCCGTACCGGGTGAACACCACCACGTCACCGCCCACCAGGATCCCGGCGGCCAGGTCGATCGGCGCGGCGATCACACCGGCGAGCATGAGCCGCTTGCGGATTCGCGCGCCCTCGGCGCTGAACAGCCCGGCCCGGAACAGGCGCGCACCGGCCAGGAACAGCGCCACCGACATGGCGAAGACGAAGATCGCCTCCACCCGGAATATCGCCGCGTGCTCCAGCCGGAACAGCACCAGATCCCAGAACGAGCCGTCCGCATAGGGATTCGGCTCCAGCGGCTCGCGCGGCGCGGATTCGCCGCCCGGCGCGAACGCGATAGCCAGCGCGATCAGCGTCAGCATCGCGGTGTGCACGCTCGCCGCGATGATCAGCCAACGACGTTGTGCCCGTTCACTTGTCGCGAGCACATAGGCGACCACCAGGCCGGTCGCGGCGTACCCCATCAGCACGTCGAACTCGGCCACGAACACGAAGTTCAGCAAACCGTCGAGGAACAGCAACCCCGCCCGCCACGGATACTTGCCCGGCCAGCGGCGCCCGCCGCGCACCGCCGAGCGCTGCTGAATGGCGAGCCCGATGCCGAACATGATGGTCAGCAGCCCCAGGAATTTGCCCTGGGCCACCTGCTGCAGCACCCGCTCGGTCCACATCCAGCCGCCCTCGGCGGAACCGCCGAGCGCGGAGATGTAGCCGAGCAGCCCCTCCGGATCGGTGAGTATCCAGATATTGGTCCCCAGGGTGCCCAGAATCGCGATGCCGCGCAGCACGTCCAGCGCGACCAGACGGGAGGGCCGCGCGGGCTCCTCCGGTGTACGGTGCCGCCCCGCGTCCGGGCGGGGATCGACGATCGATTCGGTCATGTATCGACTATCGGATCCGGGCCCGTGCGCCGGGTCCTCCGGAAGTACGACTCCGAGGATGACATCGGGTCCACCGCCCGGAATATCCCCGGCGGGAACGACATCGGGCGCGCCGAATCCCGGGTGCGGCAGGCCCGGCACATCGCGTCGCCTAGGCTCGAGGTATGCAGCGCATTATCGGTATCGAGGTCGAATACGGCATCTCCACTCCCACCGAGCCGTCGGCGAACCCGATTCTCACCTCCACGCAAGCGGTACTCGCCTACGCCGCCGCCGAAGGAGTACCGCGTGCGAAGCGAACCCGCTGGGATTACGAGGTGGAGTCCCCGCTGCGGGACGCGCGCGGGTTCGACCTGTCCCGGATGAACGGCCCGGCCCCGGTGATCGACGCCGACGAGGTCGGCGCGGCCAACATGATCCTCACCAACGGCGCCCGCCTCTACGTCGACCACGCGCACCCGGAGTACTCCGCACCCGAGGTCATCGACGCCCTGGACGCGGTCATCTGGGACAAAGCGGGCGAGCGGGTCATGGAGGCGGCCGCCCGGCACGCCTCGAGCGTCCCCGGCGCCCCGCGCCTGCAGCTGTACAAGAACAACGTCGACGGCAAGGGCGCCTCCTACGGCACCCACGAGAACTACCTGATGAGCCGCGACACCCCGTTCAACCAGATCATCGTCGGGCTCACCCCGTTCTTCGTCTCCCGCCAGGTCATCTGCGGGTCCGGGCGGGTCGGCATCGGCCAGTCCGGTGACCACGCCGGCTTCCAGCTGTCCCAGCGCGCCGACTACATCGAGGTCGAGGTCGGCCTGGAGACCACGCTCAAGCGCGGCATCATCAACACCCGCGACGAGCCGCACGCCGACGCGGACAAGTACCGCCGCCTGCACGTCATCATCGGCGACGCCAATCTGGCCGAGATGTCGACCTACCTCAAGGTCGGCACCACCGCCCTGGTGCTGGATCTGATCGAGGCCGGCGAGGACCTCTCGGATCTGCAGCTGGCGCGCCCGGTGACCGCCGTGCACCAGATCAGCCACGACCCCACCCTGCGCACCGCTGTGGCGCTCGCTGACGGCCGGGAACTGACCGGCCTGGCCCTGCAGCGGCTCTACCACGAGCGGGTCGCCAAGTTCATGGACCGCGAGGGCGTCGACGACCCGCGCGCCCGCGACATCCTGGACAACTGGGCCATGGTGCTGGACCTGCTCGAGCGTGATCCGATGGATACCTCGGACCTGCTGGACTGGACCGCCAAGCTGCGCCTGCTCGAGGGCTACCGCCAGCGCGAGGGCCTGGCCTGGTCCGCGCCGAAACTGCACATGATCGACCTGCAGTACTCCGACGTGCGCCTGGACAAGGGCCTCTACAACCGCCTGGTCGCGCGCGGTTCGATGAAGCGGCTGATCACCGAGCAGCAGGTGCTGGACGCGATGACCAACCCGCCTACCGACACCCGCGCCTACTTCCGCGGCGAATGCCTGCGCCGCTTCGGCGCCGACATCGCGGCGGCCAGTTGGGATTCGGTGATCTTCGATCTCGGCGGCGATTCGCTGGTGCGAATTCCGACGCTGGAACCGCGCCGCGGGACCAAGGCACATGTCGGCAAACTGCTCGACGGGGTGAGCTCGGCCGCCGATCTGGTGGAACAGCTGACTACGTAAGCGAACACAACAGGACAGCGAATTGAACACAGATCCGCCACCTCGCCGGTGTTGCTGGGTAGGGTTGAAGAACGAGCACGCACATTGCTCATGATCGGGCCGTGCTCATAATTCAGGTCCGGTCATGTTGAGGACAGAGGAGGTCGGCTGCCATGGCACAAGAGCAGACCAAGCGCACCGGGGGCGGCGACGAGGACGAGGGTCCCGAGGGTGTAGACGCCGCGGGTCAGGAGCGTCGCGAGAAACTGGCGGAGGAGACCGACGACCTGCTCGACGAGATCGATGACGTGCTCGAGGAGAACGCCGAAGATTTCGTCCGTGCGTACGTGCAGAAGGGCGGCCAGTGACAGCGGGTGACCCGATGCGTCTCCAGCCGGGGCACGCGCTTTCCTCCTTCATCGAGCACCTGCGTCAGCACGCACCGGAACTGTTGCCGGGCAACAGGTTCGCCGCGATCGACAGTGCCGCCGGGATGACCGGCGGCACGTCCGCGTCCGACTTGGCTCCGCACGGCACCACCATCGTCGCGGTCAGTTACCGCGGCGGCGTGCTCATCGCCGGTGACCGGCGCGCCACCATGGGAAACCTGCTGGCCAGCCGCGACATGGAGAAGGTGCACATCACCGATACCTATTCGGCGGCCGGCATCGCGGGTACCGCGGGCCTGGCCATCGAGATGGTGCGGTTGTTCGCCGTGGAGCTGGAGTACTACGAGAAGATCGAGGGCGTCTCGCTCACCTTCGACGGCAAGGCCAACAAGCTGTCGAAGATGGTGCGCGACAACCTCCCTGCCGCCATGCAGGGCCTCGCCGTGGTGCCGGTGCTGGTCGGTTACGACGAGCACACGGTCGATCCGGATCGCAAGGGCCGGATCATCACCTACGACGCGGTCGGTGGCCGTAGTGAAGAACGCTTCGGGTACGCCGCGGTCGGCTCCGGATCGATGTTCGCCAAGTCGTCGCTGAAGAAGCTGTACGCCAAGGGAATCGACGAGGAGCGCGCGTTGCGCATCGCCGTCGAGTCCCTGTTCGACGCGGCCGATGACGACACCGCCACCGGCGGCCCGGACCTGGTGCGCGGCATCTTCCCGACGGCGGTCGTGATCGGTGCGGACGGTTCCGACCTGGTCTCCGAGGAGCGCCTGGCCGCCATCACCCGTGCGATCGTCGCCGATCGGGAAGCCGCAGAAGAAGGGGGCGCCCCCGCATGACACTGCCGTACTACGCCTCGGCCGAACAGATCATGCGCGACAAGACCGAGCTCGCGCGCAAGGGCATCGCGCGCGGTCGCAGTGTCATCGTGCTGGTGTACGACAAGGGTGTGCTGTTCGTCGCGGAGAATCCGTCGGCGACGCTGCACAAGGTGAGTGAGCTCTACGACCGCGTGGGTTTCGCGGCCGTGGGCAAGTACAACGAGTTCGAGAACCTGCGCCGCAACGGCATCCTGCAGGCCGATCTGCGGGGCTACCAGTTCGACCGGCGCGATGTCACCGGCCGGGCCCTGGCCAACGCCTACGCCCAGACCCTGGGCGCCATCTTCACCGACCAGCTCAAGCCCTACGAGGTGGAGATCTGTGTCGCGGAGGTGGGGTATCCGGAGCAGTCGACGCAGTCGGTGCTGTATCGGATCAATTTCGACGGCTCGATCGTCGACGAGCGCGAATACGTGGTGATGGGCGGCACGACCGAGCCGATCGTCAGCGCGTTGAAGAGCTCGTACCGGGCCGGTCTCGACCTGTCGGCCGCCATCGGTGTGGCGGTCGCGGCGTTGCAGGCCGGGGTGCCCGAGGGGCCGGACAAGCGGTCCATCGGGGTGGCCCAGCTCGAGGTGGCCACGCTGGAGCAGGCCCGGCCGCGCCGGGCGTTCCGGCGGGTCACCAAGCCGGCGCTGGAGCCACTGCTGAATCCGGGTTCGGCGGCCGCGCCGGAGCCCGATTCCAAGGACACGCCCGAGGCGGAATAGTCCGGAAAAGCAAGAGCCCGGGCCCACCCTGACCGATTCGGTCAGGGTGGGCCCGGGCATTTCGGGCGGGGGCCTCCGGTCAAATCGTTGTGAACCCGTATGGCCCGTGTTGTCCGCAGCCCCACGGAAGTACATGACATGGCTGTAGTGTTCTCAGCTCGACTCTTGGCGTCGCTTGGGGTCGGTCAGAAGCACCTCGGCGCTGGTCAAGCTGGTACTCGATGCCTGGCTCAACTGATATCCGATCACTGAGTATCAGTGTGGATCATGGAAGATCAGCCTGAAAACGTTCGCGAAAACGTTCAGGCGGTACCGACAGCCTTCGGCGTGTCGCAAAGCGGCACGCCGAAGGATTTTCACAGCGGCAACTTTTTGGCAAACGCGTTCACCTATCTGCCAGTTTTAGGTAACCGCTGCCTGCACTGCGCGAGGGGGCACCGGCGGCGGGCGGCACTTCCCTTCGGTGCTGAGCCGCATCTCGTCGGCGTTCATCGAACGCTCCACCTGGGCCAGGGAAAGTTCTGGTCATGCGAGGGCCTGCGAGTTCGTGCGGACAGGCTGATCGCTATGGAAATTGTCACCCGGACACCTCCTCGTGCATACGGGCGGTGGTGCCCGGCGGGGGGCTGTTTGGCCGGACAATGGTGACGTCGACGCGTGGTCCGCTCGCCATGACCAAGATCAGATTGGCAATGGCGCGGACGCGGTGCGAGGCGTCGGCCGACAGTCCCCTGTGTGCGGACTGGGTCAGTCCGAAGCTTTTGGAAGGCTGCGACGACCTGCCCGCCCCACGCGTATAGTGCTCGGCCCTGTTTGCGGCAAAGCGAGCCGAGCCCTCGCCATGATGTGGAGCAGCATCCAATCTGCTTGCACATTCAGAGCCGCTGGCTGGCTGGCTGGCTAAAGCCGCCATTGCTCAAAAAATCTGTTACTCCCGGTGCTCAATAGACTCTCGAGAGGTGAGCACGGGCACCCCGACGGCAAAGTGCGAGCTCACGGCCGCTGGGTGTGCGCGCTCATGCCGATTTTGTGTCGTCCAGCGACCGAAAAGACAAGGCCGTCGCCTCCGAAACTCCGTGTAGCGATGCTGACGCGACAAGCGCCGTTCTCGGTGCCGCCGCTTTTCCGTCGTTTCGCCCTGCGACCGAACCGATCAGTTGTGCATCGCCATTTTCCGTAAACGTGCAGCGCCGAGCGTGTGAATATGGGCATCTCACGGTTGACCGCACCACCGGTGCGATGTGCACGCCAGCCGGTAGTCGCGCACCTATGATTTGTATCCGACCACCAACTACTCGATCCGCTGGCACAACGGCAATGCATGATGACCGAAAGGGATATTCATGGATACGCTTTCCGTGCTCACCGAAGAACAGCACCGGCGCCTCGGCAACGTCAAGGATGTCCTGCTGGCGAAGTGGCGGCATCCCACCGGAAAAGAGTTGATTCGCGAAGGCGCGCGGATCGTCACCCACCTGATCGAGCGCGGGCCGTTACCCGCCGACCGTGCGGACTCATGGCTTCCGACGCCCGAGGACCGCGCGCGCGGCATGATCCGATACTTCGCCGACCGCGATTACCCTCTGGAGGTGAACGCGGCCGGCGACATCGTCGGAGCCGGGCTGTCGCTGATCGCCGATCAGACTTCGGCACGCCACCTCAGCCATATCCACGGACGCAAGTACTACAACTGGTGCGCCTGCGACATCGTCATGTTCCCCATCGTGCTGGGAATCGAGTCGCCGTCGAGTTCGATCGACCCGATCACCGGTGAACAGATCTCTTTCACCACCACGCCGGACGGATTCAAAGACGTGTCGCATCCGGACGCGTGGTTCACCCTGGCGCCGGTGCACGGCCCGATGAACGACCCGCGCATCGAGCCGCACGGGCTCAGTTGTCGCCAGGTGTACTGCGACCGGGTCAATATCTATCGAGACCGATCCACAGCGGAGGCGGTGATCGCTGCCGATTCCGACCTTGCCGCCGCCCCACTGGACGAGCTGTGGAATGACTCCAAAGCGCTCGCCACTCTGTTCTGACCACTGCAGACGGTGCCCACTTACCAATGGATGCGCTACGCCTACGCACCGCCGCCAGCAGCAGCGGCGGCGGCCAACGGAACAGCGGCTTGGCGCCGCCCCAGGCTTCCCTGGTGCGGCGAGGCCGGGGGCCGTGGGTGGCCGACCCATCGGGGTGAGTGCCGGAAGACCCGCCAACCAGCGACGAGACGAATGTCCGCAAAGGTCGCTGAGCGGAAGCGGCCATGCCGCGGCGGCAGACGAGCAAAGGCCATGGCCGGTTCAGGACGTTTGCTTCTGCCGCCCGTGCGCGCTGAGACAACCGGCCGATTCGCGGCCGGCCGAACGCACCGATCGGCCGACGAGCGGGGCGCATCGTGCACGAAAGCCGAACAGCCACACGCGACTCGAGTCGAGTAGCAGCCACACCCGGAGGCCTCGCCAGGGGTTTGCCGGAGGTGCTAGCGTGGGCGCGGAGAGGCTCGGTGCGGTGCCGGGGTGGGAATGTTTTACGAGGAACGGCACGGCTTCAACGTCAAAACAGTACTGATGTTGCTCGGTGGCGCGGTATTGGCGGCCTGCATGATTGTCTGGCCCCCTGATTCTGTGGTGCTGTCCGCAGCCGGATTGACGCTGTTCATCGGTGGCGGGTTGCTCGGGCTGGTGAACGCGTTGTCCCGCAAGGTTGCGCTGCGCGTCGACCGGAGCGGGATCACGATCGGTGGTGCTCCCGTGCGCTATCAGACGTCGACCCGCCGTATTCCGTGGGCTGATGCCGAGTCCGTGGTTCTGTGGAAGCAGCACTCTTCTGGCAGCAGCGTCTCGTGGATAGGTGTGCTGCGTCGCGCTGATGCACCGCCTCTGAACACTGCACGGAGAGGGGCGCTTTCACAGAGGATGTCGTCCATGACCGCGACGCTCGGCGGTGTGCCCGATCCACGGCTTCTGCAGTGCGCGGCGGCGGTTCTCGGCTGGAAGATCGACACCGCTCAGTTGGCTGCAACGTTGAAGAAGGTTGCGCCGGATGTGCGGCTCATCGACCACCGCTGAACCTCTGCGTTCCAGCTGGCGGACTCGCCCGTCGCATGTCGGGCGTTGAGCGCACGCGCATGTCGGGCAGGTGCTCTGGTCAGCCTGCGGTCGTGGGCAACTAAGCAAGGTTCAGTGACACGGGTGAAGAGACCGTGGTGAAGTATGCGAATGGACGAACACCGGGCCGGGCTGCCCGACGAATTCCCTGCCGCCAGGATGTTGCCGTCGGAGACCGAGCGCGAATACATGTCGTTGTTCAGGCAGCGCAGCGGGATGTATCTCGGTCGCACCACACTGCTGGGCGTAAGGGCTTCCTCAACGGCTACGACTTCGGTTGTGCCCGATACGGTGGGTTGGGGCTCGAGGGTTTTCGTGAGTGGTTGCTCGCCGGCTATCCGAACTGCGGCAGCAATCTCGGATGGTCGGAACAGATCAGAAACATCGCGCTGCCGGAGCGGGACAGGGCGTCTGCGCTGACCTCTGCGCAGGAATCACACGTCCTCGAGGTGCTGTTCGGCCTGCTCGACGAGTTTCTGGGGGTACGCGAGGGCACTGAGCTGGTCGCAGGCAAACCCTTGAGGCTCGACGCGGCTACTGATTCAAATGGTGTCGCCCAACTCCACGAGCGGTAACTCGACCGCCGCGCCGGTGCACGGTCATGGCCGCATACCGCTCTGGTCGAACCGGCCAGCGCGGTGCGACGGAAGATCAACTGGCGGTGGCTATCCCGCGCCGAATGCACGCACTTGCCGAATCCAGGGCGTTCTGGGCTGCGGATCCGCAGGTGTGACCGCCGTCAACCTGATGTGTGCACCCCGCGCCCGCCAGCAGCTGGTTGGCGGTTAGGGACCCTGTCCGGACAGTGGGTGGCCCAGATTCGCGTGTCGGCGACGAACCTCACCGCGCGCAAGTTCGAATACACGGGCGACATCGATGTCGACATCGGTGCTCGACTTACCGCAGCCACCCAACCATTAGGAATCGAGGCCTCATGCTCGGCAGTTCTCACGGTTCACGACTCACAATGGCAGTGACCGCGGTCCTCGCCGGAATAACGCTGGCCGCACCGGCGGCGTCGGCAGAGCCAGCGGACGACTTTCACCCACAGCTGGAGAAGATCAGCCCTGATGGCACGATCTCGGTGCGCGATGACAAGGACTGCTTCACCGCGAGCGTCAAGGGCAGCGGCTTCGCCCCGGGCAAGCCCGGCAAAATCCAAGTCGGTACCGACATCGCCATGGGCACTCTCCGTGGAGACGACGTCGCCTTCACCGCCGACAAGGACGGCAACTTCGGCCCGGTCAATCTCCAGCCCTGCGGGCTCACCACTCATTACTCGACCGAGCAAAACCACACGTGCACTGACGAAGACCTGCGGCCCAGCAGCTCTTCTCAATGGTCAGAAGAGTGTGAAGGCCACGGCAAAGGGGCTGTAGTGCAGAGTGGGCAAAGGCATTTCGCCACAACGGTGGTCATTTCCGCCGTCCAATACCCATGGGACGACAGCTGCCCCACTGAGGACCCCGGCAACGGCTACGGCAACAGCAGCAGCACCGCCAGCCAACCCGAGTCTGACGACAAATGCGCCACCGCACCCCCCATCAACGGCTACGACGACGACAGCAACAGCGGCACCAACGACGGCGGCACCAGCACCGGCGACAACAGCGGCGGCGGCGATGACCCCACCGGCGGCGGCAGCGGCAGCGGCAGCAGTGGGGGGCCTACGGGCCCGAAGATTGAAGCTTCTGTGAGCTGGCCGTTGGAGGTCACCGCAGGTCGAGGCAAGCCTTAACCGTGGCCCCGGCCCGCGCTCACTCCTCGAACACGGGGTCGGGGACTGAGCGCCACCGGGTTCCGGGCAGCCCGGTCGATAGGGCATGTAGCAGGCTGCGGTCAGTGACGCAGCCAGCCCCGCCGGTCGCCACCGACATCCGCACATGCCGCTAACAAGGCTGTTCGAACCGGCCGGGGCATGGCCGGCCGAACGCACGATATCGCCGATTCCAGAACGCTGCTGGTTACTGCGGTAGGCGAGGTGTAGAGAGTTTGGCAGTTACTGAGAATGGCTACGAATAGCAACCTTCAGGCCCGAGCGGCTTCTCGTTCAACGCTGCGGCCACCTTGGTGTAGATCTCGTACCGCTTCTCAGCCTTGGTACTGTCACCGCCGCTGCACTCGAGTGCGCCGTTGATCGCTTTGGTTGTAGCACCGAATCCCTGCCCATACCCGGGGGCGACGGCCACCCTCGTGCGCCAGTACCAGAACGACACTGCCCATGCGGTCTCTTCGTCCTGCGCGACGGTCTCGGGCGACTGGTACAGGCGGTCGTCGCCGAAGAGGTCTTGTGAGGCTGCACGGTAGTTATCGGCCCAGGTGAGTTGGATGTAGCCGCGGCCATGGTAGGTCTCGCCGCCGTCGCCAGGGCCTCCGTAAGCGGCCGCGGCTTCTCGCGGGCTATTCGCTGCCAAATAGTCTTCTTTGCTCTGCAGGCCGTCCGATTCCCAGAGGATCTGAGCCAGGAACTGGGCAAGGTCCCCACGCGTCGACACGCCGCCGCCGGCAGCCGCAACGCTCAGACCTGCATACTGTTGCTCCGTGGGGGCCGGATAGGCGGCGTTGGTCACTGCCGCCACGAACTCGTCGTAGGTGATCAGGTTGTTGGTGTCTTTGGTTGCCAGGAGCCAATCATGACTTGCGCCAAGTGATCTCGCTGTCAACATTATCGATTCTGTTGTTTGCGCAGGGCATACCCAACCAGGCGCTTCTGGCCACAGGGCGCGGGTCCGCTTCCCCACGCCGCAGGAGTGCGCGCCGAGATCATTTCGACGTCGACAACGCACGATATTGGCTCCCCTCTATTGTCAAGGCGCGCTTCGCAGGTGGCCGCTATTCTGGTTGATGGTGAGTCCGGGATGTGGCTTGTCCGAAGGACCGGTGTGCGGGGTCGAGCCGGTCGCGCTGGAGTCAGTAGCCGCCCCCGATTGCCCTCCCGGGCTTGCCGTTTCCCGTCGCCGCTGGTCATCGAGCATGCGCGCGTAGACGACATTCGACAGCCGCCGTTTCAAGGCTCGCATCGCTTCCATCGAGGTCTTGCCCTCGGCTCTGCGCCGGTCGAAATAGGTGCGCCCGGCGCTGGGACGGCGTAGTTGAACGATGGCCATGGTGTGCAGGACTCGGTTGATCTTGCGGTTTCCGGCGCGCGAGAGCCGATGGCGTTGCTGCTGGCCGGAAGAGGCGTCCAGCGGTGCGGTGGGAGTTCCAGGACGCGAACCTGTTCCGGTCCCGGAATCGGTGGATGTCACCGACATCGGCGAGCAGCCGGGCTGCGCCGGCTGCTCCGATGCCGTAGAGATCGGTCAAGGTGGCGCCGTGCTCGCCGACGAGCTGACGCAGTTCTTTGTCCGCGGCTTTGGTCTTGCGATCGATGGTTTCCAGCTCACCGATCGATTCCACGACCAGGCGGCGCCGAACCTTTCCGGCCGGATCGCGGGGTTTGACGGTGGCGACCAGCTTGCGTGCTTGGGTCGCGGTCAGGAATTTCTTCGCTCCACCAGGCAGTAGTTCCAGCAGCAGACGGTGCAGGCGGTTGACGGTGTCGGTGCGGGCCCGGCCGAGTTCGTCGCGGCGATCAGCGAGCATGCCCAACGCGATCAGCGCCGAATCGGCTTGCACCCGATGTAGATTCGGTGCCCGCAGGGCCGCCATGGCTACCGAGTGCGCGTCGACCGGGTCGGTTTTGCGGCCGTTCCCGGTCGCGAATACCCGTATCTGGGCTGAGAGTTTCGCGGGCACGTCGATCACGGTTTCGCCGTCGTGGACCAGGCGGTGGGCGATATGGCGGCCGATGCCGTTGCAGCCTTCGATGGCCCACACTCGATCCGCGTATTTCCTGGCCGCGGTGAGCATTTCGGTGTATTCGGTGTTGTCGGTGCCGTATCGGCCGGTGGCCAGCGCCGTGCCGGCTGGGTCGATGATCTCGATCGTGGCTGAGCGTTTGTGTGGGTCCATTCCGATGATGACCGTCATCAGTGCGTCCTTCCCGATCCGCGGATGGTGTCCGTGCGGGAAGGCACCGCTACTTCGAGCTTTGGGCAGACCCCTCTTCAGCCATTCCCGGCACGGTGACCGGTGAGAGGCAAGCCGTTATTGAGCCACACCAATGACGCTGGCGGGCAGCCGCATAGAGAGCTTCTCACCGGGCACCTGGACCCGATCCTGGCCGGGATCAGGCCCTGTCGCCAGTATTAAGTAGCCGCGACCCGTGCGTTTCGAGCAGGCCAACGCGAGCACGTGGAAGGTCCTCGGGCCGAAGGGGTTTGCCGCCGGCCTCTAACGGAATCGCCAAGCGGCTCCTTCGCGACCAGTCGAAGGAGTCGCCCGGCGAGCCGCGACGCGGACCTGTTGCTGCGCCGAATTTGATGCTCATCCACGCGGCGTTGGATAGAGAGAGCCATACGAAAAGCATTGCAGTACAGATGAGTTCACTCACTGAGCGCCTGCTCGAACCTCGCCGCCGACCTGCCACACGCGCCGGTGGCATAGGGGTTCTGTGTTCACTCGCTCGATTGCAGCAGGCCGGCGCAGATGGCATCGAAGAGTGCGCGCGGATCCATTCCGGGTACGCCCAGGGCGATGCGGTCCAATGCGATGCCGGTGAAGACCGAGCCCAGGGCGTCGATCTGTTCGTCGGTGGAATGCCGATAGCGGGCACGCAGGATGGCGGTGAGTTGCCGTAACGCGCTGGCGCGAAGTCGGCGCATGAGCTCGGCGAGTTCGGGGTCCCGCGCTGCGGCCAGGGTCAGCTCGGTGCGGGCCAGCAGACGGTTGCGGGCCACGCTGGAGTCGGGATCGGCCAGAGCGGCGAGCAGGTCCGCCGGGTCGGTGTCGGCAGGTGTGGTGATCCGGTCGATCTCGGCGAGTTGAAGTTCGAGCAGTCGCTGGGCGATGGCCTGGTAGAGCGCGGCCCGGGTGCGGAAGTAGTTCGAGGTGGTACCCGCCGGGACTCCGGCGGCGGTGTCGATGGCGCGGTGGGTGACCTGGCTCAGGCCCTCGCGGTCGATGAGGGACAGGGCGGCATCGGCGAGCAATTCACGACGCGATGTTTTCTTCGGCATGCACTTGACACTACTACATCGTAGTACTACATATTAGTACTACAACGTAGTGAATGAATCCCCCGCTGAGGAGCACCCCATGAACATCGCCTTCGTCGTCGTCACCGTGCTGGCCGCCCTATGGGTCGGCTTCTCCGCCGTCTCGACCTTCACCCGCGCCGCGTGGGTGGTCGAGCCGCTGGCCGACTACGGCGTGCCCCGCACGTGGTGGTCCGGTCTGGCCACGGTGAAGACGGCAGGCGCGCTGGGCATGCTCGCCGGGCTGTTCGTGCCCGCCCTGGGCGTAGCGGCCGCGATCGGCCTGATCGTGTACTTCCTCGGGGCCGTGGCCACGGTGCTGCGAGCCCGCGCCTACGCACACATCGCCTACCCACTGCTGTATCTGGTGCCGGTCGTTGCGGCTCTCGTGCTGGGTTACGCCGCCGCCTGAGCGGCCCCACCTGTCCCGTCAGCCGCCGCACACGCCCATGTGCGGCGGCACGGTGGCTGCGCTCACCGAATCTCCCGACCGTGCTCGCCGAAATGCCCCACCACGAGCGGTGCAGATTATGGGGTTCACGATTTCCGGTGGTGGCTGCCAACTCTGCAGTTCGCATGCCACAACCGTTCTCTACCAGCCGATTACGCCATACCCGCCCGAAACTCGGCCGATACCACGGCCGCCCCCGGTGTCGTAAACCATCTTGGGCTCAAGGGGTGACTGCATCACCACGTGGACTCAGTGAGCCGACGCTTCTGCGCTGTCGGCTATCTGGGCGGAGTGAAATCCTTAGGCCACCGAGTGCCGGAGTTATGGACGCTCCTCGTCAGGTCTGCGTGGGTCAGGTCCGCGCCGGTCAGGTCCGCGCCATTCAGGTTCGCTTCGGTCAGGTCCGCACCGACCAGGACTGTGAACTTCAAATTCGCGCCGGTCAGGTCCGCACAGAGCAGGTTCACGCCGTTCAGTTTCGCGAGGCTTAGGTTTGCGCCGCCCAGCTTCGCGCTGGAAAGCCTCGCACTGGTCAGCTTCGTGTTGTACAGGTCCGCGCCGGTCAGGTTCGCGCTGTACAACTTTGCGCCGGTCAGGTCGGCGCTACGCAGGGAAAGGTTGGCAAGAACAATGCCGCTGAGATCGCACTCTGGAAGCGAGGCCTGACTCAAGTCGATGATGGTCGATGCCCAGGATTTCGGTCCTTGGCGCCGACGGCGTTGGGCAAGGATGCCGACAATGGTCTGCCGGATCTCGCGTTCGGACAGGTCCGGCTTCGCGGGATCGTCACCGACTGGAAATGGGACGCGCAGGTACCACCGGAGCAGGTTGATACAAACCTGGCGTTCGTCGTCCTCTCCGAAGGCGTGCCAGTCGTCGGCGAGCGCGGTCAGCGCATAGACCCCAGCCTGGCGGATCGCGGGGGAGTCGTGGGCGATCTGCGCGACCACGGCGGTGTAGCGATCACGCAGGGCCGATTCGCGCGCGCGGTGGGAGTCGTCTCGGTGCCGTTCGCGCTCTCGATCCATGCTGGCCTGGTGATGGGTCGCTTCCTGGGCTCGGCTGCGTTGGCCGTTGAGGTAGGCCAAGGTGCCTGCGGCGAGTGCTCCCGCGCCGGCCAGCACGGTGGCCAGCGGCTGGGAGAAGCTCGTCGCAACCCCCGACAACGCAGCCACACTGAACCCGGCTACGCCGGCCCCGCCCACCATGAGACCCACCGAGCGCCAGCGCAATTCGACCGGCCCGCGGCGTACGGGCTTTTCCCCCTCAGACACGAACGCGACGGTACTGGCCTGTCTCCGATCGCGCTGAGCATTCGGATTCGAGCTGATTATTTTTCGAAGGCTGGACTGGCGGATGCGTCTCGGGTGGTCCGGCCTGGCGTACACCGCGAAAAGCTCGCCGGATCTGGTAGTGGCGGGCGGGAGAGCGATTGCCGTGGAGCTCTCCCGACCAACCCGTATCCGATTACAGCGTCGGCCTCCGCTAACGGACGAGGCCAGGGGCCGCTGAGCAGGCGGCCAGTACCTCGATCCGGCCGCGGGCACAGCCTCGGCGTCGAGCTACAACCGCAGGAGTAACCCCACCGGCGCCAGCTCAAACAGCCATCCAAAAAGTGGTCGCGAATGTCCGATATTTCTTTACCGCTCAGCAGTATTCATCTGCAGAGCCTCTGACAGGGCGTGCCAAAGGGCGACAATGCGTGCCACACCCACAGAGACCCTGACAGGGCGTGCCAATGGGGGACAGTGCGTGCCACACCCGGGCGGTGGTCTCCTGGATTGTGCGGCTGCCGACCGGACGAGAGCGTGAAGTGCTGCTCGTCGAGGGCGGTGCGGTCATAGTGGAGTTCGGAGCCCCGGTCGAGGCCGGCGAACCGATGGGGTTGCTGAAGGTCCCCGACGCTGCCCGCTGACGCGGCGCGACAGTGCATCCGCGCCAGGCCGTGGGCTTGGGCCAGGGATCGCCGGCACGGCGATACGCTGCCTTCATGGACGTCTTCGGGCAAACCGCGAGCGGCAGTAAGTACCTGGTCAGCGTCGGTTCCGAGACGACGGTTCTCGACTTCAAGACCGTCATGGCAGCGCTCATGCCCAGGGATGGCCAGATTCCGGTGGCGGAGCAGCGGGTGGCCTTCGACGGCAAGATCTTGAGGGACTCGGACCTCATCAGCGGCATTGAGAATGTCCGGGAAGGAAGCGCGTTGTTCGTCATGGCCAAGACCCGCGGCAAGTGGGCTGATCAGCCCTAAAGGTCCGCGCTCGCCGACCGCGTCAACACCAACGCGTTGCGATCGGCGCCCGGTTGGTGCTCTGAACAGTTCGTATAGCAGTGCGAGCGTCAGTCGGTGTAGCGACTGGAGCGCTACACCGCACGCACGCTGAGCGGCCGGTCACGCCCACTATTCGTGTCGCTGCGCCGTCCAGGGTCCTACCTCTCCGTAGGAGTACACCCACATTCCGCGCCCCAGGGCGGGTGGACCGCCGCTGTCGGCAGCCGCTCGTATCGTTGGCCCCGTGACCGACATCTCGCCGCTGGTCGCTTCCTCGCGGGCCAGGTTCGGCGACGCCGGCGTGCACGCGGTCGTGCCGGCCGGGCGCACCGTGCACGCGATCAGCATGAGCGAGTGGATCGGCAGGGAGCAAGCTCCGGAGCTGCTGTGCCACCCCGGCGTCGCCGGGTAATCACCGGCCGCACTGGAACCCACGCGCGCCGAGGTCACCTGCGCCCGTGCCTGCGCAAGATCGACGGCGATTCACCCTCGCGTCAGCTGCCCCTGTTCGGCGACTGAACAGATTGCCCGTGCCGGCGGTGTCGCCTCGCCCGGTCAGGCGTCATCCTCGGCGTCGGCCGGTACCAGGAACCGCACCGGCCAGCTGAACGCGTAGCGGCCCGGGGAGTCCTCGGGTACGGACTCGATCAGTGCGCGCTCGTCGTCGATCTCGCGGATCACGAACACCGACACTCCGGCGGCTGTCGTCTTGACCTTGTCTCCTCGAACGCACGCACATGAGCGCGCGGTTCAGCTAGCCGTCGGTTGATCTCGCGGACACACGCACATGCCGAATCCCGAAGCTGGGATAGTTTCGCGAGTGAATGTGCTGGTGACCGGTTTCGTGGCCGGGTTGGTCGTCGCGGTGCTGACTGCTCCGGTCGGGGTGTCGGGCGCGGTGTTCCTGCTACCGGTACAGATCAGCATGCTGGGGGTGCCCAGCCCGGCGGTGACTCCGACCAACCTGCTGTTCAACGTGGTCTCGATCCCGGGAGCGCTGTGGCGCTACAGTCGGCGCGGCCCGCTACACAGCCCGTTGACACGAATCCTGTTGGTAGGCACCCTGCCCGGTGTGATGGTCGGTGCGCTCATCCGAGTGTTCCTGGTTCCCAGCGCCGGGGTGTTCAAGCTGATCGCGGCGGCACTGCTGTTGCCGCTGGGGGTGTGGTTGTGCCTGCGGACCGCCGCGCGCACCGACAGCGGCAGGCCCCGCCCGTCCAACCAATTCATCACCACCGCCGCGCTACTGGTCGGTGTCGTGGGCGGGATCTACGGCATCGGCGGCGGATCGTTGCTCAGCCCGATCCTGGCCGGTCGAGGCGTTCCACTGGCCGAAGTCGCGCCAGCGGCGTTGGCCTCGACGCTGGTGACCTCGCTCGCGGGTGCGGCCACCTACCTCGGTATCGCCATCGCGACCGGTGGTGCCGATATCGCCCCGGACTGGGCTATCGGGCTGAGCTGCGGAGTCGGCGGGCTGGTCGGCGGATACCTCGGGGCGCACCTGCAACCACGGCTACCAGAACGCGGACTGCGCTTCGGCCTGGGTGGTGTGGCCATCGCGACTGCGGGGATGTATGTCGTGCAAGCGCTCTGAGGCATGTTCTGAACGCACTGTACTGCCGCGATCAGGGCGATCCGACGAGCCGTCCGCCCATGCTGATCAGGCGCGAGTTGGACGCGGGAGCCCGCTCTATCGAGGAGCACAGGCCGCGCAAACAGCCGAAGACGAAGCTTGGGGCGGCGACCCCGATCGGGTCTCGCGAAGTCGCCTGGCCCAGGGATGGGCTAGCAATACGCCGTGTTCACTGTATTCACATCGGGGTCCGTGAAATCGTCCCCTCGGCCGATCCGCGATTGGTCAATGCCGTTCCTTTTAACCCGATAGGAGGGCTTGGTGGCACCGACGGCAGTGACCGGGAGCATCCGTACCGAGTAGTAGTCGAAGCTCCCCAGGAATCTGAAATCGTTCGGATTCTGCTTCTCGAACAGGTATCGCTGTCCCTCGGGAATGTTGTCCCAGAGAATCTCGATGTAACCATCGCGATCGGGTGAGTTGTGCTCCCATCCGATCCCGGCGGCGAACATGAACTGGCGCAGAACCTCACGTTGATGAACGCAACCGTTCGTGTTCAGAGATATCCTCTGCTGGCCACCCTGTCTGCCCAGGTCGGAACTGCAGTAGTCACCGGGCGTGACATTCACGTAGTCGTTCTCGCCCGCACGCGGCCTCAGCTTGAGACAGCGGATCCTCTGATTCCAGCGGTCAATGGACCGCTCGATGACGTTTCTCTGGTCGGTGTCGAAACGCTCGCTGATGTAGTAAGGAATGGCCCCATTCGGCCACTTCTTCTCCGGGTGTACGTCGAACCGAAAGCCACCGCTGGTGAGCCTGTCGTGTGGATTGGCCCGCGCCGCGGGTGCGGCGCACGAGCCGGCCGGTGCCGCCTCCGCTATGGCGGCAGTCGCGACCCCTGAGGTGCAAGCGATCAGAACGAGACCGACATTCAAACCCCATCGAGCCAGACGGTTCCTCATGTGCGGAGTAGATCGGAGGTGGGACATACGGCTCACTGCCTTCTCCTATGTGTCGCAAGTACCTGCCATCGGCGTCCCGTCGACCACCATCGCTACGCACCTCGGCAGCCAGTGCGATGAGGCCGGAATTCACGGGTCTCGGATTCATCTGGACATCGGCGATCAGGTCGATGCCCAGCGAACGCTCACCTGCACTGGTGTGTCAGGGGTGTTCTTCGCGCTCGTGGGCGGGCCGGCGGACAGGCCCCGCAGCATGCTGCTCCGGCGACAACGCGTACTCCTCGGCTACGGCGGCCGCACATTTCCTCCCGCTGGGTACGTCGGTGTATCGGCGTTGGCGCGCAACAGCATTCGGTTCAGCCGGCAATCGAGAACTGCGATCCAGGTGTGCCATCGGGGCCGTGGAAGCACCGGCGATAGGCGTTTGACCGTGGCGCTCACCGTAGCAGTCCACGCCTGGATAATGGCTGGTTATCGACGCCATCGGCGGTCCACGAACCGCGCCACTCGCACTCGCCCCACCCCGCCCGGGCCGTGAACGGCCGGCTCGGGTTCGCGGCGAGATCACGGCAACGAAAACCCAAGGGCCCGTGCGCTACATCAACCAGCCGTCTGCGCCGGCAGCAGCCTTCACTCCCCGCGCCACCCTGATCTGCCGCCGTTTCGTTCAGCTTGCGCCCGCGCGGTGACTGAAATTGTTCACTCCGACCACGTGTTCGCGGCGGTGCACTCACGGGGGCTGGTTGGGTCGATCGGTTGTCCTCCGAGCCGATATCGCGGCGCGCTAGGTTGAAGCGGTTCTTGATGGAGCTTGTGCCACTTCCACCAGCGAGAGGGGCTTCACATGACCTACAGAATCCTCACCACCACCGCGGTCACGCCGTCGCCGAGTTGACCCATGCGACGCCGGTAGATCGTGAAGCCCTGTGCGTCCAACGACTGATCGAGCTCGGTAGCGGATAACACCGATCTGGGTCACGCGCTGGACCAGCACCCAAGCCATGACCCACACTGAGCCATGACCATCACCCGCACCGGCCGGATGAATGTGCTTCTGCCCCAAGCCGTGCAGCCCGACGTGCTCGACACCGTGATCAGAATCCATGTGGCCGCGGCCTTGGCCGCCACCGGCGAACACGCCCTCTCTATCGAATTCGGCCCCGGAGAACAGCACTCACCTGGCGTCACGTGCTGGCCGGTGATCTACACGACCGGACCCACGCAATCGCTCCCGGCAGCCGGGATCAGTGGCAGCGCGGCCCGAGAGTCAGTGCACCGGTAGCGCGCGGCCACCGGTCAATTCGATGCTTTCTCCACCGGGCCAGCTGGTACTCAGCGTGGATTGGCGGCGCGGGCTTCGCGTTCCACCTCGTCGTCATCGTCGCGGAACTCCGCGGAGATGGCCCGGATCTGGCGCATGACCAGCTCGGGGAATACCCCGATCGCCTGCACCGTGCGTTCCTCGGCACCGAGATTAAGTGCCTCGGCGGCCGCGACCAGACGCCGTTCCAGCAGGTCGGGGTAGGCGGGATCGTCGGCGGGTAGTCGTTCGATCAGAGTCCGTACCTCCGAGAGCACCGCCAAGGCCTCCAGCACCGCCGCGCCGTCACCGGCCATCATTTTTACACCTGCCTTAACGGCTACTCGGGGTGCTCAAGAGGATACCGGGCGTGTCCTGGCCTGGGATTCGAATCCCCTGCCCCCGCTCATATCTCGGTCTTTCGACGAGCGCGGGCAACGCCCTTGCAGCTGGCGATCAGGCGATGGTGCCCGCCAGCGCCATCACCCGATTCGGATAGACCGCGATCTCGGTGGCCAGGCCGGTGAGCTGCAACGGCCGAGCGGCCGCGCCGTAGGCGATCACCACGAACACCGTTTCCGGCCACGCCTGGTTATTGGCCGAGCACAGCGCGGTCAGGCCGGCCGCGTCCATGAACGAGACCTCGCTCAAATCGACCAGGACCCGGGACGGTCGCTCGGCCACGACCCGCTCCAACGTCTGGGCGAGTACGGGCACGGTGCGGGTGTCTATCTCACCGCCGACGACCACAACGCGGCCGTATTCCCGATGATCCTCGACCTCGACGGTGATCGTGCCTGGCTTGCGGATCATCGGAGACCTCCCTCGATCGGAACACCACCACGACGCTGTAGGGCTGTGCTGTGTACTGATTTAGGGTTACCCGCACCCAGCATCACCGACACCTCTCGCCGACCCCACCCCGTGTGAGCGGCGGGAACGCCGGACCGGACGGGGCGGTCGCGATCACATCAGGCGCCTGAACCGAGCCCGGGTCGCATGGGTAGCCGTCGACACGGGCCCTGGCAGTCGTCCGCCTCCCCTCCGCAGCAGCCGGGTGGCTGGAGCGGTCCGGAGCCCTCGTAACCGACATCCTCGAGGCTGTGGCCGGGACTAAGCCGGCAGATACCTCGCATTCGCACAGGCGATGCCGAGCCGGATGTAGAAGACTCCCTGCCTGTTCGGTAACGACGTTGGCCAGGTGAAGAGCCGGAGGGCGCGCCACCGCTGTCTCGCCCTCCGGCCCTCTTAGTCAAGGACGCCGCCAGCAAGGAATCGCGTCGGTGCAGAGCAACGCCGTCGGCGCAGCGGTCATTGACCTTACGGAAGCCGCTAAGTAAGCCGAATATCGAGAAGTTCTATACATGTTTGTACGTGGTTGAATTCGGTCGTGGAGACCCGATTCGAACAGGTCGCGGTGCGACGGGCGACGGAGGCGGACGTCGAGGCGATCCAGCGGGTGCTCGCTGCGAACGCCGCCGATACCTCGCTGTTTCAGCAATCCAGCGGCCGGATCCGTCGCAACCTGGATGACTTCGTGGTCGCGGTCGAGGCTGGGCAGCAGGTCGGTTGTGCTGCGCTGCAACGTCACACGCGAACGAATGCGGAGATCCTCGCGGTGGCGGTCGATCCGTACGCGCACGGTCGAGGTGTCGGCGCGATGCTCGTGCGGGCGTGTATGACCGAGGCCGGAATTGCCGGCGCCACCTTTGTGTGGCTTGCGACCGAGAAGCCGGACTACTTCGCCCGCTTCGGCTTTCGTCGCATGTCGAAGTGGCGGCTTCCGCTTCGTGTTGTTCTGCACAAGTTGTGGCTCGTGTTCGAGCAGCCAGCGTCTCGTTGGTTACCGGCGTTATACGGACGGCATACGTTCATGCGCTTACCGTAGGTCGAGCGTGCGAACAAGGATCGCGCGAAGCGGTTGTGGGCGCGCCCCTCTATTGTCAAGGCGCGCTTCGCGAGTGGCCGCTCTTCTGGTTGATGGCGAGTCCGGGACGTTGCTTGTCCGCAGTGCCGGCCACGGTGTTCGCGGTGATCGCCTACGGCGCCGCGGCGCGCCCGTTGCAGCTCACCGCCTTGGCCACCGAGATCGCGGTATCCAGATCGGGCGATGGCGCTGGCGGGCACCAGCGCCTGACCGTACGGATCGCTACGCGCAGGCCTCGCTATTAGCGGCGAGCCCGGCCAGAGGAAGGGGCTCGGAGCCGGTCGTGTAAGTCACTTCCCAGCGCATGACCCCGGGTGAATCCAAGTGACCGGGACCGCGGTCGATACAGGCCGCCTGTTCTCCGGTCAGGGCCAGGGCCGAGGACACGTGCATGCCGATCACGATGTCGAGCACATCAGCAGCGATGGCCTGGGGCAGAAGCACATTCATCCGGCTCGTGCGCGTGGTGGTCATGGCTCAGTGTGAACCATGGGTGACGTGCTGGTCCACGGCGTATCGCAGAGCGGTGTTGAGTTGGCGGGCCTCAGTGAGCTGGTCTTCGAGAATGACGATCCGGCAGGGCGTTGCCGGCATCGACGAGTTCGCGAACACACCCGGCCAGGCGCAGCTGGTAGTGCGAGTAGCGGCTGTGCTCACCAGGCGAGCGTTGTGAGATCAGTAGTTGCCCGGCGTCCAATCCGCGTAGGAACGCTTGGGTGACGCCCAGGATCTCCGCGGCCCTGCCCATGCTGTAGGCGGGGAAGGTGTCGTCCTCGAGCTTTCTCGGTGCCCGAAGCGCCGACGGGGTGGTCGGGGTCGGTTCGGCACAGCACCTCTCGGGATTCTGGGGGTTCAATGTCAGCAGGCCCCGGCGCGTGTGCGCCGGGGCCTGGAATTGCGGAAGAGGGGGATCAGTCTTCAATACTTCGTCTCACCGGCCATGAGCGGCCGATCTTTCCTCGGGTCCGGCGCTTTCTTGGACGCGGACCGATAGATGGATACTCAGTGACCACCTCCTGATGTGCCGGTCTTACCTGTGGTTCTCGATCTCGGTGTTGCGGGTTGCCCCCTCTGCGGCGGTCCGGCCGAGTGCACCGGGTTCTCTTCTCCGCCGCGGGGCGAGGTGGAACGGGTCCGGGCAGTTCACCTGCCCGGCTTCTGGACTTATCTGCTGACGACAGCGACTGTACGGCGCCATCCGCAGAATGTCTACATTCGCCACTGCAGTTTTTCTATGGTGTGCCGACGCGGTTTCAGTGCCGCCTGGCATGCCGGGCTGCGACCTGCGGTGACACTCGACCCGCACGGAGTTGGGCGCCGCGGCCCTCAGAATCGCGCGCCGCGGCAGATGAGTACATGCGGGATCGCCGCTTCGCGCGTGCTCGTGACGGAATCGGGTATGCGCGCCTTAACCAGGGAGGTGACCGATGATGTATCCCCGCCCCTCAGCGCCCCTGCTGAGTCTGAGTTTCCCCGCTGACCCGACTCGGCTGGTCAGGTGCGCAGGACGCTGCGGCGATGGCTCGCCGACTGTGCTGTCGACACCGATCAGGCGGCTGACATCCTGGCCGCCACCGACGAAGCGTGCGCTAACGCCATCGAACACGGGTGCCGCGACCAGTCCGGCGGCACAGTAGGGCTATGGGTCTGGGCCGACGCCGACGTGCTGCACGTTATCGTCAGTGACGATGGCAGTTGGAGGGTTCCGGCTAATGTCCCTGAGAGCAATCGCGGTCGGGGGCTGTCCCTCATGCACACGTTGATGCATCAGGTTCACATTCGGCCAAGCAATCGCGGCACCACCGTCGAGCTGCACACCGAACTACGGCAAGCGGCCCCCTGGGCGGCAGCCGAGTCCGCCGGTCTGATCGGCGGCTGAAGCTAGGCAGTGCGGTAGCCCTCAAAAGGCGCCGGACGGCAGCTGACCTGCTGGCTTCTGGGCTTCCTGCCCCGGATCGGTTGGGGATCGTGGAAGTGGCGAGGCGTGATCGCGGCCGGTGCGGGCAACCACGGCGCGCATCCCAGCGTGGTATGGGAACCGACCCAGGTCGTGATTGCCGCTGAACCCACCCAGCCGCCACAACCGCGCTGGTCGGCGTGGTCGCGATGATCAATGCCGCCAACCGGCTCGAGGTGATCCTGCACCAGCAGGGCGGTTCGTACCAGGTCGGTCAGTTCGGCTGACCCGCCGAACCGCGGCCCGGCCCCGAGCGGGGCCGGACCGGTCGGCTCAGGACGCCTGCCGCGTCGGCATAATGGTGATCTGCTGCAGGTTGACGTGCGCCGGCTGGGTCGCCAGGAAGTTGACCGCCTCGGCGACGTCCTCCGGATTCAGCCAGGTCATCGTCTCCTTCGCCCCCGCCAGCCACTCCAGCGCGCCCGGATCGGTGACATGCCCCTGCAATTCGGTACCGACGATGCCCGGCTCGATCGCCGACACCCGCACATCCTTGGCCCCGAGCTCCGCGCGCAGGGTACGCGACATATGCGTCACGTAAGCCTTGGTACCGGAGTACACCGCGAAGCTCGGAAAGATGTTCTGCGCGGCAATCGAGGACGTATTGATCAGATCGGCCACACCCTTTTCCGCCGCCGAGGCGATCAGCTGCGGCAGGAACGCGCCGATCACGTTCATCAGCCCCGACACGTTCAAATCGATCTGCTGCTGCCACTGCTGCAGCGGCAGCTCCTCGGCCGGGGCGGGCAGCATCACACCCGCGTTGTTGAAAAGCAGATCGGCCGTGTCCAATTCACCCGCGACCCGCTCGGCCGCGGCGGCCACAGCGGCCGCGTCGGTCACATCCACCGGCACCGCCAGCGCGACACCGCCGGCCTGTTCGATCTCCTTCACCAGCAACTCCAGCCGGTCACCGCGGCGCGCCAGCACCGCCACTTTCGCACCCGAGGCGGCCAGCCGCTTGGCGGTCGCCTCACCGAGTCCGCTGGAAGCGCCGGTCACCACGGCGACACGTCCGGCCAATGCGGAGGCATTCTGAGTCATAGGGTTATCTCCTCGTTTTCGTTCGCGGCCAACCGCCGCGTATTAGAGACAACTACGTGCGGAACCCCTTGTGAGCGCCAAAAATGGCCCTGCTCGACCGCGGTCCAGCCAACCTCGGTCCACCAGACCCACCTTGGTTGCCCCGGGTGTGCGCGGGACCCGGCAGACTGGACCCGTGGAACACAACGCCGAGCTCAAGGAGTTCTTGCGGAGCCGTCGCGCGCGCCTGAACGTCGATGACATGGCGATCGGCGGAACCGGGGGCGTCCGCCGGGTCCCCGGGCTGCGTCGCGAAGAGGTCGCGCAGCTGGCCGGGGTGAGCGTCGACTACTACAGCCGCCTCGAACAGGGCCGCAACCTCAATGTGTCGGACGAGGTGCTCGACGCCGTCGCCCGCGCGCTGCGCCTCGACGAGACCGAACGCTCCTACCTCTTCCAGATCGCCCGCACCAACCCGCGCCGGCCCCGCCGCCGCACACCCGCCCGGGTCCAGCGGGTCCGGCCCGGAATCCGGCGCATCCTGGAAACCCTCGACGACGTAACCCCCGCCTTCGTCTTCGGCCGCCGCATGGACATCCTCGCCACCAACCACCTGGCCCGCGCCCTGATGACCGATTTCGAGGCCCTCCCGCCCCGCGACCGCAACATGCTGCGCTACTGCTTCCTCGACGAATCCGCCCGCGAACTATACGTGGACTGGGAAGAGGTAGCCCGCGACAACGTCGGCATCCTGCGCCTGGACGCCGGCCGCCACCCCGACGACCCCCTCCTGGCCGAACTGGTCGGCGAACTGTCCATCAAAAGCCCCGAATTCCGCCGCTGGTGGGCCGACCACAATGTCCGCGAACGCAGCTACGGCACCAAGCGCTACCACCACCCCTTGGTCGGCGACCTCACCATCGACTACGAAAGTGTCGCGCTACCAGGCGATCCCGACCAGAACCTGTGCATCTACACAGCCGAGGCGGGTTCGGCCTCGGAGTCCGCGCTGCGTCTGCTCGCCAGCTGGACGGTGAGCGCACCGGCGGTAACCGAACTCGCCCCATAGCGTCAAACCGCCCCTCGTTCCCACGCCCAGGAAACCGACGCGCTAATCATTGTCTGGGCATGGGGAGCGACGTCGCTGGGCACCGGCAATACGCGCTGGAATGCCGGTGGGCGTACGAGGGTGCGAGCCTCCTCGATCATCCAGCAGTGCGATCCGCCATCTCATTCGAAGCGGTTTGCTGGGGGGATGTAGCCGATGACGCCCCGCAAGAGGTGGAGGTGACGGTGTCCAGGAACTCCGCTACGAGCCGGTTGTAGACCTGCGGTTGTTCCATATTCGGGTAATGGCCCGCGTCATCGATCATGGTGCGACGGCCGTTGGGAACCGCGTCGAGCAACCGATCCACCGTCGCTATCAGGCCGGGTGAGTCGTATACGCCGTCAAGGGCCAGCACCGGGCAGCGGATAGCCTGTGCGCGGGTCATGACATCGGCCACGGCGATGCTGTGATCCGGTTCCGGGACAGTATGTTTGGCCAGCGTGCGTGCTGCCATCCGCCGAAGTTTCGCGAGTACGCCTGGATCGACCTCGTCCAGCGCACGATCTGGACCGGCCGCCCAGCACACGAAAGCATCCATCCAAGCAGCGACATCGCGCCGCGCCAGCGCGTCCTCCTGGATCGTGGCGACCTCGCGGGACCATCGATCCCGGAACTCGGGCTCTCCGATACCGCGCCCGCTGACGACGAGCCCATCGACCAGCTCCGGATACTCGATCGCGGCGTCGATCGCGATCATCGCTCCCATCGAGACTCCGACCAGCACAGCGGAATTCACGTTGAGATGACGCAATAGTGCGGCTAGATCGTCGACCTGACGGAATGGCTTGGCGGCATTGGCGGAGGCGCCGTGTCCACGGGCGTCGGGAGTGATCACCCGGTAGTGGCGACCGAGCGCCGACAGTTGCGGATCGAACATGGTGAAGTCCGTGAAGCCGGCGTGCAGCAACACCACCGGGGTGCCGACGCCGCCGGAGTCGCGATAGGCCAAAGTGCCGTCGGCTGAGTCGAATCCGAGTACATCGGTAACGGTGAACATGACAACTAAGGTGTCATAAGCATGACAGTTTGACAACTGAGGTGTCATAGTTGTGGGTGTGGCCGATCCTCTGACACCCGATGAACTCGCCCGACGACTGCGGGAGGTCTTCGCCCAGGTCGGCGTCCTTTATCGCCACGTCTATCGCAGGATCGAGCAGGAGGCGCTGCCGCAGGGCCTGTCGGTCGGCGTCCGTGCAGTCTGCGAGTTACTCGACGTGAGCGGGCCTGCGACCGTTCCGCAGATGGGACGAACTTTGGCGTTGAGTCGCCAGTTCGTGCAGCGCATGGTCAACGATGCGCACGCGACGCATCTGGTCGAGACGCGTGACAACCCGCGCCATCAACGCTCACCCCTGATCGCGCTGACCCCGGAAGGGCAGAAGGTAATTGCGGCGACCATCGCCCGCGAGCATGCTGTCCTGCGCGATGTCGGTGGCGAACTCACCGCTGCCGAGATAGACACCTGCCTGCGCGTCCTGCACCACTTGGGGCGCCCCTTTGTAGAGGGCGGCCTCTACGAAGCGGCGCTTCCTGCACCGCACATTCAGGGCTGATGTGCCCCGCGCTGACTTAATCAGTACGAGTGAGCGATGGTGCCGCGGAGCGCGCGATCCCGAGGGCTGAGGCATCGGCCGACGAAACCACTGATCTGGCTCCATTACACGATGTCTGGCAGAAGCCGATGGAACGGGTCAGTTTGGTGAAGAGTCCAGCGATGCCGACCGGGTGGGTCGCTTACCTTGCTCTGTCTTGGCAGCCGTCAGGCGGCCCGGGCTTTCACGGCGGTGAGCAGAAGATCGAGCGCGTGGGCGATGGTCTGGTCGAGGACTTTCCCGGGTTCGCCGTCGAAGTGCCGGTGTTCGGCGATGGTGTCGTTCGGGGTGGACATCGCGAACCAGACCGAGCCCGGTGGTTCGCCATCCTGTGAGTCGGGGCCACCGGCGCCGGTCACCGCGATGGCAAGGGTGGCGTCGAGCAGGGCCCGGACACCGTCGGCCATGGCGACGGCGGCGGGTTCGCAGACCACCGGGCCCGGTGGGACCTTCAACAGGTCGTGTTTGACGGTGCGGGAGTAGGCGACGATGCCGCCGCGGAACCAGTCGCCGGAGGAGGACGCCGCGCCGAGGGCGGCGCACAGATTGCCCCCGGTGAGCGATTCCGCAACGGCTACGGTCAATTCGCTCTCGGCAGCGAGGGTGGCCAGCTGCTCTGCCACTGCTTGCAACGAACCTCCTGGTCAGCTTATTCGCCGAAGGTGCCGGCGAGTTGTCCGCTTCAGAACGCCGAGCGCCAGGCTACCTGGCGGAGCCTGCCGCCACGGTACTGTTTCCAGCGCTGACTCCGCCGAGTGCCTTCGGCGGTGAACGAGTGATCGCGGGGTGGCGGTGAAAACTGGCCTCGTGAACCGGGTTTCGGTCGGGTCGGAAGCTGAATCGCCGTGGTGATCAGGGTTCCACCGAGAATCCTTGACTCGTTCAAGAGTGCGGACGAGACTTTCGAGGGTGTCCACGGCCACGGATTTCCAGCAGATGCTGCGGGAAGTTTCACTGCGTGTGACCGCGCCGCGTGTGGCGGTGCTGAACGCGGTCCACGAAAACCCGCATGCCGATACGGATTCGATCATCCGCTCGGTGCGATCGCGCCTATCGGCGGTCTCGCACCAGGCGGTGTACGACTCGCTGCACACGCTCACCGCCGTCGGCCTGCTCCGGCGCATCCAGCCCTTCGGTTCGGTGGCGCGATACGAGACCCGCGTCGGCGACAACCACCATCACCTCGTCTGCCGGACGTGCGGGGTCATCGCGGATGTCGATTGTGCCATCGGTGCGGCCCCATGTCTGACCGCCTCCGATGACCACGGTTTCGCGATCGACGAAGCCGAGGTCATCTACTGGGGTCTGTGTCCTGACTGTGCGACATCGCCCCGGCCCTGAGCAGCCCGCTCCACCCCTTCAGGAAGGAATGTTGTGACATCCGATAGTCGTCCACCGGTTCCCGGCACCGAGACTCGCAGCGAGAGCGAGAGCGAGAATCCGGCGATCCCGTCCCCGACCCCCAAGACCGACCAGCGTCCGCGCGGCAATGCGGACTGGTGGCCCGAGCAGATCGATGTCTCGGTACTGCACGCCCATTCGTCCAAAGCCAACCCGCTGGGCGAGGATTTCGATTACGCCGAAGAATTCGCCAAGCTCGATGTCGAGGCGCTCAAATCCGACGTCGCGGCGGTGCTGACCGATTCGCAGGACTGGTGGCCCGCCGACTACGGCAACTACGGCGGCCTGTTCATCCGGATGAGCTGGCATGCCGCGGGCACCTACCGCATCGCCGACGGACGCGGCGGCGGCGGCCAGGGCGCGCAGCGCTTCGCCCCACTCAACAGTTGGCCCGACAACGCCAACCTGGACAAGGCGCGCCGCTTGCTCTGGCCGGTCAAGCAGAAGTACGGCAACAGCGTCTCCTGGGCCGACCTGCTGGTGTTCGCCGGGAACGTGGCGTTGGAGTCGATGGGCTTCCACACCTTCGGTTTCGGCTTCGGCCGCCCCGATATCTGGGAGCCGGAGGAGATCTTCTGGGGCCCGGAGGACACCTGGCTGGGCGATGAGCGCTACAGCGGCGAGCGCGAGCTGTCGGGTCCGCTCGGCGCGGTCCAGATGGGCTTGATCTATGTGAATCCGGAGGGGCCCAACGGCCAGCCGGATCCGGTCGCCGCGGCGCGCGATATCCGGGACACGTTCGGGCGCATGGCCATGAACGACCAGGAGACGGCGGCCCTGATCGTCGGCGGCCACAGCTTCGGTAAGACCCACGGCGCGGGCGACGCCGATCTCGTCGGCCCCGAGCCCGAAGCCGCACCACTCGAGCAGCAGGGCCTGGGCTGGAAGAGCACCTACGGCACCGGCAAGGGCAAGGACGCCATCACCAGCGGTCTTGAGGTCGTCTGGACCTCGACTCCGACCAAGTGGGGCAACGGTTTTCTGCAAAACCTCTACGGCCATGAGTGGGAACTGACCAAGAGCCCCGCCGGGGCCTGGCAGTGGACCGCCAAGGACGCCGAAGCGAGCATCCCGGATCCGTTCGACGGGCCCGCCCGCAAACCCACCATGCTGACCACCGACCTGGCGCTGCGCGAGGATTCGGTCTACCGGGAGATCACCAGCCGCTGGCTGGAGCATCCGGAGGAGCTGTCCGAGGCGTTCGCCAAGGCCTGGTACAAGCTGCTGCACCGCGATATGGGTCCGGTCAGCCGCTACCTCGGACCGTGGGTGCCCGAGCCGCAGCTGTGGCAGGACCCGGTGCCGGCTGTCGATCACGAACTGATCGGCGCGCAGGATATCGCCGCCCTGAAGGGCAAGATCCTGGAATCGGGTCTGTCGGTCCCGCAGCTGGTCAAGACGGCCTGGGCGTCGGCGGCGAGCTTCCGCAGCACCGACAAACGGGGCGGCGCCAACGGTGCCCGGATTCGGCTGGAACCGCAAAAGAATTGGGAGATCAACGAACCCGCGGAACTGGGCAAGGTACTGCCCGTCCTGGAACAGATCCAGCAGGACTTCAACGGCGCGGGCGGCAAGCAGGTTTCGCTCGCCGACGTAATCATCCTCGCCGGCTCCGCTGCCATCGAGAAGGCAGCCAAGGAGGCCGGCCACGACATCACGGTGCCCTTCCGGCCGGGACGAACCGACGCGACCCAGGAGAACACCGATGTGGAGTCGTTCGCGGTGCTCGAACCGCGGGCCGACGGCTTCCGCAACTACGTGCGCACGGGGGAGAAGGCTCCGCTGGAGCGCTTGCTGCTGGACCGGGCATACATGCTCGATGTGACGGCTCCAGAACTGACGGTCCTGATCGGCGGCCTGCGTGCGCTCGGCGCCAACTACGGCGGCAGCTCGCACGGCGTCTTCACCGACCGCCCGGGCGCCTTGACGAACGATTTCTTCGTCAACGTGCTCGATATGAATACCGAGTGGAAGCCGTCCGGCACGGCGGAGAACGTGTACGACGGGGTCGACCGGCGTTCCGGCGAGACCAAGTGGACCGCGACCGCCAATGATCTTCTCTTCGGCTCGCATTCGGTCCTGCGCGCCGTGGCCGAGGTCTACGCGCAGCAGGACGCGGGCGCGCGTTTCGTCCGCGACTTCGTGGCCGCGTGGGTCAAGGTCGCCGAGAACGATCGCTTCGACCTCGCCTGATCCGGTCGACCGATGGTCGGCGACACGCGAAGTCGCCGACCATCTCTCCTCTCGAGCCAACCGATCCAGCGGCACCTATCCCGCAACGTGCCAGTTAGTGGCCGGTCAACCCCGAAGCCGGGCCGACCCGTGGTGACCAGCGAGTGTTTCAGAGCGTGCGGCGCGGCTAGCCCTCAGTTATGACGAAGAGTGTTTTCGTTCCTGCCCTGACCGACCTGCAGCGCGGGGAGATCGACACGGTCGATCTGCCCGATGGGATGCGGTTGCATCAACTGCTGGACTACGAGACCTTGGTCGGAGCTGAGGAATTCGACTTCGAGGATCTGCTCGACCGCGCCCGCAGCGAACTGCGCGCACACGACGGCGCGGTCGATGCGATCATCGTCCACTGGGACTTTCCGACCAGCGTGATCGTGCCGATTCTCGCGGCCGAGCGCGGCCTGCCCTCGCCGAGCCTGGAGAGCGTGCTCCGATCGGAGCACAAGCTGTGGAGCCGGGTGCTGCAGCAGGAATCGGTACCTGAGTGCGTGCCCAAGTTCAGTGCCTTCGATCCCTTCGATCCCGATGCCCTGGACACGATCGATGTGGCGTTCCCGTTCTGGGTGAAACCGATCAAATCCCACTCCTCGCAACTGGGGTTCGAGGTGTCCACGCCCGACGAGTTCGCCGCCGCGACCAAGCGCATCCGGGCCGAGATCGGCCGGATCGCTGACCCGTTCGATCAGGCCCTGGCCCATGTGGATGTGCCTGAGCAGGTCCGCGCGGCCGGCGGCCGAACCTGCCTGGCCGAACAGATCGTCACCGGTGTTCAGGCCGCCCCCGAGGGGTCGATGTTCGGCGGCGAGTTTCACGTGCACGGCGTCTTCGATATGCGCAAGGACGCCGCCGGCCACAGCTTCTCCCACCTCGACTATCCCGCCGCGACGGTGCCGGAGCCGGTGCAGCAGCAGATGATCGAGATCACCGAGCGCTATCTGCGTCACACCGGATACGACAACGGCTGCTTCAACTCCGAATTCATGTGGGACGAGGAAACGGGGAAACTGTGGTTGATCGAGATCAACACCCGTATCTCGCAGTCGCACAGTGACTTGTTCGCCAAGGTCGACGGCGTCTCCAACCACTCCGTCGCCATCGACGTCGCCCTGGGTCGCCGACCCGAAATGTCGCACCGTGAGGGCGAATTCGCGGTCGCGGCGCAGTGCATGGTGCCCCGATACGAGGACGGCGTAGTGACCCGAATCCCCGGACCGGAAGAGATCGCCGCCCTGCGGGAGCGCTTCCCGGGCACGGTGGTCCAGATCGATGTCGCGGTCGGTGACCGCCTCTCGGAACTGTCCGACCAGGACAGCTACCGATACAAACTCGCCACCCTGTACATCGGCGCCGCCGATCACGACGCCCTCGAGCAGCGCTACCAGGACTGTCTCGAGGCCCTGCCGTTCGAATTCGAGGAGGTCGCCTGAGTGCACACGGTCGAATCGTTCCCCTACGAGGTCCGAACCACCGAAAACGTCTTCATCCCGATGCGCGACGGCACGCGCCTGGCGGCTCGGCTGTGGCGGCCGGTGACCGACGAGGCCATGCCCGCCGTGTTCGAATACATCCCCTACCGCAAGCGCGACATCACCCGCGCGCGCGATTCGGTCAACCACCCGTACCTGGCCGGCCACGGCTACGTCTGCGTGCGCGTGGACCTGCGCGGCAGCGGTGACTCCGAGGGCGTACTGCGCGACGAATATCTCGAGGCCGAGCACGACGACGCCTGCGACGTCATCGAATGGCTGGCCGCGCAGCCGTGGTGTGACGGCAACGTGGGCATGATGGGCATCTCCTGGGGTGGCTTCAACAGTCTGCAGGTCGCGGCCCGCCGCCCGCCCGCGCTGAAGGCGATCGTGAGCGCTTCGGCCACCGAGGACCTCTACGTCGACAACATGCACTACATGGGCGGCTGCCTGCTCTCGGACAATCTGTCCGAGGCGACGGTGATGTTCGCGTTCAACAGCCTGCCGCCGGACCCCGCGATCGTGGGGGACCGGTGGCGCGAGATGTGGCGGGAACGCCTGGCGGGCAGCGGTTTGTGGATCGAGCAGTGGCTCGAGCATCAACATCGCGACGACTATTGGAAGCGAGCCTCGGTCAATGAGGACTACAGCGCCGTGCAATGCCCGGTACTGGCTGTCGGCGGTTGGGCCGACGGCTACACCAACGCGATCTTCCGACTGCTCGAGCATTTGCAGGTGCCGCGTCGCGGGTTGATCGGCCCGTGGGGTCACAAGTACCCGCATCTGGGTGTGCCCGGACCGGCGATCGGGTTCTTGCAGGAGATGGTCCGCTGGTGGGACCACTGGCTCAAGGGCCGCGAGACCGGAATCATGGACGAGCCGATGCTGCGCGCCTGGATGCAGGACAGCATCTCGCCACACCCGTCCTACGCCGACCGGCCCGGCCGCTGGGTCGGCGAAAAACAGTGGCCCGCACCGGATATCGCGCCGCGCCGATTCGGGCTCGGCCGACATTCCCTGTCCGAGGACCTCGGCGCGGAGGAACCGCGCACGTTGTCGGTGCAGTCGCCGCTGAGTGTCGGCATGTTCGCGGGCAAGTGGGCATCGTATGCGGCAACACCGGACCTGCCCTCGGATCAGCGGGAAGAGGACGGCGGTTCCCTGGTCTTCGAAACCGACGCGCTGGCGGAGACCTTCGAAGTCCTCGGCCTGCCGGCGCTCGACCTCGAGATCACCGCCGATCGGCCGAACGCGATGGTGGCGGCCCGGCTCTCCGATGTCGCGCCCAACGGCGAGGCGACCCGGGTGACCTATGGCCTGCTCAACCTGTCCCATCGGGACGGCAGCGCGGCGCCGGAGCCGCTCGAGCCGGGCCGGGTGTACCGGGTGCGCGTGCCGCTGAACGGCCTGGCACATTCCTTCCCGCCCGGGCATCGGATCCGGCTGTCGGTGTCCTCGTCGTACTGGCCGCTGGCATGGCCCTCACCGGAACCGGCGATGCTGACGATCACCACCGGGCGCAGCGCCCTGACCTTGCCGCACCGCCCGGCCCGAGCGGACGACGATCGGCTGCGCCCCTTCGATCCCCCCGAAGGCGCACCCGAAGCCGCCGCCGCCCAGATCGAACCCGGCAAGCACCACTGGAAGGTCGAACGCGACCTGGCCAGCGGCGTCTCCACCCTCGAGATCGAGAACGACCAAGGCACCCTCGCACTCGACGAGGTCGGAACCCTCGTGCGCGGCGCGACCACAGAGTGGTTCAGCTCGCGCCACAACGATGTCGGCTCGGTGCGCGGCGAAACCCGCACGGTGCGCCGGTTGGAGCGCGACGAGTGGCGCACCGAGGTCGTCACGAACACCGTATTGAGTTGTACCGCCGAAGAATTCGTGGTGGACGCCCAGTTGGATGCCTTCGAACTGGAAGCGCCGTCGGCCGATCCGCGGACGGCACGAAAGCGGGTGTACTCCCAGAACTGGCATCGACGAATACCCCGTGATCTGGTCTGATCGGCGACTTGCCGGCGGTGGCGGAGCTCGCGGGCTCGTTTGCCGGGACGCCTGAGGGGAATCTCGATCGCGGGCCCTTTGGACGACGTCATAGAGGAGCACGATGCGGTTGCGGCGAAGTACGCCCTACGGACCTGGTATCCGGCGCGTGGGTCGTGGTCGTGGCTTCAGCTATGCCACCGTCGCGGGCGAGCGGGTCACCGACGCGGAGACGCTCGATCGGATCCGCGCCCTGGTGATCCCGCCCGCCTGGCGCGAGGTGTGGATCTGCCCGCACCTCAACGGTCACATTCAAGCGGTGGGTGTCGATGCCGCTGGGCGTCGTCAGTATCTCTACCACGAGAGATGGCGTCATGATCGGGACGAGGAGAAGTTCGATCGCGTTCTGGAGCTGGCGGCGGGGTTGCCCGTGGTGCGCGAGCGGATTCACGCCGATCTGCGCCGCACCGGCCTGGACCGGGAGCGGGTGACCGCCGTCGCCCTGGGCTTGGTGGACCGAGGTGTGTTCCGGGTCGGCGGGGAGTCCTACGCCGAGGAGAACGGCACCCGTGGCGTGGCGACTCTACTGCGCGAACAGGTGCGCCTCTCGGGTGACGAGATGCAGTTCGATTACCTGGCAAAAGGCGGGATCCGGCGGCGGGTGCGCATCGCGGATCCGGATCTGGCCGGCGCCATTCGCTCGCTGCGTCGCAGCCGATCCGGTTCGCAGCGGCTGCTCGTCTACCGGCAGGGCGCGCGCTACGGCGAGCTGCACGCCGAGGACATCAACGACCGATTCCGGGAACTGGCCGAGTGCGACTGCAGTGCCAAAGATCTGCGGACCTGGCACGGCACCGTGCTCGCCGCTGCCGGTTTTGCCGCCGCCGACCGCCCGGACTCGCGCCGGGCGCGACAGGCTGTCGAACGCGAAGTGATCACTAATGTTGCAGCGGCGCTGGGCAATACGCCCGCTGTCGCGCGCGAATCCTACGTCGACCCGCGGGTGCTGGAAGCCTTCGAGCGGGGCTCGACGATTTCGGCGGCCGTGCGCAGAGCGGCGGCCGCGGACTCGGACCAGGAGAGTCAGCGCATCGTGGAGCGAGCGGTGATCCGGCTGCTGCGCGGCGCGCGCAAGGGCTGAGACGGCCCTGTCCCTATTGGTAGCTGACAGTTTGGAGCGAACATGAAGGCAGTGACGTGGCAAGGCAAGCGCAAGGTCGGCGTCGAGACCGTGCCCGATCCGCGGATCGAAGCGCCGACCGACGCGGTGATCCGGGTGACCTCCTCCGGCATCTGCGGGTCGGACCTGCACCTCTACGAGGTGCTCGGCGCCTACATGAGCCCGGGTGACATTCTCGGGCACGAGCCGATGGGTGTGGTCGAGGAGGTCGGCCCCGGCGTGCGCGAGCTGGCGGTGGGGGACCGGGTGGTGATCCCGTTCCAGATCGCGTGTGGTTCCTGTTTCATGTGCGGGCAGGGGTTGAGCACCCAGTGCGAGACCACCCAGGTGCGCGAACAAGGCAGCGGGGCTGCGCTTTTCGGCTATTCGAAGCTCTACGGCCAGGTTCCTGGCGGGCAAGCGGAATACTTGCGGGTCCCGCACGCCGACTTCACCCACATCAAGGTTCCCGAGGGCCCGCCCGACAGCCGTTTCCTCTATCTCTCGGATGTGCTGCCGACTGCGTGGCAGGCGGTCGAATACGCGGCGGTGCCCAAGGACGGCTCGCTGACCGTGCTGGGTCTAGGACCGATCGGTGACATGGCCTGCCGGGTGGCTGCCCACCGTGGGATTCGGGTCATCGGCGTCGATCTGGTGCCGGAACGGTTGCGCCGAGTCGCTGAACACGGGATCGAGACCATCGATCTGACCGCGATCGATCAGCCCGTCGGTGACGTGGTCCGGGCGCTGACCGAGGGGCGGGGGACCGACTCGGTCATCGACGCGGTGGGCATGGAGGCGCACGGTTCCCCGATCGCCTCGATCGCGCAACGCGCAGCCGGCTATCTACCGGATGTACTGGGGCAGAAGGTGACCGATGTCGCCGGCGTCGACCGATTGGCCGCGCTGCACAGCGCGATCGACATCGTGCGCCGCGGCGGCACGGTCTCGCTGATCGGTGTGTACGGCGGCATGCTCGACCCGATGCCGATGCGTGTGCTGTTCGACAAGCAGATTCAGTTACGGATGGGGCAGGCCAATGTGAAGCACTGGGTGGATGACATCCTGCCGCTGCTCGGGGATGATGACCCTTTGGGTGTGCAGACGTTCGCTACCCATCGGCTGCCGCTCGATGCCGCGCCCGAGGCCTACGATTTGTTCCAGCGCAAAGCCGACGGCGCGGTCAAGATCGTGCTCGACCCCGCCCTCTGACGAGTCTTCTACCGTCAGTGGCCTCGCTGATCGGTAAGAGCCAGGCCTTCCTTGGCTTCGACGCGCCGGTGCTCGAGCAATATCCGCGCGATCCCCGAGCGGTTTCGCCGCCGTCTACCGTCCGGACTCGCGCCGGGATCGACAGGTGGTCGAATGCGCGGTGATCGCGAATATAACTGCGGCGCTAGGCAATACGCCCGCTGTCGCCCGCGAATCCTGCGTCGGTCCGCGGGTGCGGGAGGCCTGCGATCGGTCCTGAGCCCGAGAGATGTTTACCTGCCATCACTTCGGGCACAGCGGATCTGCGTGACGTTCTATCGCGCATGCGATGGAGAAGTATCCGAGTGAGGCGAACCGAATGGCAGCAGACCGCGGCGGCCCAACCTCTGACGGGGTCGAGGGCAGCGAATTCCGGGCGACCCGTGATGAGGGTGTGGGGGTCACCCCCACCGGAGCGCGTCCCGATCTCGATCCGAACGAGCCGAGCAGCCCGGCCGAGTTGTCGAAGCCTTCGCTGCTGGCGGTGGTCAAGCGGGCCGCCAAGCAGTTCCAGCGCGACAACCTGACCGATCTGGCCGCCGCGCTGACCTACTATGCGGTGCTCTCGATCGTTCCCGGCCTCATTGTGCTGGTTTCGTTGCTGGGCTTGCTGGGTCCGAACGCCGCCGAGGACCTGATGAATCAGGCACAGCAGATCGCGCCCGGCTCGAGTGCCGAGTTCGTGCGCACATTGATCACCCAGGCGCAGTCCAACAAGGGTTCCGCCGGGCTCGGCGCGATAGTGGGTCTCGCGGTCGCGCTGTGGTCGGCGTCGGGCTATGTGGCGGCTTTCATGCGTGCCTCCAACGTCATCTACGGCATCGGCGAGGGACGCCCGTTCTGGAAGACCACTCCGATCCGGCTCGGTGTCACCGTTCTCGCGGTAGTCCTGCTGCTGATCAGCGCGGTGATCGTCGTCGCGAGCGGACCGGTCGCCCAGCAGATCGGGGAGTTCCTCGGTGTCGGGGAAACCACGGTGACGGTCTGGAATATCGCCAAGTGGCCGGTGCTGTTCATCCTGGTGTCGGTGCTGCTCGCGGTCCTGTTCTGGGCTAGTCCGAACGCCAAACAGGGTGGCGTGAAATGGATCAGTCCCGGCGGTGTCATCGCGGTTCTGATCTGGCTGGTCGTTTCGGTGCTGTTCGCGGTCTACGTCGCCAACTTCTCGTCCTATGACAAGACCTACGGCGCGCTCGCAGGTGTCGTGATCTTCCTGGTCTGGATGTGGCTGACCAACATCGCCCTGCTGCTGGGCGCCGAGATCAACGCCGAACTCGATCACGGCAAAGCCATCGCCGGGGGACTGCCCGAACACGTGGAGCCCTTCGCCGAGCCGCGCGACACCCGCAAACTCGATGACGCGGACAAGGGCGCGATCGAGGACGCGCAGTCCGCGCGGCGAGTGTGACACTGCACTCCTGGGGTCGCAGACCTGCCGCGAACGATCCACTTCTTCGTCCCGTATCTGCTCTTCGAGTGCGGCCGCCCGGGTCTTGCGCTCACCTGCTGTCGATGTTAAAAAATCATCTATGCCAGATGGCAGAGGTTATCTGTCGTCGCCAGGCACTGTTGCGAGAACTTATTCGACCGAGAACCGGAGAAGAATCGTGACCACATCTGTGCGGGCCCGCCGAGGCCACCATCCCTCCCATACGACCCCGCGCCAAAAGGCCGGCAACATAGCCGATTCCGAGGATTTTGCAGTGGTGCAGTGGCCTGAGCCCAGCCCGCTGGCCGAGTGGTGGAATGAGATCATGCAACCCGTCCGGTCCTGACTACGCACGTGGCATCGCTGCTCATGGCCGCGATGCTTATTGCTACCTCGTGACATCACACTCGAGGTGAGTTATCCCCATTCACGGTCAGGGCAACGTGTACCGATTGACGCCAACGACCGCGGGTATGCGGCCGATGTCAGGTGTTGTCGCCGTGCCGGAAGGTGAATGACTGTGTCAGAGCATGGAAGTGGACCCCGCGAGGGAGTCGAAGGTGTCGTCGAAGACGTGAAGGGCAAAGCCAAGGAGGCCGCCGGCGTCGTCACCGGAGACGAGAACCTCAAGGGTGAGGGGCAAGCCCAGCAAGACAAGGCCGAGTCTCAGCGAGAAGCCGCGGGCAAGGAAGCCGCAGCGGAGAAGGCGCGCGCCGAGGCCAATGTGGACGAGGCGCGGCAGGCCGGCCATCAGCATGATCGGTAGCCGGGAATAGCGTGAAGGTATCGGGTCGGACGGGACATGTCCGGCCCGACACCGCCGACCGGAAACCCTCTCCGGTGAGTGTCGAGCGGCGTGCCCGGGGCGGGGTTTGATCGGTTCATGACCGCATTCGCACCGAAATACCTCGCGGTGAGCGTCGCAGCCTCGGCGAGTTGCCTGCGATATCGAGTGCGGCACCCGGTAATTCGTGTCCGTGCCGGCCCATCTGTCGGCGCCACTCATCCAGCGCCGAGTAGACGAGCACGTTCGGGCTCGTGGTCATCAGCAGGTCGGCGCAGGCGCTGAGCCGGGCGGTCGATCAGGTGTGATTTCTAGCCGTGGGCGATAGCCGACGGTTGGCTCCCGGCCGCTGTCGATGCCACTTTCTCGACGAGTGACCGCTAACCAACGGTTGTCGGTCTCACGGCTGCGTGCACCGTACGAAAAGAGACGATCAACGAAACCTGGTAGGAGTGGCAGATGATCGATTGGACCGCGTTCGTTCCCGCGGCCTGCGCCCTCTCGCTGATACCCGGCCCGAACCAGTTGCTGAGCGCACGTAATGCGGTCTGCTACGGCGTTGCGGCGGCCGCGTTCGCGCTTCTCGCGCGGTTCGCCGTTTTCGCGATGATGGCGATTGCGGTGGCTTCCGGCTTGGGTACGGTTCTCACTCATTCGGCAGTAGCGTTCGTCATCGTCAAATGGGCAGGCGCCGTCTACCTGATCTATCTCGGTCTGAGACTGCTGTGGTGCGCCCGAGGCGAGCTCGGTACCAACGATCGCGCCATTGAACGGGAGGTTCTGCCTCTTCGAATTCGAGTGTGGCGGGCGATGCGTCAAGAAGTTGTGGTCGCCGCAACCAATCCCAAAGCGATGTTGCTGTTCGCCGCGTTCTTGCCGCAGTTTCTGACCTCCGACATCGACTGCGGCGGATTGCTGCTCATTCTGGCCGCCGCTTACATCGGCATCGAGGCCGTGTCTGCCGTCGGTTACACGGTTTTGGGTGGATTGTTGGGCACGCTCGCCATGACCGCTCGCGCTCACCGCTCTCTCGATAGACTCACCGGCACAGCGTTTATCGGCTTCGGCGGCTATCTCGCCACCGCGCAGCGGGCGTAGTCTCGCATCGACGCGATGCCACTCACGACTGGTCATACTCGATCGAATGAGACGGCCCACCAACATGTTTGACCGTGGACACCGGTGGCGGGGTAAGGGACGGGCGGTCGCCGCGATTGTGATCGTGTTCGCGGTCAACGGCCTCACCCTCGGGTCGTGGGTGTCGCGTGTACCCGCCGCGCGCGACACCCTCGACCTGACCACAGCCGAGATGGGCGTGCTACTGCTCGCCCCGGGAATCGGCACGCTGATCGGATTACCGCTGGGTGGACATCTTGTCGCCCGCGTGGGGCCTCGAAAGGCTTTGCTGCTCGGTGCGGTGGGCACGACGACAGCGTTGATCGCGATGATCAGTGGTCTGGTAGGCGCTACCGCACCCGTCGTCGCATTCGGACTCGGTCTCTACGGCGTAGGCATCGGGCTGTGGGACGTCGCCATGAACGTCGCGGGCGGGCGGCTGGAGAAACACAGCGGCCGGCCATTGCTGCCGATGCTGCACGCCAGCCTCAGCCTGGGCACGATCATCGGCAGCGGCGCCGGGGTGATCGCCTCCGCGACGTCGGTCTCGGTGGCGACACAGTTGATTCTCACCGCGGTACTCGCCGTCGCAGGCGTACTTTCTGCGGCTCCCTCTCTGCCCCGCGGTGGTCCAGAGGCGGATTTGTCGTCGCGGGCCGACGCGCAACACGGGAAAGTCTCGCTCATCGACGCGTGGAAAGAACCGCGCACCGTGTTCATCGGGCTGACGGTGCTGGCGTTCGCGCTCTGCGAAGGGATCGCGAGCAACTGGCTCGCGCTCGCGCTCGTCGACGGCCATCACCGGTCCGAAACGATCGGAGCGCTGGGATACGCGATCTTCATCGTCGCGCTCACTCTGGGACGTGGCGGGGGCAGCGTGATCATCGAGCGCCTGGGCCGTGCGGTCACGCTGCGGGTGCTCGCTGTAGTGGTCATCGGCGGCGCATTGTTGGTGATCTACAGCAACCATCTGGTGCTGATCATGTTCGGTTGTGCGCTGTGGGGTCTGGGGACCTCGCTCGGATTCCCGGTCGGTATGAGCGCCGCCGCTGACGAGACGGCCGATGCTGCGATACGGGTGTCGGTGGTTTCGTGGATCGGTTATGGCGCGTTCTTCTGCGCTCCGCCCGTCGTCGCCTATCTGATCGAGCGCTTCGGTCCGCTGCCGGCTTTGCTCAGTGTTGTCGTTGCCAGCCTCATCGCAGTGGTCACCGCCCACAGCACGCGCCCTCTCGCGCAGATCAAGGACGCCGACCAATCTGTTCGCTGACCGATTCGGCTCACCCCCTGACAGAGCTAATGGCGAGATGTCGAGTCGTTAAGCCTCGCTACTCGTGGCTTTCACGAGCCCTTATGACGCGGGAGCGCTCAGTGGATTCGGAACTGGGCTTTTGCCATAAACCTGGCCGGGGAGGGGGGATAGGGTAGATCGTCGTTGGCGCGGTAGGGACGTTTCGGTGCAGTTCGGCAAGCGCGAGAAGCCTTCTTCGACTTCACCTTCGCGCCGCGCCGAAGCGCCCCGAGCGCTGCCAGCTCGGCGGGCCCGAGGATTGCACCGCATCGGCCGAGATCAAGATCGCCGACTCGTGGGGCGACGCGGCCTGGGGCTGCGCCATCGATGTCGAGGAAGCGCTGCTCAACGTGCGGTCGGTGTTCATCGCCAGTGAAGAACTCGGTGGGTTGGCCGCCGACGTCAACCGCTGACCTGACGATTGGTCCGCTGGTGAGTTCGTCCGCGTCACCTCGTTCGAGGTATCAACGTCTCTGGGTTTGATCGCGGAGTTGCTGCAGCGTGCGCGACAGGATCCGGGAAACCTGCATCTGGGAAACGCCAAGGGCCGCACCGATTTCCGACTGCGATTTGTCTTGCCCGTAGCGCATTGCGAGCACTGCTATTTCGCGTTCGGCGAGAGCGCTCAGTAGCGGTGCGGCAGATAGTGCGTCATCGACCAGGGTGTATCCCTTTTCTTCCACGGGCAGCGTCTCGCCCAGGGGCGTCGAGGTGTCCCCGGTGCCGTCGGTGGGTAGCAAGGTGTCGAGGGAGTTGGTGCTGAAGCAGTTGCCGGCGATCAGCGCTTGGGTGATCTCGGTGATGTCGACATCCAGATGCGCGCTCAGCTCGCGGGCGGTGGGTTGGCGTCCGAACTGCTGGAACAGTTGCGGAACTGCGCCCGTGACGTGTTGTTGTAGTTCTTTCACCGCGCGCGGTACTCGCACTGCCCAGGCGTGGTCGCGGAAGTGTCGCTTGACCTCACCCATGATCGTGGGGATTGCAAACGACAGGAACGACGCACCGTTGTGCGGGTCGAACCGGTCTACCGCCAGGACCACGCCTACCGCCGCGACCTGGGACAGATCGTCGAACTCGACGCCACGACCGGAGTAGCGGCGGGCGATGTGTTCTCCGAGCGGCAGGCACTTGCCGATGATCACTTCCCGCAGTCGTGCTCGTTCGGGACAATTCAGGGAAAGTCCGGCGAGCTTGTCCAGCCACGGTTCGATGTCGTCGTAAGGATCTGCCGCGTTGCGTCGCGGGACTCGGGGCGTTGGCACTCGAGAACTGGACATGTCGATCCTCACTACTGCAATAGGTTGCGGCTATTGAAGGAGTGTCCGGCCCCGCAGGGCTGGCCTGATGGGTTGAGCGCATCGTGGCGCGCCGAGGCGACTTGCAGTGCTTCGGTGTGCGCCGCCGGGCTTGCCCATCCTGTCTCGGGGTGAAGGGGGAATTCCAGCAATGGCGGGATCCGCAATAACATCGTCCACTGATTTTGATACACCTGTGACCGCTACGCAGATGACGCTCGCAGGACGTGGTCGACTCGCGATATTGCTGGCGTGGCGCCCGGGCCACGGCAACTTCCGTAACGAAGCTCGCGCTGGACGATGCCGTCCCAACTACCATCGCGACTGTGACCATCCAGCCCGGGGACCGAGATAACGCCGCCGAGTTGCTCCCACCGCCGAGGCTTCTGGTGGCAGGCCTGACCATGGTCGAATCCGGGCGTTGGCACGAGGGCCGGCTGTGGTTCGCTCACTGGGGCAGCGGTGAGGTGGTCGCGGTCGATCTCGACGGGCGAACCGAGGTGGTCGCGCCCGGTCGCGCCACCATGGGCTGGTCGATCGACTGGCTCCCGGACGGCCGGCTCTTGGTGTCAGGAGAGACGCTGACCCGAGTCGAACCGGACGGGACGACCACGCAGTACAGCGCCCAGGGCGGCAACGAACTCGTCGTCGACTCGGCCGGTCATGTCTATGTCAACGGCGCTGATTTCGACTTCCTGGGCGGCGGGGCGCCCGAACCCGGCTGGATCCGGCTGATCGCTCCTGACGGCAGCTCGCGCGACGTCGCAGCCGACATCGAGTTCCCCAACGGCATGGTGATCACCCCCGACGGCTCACGGCTCGTGGTCGCGGAATCATTCGCCGGACGGCTCACCTCGTTCGACATCGATGCCGACGGGTCGTTGTCGGGTCGACGTACCTGGGCCGAAGGGTTGGGACCGGACGGGATCTGCATCGATGCCGACAACGGCATCTGGTGCCAAACCGCTGATATACCCGATCCGGACGATGACAGCGCCGTCGCGGGAGCGGTGGTTCGGGTGCTCGAGGGGGGAGAGATCACCCATCGCGTCGAGACCGACCTGCCGTGCTTCTCGTGCGCGCTCGGTGGCCCCGAGGGACGCCATCTGTTCTTGTTGTGCAACGAGTTCGAGGGAATCGACCAGCTCGAAGCTGTGCTTGCGCGCCGCAGCGCGCGGATATACGTAGTCGAGTTGGCGGGATGAACTAATCCACCGAGATCGGGCCGGTGGCGAGCTCCGCGGAGCAGTGTGCAGGGGACAACCAGCACCAATTCACGCGACGTGGCAGCATCGCAGGCTCCAGCGGCGGGTAGTAGCCAGTGGGTATGGCGGCTAGACAATCATGGCGATCAGTCCGACCGCGGCCGCCGCGAACAGTGTCACGATGACGATGATTCCGATGATCGCCCCGATGCCGGCCAGGGGGAAGCGATGGCGGGTGGCCGGTTCGGGTGCCGAGAGCCCCGAGGTCTGTGCGGTTTCCGGTGGTGTCGCCCCGGGCGCGACACCACCGCCGGGCTCCAGGTCCGGGGTCTTGGCGGGGTCGGGGTCCATCGAATTCATGTGTCCCTCCCGTCAGTGGTTGCGCAGCTGGTCGATCAACTCGTCTTTGCGTTTGCCGGAATAACCGCGCAAACCGAGTTCCTTGGCCCGCTTGCGGAGTTCTTCGACCGTGCGATCGTCATAGCTGCCCGCACGGCCACCCTTCTTGCCGACGCTCTTGCGACCTTGGGCCGCGGCGGCGTTGGAGATGCGCGCCGCCTTCTGTTTGGAGTCACCTTGCCGACGCAGATCCTCATAGAGTTCCTGGTCTTTGAGGTGGGGGTCCGATGCTGATTTGGGCATCTGCGCTCCTCGGGATCGTGGCTGACTCAGCCGGTCAGTTCTGGAGGTTTTCCGGGTCGGAACCGGGCAGGTCGGCCGGTTGTGGCGCGGCACCGGTGCCGCTCAGATCTGTCGTAGAGCCGCCCTCGGTCTCTTCGAGCGCCGCGTTCAGATCCGCGCGCAGGCGTTGGGCGGCGGCCTGATCGCCGGCGTCTTCGGCGGTGGTGATGTCCTGACGAAGCTGGGCGATGATGTCGGGGGAAACCATGATTCTCCTCGCTGTCCATGGGCCGTACAGTGACGCGCTACCCAAGACCGCCGCCGGCTAATCGCTCCTGACCGAAAAGGTCGCGCGACCGTTGTCGATGCGCTCTGCGGTGTCCTGGCCTCGCGTGGTGTGTTTGCCGGAGATGAATCGCGGTAGTCGGCCAAGAGTTGGCGTCGATCGGCGAGGAGGAGTCCACGATGGGTTTTCCCGAACAGCAGCAGCCGGTGCCGGGTGTCCAGGCCCGGATGAACCCGGTCCCGGATTGTGGTGAGAACAGCTATCGCGGGTCGGGCAAGCTGACCGGCAAGGCGGCGGTTATCACCGGCGCCGACAGCGGGATCGGACGGGCGGTGGCGATCGCGTTCGCCCGCGAAGGCGCCGACGTGCTGGTCTCCTACCTGAGCGAAGACGACGACGCCAAGGAAGTCGCCGCGCTGGTCGAGCAGGCCGGTCGCAAAGCGGTGCTCGTCCCTGGCGACCTGGCCGACGCGGGTCACTGCCGGGCCGTCATCGATCGCGCCGTCGAGGAGTTCGGCAAGATCGACGTGCTGGTCAGTAACGCCGCCTACCAGATGACTCACGAGACCATCGAGGAAATCAGCGACGAGGAGTTCGACCACACCTTCCAGGTGAACGTCGGCGCCTACTTCCGTCTGGTCAAGGCGGCGCTGCCGCACATGCCCGCCGGCGCCTCGATCATCGGCAGTTCTTCGGTCAATTCCGATATGCCATCGCCGACGCTGGCCCCGTACGCGGCGACGAAGGCGGCGATCGCGAACTTCTCCGCGAGCCTGGCCCAGTTGCTGGGCGAGCGCGGGATCCGGGTGAACAGTGTTGCGCCGGGCCCGATTTGGACACCTTTGATCCCCTCGACGATGCCGCAGGAGAAGGTGTCGAAGTTCGGTGACGACACTCCGCTGGGCCGGGCGGGTCAGCCCGCCGAACTCGCCGCGACCTACGTGCTGCTGGCCTCCGAGGACGGTAGCTACATCTCGGGCGCACGGGTCGCTGTCACGGGCGGACGACCGATTCTCTGACAAGACCCGCTTCTCCGATCGCTGACCACCAACCAGGAGGACGAACATCATGGCCGCTCCCACCGCACTCGCGCTGGTCTGCACCTTGCAGAAGTCCCCTTCCGAATCCAGCAGCGAACTCATCGCCCGCCACGTCTTGGACGCCTTGGCCGGAAGCGATGTCAAAGGCGAAATCGTGCGTGTAGTCGACTACGACGTACATCCCGGTGTCAGCATCGACGAGGGTTCCGGCGACCAATGGCCCACGATCCGGGAACGCATCCTGGCCGCGGATATCGTGCTCGTCGCGACACCGACCTGGGTCGGGCACATGTCCTCGGTCGCCCAGCGCGTGCTGGAACGGCTCGATGCGGAACTGTCCGAAACCGACGAGGACGGCCGCCCCTCCATGGTCGGGAAAGTCGGGATCGTCGCCGTCGTCGGCAACGAGGACGGCGCACACAAGATCACCGGCGACCTCTTCCAGGCCCTCAACGACATCGGATTCACCATTCCCGCCCAGGGCAGCACCTACTGGAACGGCGAGGCGATGGGCAGCGTCGACTACAAGGACCTCGATTCCGTCCCGGACGCCATCGCCTCGGCGACGAAGGCGACAGCGCGCAACGCGGCCCATCTCGCCGGCCTGCTCAACACGGGCGGGTACCCCGCTTACGAATAGCCGAGCGGTATGGCGGTGAGGCAGATTCTTGACGAAACATTCTGTTCGCGGGCGTCGGCGTCGACTTGGGCCGCGCCATGACCCGCGCGGTTCGAAGGGATCAGCAAGAGGCTGCGGGAGATCTACGGGCAGAGTTCATCGGCGTTCGCAGGAAACCAACACCAAACTGCGGGTGCTGGCTGCCAACTCCTGGCGGTGGTGGATGGCTTCGACGGTGCCCCGGTCAAGGTTCGTACGCAGTTCGACCATCTACTGCTGACTGTGCACGAACAGCCCGACCCGCCCGACCTTGCTCGGAAGCTGGGAATAGACAGCTCAACGGCAGGCTGATGAGCGTCCGCGCATGCCGCGCGCGACTCGAACCCGCCAAGAGTCGGTGCACGGAAGATCAACGGGCAGAGTGGTTGCCGGCCGCGGGCAGGGAGCCCATGCCTATTTCAGTTAGCATCGGCTTTCGCCGGATACTTCACTCCGGTCAGCCGCTCGGAGGCCTCCCACAACCGCCCTTGCAGCCGATCGTCACGTGAGGCGTGGCTCGATCGCACCAGAGCTGGATAACCTTGGATTTCGAAAAGTCCTGAGGGGCCGTAGTATTCGCTTCCCGCTGCGTTCGGGTCAGTGGCTGCGCGCAGTGTCGGCAGCGCGCCCATCGCGGGCGTCCGGCCGAAGAGTCGGGCGATCGCCAGATTCGGCAATCGGAACGCCGCCGGTGAGTAGCGGAAGACGTCTGTACTCGCACCACCGGGATGGGCGGCCAGGGCCATTGCGGAGGTATCGGCGAGCCGACGATCGAGTTCGTAGGTGAACAGAAGGTTCGCCAATTTCGATTTCCCGTAGGCGTTTCCGATCGGTGCCGCCGGATCGTCGGGATCGATACGACCGAACCGGTGGCCGATGCTGCTGACAGTGACCACCCGTGCTGCGCCAGCGGCTGTGATGCGGTCCAGTAGCAGTCCCGTCAGAGCGAAGTGCCCTAGGTGGTTGATGCCGAATTGCACCTCGAATCCGTCCTCGGTGGTTCCGGATAGCCCGGTCACGCCGGCGTTGTTGATCAGCAGATCGATATGGCTGTGCCGCGAGCTGATTGCTGTGGCCGCGTCGCGGATGGACGCCAGGGAACCGAGATCGAGTTCAGCGGTATCGATCGCTGCCCTGGATGCATTGGCTCGGATGCGGTCGGCAGCGGCCTCGGCTTTGCCGCGATCGCGACAGGCCAGCACGACCTCTGCGCCGCGTTCTGCCAGTGCTGAGGCGGTTTCGAAGCCCAGGCCGGTGTTTGCTCCGGTGATCACGGCAACCCTTCCGGTCAGGTCGGGCATGTCGGCGGTAGTCCACTTGCTCACGGAATCTCCTAATATGAACGGGAAGTTCACATTAAAGTGAACCAATAGTTCATGTTGTGCGCAAGGGCCAGGAGGAACCGATGAGGGGTAGACCCCAGCGCGCGGACGCGCTCCGCAATCGACAGGCGATCGTCACCGCCGCACGAGAACTGGTCATCAGTCATGGGCCCGGCGTCGGGATGGATCAACTCGCCGCTGCCGCAGGCGTCGCGGTGGGCACGCTGTATCGGCATTTCGCGACCAAGAAAGACCTGATGGATGCGATCGTGGACGAGCTCTCGACGACAATCGGCGAATCGCTGGCCGCCTCTCTAGCCCGGGCCGAAGCGAATCCGGGCTCGGCCTTCGAGGAGTTGATCGCACTCCTGCGCAGTGTGGTGCTCGACATGAGTCAGGAGCGTCTTTTCCGGTTCGCCGCCGCCGAGGTGGTCGAGGCGCCTTTTCTGGAGTTACAGACGCGCGGTCGCGCCGTCGTTGATCGATTGGTCGTGCTCGCACACGGTACCGGCGCGCTGTATTCCGACGTCACCAGCGACGATGTGATCCTGCTGCTGGCCACCGCGCCGGCCGAAGACGTCGAAGAGCGACAACAACTTCGGTGGTTGGTGCTGGCCCGCCGGGCACTCACGCCGAATGGAGAACCGGCAGAAGCTTGAGCGCCACGACGCCCCTCGGCCGAGCCGGTGGATCTGTGCTCCGAAGCTGCCACATCTTGGTCCGGTGCCGTACATCGCACTGAGCGCGAGATTTAGTGCAGGCGGTTGCACCTCGGTGTTGTCGTGGCTGCGAAGAACGCAATGGCGGGGTCTGCGGAATCGGTGCGCTACGGGGGAATCGGATTGCGTCGTTCGGTTGCGGACCGACCGGGACACGCCGTACCGGATCGTGAGCGAGTCACGCCTGGCAGGGGATCTGCCGCGGGCGTGCGCGTTCATGCCGCGACGCGCTATCCCGAGTGTCGCGGACAGGTGCCGATGAACGCACTCAAATGCCGATGTGCGGGCACTCCTAGCTGTGCCAGGCGCGCTATGCCCGCTGAACGGGCGGACCGCGGTATCGCTGGGTCCGCCTGTGCTACCTTGCGCACGAATCAGGTTGCGGCGGAGTATGTCCCACCTGGGAGGTTCCAAATGCGCACTGCGCGTGTCTTTTCACTCTTGTTGCTGATGCTGTTCGCCGCGGCGTGTGGGATTCTGTTCGAGGACCCCTTCGAGAAGGGGGACTGCCTGAGAACGCGTGGCAGCGGTAACTTCATCAAGGTGTCCTGCTCCGACGCCGCCGCGGACTATGTAGTGCTCGACCGTTTCCCTATCGATGAGAAACAGATGAGCTGCAGCGTCGCCGGCACCGAGAGGACATACTTCGACGGCGCCACCGGATACGAGTACTGCCTCGGCGATCTGAGTTCCCGCTCCGCGCCAGGTTGAGGAAAGCTCAGCCCACAGCGCCACCCGTCAACCGCTTACGGGTTGATTCGGACCGTGCGAGCCGCAGCCGACCGTATGCACGGTATCGCCGAATGCAGGACGCCGTGGGTAAGTCAGTCCCGGAACCCGCCCCGTCGCAGCACATCCCTGATCTCGTCGAGCCTGGCCATCGCCTCGGGGGGTGATTCCCGGGGCTGGGTAGATAGCCGCAAGGCCGTATCGATCTCGTCGAGCTTGGCCGTCGTCAACACCGTTGCCCGTGCAATAAGCGATTCCGCGGAGACGGTGGTCAGCCAAGTACAGAAGACGACGTCCGGATTCGGGAATGCGAGCCGTACCACGCCTTGATACGGAACCCCCTCAATCGCACCGATCTGCACCTCGATGCCCAATCCGCCGAGATCGATGCCCGATGGCGGCACGACCTGCAACGTCTGGAAGCCCGACGACTCGTCGCCGTCGAGCAACACCACAGGGCGCCGCTCGTCGAACTCGACCCACCAGACTTCTCCGCGTCGCATGCCGCCTCCTTTGAGAATCCCACCGCCAACCCTAGTGCCGTCCCGGACCACTTCCGGTAAGTCATTGAACTGCTCCCGGGGACATGGACGAGGAGTTGAGGCGGCCGAGCCTTTACCGAACGCACTGTCATGCCGCAGAGCGCGATCCTGAAGACCGCGGCGCCGGTCGACGAACGCACTGATCTGCCGAGATGCGTGCCTGCCAGCCCCGCGCAAGAAACCGATCATCGTCGCCATCGCGCCACGACCCGTTACCAGCCAGGGAAGACCTCGCGCGCGCATGTCTAACCGAAGCGAGTACCAGCAGAGCGTGTACTGAGGGAGAGTCCCGCTCCGCGAACCCCAGGAGGCGATCATGACCGTCCGATATTTCCATCACGCTACCGTCCTGCTTCTCGCCGCTCCCCTCGCGCTCGCCGCCGCCCCGGCACCGGCCCAGGCCGAGTCGGGATGTGGGGCCACGCTGCGGTCGTGGACCGGTCCAGCAGATACCGCCAGCTATGAGGGAACCATGGAGTACCAGGGCACCAACCGCTCCGAGAACCAGAAAGAGAACGAGGCCAAGTTCAAGATCGACTTCGTCAAGGGGATCGCGACCTGGAAGGTAGATGTGGAAGGTGACGACTCTGGCCCGACCTTCGAGTACGGCCCCGCCAGCCTGGAGGGACCGGACGTGCTGTATCTCCTTCGTCCGCCCGAAGACGAGCATGGTCTGCCCGAGCTCGAAAAGCAGATCTATGTCACTGCAGACAAATGCGATGGACAGAACAACGTTCAGACAGCCGCGTTCCGGATGGGCCTCTACAAGCGTGTTACAACGGGGGGTATGGAGCGCGTCTCCTAGCTTCCTGGATCGGTCGGTTCCGCGCAGGGCTGGGTCCGGGAAGACTCGAGGGCTGGAGATAGTCGAGCGGCGGTGCTGTCTGTGGCGCGTGGTCGACGACTCGGCCTGTGATCACCCGCCGGTCCTGAGCCGGTTAGTGCGCGTTCATGCGTGCCAAACGTCCGCATCTGCCGCTGGGCGCACCGAGCGAAGCGGTCACGAGGCTGTCCCGGGTAGATGCCCCGGCACCCGCACCAAGCCAAAAGTCATGCGCTGTTGTTCATCGGGCACGACGAATCACCAGCCGGACGTGTTTGCGGAGGTGGTGGTCGAATCCGGCTTAACGTCAGGAGCGCTATGACCCGGGAGGACCACTGTCGAACAGGAGCGAGTCAGCTATGCCCGAAACGTGGGTTCCGATCGATGCGCTCAGTGCCGACAACAGCGTGCTGTTGCTGATCGACTACCAGCCACACATGTACAACGGGATGAGCGGACGCGACCGCGACAACGTCCACCGTGCCGCGCTAGCGCTCGCCCACGCGGCCCGGATTCTCGAGGTGCCCGCGGTGCTGACAGCGCTGAATCCTGCCGGTAACGGTGAGTTCCGCGCCGATATCGCGGCTGCGCTACCCGGCAGTGGGGTCATTGTTCGCAAGGTTCCCGGCTTCGACGCCTTGGCCGACGCGGCGACGTTGGACGCGGTGCGTGCTGCCGGGCGACCCAAGCTGGTGTTGAGCGGGCTGTGGACCTCGATGTGTATGACCTTCAGTGCTCTGCACGCGTTGCGTGGGGGATTCGAGGTCTACGGTGTCCTCGACGCCGCGGGAGATATGTCTGCGCAAGCGCATGATTGTGCGGTGCGACGAATGGTTCAGGCCGGTGTGGTGCCGGTGACGTGGATGCAGGTGACCTCGGAATGGATGGACAATTGGGCCAATCCGAAGTCCGGTGAACTTATCGCGCAGGTCTATGCGGAGTACAACGTGACGATGGGGATGTGAGTCACGGTCGCCATCGACAACCAACCAGCTATGGGCGCTGCTAGCAGGATTCGTCAACCGGGCTGCTCGGCCGAACGAACTGTCATACCGCGGAGCGCGCGATCCTGAAGACCGCGGCGTCGGTCGACGAACGCACTGATCTGGCTCATGAGCGGGCACAAGTCCAGGTGTCACCAGATTTCGAGGACTGGGATGGAGGGTATGACGGCGAGACGGTGCGGCTCGAGCTGACCAGACCTGCGGGATACCATGGCCTGGTGCACGAGGACGATTTGCTCCGTCGCTGGGAAGAACACTGGCCGGCGTGCCCACCGATCGCCCATGCTTTGAAATCGGCCTATCCGGATCGATGGATACGTTTCCACAGTCTGCCGGAATCTAAGCGCTATCCCGATACCGCGAACGAGTATGCGATCGTGCTGGACCGATATAACACAATCCTGGATGAACTCTTCAGTGACCAAGTCATCTACGTCATAACAGCGGATTGGTCCCAAACCCCTCGTCCAGCACAACGTTCCCGCCCTCCCGCGCGCTGGCAACCGGGAGGAGCTCAGTACTGGACATCGATCTGCAACGATGATCCCGATCCTGAGTACATTACGTACACGCACTTGTACTTCGGCCAGACCCCATGGGAGCGTGGCTGTCTCGATGAACTGTTGCATGCCGTCACCGACGAGGTCACCGCTGGCGTTCTGATCACCGATATCGCCCTAGAGCGGATCCACCATCCCTACGACGGTGGATCAGACGTCATCCTGACCACAACTGACGAACGCGATCGGCTGCGTTCCCACCATGCCGAATGGCTCTCATCGCATCCATTAGGGCTCTGAATCGGAATCGAGCAGGCTCCCTTCCCCATCGAACGGGGATGCGGCTCCGGCATCCGCCTCATGCCGCTGTGCGCGCTGAGAGAACCGGCCAGGCCGCGGCCGGCTGAGTGCACTGTTCTGCCGAATTGAGGACTGTTCACGTCTGTGCGGTGAGGGCGGCTATGCACCCTGACCGCTCAGTGACCGGCCTGCGCTGCGGGATTGTTCCAGTCGATACAGACCACGACAGCATCATCGAGTAGATCGGTGCCCTCGTGGTAGTCGAGCAACTCGGTGATGATGGCGCGGGCGGCTTCTGAGGCCGGCAAGTTGCTCGAAGCGCTGATCGCGAGGTCGAGGTTGGTCGTGCCGTATTCGGTTCCGGTGGGCGCCTGCGCAGTGTGTACTCCATCGCTGACGATGACCAGCCGGTCACCGGGCTCGACATGGAAGGCTTGTTCGCGGTAGTTGGTGCCATCGAACATCCCCAAGGGCAGTTGGGCCTCGAACGAAATCAGTTCGACGACGCCCTCGCGCAACCGCAGCGCGCGCGGGGAACCGGCGTCGATCACCCCTACGCGGCCGGTGGCGACCTCGAAGCGCAGCAGCAGGGTCGATACATGCTGCGCGCCCCCGTATTGGGCGTAGAGGGCCTGGTCGGCCAAACAGGCTTGGTCGGCGATGTCGAGGCCGGCCCGGCGCGCGTTGCGCAGGGCGCTGATGGCCAAGTTGGTCAGCAGGGCGGCTCCGATGCCTTGACCCATGCCATTGGAGACGGTGACGGTGAGGTATTCCGCGGAGGTGCTCCAATCGAAGTTGTCTCCGCCGATGGTGTAGGCGGGCTCGAGCTGGCCGCCCAGAGAGTATTCCGTGCGGGCGCAGCCGCGCCCGGGCAGGAGTTGCCATTGCATTTCCGCGGCCAGGCTGAGGCGTTCGCGGCGGCGCGCTTGCAGGTAGAGGTCGGTGTCGCGTTCGGCGACGATCAACTCGTGTCCCAGCATGGTGGCCAGCCCGGCCAGGACTTCGCGTTGGCCGTCGGTGGGCGTGGCCGGGAGCTGCACTCGCAGGATGCCCAGCCGGTCGCCGCGCACGGCGACCGGTAAATGGATCACGACTCCTTCGGCGCCCGGGCCAGGTTCGAGGAGCACTTGCTGTGCGGTGAACGCCCGGCCGGCGGTCGTGGTCCTGATAGGCAGCGGTGTCGCGGTGCGGGGCAGCTCGGTGACCGGTTGCAGCACCGAGAGCCGGTAGTCGGCCAGCAGCAGGTCCACCGAGGTCGCCGCGAAATCGGATTGCAGCGTGGCGCGCATGACGTCGAGCAGTGCGTGGGGGGCGCTGGCGCGCAAGGCTTTCTCGGCGTGGCCGAGGGCGTCGTGGTTGCGGGACATCGGGCCTCCGAGGGTGGGCGAGCCCCCGGGGGCCTGCATTGCTGTGTGGTCGATCGCACCGACGATTGTCGTGCGACACGGGCCGGACGAGATTACCGCGTGCCTGGGGTGTCCCGGGCCGGGGCGACGTGTCACGATAGTGGCATGAGCAGCGCTTCGCGTCCGGATCGGCCCGGGTCCGATCTCGCCGCGACGGTCGAGCAGGCGGCGGCGCGCTTGGTGGCGCTGTGGGGTCAAGCCCAGCAGGATGTCGCGATTCGAGTGTCCCCGTCGCAATTGCAGGCCCTGACCATTGTGCAGCGCCACGGCCAGCTCAACCTCAACGGCCTTGCTGCCGAACTGGACGCGATGCCGTCCTCCGCGAGCCGGCTGTGCGATCGGCTGCAGGCAGCGGGATTGCTCGCCCGCACGGCCAGTCCGGCCAACCGCCGAGAAGTGATGCTCGCGTTGACCAGAGATGGGCAGCGGCTGCTCACCGAGGTCAGTAACACCCGTCGCAGAGCGCTGGCTCAGGTGCTCCAGGGCATGAGTGCCGCTGGGCGTGCAGCCCTGCTGTCGGGGCTGGCGGAGTTCACCGCAAGCGCCGAGCAGAACACCGACCTCGCTCAGCAGGAGCGGCGAGCCTGACAGCGCACTCGGCGCGAATTATTTCCATGCGACAATCGATGCGGTGGTCGCATGTTTGACCTGGTCGAAGCATCAGTGATCTGCCGGGAGCTGTCGCGACCGACTGTGGTCGCTGGTGCCGTCAGTCCGCGAGCTCGGGCGCGTAGTCGGCCCTCTGATGCTGCTCTGGACTTGCCAACCGGCGTGATGGCCGCGCCGAGGATGGCGAAGTCGCGGTTGGCTTATTGATATTTGTCATGCGACAATTATCTGGTGGGTCGCACCTAGTCGATCCCGTGGAGGTGAGATCGGTCGTGAGTTCATCCAGCGCCATCGCGGCGGGAGGCCCGATGTCTCAGCGGTATTCGAACCGCCCATCATGCGAGGTGTGGTGCTTTCCGGAGGAGCTGCCCCCGCGGGTCGTGCTGCGCGGCGATATCGACATCACTGCGAATCTGCAACTCGAGGCGGCCTATCAGAAACTCGAGCCGCTGGCCCCCAGCGACGTCGTGCTGGACTTGGCCGAGGTCACCTTCCTGGGATGCTCCGCATTGCGGCTCGTGGTCGCGTTGACCGCGCGGCTGTCACCGACCGGCCACAAGGTGACCCTTCGGTCGCCCAGCTTGCCCGCCCGGCGACTGCTCGAGCTCGCGGAATTTCTGTAGGCAGCGGTCGGCGTCGGTTTCGCTGTATCGACCAGGTCATCCGGAATTCGCCCGGGAGGTCAAGGATCTCGGTCGGTTCGCGGGGATCCGCGCCGGGCGTGCCCGCACCGGCTGCGATCCGCCTCGCCACTTCCACAGCGAGTTGGGCTGCTGCGGCAGGCGGGCGGAGCACCCGTAGGTCCTCTATCGGTCCGGTGCAGGCAACGCAGAATTCGGCAGGTGATCTTGCCGTATGCGGCGCCTTCGAAGGACTGTCGGCCGGCCCGGCTTCAGCGGTCGACCAGACCGGAGTTCTCGGTTGCTGTGTGGGTGGGCGCCGGTTGTAGTTCGGTGCGCAGCTCGACGGTGGTGCCGTGGCGGCTTGGCTGGATGTGAACCTGATGCATCAACGTGCGCATGAGGGACAGCCCCCGACCGCGATTGGTCTCGGGGACGGTAGTCGGAATCTTCCAACTGCCATCGTCGCTGACGGTAACGTGCAGCACGCCGTCTTCGGCCGAGACCTTTAGCCCTACGGTGCCGCCGGACTGGTGGCGGCACCCGTGTTCGATAGCGTTAGCGCACGCTTCGTCGGTGGCGGCCAGGATGTCAGCCGCCTGGTCGGTGTCGACAGCACAGTCGGCGAGCCATCGCCGCAGCGTCCTGCGCACCTGGACCAGCCGGGTCGGGTCAGCGGGGAAACTCAGGCTCAAGGGCGCTGAGGGGCGGGGATACATCATTGGTCACCTCCCTGGTTAAGGCGCGCATACCCGATTCCGTCACGGACACGCGTGAAACGGCGATCCAAATGCACTCAGCTGCCGCAGAGCGCGCGATCCCGAGAGGCTCTGCCCCGCCTGATGGCGTCGAGGAAGTCCTCTACGAGCCGGTTGTAGGTCGCTGGTTGCTCCATGTTCGGGTAGTGGCCCGCGTCATCGATCATGTCGCGACGGCCGTTGGGAACTGCGTCGAGGAGACGATCCACCGTCGCTATCAGGTCGGGTGAGTCGTATTTGCCGTCGACGGCCAGCACCGGGCATCGGATTGTCTGTGCGCGGATCACGACATCGGCCACGGAAATGTTGTGATCCGGTTCCGGAACAGTATGTTTGGCCAGGGTGCGTGCTGCCATCTGCCGGAGCTTCACCAGTACGCCTGGATCGACCTCGTCCAGCGCACGATCCGGGCCGGCGGCCCAGCACACGAAGGCATCCATCCAGGCGGCGACATCTCGCCGCGCCAGCGCGTCCGCCTGGGCCGTGGCGACCTTTTGCGACCATCGGTCCCGGTACTCGGGTTCTCCGATACCGCGCCCGCTGACGACGAGCCCATCGACCAGCTCCGGATACTCGACCGCAGCATCGATTGCGATCATCGCCCCCATCGAGACCCCTACCAGCACAGCCGAATTCACCTCGAGATGTCGCAATAACGCGACCAAGTCGTCGACCTGACGGAATGGCTTGGTCGCGTTGGCGGATGCGCCGTGCCCACGGGCGTCGGGAACGATCACCCGGCAGCACTGACGGAGCACCGACAGCTGCGGATCGAACATGCTGGAATCCGTGAAGCCCGCATGCAGCAACACCACCGGGGCGCCTTCGCCGCCGGAGTCGCGATAGGTCAAAGTGCCATCGGCGGAGTCGAATCCGAGCACATCAGCAGTGGTGAGCATGACAACCAAGGTGTCATAACCATAGGGGGTTTGACAACTGAGGTGTCACAATTGCGGGGTGGCCGATTCTCTGACACCCGATGAACTCGCCCGACGACTGCGGAAGGTCTTCGCGCAGGTCGGCGTCCTGTACCGGCATGTCTATCGCCGGGTCGAGCAGGAGGCGCTGTCGCAGGGCCTGTCGGTCGGCGTCCGCGCCGTCTGCGAATCGCTGGACGCGAGTGGACCTGCGACCGTTCCGCAGTTGGGACGAACTTTGGCGTTGAGTCGCCAGTTCGTGCAGCGCATGGTCAACGATGCGTGTGCGGCGGGACTGGTCGAGACACGCGAGAACCCGAGGCATCGACGCTCACCCCTGATCGCTCTGACCCCGCAAGGGCGGGCGGCGATCACCGCGACCATCGCCCGCGAGCACGCCGTCCTGCGCGATGTCGGCGGCGATCTCACCGCCGCCGACATAGACATCTGCCTGCGCGTCCTCTACCACCTGGGCCACCCCTTCGTCGAGGACGACCTCTAGGAGTCCACGCTTCCTGCATCGCACGTTCAGAGCTGACGTCTCCCGCGCTGACTTAGTCAGCACGAGTGAGCGATATGCCGCGGAGCGCGCGGCCTGAACCGGCCAGCGAAGGCGCGCGGAAGATCGGCGGGCCGAGGTCTTCTGGACCCGGCCGAACGCCCCCAACTGCCGATTACCGCTCGGTAGAACTCCGTCGGTCCGACATCGAACGACGCCATCGATCCGACGCGGTGTTCGCTCGGGCCTACGCAGGCTAGCCGAGGTCGGTGGTTCCGCTCCGTGCGGAACCGTCGTGCCGGCGGAGAAATTCGAGGATGCGGGGAACCACGATTTCGGTGTTCGCGAAGAACAATCCGTGTCCGAGCCCCGCGTAAACCTCTACCTCGGCCTGGGCCACATTGGTCCGGACACGTTGTCCTGCGACCTCGGCCGGATGGCAGATCTCCGATTCGCCACCGAATATCCACAGCGAGGGGATCGTGATCGATTGCAGGTCGGTGTCTTCGAATACCGTTCCCCACGGCAGATGTCGCTGGTAGCCCAGAGATGCTTTGGCGGCCCGCATCTCCACCTCGGAGATGGGGACGCCGGGCATTACCCACTTGTTCATCCGGGTCATATTTTTCGTGCTGGGCACGATCGCGAACTTCATGATCTGGAACAGGGCGCTCCAGCGCAGTTTGACGACCACGCCGCCTGGTTCGATCACCGTCAGGCTGGCCAGTCGCTTGGCGTTGTGGAAGCCCGCCATGGACGCGTGCCAGCCACCGTCGGAGTAGCCGAGGACATGCGCTCGGTTCGTGTCGAGCCCCGCGAGGACCTCATCGAGCCAGGTCCCGAATTGCGCCTGTTCGGTAATCGGGGCCGTCTGCACGCTCCGGCCCGCCGTGCCGATGGTGTCCAGGGTGTAGACCACCCGGTCGCGGCTCAGTTCCTCGATCACCGGATACCAGCACAGGCCATTGCCGCCGAGCGGATGCAACAAAACCAGCGGCGTTCCCGGTCCGGCGCCGAAGGTGTGGACATGGGTTGTCCCGAAAGACGTTTCGACATCGCACTCGGTGTACGGAATCGGTGAGAGCGCCGCCATCTCGTCGTAGGCGCTCATATAGGCGGCTCGCGCCCTATCGCTCTTGAACCGTCCGATCTTGGCCATCGGCCTCCCCTTCACGCACTTTGGTGATATGAACGTATCACATAGATGGTATGGGCGTACCATGAAGGATCGTGGTGCTCGGATGGGCGGAGGGTGGTGGAGGTGCCTCGGTTGGTGGATCACGAGCAGCGGCGACGGGAGATCACCGATGCCGTGCGCCGGGTCATTGTGGCGGGTGGGCTGCCGGCGGCAACGTTTCAGTCGGTCGCGGCGGAGGCCGGAATCTCGGTGCGTCTGGTGCAGTACTACTTCGGCAATAAGACGGCGTTCCTGCTCGCCACCCATCAGTCGGTGGTCGTGGAGGCGGGAGCGCGGTTCACGCACGCGCTCGAGAGACTCGGCGAAACGGCCGCACCACGCCAAACGGTGCGCGCGGTACTGACCGCGCTGCTGCCCCTGGACGAGGAGCGCCGACAGGAGACCGTCCTACTCGGGGCGTTCAATCAGGCGGCGATGAGCGGACAGGGCATCACCGGTGACGAGCTCGTCGGTGCCCCGATGTTCTTGGCGAATCTGATCACCGCGCAATTGGAGCGGGCCCGAGCGGCCGATCCCTCGCTGGCGGTCGATCCCGAACTCGATGGCGTACTGACGGTGGCCGCCGTGGGTGGACTGTCCCAGGGAGTCGCGGGCGGCTATCACAGTGCGGATCAGGCGGTGGCGCTGCTCGACCGGCTGCTGGACCGACTGTTCGGCCCGCAGGTGGCTGAGCGAATTTCCGTTGCGGCGATGACGGGCGTTCACGGGTAGGTCTTGCCCGCTTGTCGCACCTCCCAAGGGCCGCCGCGTCGACTGAGCGCACTGACATGCCGCAGAGCGCACGTCTCCAACCGGCCAACTGTCGTGCACGCAAGATCAACGGACCGGGCGACTCTCGACGCACGCCACCCGCTAGCTGGCAATTGCACGCCGTGCTGAACTCATGTTCCGGCCATCAATGCCGACATAGCCGAGGACTGCCGAACAGATTCACATTGTCTTCGACGCGGTCTACCTCGAAGGTCCTGAGGTTCTCAGGCCGGGGCGAGCGCTGCGGCGGTACAGGTCAGGGCCATGGACCGGTGCGGGTAGGTCGCGATGGTCGAATCGGTGTGGGTCAGTTGCAGAGGCCGCAGTGCGGCACCGGTGGCTACCACCGCGAACAGAGTGGTGGAACCCGCGAAGCGTTGGGCAGTAGTCAGTGCTTCGACTCCTGCCGATCCCATGTAGGACACGTCGCTCAAATCCACGACAAGGCGAGCCGGACGGGCTTGCAGAACTCGCTGCAGGGCTTGGGTCAGCCGCGGGGCGGTGTGCATGTCCACTTCGCCCGTGACGTCGAGGACTGGCCCGTGCTCGTGGTGGTTGTCGGTGGTGATCGTCAACTTTCTTGCTGTGTGAATCATGGTGGAACTCCTGGTCGCCGTGCCCCCGCCCTTCGCGCCGTTGCCGAATCTTTCCTATGGCGTTCCCGGTTGGGTCGGGTTTCACACCTAACGCCTAACCCCTGCCCGGTGACAGGATGGCTCAACTTCGGAGACGACCTCGGGCGAGGTCTCCCAGTTGAGTTATGTAAAGGCTGGTAGGAGCGGCGCGACGTTCGTAGCTGTGTGGCGGCGCTACGGCTGTGCTGCCCGCAGGTGGGGCCGGTGACCGCTCAGCAAGTCCGGCCATCACCGCGTGGCAGGCGGTGACAATGAGGACGGCCCAGGCCCTCTGGGGACCTGGAGCGCGGTATCGTCCTCGGGACGATGAGGTCGCGGGGTCCGGACGCCCCTCATCGTCACCGATGACGGTAGTTGCTGCGCCCGTGCCGCAAAGCCGATTTGCCGAGATCCGAACGCACTCATCTGCCGCGATCCGTGCGATCCTGAAGGCTGCGGTCCCTGGCCTACGAACGCCCTGATCTGCTGAATCTGGCCGGTTGCCCCCCCGCGATACGCCGTAGCGGTGGTGAGGGCTCCTGGCTGGTGCGGTCACTGTGCCGCGCGGTGCGGCGGTGGGCCTTCCGGCTGCGCTCGCATTGAAGGATGAGTGTCTCACTTTCCCTCTTTGGACAGGAGCGTGGACATGTCCATTTCCAAGATTGTCGGTGTGGTCGTTGCGGCCGGGGTGTTGGCCGCGCCCGCACAGGCAGCCGGTTTCGAACCCCCCGTAGCCGAGCAGGAGCTGTCCACGAAGAGTGCGCTCGCCCTGGACCCCGCGGACGAGCCTGGGCACAATCCGGCACCGCCTCCGGCGCCCGCCGCAGTGCCCGGCACAGGCAAAGCAGATCAAGGACTGGCCGTTCCCTCCAGGAGCAGTCTCACCGTCCCTGGTGAGGACGGCGACAAGGGTAAGGGCAAGGGCGGCAATGGGAAGGGCAAACATCGCACCCTGGGAACAGACTCCGGACTGGGAGAAGGCCAGCGCTAGTGCGGTCTATCGGCAGATCGCGGCCTTCATCGCGACCACCGATGGGGCGTGCGCGAAACTCTCCCGCGAACAGCGAGGCCGGTTCGTCGCGCTGTGCTGGACTGCGCAGATCTACAAGCACTTCCCCGACCCCAAGCCCAGTTACGTCGCTGACTGGGAACAGCTTCTGGACTGGCAGAAGCAGACAGACGCCGACATCTTCGATGCGGTGGAGCGCGCTGCTGCAACCCTGTCATAGAGACGTTGTTCGTGAGACACAGACATTTTTAGAGGCGCAACCGCCGCAGACGGGTCGCTCGGATCTCAGGGCCCGGCTTCGGTGGGTTCGGTCAGGGAGTTGAGGAACCGCTGGAATCGCGGGGTGATCGTCGAGTAGACGGTGTCGCCCTCGCGGTCCGTCGCCGCGGCTAGGGAGATGGTGCCGTGGTGCCAGTGGTAGAGCCACGGGGTGATCGGCCAGGGATCGCGCTCGTGGACCAGGTGGGCAAGGTGGGCCAAGACGGTAGCGGCGCGGATGACGTCGAGATCGGTGATCGGGTAGCAGTAGATGGTCTCTTTGGCAGGGACGATGAACAGTGCACCGGCCGGGCCGGTGACACCGTGAGCGTCGAGCCAACTGGCGTGGGTGGTGAGGTATTCCGGGCCGGTCAGAAGGAACAGTGGTAGGCCCGCTGCCATCGGTTCGATGTCGCCGAACTCCGCCCGGGTGATCTGTACCTGGCCGTCGGCGCGGACATGGTCCTCGGCGAGTGCGAACAGTTCGGTGTCGGTGAGTGCCGGCCAATATCGCAGCCAGTCCCGCCGCACCGGCACGACGGTCTGCACGCCGTCGAGCAGCAGCCGCTGGATCAGCCCCGGCGCCCAAGGGCGAGTCACGTGATCCTCGTCGTCGTCCTCTTCACCGTAGAGCCGAGTTCGGAGCAGGCCACCCACTGCGGCGTAGTCGCTGAGGTCCAGTGGCGCCTGGGTTTCAGCGTCGGCGGCGGTGATGGCGGTGGCGAGGTGGTCGGCCAGGACCGAGACCCAATCGCCGGGTGGTTCGCTGCTGAGGTGGCGGTGCAGGGTGTCCAAAGACACTCGGGCGGTGCTGTCGGGGCCCGAGACCAAGATGGTCGAAGCGCCGTCGGGTCGGTAAGTGTAGCCGAGGACGGTGGCGGCGGTAAACAGGACCGTGAAGAAGTGGCGTGGGTCCATCTCGTAGAGGGCCATCGGTTGTCGCCTCTCGCTCAGTCCAGGAGTGGGGCGTCCCAGCCGAACACCGAGGACCGGGTACCGCCTGCGATGTGACCGAGTGCTGTCCGGCAGTAGGCAATCATCTCCTCGGGCAGTGCGTTATTCGGAAACCATTGCAGCCCAGCACATTTGTCGGGCTCCTGGTTGCAGGGTCGGCCCTGCCAGCGTTCGGCGGTGAAGAAGAACGCGATCCGGCCGCCGGAGGCCGCACTGTGCATGACGTGTTCGAATCGCAGGTCCTCGTGGCCGATCCGGACACCGAGTTCTTCACCAGCTTCGCGTATCGCCGCATCGAGCATTGACTCCCCGGCTTCGAGGTGGCCGGCGGGCAGATGCCATGCGCCGTCGGCGAACCCGGTGCCTTGGCGTTGCCCGAACAACACCTTGTTGCCGCGATGTAGGAGCAGGTGAACATCACCGATCACCGTGTGTCGTTGCGATTGCAGTGGCGTGGTGTGACCCGATGCGGTGATCATGGGTTGTCTTTCCTGTGCGGGACAGAGTATTTCGACGGTGAAGCTGTTGCGATGCTATGGCTTGGGTTGTTGGCGCGGTGCTGGATTGGCCTCGAGCTTCTCGGGCGGTACCCACCCCGCTTGTTCCCATTGGCCCCGGGTCGGGCAGCCGAGTTCGCGCCAACGGCGCAGACAGTCGAGGTGGTGGTCCCACAGCATCGCCCAATACCGGTGGTAGGCGTTGTCGACCACGGCCACCAGTCGGCGCCGCGGGTCGGTCATCAGATCGGTGTAGGGATACCGGATCGACGGGCCGAGGCCATCGCCCCAATCCAGAGCACCGCGTGGAGCATTGATCCATTCGCCCCCGAAGTTGCGCCGCAGTACTTCGCCGAGAAACATGGCGATCCGGTCGGCGCGATCACGACCCTCTGGCAGCTCCAGCAACGTTGGGACCGGTATCCACCACCTCGCCGCGTCCTCGGCGTGGATAAGTCCCTCGCGAGACCATGGATCGGGCTGCGCCACGGCCAAGAGCCCGGACAGCAAGGCGTCGACTGTGGGGTCGACGTCTTCGCGCCATGCGATCCATTCGGCGGTTTGCTGGTCGGCGCGGAACCCCTCGAAGCGTGTTGGACCTTGCACCGGATGACCTCACTTTCCTTGTCGGGCCGGTAGTTTCGACGCTGTGCGCCTACGCGCCGCGTCGGCCCTCGAGGTCCTCGGGTGGCACCCATCCGGCTTGCTCCCACTCGGTCCGCGGCGGGCAACCGAGTTTGCGCCACTCACGCAGATATCGGAGTTGGTCGTCCCACAGCGCCGGCCAGTTCTGCCCGCCCCGGTCCTGGACCGCGCACACGAGGCTGTCACGGACCTCGGTGATCAGGTTGGTGAACGGGAACCGGATAGTCGGACCGAGTCCGTCACCCCAATCCGGGGTGCCGGGAAGGTTGATCCACTCGCCGCGGAACTTTCGACGCAAGACCTCACCGAGGTACATGCCGAACTGGTCGGCGAGCACCAGACGTTCGGGCAGCCACAACGATTTACGGGTCGGGAAAAACCGGGTCGCTGCGAGTTCAGCGTGAACAAGTCCGTCGCGCGACCACGGCTCGTTGCCGACCACCGCCAAGTGCTCGGCCACGAAGGCCGCGACCTCGAAGTCGAGGTTTGCCTGCCATGTAATCCATTGCGGGCTCTGCTGGTCGAGATGGAATTGCTCGCAGCCTTCGTATTCGTAATCGCGGTCGCTCACTGGATTGCCTCACCTTCCTTTGCCGCGTGCGCACGCTGGGCGGAGTTCTGGGTTGTGCAGGTCGAGGGGACGCAGTCGCCGTGCAGCTCGATGGCGCGGGCAGTGTCCCCGCCAACGAAGATCGCAGGGTCGGTGGTGTCGTGTCGGATGACCGCGAGCAGCCGCGCCAGCGCGGCTTCGCTGTCGAATTCCGGGCGACTGTCGTTGTGGTGTTCGAGGACTCGGTCGGCTCGGCGGCTGCCGGCAGCGGAGGAAGGTGCCGCGCGGCGGTCATCGCTGCTCATCTCCTGGAGTGCCGCGCGACTGCCCGGTGTCCAGCCCGCCAGACCGGCGGCGATGCGTCGCAGCAAATCCACTGTCCCAGCGTCTGGTTCGAACACATCCAGTCGCACGAAACGCAACTCCTCCAAGTGCGCGCCCGCGACCCGCTGACCGAGATCGAACGTCATGGCCACACCGCCGCTCTACGACGACCTGTCACAGCACAAGCGCGGATAGCCTTGATGACAGCCAGGCCCGAGGGCCGGAAGCTGTCGAGCGGGCGTTCGATCCATTGCCGGATCTCGTTCGAGCTGACGGTGGGCGAGGGCAGCGCGATGGTTCCGCCGTCCCGGATGACGGACACTTCGATGCGGTACATCTCCGCGAAAACCGCTGCTTCGTAAGGGATGTCAGGACGAACCAGGAACGTCCACCGGTTCGCGCGGAGCTGGGCAAGCACCGGGCCGATGCCTGTGCCGTCCTTGCCCATCCGATTCAGGACATCGCGACCGAGCATGGCTGGCATCGTCAACCCCCACACCTGCGAGGCACCGACCACGATGCGCCCGAGCTCTGGTGGGTCGATCCTGGCGGCGAGGTCGCAGACCTGCCGGTAATAGGTGCACTGGGACCGTGGAGTGTCCCGTCCGATTGGTTGGTCCATCTGAAGACCTCTTGATCGTGTCGGCGGACGAGGGGTGCGCCCGGGTGCCCCCAACTCCTCGGGTGTCATCGGGCAATACCAGATCGATTGGCCCGGGCGCATGACCAGAACACACCCACAGTCGAAAGGGCGCACCCCGAATCGGGTACACCGAATCAGGTTCACCAAAATGCCTGCGCGACTCCCACACCAGGTGGCACGATCTACCCGACGCGGGTATGAACACCCGCCCGAAACGGGGGAGTCAGAATGCCTGACACCGGATCGACCCTGCCGCGCCGCCAACTGGGGCGACATCTGATGGAGTGGAGATCACGAGCGGGACTGTCTCAAGCCAAGGCAGCCCAGCTGCTGGAGATCGGAGCCAGCAGCCTGCAACGGCTCGAGAAGGGACAGAACTCGCGCATCCGTTCCAGAGACATCGTTGCCGCGTGCGACTTGTACGGGGTTCCCGAAGACCTCGCCGATGCTTTGGTCGGTCTAGCGCGCCAAGCGAATGTGAAGAGTTGGTGGCACCAGTACGGCGACCTCATCCCGAAGGACTTCGACGTCTACGTTGGGTTGGAAGCCGCTGCGAACGAGCTGATCTCATACCAGCCTGAGCTGGTACCCGGCCTGCTCCAGACCCCGGAATACGATCTTGCCCTTGTCCGGCAGTTCTCGCCGGACGCATCTGTGGAGGACTGGAATCGGCGGGTGCAAATCAAACAGCAACGGCGGCACATCATTACACGGAAGACGCAACCGGTTCGATTGGATGTGGTGGTCGGAGAAGCAGCGCTTTGGCGGGTGGCTGGAGAGCCGGCAGTTATGGCGGCTCAGCTCAAGCATCTCGCCGATATGTCCACGCGCGACAACATCTCGATACGGGTTCTTCCGTTCCGCGCGGGGTTTCCTGGCGGTCTCTCGATGCCTCCATTCGTGATCCTTGGTTTCGGTGAGACTGCGCCTGGCGAACCCGCGGAGCCGCCGCTCATTTTCCTGGAAGGCGTGGTGGGGAACCTCTACTTGGAGAAGGGCGATGACCTGGAGAGCTTTGAGCGGTCGTACGATCGGATCAGTGAGGCGGCGTTGGACGCCGTTAGCAGTCGGAATCTGTTGCGGCAGGTAGCAAGGGAGCATGAGTCTCGTGAACGTTGACCTATCCATGGCTCACTGGTTCAAGAGTAGCCGCAGCCAACCCAACGGGGAGTGTGTGGAAGTCGCCTTCCTCGATGAGGGCATGGTCGGCGTGCGTGATTCCAAGAACCCGACCGGGCCTGCGCTCGTTTTTACCGCTGGTGAGTGGAGCGCGTTCCTGGCCGGCGCGCAGGACGGCGAGTTTCACCGCCCCTAGTAGGGATAACGAACGCCTGGTCGTCGGCGCTGGAGCGTCGCTGTCATCCGCGGCTGCTGAGGGCCGTTCACTGCGATGAGCTCCCTTCCGCTGATCGCCATACGATGATCTGCGTGCTCTGAGTCGCTCCAGCGACCCCCAGAAGCGAAGGATCCCTACTGTCTTGGCAAACATGGCGACGGGCGCTTTGTGGTTCAGGCGAGGTCCTGGTTCTGGTCTTGGACAGGTGCACCCTATTGTGGCCGGGCGCCTGGAGTGAGATCGACGGGAAGCGATTGCAAGTGCCGGAAGAACACGCTGTGGCGCCAGCTCAATTCACTCGGCGGGACCGCAAGCTCGATTTCGGGGTATCGGTCCAGCAGGTGGGTGAGTGCAGCGGTGGCTTCGACGCGAGCCAGGCGGGCGCCGAGGCAGTGGTGAATTCCGGTGCCGAACGATATGTGTCGGGCCGGGCGGTCGGGATCGAAAGTCTCTGGCAGAGAATTGAATTCGGGATCACGGTTGGCGGCCAGCAGCGAGACCATCAGAAGTTCTCCGCGGGTGATCCGCTGTCCGGACAGATCCAAAGTGGTGTGGGCTTGACGCAGAGTGGCCACCGGCAGTGGGGGATCGGTGCGCAATGCCTCGTCGATGACTGCGTTGAGCCTGGCGCGGTCTGATCGGACGCGCTGCAGCTCCTGAGGGTTGCGCAGGAGTGCGAGCATGGTGGCGAGAATGAGGTTGGATGTCGTTTCGTGTCCGGCGATCAGTAGTAGCGCGACGGTTGACAGGGCTTCCTTAGAGCTGATTTCCCCCGTTGACATCTGCCGGTTCAGAGAGCTGATGAGATCGTTGCGCGGTCGAAGCCGGCGAAGGACAAAGTACGGCACGATCAGACGGACGAAATCGATACTGGCTCTGCGCAGTTCACTGCCGCTCGCCACAGTAACGTCGGACAGGACCGCAGAGGAACGCTCGATACGACGCTGATGGCGGGCCGAGATTCCGAGGATCTCGCAGATCACCGCCACCGGCAATGGGCACGCCAGCGCCGGGACGAGATCGACCGTCGCAGTGGCGGGGTCGATCCTGTCTACGAATTCTTTTGCGAGGCTGTCGATTCGGGGTTGCAGCTCGGTGATAGCGCGGTGGCTGAAGGGATCAGCAGCGGCCTTGCGCAGGCGGGTGTGCTCGGGTGGGTCCGAGCCGAGCATGTGGGTGACGACCCACTCCGTTCCGGAGCGAAGTAGCCGCTGTCGCGGGCTGGGGTCGGTGTCGTCGGCAGATACGCCGAGCATCGTGTCACGCCCTTTGCCGATGCGAGGGTCGGTGAGCACGGCGCGCGCCAAGGCCTCGCTGGTGACCAGCCATCCGTGAACTCCGGACGGGGTGGTGAACCGGTGCAGCGGTCCCTGCTGTTGCACGCGTCGGTAGAAGGCGTGCGGGTCCAGGAAGTAGGTGTCGTCGAAGCGGACGTCGGTGACTGGCATGTGTTCCTTGGGGGCCGCAGTGGTGGGCAGGAAAGGAGCATCATTGGTTATGGCCGAGAAAAGCGTACGTCAGGAGGAACACGCGCGTTCGCCGCAATGGTTGCTTATCGAGGCATTCGGTGAACTGGACGGTAACTACACAATCGTCGATTGGGGTGGTCACCCCAAGGAATTCCTGTCGCTGGACAAGGCGATCAAAGGCGCAGCGCCCAAGATCCGCCAGGCGGTCACCATGGTCGCGCGTTCGCGTGAACCGTTGGTGGCGCGAGGCGGTGGTCGGCATGTGGAGGTGTATCCGCACTTCGCCAGCGGCCGCCTGCACGCGGTTCAGGTGTGGTCAGGCACCGAGGACGAGACCCCGCCGCCACGTCCGCAGGCTGGATCCTGGGACATCAATCTCTCGACTCTGACGGCCCTGGCGAGCCCTGAGTGGGCGGAGATGGCCGACATCCCGGAAGAAGAGCGCGGTCAGGAGCGATCGTTGGCGAATATGTTCGCGCAGGTTCAGACCGATGAGAAGGAACTGATCGCGATGAAGCGCATCATCGCTGCCGTTCCTGGAACCACCCATCAAGGCGTTTGGGCGGTGAATCGTCGTGACGGGAAGAGGTTCCGATCGCATTTCTCCTGCCGTATCTATGAGCAGATCAGCGACGGTGTTCAGCAGCGAATCGCCCGCGGGGTCAGCCAGGAAATCGGCACGGGAGAAGCCAAAGACCCGCAACCACTCGTCCTTCTCGAGCATCGGTTACTCGAGGCCGACACCCCAGCGGGGGAGTATCGAGCGCTCATCAACCTGCGCAATCTGCGTTTGATCCGGTGGGTGCATGGCTCGCCGATTCCCGAGGAAGTCGCCTGGCGCGGAGTCCTGGAGGAGCCAGCGCCTGAGGTCCACCCCGCGGACCGTCCGACGATGATCGAGATGGCCCGTGGACTGGCCAAAGCCAGCACAGCGGGCCGATTGCGGCTGCGCGGTGTGGACGGGAGCTGGATACCGATCGAGGCGTCCGCCAGCTTGGTCGCAATTGATCAGGAGACCACCGCCGCACTTCTGAAATTCAGGATAGATCGCTAGGTATTTGCAGGACTACAATAAGAAATACGCTCCCGTCCATGCGGGAATCCGGCGGTGGTCGGTCACATGTGGTCCACGCCAGGCAGCGGTTGCCGGGTTACACCGGTCGCGACTATTCGCGCTGCCTGGAAGGTCTTGGATCAATGAGCGAGCTATTCGATGAAGCGGTCCGGCATCCTGGATCGACAATGCGGAACCACGGCGGGCATTCGAAGCCAGCTGAAGCACGTACGCCGAGATGGTGGGTTGTCGTCGAGATACTCGACGACTGGAACGAGCCGACGGTGGTTGCCGACGGCAGATACCCGCGTAATTTCGCCACGTTGAAGCGGATGTCGATCGCTCCCGTCGCGCCGGTAGCGCAGAAGTTGAAGACTCTCATCGCGCGCTGTGCTTCCTCGAGACGGATTGTGACGGACAGAGCGGTATTGCAGTCCGGGGTGACGATCGAGATTGCTGCCCGCCCGATCCACGGTCCATATGGAGAGGTCCGGGCTGTCGCTGTGTGGGCGGGAGTCGAAGGTTCTGGGCAACCACCCCCACCGCGAGTCGGCGTCGTGGAGTGGGATGCCTCGATGGTGGTTGCAATGTCGGATGCGGCACGCTCGATGTTGCTAGGCGATCAGTCCTTCCATCGGTTGATGCTTCCGGAGTTGGTGGAGTGTTTCGATCGGCTCGAGGATCGGTCGGGCTTCCTCGAGCTGTTCAGTCTCGCGAAACCCGCCGACAAGTGGGCCGGTTCCGCGACCAGCGTCGGTGGCGGCACCTTGCGCCAGCTGCATCTTGCCGCGCGGACGTGTACCGCTGGCACCAGCCGTGTACGAGCGCTGGTTTGCGATCTGGCGGGCTCTGTCGCCGAGCCTGGATTGGAACTGTACGAGAGCGCGATGCGTCACGTTCCCGTTCCACGTGGCCACGCCTTCGCCTTGGTCGATCTCGACGCCATGGCGGTACACGATTGGCGTGCCAACGAGCATGAACCGATCGCCGGCTGGCGTCATCATCAGCCGCAGTTCCACCCAGAGGATTTGAACCTGATTGTGGCAATCGGGCGCGAGCTGCTTGACGGCACCCGCACGACAGCTCGCCTGCGAGGTCGGCTCCGCTTTCACGACGCCGACGATTGGATCGCAGTTGAGGGCACGTGGACCAGACTGTCCTCTGCGGATAAACGTCAAGCGTTTGTCGATGTCGCAGCGATTCCGCCCGTGCCGACCTCGGTGATCGACACCTGCCCACGTTGTTTGCGAATGCAGAAGGAAGCGTGTTGATCTCGCCAAATCCCTGACATGTATCTCCATGGCAAACCCCTTTGCGGTTCCATCTTTGCCTCCGAGGTGGTCTATTGGATTCGGTCATGTCGATATTTGATATGGGATTCGTGGTGACCGAGCATCTTTCGGAGAAATCTATTGCGCCAATGCGGCGTACGGATTACATTTGATATCAGGCCCCTCGATCTCGGAGGGCATCTCCCCGGCAACTGCCGCTGCGGAACCGGATGACGCGAACCGAACACTCCCCCGCATCGCCTCTTGGTGACGCGCGCATGGCTTGATGCCGGCCCCAATTGGGAGTTTTCGAGTGTGACTCATGTAGCCCTAGCGGGCACCGAAAGCCTTGGTGTTGACAGGTTTTCGGCGGTGCACGGTCGAACGGGAGATCAAGCCATGAAGCTTCTCGAAACACGTACCCGTCTTGCTCGGCTGGTTGGCCATTGCCAACCGGGCGTCGATTGGGACGAAGCGCTGAGCGAGCGATTTGAACGTCTCTACGACGAAATAATCGATGGCGAAAGGCGATTGCGTCGTCACGCCAGGCTGCGTCGCGAGTTCGGCGACGAATAGCAGCCAGCTCTGAGGTAGGAGCGGCAGACGCGCTCGCACTCGGCGTCATCGTCTCACTCACCCTAACAGCCAGCGCTCGGCGCAGTACGTCTGTAGCGCAATGCAATTCATTAAATCTGCCTGGAGGTGGCGCCATGCCGGAGAAGCCTTGTGAGCATTGTGGGCGTATACGCCGTGAAACGGTTCTGAATATTCGCCAGATCAGCGCGAGGACCGGACATTCGCCGGATCGGATCAGGCATCTACGGGTAGAAGGGCATCCGTTGTATTCGCAAGCGTGGAAGGCCGGTGATGCCCGGAATTCGCCATTGCTGCTCGAAGCCTCCGTGGTCGACGCCTGGCTCAAGCCGTACAAGGAACGGGGGTAATCACTATGAAAACCAGCACCTTTGCACAAACCACTACCTACTGGAGCCGCCGACGCGCCCTGGTTCTGCTGACCGCCAGCGCGGTGAGCGCCTCCGCCATCGCAGGGACCGGCGTCGCGGCAGCCAAGGCACCAACAATCACCTCGGCCGGGTGCCCGGCCGTCACCGGCGTGTTCGTCCCGGGCACCTGGGAAACGAACGCCCACGCCGACGACACCCGAGCGGTCGGATTGCTGGGGCCGGTAGCCACCGCATTGACCGAGCAGTTCGGGAAGCGCTTCGAGTTCCGGTTCCCGGCCTACGCGGCCGCAGCGTTCGACGGAATGGCCTACGGCGACAGCAAAGCCACCGGCATCGACGCCGCACGCACAACCATCAGCGACGTCGCCCAACGCTGCCCGGCGGCGAAATTTATCCTGGCCGGCTACAGCCAAGGCGCCGACGCCATCGGCGAAGTCGCGGCCTCGATCGGCTGCCACGCTGACCCTGTCGCGGCCGAGCGGATCCTGGCTGTCGGGCTGGTTGCCGATCCTCGCCATGGGACCGCCGGCGGGAAACTCGTCGGGCCGCCAGTCGAGGGTGAAGGCATCGCCGGACCGCGCCCCAGCGGGTTCTGCGGCCTGTCCGCAGTTACTGCCGAGATCTGCGCCCAGCAAGACAAATACTGCGCGACCTCGGCGGCATCGAATCCGATTCTGGCCACGCTGGGTCGGGTGCTGTCCCAGCCGACCGATAGAGGACAGACCAGCGACGCTCAGGGCGGCGACATCGACCTGACGAAATCGCTGGTTTCGGAACCGGATACGGCCGGGCTGGCCGGGCTGCCGTCGGCGATAGGGAAATTGGTCGGTCTGGCGTCACGCGGTCAGGGGGATCCTGAAGCCTTGTCGAAGTCGGCGACGGAGATCGCCGCCGTCCTCGGCTCCCTGGCGGGATCGGCTACGCGCTCGAACCTTCACGCCCCTCAGCAAACACCGCAAGCGAGAAACGCCCAGCAACTGCCGCCCGACCTGTTGACTGGGTTGTCGCAATCCGACCTGTCCGCGGCGACAGCCGCGCTGGCCGAACTCAGCGCGGGCGTTGGCACCGACCTTGCGGGCTCTGCCCAGCGCGTCACAGAGGCGACTGCGCCGCTGATGGATTCGCTGACCAAGGCCGCACCTGAGGTGTTGGGGCAGGCGAGTCGAGTGCTGGGCCTGGCCAAGCCCTCGGCCCTGCTCGGTCAGGTCACCACCGTGCTCACCCACGGGCTCGAGCTGGCCACGAACCTGCCTGCTGTCGCCGACACCCTCACCAAACTGGCCGCCGCGGTGGTCGACCTCAATATGGCTCTGCCGGAGAAGGTGTCGCTGCTACACCGGTTGTTCCGCGACCTCAACAACAGTTTCGCACCGCTGGTGGCGATGGCAGACGGAGTCGATCTCGGGCTGGTCTCAAAGTTCATCGCGCTGATCCCCGACGCCACTGGTACCGCGCAGATCGCCTCGGTGGTCGTGGGGTTGCTGGAAAATCTGGACTTGGTGGCTTTGGCCCGCCAAGCCGGGCGGCTCCAGGAAGACCTGTGGGCGATCGCGCAAACACTCACCACGACCGGCGATCCCGTCCAGATCACCGCCAAGGTCGCCGCACTGGCACCGACCATGCTCGGGTTCGCCACCCTCGCGCTGAATACCCTGACCGGACAGAAGACTGCGCCCTCGATGGCCGCTAGCACTGCACCGAGCCCGCAGATTCCCGCCGAGGCGGGCGACAGCCAAGCCATCGACGCGCTGGCGCAATTGACCACCGAAGGGCTTACCGCGGCGAACTTCCTGGCTTCGGGCGTGCACCAGGACTATCAGAACTACGTGATCGACGGGCAGCGCGATACTGTGCAGTGGCTGACCGACTGGTTCGCCGCGCGGATCCGGCACGTCACCGGAGGCGTCTGATGGGCGCGCCACTGATCGCGGTCCTGCTGACCGGAGTGGTGGTAGCCGCCGGGATCGTGTTCCTCGGCTCGGACAACACCACCGCGACAGAACCTGGTTGCCTGCCCAACATCCCCCGCACCGCACGACGCGACGCACCGGCCGAGGTGGCCATGCGCAGCCCGATCGCGCCGAGCTCGCTGCCCGGCTACACCGACAGCCAGATTGACATCGCCCGCACCGCGATCGAGGTCGGCCGCCAGCGCGGGGTGCCCGAGCTCGGCGTCACCGCCGCACTCCTGGCCGCCGCGGCGGAAAGCAACTTCCTGAACTACGCCAATTCCACTGTGCCCGAATCACTTCGCTACGCGCACGACGCCGTGGGCTCGGACTACGATTCGGTCGGGCCCTGGCAACTTCGCGCCTCGATCTGGGGATCGGTCGGGATGGCGCAGCTGATGAACCCGCGCTATCAGGCCGGCTGGTTCTATGACCAGCTGAACAAAATTACTGGCTGGCAGCAGATGCCGGCGGCCGAGATCGCCCAAGCCGTAGAACGATCCGCAGTCCCTGGTGCTTACAGCCGTCACGCCGAGCGTGTCACCCAACTGCTGGCAGCGCTCGGGCCCGCCACCGGTGCCGTGGCGGTGGGCTGTGACACCGCCACGGTGGTAACCGACGGGTTCGGCCAGCGAGTCCTCGACGCGGCACATCGATGGAAAGGCTGGCCGTATGTGTGGGGCGGAGGCAACGAAGCCGGCCCCACCTCAGGTGGATTCGACTGCTCCGGCTTGACCCTGTACGCGATCCATGCCGCCTCGAACGGGCGGATCACGCTGCCTCACTACACCCAGGACCAACTGAATCACCCTGAGGCGGTGGAGGTTCCGATTGGGCAACAACGACCGGGGGACTTGATCTTCTTCACCGCGCCCGGTCAAGGCGACTCCCATCATGTCGCGATCTATGCCGGAACTATCGATGGCGTCGAAAGCGTCTTCCACGCAGCGACATTCGGCGTCCCGGTCGACTATGCCCCGCTGGCGCAATGGACCGGAGAACGCTGGGACATCCGACGCTACGGGACAGCGGGTGACAGACAACCGGTAGTCGCTGCTGCGGCGACCCAGCGTGCGCCAACGCCGGCCCGATAGTCGAGGCGACGAGAGCGCGACTCATTCAACCGATTTCGAGGAGGCCGAGCAATGGACGAAGCGAATGTCAGGAATGCGGATGCCGGCGGTGTCGAGGACGAGGAGTACCACGCCGAACGGCCGGTCAACCTCCGTCGCCAACGTCTGCGACCTCAACTCGACACCGTATTGTCCGCGGCTGAGCCTGAACTCGAGCAGGCCATCGATGACTCGGCGATATCCGACCCGTACGGCGTCGGCGACCACGTAGCACCGGTGGTGTCGGAGCAGGAACTCGCCTCTGCTCGTGAGGTGCGCTTGGCGATGCTGCTCGAACCCGCGCCCGGGGTGGAGAACGACCCGGCCCGTTGGGGGTGGCGCGGCACCCTCAACACCCTCGGATTGCGACTCAAACCACCGCTGGCAGGTCCAGAAGTGGCATATCGGCTTGCGGTGCAACGGATTCGCCAGCCCCTGCCTGGCACGTCGGTGATCGCGGTGGCCAACCCGAAAGGCGGGTCGGGGGTGACACCGGCGACGATCGTGCTCTCCGGGCTGTTCGGCCAATTTCGGGGCGGGCAGGTTGTGGCCTGGGATGCCAACGAAGCCTGCGGCACCCTCGCCACTCGCGCGGCGGTCACCGAAGGACCGGAAACGGTATGGGATGTGCTGGCGCACGCCAGGGAACTCTGTTCCCCGAACCGCGATGCCTCCTCGCTCGGCAGAATGCTGCAACGCCAGCCGACTCTGGATGAGGTCCTGGCCTCCGACCAAGCCCCGGCCAGCACCGCGACCCTCGGGCGCGCGGAATGCGCCGCGATCATGGCCGTGCTGCGTCGACACCGGTCCATGATCCTCATCGACACCGGCAACAACGAACGCGCACCCGCCTTCGACTGGGCCATGGAACACGCCACCCAACTGGTGATACCAGTGACCGGTCGCCGCGACAGCGTCGTCGCCGCACTACGTCTGCTCGACGGCCTCGCTCAATCCGGGCGAACAGCGTTGGCGGCCCGCGCGGTCCTGATCTACGCCGACGAACCCGGCATCGCCCACGGGAGCCAAGCGCTGGCGGCGCTGGATCGGGCGGGCGTGCAGCGAGTCATGCGGGTGCCCTACGAGCCCATACTGGCCGACGGCGACCGGATCATGCTCTCGCGCCTGGGCCGCGCCGGGTTGCAGGCATGGGCTGATGTCGCGGCCGCCGTCGCCGACGGGCTCGCCGAAGCACTCGGCACGCAATTGGCACCGATGGAAACCGAATTCGTGCCCGACTCCCGCCTTGCGCTCGGCCAGCGCCACGCCTTCTCTCATCGTCAGCGCCTGGCTTACGCGATGCACGAACCCGTCGAACACCACGACAGCCGCAGGCCAATGCGCGGCTGGGAAAGCGGTGGCGCCTACACCGCGGACTGGTAAACGGCGTGGACGCACACAGTCACACGAGGAATTGCCAGAAGCTTCCCACGACCGATCGCGGGTCCAAACAGATCAGAGGTGCAGCGATGAGCAAACTGATTGCGCTCGAACACATCACCAGGCCGTTGCGCAGCGTCATCGTCATTGGCCTAGCCGCCCTGGGATTAGCGCTGGCGGCGATACCTAGTGCTTCCGCGCAAGACATCCAGAATCCTCTCGACGGGGTGAGCCCGGACTTCGGGTTGTTCTCCGGAACCCTCGACACCACCTGGAAGCGCATCGTGGCCTTCCTGTGGGCGCTGGTCATCATCGGCGCGGCGGTGCGTGTCATCGTCGGCGCGTTCAAGGTCAAACGAGCCAAATCCCGCGGCTACGCGAACGATCTGTCCGAGGGCTCCGAAGAACTACAAGACGCCCTGATCTCGGTGGGGTTGGTGGCCGCGGCATCCCCGTTGGTCGCCACGATCCTGTTCGTCGTCGGCGGATAGCCGCCACCAGGCCATACGACTCTCGCCAGCCTGGCTTTGAAACGCATATCCCGCCCAGCGCGGGTAAGGAGGCACCTGGTCATGAATTGGAACACAAAGGGATTCGGTGATCTGACCCCCGACAACACCGGTCGTTCTCCGGATGGAACACCGACCGGTCGCGGTTCCAAGATCTCGCGCCGAATCCTGATCGCGGGGGTCGTGATGGTCTCGTTGGCGGTGACCGGTCTGTTGATCCTCAACCAGTGCGACCAGGACAGTCCTGCCAGTTCCGGGACGAGCCAGTCGTTGCGCGTGCCCCACGGTCCCACCGCTGTGCGTGACGGTGTCCCGGTCGGCTACAGCCGCGACCGGGAAGGGGCGGCAACAGCGGCCGTGAACACTGTGCAGGCGTTGACGCAGGCACGGCAAGGACGCGTCGCTATGGGCGCGGTCGAATCAGCGCTGATAGCACGCGATCCCGCTCCACGCCTGCGGAAGTGGATCGAGAGCGGCCGAGATCGGAGTGAGGATCCGACCGTGCTCAACGTCGTGCCGGCCGCTGTCACGGTGAGCGGCTACAGCGAGTCTGCTGCTCGCGTGGCTGTGTGGGTGATGGTGGTCTCGCGCTCTCAGATCAATGCGCAAACGCCGATGTCGGTCAACACTGCGTGGGCGACCGACACCGTCGATCTGGTGTGGGAGGACGGCGACTGGAAGGCCAAGGAAGTCGCCTCCAAGACGGGACCCGATCCTGCCGAGTTGACCAACATCACGAAGGACTCGCCCCTCGGTCAGCCGCTCGAAGCCGGCCACTACTCGGTCTATATCAACTGAAAGGGGAGGGCAGCATGAGAATTAGAGAACCGATAGTCCGACTATCCATGGCGGCGCTGTGCGCTGTGTGGCTGGTCGCAACGCTGGGTGCTGGGTTCGCCTCGGCGCAGCCAGCGCAGCCGGTTCCCTCTGGCGCGTTGCCCCAGGGCTTCCCGTCCGACCTGCGCCGATTCGTCGACGGCACGGAGGAATTCCGTTCAGGGCGATGGTTCACCGGGGCGTGCGCGGACCGCGGTGGTGACGTCGGCGCCTACATCAACGAGGTCATGGCAGTCGAAGATCGCCTCATATACTGGGCCGCCACCCCGGAAAAGCGCGAGGAGCTGGTTGGCGGCGAGATTGAGCCTGGGTCCGAGCCGCCGGCACAATCGCTACCGCGGGTGTTCCCAGCAGGTGATACCGCGTTCGCGTTGCCGAGCGCGTGTGCGGACGACCTGAAGCAGTGGACTCAGCCCGCAGAGAACGCTTGGGGTTTCACTTGGGCGGCAACCCCTGATCAGACCTCGCTGCAAGCGATGCGCCGATCTGTCGGGGTTGAGGATTTCGCGTCCGTCCCTTTCGCGGCGTGGACCGACCCATGTGCTGAGCACGGGATGTACTGCAACCACGCCTTCTTCGTCGAATGCAACCGAGCTGACCTTCCGCCCGACGACCAGCAGCGGTGCCTGGACTGGAACCGCGCGGTGGGTCGGCTCTTCGTCGGCACGGCGAAGTGGATCGACCTCAACACCACCTTGGGTGACCGGTTGCGCGAATCGGTATTCGGTGACGTTGTAGCCGCCGGAGCCGCTGTGGTGGAGGCGTTTGCGTGGTTGTGGGATGTCGCGGTGGCGACCGTGCGATTCATCGATGACCCGCAAAGCGTGATCGATGATTGGGCCAACTCGTCAAAGGACAGCGCGGTGGACCTGACGGTGCGTGTGCTGGACGGGTTGTCGGCGACCGGTCGCTTCGACCCTGGCGCGGGCTGGTTTCAACGCTGGTACGCCCTGAGCGCCGGCATCGGGGTCATGGTGATGGGTTTGATGACGTTGCTGGCGCTGTGGCGGGCCGCGGCGAAAGGGCAAACGGTCAAAACCATCGCGGGTGACCTGTTCGCCTATCTGCCGGTGGGCCTGGTGCTGATGTTGTTCGCGCCGATGCTCGCGACCTGGCTCCTGGATGCCGCCAACGCGGCCACCGACGCCATCGTGGCTGCTTCAGGCCCCGAGCAGGGGGTCATGGTCAACAACCTTCAAGAGTTCACCAGCGACCTGACCGACAAGACCCTCGCGGGAGGTGTCTTGGTCGGGCTGCTGCTGTTCCTGCTGTTGATCGTGGCCGTGCTGTCGGTATTCTTCGGCCTGCTCGTGCACCAGGTCGCACTGCCGTGCCTGGCGATCGCGGCCGGCATCGGGTTCGGAATGTGGGTGCATCCGCAGTGGCGCCGCAAAGCGCTGCGTCCGGTGTTGGTGTTCCTGGCTGTCGTGATCTCGAAACCGCTGCTGTTTCTGCTGCTGGCAACCTTGAGCGGGTTGATGAACGCGGCACTGACCAACACCGCCGGACAGGAACAGCTCTCGACGTTGAGCCAATTGTGTTTGGTCATCGTGGCTTTCCTCGTCGTGGGGTTGGCACCGTGGTCACTGCTGAAGTACGCGCCGCTGCTGCCCTCGCGTGCGGACGCGGCGGGATTCGGACAGTCGGGGTCGCTGATGGCCGGTGCGGTCAGCGGAGCCGGGAGTGCGATGGCGTGGCGAGGCAGCAGCGGCCGCGGACTGGGCCATGCAGGCGCCACCGCCGGCCGATCCAGTGGTAGCGACGGTGGCGGTGAGAGCCGCACCAGCACAAGCGATCCCGGATGGCGGACCGCCGGAAGCGGCGACGGTCGCTCAGCGACCGAGAGCCAGCTGGGCAACCGGTTGGCCGCGAATACCAACACCACTACAAGTACGAATACCGCAGCCGCCGGGCGCAACGGCAGAGCTGAAGGCGGCAATCGCGGCGCCCGCACGCTGAAAACTATTGCCCAGGGCGGGAAGGCAGCTGTCGGCACCACCGCGAAAGCGGCGTTGGCGGGCGGCATGATCGCAGCGCCGATCGCCGCGCAAGCTGCGGGCGGTGCGTTGAACAAAGCCCGATCGGTCGCCGAATCCGCGCCTGGCGAAGCCGAGACCGAGCCGGAGGCGAAATGAGCAGCGAAGCACGAACCTTCATCCTCGGCGGCGAAATTGCCCGACGCTCCTGGCTCGGCGTCTCACGCCCAGTGCTGATCAGCTGGGCAATCACCCTGGCCGCCGCCGTCGTGCTCTATCTGCTGACCGGCGGCGCGAGCGGGTCGCTGGCGGTCGCCGCCGTAGTCCTGGCCGTGGTGTTTGCGGCCACGATGGAATGGCGCGACAAACCCTCCTGGGCTGCCCTCCGACTGCACGGCGCCCGCAACTGGTTACGGCGTCGTCGCGGCGAACACCTCTACCGCCACCATGACGATCCCAGCTTCGGTCACCCGCAACAGGATCCGGGATGGGAATTCCCGCCGCCGCTTGGCAACACCGCGCCGTTGCCGGTGGCCGGCACGGGTTTGGACGAGATGTTCATCCTGCGTACTGCCAATCCTGGTGAGCGCACGACCTATTGCACGATCCTCGCCGTCGAAGGCGTCGCCGACGGCCTGCGTGGTGACGCCGCCTACGCCGCGTCCTCGACGGCGTTCGGCATGTTCCTGGCACAGATGGCGCGCACCAGCTCCCATGTCCGCGGGCTACAGCTGCTGCACCGCAGCGTGCCCCACGATATGACCCAGCACACCCGCTGGGCCGAGGCCCGCGTCGCCGAACTCACCGACCTACGCCTTAGGCCCGCGGTCGAGAGCTACGGCGCGCTGATCGACCTCGCGGCCCCGCGCGCCGAGGAACACCGATCGGTAATCGTGCTCCGGATCCCGCAAACCGACGCGTTCATGGCAGAAACCGCCCGCATCGCCCGCACCAAACACGCCACCACCACCGCGGCCATCGCCCAGGTGGTTCGCGATGAAACCGAACGCGCCACAAGGCTTCTCGCCCTGGCCGGCATGGGGAGGGTGGATGTACTGGGGGAGCGGCGAGCATGTGCACTGATCCGCGCGTTCATCAACCCCAGCTTCAAAATCGACCGCCACCGCGACGCCGCCTGGTCCTCATGCTGGCCCACCTACATCGGCGGACGCGACAGCGTCGCCATCGGCATTGACGGAGAATGGCGCACCCGCGTCGGCTCCTTGCCGCCCCGCTCCATCGAACCCGTCCCGCTCGGCCCGCTGTGGCTGGCGCCGCTGCTGACCGGTGTCGAAGCCGACCCGGGCGATGATGAGACGGCGCCGATGCCGACCATTCGCACCGTGGCCGTGCGGATTGATTTCGTGCCCGCCCACCAGGCTCGCGCCGCCGCGCGTGGCGACTTCACCGCCGACCAAGCACGCCGCACGAAAGAGGCCCGCAAAGGCAAGCTCGACGACGGCTCCACCGAAGTCCTCGCTAGCGCCTCGGACCGGCGCCGCAACGACCTCGTGCCCGGCTCGGGACACCATGGCGCGATCTACTCCGCCGCGGTCGCGGTCACCGGCCGCGACCCCGACGACGTCGAACGCGCCTGCTTGCGCGTCACCGAAGCCGCCCAGGAATCCGCTATCGCCGAAATCGACTGGTTCACCGGCGATCACGACACCGCCCTGTTCCTCACCCTGCCCCTCGGCCGTGGCTTGGCCGCCACCCGATACAGCCGCTAGGAGGTGTCGACGATGCCGAAACGACTACACAACAGAATGATGCGTGCACGCCGTGCCGAGAAGCACTCAGCACACTCGGACCCGACCGCGCCGGCCGCGTCATCGGGGACGCTCGCCAGCACTGGCACTCTGATGACGGGTCGTCGTCGGCCGCCGCGGCGGCACCGGTCCCTCGACCGCTACGGCTGGTACGAGCCACGCCCGGAAGGAGCCTGGACCACCACCCGTCAGGCCGAAGCCTGGAACGTCGCCACCAGCCGCCGCCGCTCCCGCCACGACGGGGTGCTGGCTGGGCTGAACACCATCTCTCAAGAGCTCGAGATCGTCGACGCCTTCGCTGCATACGGCAACGAAACCAGCGGCATCAACGTCGTCGTCATCGGCGACATCGGCAACGGCAAGAGTTCCTGGATCAAGACTGTGTGCGTGCTGCGCCAGCTGGTCGCCAACCGCCAGGTCGTCATCCTGGACAAGAAGCCGCAGGCCGGTGTAGGGGAGTACACGCCACTCGCTGCGGCATTGGGTGCGGAAAGCATCCGGTTCCGTGTCGGCGGCAGCGGCGCCTGCCTGAACCTGCTCGACCCCGCCATCAGCGCCCACGGCGACCACACCGGCGGCATCGACGGTGTCGTCCCGGCCGGGCAGGAAGCACTTGTGGTCGCCGTGCTCACCGACGCCATGGGCCGAGAACTCGACGAACGCGAGAAGGCCGCCGTAGGTGCGGGCCTGTTCGCGGTGACCGCCGACGCCCACACCACCGGCCGTGACCCGGTCATCCGTGATCTCGCGATGCGACTGCTCGATCCGGATGCCGGCGACGGGGCCGGGTTCGGGCCGCGCTGGTCCGAGCGTGCGCTGGAGTGGGGTGTTGAGCCCGGTTTGGCGTTGCTGCGCTTAGCCGACCGGGACTTGTGCGGGCTCGTCGATGCACCCACCAGCCCCGCGGTCCGTGCGGCCCTCGACAACCATCCGCTCGTGCACTTCGACCTCAGCGCGCTGCCGACCGAGGGGCCGGCGCTGCGGGTGGTGATGACCACGGCCAACACCTGGCTGGCCAACAAACTCGCCGCCCGCTCCTCCCGCTACCAGCAGACCATCTTGGTGGTGGAGGAAGGCTGGCACATCGCAGCCGGCTCCACCGGCGAAGTGTTTCGCGGCAACGCCAAACTCTCACGCGGACTTGGCCTTTCGACGGTCGCGGCGTTTCACCACCCGGCCGACCAGCCGCCGGATTCCCCGGCACAAGCGTTGATGAGCGAAGCCAGCATCGTGGTCCTGTTCGGCCAAGCCCGCTTCGACGACGCCGCCGAAACCGTGCGCCTCTACCGACTACCTCCGGGCACCGAAGACACCCTGATGCGCCTGGGCCGAGGCCAAGCCTTGGTCAAGATCGGCAGCCGAGACCCGTTCCTGATCAACCACATCCGCTCACCTCAGGAAGTACTGCTCACCGACACTGACGCCGCCATCACCGGCCGACACCACACCGACACCACGCCCCCACTGCGCGCCGCCGATCTCATCGACGCACCCCGAACCGAGGACTTCACGACGGGAACCAACGCGGCAGGGGAGCCGTCGTGACCGGGCGCCGTCGACTTCCCAATCCGGTCCGCAGCGAACCTGTGCTCCCCGCGGGGATCACCCTCGCGGGATACGTGGCCACCACCCTCGCGGTCGGGCTCTGTCTCGGCGGCGGGCTCTCCGGGTTTCTCGCCGGGAACGGGTTCGCGGTTCTCGCGCCCTCGGACTTGACGGCCACGGTAGCGAAGTTGGTCGCGGATCCCGGTTCGCCGGCTGTGGCGTGGCCGGGCGAGCCTCGTCCCGGGCCCGCGTGGTTGACCTGGTTGTGCGTCGGTGTGGTCGCGATTGTGTGGTGCTCGACTGCGCTCATCGTCGTCGACCTCATCGACAGCCGATGGCGTAAACGTCACCGCCCCGGCATGGCCACCACAGCGGACCTGCGCCGCGTCGGACTGGACCGTCGCCGCGCCCGCGTCAAAGCCCGCCACGAGTACCCGGAACTCGGCCGACAGAGCAGATGGTGGCGGCGATGACCGCCCGCTGGCTCCGACGCGGAGTCCGCACCGGCGCGACGATGGAAGCCATCGACGTCGGCGCCCTGGTCGATCACCCCGCCAGCCACGTCTACCTCCAGCACCGCGACGGGGTGATCGTCCACGGCCCCACCGGCGCCGGCAAAACCTGGCGCGTGGCCTACCAACGCGTCTGTGATGCACCAGGATTCGCGCTCGTCACTAGCACCAAAGCCGACCTTGTCGCCGCCACCCTCACCCAGCGCGCCGCCCGCGGGCGAGTCGCGATCTTCGACCCTGAGGGGCTAACTGGCTGGCCTGCGTGCCTGCGCTGGTCACTGCTTTCGGGCTGCACCGACCCGGACACCGCGATCCGCCGTGCGGATGCCGCCGCTCGCGCGATGCCGCTGGAAGGCACCCGCAACGGAGCGTACTTCGAGCAGAAGGCATCCACGATGCTGCGCTGCTGTCTGCACGCCGCCGCTCTGGGCGGGCACGGCATCCGGGAGGTGCGGGTGTGGATCTCCTCTCGCAGCAATCGCACCCCCGTCGACATCCTCGCCGCACACCTGCCGGACTGGGCCAGCGAACTCGACCAAATCTTGTCCTCGGCCAGCGAATCCACCGATGACGTCTTGGCCGCCGCAGCCCGACTCCTCGAACCCCTGGCCTCCCCGAAACTCCTCGAAGCCGTTGACATCGATCCCGGCCTATCCTTCGACATCCAGGAGTTCGTGCTCTCCGGTGCGAACACCCTGTACCTGGTCTCACGCGGCAGCAGCCGCTCGATGGCCCCGTTCGTCGCCGCGCTCGCCGCCGAAGTCCACTACATCGCCGACCGCGCCTCCCAGCGCCAGCCCGGGAAACGTTTGGACCCGCCGGTGCGGCTGGTGCTCGACGAGGTCAACAATGTGGCCCCGATCCCAGATCTGCCTCAGATCATGACCGACTCCGGCGGTAAAGGCATTACCGTGTGGGCTTTCGCCCACAATCAGGATCAGAACGAATTGCGTTGGGGCACAGAAGGTGGACGTGTCCTCGCGCAATCGGCGCCGGCGATGTTGATCCTGCCTGGCCTGCGCGGCACCGATGAACTCGCCGGCCTCTCCCGCCTGATCGGCGAACGCCGCAGCTGGGAAGCGAGCCTGCACCAAGGCGGACGCAGCTACCAACTCCACGACGACACGGTGCTACGCCCCGACGAAATCCGCGAGCTCCCCACCGAGCAGGCACTGCTGCTCTACCGCAACGCCCCCGCCGCTTTGCTGCGACTACCCAGCGTCTGGGAAGTCCCGCACTGGCGCCAGCAAGTCCAGGCGTCGACGGCGCAGTTCGACCAGATCGTCAACACCGAAACAGTGCCGAAAGCGCTCCTCCCGCAACATGATTACGGAGAGACGTCATGAACGTCCGGAAACAGCGCTGGTCGGGCCTGCACCCGGGCCCGTATGTGTGGCGCGAGCTGGACCGGCCGGGAGCGGCGCGGCTGTGGCGAGAACTTACCGAGTGGGTGGATTGGCTGCGCGAGACCTATCAACTCGGCTCCCGCGTCCCCGGCTGCTGGTACCGGCACACGAGCGTGCGCGAAGAACTCACCGCGCTCATGGCCGCCCACTACGCCGCCTACTACTGCGACTGCGACAACCCCGAACTGCCCACCGAGGAACCCATCGCCTGGCACACCCAATGGCTGTGGCCCACCGTAGAACGCCTGGTCCGCAACTCCGACTTCTCCGGCTGCCGACCCGGACTCTGCCGCTTCACCGCACAACCCCAACCCACCCTCGACGGTCTCGACGACTACATCCACGCTGACCTCGACGAACGCGACAACCACGACCTCGACACTGCATAGCCCGTGACCGACCGCCACCAGCAAGGAGTCAAAACCCAGGAGGACCACATGAACGATCAAAACCAAACCCACTGCCGCACAACCGAATCTGAGATGCGCCGCGACTACGATACCGTCTACGCACTGCGTCAAGCCAGCCTGAACGCAGTGACCGCAGTCGAATACGACGAGCTGCGCGATGACGCCGAGCACCGTGAACGCCGCTGGTTGGCCCGCACCGACCGATGGGCAGCCGAGTGGCAATTCCTGGACAATGCTGTGCAAGGGTGGGCTGAGAATCCCGCCGCGATGCGCTGCACGCGCTACGAACTGCTCCGCAACGTCGTATTCGGGCGAACCCCCCTCGAGCAGGTCAAAACCCGAGTCGCGAGCCTGCTGCAAGCCGACCGCCTCACTGGCCGCGGCCGACGCTCCCTGCGCAGCACGCGGCGAACCTGCGGGCCGCTGGCCTATTTCGCCTTCTACCGAGAACTGTTCTGCCACGACGACGATTCCTTTACCGTGCACACCAGCTGGTGGCATGCCCGCCAATGGCTGGGTCAGCAGGCACAAACCCAGTCCAGCGACCGATACGTCGCAGCAGAAATCGTCGCTGTCGACTGCCTCAGCGGCAAGCGCTACCCGCTGATCGAGGCCAACGCAACAACCAACGCCGAACTGGCCGCGGAAATGACGTACTTGAACCGGCTCCTGAGCGACTTCCTCGCCGCGGAGGGCCCCATGCACGCCGAGGTGCGCTACGACGAACTCGCCGGCGCCTACCTCGAAGCGTTCATCGCCGCCAACCACCACGACGCGGGTCTGCACCGGATCGAACATCGTCTGCACGCCGACGACCTGCGTGACCAGGCCCTCGATCTCGCAGCCCGCCTCGGTGTTCCCGCCGCTGACCATCTGAGCGTGCTCGACCACGACACCGCTGAACGCGCTCGAACCACACCCGCACCGCCGACAGGATGGCTCGACGCCTGCACCCACAGGTTCCGCACAGACAGACAGCGTCCGGGGAGCGCGGGATTCTTCATCCGGTACCGCCTATCGACCGGGGCCCCCACGGCCATCCAGCTCGGATGGGACCCAACCAAGCCACAGCGCCCATGGCAGGGACAGGAGGTCCGGCTCGGGCGCGATGGCGCACCGAACGGCCGCCATCGTGCGATCGGTGAGTTCTCCAGTCTGGGCGAGCTGCTACAAAACGTCGAGAACTGGTGCCAACCAACCTATCCCGGCCAATCATCGGCTGTGCGCCTATACGCGGCGCGCCGGCTGAAGGAATGGAGCGACCACCTGGCTGAACTCGAACGCGCAACCACAACCAGCGCGGCGATTCGCGACGCCCTGCAGACCGGTAAACCCTACGAACTGATCCCGAGCCACTGGAGCACCGCCAACCAGCCCGAAGCCGACCCGACTCACCCGGTCGGTGGACCCGACGCAGCCGACTGAGCGGAAATCACACCCTCGTCGCGTCCTCGAGCTTCTGCCTTGTTGCTCGATTCCACTTCAGCACAACTCATTTCGGAGGAAACGCGCAACATCAAAGGAGGCGCAGCTATGGACATCAACGGCGATGCCGACCCTAGGCCCCTCGATGAGAACACGCTACGCGCGGCCTTCAGCCGCCACTACCAACTCTGCCAGAACAGCCTGCACGCACAATCCTTCGCCGAATACGCTCGCCTTCGTCAAGCGGCCGAAAACATCGAAAAACAGTGGGAGAAGGCACCCGGGGGCTGGGGAGCGCGGTGGCAGTTCCTCGCCCGCGAAGTCCAGCGATGCGCCGATCAGCCGGTCCAGGCCCGGGAGAAGCTACACCGATTAGTGCTGGGACAACCTGCGCCAGCATTGAACCTGGTCGAAATGAACAGCGTGTTGCAGGCGGCGAAGTTGACTAGCCGCGACCGTCTGCACGAACGTGAGGCATCAAGTGGCCTGGTCTATTTCGCCTTCTACTTCCAGCCCGACCTCAAAGAGGTCACCTTCGGTCAGCTGACCAGCTGGTGGCGAGCACGCAACTGGCTCGATGACCAGTCTGTTCAACACCCCGATGGCCTCGTCGACGTCGAGATCGTCGCACTGGACTGCGTCAGTGGCGTTGAATACCGGCTGTTGTCTGGGCAAGATATCGCCGAAGACGACCTACACGCCGAACTCGACCAGCTGACCGAGATCCTGGGTGGTGAACGCGAACCCGACGGCAAACCCTTCGTCGATGAACTGCACTACGACGTACTCACCGACCTCTACATCGACGCCGTCACTGCCGCCAACCACCCTCACGTCGGCCAGTACCGCTTGGAGCACAAACTCCACGCCGACGACCTGCGCGACCAGACCCTGGACTTCGCCACCCGGATCGGCCTCAACGCCACCGACCACCTCGCCACCCTCGACCACACCGCGCTGCGCCGGGCCGCGACCACCGCCACACCCGCCACCAGCTGGCTCGACACCGCGGTCCACGACGCACACATCGAACGGCAACGCCTCGATGAGCACGCCTTCAGCATTCAATACCCGGCTTGCACTGAACCGCGGTGCGCGGTCCGGGTCGGATGGAATCCTTCCGACCCGGAACGCCCTTGGCAGGCAGAAGAACTGCGCCAGACCGGAAGTAACGACCACACCGGCGAACTGACCCCGATCGGTCGCTACCGCACACCCGGCGAACTCGTCGACAACCTGGAGCGATGGTCGGCAGGACGCTACGACGATCACGATGGCGCCCACCTGCACTACGCGGCTCGCCGTCTCTACGACTGGCAACACCGCATCACCAAACACGACACACAGATCGACTCGAGCACGGGCATCCGCGACGCCATTCGCGCAGGCGCACCACACAAAATCCGCACCAGCCAATTACCCCGATCCGGCATGCATACCGAGACCGCGACGCCAGCCGAAGCCTCACTCCCGGTCCACGAGACACCAACCTCCTCTCCCGCATCACAAGCCGATCACCAGCAGGCCTCACGGCAGCGACGCAAGCGCGCCCCGCGCCAACCCGGTCGTAACCGACCCCACGGCCGTCGCACCTGACCCCATTGCTAGCTCACCGAGGAGGTAAACCCATGGCCGAACCGGCGAAACCGCCGCTGACCTCCGATGCCACCGCTCAAGCCATCGCAACAATCCGTGCACTCATCGACGCCAAGAAGTTCAGCGCCGCCAAGCAGCAACTGCGCCACGCTCAGAGCCGCGTCGACGAGCCGACCTGGGCAATGATCATCGAGATCGCCACCACCCTGCGCTTCAAAACCCACGAACTCGCACTCGAGAAGCTACGCACCCTGTGGGCGAACAACGAACAGCACCGCCCCCTGATCGAAGCCTGCGTACCGAAAACCGATGAGCACCAACATATCCCACAACCCGCACCCGGGCCGGTGAAGTCGGCCACTGCCTACAGGCTGCCCGCACCGGCCAACAACGCCGAAGCCTACGACGACGAACTCGGCAAAGACGAACGGTCCGACCCCGGAACCCCGCGTGAGGAACTCATCGTCGACCGACGCGACTACGACGAAGACGCAGCCGTCAAAGTACGCTTCGGCCTCTGTGTTTCATGCCGCCTCGAACGCGCCGGCATGGACCATCTCACCCCGCGCCTCGCGGCCGGTCAAGGTGACGACGGACTCTGCGGTCCCTGCCGCGAAGAGGACCGCCCCGGCGTGCCCGAACTACCTGTCGGCCACAGCATCGCAGACGCCGTCGCCGCCCGCATGCACTACCTGACCGAACATCATCCCAGCTCGGGGCTAGGTGTCTACCGCCAAGAATGGCGCACAACCGCGAACCCGCAGGCGCGCAACGCCATCACCACCTGGGTCAAAGCTCAAGGCCACAAGCCGGCACCCCCGGCGGCATCTCCATCGGAGCACGAGACGGCCGACCTCAACGGCCGATGCGTCAGCTGCGGTGAGAACCGCCAGGTCCGCACGAAACACGACCCGGCGTCCGATCGTGACCTCAGCTACTGCGTCGAGCACTACCCCGGACTAGACGGAAAACCCGTTGCAGCAGGAACCATCGGGTTCGATCGGACGTCGCGATTGCTGCGAGCCGACCGTGGCACGACCGGAGAAGGATCGCAGCAAGCCGATGCAGAGCCGGGCAACCGGCGTGCGCGACCGGGTTCTGGAACCCTCAACACCACCGTTTCGGCACCCACCCCTGAGGCGGCTTCGTCTGAGGTTTCGCAACCTGTCGAGACGAGTCGGTCGCGGGCTGACGCCAGTGAGCGTCGGCGTAAGACGCCGCGGCGTCCCGCAGCCAAACCAGTTAGCCGGCGCATTGGATGAGTGGTAGAGCTAGGCAGGATTTGAGAAGGATTCACGCACGGAGCTTGCGCTCAGTACGATCCTGTCTCGACACGGCCGCGACGGACGGTGATTGCAACACCCTCAGGATCGCGCGGGTCGCGGCATTACCGCTCACCCGTCCTGGCTGAAGTCAGCCTGGATGAGCGCGGCTAGGCTGACCAGTTCTACGGTGACCGGCACCATCGCGCCTGCAGAGGCTTGTCGATGAAAGCCGTTCTAACCTCCAGCGCCTTTCTGCGCCATACGAGTCGACCAACCCGCTAGGCCCGAGCCCGAGGACGCCGCCCGCCTTCGGGCGGCCGGTGCGGCGACCCGGCGGCGGGGCTAGGGGGTGTGCGGGATGACCGGCAGGATGATGTGCGAGGGTCGGCCGGTGTCGTGGAAGTTCGTCTGCTGGGTGGTGTACATGGTGACGGCGGTCTGGGCGGGTTCGCCGGTGTTGAGGTTGCGGTCCCAGCGGGGGAAGTTGCTGGAGGTGACGTGCACCCGGATGCGGTGGCCGGCGAGGAAGACGTTGCTGGTCGACCACAGGTCGATCTCGTACACACCGGGCTCACCCGGCGTGTCCTGGATGCGCTGGATGCCGTCGCAGAGGTTGCGCGAGACGCCGTAGGTGCTGACGTCGCACAGCCGCACGACCCAGTCGGTCGAGGGGGCGTCGGTGGCGGCGTGCAGCCGCATACGAACCCGGCCGGTCACCTCGAGGTCCTCGGTGAGCGGTTCGCTGGTGTAGATCAGCACGTCGGGACGTTGTTCGGTGGCGGCCTGGTCGAACTGTCCCGCGGGGTATTCGTTGGCCATGACGAGGTGGCCGCCGCGGGTGCGGACCGGGTCGGCGGGGTCGTAGAGGTAGTGGTCGGGGGTCTGCTCAGCGGTGGGTGGGGCCGGGGTGAGGGTGGCGTCGGCGCCGAGGTACCAGGGGGTGTCGACGGCGCGGGCGGGCGGCCATTCGGATTCGTTGCGCCACTGGTTGATGCCCATGACGAACATTTTCACGGGGGGTCCGGCGTCGGCGCCGTTGTCGATGCCTTTGAGCCAGCGGTCGTAGAAATCCAGTTGCAACTGGTCGAAGCCGATGCCCTGGTGGGTCGAGGCGAGACCGAAGTTCACCTCACCGGCGACGCTGCCCGATCCCCCGGCTCGGATCATGTGGGTCCACGGGCCCACGATCAACCGGGAAGGTTTGCCCAGCGCGGCCATGGCGGTGTGGTTGTCGAGGGTGCCCGCGATCGCCCGGCATGGCACCTTCGCCGCTCACGTCGTCGCGGTCGCTATCGACGCACTCCAATCCGGAGCCCTGCTCGACGCCGCCGGCATCTCCGCCGGAGACGCATTCACCGAACTCGGCGATCTTTTACTCGACGGACTCAGCCGATAGCACCGAACGGCTGTCCCAGTACTCGTGTGAGCTCATCCGGGCAGATCCGTCGTACCACCGTCCCAGTCGGATGAAGCCAGCAGATAGGCAAACGGTCGCGACGAAGATGTCGTCACGGCCTGCGAGGGCCACAGCTCGTCATGGATGCGGAGATCAAGCTCGGTTGGGTGCGGATCCTGCGTCGAGGCTGGCAGGGTGCGGACTGATTCAGCTGCCCGGCGATCGCCGATCACGCCCTGTCTACGCCCTCAATTCGGCAGAGGCGGCCGTTCTGAGCGCAGCGGTTCTGGCCCGTCCGCCACCGCCGCGTGACCGCTTCGCTCAGAAGCGCTCGATGAGCTGTTGCGTTGACCGCCTGAGCCCGCAGGCATTTGCGGACGATTCGGATCTTCCTCCAGATCCGGTCACCGCCCGCGGTTCGCTACTGTTCCGCAACGTGGGTGAAGCTATTCAGGGCATGGCACCGACGAGCCCTGAGTCAGCGGTTCGTCGGCGCTCGATATTCGTCTACGTGTTCAGCACCGGAGCGCTCATCGGAGTGCTCGGCGGCTTGATCGGTCTAGGCGGGGCCGAGTTCCGGCTCCCACTGCTGATCGGGGTATTCGGATTCGCCGCACTACCCGCGGTCATCCTCAACAAGACCATGAGCCTGGTCGTGGTGATCACCGCACTCCCGGCCAGACTGTTCGCGCTGCCCTACAGCGAGCTGGCCGCGCAGTGGAGTATCGCGGTCAACCTGCTCGCGGGCAGTTTGTTCGGCGCGTGGCTAGGCGCGGGCTGGGCGACCCGCATGCATTCACGGACCCTCTACCGAGTATTGGCCGCGCTCCTGGTTCTCATCGCCGCCGCTTTGGCCGCCAGCCACCTCACCGAGTTCGGGCAACTCGACCTCACGCCGTGGGTGCGGGTTGTCGTCACCGTGGCCGCCGGCGTCGGAATCGGCATCGTGGCCGCGCTGATGGGTGTCGCGGGCGGAGAACTGTTGATACCGACGATCGTGCTGCTGTTCGGGGTGGACATCAAACTCGCCGGCAGTCTCTCGCTGATGGTCTCACTACCCACGATGCTGGTCGCGTTCGCCCGGTACAGCCGCGACCAGAGCTTCCAGGTCCTGCACGCCAACATCGGATTCCTGCTCACGATGGCAGCGGGCACGATCGCCGGGACGATCCTGGGTGGGCTGCTGCTCGGCGTGATCCCCAGTGCCGCACTCATTCCCGCCTTGACAGCCCTGCTCTTGCTCTCCGCCCTCAAGGTCTGGCGGCACCGGTAACCGCACCCCGCTATTGCGGCTCGGTCAGCAGTGTCCCGGTGGTCCTGACCTCTCAGAGGACAGATCGTCTCGACCCCTGCGGGCATGAATGGGTGTCTTCTCGGGGTTGCATTCGGTACCTAGGTACAGGCTTAGCCTCGAAGGACAGAGCCCGGAAAGCGGCTCGCAGGCAGTTGGAGGTGCAGGTCATGACCGATGAAGCCGTGATTCGTGTGATCGGTGATGCCGAGTTCGAGACCGCGGTACTCGCCGCGCCAGGCCCGGTGGTGGTCGAGTTCTTCGCCCCGTGGTGCGGGTCGTGCCGCCGACTGGCCCCCATCCTGGATGCCGTCGCCGCCGAGTACAGCGACAGGGTGCGGTTCCTCGAAATCGACGCCGACATCAACCCCGAAACCGTCGCTCGCTACAGAATTACCTCCACCCCGACCCTGATCGGATTCCGCGACGGCACCGACCTCGCCATGCTGACCGGAGCCCAATCCGCGGAAACACTGCGCGGGTGGGTCGCCGAGTTGGCAGGTGCACCTGCTCGGGACGCGGCCGATCTGTTGGAGCCGTCGTGGGTGGCGGTGGATGCGTGCACCCTGCCGACCGAACTACAACCGCTGCGGGTCGCGGAGTTCGACGCGTTGTTCGGCGACGCGCTACGGGGTGTGGACCGGGTCTCACCGACCCGGTTGAGCTTGAACTTCGACGCCACCGCCGAGGACCGGGCACGGGAGCTGGCGGCGCAGGAGTCGGGATGCTGCTCGTTCTTCACCTTCGGATTCACCTCAGCGGGAACGAATCTGGTGCGTATGGACATCGACGTACCGCCTGCGCGAGTCGAGGTACTCGACGGGCTCGCGGCACGAGCGAGTGCGGGCAGGCCGGCATGAGCGGGTTGCGAACCGGGCAGCTCGCCGAGGCCGCCGGGGTCAATATTCAGACGCTGCGCTACTACGAACGCCGCGGACTACTGGCTGAGCCGGATCGTTCTCTGGGCGGGCATCGGCTCTACCCCGAACAGTCGCTCACGGTTCTGCGGGTGATCAAAGCCGCCCAGCGTCTCGGGTTCACCCTCGAAGAAGTCGCCGACCTACTCGAAGCGACCCAGCTCGGAACCAAGCAGCGCCCCGGCGCCGGGTTGCGGGCTCGCGCCGAAGCCAAGCTGGCCGAGGTCGACGCCAAACTCTCCGAACTCACCGCAGTGCGCGAGACCTTGCGCGCGACGCTGCAAGCCGGATGCGACGACCTGCTCGTATGTAGCGAATCACCGTGTTGCCCGGTGCCCTTCACCAGAGAGCCTGCCGCGCCCATCGCTGAAGGTGAGGGCCGTTGTGGCTGCTGAGAACCGTGCCCGCCGCTGGTGGGCCTCCCTCGGGACCGGTGCCGCGATCTGCCTCGCCTGCTGCCTGGCGCCGCTGCTGGCCGCACTCGGGATCGCGGGCGGTGGAGTTGCGCTGCTGAGCTTGTCGTGGCTGGAACCCCTCGGGTTCGCGTTGGTCATCGCCGGTATCAGCGGGCTGATCGGGACCAGGCGCCGCAGTCGTGCACGAGGCTGTGGGGCGGACTGCGGCAGCGCCACCAGCGCAGACGATCCCGCACAAGCCACCGTGACCGGTTGCGGTTGCGCCCGGGCTAACGCTGAGCGGTGATCTCGTAGGCTCACCGACCATGATCGTTCTACGTTCTGTCCTGTTGTTCGCGCTCGCTGCGGTCGCCGAGATCGGTGGCGCCTGGCTGATCTGGCAAGGCGTGCGCGAACACAAGGGCTGGGCATGGATCGGCGCCGGTATCATCGCCCTGGGGCTTTACGGGTTCGTCGCCACCCTGCAACCCGACGCCCACTTCGGGCGCATCCTCGCCGCTTACGGCGGAGTCTTCGTCGCCGGATCACTGCTGTGGGGAATGGCCCTGGACGGATTCCGCCCAGACCGCTGGGATGTCACCGGCGCGCTCATCTGCCTCATCGGCGTCGCCATCATCATGTACGCACCGCGCCCCGCCTGACGACACATAATCGGCAAGAGCGTGCGTTCGTCGGTCGGCGCCGCGGTCCTCAGGATCGCCCGGATCGCGGCTAGTAGAGACTGGTGTCAGGATCAGATCCCGGCCAGGATCTGATCCAGGTGCCCGGTGGGGTGCTCTCTCAGCGGCTGCCCACCGTGCGGTCCCGCCGCCGGCGCGCGTGGAACCGGTCTCGCGGGGCCGCCACTGCGCAGTGCCGTGCCTGGACCGCATCGGTCACCGCAACAGGCCCCGATCGGTCGGACGGGTCCCTAACTTTTCGTGGCACCAACTGGCGATATGTGCTGGGAAGCAGTGACCGGGAGGTCGGAAACGCTGCCATTTCCTCAACCCGAACCGATGAGGGTCGCGCGATTAGCGTTTTCCTTCCATCTCGCATCAACCGGAAAGGGAAGTGGCATGCGCATCGCAAGACTGTTTTCGGTGACCGGAGTGTTCACCGTCGCGGCGGTAGGTTTCCTGGCTGTGCCCGCGGCCGCCCACGCCGCACCACCCGCCTCCGACACCGCACCGTCCACGGTGGTCGAGGGCACCGGCTCTCCGCTCGATCAGCTGTTCTCCGTGATTCCCGGCATGCCGCAGCTGCCCGGCCTGGGTGCGGCCCAGCAGGACAAGCCCGAAGGCGCGCAGGCGCCCAAGAGTCGCAAGTCCGAATCCGAGCCCGCCGACCAGCAGACGCCGAAGTCGAACAAGACCCCGGACGAGCCGGGTGCCCAGAACAGTGCGACCTATGACAGCAGGCCGCGTTATCGCGAGCCGATCCCCGATGACGACGACGAATAAGGCGCTCGAGCTCAGCTAGCGCTAACAGCCGCAGATGCTGGGCCTCGTTCCTGAACGAGGCCCAGCATCTGCCCCTGTGGAGGCGGACCTCCGAACAGGGCTCACCCCGCCCCGGGGCGCAGTGGGCCCGAGAGTCGAGCGGGTAGGTCAGCCACCGATCACCGTAGGGTCGAAACCGCTTCAACGAACACGTGTTCCATGTTCGGTGTCCCCGGGTAACGACGCGCCCACCAGGTATGACTGATGCTGCGGGTGGGGTAGACGGCAGGATCCAACATCCACTCGAGGTAAGGGAGAGCACATGCGCACCACACCTCTGGCCATGGCTGCCGGCCTGGCAGGAATCGCCTCGATGATCGCACTGACCGGCCCGGCCACTGCCGCCCCCGGTGGCGGTGACTGGCCCCGAGTGAGGGGCGGTCAGTCCCTGGTCATCTGCTCGGCGGAGATCGCCACCGACTCCGACCTCGTCGGCCCCAACGGGGAGGGGTGCCGCCACGTGGCAGTCGACGAGAGCTTCGAGGGCCGGCCCGATGACAGCACCCTTTACGGGTGCTTCGACAAGGACCTGGAGGCCCGGAAAGAAAAGATTGCCGCAGAAACAGTCTGTGATTCCGTGTCTATCCTGCCAAATTAGGGCCGTTACCTGCGGGGGCGCAGGCGGGGGTGCGTACCGGTTGACTACGCGTTGCGCGGCTCATCCGATCCGCAGTGTCACCCTTCGGGGATGAATGACCCCTTCGCGAACCGCGGGACGGTGAGGTCGCGGGGGCCGGACGAAGCTCACCGTCGCCGACAGCGATAGGCGCGCTGGCGTCTCGACGTACGTGTTCGAAAAGCGGTTGGTGCCGTCACCGCCGTCTGTCGTGTGAGTGCGGCATCGGTTGTTCGACAGTGTCCTGCTCGGTAGCGAACGTCGGGTCGACCCACTCCGGCCGCTGTTCAACAAACGTGTCGCCACATAATCGGCAGAGTCGGACGTTCTGAGCCGTAGCGCCTCTGGTCCGCCGGCCACCGCGGCATGGCCGCTTCGCTCAGCGCGCACAGCGGCAGAATAGTATGTTCGAACCTCTTACCGACTGGCCGCGGCGCTTGCCGAATCGGTCGACGGGAACAGTCGACCGAGCACAAGATCGAAAGCCAACGGCGCTACCACGATTCGATCAGAGGGACCTCGTGCTCGCGGCGCTGCCATTGCTCAGTGAGGCGAGCGAGCCGATCCGGGTCGGTGATGCCGCGCACGCTCGCGATCTTGTCGTCGCGGACCTCCAGGATCGTGACGCCCAGAACCTGGTCGTCGAGGGTGACGAGCATGGCGGGGCAGCCGCTGACCATGGTGGCGTGGATCGAGGGTGACCCGCCGACGAGTGCGCGTTTGGCCGGAGACGGTTTGAAGGCTCGCAGTGCGTCGGCGAGGCGCTGCGGGGTGGAGTACCGGATCAGCTTGGCGGCCAGGCCCAGCCCGAGTCCGGCGCCGTCGGAGACGCCGGTCGCGTCGGCGGTCAGCAGCGCGATCAGTTGTTCGGTCCGGCCCGAGGAGGCCGCGACGATGAACGCCTCGACGATGCGACGCGCGGCCGCGGGGTCGATGTCGGTGCTGTTGCGGGCGACAGCGATTCGACGGCGGGCTCGGTGGGTGTGTTGCTGACTCCCGGACTCGGTGATGCCGAGAATCTCGGCGACCTCGGCGTGGCTGTAAGCGAAGACCTCACGAAGTACATAGGCGGCTCGTTCGAGGGGCGAGAGCCGCTCCATCATCGTCAGGACCGCGAAGGTCACCGATTCGCGTTGCTCGGCGGTCTCGGCCGGACCCAGCATCGGGTCGCCGTCCAGGAGCGGTTCGGGCATCCACGCACCGACCGCGCGTTCGCGTCGCATCTTGGCCGACCGGAGCCGGTCCAGGGCAAGGTTGGTGACAACTTTGGTCAGCCACGCCTCGGGTACCTCGATGTACTCGCGGTCCGCGTCCTGCCACCGCAGGAACGCATCCTGCACCGTGTCTTCGGCGTCGGCGGCCGAGCCGAGCAGACGGTAGGCAATCGCGGCCAGCCGATCGCGACTGGCTTCGAAACTCGCCACGGTGGCGGTGTCCATGAGCATAGCCATGACCTTATGCAGAGCGGGCGGCTCGGCTGGTGCGCAGGGCACCGACCAGACAGAGCGCCACACCGAACACGATCCAGCCGATCAGGACGGTGATGGCGTGGGTGGCACCGTGTCCGTCGAAGAAGGCGGTCGAGCGCAGCAGTCGCCCACCCGCGCCGGGGGGTAGGAGCTGGCCGAGCGTGCCGGACCAGCCGGGCAGCATTTCCGGCGCGGTCGCGGTGCCCGAGAGTGGGTTGCCGATGAGCATCATGGTGATAGCGCCGATCCCGATTCCGGCGATGCCGAGCAAGGATTCGAGCCCGAGAACGGTCAGGGAGATGGCCGCGACGGCCAGGGCGACCGCGCCGACGTTGGCCAGGTAGGACCCGCTCAGTGAGCCGAACCAGAACTGAAGAATCGCTGCCACAGTCAGGCCGCCAGTCACCGCGAAGGCCAGTGCCCCGGCGATTCGGCGGCCGGTGCCGCGAACAAGCCGGATCAGCAGCACCGCGGCCAGCAGACCACCCATGACCAGCGGCAGGGCACCGGCGGCCAAGCCCGCGCCGCGCGGATCCTCGGCCGGTAGGGCAGCGAGATCGCGCACAGCGACCGGGGTGCCGAGGCCGTCTGCCCGGCCGAGGCCGGTCGCCATGTTCTGCAGGGCCTGGGCGACCGCGGTGCTTGCGGCGGAGGCGAGAATGACTTGCGGTGTGCCGGTGCTCAGGTCGATAGCCCCGTACACCTGCCGATCACGGACGAGGCATTCGGCGGTGGCGGTGTCGGCGACTTCGGTGATCTCGAACCCGCCCGGCAGACGCTGTTCGAGCGCAGTGCGGATCTGCGCGACCGCGGGCGCGGGCCCGGCGACCGCGATCGGCACATCGTGCACCGACGACCGCACCGACGGCCACGCGAAAGCGACCAGTAGTACGCCGGTGATCGCCGTGAGCAGGGCGACTGCTCCGGCCACTGTCGGCCATCGGGTCGGCAGCGTGTTGTTGATGAGCGTCGGGGTCATATCTGCTCCTCGAACAGCCGGGTCGGTCCCGGAGTCGATAGGGGGTGAGTTTGTGCGCGTTGCGGGCGACGTGGCAGCCGGTGATACGGGGGCTTCGACCCGCATCACACTGGTTCGGTCAAGTGGCCTCGTCGGTGGCCGAGCGGCACGCTGAGGGTGTTCGAGGCCAGCCAAATCCGGTTGGCCTCGAACGTGCCCCCCGGTGGCGGCGCCGAGCGGGAGCCGCTATGCGGGAACGGCACTGCGGTCTCGGGTGGCCAAGCGGTAGTTGTGGCTCGGCTTTCCGAGGGTCGGGTGGAAAAGAGCCCACACCGAAATCCACAGGGTCGCGGACTTGACACGCACAGCTGTCCGCCCGGTCAAGGCGCCCGGCTTGGCGCGCGCCTCATCATCGACGATTTGGAACAGCGCGTCCTTGCGGCCGAGGCTGATGTGGTTGGCGTCGTAGGATTGCTTGGACATCGCGATCTTGCGCCCGGTCCTGTCTCCGATGATCGTGGCCGCCGCCTGCCTGCTGGTGGACCCCGCGGTGGCGCACGACATCGGCAACGGTAGACCGTTGTCGCCGATCACGTAGGCGCTGTCACCGGCGACGTAGACATCGCGGTGCGAGACCGACCGCATCTGATTGTCCACGGTGATCTGGCCGTTGGTTTCCACCGCGAGGCCGCTGGCGGCGGCGATCGGATGGACGGCGAAACCGCCCGCCCACACCGTCGCGTCGGAGGCGAACACGGTCCCGTCGACCGCGACCGCCGCGCTCTCCTCGATCCGCTCGATCGGTGTGTGCTCGTGGACGGTGATACCCAACCGATCGAACGTGCGCAGCAGGTGAGCGCGGGCCTTGCCGCCCAGCGAGCCCCCCAGCTCGCCTCGGGTCGCGAGAGTGATTCGAAGTCCTGGACGGGATTCGGCGAGCTCGGTGGCGGTCTCGATCGAGGTCAGATTGCCACCGACCACCAGCACCTGCCCACCTTCGCCCAGCTCGTCCAGGCGGGCGCGCAAGCGCAGCGCGGCGGGCCGCGCGGCCACGTGGAAGGCATACTCGGCAACGCCTGCCACGCCCGGGTCGGCGGCGGTGCTGCCGAGCGCGTACAGCAGCGTGTCGTACCCGATCCGGTCGATGCCCTCGCCGTCGAGCACCGTGACAGTCTTGTGCTCGACATCGATGTCGCTCACCCGGGCTACCCGAAGCCCAATATCGTTGCCCGCGAACACTTCTGCTAACGGCAGGTGGCGAAGTTCCTGCCCGGCGGCGAGTTGATGGTTGCGCAGCCGTTCGACGAAATCGGGTTCGGCGTTGATGACGGTGATCTCGAAGTCGTCGGCGTGGAGCTGGCGTGCCAGGTATGCGGCGGAGAAGGCTCCGGCGTATCCGGCCCCGAGGACGACGATGCGGTGCTTCATGATTCGCTCCTGTCTGGTTCGTGTGCCCCTTGAACGAGACAGCCCCCGAGTTCCTGACAGCCCCAGCCAGTGAGGTGGATCACCTTCTTCGCAGCGCCCGTTCGACTGCTACTTGAGTACGACCGCAACTCGGCATTATCGCTCACTCGTGCTGACTGAAGTCAGCATTGATGGGTGGGCTTTAGAACGTCCTACGCTGATGATCGTGCGTTTGAATCCCTGCTCGGATCAAGGTGGCGTGAGTTATCGGTGGGGTCTGCGTGGCTGACGTGGCGGTGTAGGCCTGCGTCGGTGGCGGCGTTGCGATTGAGCAGCCTGGGTGCGGGATTCCTGCCGCACGGGCTCCTGACTGCTGTCGGGTTTTGGTGGTGATTGCTCCTCTGACGGCTTCGTTGATTGTCTGCGCTGAGCGGAATCGGAGATGTTGAGCTGGCGCTCAGCGGTCTCGATACGGCGGTGCAGTTCGGCTACAAAGTCGATGAGGCTTGAGTCGCGACCGGGGTAGTCGGGGACGCGGTGATGGAGCAGCGATGGGTCGGGCTTTGCGAGACTCGCTGTGGTGCGGTTGAGCTGGCCGACCAGTCGTTGACTGACCTCGTCTGGGGCCGCGAAGTCTGGGTGGGGGAGCATGTGCGCTGTCCTGTAGGCGGCTTGGGCGTAGTCGTTGATCCAGGTTTTGGCACGTGTGCGGAGTTCGAGTGCTGGATCGCGAACCTCGGCCAGTGATTCGCCGTCGTCGGTGTAGTTGTTGGTGGCGATCGCGGTGAGCAGGGTTGCGGTGTCGAGATTTTCGGCGTGCGCGTGTTCGATCACCTCCAGAAGTGATCGCCAATGCCGCGAGTTGCTGGCCAGCCGATACAGGGCTGCGGGCAGTGCGCGGTACAGGTGGTGTTCGGTGTAGCCATCGAGGAGCTCTCGCAGATAGCACCGATAGTCGCCACGCATCCGTTCCAGTCGGGCGCGGCTCGGTAGCTCGGGTTCAGCAGCGACGGTGTCGGGTTCATCGGAGCCGGTCGCAGAGACCGCGGCAGCGACGGGGGGAGTGTCGAGTGCGACAGGGGCTTCGGGGTGCGGCAGAATCGCCTCCGCAGTGGGGCCGAGAATTCGGTGTCGGAGTTCGCGGGCGTAGGCATCGAGTTCCAGATCGGTGCCAGCACAAGTGCTCGGGACCGGCGGGCAGCTCGCACGGTGTGGGGCATCGCGCAGGGCCCGGAATCGTGCTGGGACAGCCCACGCGACATCGGTATTGGCGGCTGCGACCGCGTCCACCACGACGGAGGTTTCTGCCGTAGCGAGGGTGTCAGTGGCGGTGAGGACCAGCGGGTTCGGGGTCACTGGAAGGTGGTCGCGGATCCAGATGTCGGCCCGCGCGCGCAGAACCGCGGCGGTGTCGCGGGCGCCGGCCAGGCTCTGGCCGAGGTCTTGGTAGGTGTTGGTGGCGATCGAGGCTGTGAGTTCGGCGGTGTCGAGGTGGTGGGCATCGGCCAAGGCCAGGGTGTCGAGGAGCTCGCCATATTTCGGGGATTGTTGGGTGAGATGAAACAGATAGACCGGCAGGGTGCGCTCGAGGTGGAATCCGCTGTAGGTGTCGGCCAATAATTTGCGGGCCTGGCGGTAAGCGAGGTGAACTCGCTGATCGGCGCCGGCTTGTTCGGCGCGCATGACATCGTGGGCCGAGAGGTTGTCGTCGTCGCGGGCCAGGACGCGGGCGAAGCAGCGGAAGGGTTCGTGGGGGTCGTCGGGCTGTTGGTCACCGGAGATATCGACCAGGGCGTCGGTGGCCAGGAACATGTGGTTGTTTTCGGTCGCGCGGGTTAAACCGACGTACGCCAAGGCACGGCCGAGGGTTTCGTTGAGCAGAGTGTAGGCGCGGGTGACGGTGATGCCTTGAGCGCGATGGACGGTGGTGGCGTAGCCGAGTTCGACGTGGTCGCGAATGTAGTCCGCCGGCAGAACGACTCGCCCGCGGTGGCTGGTACCGGTCGCGGTGATCGAGCCGTTGTGATGGATGCGGTCGATGCGCCACAGGTCGCCGTTGTCGATCTGGGTGCCTTTCCGGCGTCCGCCCATGATCCGCAGTTCCGGGTTGTTGGCGCGGGTGACGATCAGATCGCCGCGATATCCACAATGGCTGTCCGACAACGCAACTCGGCCTCCGCGATCACTGACCGTGCCGGCGCCGAGGTGGGCGGCTTGGGCCGCGGCGTTGAGGACCGCGACGTCGGCGAGGGTGGCCGCGATCATGATCGCCGAGATTCCGGCACGGGTGTCGGTGAGGTAGCGGTCCAGGATTTCGGCGCGTAGCTGGTCGCTCATGCCGTGGGTGACGCGGCCGCTCGAGTCGTAGAACTCCCACGCTTTTTCGGCATTACCCGCGCGAACGGCGAGGGTGGCAGCGGCTTCCTCAGGGTCCTCGAAGCGCACCAACGCGGTGAGTGCGGGGGAGCGGTTGTCGGCCGCGATGGTGCGGATGATGCCGCCGGCCTCGACGGCGGCGAGCTGTTCAGGATCACCGACGCAGCGGATGACGGCCCCGTGTCGGGTGGCGAAGGTGAGTAGGTCGTCGAGGTCTGCGGTGGCGGCCATGGCGGCTTCGTCGACGAGCAGCATCGTGCCAGCAGCGGCGCCGGTGGGCCAGCCGTAGCGGGCTTGGACGAGGAGTTTGCGGATGGTGCGGGCGGGGGCGTCGATGGCTTTGCCCAATTCGCGTGCCGCGGAGGCGGAGGGTGCGAGGGCGATGACGTTGCGGTCGCTGCGTGCCCAGGCGTCGGCGACGGCTTTCATCATGGTCGTCTTACCGCTACCGGCCGGCCCGATGGCGACCGCCAATTGCGTTCCCGTCGTACACAGGTAGCGCACAATTGCCTGCTGCCCAGCGTTGAGTTCGCGCCCACTACGGCGGGAACGAGCGAACGCTTTGCGCACCGTACGGTCGGGCAAAATCTCGGCCGACGGTGTTCTGGCGGCGTCCATGAGTCGGGTCTCGGCGTCGAGCACGGCTTGGCTGGTCCAACGGGTAGCGCCGGTGACAGTGAAGACCGATTCCCCGTTCGAGCGTGCGAGCGCGGCCGGGATCGGGTCGGGGTCGATGCTGAGCTGCAGACTGTGCTCGTCCCGGATCGTCGCGGTCATGGCCTCGACCGCCTCGCGAAGGCCGGTGTCGTCGTCGAAGACGCAGACCGCGAGCCGGTCCTCGACCGCGGAACGAATGTTGGCCTCGGTCCAGGTGGCGCGTCGGCGCGAGATGATCTCGCAGACCTCGACCGCGATGACGTCCGGCTCATAGATTTCGCGCCGGCGCGCGGTGCAGGTCTGCTCGATCCGTGCCAGCACGGCGTCGTCGGGCCCGTTGGCCAGGGTGGCTCGCAGCGCGGTCACTGCCCGGGTACGCGCGTCCGGTGTGTCGAAGACGCAGTGGCGCAGTTGATGTGCGATGGCGTCGTCGAGCCCGGTCGGGGGAGCGGCCAGCAGCTGTTCGGCGCCACCGAGCGCCACACCGAGGGCGATCACGACCTCGTCATGGTCGAAGGGTCGTGGGGAATCAGGATCTGTGTGCAGGTGACGCAAATGCTCGACGAACTGGACTCCGCGGCGGCCGAAGACGGCACCGAATCGGGCCTCCCATTCGGCGAGCATCGCCCGCAACGTTTTCGGCAGTGGTTTCGCCGAGCGGGTCTCGAGGGTCGCTTGCTGGGCCAACCGGTACTGGGTGACGGTGCCCGGGTTGCGGCCGTGGTGGGTGGTGCGATAGTCGGCGACGAGTTGTTCGAGGCGCGCCACAATGGTTGGGCGGCGCGAGAATTCGTCAACCATCGCCTGGGTGACCCCGATGACTTCCAGGACAGGTTGCTTGCCGCGGCCACGGGCGCGTTCCTCGAATCGGAACCCGAGCCGGTGACCGATCTTCGCGGTGACGGTGGCGTTGTAGCGCGAGGACAGCGACACCGCCGCGGCATACAGCGAGCGCGCGTCCAGCGCCGACCAGGTGCCGTCGACTCCGCAGACCTTGCCCGAAATGACCGCGTGCGTGTGCGGATTCGGGTCCCCGGCCCGGTTGTCGAAGTGGTGGAACGCGGCGATGATCAGCCCGGTCGCGTCGATCTGCATGACGCCGTTGTGGCCGCGCCGGGTCACCGCATAGCGGGATTCGGCAAACGTGAGGACTTCGTGGATGGCTTCGAGATGACACGCCCAGATCTGTTCGCGGATCTCCGGCGAGGCCAATCCCCACAGGATCGAGATCGATTTCGCCGGGGTGAACACGCAATCGAAGCCCGCGACGGCTTTGCGGGAGTTGGCTTTCTCGGCATCGAGTGCGGCCTGGACTTCGGTGGAGTGCGGTGGTCGGGCGAGTTCGGTGGTGAGGTGCTGGTGGGCGGCGTCGGTGCGCAGGACGGTGCGTTCGTCCCAGCTCGGGCGGCGGTGCTCGGTGGCGACGAATCGATCGACCGCGAGGTTGTAGAGGGCGCCGATCGAGGAGGGTTTGCTGGAGAATTCATAGAACATGCGCCCTAGCTGCGCGTCCGCGATTGCCTGCTCGGCGGTTTTCCCCGATGCGATCGCGGCGGCGATTATCGCGTCGGCATTCGGATGTAATCCCTCGCCGAACAGTGCCTGCATTTGTGCTTCGGTGACGTTTCCGGATAAACCGAGTTGAGCCGCGCCGCGACCCATCCACATCCCGGGTGGGGTGCCGTGTTCGGTGTAGTAGGCGGTGAGGTCGCGGGTGCGGTCACGCAGTCGATCCCCGCTGGCCACCTGCATGGTCAGGTACTCATATCCGTCGCCGGCATGGAGACGGTGAAGGGTCATCACCCTTTCCGGAATAGCGCGGAAAACGCCGCTCGTAAATCATTACTCCCGAGTAGGCATGGTGATGCAAGAGGTGTGATCGGTAAAGGAAAGAAACGCCATATGGGGAGTGGGACAACCGATCCGAACAGGATTGCTCACGCGACGGAATGAATGCGATCGTGGAACGACAACGAAATGGAACCAGCAGAGCTGGGAACGGAATGAATTCCTGGCACACGCTCAGCGGCGCGAACGCGCGGCGATCGAGGAGGTGGCGGAATGGAGAAGGTAACCGCACGGAAATGGGCACGCGCGGCAGTGGCGCGACAGCTGGCCGAGGCAACCCAGGCCGCACGCGCCAACGAAGCCGACTTGGTGGAGTTCGGCAAGCATCAGGCGAAGCTGGAGCGGGCCGCCCAGCGCCGGGACACGATGATCGCCGCCGCGGCAACACGATACGAACACGCCGCAGCGGACGCGCGCGCCGCACAAGGTGCCGCGCTGGCGCGCCTGCGTGAGCGGGGGATGGCGGATCAGCAGATCTGCGAGATCACCGGCGTGGACCGAAAGCAGCTGCGTGCACTGCTCGAGGCGGAGACACCCACCCCGGACCGACGGGGTAGGTCAGGGGCGGGTGCGTTGTCGGCGGACGATGATGAGACTGCGGCGGGGTCGGGTCCAGCGCAGGCCGGGCAGGCTGAAGAACCGCAGCGCGATCACCGAGGCCCACGCCCGGTGTTTGAACGCCCACGCCCAATGCCCGGCCAGCCACACCACGACACCGAGACCTAACCAAGCCAGCTTGTCCGGCAGAGCACGCTCGGGCAGGAACGCGATCGCAGCCAGCGAGTCCACAGTCAGCAGGAAACCGCCGATGCGGGCCAGGACGGGGAACGCCCACCACAGCACCAGGCAGGCGAGCACAGCGAAAGCGATGGGGCTGAACAAACCCATGACCGAACTCCTCGGAGGCGTGGACCCTCATAAGGGAAAAAGGGAAGGCATCCGGGCGCGGGCCAGCGCCGTTGCTGGCCCTGCCGACCGCGTTGTCGGTGCCGGACGCTCGGGTGGACAGCCCCGCCGTGGACCCCGGGTCGCGGGGTGACAGCGAGGCCGTGGCCCCGAGACAAATGAGTGGAAGGCCGCGAGTGGCGCGCAGTCTCACTGAGGGTGGAGCGCGGGTGCCGGGCGTGACCTACACGCCCGGCACCACCGATGCCCTAAAACGGAGCCTTGGCCCCAGCCTCGGCGAGCGCGGGCTCGGACTTGGGGCTGCGGGTCCGCTTGCGGGCGCTGGTGCCGGTGGTCTTGTCGGGGGTCCGCTGCTTCTCTGGTGCGGAAGCAGCGGCGTTGGCGGCCTCGCCGATGGCCGCGGTGGCGTAGCGCAGCGAGGGCCCGATCTCATCGGCGATCACCTCGGTCGAGGTGCGGCGCACGTCCTCGCGGTCGGTGTACTCGCGCTGCTGCATCCGCCCGTACACGATCACTCGATCCCCGCGGTCGAGGGTGGCCGCCATGTTCGCGGCCAACTCGCCGAACGCGGTGCAGCGCATGAACACCGTGTTCCCGTCGCGCCATTCGCCGTTGCGGAATACGCGAGTGTTCTGGGCGACGGTGAAGGCGATGAATGCGGACTTCTCCGGGGTGCCCGCGTAGTAGTCGGGAGCCGCGGTGAGGTTGCCGATGACGGTGATGATGATTTCTCCGGCCATGACTGATCACTCCTTGAGGTGAAGGGTTTATTGGTCTCGACCGACAACCCCTCACACCCAGAACGGGTGGTTCTGTGGGGCTGTCGATCTGGGCACGGGTTATCGGGGGTGTGCCGGGCCCGTCAGGGCCGTCGGGGGTTCTGCGGCGCGGGGTGGGGCGGCCTGAGCGTCAGCGAAGGCGCGTCCCCACGCGGTGGCGCAGGTTCATCGGCGGTTCACCCGGCACACTCCTGATCCGCTGGCAACAGATCGACCGCCCCCACAGGAACGCCCAATCCTTTCTCTACCTGAACTGCATTGGGTAGAAACCGCAGGTCATCACAGATTTCCTGGGCTACTCGCTCGTCGGTACGTGAATGCTTATTGGGATTTCAGGTCGTCGGGGAAAGACGCGGAATCGAGATCGCCACCCCGGGGCGTGCTCAATAAACTGGAGTCGCATTCGCTGATTTCCTCAATGCAGTCGCCGACAAGCGGAGGTGGTCGATATGCGTTCACGGCACTATTTCGCGGCAATCGCGACAGCCATCACCTGCACAGTCCTCACGTTCTCGGGTGGCCCTGCACAGGCTCAGCCTCCGCCGGGTCCGGGACAGGCGTGCGCGGTCGAAGGTGCGACAACTCAGGACGCGGCAGGGCGCACGATGTGGTGCAACCCGATGATGACCGGAACCCATGATCTGGTCTGGCAGCTGCGACCCGCCACCGGCTAACGACCGAGCGCCACCGGACGATCGGGGATCTGAAGCCATGGTTTGCCCTAACCGGCCGATCGGGCCTCAGCTGATGGAGACCAATCGATGTGGCGGGGTCGGTCGGCTCCGAGCTTGAATCCGCTGGCGATGGTTCGGTCGGCCTCGGCGGCTGTGAACCCGTCGGTACCGACATGGGCGGCTGCGGCCGATGCCAGCGCCAGGTGAGTGTCGTATTCGTCCAGCTCGCCGCCGGCCACCAATCGGCCCAGCGTCAACGCGGCGCGAAACAGGCAGTTGTTGCGGGTACCGACCTGAGCGCTGGTGACGGCGTGGAGTTCTCTGGTGAGGATGGCCGTGAGGTAGCGGTCTGGCCGGTGCGTCGGCGCGGCCTGTGCAGGGGCAGGCGGTGGTGGGGGCTGGAGCTGTTGGCGCAGCCAACCGGGTAACTGGAGTGCGGGACGCGGGTCCAGGATCCGGTAGCTGCCCGCGGAGGTGCGGGATCCGGCTGCCACGATGTAGCCGCCTCTGCCACGAGAATCGATCCCCGCACCCAGGCGACCTACGGTGCAAGAGGGTGCGTCACCATTGGGGACTCGGTAATACAGGTGTCGGCCGCCCGAAGGGGTGGCCACGGTGTAGGTGAGCAGTGAGCGTGAGGCGTGGGCGGCGCTGGCCAGTTCGCAGAGCAACTGCCAGCTCGCGGGTTCCGCGCCGTGCGCGGTGCGGTGGGCGAGGGTGTCGAGGTCGATGACCAGGAGCCTGCTGGGCTCGGTCGCGATCGCTACGTTGCAGGCCGGGTTGCGTGCCCACCATGCCCGGATCTCGGTCGGATCGGTGCTCGCCTGCTGAGGCCAGTGCTCGACGGCGGGAGTCTTGGCACCGGGATGCAGCGGAAAGACGAACCAACCACGCGCGGCAGCGGCCAGCGCCGCCTCGCGGAGTTCATGAGTGGTCATGATCGAAACTTCTTCCCAGGACATTGGCCGCCGCCCGAGAACCAGCAGAGTGGCGGCGAGGAATTCGAGAAACCACAGACATCCCCGCGCCTCGGACGGCAGGTGATCACGCGCGATCACCTGCCGCCCGAGTACGGAGCTCGCCCTACTTCGGCGTGATGTCGATGCTGTCGGCGGAGATCTGACCGCAGGCCGCGCGTTCGACCTCGTGCAGCTCGTAGCCGAGCTCGGGCAGGAACTCCAGGTAGCGCTTGACTCGGCGGTCGACGTAGCCCCAGCAGTTCTTGCTGGTGGTCGACTCGTAGGCACCCAGGATCAGGCCGAGCAGCAGGACCTGGCAGCGCGCGGGTTTGGCCGATTCGATCGCCTTCTCGAACTCCGGGCGCCACCCTTTGATCCCCAGCAGAATCGTGCTGGCCTTGAACGCGTCGTGGGTGTCGAGCAACGCGGCATCGGCGCTGATCGATTGCAGCACGAATTTGATGGCCGCCGCGAACGAACTTTGCCGTGCCAGCCACTTGGTCAAGAACTCCATGCGCGCCGCCTTGGCAGCCGCCCCCTGCTTGTCGAGTTCCTCGCGCCGCTGCTCGGCCCGGCGAATCGCTTCCTTCTTGGCCGCAGCGGCTTCCTCGGCCAACCGCGCCGCCTCGATACGCCTGGCTTCGGCCTGGGCGCGCGCCGCCTCGGCCTCGACGCGGGCGGCCTCCGCGGCTTCCGGGTCGATCTCGGGCTCCGGGTTCTCGGGGACATTTTCGGGCTCCTGCGTCCCCTCCACGGTCCTCGCGCTGTCCGGCACGCTCACCTGGCCGGCACCCTCGTTGGCGTTGGCGTTGGCGTTGGCGTAAAAGGGGGGCTCGGGTTCCTCGGTAACCGGAGTGGGGATATGCAGTCCGGCGGCTTCGAGTTCGCTGGCGGGCAGGAAGAATTCGGGTTGCCACCGATCGCGGCGCTCGACCTCGCGGGCGTGGCGTTTGCCTTCGGCGGGGGTGCAGTCGGGCTTGCGCTCGGTGCTCCAGTCCACCGTGGCCTCGTCGACGGTTTCGCCGGTCTCACGATCGATGACCTCACCGTCTTCGGCCAGGTCGCAGAAGACGATCCACCGCGTCGGGTCGGCCATCACCTGCTCGATCCCGACGGGCTGATCGTCGGTAGTGAGCAGGTCCTCGTAGTGGAGGTATTCCGGTTCGGCGTCGTCGGGCCACTCGGTGAGCACACCGAGTCCCACGACCGCATACGGCAGTGCGGCGGTGAGCATGGCGCGGGCCGCTTCGCGGTCCTGGCTGATCCGGTGTGCTTGGAAGGAGAAGTCGCTGCGCTGGCAGCTGGTGAGCCGGTTGACGGCCTCGGTGTCGCCGACCGCGTCGTATTCGGCGATCAGCGCTGCCTGCTCGAGGTCGAGTTGCTGGGCATCGACCAGGTTCCGGGCGGTCCGGGACGCGCCGACCTTGCCGGCCAGCTTGATCGCGCCGGTCTTGGTTTGCAGCTCCTCGGCCAGCCGCGTCGCCGACGCGCCCAGATCGAGCGCGAGCGCGATGCCCGCGGCCCGGTCACCGTCGGTGAGCGCGATACGACGGTCGTTGATGGTGATCTGGGAGATCACGCGCTTGATCTCGGCTTCCTTTTTCGCCAATTCGGCGGCGGGCGCGATCCAGACCGGCACCTGCGCGCAATCCAGCGCCAACGCGGTCAGGGTGCGGACCTGGCCGTCGATGACGTAGATGCCGTCGGGTTTGCGTTCGGCCAGGATCGGGACCAGCACACCGTGGCGGCTGATGGAATCCAGGTATTCGGGGTAGTCACCGAGATCGAAGGACTCGCGGACATTGTCGTCCACCCGCAACTCGGCCGGGCTCAGAAACAGCGCCTCGACCGCAGCCGTGACACCCGAGGTGGGTGTCTCATTAGGAATGGGTTGGGTTGGTGTGGTGGATGATTCGAGGTCGGACACCGCGGTGGTGTCGGTAAGAGTCGACATGGGTTGCTCCTCAACGAAATTCGGGCAGGAACCGGGGCAGCCGAGACTGCTGGGTTCCTGCCCGAGAGGTGGGTAGGGGATCGCTGCCCGGACGAGCCGGACAGCATGAGGAAGAGATTGTTAGCGGGTCTTGCGGGGTCGGGGCGTGACGTTGATCGGGTTGAAGCGCAGCACGGCGTCGACGGTGAGCAGGGTCCAGTATTTGCCCTGCCAGTCGGGGCGGCGTTTACGCCAAGTCGTCAGCGCCTTTTTGTCCAGGCGGGTGGTCTCCCCGGCGCTGCCGAGATGGTGACGCCGGTCGAACTCGGCGCGGGTGATGGTGTCGGTGACGGGTTCGGACATGAGGGTGAGAATCCTTTCCTGCGAACGGAATCCGGGAGCGAAGACCCCGGGGGTTGGTCAGGCCAGGGCCATCGCGCTCAGCGCGAGGTCGTCGAGCACGTCGGCGCGGTCGGGGTCGGGCAGGGTCTGGCTGAAGCTGGTGACGGCGTTGGCGATCCCGGCACCGGTGAGCTGCCCGCCGGCCACGAAGTGCGCCAGGATCCCCGAGCGCTCGGACTCGCTGAATCCGAGATTCTTGGCGATGACCTCGATGGTCTTGTCCGGCTGGGTGACCGGTGTCGCGGCGGCGTCTTCGAGTTCGGCGACCCGCTCGCCCAGGAACTGCGGCGAGAGCCACTCGCGGACCTTGTCGCGAGTCTCGGCGGTGATCACCGCCAGCCGTTTGCGCAGCGTGTCCTGGGACCAGCCCACCGCGCCGACATCGAGCTTGTCACCGAGATGGCGCTTGGTGAACGCGAACATCGGCAACGTCAGCCCGTTGCCACAGATCTTGACAACGAGCTCCGGCTTCAACGTCAGCGCGTGATGGCCGGTTTCGCTGTTGGAGAACCGGAACCCGGCGAAGACCACCGGCTCGCTGCCCGGGGCGTAGCCCTGGCCTTCCCCCGCGGCCAACGACCGCAGCGACCCGATCCTGCCCGCGACCCGCTGACGTTCGGCCTCGAGGTCGGGATTGGCGAACGGGTTGCGGTAATCGCGCAGGAAATGCGGGGCCAGCGCCGCCACCCCGGGGGAGTAGACCTTGCACCGCAGCGCGGTGTCGCTGAGATCGCAGGACCGGAACTGGGCCTGCTCATCGGCCTGGCGGATACCGTCCATCACCGCAGTAAGCAGATCGAGATTGTCGACGATGCCGTAGCGGTCAGACAACAACGCCCGCAACACCCCCGGTTCACCAGGGGTGTTGGAGGTGAACAGGCGCAGCAGAAACTGACGCGAGTCCGGCTCGGCAGGGGTGTCCGGGCGCGGGCGGCCGTGCAGCCAGCCGTTGACGTTGGCGTCGTAGAGGTCGGAGCGGTCCTGCTCGCGCAGCTTGCGCAGGTAGCGGACCGGGATATCGAGTTTGGTGGCGATCTGGGAATCGGCCGCGGCGGTCGGCAGGTAGAGGCCGTCGATCGGGGTGACGCCGCGTTCGTCCACGGCGGGCTCGACACCGGACAACTCGATCAGCCCGTCGCGGGCGTGCACCGCCGTGGCCGGAGCGACGACATCGACCTTGGTGGCCTGCTGGGATTCGAGCAAGGTGAGCATGTCACGCAGCCCGACGTGGCGGACAGTCGTAGTGGGCATCGAAAATCCTTTCTGTGCAATGGATTACGAGCAGATGGCACCTGCTCGTGGTGGCGGTGTTATTTGCTGGTTCCGGCCTGATTACGCAGGGAGGTGAGCAGTGCGTAGGCGGCTTCCTCGGCCGCTTTGGCCGTGTGCAGCCGCTGGTAGTGAGCACTGCGGCGGATGGCCATCACCTGGTCGCGGTGGGTGAGCCGTTCGCTGTAGCGGCTCGCGCGCTCGTAGCGGTATTCGGCCACCCGCAGGTCGGTAAAGAACTCGGCCGCGATCGCCTGCACCAGGTCCGACACCGCTTCCCGGGTTTCCTGTGGTTTGCGGATGAGTTCGCGGCTGTAGTCGGTGATCAGATAGCCCGATTCACCGAGCAACTCGATCTGGTGGCCGAAGCGCATCCCGATCCATTCGGGGTAGAACGCGACCGCGCACTCCACCGTGCCCAGCCATTCGCGGTCCAGGGTGAGCCCGAAGCACCGGAACCGGACCGCCGGTCGCGCCTCGCGGTGCCCGTCGACCAGGATGTGGTGCTCGCGCAGATCGACGAACGCCTGGCCCTGCATCGGGACGTCCTCGGTGCGAAACAGCTGGTACGCCGCGCCGTGGTCGATGCAATGCTTGCGCGGAAACTCGGTAAAAGCGGGAACGGACATGAGAAGTCCTCTCTGAGAAGTGAATTCGGATGAACAGACCCCACGCCGCTGCGTCAAGGGCGCGGAAGCGGGATCGGCTGGAGCTCGATCCAGCACGTTCGAATGCGCTGTGGCCGGGGTCGGTGGGGCGCACCACGCACACTCCGGCGAAAGCGAGGACGGTCAAGCCGAAACCCGGACGCATCCCACCCCCGTGGTGCGGGGAAACACGAAACGAGCGGTACCGACAACGGCTTGACCGTGCGCGCCGCCGGGGTAGCGTGCGCCCGCCCCACCGACCCGGTCGCACGCGCCATCCCGCCTGCTTGGGCTATCCCTCGACAGCGATAGTCCTGGCGGGACCGTTGCGCCTGGCTGGCGTCAGTCCAGGTCCAGTGCCAGCTGGGCCGTGGCCCGCGAGTAGAGGCAGTGGACAGGTTCACCGTGATGCTTTCCGGCACAGGTGATCTCGGTGAGGCGGCGCTCGGTCACTTTGAGCTGGTTGCGGGCGAAGCGCTCATGGTCGTCGATTCGGGACTTCTCCAAGGCTTCGTGATTGGCGCTGGCCTCGGCGAGTTCAGGCCACTGCGGGAATCCGGCGACCTGCCACATCCGCAGATACAGCCCCACAGCCGCAGACCGCATCGGACTCATCTGACTCACGTGCAGCAGCGCGCAACAGATTTCAGCCGCCGTGCCCGGACGGGTGTCTTCTCCCGCAGCGACCCGATCGAGCAGTTCGCGGCAGTGCGAGCGATACACGAATTCGGTTTCCATCCGCTGCTGAGTCGGAGTCAGCAGCGAGAAGCTGTGGAAAAGGCGATCGGAGTGCTTGCGGTGCCGGGCGCGGACCTTCTCGATCTCGTCTTCGGCCCATTCCAAACTCTCGAAGATCTTGCCCAGAGCACTGCCGAAATTCTCGCCCAAAAGGGCAGAACAGCCGGCGATGCCCTGCGCGAAGGCCGGAGTGCCACCCAAGCACACGGCGGGGTCGGTCGTGGTCATCGAAAGATTTCCTTCCATGAGAGAAAGCCGCCGCCTCGACGTCGAACACCCACACACCCCGGACACACAGAAGGCCCGTCCGCCGCAACAGCGGCAGACGGGCCTCACCGGTCAAGGCCTGGGTTGGACGCCTAGACGGCGCTTCAGATGGCTGGTAAGTCAGCTGGTCACGGCGTGACGCAGGGCCAGAGCCGTATCGAGATCATCGGCGGTCGGCGTAGCTCCACCGCGCAGATCACATACTGTCCAAGCCACCGCCAGCAGTCCTGCGGCCTGGTGCTCGGCGCAGATCGCGTGCTCGATCAGGGAGGCGAGATAGCGCAGCGTTTCAGGATCGCGACCAACGGCCTCCCGCAGAACCGGTGCCGACACTTCGGCATTCGATACCGCGGCTAACCCCGACCAGCGTCGCCGCGCCGCCCCCCGCGCTCGCGCTACTCGGCCCCGGCCGGGCACCTCGCTGCCTTGGTAGGGCCTCACCGCACCGGGCTCGATCCACACCCGAAGCTCCACCCGGGCCTCGATCTCGGACGGCCACCCCCACCTGTTGCTACCGCAGCGGTGACCGATCCGGTCGCGCTGGCGCGGAGAACAGGTGCACACATGGTCGGTCATGACCAAGTTCAGCGAAGCGGGCCAGACCGGGCGCAGGGTCTGACCGCGATAGTCCTGACTGACCTCGATACTGCGGTGATCGATCAGGTGCGCCAGCACCGGGGTGGCTTTCACCGGGAAGTGGGCAAGCTCGGTGCACACGAGCACACCCCGGTGCGCTCGGATCATCGCCGCCCGCAGAGCTTTCGGTGAAATCGAGTGGTGAGCGTGCACCAGCGGCGCCACCGTCGGCAACGGCGCGACGCGAGTGACCTCCCGCTGCGCCCGCCACATCACCGCATCCAGTGCCTCCGGGGCCCACACCGGATCCAGCAGGGCGTGCACGTAGCCCGCGACCGCCAGCGTCGGCGCATCGACGCCACCGGACACAGCCAGCACGTGGCCACCGGCTGCCGCGACTACGGCCGCCTCACGGACCTTCGGATCGGCCGGAACCTGCACCCACCCGCTGCCTGCCGAGAAGTCCGGGCAGGAGCGGCGCAGCCACCGCACCACCGCGGCCAGGTTCGATGCCAGAAACACCTCGATATCGGTGAACGACGACAGGACACCGGCGTAGGCGGCCGGTACCACGACCCGGGTGAGTCCGGCCCGTTTGGCAGCCCACACGGCCTCGATCAGATCACCGCCGTGCAGGTGCCCATCGACATCGAATTGACCGATGAACACCGTCTCGGCCAACAGTTCCGATGGCACCAGTCCACCAGCGGCCAGGACAGCGACCGCCAGTGCGAGATCGTGCAGGCCGCTGCGCGCGCCGGCGGTGTTGAGCCCGGTCACCTGGATTCGCCGGTGCGGGTATTGCACCTCGCTGCCGATGATCGCCGCCCGGACGCGCTCACACTGCTCCGGCCCGATCGCGTTCGCCGACGGCTCGCGGTCATCGTCGGCGCGAGCGGTGATCACCGCGACGTCGTACTCCTCACCGGTGGCCGCGATCGTCCACGTCCACACCCGCGCACGGGCACCGCTCGGGGCGGTCATCGGCTCGCCTCCGCGACCTCGGCCGCCACACCCCGAAGGCAGGAAAGCTCCGGGGCCGCAACCCCTCCCAGAGCCTCAATGATGTCGTAGGCGCTGGTGACCAGTCGCGCGTCGCCCTCGGCGATGAATCGATGGCAACCCTTAGATGCCTCGGAAGTGACCGGGCCCGGTACCGCGAAGGTCAATCCACCGCAGCGCCCGGCCCACCGCAACGTGGACGCGGTACCCGACCGCAGCCCGGCCTCCACCGCCACAACCCCCGCGCTGAACGCGGCGATGAGCCGGTTGCGGTCCAAGGACTTGGAACGGGTCACCCGCACCCCCGGCGGATACTCACTGACCACCAGACCCTGCTCGGGGATCTGGTCCAGCAGGTCCGCGTGCTGATTCGGGTAAGGACGATCCAGCCCACAGGGCATCACCGCGATCGTCGGTCCGCCGGCCGCCATCGCGCCGTGATGAGCGCGCGCGTCGATGCCCAGCGCGGCACCGGAGACGACCGTCCATCCGCCCTCGGCCAGATCACCGGCGATCTCGGTGGCGACCCAGTTGCCGTACTCGGTACTGGCCCGCGCACCGACCACCCCGACCGCACTCGCGGTCAGAGGATGCAACGATCCGTTGCCACGGACCCACAACGCCAACGGCCTGACATCGCCGGGGTTGTCCGAACCTGACGGCAGGCACGCCAGCGCTTCACGCGGCCATTCCTCGTCGTCCGGCGTCACCAACCGGCCACCGAGACGCTCGACCTCGCCCACCGCGCGGGCCGCGGACTCGAAATCCGCTGCCGTGACCTGGGATTGGCCACCGACGGGTATCTGTCCCGTCGCGACCCGGGTGGCGGCGTTGATCACGCCGATTTCGGTGACGAGGTCGGCCAGCAAGACCGAGGGGCCGGCCGCCGCACACGACAGCAGCGCCCACGCCATCCGGCGATCATCCACGCAGGTCATGACTGTGCTCCCGTCGTATCGGAGTCCTCGAGTTCCAAATGCGCACCCAACTCTGCGGCCACTTCCACGCCGTCGCGGCAGATCTCGCGCATCTCCTCGGTCGTCATCGGCACCGACCAGGCGCGCTCGAGCAGCGGCGCGATCCTCAGATGTGGGTTGGCGAGTTGCGCGGTCCGCAAAGCACGCTGAGCCAGCTCCCGATCGCCACGCATGTAGGCGCTGACCGCCAGCAGGACCGCGGCCTCGGCGCGCGCTACATCCGGCAGCACCGGCACCAACTGTGCCCACAACCGCTCGGCGGCCTCGGCGTGAACGGTCAGCGGCATCGCCACCAGCGCATCCGAGACTTGCGGAACCAGCAGGGCCACACCGATCTCCGCCATCACCGTCATCTTCAACACCTGCTCGCCGGGCCCGGTGATGCTCTGGAGCACCCGGTCGAGTTCGGCGCGGCGGTGCTCAGTCACAGACTTGGTTGCCTCGACGTCCTGGGCGCGCTGGATCACCGCGTTGAGGGCGGTCAAAAAGGCTGCTCCGACCTGTGCCAGGGTGTCGGTGTCGGCGATCGCCAGCGCCTGCCCGGCGGGAGATTCCTGTGCCAGGCGCACCATGTGCACGTCGGCCATCTCGCAGTCTGCGGTCGGGGCCGGCTGGACCTGACCGCAACGCACGGGGCCGAGCAGGGTCCACCACTGGACGCCGGGCTCGATCCGCGGCACCGCCCATGCCCCGGACAAGTCCGTGTCGATGGTCTGGCAGTGTTGCTGGATCGAGGCCAGCAGCAGCCGGGGCCAGCCCTTCTCGTTGCCCGCCGCGGTGGACCAGATGGCGTATGGGTCGACCAGGACGGCGAGTGCGACCTTGACGTCATCTTCGGCGCAGGCCTGGCTGACGCAGCGGGCGATTTTGTTCTCGCACTGATAGATCGGGGTCGGCGGCAGCTCGACGGAGATTGCTTTGATCACCAGCCCGTCCAGCTTCGGCCGCTCCCGCAGTGTCACGATCAGCAGGGCTCGTTCAGGAATAGGATGGCCCAGCAACTCGGGAACCACGGCGATCAGGTGGCCAGGGCTCTGGAAATGCCTCGTCGGATCCATACGCTCTCACTCCTCGAAATAGGAACGAAACCCCGAGAACCCAACCGGCGCAGGGACGCCGTGTTCTCGGGGTGGTGGGCGCATCGCGTCGACATCGGCGGCGTGGTGGCCGGTCAACCGGTCCGCCGGTCCTCAGAGGCCGGATGGTGACTGGTGGTCGTGACCGAGTGGGTCTCGGGGCGGTTGACCGGTCGCGCCGCCGATGTAGCGTTGCGCCCGGCCACCGCCCCGAAAACACGACGACCTTCAATGTCGAATCATTTGTTGGTCAGTCGAATGCGTCGATCGCCCGGCCGTGACGCCAGTTGTCCCACGCCCGGCAGATGGCGGGCCGCGAACCCCCGGCTGCGACGAGAACGCCGTAGGCTTTCCCGAAATCTACCGCCTCGCTGGAACCGATTTCTGCGTGATCGCACCAGCCGCGCGCGTAACCGATTGCCTCCCAACACATCACCCGGGCATACAATGACGAACCGATCGCACGCGCCCATTCCTCGAAACTGGGGACACGATCACCTCTGGCCGCGACGCACGGAATACTCGTCATCGTGGGCTTGTCGCGATCGCTCATCACGACACCTCCGCGGCCCGGACCAACGGACCGAGATCGATCCCCAGATCGGCGGCCATCTCGTGAGCGCTGCGCGCTACGCGGCGCAGCGGTCCCGGGCGCATTCCCGCGCGCAGACCCGACTCCAACAGCCCAGTCATCTTGTGGCCGGGATCCACGAGCAGCGCCGCGTCGAACGCCATCCCCGCGTACGGGCCGTCACCGCGTGCGTACGCGCTGTAGCCCAGCAGGGCCGCGGCATCGGCACGCTCGACACCGGGCAACGCGCGCACCATCGAGAGCCACAGTCGTTCAGTGGCCTCGGCATGCTCGGTGTAGGCCAGGGCGAACAACGCTCCACGCACCACCGGTTCGCGCAGCGCGGGAACTAATTCGGCGATGGCACGGGCACCGGGCGGCTCACCGGCGGAGGTATGGGCGACCTGCCAGAGCACGTACTCCACCAGGGCACGGTGGTAGCCGGCGATCTCGCCGTGGCGTTGTGCTCGGTTGAACCTGTCCTGGCAGCGTGCGATCGCAGCGTCGAGTTCGACGGCCACCCGCGCCGACAGGTCGGGTTCGACATCGAGTCCGGCGCTCAGCTCAGCGCGCGATCGGTGAATCCGGCGCCCGTCGATCTCGGACGCTATAGCAAGCAACGACTCACCTGGGTCCGGCAGTACACCCCCGTCGGTACCGCCCAGAAGGGCCCACCAGAGTTCATTGCCTGCGATTGCCGCGACAGCCCAAGCACCGCCCAGCAATACCTCGTGGGTGGCCAGGGATTTATCGAGAGCTTTGATGAGAGCGGTGTAGCGGGCAGCCCACGGGCGGTGTGGCTCTTGGGGCTTGGGCCCGGCCAGGCGGTCATCGATGATGACCGCGAGTACCGATTCTGCGTGTTCGGCTGCACAGATTTGACCCAGGGACTGCGCGATTCGGGCGGCCAGGCGCTGGCGCCCGCCGGGAGGCTCCAGGTCGTATCGAGCGACCGCGTCGATGATGGGAGTTGTCTCGGGCGAAGTTCTGGTTCGTATTACGGCGATCACGAGTGAGCGCTGCGGGATGAACCCGAGCATTGCCGGTATCGCGGCGATGAGATCGCCTGTGTGATCAATTCGAGCACTGTCGGCCATGATGGCTACTCCTCGAAGAGAAGGAACCCAGAGCGCGGTCGGCGCGAAGCATCAAACGGAGACCGCGCCCGTGGGTTGGTGGGCGCCATCACGCCGACACCGGTGGCGCACAGCGGATGTCAAGCCGCACGCTCTTCGCGGCTTGACACCGCGCGTCCCCGGTGTAGCGTGCATGCCCGCCAACCCATGCGGCGCAGTCTCCAAAGGCGTGTTGACTTCTCGTTCGAACTACCCCGCATTTCGCATGTGCTTGGAAAATCTCTTTCCCGCCTTCGCGAGCGTTGCCAAGAGCTGCGGGGACTCAGCGAATCGGTAGGGCCTGGGCATCCGTGATTATGCGATTCTCCATATGGGACGTAGTTGGTTGTGTGTTCAAAGTATGGATATTCAGAAGCGCTTGGTTATTGTTGATTACCTGAAGCGGTAATCGGAGATTTTGAGTTATCGGAATGAGGTGCCGTACGCAGATCGGAAGGCGAGGTGAGATTATGAACAATGGGGATTTGGAGTCGTTCGGCGAGCATTTGCCAGCGAACCCGGAGGTAACTGACGATGTGGCCCTGCGGGCACGATTGTGCGGGCTGGCGACTCCTGCAGAAGCGGCTGAGTATCTGCGGACCAGCGTGGGCAAGCTTGCCAACGACCGGCATCTCGGAACCGGCCCGTGCTTTGTGAAATACGGTCGCAGGGTTCTCTATCCCTGGTGGTCTTTACGGGAGTTCGTGGAGGTTAATACGATTCGCGGTCGATAGCGCAACGAACCTTTCTGGTCGGGCAATCTCTTGGCTACTTTTGTTGTCTTCTGCTCTTCGCTCGGATTCCGTACTCTCCATATGCGCGGCACTGCCGGATGGCCGGCCGTAGCGGTCAAGCAATTATCGAGCAGGAAGGGAATTGGCGTATGTCTAGACGAGCGCTGCAGCCCGGCGAGCCGGGTGATCCAAGCGAGCCGGAGTGGAATGAAGCCCGGCAAGTTTTTGAAATCCATTGCCGGATCGGTGAACCGAAGCCGTTCAAGCCGACTCTTGTGCGGGCATCCGGCAAGACCAAAAGGCAAGCCAAGGACGCGCTGAAGCAGCGTATTGCCGAGTGGAAGCCCAAAGTAGCACTGGAAGGTAGCTACGACCCGGAGTCCACAGTGGTCGTGGCCGCTCGTGCGTGGCTCAATTCCTACGAGAGGCATCCGAGGAAGCGCCCGCAGAACGGTCGGCCATACCGGATCGAGATCGACCGATCGACCGGCGCCCGAGCCCAGAAAGACAAATTCGTAATCGCCGAGTCAGCGTTGGGGAAAATGAAGGCTGTCGACGTGAAGCCTTACCATGTCCGGCTTCACCTCGAGAAGCTGAACTGGGCACCATCTAAACAGGCGTTCCACAAGTCGATTCTGAGGATGACCTTTCAAATGCTCGTCGAGGATGGTCTGCTGGATTTCAACCCGGCGTTGATGGTGAAGAGCCAAGGTTCGGTACGGCGTCGGCGGAGAGCCGACGGCGAGGGCGCGGTCAATCCGTACTTTTCTGACGAGCCGTGTCCCTTCAAACCTGAGGAGATGCTTCGGTACCAGGCGTTGGAGGCGGCCCGCTTCGGAAAGCGTCAATGTCGGACATGGAAGGGATACCGGGACTACACACTGCTGTCGTATGAGCTGGCAGCGCGGCCCAGCGAAGGACTGGCGGTGCGATGGGACGATGTCAAACTCAGTGCCGGGACGGTGCGCATCGCGGGCACCATCATCGATCGTGAGCTGCGCGTGTGGCAGGTACGTAAGGTGATCGACGACTACCAACTCGCCGGACATGAGATGGTCGTGCGTGCTGACTGGCACGAACTCGACGATGAAGCCGTCGTCCGGATGGTGTTCCGCCAGCCATTCACCAAGACCCGTGATTCGATGCGAACGATCAAGGTCGCGCCGGACTGTCTGGCGATGCTGAAGCGTCGGAAGGTCGCGGCGGAGCCGGATCAAGCGCTGGTCTTTCCGAGCAGGGTGGGCAAGGTCCTGAGCGGCGTGAAGGTGGCTGCTGTGTGGCACTCCCTGGTGAAGGACACGGAGTTGTCATGGTCGACCTTGAAGACATTGCGTAGCACCCGGGCCACGCGGATCGCTGAAGTCCATGGAATCCCCGCAGCGCGGCTGATCCTGGGTCATGACGAGGACTCGGCAATCACGAAGCAGTCCTATGTGAACGTGGAACGACCTGTGGTCGACTTCGCCGACGTTGGGTGAAAACGTTCGCAAAACGTTCACGGGGCCGATTTCGGTGCCGCTCGGTCGAATCGTTGTCAACTTGAGCAGGGCGTGTTGCTCGCAGCCCCACGGAAGTACATGACATGGCTGTAATGTCGAAGAGGTGCAGCGACGAATCATGGGGATCGAGACCGAGTTCGGTGTGACATGCACCTTCCACGGTCACCGTCGGCTGTCCCCCGACGAGGTTGCCCGGTACCTTTTCCGCCGGGTGGTGTCCTGGGGCAGGAGCTCTAATGTGTTCCTGCGCAACGGGGCTCGGTTGTACCTCGATGTGGGTTCGCATCCGGAGTACGCCACGGCAGAGTGCGACAGCCTGCATCAGCTGGTCACCCATGACCGCGCTGGTGAGCGCGTGCTCGAGGAACTGCTGATCGACGCCGAGCAGCGGCTCGCCGAAGAAGGCATCGGCGGCGACATCTACCTGTTCAAGAACAACACCGACTCCGCGGGCAACTCCTACGGCTGCCACGAGAACTTCCTCGTGGTGCGCGCCGGCGAGTTCTCCCGGATCTCGGATGTGCTGCTGCCGTTCCTGGTGACGCGCCAATTGATCTGCGGCGCGGGCAAAGTGCTGCAGACGCCCAAGGCGGCCACGTTCTGCCTGTCGCAGCGTGCCGAGCACATCTGGGAGGGCGTCTCCTCGGCGACCACCCGTTCGCGCCCGATCATCAACACCCGCGACGAGCCGCACGCCGACGCGGAGAAGTACCGCCGCCTGCACGTCATCGTGGGCGACTCGAACATGGCCGAGACCACCACCATGCTGAAGGTCGGCACGGCGGCCCTGGTGCTCGAGATGATCGAGGCCGGCGTCTCGTTCCGGGATTTCGCGCTGGACAACCCGATCCGGGCGATCCGCGAGGTCAGCCACGATATGACCGGGCGCCGCCCGGTGCGGCTGGCGGGCGGCCGGCAGGCCAGCGCCCTGGACATCCAGCGCGAGTACTACACCCGCGCCGTCGAGCACCTGCGCAACCGGGACCGGGACCCGCAGATCGACCAGGTCGTGGACCTGTGGGGCCGCACCCTGGACGCGGTCGAGGCCCAGGATTTCGCCAAGGTCGACACCGAGATCGACTGGGTGATCAAGCGCAAGCTCTTCCAGCGCTACCAGGACCGCTACAGCATGGAGCTGTCCGATCCGAAGATCGCCCAGCTGGATCTGGCCTACCACGACATCAAGCGCGGCCGCGGCGTGTTCGACCTGCTGCAGCGCAAGGGCCTGGCCAAGCGGATCACCGAGGACGAGGCCGTGGACGCCGCGGTGGACACCCCGCCGCAGACCACCCGCGCCAAGCTCCGCGGCGATTTCATCACCGCCGCGCAGGAGGCGGGCCGCGACTTCACCGTCGACTGGGTGCACCTGAAGCTGAACGACCAGGCCCAGCGCACCGTGCTCTGCAAGGACCCGTTCCGCTCGGTCGACGAGCGTGTGGACCGGCTGATCGCCTCCATGTAGTGCAAACCGGGTGGGCGCGCTCGCGGGCGCGCCTACCGTGGTTTCCGTGGATGGTCGCCCGCGGCCAGCTGATGGCCGGAGCGCTTCGGCTCCGGCGGCGGCTCGTTGTCCACCGCGTAGCGCAGCAGCACCCGGCCGTGCGGCCGGGATTCGACGCCGAGACAACGCATTCGCGTGGGCCTGCGGGTGCGCTCCAGGTCGGGGGCGGTGAACATCATCGGCGTGCGCGTGCCGCCGACGGCGATCGGCACGATCTCGGTCTCGATCTCGTCGATCAGCCCCGCGCGCAGCAACGCCCCGCCCAGGCGCGCGCCGCCGGTGGCCACCACGGTGTCCACCGCGAATCGCGCCCGCAGCACTTTCAGCGCCGCCGTCAGATCGACGTGCCGCCGCCCGACCACCAGGTAGGGGATCTCCTCGCGCCGCAGATAGGCCAGGTAGCGCAGCGGCGTCGCCACCGCGACCAGCACCAGCAGATGCCAGCCGGCCATCTCCTCGCCCGGAAACTCCTTGTAGGTCCAGCGCACCCGGCCCCGGCTGTCGGGCACCACGAACCAGCCGGCGCTCGCCTTCGCGCGCACCTCGGCGGGCAGATAGTCCCGGCCCAGCACGTGCGCGGGGAGGTCGGTGGCCGGCAGGGGAGCGGGCGGCTGGTCGTCGGTCACCAAGGATCCGCTGCCCTCCAGCAGCACCTGGGGTTGGTGGCGGCGCAGCAGGTCGAGGTAACCCTCGCCGCCCGCGGGCCAGCGATCGTCCAGCATCAGCAGTGTGCGCGGCGAAACCGCGAGTCTTCCGTCCACCGAGACGACATTGTGGGTAATCAGTCGAGGCCGTTGCATCATCGCCTCCCATCCAGTCCTGGGATACCCGGCACCGGCGGGGCAAACCTGCAGGTGCGGCGGTGCCGCGGCACCTGCGGTCGCGCCCGATCCGTGCGCCGCCGCGCATGCCACCGCCCCGGGCTATTACGCTCTACCGGGTGGCGATATCCAAGGTCGAGCGGCTGATGAATCTGGTCATCGCGCTGTTGTCGACCCGGCAGTTCTTGACCGCGGAGCGGATTCGGGACAGCGTCGCGGGGTACGAGGAGTCCGCGAGCGACGAGGCGTTCAGCCGAATGTTCGAGCGGGACAAGAACGAACTGCGTGACCTGGGCATTCCGCTGGAAATCGGGCCGGTGAGCCGGTATTCGAGCCTTGAGGGGTATCGGATCAACCGTGACGCCTACGAGCTGCCCGAGATCGATCTCAGCGACGAGGAGGCGGCGGCGGTCGCGGTCGCGGTGCAGATGTGGGAGTCGCCCGAGCTCGCGGCGGCCGCCGACAGCGCGCTGCTGAAGCTGCGCGCGGCCGGTATCCACGTCGAAGCCGACGTCGCGGTGACGGCGCCCGCGGTGCCCGCCCGCACCCGCGGCTCGGAACCCGTGCTCGGCAAGTTGCTCGCCGCGGTCGACGCCGGGCAGGCGGTGCGGTTCGAGCACCGCGGCGCGGTCAACGCGCCCTATCTGATGCGTGACGTGGAGCCGTGGGGCGTGGTGACCCGGCACGGCCGCTGGTACCTGGTCGGGCACGACCGCGCCCGCGACGACGTGCGCAGCTTCCGGCTGTCCCGGATCGGCGACGAGGTCACCCCGTACGGCCCGGTCAACACCGTCCGCAAACCCGATGACGTGGATCTGCGCGACATCGTCGATCGCGTCACCAGCCACACCCCGGTCAGCGGATCGGCGACGGTGTGGGTGGCCGACGGTCGCGGCCAGGAGATCCGCCGGCTCGGCCAGGTGCTGGAGGAGCGCGTCATCGGCGAGCGCACCGGCATGGTCGTGCAGGTGCCGATCCGGTCGCGGGATTGGCTGGCGCGCTTGATCACCGGGCTCGGCCCGGACGCGCTGGTGCTCGCACCCGAGGATCTACGCGCCGATGTGGTCGGGCGGCTGCGCTCGGTCTTCGATCGGACGGAGGTCGCGCTGTCATGAGTAGCAGTTCCCGGCTCTCGGTGCGGCTTTCGCGCCTGCTCAACATGATTCCGTACTTCATCGCCAATCCCGGCATCAGCGCCGCCGACGCCGCCGCCGATCTCGGCGTCACCACCAAGCAGCTGATGAGCGACCTGAATCAGCTGTGGATGTGCGGTCTGCCCGGTTACGGCCCCGGCGACCTGATCGACCTGTCGTTCTCCGAGGAGAGCATCGAGGTCACCTTCTCCGCGGGCATCGACCGCCCGCTGCGCCTGACCTCCACCGAGGCGACCGCGCTGCTGGTGGCGTTGCGCTCGATCGAGGACATGCCCGGCATGGTCGATCCGACCGCGGCCCAGGCCGCCATCGCCAAGATCGAGGCGGCCATCACCGGCGGCCGCCCCGCGCCCGACCCCGCACCGCCCACGCCGCGGGCGCAGGGCGGCAAGGACGCCGTCGCGACCGTGCGCGCCGCGCTCGCCGACAAGCGCGCGGTCCAGATCGTCTACTACTCCGCCAGCCGCGACGTGGTCTCCGAGCGGGTCGTCGACCCGATCCGGATCGTGCTGGTGGACAACAACAGCTACCTGCAGGGCTGGTGCCGCCAGGCCGAGGGCGTGCGGCTGTTCCGCTTCGACCGGATCGAGGCGGCCACCGAACTGGACGAGGCGGCCCGCCCGCCCAGCCACGCCACCGCCGAGGCCGCGGCGCTGGACCTGTTCCAGGACGATCCCGCGGTTCCGCTGGCGCGCTTGCTTGTTCGGCCCGACTACGGGTGGGTACTCGACCAGTACCCGATGCACCGGATGGCGGTGCATCCCGACGGCAGCCTGGAGGCGACGATGCGATTCGCCACCCTGGACTGGATGGCGCGCCTGCTGCTCGGTTTCGGCGCCGGGGTGAGCGTGCTCGGTCCGCCCGAACTCGTCGCCGCCGTGCGGGAACGGTCCAACGCCGCGCTCGCCGCCTATGCCGCCGCGGGATACGAGGAGGCCGGCGCGTCGTGAGTTCGGATCGATTACCGCACCGCGTCCTGGTGCTCGGCGCGGGCAGCATCGGTGTGTTCGTCGGGGGCAAGCTGGCCGCGGCCGGCGCCGACGTCACCTTCGTCGGCCGGCCCCGGATCCTCGACGAGATCAGCGCGACCGGTTTGCGGCTCACCGACCTGGACGGCGGCGAGGTCGTGGTCGGCCGTGAGCGCTTCGAGGTCGCGACCGAACCGGACGAGGCGGGGTCCGCCGATCTGGTGCTGGTGACGGTGAAATCCGCGGCCACCGCCGACGCGGTGCGCGCGCTGACCGGCAAGATCCGGCCGGGCACCGTCGTGCTGAGCCTGCAGAACGGCATCGGCAACGACACGATCATCCGCGAGATTCTGCCCACCTGCGTGGTGCTGGCGGGCATGGTGATGTTCAACGTCGTGCAGCATGCCGGGGGCCGGTTCCATCGCGGCACCGCGGGCGACATCGCGATCCAGGACGATCCGGCGCTCGCCGAGTTCCGGGAGCTGTTCGCCCGGTCCGGCCTGGGCTGGCGGCGGTATCCGGACCTGCTGCCGGTGCAGTGGGCCAAACTGCTGCTGAATCTGAACAATCCCATCAACGCGCTGTCCGGACGGCCGCTGCGCGAGCAACTGGGCGACCGGAACTACCGCCGCTGTCTGGCGCTGACCCAGCGCGAGGCGCTGGCCGCGATGAACCGGGCCCGGATCCGGCCCGCGCGGCTCACCCCGCTGCCGCCCGCGTTGATGACGCGGCTGCTGAACGTGCGCGACGGCGTCTTCCGGCGGGTCGCGGCGAAGGTGCTGGCCATCGATCCGGTGGCGCGCTCCTCGATGGCCGACGACCTGGCGCTGGGCCGCAAGACCGAGATCTCGTGGCTGTGCGGCGAGATCGTCGGCCTGGGGGCGATGGTCGGGATACCGACGCCGGTGAACCAGCGGCTGATCGAGCTCGTGGTGGCGGCCGAGCAGGGCGACCGGCGCACCTGGACCGGCGCCGAATTGCTCGAGCAACTGCGGGCCGCGGCCGCGCGCGGACGATAGTGAACGCCTGGCAAACGCCGATTTACCGGGGCGTTCGGCCGGTGGGGCGGCCAAATCTGCCGCTCCGAGTCCGGTAGCATCAGAGGCACCAAAGTCTTCGGAGGTAAATCATGGGTGGTCTCAGTGTGTCCCACTGGGTGATCATTCTCGTTGTCGTCGTGCTGTTGTTCGGCGCGAAGCGGCTGCCCGACGCCGCTCGCGGTCTGGGCCGGTCACTGCGTATTTTCAAGAGTGAAGTCAGCCAGATGCAGAACGAGGGCAACTCCTCGGCGGACGCGCCCCAGCCGGCGCCCCAGCAACTGCCGCCCGCGCAGCCGGTGCACCCGGCCCCGCAGCCGCAGGCGCAGCCCGAGTCGAAGTCGCTGTAGAGCCGGATGCTCGACCCCGGGTGAGTCTCGCTCACCCGGTTCCGTGCTGTTCAGACACAGGGGCCTACTTCACCGATGCGAATCCCGTTCGATCCCCGGCACAGCAAACGCCGGACCAATCCCGACGGCACCATGTCGTTGGTCGAACATCTCCAGGAACTGCGCACCCGGCTGCTGCTCTCCATCGCGGCCGTGATGCTGACCACCATCCTGGGATTCCTCTGGTACTCGCATTCGTTCATGGGTGTGGAGAGCCTGGGTGAGCTGCTGCGCGGCCCCTACTGTGCGCTGCCGGAGTCGGCGCGCGCGGCGCTGAGCCCCGACGGCGCCTGCCGCCTGCTCGCGACCGGGCCGTTCGAGCAGTTCATGCTCCGGTTGAAGGTCGGCTTCACCGCCGGCGTCGTGCTCGCCGCGCCGATCTGGCTGTATCAGCTGTGGGCGTTCATCACCCCGGGCCTCTACGCCAAGGAACGCAAGTACGCGGTCGGGTTCGTCAGCTCCGGCACGGTGCTGTTCGCCGCCGGCGCCGTGCTCGCGTATGTCGTTGTCGCCCATGCCCTGGACTTCCTGCTCACCATCGGCGACAACGTCCAGATCACCGCGCTCAGTGGTACCCAGTACTTCGGCTTCATCATCCAGTTGCTGATCATTTTCGGAGTCAGCTTCGAGACGCCGCTGATCATCATCGGGCTGAACCTGATCGGCGTGCTCACCTACGTCCGCCTCAAGGCCTGGCGGCGCGGAATCATCTTCGGCCTCTTCGTCTTCGCGGCGATCGTCACCCCGCAGGACCCGTTCTCGATGCTCGCGCTGGCCCTCGCGCTGACCGTGTTGTTCGAGGTGGCAGTGCAGTTCGCGCGGGTCAACGATCGGCGCCGGGCGCGCAAGGAACAGGAGCTCGCCGACGACGAGGCCTCCTCGATCGCCGAGCCCGAGACGGTGGCCCCCGCGGAGCCGATCTCCGAACCCGCCGGAAAATCCACGCGACCAGTGTCGGACTACTCCGATACGCTCTGAAATGTGACAGATCACCGGGTGTTTTCAGGCGAGCTGGCAAAGTTTTCCGCCGAGCTGAGCTTCGCCCTCGATCCTTTCCAGCGGGACGCGTGCGCCGCGCTGGAAGGGGGGCACGGCGTCCTCGTGTGCGCGCCGACCGGCGCGGGTAAGACCATCGTCGGCGAATTCGCGGTGCACCTCGCGCTGGCCTCGGGCGGAAAGTGTTTCTACACCACACCGATCAAGGCGTTGTCGAACCAGAAGTTCGCCGACTTCACCGAGCGCTACGGGCGCGACAGCGTCGGTTTGCTCACCGGTGACCAATCGGTGAACCCGGACGCGTCGGTGGTCGTGATGACCACCGAGGTGCTGCGCAACATGATCTACGCCGGCTCCGACGCGCTGCGCGGGCTGTCCTATGTGGTCATGGACGAGGTGCACTACCTGGCCGACCGGTTCCGCGGCGCGGTGTGGGAGGAAGTGATCCTGCACCTGCCCGCCGACGTGCGGCTGGTCAGCCTGTCGGCCACCGTGAGCAACGCCGAGGAATTCGGCGCCTGGATGGAGACGGTGCGCGGCAACACCACCGTGGTGGTGGACGAGACCCGCCCGGTGCCGCTGTGGCAGCACGTCATGGTCGGCCGGCGCCTGTTCGATCTGTTCGACACCAGCTCCAGCGACCAGAAGGTCCTGGTCGACGAGGACCTGGTCCGCTATATCCGCCAGCGCGAGTCCGCCGACCGGGCGAACGGCTGGGCGCCGCGCCATCGCGGCGGCGGCCAGCGCCGCGATTTCCGGCCGCTGCCGCGCCCGGAGGTGCTGGCCAAGCTGGACGAAGAGGGCCTGCTGCCCGCGATCACGTTCATCTTCAGCCGCGCGGGCTGTGACGGCGCGCTGGCCCAGTGCCTGCGCTCGCGGCTGGATCTGAGCCGTCCCGGGGATGCCGCCGAGGTCGAGGCGATCATCGAGAAGCACACCGGCGATCTGCCCAAGGGCGATCTGGAGGTGCTCGGTTACTGGGAGTGGCGCGAGGCGCTGCGCCGCGGGCTGGCCGCGCATCACGCCGGCATGCTGCCCGCGTTCCGGCACACCGTCGAGGAATTGTTCGTGCGCGGCCTGGTGCGGGCCGTATTCGCCACGGAGACCTTGGCATTGGGTATCAACATGCCCGCCCGCACGGTGGTGCTGGAACGCCTGGTCAAGTACAACGGCGAAACGCACGCCGAGCTCACCCCCGGCGAGTACACCCAGCTCACCGGTCGTGCCGGTCGCCGCGGCATCGATATCGAGGGCCACGCGGTGGTGCTGTGGCAGCCCGAGGTGGACACCAGCAGTGTCGCGGGCCTGGCCTCCACCCGCACCTATCCGCTGCGCAGCTCGTTCAAGCCCGGCTACAACATGTCGATCAACCTGATCGACCGGATGGGCGCCGCCGAGGCGCGGGCGCTGCTGGAACGGTCCTTCGCGCAGTTCCAGGCCGACCGCTCGGTGGTCGGGCTGGTGCGCGGCATCGAGCGCAACGAGGGCCAGCTGCGCAAGCTGCGCGGTCAGCTCGGCACCGAGGACGGCGGTTTCCTGGAGTACATCTCGCTGCGCGAGCGGATCAAGCAGCGGGAACGGTCGCTGGAGCAGCAGAAGCGTTCCGATCGGCGCGGCGCGTCGGTGAACTCGCTGGTCCGGCTGCGCCGCGGTGACGTGGTAGCGATCCCGTCCGGGCGCCGGCAGGGGCTCGCGGTGATCCTGGAACCCGATGCGACACCGGGTGATCCGCGTCCGCTGGTGCTCACCGAGGACAAATGGGCCGGCCGGGTGTCGGTCGCCGATTTCCCGGTGCCCGCGGAAGCGCTGGGGCACATGCGGTTGCCGCGCCGGGTCGACCATCGCACCGCCAGCACCCGCCGCGATCTGGCCTCCGCGCTGCGCGGCACCGGTATCGAGGCGCCCGGCCGGCGGCGCTACGACAAGCGCGCCACCGCGGCCGAGGACCGCGAACTCGACACGCTGCGGCGCACCCTGCGCTCTCATCCCGCGCACGGGCGTTCCGATCGCGAGCAGATGGCGCGGATCGGCGAACGCTACAACCGGGTGCTGCGCGAAACCGAGACCATGCGCCAGAAGGTCTCCGCGACAACGAATTCCCTCGCCCGCACCTTCGACCGGATCCTCGGCCTGCTGGAGGAGCGCGGTTTCGTGCACGAGGGCGAGGTCACCGAGGACGGGCGCCGCCTGGCCCGGATCTACGCCGAAGCCGACCTGCTGGTGGCCGAATGCCTGCGCGAGGGCGTGTGGCGGGGCCTGGGTCCGGCCGAGCTGGCGGCCGTGGTGTCGGCGCTGGTCTACGAATCCCGGCAGGAGGGCGGCTATCTCGGTGTCACCGGCCCGACCGAGCCGATTCGGCGCGCGGTCGGCGAGACGGTCACCCTGTGGACCCAGCTGCGCGCCGACGAGTCCCGGCACAAACTGCCGCCGACCCGCGAACCCGATCTCGGTTTCCTGGCCGGGGTCTTCAAGTGGGCGCGCGGCGACGGTCTGGCCGAGTCGCTGCTGGCCAGTGGCGATCAGGGCAGCCCGCTCTCGGCCGGTGATTTCGTGCGCTGGTGCCGGCAGGTCATCGACCTGCTCGACCAGATCCGCAACACCGCCGACGACGTGGAAGTGGCGGGCACGGCGGCCAAGGCGGTGCGCGCGATTCGGCGCGGTGTGGTCGCGGTGGACGCGGCCTAGCCTGGTCGAGGTGGTAACGCGCGCGGCATCGGACACGGTGGATTCGATTGTGATTTGATTTCTTTCGCGTACCGACCGTGGAGTAGTCGCATGGCGACGAGTCTCGCGCGGGGGGCTACCGTATGTATAACGATGCGAGTGGAGGCAAGATGAGCGGCCCTTACGGACCGAACGATCCCGGGGAGGGACGCAACGATCCCACCCAGCACTGGGGAGCGGCGGATCAGAATCCCGGCCAGGCCGGCCCGACCCAGCAGTGGGGTGGCCAGCAGCCGGGTCAGGCACAGCCCACCCAGCACTGGGGCGAGCAGACACCGTCTCCGCAGCAGCAGTGGGGCCAGCAGCAGGGCCAGCAGCAGTGGGGCCAGCAGACCGGTGGCCAGCAGCAGTGGCAGCCGAACACCGGCGGCCAGCAGCAGCAGTCGTGGGGGCAACAGCCGCAACAGGATTGGGGCCAGCAGCAGCAGGGCCAGCAGCAGTGGGGTCAGCAGCAGCAGGGCCAGTGGGGTCAGCCCGCGCAGCCCGGCCAGCAGCTCCCGCAGCAGCAGGCTCCGGCCAAGAAGAAGGGCAAGGGCCTGATCATCGGCCTGGCGCTCGGCGCCGTGGTGCTGATCGGCATCGTCGTGGCCGGCGTGCTGCTGCTCACCGCCAAGGACAAGCTGGATCAGTCCGCGGTGCAGGAGGGTGTGCAGAAGGTGCTCACCGATTCCTACGGCATCTCCGACGTCACCGACGTCTCCTGCCCGTCCGGCCAGCAGGTCGAGGTCGACGCCACCTTCGAGTGCACGCTCAAGGTCAGCGGCGAGCAGAAGAAGGTCAACGTCAAGATCACCAAGGATGACGGCACCTACGAGGTCGGCCGCCCGAGCTGAGGCCACGCGACCGGGCAGCCCCCGCTCCGGCAGGGGCGCCCGGCGGACTGTCTAGGCGGTCCGCGCGCCCAGGGCCGTGATCAGCCGGTTGATCGGGCTTTCGGCGTTGTAGGCGGCGGCGAGCTCACGGAGCCGGTCCGGGTCGGCCGGGGTGGTGGGGAGTAGATCGGGGCGGGACAGCTCGACCTCGGCGTCGCAGACCACGCGGACGACCGGGGCGGCGGCCTTCAGGTACTCGTCGGCGGCACGGAGTTTGGCGCGGATGCCCGCGGCCAGCTCGGCGTCGGGATCCTCGACGGCGGCGACCAGGGCCTCCAGGGAGCCGAAGCGGCTGATCAGGGTGGCGGCCGACTTGTCGCCGATGCCGGCGACGCCCGGCAGACCATCGGAGGCGTCGCCGCGCAGGGTGGCCATATCGGCGTAGGCGCGGCCCGCGTTCGCCAGCGGCACACCGTATTTCGCGGAAACCTCGGCGGGACCGAACAGCTCGGCCTTGGCCAGCCCGCGGCCCGCGTAGAGCACGCGCACGGGCGGGGCCGGGGTGTCGCGGACCAGTTGCAGTAGATCGCGATCGCCGCTGACGACGACCACCTCGTCGGTGCCCTCCCGCGTGGCCAGGGTGCCCAGCACGTCGTCGGCCTCCAGGCCCGCCGCGCCGCCGGTGGCGATGCCCGCCGCGGCGAGTACCTCGAGAATCATCTCGACCTGCGGTGTGAGCAGATCCGGCACCTCCTCGGCGCCGTCGGCGGCCGCGGTGGAGGTATCCAGGCGGTGCGCCTTGTAGGACGGCACCAGATCGACGCGGAACTTCGGGCGCCAATCCAGATCCAGGCAGACCACCAGCCGGGCGGCCGAGTGCTTGGTGATCAGCGAGGCGACCATGTCGGTGAAACCGCGCAAGGCGTTCACCGAGCGCCCGTCCGGGGCGGTGATCTTGTCCGGGATTCCGTAGAAGGCACGGAACCACAGACTGGCGCCATCGAGCAGCAACAGAGGCCCACCGGTAGAAGTCACGGCGCTGAGGCTACTCGCCCGCCCCGACAACCTCAGCTCCAGAGATCCCGCAATTCCTTGCGCAGGATGTCGACCTGGACGGTCAGCGCGCCCAGCAGCTCCTCCCGGTTCAACCGGTTGGTCGTGCGGAACGCCCAGCTGGCGTTGCCCTGCGCGTCGATGAGTTTGACCAGGACGAACGCCTCGATGGCGGTGTCGCCCGGTTCCAGCGGGTGGATCTCCAGACCTCGCAGCACGTCGTGGATCGGAACCCGCGGCCCGCGCGCCCCAGAGTGTCTTTCCATCCACCCATGGAAACATCCCCGGCGCGCCGGGAGGTAGCGACTGTGCCTCGGTGCTGTGAAGGTTTGCGCTGTGGTGGCCGCTTCCGGCGACGGGTAACGTCGAAGGCTATGAGTTCGCAGACGAAGTCCAGGTTCGCGGCGGATGTATACCGGGACCGGTTGGAACGGGCAGTGGATTTGATGCGGGCGGCGTCGCTGGACGCCCTGCTCATCACCCCGGGGCCGGATCTCCAGTATCTGATCGGGTCCGACGCCGAATCGTTCGAGCGGTTGACCTGCCTGATCATCACCTCCGACAAGGCGACGCCCGCGGTGGTGATCCCGAAGCTCGAGCTGGCCTCGCTGTCCGGTTCAGCCGCAGGCGAACTCGGGCTGCGGGTGCTGGACTGGGTGGACGGCGTCGACCCGTACGAGCTGGTGCGCTCCACCTTGCACGCCGGGTCCCGGATCGCCGTCGCCGACGCGATGCCCGCGCTGCACCTGATCCCGCTCGCGCGCTCCACCAGCGGCATGCCGGTCTCGGCCACCCCGGTGCTGCGCGAACTGCGAATGACCAAGGGCGAGGCCGAGATCGACGCGCTGCGCCGGGCCGGCGCCGCCATCGACCGGGTGCACGCCCGGATGGGCGAGTTCCTGCGCGCCGGGCGCACCGAGGCCGAGGTGGGCGCGGACATCACGGCCGCCATCGTGCAGGAGGGGCACACCGAGGCGGCGTTCGTCATCGTCGGCAGCGGCCCGCACGGCGCCGATCCGCACCATCACGTCTCCGAGCGTCGCATCGAACCCGGCGATGTCGTGGTCATCGACATCGGCGGCCCGGTTGATCCGGGCTACTACTCCGACTCCACCCGCACCTACAGCCTGGGCGAGCCGGACGCCGACGTCGCCGCGCAGTTCGCCGTCCTGGAGCGGGCCCAGGCCGCCGCGGTGGCCGCGGTCCGGCCCGGCGTGAGCGCCGAGTCGGTGGACGCCGCCGCGCGAGATGTGCTGGTGGAGGCCGGTTTAGGCGAGGCGTTCGTGCATCGCACGGGCCACGGCATCGGCCTGTCGGTGCACGAGGACCCCTATATCGTCGCGGGCAACGACCTGATCCTGGGGGAGGGGATGGCCTTCAGCATCGAGCCCGGCATCTACTTCCGCGGCGTCTGGGGCGCGCGCATCGAGGACATCGTGGTGGTGACCGCGGACGGCTGCGAGTCGATGAACAACCGCCCGCACGGCCTCACCGTTCTCTAACCCAGCGAGTCGAGGAAGCCGAGCGCCAGCTGCCAGGTGCGCTCGGCCGCCTCGGCGTCCCAATCCGGCAGCTCGGGATCGGTGTAGAGGTGCCCGGCACCGCGATACCGGTACACCTCTACATCCGCGCCCGCCCGCTGCATGTCCAGATACCAGCTGTTGAGCCAGTCGTCGGGCTCGTACATGTCCGGGTCGGCCACATGCAGCTGGGTCGGCAACCCGTCGACCGAGACGTCCTCGGGCACATCGGAAGTGCCGTGCACCAGCAGCAGCCCCCGGGCCTTCACATCGGCCAGCGCGAGACTGCCCGCGAAGAACGCCCCCAGCGAGAACCCCGCGTACACCAGCCCGGTCTCGGAGTGCGGGGCCGCCGCGACCACCGCCCGCCGCAGCAGCTCGTCCAGCCCGATCTCGTCCCGGATCGCCATGCCCCCGTCCACGGTGTCGGCGGTCCGCCCGTCGTACAGATCCGGCACATGGACTTCATGACCCGCGGCCCGCATCCGTTCCGCGGCCGCCCGCACCGCGGGCCGCAGCCCGCACGCCGAGTGGAAAAGCATGATGTTCATGGTGGTCCATCGTGCCAGCGGGCGGTGCGGGCGCTTGCCGCGAGGTGGCCTCAGTCGACGGCGGTGCCCTCGAGCTCGATCAGCTGGCCGGGGACGGCCAGCCGGGTGACCCCGAGCATGGTGGTGGCCGGTGCCACCCCGGCCGCGCCCAGTCGCCCGGCCAGCACGCCGTAGTGCTGGAAGAGCAGGTCGACGTCGGTGGTGTACACATTGAGCCGCACCAGGTTCGACAGCGACATCCCGGCCTCTTTGAGGACCGCCTCGAGGTTGTCCAGGCTCAGCGCGACCTGCGCGGCCATGTCACCGTCGTGCTGCGGCTGGCCGTCCGCGCTCATCGCGGTCTGCCCGGAGCAGTACAGCGTCCGGGTCTGCCCCGTGACGACCTCACCCTGGTTGAATCCCATCGCCAACGACCAGGTCACCGGGTTGACAGCCGTACGTTCCGCTACCACATCAAACTCCATTCGATTCGCTGCACTGCGAACGTCCATCGACTGAACGTTCGCTGCTAAGCCTGCCAGCGAATCACGACACCCTGTGTCATGTATTTTCGCCGATCTCGAGGAGTTTTTCCTCCCGCGCTATCGCACCTTCACGCAGTAGTCCTGCCGGCCCCAAATGCTGCTGCAGCGTTTGGTTTTCGTGCCGATCCAGCCCCGCGGGCACCAGTCGGCGGGGGTGGCGGGCAGGCAGTGGGTCCAGTAGCCGTCGGGGTCGGCGGATTGGATCGGTGCGGGTTCGGGGGGAGTGGCGAGTGCTTGCGGGGTGCTGAGCAGAGCCGCGGCGATGCCGGCGATCATCGCCAGGCACAGGCGCTGGGAATCCATTTGTCCTCCTGCTGCTTTGCGAGCTCCGAACAAATGGTGCGGACTGTAACAAGGGTGCGGGCGGGTGACCGGCCAACACACCGAGCGCCCGGCGCCGGCGGCGTGACGACTGCCGCCGGTGCCGGGCGAGGCGCTGGTGACGCGCGCTCAGTACTTGTTGCAGCTGTCGACGACCTGGCTCATCTTGGGGGCGAAGTCCGCGTTGGCGTTCGCGCTGATGCCCATCTTCTGCTGCTGCTCGATCAGGGTCTGGAACGCGGCGCGGCGCTGCTCGACCGGCTGGTCGTAGGCGGTCTTGAGGGCGTCCTTCTGGGCCGGCGCGGCGTCGAGCTGGGCCGCGGTCTCCGGCGACACCTCGTGCAGGGCGGCGTCGATCTGGGTGAAGCTGCAATTCGAGCTCAGCAGCGGCTCGAGGTCGCTCATCGGATCGGCGTTCGCGGCGCCGATGCCGAAGGTCGAGGCCGCGGCACAGAGGCCGGTGATCATCGCGGTGGCTGCCAGGGACTTCCGGATGCTGATCGCCTTCATAGGGAACCGCCTTCGTGATAGCTGGATGAATAGCTGACAGAAGGGGTATCGGAGCCGAGGCGGCATCGGCTTGGTGGATCCGCGAAATTCGACGGCGCGGCGACCGGCGGGGGCCCGGCCGGTCCGGCAGGATCCCCGGGAATGAGCAGCCTGTACCAGCACATTCCGCATCCACGCATCCTGAATCGGCTGCGGGAGGGCCCGGTCCGGGTCAAGGATCAGCTCCGCCGGGACAACGCCGTCAATCGCTTCAATACCAAAATGGCGCTGCTCATTACGCGTGCCGTCGGCAGCATGTGGTGCGCCTACGCCTTCGCCGCGTTCGACTGCATCAGCCTGCCCGCAGCGATCCGCGGCGGCACCGCGACCTTCGTGGCCTGGGTGGCCCAGACCTTCCTGCAACTCGTGCTGCTCTCGATCATCATGGTTGGCCAGAACGTGCAGGCCGCCGCCGCCGACAAGCGCTCCGAGGCCACCTTCGAGGACGCCGGCGCGACGTTGCACGAGACCGCGCAGATCCAGGCGCACCTCGCGGCCCAGGATGTGCTGCTCACGCGGATCGCGGCGAAGATCGGGCTGGATCCGGCACCGGATACGCCGTAGACACCACTCTGTAGTCATTGTCACACTGCCCGACTTGCGCCGGGTATGCCGTTTCTGCTTCGCGATTGTGGGTAGCCAGCAGTTATCTCGGCATGCGGTGAAGGAGGTAAGACCGATGACAATGCCCGCGTGGCCGGTATCCGGCGGCAACGAGCAGGTCCTGGAGTTCGATCTCGACACCACATCCGATCGGTGGATTCGAGATACGGTTCGCGACCTGCTGGCTCCCGATACCGACGTGGTTGTGGTCGATGACGCGGTTCTGAGCGTCGACGAGATGGTCGTCAATGCCCGCGAGCACGGACGCTCGCCGTGGCGCTGCCGGCTTCGATTATTGGCGGATCCGGCGCGGTTGCGGGTGGAGGTCGACGACAGCAGCACCGAAGACCCCTTCGTGCGGGTCCCGGACGCGGCGGGCGGGCGGGGCATGCTCCTGCTCGAACGGATCGCCATCGAATGGGGCGTGATCCACTACGCCCGCTTCAAGACGGTGTGGGCCGAGGTACCCCTCGACCGCCCGCGTTTCCCCACCGCGGACTAGCCCGCGACCGGCCGGTCGAGCCGATAGACGTAGTGCGCCCGGTCGTCGGCCGGGTTGTCGGGCGCCATCTCGGCCTCGGCGACGCGGTGCATCCCGGCCTTCTCCAAGGCCCGCCAGGAGGCCCGGTTGGCGGCCGACACGGGGATCAGGATCGCCGGGGCGTGCGGATAGTCGGTCCAGGTGGCCGCGAGCATCCGCTGGATCATGCGCGGACCCAGCCCGACACCTATGTCGCCGGGATCGCCGATCAGATAGTCGACGGTGACGGCCTCCGCGGGCACGGCGGTGCAGGCGGCGAGTTCGGCGAAGTCCTCGGCGTAGTCGTCGAGGCGGGCCCGCTGGATCAGTCCCACCGGGCGGCCGTCGAGAAACATCAGCAGGTCCTCCGCGGGTTCCTCGCCCCGCGCGGTCGGGCCGAAATCGCGGGCCACGCCCGCCGGGGAACTGTCGTGGTGCCACCACCGGGCCACGTGCGGCTCGGCCAGCCACTGTCCCAGCAGCGGAAAATCCGATTCCATTACCGGCCGCCAGGTGATCATGAGTGCGCCTCCGGGGTGCGTCGTCGGCGGTAGTACCGGGCCTGCCGGTCGCGATGACCGCAGGAGGAGTGGCACCACCGGCGCCGGGAATGGTTCTTGAGGAAGAACAGCGTGCAGTCCGGTGCGGGACAACCGCGCACCGTGACGCCGCGCGGGCCGGTGACCAACTCGACGCACTCCGCGGCGATGCGGCCCAGCACCGCGGGCGGTCCGTCGACCGTGTACTGCCACCGGCTGTGCGCTGTCTCGTTTTCGGGCCAGTCCAGAACGGGGAAACTCGGTGCGGCGGCGGCGAATTCGTTGACCGTGTGCACGGCGGCCGGCTCCGGGGACCGGTTCTGCGCGACGGCGGACAACACCTCGCGGACGGCGTCACGCAGCGCGCGAGCCCGAGCGGCGTCCGGTTCGGACGCGATGCCCATGGCGGCGAACCATTGCGCGACCAACCGCGGCGTCTCCAGATAGTCGGTGCGCGCCGCGTCGAGTCCGTACCGGGTGTTCGCGAACTCGACCACGAGCGGTTCCGTCCCCAGGATCGGGAAATCCGGTTCTTCCACGATGCTGACGTTAGCATCGATTTCCAAACGTCAGCATTGCTTCGCGCCGGAGCCGACATCGCGGCGGTTAGCTGCGCAGAAGCCAGGAATCGCCCCGGCTTACTGCCAGGATGGTCCGGTGGCCGAACTGCTCGTGGTGATCGTGAGTGCGCTGGTGGTGATTGCCGTGTCGGCGATCGCCGGTCCGCGACTGGGGATCGCGGCGCCGTTGCTGCTGGTGTCGATCGGCGTCGCGGCGAGTTTCCTGCCGGTGTTCGACGCGACCCACATCGAGCCGGAATGGATTCTCGAGGGCGTGCTGCCGCCGCTGCTGTACTCCTCGGCGGTGTCGATGCCCGCGATGAACTTCCGCCGCGAGTTCGGGGCGATCGGCGGGCTGTCCGTGCTGCTGGTGGTGGGCACCGCGCTCGTGCTCGGGGTGTTCTTCATGCTCATCGTTCCCGACCTCGGGTTCGCCTGGGGTGTGGCGCTGGGCGCGATCGTCAGTCCGACCGATGCCGTGGCGACCTCGATCATCAAGAAGACACCGGTGTCGAAACGGGTGGTGGCGATCCTGGACGGGGAGAGCCTGCTCAACGACGCGACCGCGCTGGTGCTGCTGCGCACGGCCATCGTCGCGACGGCCGCGGCGTTCTCGTTCTGGGGCGCGGTCGGCACGTTCGTCTACTCGGTCGTGGTCGCGCTGGTGGTCGGCTGGGCGGTCGGGCGGCTGAACCTCATGGTCCGCAAGCGCATCACCGATCCGGCCGTCAATACCGTCCTCTCTTTCACGGTGCCGTTCCTGGCCTCGATTCCCGCCGAACTGCTGGGCGCGTCGGGCCTGGTCGCCGCGGTGGTGGCGGGCCTGGTCACCGGAGTCGGTGCGCCGCGGGTCCTTTCGCCGCAGAACCGGCTCTCGGATTCGCAGAACTGGCGCACCGTCGAGCTCGTGCTCGAGGGCGCGGTGTTCCTGACGATGGGGTTGCAGATCCACTCGATCATCGTCGACAGCGAGAACGACCACGCCGGGGTGGGTGTCGCGGTGCTGGTCGCGGCGGGCGCGCTGGCCTTGACGCTGCTCGTGCGCGCCGCCTACGTCGCGCCGCTGCTCGGTGTGCTCGCGCACCGCGCCCGGCGGGGCGAGAAGATGCAGGCCCATGTGCAGGACATGCAGGATCGTATGAACACGCCGGAAGGCAAGCAGGCGACCCTCGAACGGTTGCAGACCCGCAATCGGCGGGCCTCCGATCGCGATCTCGACCGGTTCTCACGCCGGCTCACCCAGGGCCTGGCCAATATCGAGTACTTCCTGCGCGAGCCGCTCGGATGGCGGGAAGGCACCGCCGTCGTGTGGGCGGGTATGCGTGGCGCGGTGACGGTGGCCGCGGCGCAGACCCTGCCCGAGGACACCCCGCAGCGGCCGCTGCTCGTGCTCATCGCGTTCACGGTCGCGCTGATGTCGCTGCTGGTGCAGGGCGGCACCATCGGCCCGGTGCTGCGGCTCATCACGCCCGAGTCCGGCGCCGAGACCGATCCCGAGGATCAAACCGTCACCGAGCAAGCCAGGATCTTCGATCTGTTCCGGACGACCGCGCAGGAAGTCGGCGAGCGGCCGGAACCCGAAGCCACCCAGGCCGGCTTCGACGCGATGAAGCGTCATCAGCTGGCGGTCATCGAGGCGCAGCGCGCGGCCCTGCTCGATGCCCGCGACAACGGCACCTTCGACGCCGACGTGCTGGCCGAGGCGCTGGAGAACCTGGACGCCTCGCAGATCGCCATCGAGATGCGCGCCACGCTCGTCGGCTGAGCCGGCTCAGTCCAGCAGCCGCCACAGGCCGATCAAGCCCAGCACCACGATCGCGGCACGCAACGCCCGGGGCGAGAGCCGACGACCGTAGCGCGCGCCGACCGCACCGCCGGCCAGTGATCCGACCGCGATCAAGCCCGCGGCGCCCCAGCTGATCCGGTCGAACGCGACGATCGTGTAGGTCAGGGCCGCAACGACATTGACGATCAGCGTCAGCAGATTCTTGACCGCGTTCATGCGCTGGAGCGGCTCGGAGACCAGCACACCCATGATGCCGATCAGCAGAACGCCCTGTGCGGCAGTGAAATAGCCGCCGTAGACGCCGACGGCGAAGGTGCCGACGGTCAGCCAGATCAGCTTCGTCCGGCCGAGCTGGTCGGCGGCGCGACCCGCCGCTTCGGAACGCCGCCGGGCCCAGGCCTGGATGCGGGGCTGGAAGACGACGAGGACCAGGGCGAGCACCATCAGGACCGGCACGACCGCGGCGAACACCGACGGCGGCAGGTGCAGCAGCAGCCACGCGCCGAGCAGCGCACCGGCCAGCGAGGCCGGGATCTGCCACTTCAACCTCGGCCACTGCCCGCGCAGTTCGCGCCGATATCCCCACGTCCCCGAGACGCTCCCGGCCACCAGCCCGACCGCGTTCGACATCGTCGCGATCTGCGGGGGATAACCGAACGCGACCAGGGTCGGAAAGGTGATGAGCGTTCCCGTTCCGACTACCGCGTTGATGGCCCCCGCACCGAATCCGGCGAGCAGGATGACGAGGATTTCGGTGAGCGGCACCGGTCCGACGGTACGGACCCGTCGGAATCGTTCGTCCGGCTACCCGACGGCGGCCAGGTACTCACCGTAGAAGAGCATCAGGCCGACCGCCGCGGAGATACCGGCCAGCAGCCAGAATCGGATGATCACCGTGGTTTCGGCCCAGTTGCTCAGCTCGAAATGGTGGTGGAAGGGCGCCATCTTGAACAGGCGGTTGCCGGTGGTGCGGAAAACGACGATCTGCAGGAGCACCGAGAGGATCTCGGCGAAGAACAGCGCGCCCACGACCGCCATCAGGAGTTCGGTGCGGGTGGTGATCGACAGGCCGGCCAGCAGGCCGCCCAGGGCCAGGGAACCGGTGTCGCCCATGAAGATCTTGGCGGGTGCGGCGTTCCACCAGAGGAATCCGGTGCAGGCGCCGACGCCGGCGGCGCAGACCACCGCCAGATCCAGCGGGTCGCGGACGTTGTAGCAGCCGATCTCCGGGGTGGTCGCGCAGGCGTTGGTGTACTGCCAGAACGTGATGATGATGTACGCGCCCAGGGCGAAGGCCATGGATCCGGCGGCCAGGCCGTCCAGGCCGTCGGTGATGTTGACCGCGTTGGACCAGGCGACCACGAGGAAGCAGACCAGCAGCAGGAAGACCACGATCCCGAAGGTCACCACGGTGTAGTCGCGCACGTAGGACAGGTAGCGCCCGCCCGGGGTGAGCCCGGTGCTGCTCGGGAACCGCAGCGCCAGGATGCCGAAGAGCACGGCGGCGCCGAACTGGCCGATGTATTTGCCGGTCGCGGACAAGCCGAGATTGCGCCGGTTGCGCAGCTTGATGGAGTCGTCCAGAAAACCGACGATGCCGAGCGCGGTGGCCAGCCCGAGCACCAGCAGACCCGAGGCGGACGGACCCTCGACGTCATAGCGCAGCCCCAGCAGATGCGAGCCGAGATACCCGGCCCAGATCCCCACCAGGATCGCGATCCCGCCCATGGTCGGCGTCCCGCGCTTGGCCTGATGGCTCTGGGGCCCGTCGACCCGGATCTCCTGCCCGATCCGTTTCGCGGCGAAGACCTTGATCAGCAAGGGCGTCAGCGTGATCGACACCCCCAGCGCGATCAACGCCGAAAACAAGATCTGCCTCATCTGCCACCCAACCCGCCGAACTCGCCGGCTACCACCGTCAACGTCGACGCGAGAACGCGCCCTGGACGATGCTATCTACCCGCGGGCCGCGCGGCAGAAGCGCCATGCGGCGCCGAGGACATGCGCTGGCTCGAATGTCCCGAAGCCGCCCGCCGAAACTCGGGGCACGTTCGTCGTCGGTCTGGACGGTGAACCGCTCGCCTACGCCGGCGCGCACGGTCAATCGCTGGACTGGTTCGGCAGCGCCTAGAGAATTCCGAAGGCCTGGCCGACCAGCTTCCAGACCGCGAGTGAACCGAAGGTCAGGAGATATTCGAGGCCGTAGAGGATTGCCATGTGGGGGAGGTCCTTTCGGGGGTCAGGTGAAGTGGCTGTCGATCTGGTCGATGGTCTGCATGCCGAAAAGGTCGGTGCCCCAGCCGTACAGGTCGGTGACGAAGCGCTGCATGCCGCAGTCGGTGGGCTGGTAGGACACGTCCGCGCCCTGGGCGCGGTAGGTGTCGGCGAGCTCACGGGCGTCGCGGGCGGGGACCAGCGACATGGGGGAGTCGTCCTTGGCGCAGGAGGCGATGATGACCTTGCCGCGCGGAGTGCCCGAGTGGCCCAGGACGTTGTCGTCGAAGGCGCGCTGGAAGGCGGGCTCCTCGGCGGGGCTCAGCCCCGAGGTGAACAGCGAGCGCAACGGCAGGTAGGGCGTGCCGAAGTAAGCCGGCACCTGGCATTGGGTGCGGAAGACGTCGGCGAGTTTGCGGCCCTCGGGCGTGAGCTTGGCGTTCACGTCCATCTCGGGATACCAGGGTTCCAGGCCGAGCAGGGTCGCCAGCGCGAACCCGGAACCGATCGAACCGTCGGCCACGCGCATGAATTCGCGCGGCTTGACCACCATGCCTTCCAGCACAGTCGATTTGATGTCCAGCTCGGGAGCGTATTCGGCGGCCATCTCGGTCGCGAACCCGGAACCCACACCGCCACCGGCGATTCCGAACAGCGCCACCTGCGCCTCGGGGTTCAGCCCGGCCTCGCGCAGGCCGAGCGCCGCACGCACACCGTCGAGCTGGGCGTGCGCGCCGAACTTGCCGGCGAACACACCGTGCGGCTTCTTGTCCGCGTCGTTGCCGACATCGGAGATCATGACCGCGTAACCCTTGTCGAACATCATCGCCAGCGGCCCCAGCGCCGACCAGGACGCACCGTCCAGCGGCGCGCCGCCGGTCCACTGGGTGCTCGGATGACAGTTCCAGCCGACGCTGTCGTTGGCTTCCTGATAGCCGATCACGTGGCGCTCGGAGTTCGGCTTCCCGTCGACCGGCATCAGCATGACGCCGGTGCTGATGAAGGGCTTGCCGTCGTTGCCGGTGGTCACGTACATGAGCTTGTAGCCCTCGACATTGCCGGGACTGACACCGCTGAAGATCACCTTGACCTTCTTGGATTTCAGGATGTCGCCGGGCTTTTCGGCGCCGGTCAGCGCCGGTTCGTCGTAGAACGGATCGTCGGCCAGCAGCGCCTCGAACGCTTCCTGCGCGGACGGCTGGGTGGCGCTGTTCATGGCGGCGAGGGCGAAGCCGTTGAAAATGCGTTCCGGGCCCGGGGTGGCGGGCCCGACCTCGTCGGCGGTGGCGACGCTCGCGGTGGCCGCGGTCAGCGCCAGTGCGCCGGCGATCAGCAAGAGTCGCTGGGCAATTCGTCTCATCTCAGCTCTCCTGGTCGATCGGTGTCACGCTGAGCTGTCGCGCGGCGGCGAGCAGCAGTTGCGGAATGTTGAGCAGCGGCCGCTTGGACTCCAGCTGCACCGGGTACGGCACACGCATGGCGGCTTCGAGTGCGGGCCAATTGGTTTCGACCTGGGTCTGGTATTTCGGCAGCAGTTCGGTGGTGATGTAGTCCCAGCGCGCGTCCAGCACCGACCAGTTCCAGTCCGGCAGCGGCAGGGTCAGCTGCCCGGGGCGGCCGTCGGCCAGGGTGACCGGCATGCGGATCGGATGGAATTCGCGCGGCGGCACGACACCGGCCACCGACGGCGATCCGGCGGCGCCGCTGAGGTAGGTGATGGCCTCGCCGACGCTGCCCTTGTAGCCGCGCACCTGATCCCACTGCGCGCTCACGGCCCACTGCTGTTCGCGGCGCAGCAGCGCGCGATTGCCGGTGGTGATCCGGGCTTCGTCACCGGAGGCGACATCGCGCCAGGCGCCCATGATGTCCGAGCCGAACAGCCCGGCGGCCTGGAACTCCTCGAGCGCCGGAAGTCCTTCCGAGACATAGGCATCGTGCATCGGCATCAGATCCGAGAAGATGTTCTTCTGCATCACCAGGATCATCCCGTTGATGTAGCGGAGGTCTTCCGGGGTGATATCGGGTCCGGCCTCGGCCAGGGCTTCGAGACCGGGCGGCAGCATGGCCACCGCCTGCGGGCCGGCCGCGTTCTGCACGGCGCCCAGCACGGTGCGCGCGGCCTCGGAGATGCCCGGCAGGTCGTAGAGCGTGCCCAGCAATTCGAAATCGATCAGCCCGCCGCCGAAGTCGGCGCCGACCTGGCCGCCCATGCCGGCCCACCGCAATTCGCGGTGACCGAGCTGGAGGTTCTCGTAGTACTGATACGACTTGATCAGGTTGTCCCGATTGGCCGCGACGCCGGTGCGCGGATTCCAGGATTGCAGGTCGATTCCCGCCTTGGCGGTCGCGTCGACCAGCCAGTACTGGGCCAGCAGCGCGGCGTAGCGGGTGGGCGCCACGCCCTCGCTCCGGGCGCGCTCCAGCAACTCGCGCAGGCGCGCGGCGTCGTAGGGCAGTTCGGGGTGCACCCCGCCCGGGCCGTTCGCGGCGTCGCGGTTGACCAGCGGCAAATCCAGGTAGCGGTCGAGCTCGGTGCTCGCGCCCGCCGGCGCGGTCGCCACGAGTCCGAAGCCGATCGCGGCCGCCACGATCAGCGCCGCCGATCGCAATGATGGGCCGATTCGCATCTACTCCAGCCTTTCTCTCCGCATCGCCCGGCCTGAAACCTGGAATGCCCGATGGATGGTCACAGCTGCTGCCGCCTGACGTTAGCCGAGGTAACAAGCAGGTAAACACGCAGATCAGGCCGGGTCGACGGAGCGATAGGCAATTCGTAGCATCGCCGTGAGCGATGAACTCCCTGGTGACTCCGCAATTCGGGGGCAACATTCCGGTGCGGTGGGTGAACCGGCATTCATGAGATAACTCACCCCGGTGTAACGCGAGATAGGAAGCCCGCGCGGTACCGCGCAGCCCTTCGTAGAGTGGAGGTCGTGTTCACCCCTCCCGCCTCCATCGGCGACGCGGCGATCGCCGCCGCGGTCACCGGCCAGTGGCTGGCCGCGGTCGACGAGATCGGTTATCTGCCTTGGGGATTCGGTGCGCATCATTGGCGGGTAAGTGGCGCGGGCACAGTGTTGTTCGTCACGCTGGATCAGCTGGAGCCCCGGCATACGGCGCGCTCGCTGGAGGCGGCCTACGCCGGGGCCGCGGCCTTGGCGGCCGGTGGTCTGGAGGTGGTGTGCGCGCCGGTGCCCGCCCGGTCCGGGCGTTTCACCGTGGATGTGGGCGCGGGTGTACTCAGCGTGACGCCATGGCTGGACGGGCACAGTCCGAGTGGTGCGGTGGCGAGCGAGCCCGGCCATGTCGCGACGGTGGTCGGGGCGCTGCACGCCCTGCACGCCGCCGCGCCGCCCGCCGGTCTGCGGTGCTGGACCCCGCAGGTCGGGTCCGATTTTCCCGCCGAGCTGCGCGAGTCCACCGCTGAACCCTGGACGAGCGGCCCGCTGGCCGAGTCCGCCCGCCGCGCCCTCGCTGAACGGCACGCGCACATCACGGGCTGGACCCACCGCTATCTGGAGCTGGCCGAAACAGCGGTGGCCCAGCGCGATTCATGGGTGCCGACGCACGGTGAGCCGCACGGCGACAATCAGGTCGTCACCGCCGCGGGCCTGCGGTTCGTCGATTGGGAGTCACTCGCGTTGGCGCCGCGGGAACGCGACTACGCGGACCTGCCCGCGAGCGCGCCCGTGCCGCGCGACCCCGCGATGGCCGAACTGTTCGCCTTGGACTGGCGGTTGTCCGAGATCGCCGAGTACGCACGATGGTTCGCCGCCCCGCACACCGGCTCCGCCGACGATCACACCGCGCTCACGGGTCTCTACGAGGAACTGGCCGCCGGCTGAGCGGACGCTACGGCGACGATGTCCGCGAGTCGGACGATCTCGCCGCGCGCGCCCCAATTGCCGTCGGGGATCTCGTTGATGTGCACCCACGCGGTGCCCGCCTCGGTGAAGCGGGCCGGGTGCTCGTCTGCGTCCGCCAGCACCCGGGTGACGCGGCGCACCATGTCGTGACGTTTGTCGTCGTTCAACGAGCCCGCCGGAACCCCGACGCGCACCACGTATTTCGGCTTCTCGCCGGTGGGGAGCTGGCGGCCGCCCACGAACCACGCGTCGATCTCGTTGACCACCAGCCAGGAGATGGACCGGGCCGCTTCGGTGTCCGGGGCGCCCTCGGCGAGCATCACCTCCGAAACCAGCCGGCTGCCGATCTTCTCCCGCTGTTCCTGATCGAGCGAGTCTTTGGGAACGAACAATTCCACGAACGGCATCAGTTAGTCCTTTCATTGAACTCTCTATGACTCGGCCACCGTAGCTCGAGTGAGTTCAATGAATCAACCCTCTACACTGAGGGCATGCACAGGACCAGCTTCGCGGAGATGCACTGCTCGATCGGGCAGTCGCTGGAACGGGTCGGCGAATGGTGGACGCCGCTGATCGTGCGGGATATCTATCTGGGCCTGCACCGATTCGACGACATCGCCGAGAACCTCGGCATCTCCCGCAACCTGCTCACCCGCCGGTTCGACACGCTGGTCGCCGACGGGATCGTGGAGCGCCGGGTGTACCAGCAGCGCCCGCTGCGGCACGAGTACCACCTCACCGCTGCCGGGCAGGAACTCGTCCCGGTGCTGATGGCGCTGATGGCCTGGGGTGACAAGTGGGCCACGCCCGCGGGCGGCCCACCGGTGCGGCTGGAGCACGACGAGTGCGGGCAGCAATTCACGCCGGAGGTCTGCTGCTCGGCCTGCGGGAAACCGGTGACCGCGGACGCCGTGACGGCGCTGTCCGGACCGGGTGCGGCCGCCGGCCCGGGAACCACGGTGCTCGCACGCCGCCACGACCTGCCGGCGTATCGGCCGGGGACGCCTACAGTGTGATCATGAGCGACGAGCGACCGGAACTTGCTGCCCAGCTCGACCTCGAACCGCATCCGGAAGGCGGCTGGTTCCGGGAAACCTGGCGCAGCCCCGTGGAATTCACGCCCCCGGGCTACTCCGGCCCCCGGGCGAGCGCCACCGCCATCTACTTCCTGCTGCTGCCCGGCGAACACTCCGCGCCGCACACCGTCGTCTCGGACGAGATCTGGATGTGGCATCGCGGCGGCCCGCTGCTGTTGAACATCGGCGGCGAGGAGGTCGTCCTCGGCCCCGATATCGGAAGCGGCCAGCGCCCGCAGATCGTGGTGCCGGGCGGCGTTTCGCAGTCGGCGCGCCCGGCGGGCGACGACTACGTCCTGGTGAGTTGCGTTGTTGCACCTGGTTTCGACTTCGCGGACTTCCGGCTCGACTGAGGGCCGCCGGAGGGCTGGGTCCGCTGCGGCCGCCGCAGGAGCAGCAGCGCGCTCAGCACGAGCAGCGTCACGACGCCCACGCTCACTCCGATCAGCAGCAGGCCGCGCGCCGGAAGGTACCAGCCGGGACCGTCCTGCTCGAGCATGCAGGCATCGGTGCGGCAGCGCGTCACCTGCAACGGGTTGACGAACGCGGCGAACAGCACATAGAACGCCAGGCCGAGTGCGGCCGCGAGGACCGGCACTGCGGCCAGCCGGGGCCGCCGCCGCGCCATGCCGGCCGCGGGGGCCAGCAGCGCGCCCGCGCCCAGTGCGACCGCGACGTCGAACCACAGGAGAACACTCGAATGGCCGGGTGTCTCCGGACCGCGCGGACGTCCGTCGACTCCGGTGGTCGCATAGGGCGAGCTGTCCCGGAATTGAAAGCCGATGAGGTCGAACAGGATCAGCGCCAGCAGGCCCGCGCCTATCGCGTAGGCCGCCCAGCGAGTCCAGCGAACAGTGGTGTGCCCCTCGGCTTCCATGCTTCCCCCTCCGGAATCCCCTTCGAGCTTAACGTGGACGTACAGAGCCACCAGATCCGTTGCAGCAACAAATAGGGGCAAATGTTGCGCACCCGGCCTCCTTTGGTAGCGTCGCGGATGTGGCTGCCGCGTCGAAATCCTCTGTGACCCCGCCCGATGTCGACGACAGCATCGAGTCGCGGATCCTGGACGCGGCGCTGGTCCAATTCGAGTCGGTGGGGTTCAAGAAGACGACCGTCGAGGACGTGGCGCGCAAGGCGGGGGTGGACCGGGTCACGGTGTACCGCCGGGTGGGTTCGCGCGACGATTTGGTGCAGGCGGTGGTCGGGCGCGAGGTCCAGGCGGTGCTCACCGAGCTGGCGGAGCTGCCCGAACGCCACGACGACGCCGGTGATCTGGTCGCCGACATGTTCGTCACGGTGCTCACGCGCTGGCGCGATCACCGGCTGGCCCAGCGCATGCTGACCCTGGAGCCCGCCCGGGTGATCGCGAGCCTCACCACCGAGGGCGCGCCCGCGTTCACCCTGTCGGTGGCGGCGGCCGCGGCGGCGGTGCGGCGCGCCACCGAACGCGGTGTGCTGCCCGAGATCCCGGACGCGATGACCCGGATGGAGGTCGCGTGCCGCGTGGTGCACTCCTTCATCCTGCTGCCGGACATCACGGTGCGCTTCGAATCCGACTCGGAGATGGCCGAATTCGCGCGCACCTACCTGCTGCCGCTCGTCACCGGCTGACTATCCGGCGGGTTCGTGCACCCCGGGCGCGAGCTCGGCGGCGTAGAGCTCGGCGATCGCCGCGGCGTACTTCGCCGCGATGACTTTCCGCTTGAGCTTCATGGTGAGCGTGATCTCGTCACCGCCCGGCTCCCAGAACACCGGCAGCACCCGGAACCGTTTGATCTGCTCGACCCGGGCGAGCCGCGAGTTCCCGGCGGCGACCGCGGCCCGGAGCGCGGCGACGACCTGCGGGGCGGTGGTCACCGTCGGCGCGGACGCGTCGGCCAGCCCATGCCGCTGCGCGAGCAATCCGGCGACTTCGGCGTCGAGCACGATCAGTGCCGTGTTGTAGGGCCGCCCGTCCCCGAGCGCCGTGATCACCCCGATCAGCGGCGTCGCCGCCTTGACGGCGTTCTCGATATTGGCCGGCGACATGTTCTTGCCGGCGGCGTTGATGATCATCTCCTTCTTGCGGTCCACCAACCGCAGGAAGCCGTCGGCATCGATGGTGACGATATCGCCGGTGCTCAGCCACCCGTCGGCATCGACGGCCTCGGCGGTCTTCGCGGGTTCGTCGCGATAGCCGCGCATGACCAGCGGCCCGCGCACGAGCAGTTCGCCGTCGTCGGTGTGCTTGGCGTCCATGCCCGGCAGCAGCCGCCCGACGGTGCCGGGGGTGGCCTCGGCCGGGCTGCTGACGCTGCAAATGCAGGTGAGTTCGGACATGCCCCAGATCTCGGCGATCGGAATACCCAGCCCGGCAAAGAATCCCAGCGTCTCGGCCGGAATCGGCGCGGCGCCGGACATGGCCCAGCGGACCCGGTCGAGACCCAGTTTCGCGCGCAGTTCGGACAGCACCAGCTCGTCGGCGCGCGCCCACTGGGCTTCCAGCTCCGCCGGCACGGGCGTGCCCGCCAGCTGGTGCGCGCTGCGCTGCGCGGCGACCGCCAGCGCGGCCGCCATGGCCTGGCGGCGCGGTTCCTCCGGTTCGTTCGCGACGCCGAATTCGATAGCGGCCTTCAGCTTTTCCCAGACCCGGGGCACCGCGCCCCAAATGGTCGGCCGCAGCTCGGCCAGCGCGGGCGCGATCTGCTTGGGGTCGGCGACGCAGGTCACCTGGGTGCCGAAGACCTCCTGGAAGTACAGCGCGGTGAGCCGGTCGGCGATGTGCGCGGAGGGCATGAACGAGGTGATGGTGTCGCCGAACCGGATGCCGAGGACCTGCTCCACCGCATAGGCCTCGAACATCAGGTTGGCGTGGGTGGTCTCGACGCCCTTGGGGTTACCGGTGGTGCCGGAGGTGTAGATCAGGGTCGCGATGTCGTCGGGTCGCACACTGCGCCACGTGGTTTCGAAGTCGAAGTCCGGCTGTCCGGCGGCGAACAGTTCGGTGGCCGACAGCAGCCCGGGTGGCGCCTCGTCGACGCACACGATGTGTTCGACGGCGACGCCGCTGGCCTGGATCCGCTCGGCGTACTGCGGCTCGCACAGCACGACCCGCGCCCGCGCGTTGCCGAGCACGTGCGCGAGCTGCTCGGCGGACAGCGTGTTGTACACCGAGAACGAGGTGGCGCCGAGATGCTGCGCGCCGATCTCCAAGGGATAGAAGTCGATTCGGTTCGACATCATCAACGCCACGGTGTCGCCCCGGCGCACGCCGAGCGCGGCCAGGCCCGCGGCGGCCTGCCGGACGCGACGCGCGTACTCGCGCCAGGTCAAGGTCTGCGCGTCGCCGGGTGTCCGCAGCGCGACGGCGTCCGGATCCAGCGCCGCGTTGTATTGGAATGCGGCGCAGAGGGTTTCGAAGGGCGGGTTCACGAGGCGTTCTCCAGAACTCGGATGAGGCGGGCGACCCGCTGGTCGCGGGTCAGCTGATGGTCCAGGGCGATGTTGACCAGGCCGCGCAGCAGCGCGTACGGCTCCCAGCCGACGGGGGCGATGGTGCGGGCGGCGCGGGCGGCGATGCCGTCGGCGATGGTGCGCGCCGCCTCGGTCGCGGTGATGCGCACGTTCAGCGGCCAGGGCAGCAGGTTGTCGATATCGCGGCCCAGGGCGTGCCGGTCCAGGGTGGCGTGCGTCATCTCGGTGTCGACGATGCCGAAGTAGGAGACGCCCGCCGTGGCGCCGTGCGGGGCGAGTTCGACGCGCAGCGCCCGGCCGAGCTGCTCGACGCCGGCCTTGCTGATCATGTACGGCGAGCCGCCCATGCCCGGCGCGAACGCCGCGCAGGAGGACACCACGACCACGTGCCCGCGCGCGGCGACGATGTGATCCAGCGCGGGCCGGACGGTATTGAACACGCCGGTGAGGTTGATCGCGAGGACGCGATCGAAGGTGCCGGGGTCCATGGTGCGCAGGGTGGCCGGTTCCGGCACCACCCCGGCGTTCGCGATCACGACGTCGAGGCCGCCGAAATGCTCGACGGTGCGCGCGACGGCCGCGGCCATGCCGGCACGATCGGCGACGTCGGCCCCGATCGGCAGCGCGCGCTCGCCGAGCATCGACGCGGCGGCGACGGCGCCGATCTCGTCGATGTCGACCAGGGCGACCGCGGCGCCCCGGCGATGCAGGATCCCGGCCAGTTCGTAGCCGATACCCTGGCCCGCGCCGGTGATGAGCACGGTTTTGCCGCGCACGTCGTACTGGGTACCGAGAATGCGGCGCAGTGCGCTGCCGATCATGCGCTCACCTCGTAGGCGTCGATATCGAATGTGCTGGTGCGCCTGCGGTATTCGAAACTCCAGTTCGGATACAGCCCGGCGTTGTGGCCGCCCGGCGTCTGGTAGTAGCCCACGCAGCCGCCGGTGACCCACACGGTGTCGGTGCTGCGCTGCCGCATCTCCTCCAGGAAGCCCTGCTGCGCTTCGGGTTTCACCGCGACGGTGCGCAGACCCCGGGTGCGCACCGTGGACAGCGCGTCGACGATGTAGGCGATCTGCGATTCGATCATGAACACGGCCGATTGATTGCCCGCGGCGCCGAACGGCCCGAGCGTGCAGAAGAAGTTCGGGAAGCCCGCCAGGGTGGCGCCGAGATAACTCTGCGGCCGGGTGCGGTAGAGCTGCGCCATCGAGACGCCGTCGCGACCGGTGACGCGCTCGAAGGCGCTGGGGGTGGACGTGAATCCGGTGCCGTAGATGAGGGTGTCGATCGCGCGTTCGGTGCCGTCGCGCAGCACGATCGAGTGCGGCCGCACCTCGGCGATGCCGTCGGTGACCACCTCGACGTTGGGCTGATCGAGGGCGGGGAGATAGGAATCGGAGAAGATCGCCCGCTTGCATCCGATCATGTAGTCGGGAGTGAGCCGGCGGCGCAGTGCCGGGTCGCGGACCTGGCGCAGCAGTTGCAGCCGGCCCAGCAGCTCGTAGGGGTGCCGGAAGCGTTTGTCGATGAAGCCGGGGAGCCCGAAACTCTCGATGGCGGTGAACCACCCGGCGCGAATCGCCTTGCCCACCAGCGGCACCTGCCGCAGCAGCCGCCGTTCCAGCAGGTGCGTGCTGTGGTCCAGACGCGGCACGATCCAGGGCGCGGAACGCTGGAACAGTACGAGTTCGGCGACCCGGGGCTGGATCTCCGGAACGAACTGCACGGCCGAGGCGCCGGTGCCGATGACCGCGACCCGCTTGCCGGTGAGGTCGTAGTCGTGATCCCAGTGCAGTGAGTGAAAAGCCTTGCCCGCGAAGGTGTCCAGGCCGGGCAGCGCCGGATACTTGGCCTCGGCGAACAGTCCGGTCGCCGAGATCAGGAAATCGGCGGTGAGGTCACCCGTGGACGTGGCGATCCGCCAGTGCGCGGCCGACTCGTCCCAGCGGGCGTCGAGTAGCTCGGTGCCGAACCGGATATGGCGCACCACATCGTGTTTCGTCGCGACCGCGCGCAGATACGCGAGGATCTCGGACTGCTTGCCGTACTTGCGCGACCAGTCCGGGTTCGGTGCGAACGAGTAGCTGTAGAGGTGGGAGGGCACATCGCAGGCGCAGCCGGGGTAGGTGTTGGCCTGCCAGGTGCCGCCGAGGTCGGCGGCGCGCTCGAGCAGCACCAGATCGTCGAATCCGGCCTGGCGCAACTTGATCGCCAAGCCGATACCGCTGAAACCCGCGCCGACGATCGCGATGCGCCGGTGGGGGGTGGAAGTAGCCATCTGGACGTCGTCGTCCCTTCGAATCGCTAGAGGTCGAGAACCAGTGCGTCCGCCGCCGCGCGGGAGACACAGGTGAGCATGTGATCGGCGCGTTCGGCGTCGGGCAGCGTGCGGTCGCGGTGGTCGACCGCCCCGGCCAGCACCCGGGTCTTGCAGGTGCCGCAGAAGCCTTGGCGGCAGGAGTAGACGGCGCCGGGCGCCGCCCGCCGGATCGCGGCCAGCGCGGTTTCGTCCGCGCCGACGCGGACGGTGCGACCGGTGCGCGCCAGGGTGATGTCGAACGCGCGGCCGTCGGTCACCGGCAGCGCGGAGAAGCGCTCGGTGTGCAGCGAACCGGTCGGGTTCGCGGTGAACATGGCCCGCTGCGCGGCGGCCAGCACCGGCGGCGGACCGCAGACATACACGGCCGCACCGGGTTCGGCGCGCGTGAGCAGCGCGGCGATGTCCGGTGTGCCGAATTCGTCGTCGGGGCGCAGCTCCGCGCCCGGTAGTTCGGCGCGGAACGGCATCGTCTCGCGGGACCGGCCCAGATAGATCAACCGCCCCCGGGCCCCGGCCGCCCGCACCATCGGCAGGATCGGGGTGATGCCGATCCCGGCCGCGACGAACAGGTAGGACGGCGCCTGGACGAAAGTGAACGCGTTGCGCGGGCCGCGCACCCGCAGCGGGTCACCGGAGCGCAGGTCACGGTGCATTTCGACCGAGCCGCCGGCACCGTCCGCGAGGCGCCGCACCGCGATCCGGTAGGTGGACAGATCGTCCGGGTCGCCGCACAGCGAGTACTGACGCTGAGCGCCCGAGGGCAGGAACACATCCAGGTGCGAACCCGGCCGCCAAGCGGGTAGCGCCGCGCCGTCGGCTGAGCGCAGCGTGAAGGACAGCACGTCGACCGCCTCGGCGGTGACGCGGTCGACGACGAGGTTCAAGTCGAAGCCGCTGCGGCGCACCGGATCCGGCCGCGACAGCAGCGGCGCGGCGGACCCGGCGACGAAGACCTGCTTGTAGAGGTCCATCGCGGACGCCAGCAGGCGCAGGCCCGGCGGTGGCGTGAATTCGGCGGGCACGGTGGCGAGTTCCATCAGTGCCCGGCCGCCCGGGCCGCGGGGGAGTGCGCCAGGTAGCGCAGCGCCTTGTCCATCGGGCCGAGCTGGGACGGATGGAAGCCGCTGCGCAGGTAGCGCGGCAGCTCGGTGAAAAACGTTGTCCAGCTGGGGATCACGCCGCGCCGGGTCGCGCTGGCGAACTGGAGCGCCCAGTGCCGGCCCTTGCCCGGTGTGGGGTCGCTGCGATAGAGGTACGCGGTCGAGACGATGAACAGCGGCAGCAGCGTCGCGGTCGCCAGCACGGCGGTGCGGGCCCGGCGGGCGTGACTGCCGTCCAGATGCATGTAGGCGTCGAAGACGACGCTGCGGTGCTCGACCTCTTCCGCGCCGTGCCAGCGCACCAGGTCCAGCATGGCCGGATGCATGCCGCGCTCCTCGAGGATGTCGGCGTTGAGCAGCCATTCCCCGATCACGGCGGTGAAATGCTCCATCCCGGCGAACAATCCGAGCCGCTCGCGCAGCCACTCCTGGCGGGCGCGACCGCCGAGCCCGTGATCGCCGAGCAGCCGGTCCACCATCCACCCGATCGCGGCGACATACCCCTCGACGTCGAGCCCGATCGATTGCAGATGCACCCGCGCCCGCTCGTGGCTGCTGGCGTGCATCGATTCCTGCCCGATGAACCCCTGCACCTCCTCGCGCAGCCGTTCGTCGTCGATCAGCGGCAGGGCCTCGGCCAGGCACTGGGCCATCGCCCGCTCACCCTCCGGCAGTACCAGGTGCATGACGTTGACGATGTGCGTCGCCAGCACCTCGCCGGGGATGTAGTGCATCGGCACCGAATCGAAGTCGAAGTGGACGTCGCGAGCGTGAATCGCGTGCGCTTCGTCGCGGTAGGGGCGCCTCGTCGCGCCGGCGTTCGCAGCCATGACCAGAATCTACAGTGCAACATAATCTATTGCAATGTTGCAGATGATGGGTGTCTGCCGGCCCGGCTACGCTGACCGGGCTGCCTGTCGTGCAGCCCGACCGGAGGGAGTGGACTTGCCGCTCGAAGAATCGACACCCGTCCTGTTCCTCAGTGGGGCAGGGCTTCCCGCGTGGATCTGGGACGACGTCCGGTCCGCGCTGTCGGCCGAATCGGTGGTCGCCGCCTATCCGAAGCAGGCCGGTGCGAGCCTGCGGGACTACGCCGAGGCCGCGCTGGCCCAGGCGCCGCAAGGGCGGTTCACCGTCGTCGCGCACTCGATCGGCGGTGTGGTGGCCGCCGAGCTCGTCGCGATCGCGCCGGATCGCGTCGCCGCGGTGCTCGGCGTCGCGGCCTCCGTGCCCGCGCCCGGCACCTCGTTCCTGGGCGCACTGCCGTTCCCGCAGCGCTACGTCGTCGGTCTCATCATGCGGCTGGCGGGAACCCGCCCGCCCGCCAAGGCGATTCGGGCAGGCGTGGGCTTCGGCGTCGAAGAGGTCGCGCTGCAACGGCTGATCGACGACTTCGCGCCGGAATCCCAGCGCCTGTACCGGGATCCGGTGTCGCAGCGGGTATTCCCCGCACGCACCGGCTATGTGGTGACGACCGAGGACCGGGAGTTCCCGCCCGCCCTGCAACGCGGGTACGCCGCCGAGCTCGGTTCCGCACCCGCGCGGGAGCTGGCCACCGGCCACCTGCCGATGCTGCAGGAACCGGCCCGGCTGGCCCGCCTCATCGAGGAGCTGTGACGGGCTCCGCCGGCCGCCGCATGAGTTCGTAAGCGGACACCGGCTTTCCGTCGGCCACCGAGGCGGCGACGGCCCGGCGCCAGAACGCCTGCGCGGTCCGGGACAGGGTCGCGTCGACGCCGACCTCGGTGCTGGCGTCGATGATGTGCTGGGCGCCCGCGTCCATCATGCGCAGACCTGCCTCGTCGGCCCAGCCGCCGGCCGCGTTCGCCACCGAGAACTCCGCCATGAAATAGGGGAAGGCGGCGTTGGACCGCACGGCGAACGGAACGAACTGCGCGACATCGTGACCGGAGCGCTCGATCATCGCGGTGGCCTGATCGAAGGCGAGCAGCCACGGATGGAAAATGGTGAGCAGGCCCTGATAGAAGACCTGGGCCAGGCCGTCGTCCAGGCCCAGGTACTCCTGCGGGCTGAGCGGGCCCAGCAGGTCGGCGTGCGCGTCGAAGACCTCCCGGGGGCCGCTGTAGAAGATGTAGGACGCCGGGTGCTCGATGTTGTTCCCGGCCGACATCACACCGCCGGAGAGGAATTCCGCGCCGTGCGAACGGATCCACGCCCCGCCCTTGCGCGCCTGCTCGGGTGAATCCGAGGACAGGTTGGCGATGACCTTGCCCGCCAGGTGCCCGGTGACCGGTTCGAGGACGTCGTACATGGCGGCGTAGTGCGTGAGGCTGAGCACGACCAGGTCGTTGGCTTCGAGCGCCGCGCGCAGGGACTCGGCGGGGATCGCGCCCACCTCGGCGGCGATCGCGGTGGCCTTGTCGGCGCTGCGATTCCACACCGTCACCTCGACGCCGTCCTTGCGGAAGGCCCGGACCATCGCCCGGCCCATCGGGCCCAGGCCGATAACGGTGACGGAGCGCTGTTGCTGAGACATGGTGTGCCCTTTTCGGTTGCGGTTGCTGAGGCACCGATAGTGGCCCGGGCCGATCGGGCGGCGTAAGTACGCACCTTCAGGTGTGGCTGATTACGTCGAAGTACGCGACCTGGTGAGAAGGCCGCGGCACGGCCGGGTCGTGACGTGGATCATGCGGTGCGCGACCCTGTTCGGCATCGGTATCCCCGCGGTAACCGGGTGACAAAAAGGTGCCGTCTTCCCAAGCGAACGATCTTGCTCGAAGCTCTCCTTGGTAACAAGAGGTAACCGACCCCACTGCGGGGAACCGATCGTTGGAGAGAATCCGATGTTGCACACCAGACCCACCGCGGTCTTCACCGAAATGTCCAGCCGGGCCTGGGCGGTACTCGCCGTGCTGTCCGGCGCCATCTTCCTCGAGGGCATCGATGTCGCGATGCTCAATGTGGCACTCCCGTCGATCCGCGCCGACCTGGCGCTGTCCACCGGCACGCTGTCCGGCGTCGTCTCCGCCTATGTCCTGGGCTACGGCGGCTTCATGCTGCTCGGCGGGCGGGTGGCCGACCTGTTCGGGCGGCGGCGGGTATTCCTGTTCTGGCTGGCGGTGTTCGTCGTGTTCTCCGGGCTCGGCGGCTTCGCGACCAGCGGGTGGATGCTGCTGACCGCGCGCTTCGTCACCGGCGTCGCCGCGGCGTTCATGGCCCCGGCCGGGCTGTCGCTGATCACCACCAACTTCGCCGAGGGGCCGGTGCGCAACCGCGCATTGCTGGTCTACTCCGGCGTGGCGGCGGGCGGCTTCTCGCTCGGCATGGTCGTCGGCGGACTGCTCACCGCGCTGGGCTGGCGCTGGGTGTTCTTCGCGCCCGTGGTGCTGTCGGCGCTGATCCTGGCCGCCGCGATTCCGCTGGTGCGCGATGCCGAAGGGCCGCAACAGGTTCGGGGCAAGCTGGATGTGACGGGCGCGCTGTCGGTGACGGGCGCGATGATGCTGCTGGTCTACGGTGTGGTCCGGCTCGAGCACGCCGGTGACCGTCCGGCGCTGACCGCCGCGGTGTTCGCCGTCGGCCTGCTGCTGCTGGCGCTGTTCGTGGTCAACGAGCGGCGGGTGGCCGAACCGCTGGTCCGGCTCGGTATCCTGCGCTCGGGAAATCTGGTGCGCACCAACGTGATCGCGCTGCTCTTCGTCGGATCGTTCGCGGGCTTCCAGTTCCTGGCCGCGCTCTACTTCCAGGAACTGCGAGGCTGGAGCACCGTGCAGACCGGCCTGGCGATGGCGGTGATCGGTATCGACGCGATCCTCGCGCCGCTGCTGACCCCGCGCCTGGTCGAGCGCTTCGGTAATGCCCGGGTGGTGTTCGGCGGCGTGGTCCTGGCCGCGCTCGCCTACCTGCTCCTGCTGCCGCTGGAGATCGACCGGGCCTACGCGGCGATGCTGCCCGCGCTGCTGCTGCTCGGCGTCTCCTTCGCCCTGGTCTACGGGCCGCTGACGATCGCGGGCACCGACGGCATCGACGAAGCCGAACACGGCCTGGCCGGTGGCCTGCTCTACACCGCCATCCAGTTCGGATTCGCCCTCGGTATCTCCGCCGTCACCGCGGTGCACGTGGCCGCCGAGGCCGCGGGCGCGACCGGCATCGAGGCGCTGCGCACGGCGCTGCTGGCACCGGTGATCGCGGCGGTGCTGGCGGCGGTCGTCGGCGCGGCCGGCCTACGCCGGAGCGCCCCGGTCGCCGAGCCCGTCCCGGCTGCCGTCGGCTGACCCGCCGGTTCGAATCCGCACCCCGGCACGCGTGCCGGGGTGCGGATTCGTTGGTGCCGGAGCTGATTCAGGCGGGGTCGAGGCGAAGGCTGCGGCTGCACAGGACGCGGGTGACCTGGATGGCGATGACGACGCGGGTGGGGTTCTCGCGGGGAGTCTTGTAGCGGGCGGCGTAGCGGTCCTCGGCCTCGTGGACGCTCGCAGCATCCTCCAGCACGGTGGCCGGGCCCTCCAGGGTGAGGTAGCGCGCACCGTCGACCTGGCTGACGGCCGCGTAGCCCGCACGCCGCACATTGTTGGCCTTGGTGGTCTTGGTATCGGTGATGACGCGGGCGACGCCGGCCTCCGGATCCCAGCTGAAACCGACCGCGACCACGTGCGGAGTGCCGTTGGGGCGCAGCGTGGTGAGGGTGGCGAGGTGGCGCTCGGTGAGGAAGTCCAGGGCGGCGGGCGCGAGCTGGTCGGCGGTGGTCGGCATGGGAGAACCGTAGCGTTTCGAGGATGACAGACTGAGCGCATGGGATTGCGAGGTGGACGCGGGATCGCCGCCGGGCCGGTGCTGGTGCTCGGCGGGCGCAGTGAGATCGGGCTCGAGGTGGCGCTCCGGCTGGCGCCGGGGCGGGTGGTGATCCTGGCGGCGCGCCGCCGGCGGGCCGGTGCGATCGCCGCGGAGTTGGGTGCGGAGATCGCCGCGGTCACCGCCGCCGGCGCCACCGCGGTGCACGCCGTCGAGTTCGACGCCGACGACACCGCGAGCCATCCGGCGCTGCTGGCGAAGATCGCCGCCGAGCACGGCGGCATCGGCGTCGCGGTGCTGGCGTTCGGCGTCCTCGGGGATCAGGCCCGCGCCGAACAGGATTCGGCGCACGCGGTCGCCGTGGTGCATACCGACTACGTCGCCCAGGTCAGCGTGCTGACGAACCTGGTGAACCTGATGCGCGGCCAGGACGACGGCCAGATCGTGGTGTTCGGCTCGATCGCCGGTGTCCGGGTCCGCCGCGCCAACTACGTCTACGGCTCCGCCAAGGCGGGGTTGTTCGGTTTCGCCAGCGGCCTCGCCGACGCGCTGCACGGCAGTTCCGTGCACCTGCTGCTGGTGCGTCCGGGGTTCGTCATCGGGCGTATGAGCGCGGGCATGGAACCCGCCCCGTTCTCCAGCACCCCGCCACAGGTCGCCGACGCGGTGGTCGACGGCCTGCGTCGACGCGCGGCTCGGATCGCCGTGCCGCGTGTCCTCAACCTGGTGTTCCTGGCAACTCGCTTTGTGCCGCAGTCGATCTGGCGACGGATGCCCCGGTGACCGACTGGGTGGGAGAGCCGATCGCGGTCGTGGGGATCGGGGCCGAAGGGTGGGAGGGGCTCGGACGCGGCGCGCGGGAAGCGGTACTGGCGGCGGAGGTGCTCTTCGGGTCGGGGCGGCAGTTGGGGCTGGTGCCCGAGGAGGTGAGTGCGGAGCGGGTGACGTGGCCCTCGCCGCTGCTGCCCGCGCTCGAGGGGTTGTTCGAGCAGTACGCGGGACGCACGGTCGCGGTGCTGGCCAGCGGGGATCCGATGTTCTACGGCATCGGCGTGAGTCTGGCGCGGTTGTTCGGGGCGGAAGCATTGCGGGTGCTGCCGCAGCCGTCGTCGGTGTCGCTGGCGTGTGCGCGGCTCGGCTGGGCGCTGGCGGAGGTGCCGGTGGTGAGCGTGGTGGGGCGCCCGCTCGCGACGGTGCTGCCGGAGCTGGCCGACCGGCGGCGGCTGCTGGTGCTGAGCGCCGACGCGGACAGCCCTGGGCAGCTCGCGGAATTGCTGGGGCGCAACGGGTTCGGTGCGTCCAGGCTGACCGTGCTGGAGCAACTCGGTGGCCCGCTGGAGCGGATCTACGGCGCGGACGCGCAGGAGTGGAAGCACGAACCGGGCGATCCGCTGAATATCGTCGCGATCGAAGGCGTCGCCGATCCGGCGTACCCGCGGTCGACCCGGGTTCCGGGTCTCGCGGATGCCCGCTACGACGGCGACGGTCAGCTCACCAAGCACGAGATCCGCGCGCTGACCCTGTCCGCGCTGGCGCCCGCGCCCGGGGAGATGCTGTGGGATGTCGGCGGCGGGTCGGGGACCATCGCGATCGAATGGTGCCGCACCCATCCGGAGTGCCGGGCCATCACCTTCGAGCGGCTCGAACCCAGGCGGCGGCAGATCGCCGGCAATGCCGCCGCACTGGGCGTCCCGCACCTCGATGTGCGTGGCGAGGTGCTGGTGGAACTGGAAATATCCACCGAGTTGACGCCTCCGGACGCTATTTTCGTCGGTGGCGGGCTGACCCAGGATGGCGTACTCGAGACGTGCTGGTCACATCTACGCCAGGGCGGGCGGCTGGTCGCCAATGTGGTCACGGCGGAATCCGAAGCGCTGCTACTGAATTGGGCCGCCGAGCACGGCGGTGAACTGCGGAAGTTTCAGATTTATCGGGGCGAGCCGCTGGGCGGATTCACGACCTGGCGGCCGCAGTTGCCGGTCACCCAGTGGTCGGTCACCAAGGCTGCCTCGCTGTGAAATCCCCGTTCTGCAGGTGATTCCCTCGCGCGGCCCCGGTAGGGTCGGCCCCGAGATCCGACCTTTGATCTTCGGGTCCGTAATCTTGATGGGAAACTAGATGAGATACAAGAAGTTCGCCGCTACCGCGATCATCGCCGCCGCCGCCACCGGCATCGCCGCAGGCACCTCGGGTGCGGCGCCCGCGGCTCCGGCTCCCGCCGTGCAGAACCAGGGCGCGCCGTCGGTCCAGGGCGCGGACCAGGGCGTGCAGTACGTGGTGCAGTTGCTCGACAAGTCGATCGTCGCCGACTTCACCGGCGCCGCGCTCAGCCTGGACGACGAGCAGAAGAACGTCGTCGTCAAGAACGCCGAGGGCGCCGTCGTCACCGCGATCCCGCTCAAGGCCCAGGTCGGCCAGAACCTGGTGCCGATCGCGGCCACCATCGAGGGCCAGAAGCTGACCCTCACCCCCGAGCTGAAGGACATCAAGCTCGACGCCGACGCGGCCAAGCTGCAGGCCGAGGCCATCTCCTCGCAGGACTGGTTCTTCTCCGAGTTGCAGCGCGCCTCGCTGGGTGCGCTCATCGGCGGCATCATCGGGTTCTTCTTCCTCGGTGTCGGCGTCTTCCCGGGCGCACTCATCGGCCTGCTCATCGCGGGCGGACCGAGCCTGATCAACGCGGGCATCGCCTACTTCAGCGGGCAGCCCTGAAAATTCTGATTCTGGGCGGTACCCGGGAAGCCCGGGACCTGGCCCACCTCGCTTCCGGCGAGCGCGGATTCGACATCGTCTCCTCGCTCGCCGGACGCGTTCGTGACCCGCGCCTGCCCGCCGGCGCGGTGCGCATCGGCGGCTTCGGTGGTGCCGACGGGTTACGAGAGTGGTTGACGGGCAACGGGATCGACGCCGTTGTCGACGCCACGCACCCGTTCGCGGGCACCATGAGCGCGCACGCCGCCACCGCCGCGACGGCACTCGGCCTGCCGCTGGTGCACGTGCGGCGGCCCGGCTGGCGGGAGCGGCCCGGTGATCGCTGGATCCGGGTGCCCGATCTGGCCGGAGCCGCCGCGGCGCTCGGCGGCCTGGGCGAGCGCGTCTTCTTGACGATCGGCCGCCAAGGGGTGGCCGCCTTCGCCGAGCTGTCCGCGCACTGGTTCCTGATCCGCGCCATCGATCCGCCGGAGGGCGCGGTGCCCACCCGGCATCACCTGCTGCTGGCCCGCGGGCCGTTCACGGTCGAGCAGGAAACCGAACTGCTGGCCGCGCACCGCGTCGAGGTGCTGGTGACCAAGGACAGCGGCGGCGCGCTCACCGAGGCCAAACTCGACGCCGCCCGCGCGGCGGGCCTGCCGGTCGTGGTGGTCGAACGGCCCGCGCTGCCCGCCGGGGGCGCGGTGGTGCACACCGCGGACGCGGCGTGGGAGTGGTTGCGGAGCGGCGGTCAGTCGGCCAGCAGTGCGGGCAGCTGCTCGAACCAGTCGATGACACCGCGCTCGTAGTTGATGCCGAAGGCGAGGGTGGCGCGCAGGTGCGGCGGCATGTCGGTGCCTTCCTCCTCGAGATACCCGTCCAGGCGTTTCTGGTGAATCTCCCGATTGGCGGCGATGATTCGATCGCGATGCGCGGGATCGAGGTGATCGCCGAAGGCCAGCGTCAACAGCAGTGGGACCCGGATGTTCTCGGCGCCGGGATCGCGAGAGATCCACTCGTGGAACACCGCCCGGCCCGGCTCGGTGATCTGATACGGTGTGCGATCACGAGCGCCGACAGCGCCCTTCTCGACCAGCCCGGCGGCATCCATCGCGGCGAGCTCCCGATAGACCTGGCTTTGCGTGATCGTCCAGAAGTCCCCGATCCGGTCCTGTGCGAGATTTGTCAGATCCCAGCCCGACATCGGGCCCTCGTGCAGGAACCCGAGCAGCGATGCCGCCGTGGAATTCAGCGGTTTGCGCCGAGTCGTGGTTTTGCTCACCGATGTGCCCCCTTCTCGATGTTCCATAGTGGAATATTAGACCAGGGCAGTTGCGCGCACTCCAGTACCCACACGGCCACCGCGATCACCAGCAGCACGATGCCCAGTGTGTGCAGCCCGGGGATGTCCAGCGCCGCGGCGGTGGACAGGGACGCGACCGCGGTCATGCCGAGCGGGAAGACCGTCGCCCAGCGCCGGATGTTGTAGCCGGGCCGCCGGTCGATCACCTCGGCAGCCAGCAGAATCACATAGCCCACCAGGCAGAGCCCGAGCAGGACCAGCGTCACCACGCGCAGCACCGTATGCGGGACGCCGGTCCAGTGCGGCCACGCGACGAGTTTCGACGCCGCGAGCGCGGAGATCGCCAGCGCCCCGGCCGCCACCCACTGATCGCCCGCGCCCCGCCAGATCTGGCCGAGGTCGAAGTGTGTGAACGCCGCCGCGTACAGCGGAATGCCGAGACAGAAGAAGACCAGCGCGACCGGCATCAGCCAGTCGCCCGCGCCCGCCTGCGCGAGAGTGGCGGTGAGCACCGCCAGACCCTGGGTCGAAACGCACACCAGGAAGGCGGCCCCGGGCATCCGCCGGTTCCACTGCCGAATCACCAGGACCAGCAGGACCGGCCAGGCCGCCAGCGCGATCACCAGCAGCAGCACGGCCAAGCCCTGCGCGCCCGCCAGGGACAAGCGGGTGCCGAGCACCGTGGTGGCGGCGACCCCGGTGAGCGCCGGCGCGGTCGCCGCCTCGGTCTCCCAACGCGAGCGATGCCACAGCAACCGGTCGGCGAAGTCGGCCGCCAGCACAACCCAGCCCGCGACCGCGATACCGAGGCCGACCCGGGACGCGAGATCAGCGTGCGCGAGATGCAGGCCGACCGAGATGATCCCGGTGGCCATGACGAACGACCCCGCCGCCGGAGGCAGCTCGCGCCACCACTGCTGTGTCATCCCGTCATCTCAGCCCGGCCACGCGGCGCGGTCAAGCAACACGACGGCAATCGAGAGCTACGCCTTGCCGATCTCCGGGCTCGGAGTCGGCGTGCCTAGGTGGCGTAGCGGCGCGAGGTGTAGACGCGGGGGCCCCGCTCGGTCTGGAAGACCGTGGTGGTCGAGGCGCCGACGATGAGCAGGGTGCGCATGTCGACCTCGGCGGGGTCGAGATCGGACAGGGTGACGACGCGGACGGATTCGGTGGGGCCGCCGACGTCGCGGCCCAGGACCACCGGGGTATCGGGTTTGCGGTGTTCGAGCAGGAGATCGCGCATCGCGGCGACCTGCCAGGTGCGCTGTGAGGAGGCGGGGTTGTAGATGGCGATCGCCATATCGGCGGCGGCCACCGCCGAAAGTCGTTGCGCGACAACTTCCCACGGCTTCAGGCGATCCGAGAGCGAGATCATGGCGTAGTCGTGGCCCAGCGGTGCGCCGATCCGGCTGGCCACCGCGTTGGCCGCGGTCAGGCCGGGCAGCACCCGCACCGGAACTCCGTGCCACTGCGGGTCGGCCGATTCCTCCAGCACCGCGGCCGCCATCGCGAAGACGCCCGGATCGCCGGAGGAGATCACCGCGACCCGCGCGCCCTGCTTGGCCAGATCCAATGCCATGGCGGCACGTTCGGATTCGACCCGGTTGTCGCTGGCGTGGCGGCGCTGGCCCGCGCGCTCCGGGACCCGGTTGATGTAGGTGGTGTAGCCGACCAGGTCGGTGGCCTCGGTCAGAGCCTGCTGTACCTCGGGGGTGGTCCAGTCCGGAGAGCCGGGGCCCAAGCCGACGACCACGACCTCGCCGACGGGGCGAGTGGCCGAATCGTCTTGTCGAGCAACCGCTTCGGTGGCGAGCGCTTGGCCGGCGGCCGCCTTCCGGGGCAGCGGTGTGGTCGGTTCCGGGCCGGGAACCAGCGTGATCGAGAAGTACGGGACGTCGGCGTCGTCCACCTCGGCGGCGGCGAGCACACGCTGGCGGGTGGAGCTGGCCCGCTCGATGTAGTAGGCGTCGGCCAGGCGGCCGGAATCCGAAAGAGCCTGGCGCACACCGGGATAGGTGCGGCCGAGCTTCATGATGGCGGCCGCGTCGGTGTCGCGCAGCCGGCGGGTGAGCTCCGCGGTCGGCAGGGTGCCGGGCAGCACGGTGAGCACCTGCTCGCCCTCCACCAGCGGGGTGCCCAGCGCCGCCGACGCCGCGCTGACCGAGGTGATGCCGGGAATGATCTCGGCCTCGAAGCGGTCCGCGAGGCGGCGGTGCATGTGCATGTAGGAGCTGTAGAACAGCGGATCGCCCGCGGCGAGCAGCGCCACGGTCCGGCCGGCCGCGAGGTGGGCGGCCAGGCGTTCGGCGGCCGCCTCGTAGAACTCGTCGATCGCGCCCTGGTAACCGCCGGCGTGATCGGTGGTCTCGGTGGTCACCGGATAGATCAGGTGCTCTTCGAGCTGGCCTTCGCGCATATACGGCGCGGCGATGCCCCGCGAGATGCTGCGGCCGTGCCGGGCGCTGTGGAACGCGATGACGTCGGCGTCCGCGATCACCTTGGCGGCCTTGACCGTCACCAGTTCCGGATCGCCCGGCCCCAGTCCGACACCCCAGAGTTTGCCGGGCATGATCTCGCTCATTCCTGTTCGCTCGCAATCGCGTTGAGCGCCGACGCGGTGATGGCGCTGCCGCCGCGGCGACCCCGCACGGTGAGATATTCGATCCCGCCGTACTCGATCAGCGCCTCCTTGGATTCGGCGGCGCCGATGAAACCGACGGGGATGCCGAGGATCGCGGCCGGGCGGGGCGCGCCCGCGTCCAGCAGATCGAGCAGATGGAACAGTGCGGTCGGCGCGTTGCCGATCGCCACGACCGCGCCGTCCAGGCGGTCCCGCCACAGTTCGAGGGCGGCGGCCGAACGGGTATTGCCCAGGGCCGCGGCCAGTTCGGGGACGCGCGGATCACCGAGGGTGCACAGCACCTCGTTGTCGGCGGGCAGCCGCTTGCGGGTGACGCCGGAGGCGACCATGTTCGCGTCGCACAGAATCGGCGCGCCCGCGCGCAGTGCCGCCCGCGCGGCCGCGACCACGCCGGGGGAGAACGCGATGTCGCCCGCGAGGTCGACTTGCCCGCTGCCGTGGATCATTCGCACCACGACCTGCGCGACGTCGGCCGGGAACCGGCTCAGATCCGCCTCCGCGCGGATCGTCGCGAACGAGCGCCGATAGATCTCGGCCCCGTCGGTGAGGTAGCTGGCACGCACGTCGGACATGCGCACCAGCCTATGAGGGGCCTCGCCGCGCCTCAGGTGCGGGGGCGCTCCAGGATGCGCGACATGACGATCGAGCTGCGGGTGCGGCCCACCCGGGTGTTCTCGCGAATGCGCTCCACGGTGGATTCGATCTCGGCCATGTCCTTGGCCATCACGTGCACGAGCGCGTCGGCTTCGCCCGCGATCGTCCACACGCCGACCACCTGCGGGATCGGTTCCAGGCTGCGGCGCAGCTCGGCGGGGGAGATGTTGTCGCGGTAGTAGACCTCGACGTAGGCCTCGGTGGTCCAGCCCAGCGCGGCCGGGTTGACCAGCGCGGTGAAACCGGTGATCTGGCCGCTGGCGACCATGCGATCGACCCGGCGCTTGACGGCGGGCGCGGACAGGCCGATCACCGAGCCGATCTCCTGGAACGAGGCGCGCGCCGATTTCAGGAGATGGCCCAGGATCCGGCGGTCGAGGTCGTCCACGTCACAACCCTTCGCTGGGTGCGCAACGAATCGCCGTTCAGACGATCATCTACGCAATACATTGATGTTCCTGACGCAATGGTAGGTCAATTACGTTCGTGGCAGCCTGCTACTCCGCGCGACTCCGGGAGCCACGATGACTTCTGTAGTGACCCTGCCTACCTCCGACCCGACCCCGGTGCGGCGGCCGTCCGCCCGCCGCTTCGTCATGTGCCGTCCGGACCATTTCGCCGTCTTCTACGCCATCAATCCGTGGATGAACCCGGCCGTCCCTGTCGATCGCGCCCTCGCGATCGCGCAGTGGGAGACCCTGCGCACGGCCTACGAACAGCACGGCCATCAGGTCGACCTGGTTCCCGGCGAACCGGGCCTGCCCGACATGGTCTTCGCCGCCAACAGCGGGCTGGCCTACGGCGGGCGCGTCATGTCGGCCCGCTTCACCCACGCCGAACGCGCCGCGGAGGGCCCGGCCTATCACCGGTGGTTCGCGCAGCGCGGTTTCGCCGAGGTGGTCGCGGCCGCGGAAACCAACGAGGGCGAGGGCGATTTCATCCGCGTCGGTCAGCGCATCCTGGCCGCCACCGGTTTCCGCAGCTCGGTCGCCGCGCACCGCGAAGTGGAGCACTACTTCGGTCGCCAGGTGGTGTCCCTGGAGCTGGTCGACCCGCGCTTCTACCACCTCGACACCGCGCTCATGGCTTTGGACGAGGACAACATCGCCTACTTCCCGGCCGCCTTCGCCCCCGACAGCCGCGCCATTCTCAGCGCGCTGTACCCCGACGCGATCCTCGCCACCGACGACGACGCCGTCGTGCTCGGCCTCAACGGCGTCTCCGACGGGTACCACGTCTTCGTCAGCGATCGCGCACACCACCTCCAGGAAGCGTTGCGCGCCAACGGGTATCACCCCGTCGGGCTGGACCTGTCGGAACTGCTCCGCGCGGGCGGCGGCGTGAAGTGCTGCACGCTGGAGCTGCACGACTAGAACTGCGTCGAATGGTTGAGGGGTATGCGGATCGTGCAGTTCTCCGGATGAAAGGCCGAAACCGGCCGTAGGACAAGAGAATTGCACGATCTGCGTACATCGACTAGGCGGTCAGGGCGATGTGCTGTTCCAGCACCTCGTCGACGGGGCCCGGGAGCATCGGCGGGTGGATGATCAGTTCGTCGACGCCGAGGTCCTCGTATCGGCGGACGGTTGCGGCGTCGAGCGGGCCGCTCGGGGCCACGTGGATGGCGAGTTTGCCGAGGTGTTCGGGGCGGGCGGTGGTGTGGGCGGCTTCGGCGAGGCGGGCGAGGTTGTCTTTCGTCTCGGCGACGGTGCCGATGCCGAACCAGCCGTGTGCGCGGGAGACGGCGCGGCGTAGCGCGCCCTTGCTGTGGCCGCCGACCACCACGCGCAACGTGGTCGGGCGCGGGTGGGCGTCGACGTTGCTGAACTGCACGTATTTTCCGGTGAAGGACGGTTGCGGGGAGTGCCAGAGTGCGGCCATGGCGTCGAGGTATTCGTCGGTGCGGGTGCCACGGTCGGCGAGCGGGACGCCGAGTGCGGTGAGCTCGGGTTCGAGGTAGCCGGCGCCGACGCCGAGGGTGAAGCGGCCGCGGCTGAGCAGGGACAGGCTCGCCGCCTGCTTGGCCAGGACCAGGGGGTTGCGCTGCGGCAGGATGATCACACCGGTCCCGAGCTCCAGGGTGCTGGTGAAAGCGGCGACGTAGGACAGGTGCACCAGCGGGTCCAGGATCGGCTCGGTCGGGTCCGCGGGGCTGGCATCGCTGCGCGGGGAGGGGAGTACGACGTGTTCCGAGGTCCACCAGGAGCGATAGCCGAGCCGCTCTACCAGTGTGGCCAGCCGGGCCGTCTCGTCGGGATCGATCGTGCTCTTGGTATTGAAGCCCTGCACACCCATGTCCATGCTGGAGCCCAACTCCGCGCCGGGACCACGTATTCCGGTCCGGGGCAAGGGAATACGGGGCCGGTCAGCTCGCCTTGCGGATCTGGGTCAGGAATTCGGTGTTGGAGTCGGTCTGCTTCAGGCCGGTCAGCAGCAGTTCGAGCGCTTGCTGCGGCTCGCGGCCGGCCAGCGTCTTGCGCAGCGAGGCGGTGGCGGTGAGCTCGTCGGGGGAGAGCATCAGCTCTTCCTTGCGGGTGCTGGAGCGGTCGATGTCGATCGCGGGGAAGATGCGGCGGCCGGCGATCTGGCGGTCGAGCTTCAGCTCGGCGTTGCCGGTGCCCTTGTACTCCTCGAAGATGACGGTGTCGGCGAGGGATCCGGTTTCGACGAGGGCGCTGGCGACGATGGTCAGCGAGCCGCCGTTCTCGATATTGCGCGCGGCGCCGAGGAACTTCTTCGGCGGGGCGAGGGCGCCGGCGTCCACACCGCCGGAGAGGATGCGGCCGGAACCGGCGGCGGCGAGGTTGTAGGCGCGGGCCAGGCGGGTGAGCGAGTCCAGCAGGACGACGACGTCCCGGCCCATTTCGACGCGCCGTTTGGCCTGTTCGATGGCCAGTTCGGCCAGGGCGATGTGCTCGTGTGCGGGCTGATCGAAGGTGGCGGCGGCGACCTGGGCCGGAACCGAGCGGGACAGATCGGTGACCTCTTCGGGGCGTTCGCCGACCAGGATCAGCATCAGCTCGCATTCGGGATGATTCTTGGCGATGCCGTGCGCGATCGCTTGCAGGACAGTGGTTTTGCCTGCCTTGGGCGGTGCGACGATCAGGGCGCGCTGGCCCTTGCCGAGCGGCATCACCAGATCGGTGGTGCGGGTGGTGAGTTGGTGCGATTCGGTCTCCAGGCGGAGCCGGTCCTGCGGGTAGATGGGGGTCAGGTCGGCGAAGTGCGGCCGGGACTTGGCACTGCCGGGCGGCAGGCCGTTGACGGTGTCGACGCTGACCAGCGGCGGGAGTTTGGCGCCCTCGCGTTTGGCGCCGAGGGTGCCGGTGAGGGTGTCGCCGCGGCGGAGTCCGAGTTCGCGGACCAGCCGGGGCGGTACGTGGGCGTCGCGCGGGCCGGGCAGGTAGCCGTCGACGCGCAGCGACGCGTGGTTGTCGGTGATGTCTAGGATGCCGGTGATCGGCTGTGTCTGAATAGTGTTGTCTTGCATGATGTTTCCCCTGAGGGTGAGTTCTTGGATGCGGCGGTTCGCCGTGGATTCCACCTGGTGGGTATGACGTCGCTGCCCGCGCCGAACCGGCAGGAGCCGGGGTCGTGGCATGCGATAGCGATCGTGGCGATCGAGGAGGCTTGCGGGAGGGAACCGTCACCTACGTCCACAAGATGGAGATGCGCTAACCATAGCGGCATCTACCGGAACATGCAACCGGCGATCAGCCGATGCGGTATCCGCCAGGCGTCGCGGTGACATCGGTGACGGCCCCGCGCGGGCGCCCGCAATGCCGTTCACAGCCGGACCAGTGCTGCCGTCCCGCGACCTCGCCGGCGGCGAGCGGCTCGGGACCGGCCGGCCGCACCCGCCCCGATGCGACCGCCGCGGCCACATCACCCCGCACGTCGGTCAGCGACTTCGCGCACCCGGGCTGCCCGGCGCAGGCGCTGACCAGCAGCCAGGGCGAATTCGAGTCGAAGATCAGGCCCATCGGGGCGAGTACGCGGACCACCTGCTCGGCGATCCCTTCCGCGAGATCGGTGACGACCAGGCTGCGCCACGGGGTCACGAAGATCGGGCGCTCGACGGCGGCGAGGAACTCGGCGAGCCGCGCCGGCAGCGTGCCGAGCCGCACGCCCGCGCCGAGGCCGACCAGACCGTCGTCCTGGTCCAGCCAGCCGATCGGAAGTTCGTGGACGCCGCCGAATTCCAGCGGTTCGGCACTGGGGGACAGGCCGAGGTGATCGATCACCCCGGTGACGCCGTCCGGCACCTCGTGCAACCGCCACTGCCCCGAACTCCGCGCGAGGAAGCCGTGCGCGGCGGCCAGCATGATGTCCACCGCGTCGGCGACCGACACCCGGATCCCGCTGTCGCGCCCGGCGAGCACCAGCGCGAACTCGTCCGCGCCGACGGCGTGCACGCCGATATCGCCGCCGAGGCCGCTGACGTCGCCGCGCCCGTCGTCCAGGGTGAACAGCACGCGGCCGGGCAACTCGGCCAGTCGTGGCGTGGCGCGCAATCCGGCATCGAGTGCAGGAACGAGGGGGTGGATGTCGATCCAGCCGCCGATCCGCCCGGCCAGCGGCGAGGCCACGATATTGCGGACGCGCTCGTGGGTGTGGCTGGGCAGCAGGCCGGCGGCTTCCAGGCGCGTGGTCAGCTCGCCGGCGTCGCGGACCTGCCGCAGCTGGAGGTTGCCGCGCGAGGTGAGTTCGATGTTCCCGTCGCCGAGTTCGGTGGCGGCCTCGGCGAGCACCTGCCACTGCGCGGGTTCCACCCGGCCGCCCGGCACCCGGATGCGCGCCAGCGGCCCGTCGGCGGCCTGATGCAGCCGCAGCACACCGGGGCAGGAATCGGGAACCTCGCGCGTCACCCCTCGAGCCTACGAGCTCCCGGCGGTCAGCTCGAGGCCGGCTTCGCGGCGGCGACGGGCTCGGCCTCGGCGGCCGGCGCGGCGAGCGCGGTCTTGCGCCGCCCCGGCGCCCACGCCGCGACCAGCACGGCCGCGACCAAGGTCAGGCAGCCCACCACCAGTGCCGCCTGTTGCACACCGTGCATGAATGCGTCCTGCGCGAAATCGACGAGCGGTTGTGCCTGCGGCCCAGCGCGTTCGGCGACCTGCAGCGCCGCGGCCAGCGAATTGCCGACGGGTTCGCGCGCGGCCTCGGGCAGGCTGGGCAGGGCGGGCGCGATGCGCGCGCTGTACCCGGCCGCGAGCAGGCTGCCCATGATGGCGATGCCGACGGCCGCGCCGATCTCGCGGGCCGCGTCGTTGACCGCGGCGGCGACACCGTGCTTCTCCGGCGGGGTCCCGGCGATGATCGCGGTGGTGGCGGGCGCGGTGCACAGGCCGAGCCCGGTGCTCATGATCAGCAGCGGCCACAGCGCCGCCAGGTATCCGGAGTCGGCGTCCAGGCGCGACATCACCAGCATCGCCGCGCCGAGGATGACCAGCCCGGCCAGCGTCGTCCAGCGCAGCCCGATCCGGTCGGCCAGCCGGGGCGCGACCGCGGACAGCGCGACCATCGGCACCACCATCGGGGCGATCGCGAGCGCCGAGGCGAGCGGTGAGTAACCGAGGATCAGTTGCAGGAACTGCACCAGCAGCATGAAGGTGCCGAACGAGATCAGGAACTGCACGGTGATCGAGGCGGTGCCGCTGCCGAAGCCGCGGTCGGCGAACAGCCGCACGTCCAGCATCGGGTGCGCGGCGCGCAGCTCGACCAGGGTGAACAGCGCGGCCGAGAGCAGTCCGCCCGCGAACAAGCCGAGGACCAGCGGGTCCAGCCAGCCGCGTTCGGGCGCCTCGATGGCCGCGATGACGATCAGCCCGATCGCGAGCGCGGCGGTCAGCGCGCCGAGCGGGTCCAGCGCGGGCCGCGCCTGATCCACCGATTCGGGGACGGTGAACGACCCCACGCTCAGGGCGGCCCCGGCCGCGGTCATGGCGACGAAGATCGACACCCAGGACCACTGGGACAGCAGCAGACCGGAGCCGAGGATGCCGAGCACCGCGCCCGCACCGGCTATTCCGGCCCACAGGCCGACCGCAATGCCCCGCCGCTCCTCGGGAAAACCGGCGGTGAGCAGGGATAGTGTCGAGGGCATGACGAGCGCGGCGCCCACCCCGGCCAGTGCGCGGGCGGCGATCAGCCAGACCGGATCGTCGATCAGCAGCGGCAGCGCCGAGGCGAGCGAGAAGACGATCAGGCCGCCGATGAGCATCTTCCGGCGGCCGAAGCGGTCGCCGAGCGCGCCCGCGGGCAGCACCAGGCAGGCCAGGGTGAGGGTGTAGCCGTCCACGATCCAGGTCAGCTGGCGCTGGCTGGCGCCGGTGGCGGCGGCGATCTCGGGCAGCGCGGTGTAGAGCGCCGCCATCGAGGCGATGACGAGGGCGATCGCGCAGCAGGACAGGACGAGCAGCCGGCGTTGCGCCGCCGAGAGCCGGGCTCCGGAAGCTCGGGTGGATTTCATCAGGTCTCCGCTACTATCCGTATCGTTACGCTACTAGTGGTAGCACAAGTAGCGAAGGTGGCGATAGCCCTCGACGAGAGGAATGCTTCCGGTATGAGTTCGACCCCTGCCGAGCACAGCGATATCGACCCGCGCCGACTACGGTCCCGGGCGCGGCTGCTCGACGCCGCCGCCGCGCTGCTGCAATCCGGTGGGCTGGAAGCGATTACCGTCGAAGCGGTCACCAAGCACTCGAAGGTCGCCAAGACCACGCTGTACCGGCACTTCGACAACATCGTGCAATTGCGGGCCGCGACCGTCGAGCGCATGCTGCCGCCGGTCATCGCCGCGCCGGCCCCCGGCCCGCTGCGCGAGCGGTTGATCGAACTCCTGGAACGCCAGGCCGCGGCCATTCGCGCGGCCTCGCTCCAGGTCGCCGTGCTGGCCTGGCTGGCCACCGGCACCGAGCACACCGATGCCGCCGACGCACCCGCCCTGACGGCCTTGCGGCTGCGCCTGATCGATCGCTACCGCATCCCCTTCGACCGTGTCCTGGACACCCCCGAGGCCCGCGCGGTGCTGGGCGATCTCGATGTCATCGCCGCGATGTCCCAGCTGCTCGGCCCCGTGATCTTCACCGAACTCATCGGCATCGGCCTGGTCACCCCGGCCGAGACCGCCCGCATCGTCGACGATTTCCTCTTCGCCCGCACCGGCGAGCGCTCGGCCTAGGCGGCGGCGATCACTTCGATTTCGAGCAGCCAAGCGGTGTCGTAGATCTCGGCGATGACGACGGTCAGCGCCGGCTGGTGCTCGCCGAGCACGTCCTGGCGGATCTTGGTGTTGACCTCGGCCAGGGACCGATCGCTCAGGAAGGTGGTGACCTTGACGATATTGGTGCTGGCCATGCCCGCCTGGGACAGCGTGGCCACGATATTGGCCCAGATGAGGCGGCACTGCTCGGCCGGGTCGGGTGGGACGGCGCCGGTGCGGTCCTCCGGGATCTGGCCGCTGACGAACAGCAGCCGGGTGGCGTCGGCCACCTCCAAGCCGTTGGTGTAGCCGCCGATCGGCGCCGGTACCGAATCCGAGTCGTGCGCAATCAATTCCACCTCGCGGAGCCTAGGCGGCACCGGCCGATCTCGAGGCGAACTCGGCAGACCCGCACCTCCGGAATCGGCCCGTCCCGCGCAGGTGGGTAGCATCTGGTTGCTCGACGGGCGACGAGGAAACCGGTGCAATCCCGGTGCGGTCGCGCCACTGAAACAGCCAGACCCTCTCCGGCGAGCAGCCACCCCACCGATGGGCGCGTAACCCGAGGAAGGCCGTTTCCTGTGATTCTGCTGTTGTCCACGTCCGACACCGACCTGCTGAGCGCGCGCGCCAGCGGCGCCGAGTACCGCTGGGGCAACCCGGCGCGGTTGCTCGTCGACGACCTGCCCGCGCTGCTGGCCGACGCCGATCTGGTCATCGTGCGCATCCTCGGCGGCAAGCGGGCCTGGGAAGAAGGTCTGGAAGCGGTACGCGCCAGCGGGGTTCCGCTGGTGGCGCTCGGCGGCGAGATCGCCCCGGACGCGGAACTGATGGAGTGCTCGACGGTGCCCGGCGGCGTCGCCGCGGACGCGCACAACTACCTGGCCGCCGGCGGCGCGGCGAATCTGCGCCAGCTGCACAACTTCCTGTCCGACACGGTGCTGCTCACCGGCCACGGTTTCGAACCACCGGTGCACCTGCCGAACTGGGGCGTGCTGGAGCGCGCGGCCGCGCCGGTCGAGGGCCCGACGGTGGCGGTGGTCTACTACCGCGCCCAGCATCTGGCCGGGAACACCGGCTACATCGACGCCCTGTGCGGCGCGATCGAGCGCGCGGGCGCGAAAGCCCTTCCGCTGTACTGCGCCTCGCTGCGCACCGCCGAGCCGGAGCTGCTCGACACCCTGCGCACCGCCGACGCCCTGGTGGTCACCGTGCTCGCGGCGGGCGGCACCAAGCCCGCGACCGCCTCGGCCGGTGGCGACGACGAGGCCTGGGATGTCACCGCGCTCGCCGAACTGGACGTGCCGATCCTGCAGGGCCTGTGCCTGACCAGCGGCCGCGACCAGTGGCTGGCCAACGACGACGGCCTGTCCCCGCTCGACGTCGCGACCCAGGTGGCGGTGCCGGAGTTCGACGGCCGCATCATCACGGTGCCGTTCTCGTTCAAGGAATTCGACGCGGACGGCCTGGCCACCTACGTGCCCGACGCCGAGCGCGCGGCCCGGGTGGCCGGCATCGCCGTGCGCTACGCCCGGCTGCGCCACATCCCGAACGCGGACAAGCGCGTCGCGCTGATGCTGTCGGCCTACCCGACCAAGCACGCCCGCATCGGCAATGCCGTCGGCCTGGACACTCCGGCCAGCGCGATCCGCATGCTCCTCGAAATGCGCAGCGCGGGTTACCAACTCGGCGCGCCCGGGGAAATCCCGGGTCTGGAGGAGCAGGACGGCGACGCGCTGATCCACGCCCTGATCGCCGCGGGCGGCCAGGATCCGGACTGGCTGACCGCCGAACAGCTGGAGGGCAACCCGATTCGCATCGGCGCCGCCGTCTACACCACCTGGTTCGAGACGCTGCCCGAGGATCTGCGCACCGCCGTCATCGAGGCGTGGGGCCCGCCGCCCGGTGAGCTGTACGTCGACCGGTCGCAGGACCCGAAGGGCGAGATCGTCATCGCCGCACTGCGTTTCGGCAATGTCGTGCTGATGGTGCAGCCGCCTCGCGGTTTCGGCGAGAACCCGGTCGCCATTTATCACGATCCCGACCTGCCGCCCAGCCACCACTACCTGGCCGCCTACCGCTGGCTCTCGGCCCCCGAGGGTTTCGGCGCGGACGCCATGGTGCACCTGGGCAAGCACGGCAACCTGGAGTGGCTGCCCGGCAAGACGCTCGGCATGTCCGCCTCCTGCGGCACCGACGCCGCGCTGGGTGAACTGCCGCTGATCTATCCGTTCCTGGTCAACGATCCCGGCGAGGGCACCCAGGCCAAGCGCCGCGCGCACGCCACGCTGGTCGACCACCTGATCCCGCCGATGGCCCGCGCCGAGAGCTACGGCGACATCTCCCGGCTCGAGCAGCTGCTCGACGAGCACTCCAACATCTCCACCCTGGACCCGGCCAAGCTGCCCGCGATCCGCCAGCAGATCTGGACGCTGATGCGCGCGGCGAAGATGGACCACGATCTGGGCCTGACCGATCGACCCGACGAGGACGTCTTCGACGACATGCTGTTGCACGTCGACGGCTGGCTGTGCGAGATCAAGGACGTGCAGATCCGCGACGGGCTGCACATCCTCGGGCAGGCGCCGGTGGGGGAGACCGAGCTGGATCTGGTGCTGGCCATGCTGCGCGCCCGCCAGCTGTGGGGCGGTGAGCAGAACGTGCCCGGGCTGCGGGAAGCGCTGGGGCTCAGCGAATCCGGCGACGAGGTGCGCGGCCGGGTCGACGTGGTCGAGGGGCGGGCCCGCGAGATCCTGGGCGCGCTGCAGGCGCAGGACTGGTCGGCCGCGGCGGTCGACGGGATCGTCGCCGATTTCGAGACCGCGATCCTGGACGGCGCCCCGGATTCGGCGCGGCCGGCGGCGGTGGCCACGGTCCTGCGCTTCGCCGCCACCGAGGTGGTGCCGCGCCTGCGCCAGACCGGCATCGAGATCGACCGGGTGCTGCACGCGCTCGACGGCGGCTTCATTCCGGCCGGCCCCAGCGGTTCCCCGCTGCGCGGCCTGATCAACGTGCTGCCCACCGGCCGCAATTTCTACTCGGTCGACCCGAAGGCCGTGCCCTCGCGCCTGGCCTGGGAGACCGGCCAGGCGATGGCCGACTCGCTGCTGGAGCGCTACCACGCCGATCACGGCGAATACCCGCGCTCGGTGGGTCTTTCGGTGTGGGGCACCTCCGCGATGCGCACCTCCGGCGACGATATCGCCGAGGTGCTGGCCCTGCTGGGCGTGCGGCCGGTGTGGGACGAGGCGAGCCGCCGCGTCACCACCCTCGAGCTGATCTCCCTGGCGGAGCTGAACCGCCCGCGCATCGATGTCACCGTGCGCATCAGCGGCTTCTTCCGCGACGCCTTCCCGCACGTGCTGGCCCTGCTGGACGACGCGGTCCGGCTGGTCGCCGAGCTGGACGAGCCCGCCGAGTCGAACTACGTGCGCGCGCACGCCCAGGCGGATCTGGCCGAGCACGGCGACGAGCGCCGCGCCACCACGCGGATCTTCGGGTCCAAGCCCGGCACCTACGGCGCGGGCCTGCTGCAACTCATCGATTCCAAGAGCTGGCGCACCGACGACGATCTCGCGCAGGTCTACACCGCCTGGGGCGGTTTCGCCTACGGCCGCGACCTGGACGGCGCCCCGGCGGCCGACGACATGCGCACCGCCTACAAGCGGATCGCGGTGGCGGCCAAGAACACCGACACCCGCGAGCACGACATCGCCGACTCCGACGACTACTTCCAGTACCACGGTGGCATGGTCGCGACCGTGCGTGCGCTGACCGGTAAGAATCCCGAGGCCTACATCGGCGACAGCACCCGCCCCGACGCGGTGCGCACCCGCACGCTCTCCGAGGAGACCTCGCGGGTCTTCCGGGCGCGCGTGGTGAACCCGCGCTGGCTGGAAGCGATGCGCCGGCACGGCTACAAGGGCGCGTTCGAGATGGCCGCCACCGTCGACTATCTGTTCGGCTACGACGCCACCACCGACGTGGTCGCCGACTGGATGTACGAGAAGCTCACCGAGAGCTACGTTTTCGACGACGTGAACCGCAAGTTCATGGAGCAGTCGAATCCGTGGGCGCTGCACGGGATCACCGAGCGGCTGCTGGAGGCGGCCGAGCGCGGCATGTGGGCGGCGCCGGAGCAGGAGACCCTGGACCGGTTGCGTCAGGTGTACCTGGAGACCGAGGGCGAGCTCGAATAGGCCTTTCCCGGGCGCGAGTACCTCCTCGCGCCCGGGGAAAGCGCGCTACTCTGAGTCCGACCCGGCTGCTCCGGGCCACGGCTCCCGAATGCATTCCAGAAGAAATCAATCCCCCAATTCTGGGGTCGCTATTGGATCTTGAAGCCGCAATTAGTTGCCGCATTCCCCACACATCCAATGCCGTGAAGGCGCATGATTATTGGGTCCCAGCTCCGTATCTCGGGGAACAACAATCGATTCGGCTGGATGATTGGATATCTTATGAAGATCAGAAAATTGGTAGCGGCAGCGGTATTGACCGCCGCCGCGACCGGCGTCACCGCGGTCACCGCGCAGGGCGCGCCCGTCCAGAGCTTCACCGGCACCGACCGCGGCGTCTCGTACGTGGCCGCCGTCGCGCCGGACAACTCGGCGGCCACGCTGACGCTGGCCTCGGGGAAGTTCGAGCTCAGGCCCGACGGTTTCAGTGTGATCGCGCCCGACGGCGCGGTGCTGGCGTCGGTGCCCACCGCCTTGCGGACCGTGGCAGGCCAGCAGGTTCAGGTGATTCCGGAAGTCGACGCCGCCGCAAGCACATTGACGCTCACACCGGTCAACGCGCCTGCGCCGCAGGCGAATCTGCAGAACATCGGTGACGCGGGCACGACGGTCGCGGGCGTCCTGATCGGGTGTGCCGTGGGCGCGCTCATCGGCGCGCTGTTCTTCCTCGTGGGGCTGCCGGTGGGCTGTGTGATCGGTGGCATCATCGGCGGTATCGCCGGCGCCAATCAATGACGACCCCGCAGTGACCAATCCGTAGTGGATATCCCCGGCCCGGCGGCCGAACCATTTCACGAAATGGCCGCTCGACCGGGGATCGCTGTTATCCGGTATTAGGCGCACGCGCCTTTCAATTCGATCTCACGTTTATGGCCGGGCCGCCGCGGGGCATGATGGGGTGACAGGCTCCGATCGCTGTGAGGAGGGCCGGCATGGTCAACGACGTGGAAAAGCGATTCACCGACGACGGCACGTTCCGCCGTGCGGCGAGCTATGTGGTCGCGGTGCTCGGTATCGCGGCCGTGGTCGCCGCGGCTACCGCGCTGTGGGCGGCGCGGGCGGCGGTCGTCTTCGCCCCGGGCGCGGTGCTGCTGCTCGGTGGCCTCGGCGCCTTCGTCATCACCTATCTGCGGTGGCGCGATGGGAAGAACTGGGTGATCTGGCAGGGCGCGGGCTGGTTCCTGTTCGTTCTGATGACCGTCTACTTCGCCATCGGCGGCGGTACCGCGGGCACCTGATACGCCGCGCTAGGCGGATTCGGCCAGGCCCACCGCGCGGCAGGTGTCGGCGAGCTGCTGCAACGGCAGCTCCAGTACCTGGCTCAGCGCCACCACGGTCCCGAACGCGGGGGAGGGCAGCCGGCCGGTCTCGATCTTGCGCAGAGTCTCCGGGGAGATGCCCGCCGCCCGCGCGACCTCGGTGAGGTCGCGCTCGCCGCGGGCCGTGCGCAGCAGCCCGCCGAGGCGGCGGCCCGCCGCGATCTGGGCGGGGGACAGCGGAAGACGAACCATGCGCCCAGGCTACCGCACCGATCGGTATAAAAATACCGGGGTGGCGCGCGCGACGATCCCGGCGGCGGCCGCGATGGCAACGGCGGCGAGGACCGCGGTGGCGGGCCACCCGAACCGTTCCACCGCGGCCGCGCCGGACGCAGTGCCGAGGCTGCCGCCGACGAAGTAGACGAGCATGTAGGCGCTGTTGAAGCGGGCCGGGGCCGCGGGATCGAGCGCGAGCACCGTGCTCTGGTTCGCGACCTGCGCGGCGAACAGCCCGGCGTCGAACAGGGCCAGGCAGACCAGGGTCACCGGGGTGCTGGTGAGCGTGAATCCGGCGAGCACGGCGGCGGTGGCGGCCAGCGCGAGGCCGGTCAGGATGACCGGGCGGGCGCCGACGCGGTCGGTCCAGGCGCCCGCGACCTGGGTCGCCAGCACCCCGGAGAGCCCGGCCAGGGCGTACAGGCCGATGCGCTCCGCAGAGTAGGCGAACGGCGGCTCGGACAGCGCGACCGCGAGTCCGGCCCAGACCGCGCAGAACGCGAAGAACCACAGCGCGCCCGCGGCGGCCGCGGCCCGGAGTGCGGCGTATCGGCCGAACAGCCCGGGCAGGGAACGCAGGGTCGCGAGGTAGCCGCGCTCGCCCGCGCCCCGGGTGGCGGGCAGTGCGGGCAAGCAGCAGATCGAGACGGCCGCGGCCGCGGCGGCGAAGGTCAAAAGTGTGCCACGCCAGCCGATTTCGTCGGCCAGCCAGCCGCCGGCGATCCGCCCGGCGAGGATTCCGACCGAGATCCCGGCCGTGACCAGGCCCAGGGTTGTCGCCCGCCGATGCGGCGCGGCCAAGCGGCTCGCGACCGAACTGAGGCCCGCGCCGACGGCCGAGCATGCGCCGACCACGGTCATGATCAACCCCAGCTGCCAGGCGTTCTGCACCGTGGCGCACACCGCCAAAGCGACTGCGAGCACGGCGAACTGGGCGGCCAGCACGCGCGCGGGCGGGAACCGATCGACGAGGGGGACCAGCAGGGCCAGGCCCATCAGGTAGCCGATCGGCCCGCAGGCCAGCGCGAGCCCCGCCACCGTCATCCGGAGGCCGAGGCCGTCCGCGACCTCGGCGATCGCGGGTTGCAGTGGATAGATCGCCGAGGTGCCGAGTGCCGCCGCGAGCGACAGGAACAGCACCACCGATCCCCGCAGGTGGGCGTCGGCGCGGATCGGGGCAACAGGGTCAGTGGTCATGTCGACCGACGGTAGGAAGTGCCGGGTCGCGGTGCTGGCGGCATCCGGACGCGACCGTCGCGGCGAGCGATTGGTATAAAAATACCGGGCACGCTACGGTGGTATTAAAATACCAACGAGAGGTGGAGTGCACGTGGTGGAATTGAAGTCGCCCGAGGAGATCGCGCGGATGCGGGTGACGGGGCGGTTCGTGGCGGAGGTGCTGGGCGATCTGCGGGCGCGCGCCCGGGTGGGAGTCAATCTGCTGGACCTGGAAGCCCATGTGCGCGAACGGATCCGGGAGCGGGGCGCGCAGTCCTGCTACTGGGATTACACGCCGTCCTTCGGGCGCGGGCCGTTCCGCAACACCGTCTGCCTGTCGGTCAACGACGCGGTCCTGCACGGACTTCCGCACGACTACACCCTCGCCGACGGCGACGTCCTGACCATGGATCTCGCCGTCGGCATCGACGGCTGGGTCGCGGACGCGGCTACCACCGTGATCGTCGGCAATGCGGCGGCCGCGGACCTGAAACTGGTCCGCGCCACCGAGGAGGCCCTGGCCGCCGCCATCGCGGTAGCGCTGCCCGGCAACCGGATCGGTGATCTCTCGGCCGCCATCGGCGCGGTCGCGAAGGCGCACGGCTACCCGGTGAATCTGGAATTCGGCGGGCACGGCCTGGGGCGCACCATGCACGAGGACCCGCACGTGCCCAACGCCGGCCGGCCCGGCCGCGGCCACCCCCTGCGCCCCGGCCTGACCATTGCCATCGAACCGTGGTTCGCCCGCACCACCGACCGCATCTACACCGACGCCGACGGCTGGACGATCCGCTCCGCCGACGGCTCCCGGACCGCGCACTCCGAGCACACCATCGCCATCACCGAGGACGGCCCGCAGGTGCTCACGGCGGCCTGAGCGCCACCTCTACTGCGACGACCACCCCTCCAAATCGACGCCCGCCTGGAGTTCCTCGGCCACCAGGTCGCGATCGGCGGCGGAGAGATCGAGCTCACGGACCTGCGCGCGGTATTTCGCCGCACCCTCCGGGTCGTCCATGGCGATGGCCAGTTCCGCGAGCATGGCCAGCGCGCGGCCGCGTTCGACGGGTTCGGATTCGAGGGCGAAGCGCCGCAGCCCGACCTCGAGCACCCGGGCGGCGGCCTTGTCGTCGTTCTTGAAGTCGCGCAGGATGCGGGCGTTGTCGAGCACCCTGGCCAGGTTCTCCAGGTCGGCGGAGCCGCCGTACTCCGGTTCCTCCGGTTGGTCGCGCTGGATGAACAGCAGCCAGTTGCCGGTCGGGTCGACCAGGGTGAATCGGCTCTGGCCCGGTCGGAACCGGGTGATGCGCGGGTATCCCTTCGCGGGAATCTTCCCGTAGCGCGCCCGCAGCCGCTCGGTGAAATCGCGGTGCCGGGCGGCCAGGTCGGAGACGATCATCAGGCAGCCGGCGCCCTCGAACGGGCTGGTCAAACCGTCCGGCATCCCGGTGAAGTGCAGCGGGCAGCCCTCGCGATCGAGCGCGATGTAGACGTAGGGCCGGGTCTGGGCCGAGACCACGGTGTATCCGAGGGTTTTGTAGAAGTCGAGGGTTTGCTCGCCGTCGCCGCTCCACAGCACCGGAACTGGACTGTCGGCCATGATCACTCCTCTGAGCTGCACTAATCAATTTTGACTAGCCGAGCGTAGCGCCGTGAAAATCCGGAAGTCAAGTTTGAGTAGTATGGCCGTCGAGCAAAGGAGCCGATCATGTCCGCAGTGCGTCTGCTGGTGCTGGGCGTCGTCCGGCGGCAGCAACCGACCCACGGGTACGCCGTACGTCGCGAGCTGCTGTCCTGGCGGGCCGAAACCTGGACCAATGTCAAACCCGGCTCCATCTATCACGCGCTCAAGCAGCTCACGGCCGAGGGGAAACTCGAGACGGCCGGCACCGAGGCCAGCGCCGAGGGGCCGGGCCGCACCCTGTTCACCGTGACCGAGGCGGGCGAGGCCGAGTTCCGCGTGCTGATGGACCTCGCCCTGGTGAGCGTCGACATGGAAGAGCTCGGCGCCGCCATCGCGTTCATGGACGCGCTGCCCCGCGCCCACATCCTGGCGAAACTGCGGGAGCAGCAGCGCAACAGCGCCGCGGTGCGCGACGCTCTGACCGCGATGATCCCGGAATTCCCCGGCCGCCACGAGCCGCCGCACGCCACGGATCTGCTGGAACTCTGGACCGGGGTGTTCGCGAACCTCGCCGGCTGGACCGGCGGGCTGATCGCGCGGCTGGAGGCCGGGGAATATCGAACAACCGACTGAGGCAACAAGATCCGGTGACCAGTAGGCTGACGCCATGACCAACACCCTCGGGGCCGTCGGCAAGGCCGACTACGTACTGCTGACGACCTTCCGGAAAGACGGCAGCCCGGTCGCCACCCCGCTGTGGGCGGCCGCCGCCGAGGGCAAGCTCTACGTGTGGACGGTCACCGACAGCTGGAAGGTCAAGCGGCTGCGCCGCAATCCCGCTGTCACCGTGCAGCCCTGCGATGTCAAGGGCAAGCCGCGCGGCGAGGTCGTCCAGGGCACCGGCCGGGTGCTGGACGCGGACGGCTCGGACATGGTGCGCAAACTGATCAAGAAGAAGTACTTCCTCATGGGCCCGCTCGTCATTCTGGGCAGTAACCTGCGCCGCGGTAAGGCGGGCACGATCGGCCTCGAGATCACTCCCGCCCCTTAGCTACTCGCGGTTCGTTTCGCCCCGGCATGTCGGGGCGAACGAATCGTCACGACTCGCGGCACGCCCGCACCAGCTCGGCTATCCTTCCTCGGGCACGGGGGTGGTTGACAGCCGAACACCATTGTTTCGACTCTGCCCCAGTAGAGGGAGGGACTGAATGACTGCACCGACGAGACGGCCGAACACCGCTCGCCCGTACCCGATCGCCGAACCGAGCCACGAGCCCGAACGCGGCAGCGACCCCAACGGCTGGGTCCCCGTCATCATCGCCGGGGTGATCGCCGCCGTCGTAATCGCCGTTGCCGGTGTGATCGCCGGGCTGGTGGTGGTGAATATTCGCGAAAACGACACTCCCGCACCGAAACCCACGCCCGCGGCCTCCGCTCCGGTCGCGGCCGCGCCGATCGGCGCGCTGCCGACCGAGCCGGTCGGCCGGGCCACCGCCGCCACCGTGCCGGACAATCTCGACCCGGTCGCCGTGCAGCGCGGCGTCACCCAGGTGCTGAGCGAGTCCTACGGCCTGACGGCCGTCCGGGACGTGAAGTGCCCGGCGGAACTGCCCGTCGTGGTGGGCAGCAGCTACGAGTGCAGCGCCCGGATCGACGGTGTGAAGAAGGCCGTCACCGTCACCGTGACCGACGCCGACGGCACCTACGAGGTGTCGCGCCCGCAGTGAGCTAGGTCGCCTGGCTCACCGAGGACATGTGGAAGTCGGGAATCCGCAACGGCGGCATGGCCGTTCGGGAGAACCAGTCCTTCCACTCGCGCGGCAGCGTGATCTCGGTGCGGCCCGCCTCGGCGACCCGGCGCAGCAGATCCAGCGGGCTCTCGTTGAACCGGAAGTTGTTCACCGCCGCGGTGACCCGGCCGTTCTCCACCAGGTAGACCCCGTCGCGGGTGAGGCCGGTCAGCAGCAGCGTGGCCGGGTCGACCTCACGGATGTACCACAGGCAGGTCAGCAGCAGGCCACGCTCGGTGGCCGCGATCATGTCCTCCAGCGACTTGTCGGCCCCGCCGGTCATGAGCAGGTTCTCGCCCAGCACCGTGACGGGAGCGCCGAATTCGGCGGCCGTCGCCCGCGGATAGACCAGTGACTGGATGACACCCTCGTGCAACCAGTCGACCCGCTCGGCGGTCAGGCCGTTGTCGAAGACCGAGACCGCCTCCGAGGACGAGGTGGCCGCGACGAACGGCATGTACTCGAGGCCGGGGGCTGCGGGATCGGAATACAGGGTGAGCGGAATATCGGTGAGCCGCTCGCCGATTCGGGTACCGCCCGCCCGGGAGAACGCGGTGTGGCCCTCGTGCGCCCCGCGGCCCTCCATGCTCCAGTTCAGGTAGATCATCAGATCGGCGACCGCCGAGGGCGGCAGCAGCGTTTCGTAGCGCCCGGCGGGCAGCTCCACCCGGCGCGCGGACCAGTCCAGACGCCGCGAGAGTTCGCGCAGCAGCCCGGGGACGTCGACGTCGGTGAAATCCTGGGTGCCCGCGCCGACCCAGGCGCTGGCCAGCTCCGCGCCCGTGCCGCGCTTTCCGTTGATCTCGATCGACCCGGTCGGCTGGATCCAGCGGCGGCGGATCGAGTTGGAGGTGCCCAGCCAGGTGGAATGCGCCTGGTGGTGGGCGAAGCCGTAGAGCTTGTCTGTGCCGTCGAAACCGGCGGCCAGGTCGCGGGCCACGCCCTCGAAGACGGTGATGTCGGTGCTGAGGGGCGAGCCGTCCCAGGGCAGGTCGGCGTCCAGCGCGGGCTGGGTCAGCGCCTCCGGATCCAGCAGCGGCATGGCGTCTTTCGCGGGCTCGGCGGTGCGGGCCGCCGCCTCGCTGGCCCGGACCACGGCCTCGACATCGGCGGCGTTCACACTGGTCGAGCTGATGCTGCCGACCCGGGCCGAATTCGGCCCGTCCCGGAAGATCGAGACCACCGACCAGGTCCGCGAGACCGAGGAACCGTTGGTGGTCATGGAATTACCGGCCCACCGCAGCGACGCCTCGTGCGCGTCGGTGACCAGGACGATCGCCTCGTCCGCCCGGGACAGGCCCAGTGCCAGCTCCACGACCTCGGGAGCGGCCAAAACCGTTGTGGCAGTCACTGCCCCGCCTCGTTTCGGGTGTTGAGAATATTGACGCCGCGCACCAGCACCGACGGGCAGCCGTGACTCACGGCCGCCACCTGCCCGGGCTGGGCCTTACCGCAATTGAACGCACCGCCCAGCTGCCAGGTGGAGGGGCCGCCGACCGCCTCCATCGAGCCCCAGAAGTCGGTGGTGGTCGCCTGGTAGGCGACATCGCGCAGCTGACCGTCCAGCTTGCCGTCGCGGATCCGGAAGAAGCGCTGCCCGGTGAACTGGAAGTTGTAGCGCTGCATATCGATCGACCAGGACTTGTCGCCGACGATGTAGATGCCGTCCTGGACCCGGGAGATCAGCTCCGCGGTGCTGGTGTCGCGGTCCGGATCCGGTTGCAGCGAGACGTTGGCCATGCGCTGGATCGGCACGTGATGCGCCGAATCCGCGTAGGAGCAGCCGTTGGAGCGCTCCAGGCCCAGGCGCGGCGCGAAGACCCGATCCAGCTGGTAGCCCACGAGCACGCCGTCGCGCACCAGATCCCAGCGCTGCCCGGCCACGCCCTCGTCGTCGAAACCGACGGTGGCCAGGCCGTGCGTCTCGGTGCGATCGCCGGTGACCTGCATGATCGGGGTGCCGTAGCGCAGCGTGCCGAGCTGATCCGGGGTGGCGAAGGAGGTGCCGGCGTAGGCCGACTCGTAGCCGATGGCGCGGTCGTATTCGGTGGCGTGGCCGATGGACTCGTGGATGGTCAGCCACAGGTTGGACGGATCGATGACGAGATCGGTCGGCCCCGCGACGACGGAGGGCGCCTTCACCTTCTCGGCCAGCCAGGCCGGGATCTGGGCGAGTTCGCTGTTCCAGTCCCAGATCCCGTCGGCGCCGGTGACGTACTCCCAGCCGCGCCCGGCCGGTGGCGCCAGGGTGCGCATGGATTCGAAGCCGCCCGCGGCGGAGTCGACGGTGATCGCCTCCAGCACCGGATGCAGGCGCACCCGCTGCTGGGTGATCGAGGACCCGGCGGTGTCGGAGTAGAAGGTCTGCTCCTTGACCTGCAGGACCGAGGCGGACACGTGGTCGACGCCGTCGGCGGCGCTCAAACGGCCCGAATAATCCTGCAGCACATCGACTTTGTCGGTGGTGGGGATCGCGAACGGATCCACCGCGTAGGCCGAGACCCACTGCGCGTTGTCGTAGCGCGGTTCGGCGGCGAGCTCGACGCGTTCGCGGTTGAGCGCGCGCAGCGTCTTCGCGACCGTCACCGCGCGCTGCGCGACCTCGGCGGCGGTATCGGGGGTGAGTGCGGCGGCGGAGGCGAAACCCCAAGTTCCGTCCACGATCACGCGGACCGCGAGACCGAGATCGGTGGCGTTGCTGATCGCTTCCACGCGGCCGTCACGCACCCGGATCGACTGTGTCACCAGTCGATGCACCCGCAGATCGGCGTGCTCGGCGCCCAAAACCCGTGCGGTGGACAGCGCGGCATCGGCAAGCGTCGACAGCGGTAGCGCAAGAAATTCGGCGTCTACTCCGGAGGTCACCCCGGCTACGCTACACGCCCGGGTGAATTGCGCTGAGCGACTGCGGGACCGGTAGATCAAGATCACGCGGCGCGCGGGAAACCCGTGGTTACACCACTATGCGCGCCAAAAGAAGTACTGTGCCCGCGTGCCACCATCCGCCCTCCGCGACCGTAAACGGGAACGCACCCGCCGCGCTCTGCTCGAGTCCGCTGTCGAGCTGTTCGAGGAAAGAGGTTACGAGGAAACGACGGTGGCCGACGTGGCCGCCGCCGCCGAGGTGGGTACCCGGACCTTCTTCAACTACTTCGCGAGCAAGGAAGAGCTGCTTTTCCCGGAATCCGACGAACGGATCCGGGCCGCGGTCGCCGCCATCGGCTCCCGCCGGCCCGGGGAACGGCCCGTCGAGGTGCTGCTGCGCGCGTTGCGCGCCGCCGGCGACAATCCCGGCGAACACCTCGTCGACGATCTCAATGCCCGGATCGCCGCTGTGCGCGCGCAGGTTTCGCGCACGGTGCCCGCGGTGAGCGGGCGGGCCGCGCACGCGCAACTCGTCGCGCAGCGCGAGATCGGCCGCCAGTTGCACGCCGCGTTCCCCGACGAACTCGACGAGGTCGGCGCCGCCGCGCTCGTCGGTGCGGTCGTGGGGGCGGTCTCGGGTGCGCTGACAGTGCTGTTCCAGCAACCACAGTCGGCCACCGAGGACGGCGAGCGCCTGACCCGGCGGATCCACGAGACCACCTCGCGGGTCCTGCAGCCCTGGCTCAACTCCTCGCGCGCGGCGAAGTCTCCGGAACCCGTCAGCTGAAAACCGATGGGGCTCAGCTGAACTGCTGCCAGCCCAGCCGGGCCACCATCGCCACGACCACCACCAGCAGTACGACGCGCACGAACTTCGCGCCGTTGCGCAGCGCCATGTGCGAGCCGAGCACCGCGCCCACGATATTGGCCACCGCCATGGCCGCGCCCAGCGCGACCAGGATGTGGCCGGTGAGCCCGAAATAGATCAGCGCGCCGACATTGGACCCGCAGTTGATCACCTTCGCCATGGCCGCGGCCCGGACGAACTCGGTGCCGAGCAGGGTGGCGAAAGTGATGATCAGGAAGGTGCCGGTGCCCGGCCCGATCAGGCCGTCGTAGAGGCCGATCAGGCCCGCCGCGAGCGCGACCACCAGGATCACCTTGCGCCGGGTCGGGCGATGGGTCGCCATCGTCACCCCGATCGAGGGCCGGAAGGTGACGAACACCGCCACCCCGACCAGCACCACCAGCACGATCGGGATGAACAGGTCGCGATCGATCAGCGACACCGCCGCCGCGCCCACCGCGGCCGCGACCGCGGCGATCAGGGCCGCGGGCAGCAGGAGCCGCCACTGCATCGGCACCTTGCGGGCGAAGGTCGCCACCGAGGCGGCAGTGCCCGCGACCGCGGCCATCTTGTTGGTGCCCAGGGCGGTTTGCGGGGCGATGGTCGGCGCCACCAGCAACAGCGTCGGCAAGATGATCAAACCGCCGCCGCCGACCACCGCGTCCACCCAGCCCGCGGCGGTCGCGGCCGTCAGCAGTACCGCCCAGTCTCCGAAATCCACGCCGCAAGACAACCAGACATCCTATGTTTGCGCGCGCATCGGGTCCGCCGTCCCACCGGGAATCGGCGGCAGCGCGCGGCTATTCGATGCGGCGGCGGGCGCGCCCTAGGGTGAACGCCATGCGCCGGTTCAGTCTGTGGCTTCGTGGCAAGCCGGTCGTCGCCGACTGCATGCTGGCCTTCGGGCTGCTGCTGGTCGACATCTTCGTCGGCGTGGGGGAGAGCACGCAGCCGGTCGTCTATCTGGTGCTCAGCGGGCTGCTGCCGCTACCGGTCGCGCTGCGGCGCACCTATCCGCGGGCGATGGCGGGCGCCATGCTGATCCTGTCGCTGTGCACGACCATGGTCAGCTATCTGCTCGACGACATGGCCGTCCATCCGGCGCTGCTGGCGCTGGGCATCATGCTCTACACGCTGGTCGCCTACGTCGGGCGGCGTGAAGGCCTGCTGCTGGTGGTGGGATTGATCCTGGACACCACCCTCTCGATCTGGCTGCTGCGCCAACCCGTGCTGACCACCGTGTGGGTGATCGGCATGTACTACGCGCTGTGCTGGACCCTCGCCGAGTTCAACGGCGCCCGCCACGCCTACGACGCCGAGGTGGCCGCGCGGCTCGCCGTCGCCGACGACGCCGGGGAACGCCGCACGCACGAGGCGGTGTCGCGGGAACGCACCCGCATCGCCCGCGAACTGCACGATGTCGTCGCGCACGCGGTGAGCGTGATCATCGTGCAAGCCGACGGCGCGAAGTACGCGCTGCGCCGCGACCCCGACACCGCCGAACAGGCCCTGTCCATCATCTCCGGCACCGGGCGCGAGGCGCTGCGCGAACTGCGCCGCACCGTGGCGCTGCTGCGCACCGAGCACGCGCCGGATCAACTGCCGCAGCACGGCACCGCCGGCCTGGCCGCCATGGCCGCGATGATGCGCGGCACCGGATTGGCCGTCGACCTGGAGCTGACCGGTGAACTCGACGACATCACCCCCGAGGTCAGTCTCGGCGTGCACCGCATCATCCAGGAGTCGCTGACCAACACCCTGCGGCACGCGGGCGCCAGCCCCAAGGCCTGGGTCCGGGTGCAGCGGCGCGACACCGACGTCGTGGTCGACGTCACCGACTCCGGCGGCACCCCCGTGCACGGCCCGCCCGCGCATCCGATCCAGGGCAGCGGGCTCGGACTGCTCGGCATGCGCGAACGGATCGCGGTGCTCGGCGGCACGCTGACGGCCGGGCGTCGCGCCGACGGCACCTGGCGCGTGCACGCCACCATTCCGCTCACCCCCGGCCTCACCGAATAGCTCTGCTCTGCCGATAGATTGGGAGCGTGCCGATCACCGTTCTCGTCGTCGACGACCAGGAATTGATGCGCATGGGCCTGAAGATGGTGCTCGGCGCGCATCCCGACCTCGAAGTGGTGGGCGAGGCGGAGAACGGGGCCGTCGCGGTGTCGCGAGCCCGGGAGCTACGGCCCGACGTGGTGCTGATGGACGTGCGGATGCCGGTGGTCGACGGCGTCACCGCGACCGGTCGGATCGTCGAGTCGGGCCACAGCAAAGTGCTCGTGATGACCACCTTCGACCTCGACGAGCACGCGCTCGGCGCGCTGCGAGCCGGCGCCAGCGGGTTCCTGCTCAAGGACACCCCGCCCGAAGACCTGATCTCCGCGATCCGCAGCGTCGCCGCCGGCGACGCCGTGGTCTCGCCGAAGGTGACCAAGCGCCTGCTGGATCGCCTCATCGCCGAGGAACCCGGCGGCATGCGCGACCCCGCGGTGCTCGACGTGCTCACCGCCCGCGAACGCGAGGTGCTCGAGCAGATCGCCGCGGGCCGGTCCAACGCCGAGATCGCCGAGCAGCTGTTCCTGTCCGAGGCCACCGTCAAGACGCACGTCGGCCGGGTGCTCACCAAGCTCGGGCTGCGCGATCGCGTGCAGGCGGTGGTGCTGGCCTACGAGACCGGGCTGGTCCGGCCCGGCGGCTGAGGGTGCCGGAAATCTCAGCGGGTTCCCAGCCTCCAGCGGGAGCTTTCCGGTCGATCTGGACGTTGGAACAGATAGGCCCGCCCGAAAGGATCGCCATGCCCGCCCTGATCTTCGTCCTCTACGCCGTCACCGAGCTCGCCGCCCTCGTCGCCGTCGGGCACTTCTTCGGCATCATCCCCGCGGTGCTGTCCCTGATCGCGGTCTCCGCCATCGGCATGCTGCTGATCGGCCCGCAGGCGCGCAGCGTGATGGAGCAGTTCCGCCGCGCCCGCCGCGGTGAGGTCACCCCCGGCACCGCCGTCGCCGACGCCACCCTGGTCGCCGCCGGCGGTTTCCTGATGTTCATCCCCGGCCTGGTCACCGGCCTCATCGGCCTGCTCTTCCTGCTTCCCCCGACCCGCTTCCTGGTCCGCCCCCTCGTCCGCTCCTTCGCCGACCGCCGCGTCAGCAAGCTGCGCGCGCAGATGCCCTACCGCGGCATCGTCATCGACGGCGAAGAGGTCGTCGACCGGGGCGAGGTCATCGACGGCGTCGTCGTCCAGCAGTGGTACGACGACGGCAAGAGCGCACACCGCGCCATCCGCTCGGTCTGAGACATCGACCGCTCCAGGCCCTGCCGAGTCCGACAGGAACGTTCGTCGGCATTGTGGGGTGCGGCATATCGGTGTGTGGGGTGTGCGGAGGTGTGGGGGCGGTACGGCAGACTGGTCTCTCGTGGGTACCCAGTTGCTGATCGGTGGTCGGATCTACAGTTCCAGTGCTCCTGACGCGACCGCGATGGCGGTCACCGACGGGATGGTGGTGTGGTTGGGGGCCGACAAGCCGGGGCTGGCGTTGCATCCGGATGCGGAGATCATCGAGTTGGACGGGGCGTTCGTCGCGCCGGGGTTCGTCGATCCGCATGTGCATGTGACCGCGCTCGGGTTGCGGTTGACCGGGCTGGATCTGTCCGGGGCGGAGTCGCTCGAGCAGTGTTTGGCGGCGGTGCGGGAGTTCGCGGCGGCGCATCCCGAGGGCACGATCCTGGGTGACGGGTGGGACGAGACGCGCTGGGCCGAGGGGCGGGCGCCGACCGTCGCCGAGATCGACGCGGCGGCCGGTGCCGGGCGGGCGGTGTATCTGGTTCGGGTGGACGCGCATTCGGCGATCGCCTCGTCGGCGCTGCTGGACGCGGTGCCCGAGGTTACCGCCGCGGCCGGATATGTCGCCGATGCGCCGGTCCGAGCCGACGCCCATCATCTGGTGCGGGCCGCGGCCCTCGCGGGATTGACTCGCGCGCAACGGGATTCGGCGCGCAAAGCCACTTTGGACGCCGCTGCCGCGCAAGGCGTCGTGGCGGTGCACGAGTGCGGCGGCCCGGATATCGCCGGGCGCACCGACATCCAGGAGCTGCTGGAGTTCGAGCACGGTGTCGAGGTGCGCGCGTACTGGGGTGCGGCCGTGCAGACCGCCGAAGAGGCGAAGGCATTGGTCCAGGAGCTCGGGGTGCACGGGCTTGGCGGTGACCTGTTCGTCGACGGGTCGATCGGCTCGCACACCGCGTGGCTGCGCGAACCGTACGCCGACGCCGACGAGACCGGCCGCTCCTACCTCGACGCCGACGCGATCGCCGCGCACGTGCGGGCGTGCACCGAGGCCGGGATCCAGGCCGGGTTCCACGTCATCGGCGATGCCGCGATGGACGCGGTGGTCACCGGATTCGAACGGGTCGTGGCGGCCCTCGGCGGACCCGCGGTGGCCGCGCGCGGCCACCGCGTCGAACACGCCGAGATGCTCGACGCCGATCAGATCGCCAAGCTGGGCGCCTGGGGCGTGATCGCCAGTGTGCAACCGGTATTCGACGCCACCTGGGGCGGCCCCGACGGCATGTACGCCACCCGCCTCGGCGCCGGCCGCGCCGCCACCCTGAACCCGTTCGCCGCCATGGCCGCCGCGGGCATCTCCCTCGCCATCGGCTCCGACGCCCCGGTCACACCCCTGAACCCCTGGTCCGCGATCCGTGCCGCCACCCAGCACCGCACCCCGGGCAACGGCATCTCCCCGCGCGCCGCCTTCGCCGCCACCACCCGCGGCGCCTGGCGCGCCGGCGGCGTCCGCGACGGCCTCGCCGGCACCCTGGTCCCCGGCGCCCCCGCCTCCTACGCCATCTGGGACGCCGCCGACCTCGTCGTCGCCGCGGCCGCCGACACCGTCCAGCGCTGGTCCACCGACCCCCGCTCCCGAGTCCCCGGCCTGCCCCCACTCACCCCGGACGCTCCTTTGCCTCGCTGCCTCCGCACCGTCCACCGCGGAGCCACCATCTATGAAGCCTGACTTCAACACCCCACCCACGCGATTCGGGTGCTGTGCCGAGAGCCCCTGTGCCACTGCGTTTCCCGATATGAGGTGCGCAGGCGATGGGTAAACCGCAGAACCAAGCGCGCCGCGCTGTGCTCACCCGCCATTGGCCGAAGTCGCCTATGCGATCGCTCGGGCACAGTGACCAGAAGGCTTGTACCGTCGCGTTTTCTGATGTGGAGTGCGCAGAAGATGTGTGATCTGAACAAAGCTCCGAGTCGTGCCGTGTTCAGCCGCGCGACGTCTCTTGTGCGATCGCCCGGGTGGAGTGACGAGAAAGTCTGTGCTGTGGCGGTTGTCGATGTGGAGTGTGCAGGGCGATGAGTGAGGGGCGCGGCTCGGTGGTGCGGCGGGTTACGGATGTGGTCGGGCGGTATCCGGTGCTGGTGCGGGCCGTGGGGGCCGTGGTCGCCGGGTTGCTGGTGTTCGGGAGTTTTCCGCCGCGGCCATTCTGGTTTCTGGCGCCGGTCGGGATCGCGCTGCTGACCCTGGTGCTGCGCGGGGGTGGCAGGCTGCGTGGGGGATTCGGGTACGGGGTGCTGGCGGGGCTCGGGTTCTTTCTGCCGTTGTTGCCGTGGACCGGGATCTATGTCGGGCCGGTGCCGTGGCTGGCGCTGTCGGCGGTGTGCGCGGTGTATGTCGGGCTGTTCGGGGTGCTGGTTCGGCTGGTAGGGGCACTGCGGGGGTGGCCCGTGTGGGTCGCGCTGGCGTGGGTGACGACCGAGTGGGTGCGGTCCAGTTTTCCGTTCGGCGGATTTCCGTGGGGGCGGCTGGCTTTCGGGCAGGCCGATGGCTGGTTTCTGCCGTTGGCGGTGGTCGGCGGCGCACCGCTGGTCGGCTTCGCGGTGGCGCTCACCGGAACCGGAGCCGCGGCGCTGATCAGTCGGCTGTGGCAGATTTCGGCGCACACCGCGGACGACGGCTCGGCAAAGATCGTGGACTCGGCTGGCGCGGCAGATCGCGCTGGGACAGGGGACTCGGCCGACGCAACGGACCCGGCAAGCGCTCCGGAACACCCCATCCCAGCACAAAAACCCCAGATCACCCGCAGTACCAAGGCCGGAATTATCACTGCGGCAGCAACTCTGGCTATCATGCCTATCACCGGAGTGATCCTCCGGACCGCGCTGCCCGGCCCGGAAGAGGGCGACCGGATGATCACGGTCGCCGCGATCCAGGGCAGCGTGCCGCGGCTCGGGCTGGATTTCAACGAGCAGCGGCGCGCGGTGCTGGACAACCATGTCCGGCGCACCGAGGAATTGGCCCGGGCAGTCGCGGTGGGGGCAGCGAAGCAGCCGGATGTCGTGATCTGGCCGGAGAATTCGTCCGATATCGATCCGCTGCGGAATGCGGACGCGCGGGAATTGATTTCCCGGGCCTCGGTGGATATCAAGGCCCCGATCCTGGTCGGCGCGGTGCTGGTGAACTCCGATCGCACCACCACGAACTCGGTAATGGTGTGGAACGGCGCGGCCGGCCCGGGGGAGCGGCACGACAAGAAGATCATCCAGCCGTTCGGCGAATATCTGCCGATGCGCTCGTTCTTCCGCCTGTTCTCCGATTACGCCGACCGCGCGGGCTATTTCGTGCCCGGCGACGGTGATGGCGCGGTGCGCGCGAACGGCATCGATATCGGCGTGGCCACCTGTTATGAGGTCGCCTTCGATCGCGCTTTCCGCGATTCCCTGAACGCCGGCGCGCAACTGCTGACGGTGCCCACCAACAACGCCACCTTCGGCGACAGCGAGATGACCTACCAGCAGCTGGCGATGTCCCGGGTGCGCGCGGTGGAGCACGGGCGGGCGCTGGTCGTCGCCGCCACCTCGGGGGTCAGCGCGATCATCACCGCCGACGGCGCGGTGCGCCAGCAGACGCCGCTGTTCGTCCCCGCGGCGCTCGTCGCCGACCTGCCGTTGCGCGACAGCACCACACTCGCAACCCGATTCGGCCCCGTACCCGAACTGCTGTCCGTTATTCTCACCGTTGCGGCTGTGGTAGCGGCGCTGCGCTCCCGTCGCCGGGCGCGTGGCCCGGGCACCACCGCGGCCGAGGTTCTCGTCGAACGCTGAGGCCGCCGCGCGGCCGGACACCCCCAATAACCGAACACTCGGTATCTTCCGGGGCCGGTGTGACTGTCAAGCACCCGCCCTGGGCTTTTGCGTGCTATTCGCCGGTTCTTAGCTGATGGATCAGAAGTGTCCGCATCCCGCACTCCTGGTGCTGGTGTTTCGTGTGAGAGACCCGATATTCAGCAATATTAGCTAAATATTAGCCGATGAATCAGGTGGTCTACCACCGCACTTCGATGTGAAACAAATCCACATCGCCGACCATCCGTTGGTCTTGATGCTCCGAATCATAGGTCGTGGATCACGTCCTACGGCTGGCGCGTGCGCGCGGGTCGTGGTGGTGCTCGGGGAGTTGCGTCAACTGCGCCCACCCGTCGCCCGACCGTCACCCCTTCCGGGGGCGCCGAGGCGACGCTGGTTTCTACTGCGGCAGAAGAACGGAGTGATTTGATGAGGTCATTGGCCACCGAACGTGTCGACCAATGCTCTTCTGGCGAATTCTCGGCACAACCCTTTCCGCTGACGCCCGCGCAGACAGCCCTGTGGTACGCGCAGCGGATCAGTCCGGAAGTGCCGCTCACCATCGCCCAGTATGTCGAGATCCACGGTGATCTGGACGAGGGCCGCCTGCTGTACGCGATCGAGCGGTTCGGTGCCGAGACCGAGGTCGGCCGGGTGCGCCTGCTGGAGATCGACGGCATCCCGCATCAGCTGATCGATCCGGAGCGCCGCCCCGGCTGGGCCCGCGTCGACCTGCGCGCCGAGGCCGATCCGAAGGCCGCCGCGCTGCGCTGGATGGACGCGCACGCGGCCTCGCCCATGGACTTGGAGCGGGATACGTTGACCACCAACGTAATTCTGCGCGTCGGCGAGGCCGACTACATCTGGTACGCGCGCGCCCACCACATCGTGATCGACGGCTACGGCGCCATGAACGCGACCACCCGCACCGCCGAGATCTACTCCGCTCTCGAGCACCAGACCGAGCCCGCCGTCTCCCGCGCGACCCCCCTGGCCACCATCTACGCCGACGAGCAGACCTACCGCGATTCCACCCGCTTCCGCAGCGACCGCGACTACTGGACCGAGCAGCTCGCGGGGGCGGGCGCCACGGTGTCGCTGTCCACGGCCGGCGCCGGAACGGGCACCGAGGTGGGCCGCCGCACCGCCACCGCGCAGCTCGACGCCGGCACCGATGCCGCGATGAACGCCGCGATGGCCGCCTTCGGCACGCACAGCTCCACCCTGTTCGCCGCCGCGCTGGCCTGCTACGTGCGCTCGGTCACCGGGAATTCCGATGTGGTCCTGAGCCTTCCGGTCTCCGCGCGCACCACCGTCGCGCTGCGCCGCTCCGCGGGTGTGGTCTCCAACGTGGTCCCCATCCGCCTGCGTTTCGGCGCCGAGACGACGATCGCCGACGCGGTCCGCGCCGCCGAACTCCAGATCACCGGCGCGCTGCGGCACCAGCGCTACCGGCACGACGACATCCGCCGCGACTGCGGTTACTCCCGGGACTCGCGTGGCTTCTTCGGCCCGATGGTCAACATCATGCTGTTCCACAACGAGCTGAAGTTCGGCGACCTGCCCGGCTCGATGCACGTGCTCTCCACCGGCCCGGTGGAAGATCTGTCGGTCAACCTCTACAACGGCGAAAGCGGCCGCATCCACGTCGACTTCGAGGCCAACCCGCGGCTGTACACCGAGGCCGAGAACGGCGCGCAGCACGCCCGCTTCCTGGATTTCCTGGGCCGCTTCCTCGCGGCCGGACCGGCCACCCGCACCGAGACGCTCGTGGCGATCACCGAGGCCGAACGCGATCTGGTCCTCTACGACTGGAACGCCACCGAGGCGCCGGTGCAGCAGGGCACCCTGGCCGGGCTGTTCGCCATCCAGGCCGGGCTGTGCCCGGACAGCGTCGCGCTCGAATTCGATGACGAGACACTGACTTACGCCGAGTTCGACGACCGGGCCAACCGCCTGGCCCGGCTGCTCATCGCCCGCGGCGCGGGCCCGGACACCCTGGTCGGGCTGTGCCAGCGCCGCGGCCTGGACCTCGTCGTCGGCATGTACGCGATCGTCAAGGCGGGCGCGGCCTACCTCCCGCTGGATCCGGAGCATCCGGCCGAGCGGATCGAGGAGATCGCCCGGCAGGCCCGGCCGGTGTGCGTGCTGACCGCCGAGCGGGACGGGCTCACTCTGCCCGCATCCGTGCCGGTGCTGGCCATCGACACCCTCGACCTGGCCGAGTTCGACGGCGCGCCGGTCACCGACGCCGATCGGCTCGCGCCGCTGCGCGCCGACGACCTGGCCTACGTCATCTTCACCTCCGGGTCGACCGGCAAGCCCAAGGGCGTCGGCGTCCCGCACGGTGCCATCGTGAACCGGCTGCGCTGGATGCAGCACGAGTATCCGCTGGACGCCACCGACGCCGTCTTGCAGAAGACCCCCGCCACTTTCGACGTGTCGGTGTGGGAGTTCTTCTGGCCCTTGCAGATCGGCGCGCGCCTGGTCGTCGCCGCGCCGGACGGGCACCGCGACCCGGTCTACCTGTCCCGGCTCATCGTCGACAAGCGCATCACCACCGCGCATTTCGTGCCGTCCATGCTGTCGGTGTTCGTCACCGACGCCGACGTGCGCGGCTGCACCGGCCTGCGCTACGTGTTCTGCAGTGGCGAGGCGCTGCCCGCCGCCACCGTCGCGGCGTTCCGGGCCGCGTTGCCGCACACCGGATTACACAATCTCTACGGCCCCACCGAGGCCGCGGTCGACGTCACCTACTGGCCGTGCCCGGCCGTTCCGGAGAGCGTGCCGATCGGCAGCCCGGTCTGGAACACCCAGACCTACGTGCTCGACGCCCAGCTGCGGCCGGTGCCGCCGGGCGCGGTCGGTGAGCTGTATCTGGCGGGTGTGCAGCTGGCCCGCGGTTACCTGGGCCAGCCGCGGCTGACGGCCGATCGGTTCGTCGCCAATCCGTTCACCTCCGGTGCGCGCATGTACCGCACCGGCGATCTGGCGCGCTGGCAGGTCGCCCCCGACCACGGCGCGGCGCCCGCCGACGACGCCCGGGGTGTGCTGGATTACCTGGGCCGCACCGACTTCCAGGTCAAGATCCGCGGCCTGCGCATCGAACTCGGTGAGATCGAGTCCGCGCTGCTGGCCGAGCCGTCGGTGACGCGCGCGGTCTGCGTGGCCCGGGCCGGGCGCACCGGTGACGAGCTGGTCGGCTACGTCGTCGCGGCCCCCGGCCACACCGCCGACACCGTCGAGCTGCTCACCGCGCTGCGTCAGAGCCTGCCCGGCTACATGGTGCCCGCGATGCTGGTGGTGCTCGACGAACTACCGCTCAGCGCCAACGGCAAGATCGACCGCAAAGCCCTGCCCACGCCCACCGCCCCCGCGCGCCCGCAGCGCGTCAGCGCCGCGCCGAGCACCGAGGTGGAACGCACCCTGGCCGCGATCTTCGCCGAGGTGCTCGAGCTGGACGTCGCCGACATCGGCACCACCGACAACTTCTTCGACCTCGGCGGCAACTCCCTGGTCGCGGCCCGCGCCGTGGCCCGGATCAATGCCGCCCTGGACGCCGGGCTCACCATCCGCGACCTGTTCGAGGCCGCGTCCATCGCCGCGCTCACCGTCCGCTTCGCCACCCACACCCCGGCCACGACGCCGAAACTCGTTGCCACCCAGCGCCCGGAGCGGATCCCGCTCTCGCTGGCCCAGCAGCGGCTGTGGATCCTGAACCGGTTCGCCGAGCACGCCGCCGCCTACAACATGTCGCTGGCGGTGCGGGTGGACGGCCCGCTGGATCTGGACGCGCTGCGCGCGGGCCTGATCGATGTCATCCAGCGGCACGAGAGCCTGCGCAGCACCTTCCCCGAATCGGGCGACGGGCCGTACCAGGTGGTGCACCCGGCCTCGGAGATCCCGCTCACGCTGGATCCGATCGAGGCCACCGATGCCGACGTCGCTGGCCTGGCCGCCGAATTCGCCGGCTACGGCTTCGATCTGCGCAGCCAGGCTCCGATCCGGGTGGCGCTGTGGTCGACCGGTCCCGACGCGCATGTGTTCCTGCTCGTGCTGCACCACATCTGCGGTGACGGCTGGTCGGTGGCGCCGCTGGCGCGCGACCTGATGTCCGCGGTCGCGGCCCGGGCCCACGGCACCGCGCCCACCTGGTCGCCGCTGCCGGTGCAGTACGCCGACTTCGCGCTGTGGCAGCGCGAGCTGCTCGGCGACGAGGACGACGAGACCAGCGCGCTGAGCCGGCAGCTCGGCTTCTGGCGCAGCACGCTGGCGGGCCTGCCCGATCAGCTCGACCTGCCGCTGGATCGCCCGCGCCCGCTGCGCCGCGGCACCGGCGGCAGCCGGGTGGAGTTCACCATCTCGGCCGAAACCCGCCGCGCCGCGAGCGAACTCGCCGCCGCTCGGGGCGTCAGCATGTTCATGGTGCTGCACGCCGCGCTGGCGACCCTGCTGGCCCGGCTGTGCGGCACCGGCGACATCGCGATCGGCACGCCGATCGCGGGCCGCTCCGATCCGGCGCTGGACGACCTGGTCGGCATGTTCGTCAACACACTGGTGCTGCGCACCGAGGTCGACCCCGCCGCGGGCTTCGACCGCATGCTGGACCTGGTCCGCGAAACCGACCTGAACGCGTTCGCCAACGCCGACGTGCCGTTCGAGCGGCTGGTCGAGGTGGTCAACCCGGACCGCACGGCCTCGCGGCACCCGCTGTTCCAGGTGATGCTGTCCTACGATCGCGCCCCCGAACTGCGCGTCGAACTGCCCGGCATCGACGGCGCCCCGGTGCGCGCCGAGATCCTGCCGCTGGACGCGGGCATCGCCAAGTTCGACCTGCAACTCGAGGTGCGCGACGGGCTGGGTGACGGCCCGTTGAAGGCCGAATTCGGTTACGCCACCGACGTGTTCGATCAGCGCACCGTGACCGCGTTCGCGCGCCGGTTCGTCGCGGTGCTCGACGCCGTGGTCGCCACGCCGGAGCTCCCGGTCGGCGACATCGACATCCTGGATCGTCGCGAGGCCGCCAAGCTGGTGCCGATCGCCGGCTCGCCCGCCGAACCGTCGGTCACCCTGGCCCGGATGCTCACCGAGATCGCCGAGCGCCTGCCCGAGGCGGTCGCGGTGCGCTACCAGGGCACCGACACCACCTACGGCGAACTCGACGAGCTGTCCAATCGCCTGGCGCGCGTGCTGATCGAGCACGGCGCCGGCCCGGAGGTCGTGGTCGCCATCGCGCTGCCGCGCGGGCTGGATTCCATCGCCGCGGTCTGGGCCGTCGCGAAAACCGGTGCGGCCTATGTGCCGATCGATCCGGGCTACCCGGCCGAGCGGATCGGGCACATGATCGCCGATTCCGGCGCGATGCTCGGGCTGACCGTGGCCGAGAGCCTGGCCACCATGCCCGCGATGCCCGCCAAGGGCAAGCACCGCAAGCAGTCGGTGGACTGGCTGGTGCTCGGTTCCGACGCGCTCGTCGCGGAATCCGCGCGCCACACCACCGATCCGATCACCGACGCCGAACGGCACCACCCGCTGCGGATCTCCCATCCCGCCTACCTGATCTACACCTCCGGGTCGACCGGCAAGCCGAAGGCCGTCGTGGTCACCCACGCCGGTCTGGCCTCGCTGGCGCACGAGCAGATGCACCTGTTCGGCGTCACCGACACCGCGCGCACCCTGCACTTCTCCTCGCCGAGCTTCGACGCCTCGGTGCTCGAGCTGCTGCTCGGTTTCGCGGCGGGCGCCACCATCGTGGTCGCCCCGGCCGGCCTGTACGGCGGCGCGGAACTCGCCGATCTGCTGCGCACGGAACGGATCACGCACGCCTTCATCACCCCGGCCGCCCTGGCGACCGTGCCCGACGAGGACCTCGGCGACCTCGACGCCGTCATCGTCGGCGGCGAGGCCTGCTCCACCGAGCTCGTCGCGACCTGGTCGCGGCGGCACCGGATCCACAACATGTACGGCCCGTCCGAGGCCACCGTCGCCGCCACCGCCTCGGCGGCGATGCGCGCGAATCAGCCGGTGCCGCTGGGTCTTCCGGTGCGCGGCATGCGGTTGTTCGTGCTCGACGGCCGGCTGCACCCGGTGCCGCCGGGTACCCCGGGTGAGCTGTATCTGTCGGGGCCCGGCGTGGCCCGCGGCTATCTGGGCCGCCTGGGCCTGACCGCACAGCGTTTCCCGGCCAACCCGCACGGGCGGCGCGGCGAACGCATGTATCGCACCGGCGATCTCGTGGTCGCCGACGCCACCGGGCTGCTCCGGTTCCTCGGTCGCGCCGACGACCAGATCAAGATCCGTGGCTTCCGCATCGAACTGAGCGAGATCGACCACGTGCTGCGCGCCCACCCGGGCGTCACCTTCGCGCTGACGGTCGTGCACACCGACGAGTACGGGCAGCCCCGCTTGGCCGCCTACGTGACGGCCGCCCAACCGGTCACCGGGGCCGAGGTCGCCGAGACCGCGCGGCAGCGGCTGCCCGGCTACATGGTGCCCGCCGCGGTCATCGTCCTGGACGAGGTACCGGTCACCCAGGCCGGCAAGCTGGATCGAAAGGCGTTGCCGGAGCCGGTTTTCGCCGCGCTCGGCAGCTCGCGCGCACTCGCCGGGGACAGCGAGTTGCGGGTCGCGGAGGTGTTCGGGCAGATCCTCGGGCACGCCGTCACCGGAGCCGAGGACAGCTTCTTCGACATCGGCGGCAACTCGCTGCTGGCGACCCGGCTGGCCGCGGCGCTGCACGCGGAGTTCGGTGTCGACCTGCCGGTGCGGGCGATCTTCGAGACGCCGACCGTGGCCGGGGTGGCCGAGCGGATTTCGGAAGCGCCCCGGACGCAGCGACTGGCGCTGGCTGTGCACACACCGCGTCCGGAACGCATTCCATTGTCGCTGCCGCAGCAGCGACTCTGGTTCCTGAATCGATTCTCACCCGAATCCAGCGCCTACAACATCGCATTCGTCATACGGATCGACGGCGATCTGGACGTGCCCGCCCTGCGGACCGCGCTCACCGACCTGGTGGAGCGGCACGAAGTGCTGCGCACGCTCTTCCCGGAGGACGGCCAGGGCCCGCTGCAACGGGTGCTGCCCACCGCCGCCGCGATGCCGGAGGTGACCCCGGTCGACACCGACGCCGCGGGCGCCGAGCGGGCATTGCGGGCGATGGCGCGCAACGGATTCGATCTCACCAACGAGACGCCGCTGCGAATCACGCTGCTGCGCACCACCTCCGAGCAGCACCTGCTCGGTATCGCGCTGCATCACATCGCGGCGGACGGCTGGTCGCTGGGCCCGCTGACCCGGGATCTGGCCGCCGCCTACGTGGCCCGGCACGCCGGCACGCAGCCGGCGTGGCAGCCGCTGCCGGTGCAGTACTCCGATTTCGGGCTGTGGCAGCGCGCCGTGCTCGGCGACGAGAGCGACCCGGAGAGCCTGGCGGGCCGCCAGCTCGAGTACTGGCGCACCACCCTGGCCGGTATCCCCGAGGAACTGCCGCTGCCCTACGACCGTCAACGCCCCGCGACACCCGGTCACGAGGCGGGCAAGGTCGTGTTCACGGTGCCCGAGACGATGCAGCAGGCCCTCGCCGCGCTCGCCCGCGAGCAGGGCATCAGCCTGTTCATGGTGCTGCGCTCCGCGCTGGCCGTGCTGCTGCGCGGCGTCACCGGCGGTCGCGACATCGTGATCGGCACCCCGATTGCGGGCCGCACCGACGCCAAGCTCGACGAACTCGTCGGCATGTTCGTCAACACGCTGGTGCTGCGCTCCGATGTCGATCCGGACGCGACGTTCGCCGCGCTGCTGCGCGCCGACCGCGACACCGAACTGGCCGCCATGGAGCACTCCGACATCCCGTTCGAGCGGGTCGTGGAGGAGCTCGGCAAGAAGGTGCGCGCCACCAACCGGCCGCCGCTGTTCCAGGTCGCGCTGACCGTGCAGGAGGGCCCCGTGCCCAGCCTGGAGCTGCCGGACCTGGCGCTGCGCGCGGACGAACTGGACATCGCGCTGGCCAAGTTCGATCTCGAGCTGCGGGTCGCCACCATCGCCTGCGACGGCCCCGGCCAGCCCGGCCAGGCCTTCGAATTCGTCTACGCCGCCGAGCTTTTCGACGCCACGACGATCCAGGCCCTGGCCGACCGGATGGTCCGGGTGCTGGCCGCGGTCACCGCCGACCCGCGGGTGCTGATCCGCGATATCGACGTCCGCGACGACACCGAGCGACGGCTGCTGACCCCGGCCGTCGGCTCGCCGCCCAACCCGCCGTGCACGCTCGCCGCCTGCTTCACCGCGACCGCGCACATCCACCCGGACCGGATGGCGCTCAGCTCGCGTCCCGACCCGGCCGCCGAGCCGATCACCCTCACCTACGCCGAGACCGACCGGGTCTCCAACCGGCTGGCGCGCGCCCTCATCGAACGCGGCATCGGCCCCGGCGACCGGGTCGCGCTCGGCCTGACCCGCTCCATCGAATCGGTGGTCGCGGTGCTGGCAGTCACCAAGGCCGGCGCGGCGTTCGTGCCGATCGATCCGAAGTACCCGGCCGACCGGGTCCGGCACATGCTCACCGACTCCGGCTGCTGGACCGGCATCACGCTGGCGGCGCACGCCGACCGGCTGCGCGCCGCCGGCGACCCGCAGGACGGGGACGCGGCCACCGACTGGCTGCTGCTCGACGACGAGGACCTGGTCGCCGAACTGGCCGAGCACGACGACGACCTGATCGACGACTGGGAGCGCACCCGCGGCACCCAGATCTCCGACCTCGCCTACCTGATCTACACCTCCGGCTCGACCGGCAAGCCCAAGGGCGTGGCCGTCACGCACGCCGGCATGTCCAACTTCGCCGACGAACTGCGCGACCGGATGCGGGTGGACCGCGACTCGCGGGTGTTCCACTTCTCCACGCCCAGCTTCGACGCCGCCCTGTTCGACGTCCTGCTGGCCTGGGGATCCGGTGCGGCACTGGTCATCTGCCCGCCCGAGGTCTACGGCGGCGACGAACTCGCCACGCTGATGGAACGCGAGCGCGTCAGCCACACCTTCCTCACCCCGGCCGCGCTGGCCACCCTGGACCCGGACCGCTTCACGCTGCCCGACCTGCGCGCGATCTGCGTCGGCGGCGAGGCGCTCGACCCGAACCTGGTGGCCCGCTGGGCGCCGGGCCGGGCCCTGTTCAACGGGTACGGGCCGACCGAGACCACGGTGGTCGTCACCGTGGCCGGCCCGCTCACCGCGGGTGCGCCGGTCACCATCGGCGTTCCGGTGCGCGGCGCCCGCGTGGTCGTGCTCGACGAGCGGATGCGCCCGGTGCCCGCGGGGGTCCCCGGCGATCTGTATGTCGGCGGACTCGGCGTGGCGCGTGGTTATTTCGATCGTCCCGGGTTGAGCGCCGCGCGCTTCCTGGCCGACCCGCACGGCCCCGCCGGTGCGCGGATGTACCGCACCGGTGACGTGGTGCGCTGGGACAAGGCGGGCGAGCTCGTCTACCTGGGCCGCAGCGATCACCAGGTGAAGGTGCGCGGTTTCCGCATCGAACTCGGCGAGATCACCAACGCGCTGACCGGGCATCCGAGCGTGCGCTACGCGCACACCGAGGTGCGCCGCGTCGCGGGCATGGACCGGATCGTCTCCTTCGTCCAGCCCGCCGGCGCGTCCGGCGTCGACGTCGAGGCGGTGCGCGCGCACGTCGCCGAACTGCTTCCGGCGCACATGGTTCCGGCGGCGATCACGGTGCTGACCGAGGTTCCGCTGACCCCGGTCGGCAAGCTCGACACCGCCGCGCTGCCCGAACCGCAGTTCAGCGCGAGCGCGGCCGCCCGGGTCCCGGAGACCGACACGGAGAAGCTGGTCGCTCGCGTGATGGGCGAGCTGCTGGGCGCCGAGACCGTCTCGGCCGACGACAGCTTCTTCGAGATCGGCGGAAACTCGCTGCTGGCCACGCAATTGGTGGCCCGGCTGGCCGCCGCCGGCGCGGCCCGGCTCGCGGTGCGCAGCGTGTTCGCCGCGCCGACCGTCGCCGAACTGGCCGCGCTGCTGGACGCGGGTTCCGGCGACGACACCGCCCGGCCCGAGCTGGTGCGCCGCGAACGCCCGCACCACATCCCGCTCTCGGCCGCTCAGCAGCGGCTGTGGTTCCTCAACCGGTTCAACGAGGTCGGCGCGGAATCCGGCAGCTCGGCCGGCGCCTACAACATCCCCGTCGTGCTGCGGCTCTCCGGCCGGCTCGACGTGGACGCGCTGGTGCGGGCACTGCACGAGGTGCAGCGCCGGCACGAGACGCTGCGCACCGTCTTCCCGGAGGTCGACGGGATGCCCGAGCAACTGGTGCTCGACCCGGCCGAGGCGGCGACGACCCTGTTCGTCGCCACGGTGACACCGGGCGAGATCGCCGACGCGGTACGCAGTTTCGCCGCACCGGGCTTCGACCTCGGCGATCAGGTGCCGCTGCGCGCCGCGCTGATCACCGTCTCCGATCAGCCCGAGCTGGACGGCCCGCTGACGCCGTCCGCGTCCGCCGAGAACGTGCTCGTGCTCGTCGTGCACCACATCGCGATGGACGGCTGGTCGCTGGAACCGCTGGCCGCCGAGGTCGCCCTGGCCTACCGGGCGGCCTGCACGGGCGCGGAGTTCGGCTGGCCCGAACCGGAGGTGCAGTACGCGGATTACACGCTGTGGCAGCGCGAGGTGCTCGGCACCGAGGACGACCCGGGCTCGGTGGCCAGCAGTCAGCTGACCTACTGGCGCGAGCGGCTGCAAGGGATCCCCGAACTGCTCAGCGTGCCCGCCGATCGGCCCCGCCCGCCGGTGCCGTCCTACCGCGGCGGCCTGGTGGAATGCCCGATCGACGCGTTCACCCACCGCGAGCTGCACGCCATCGCGGGCAGCAACAACGCCAGCATGTTCATGGTGCTGCACACCGCGCTCGCGGTGCTGCTGCACCGGATGACGGGCACCGGCGACATCACCGTCGGCACCCCGATCGCCGGGCGCGGACACCCCGCGCTGGACCGGATGATCGGCATGTTCGTCAACACGCTGGTGCTGCGCGCCGAGGTCGACCCGGCGGCCGGTTTCACCGACCTGCTGCACCGGGTGCGCGACGCCGACCTGGACGCGTTCGCCCACGCCGACCTGCCGTTCGAGCGCCTCGTCGAGGTGCTCAACCCGGCGCGGTCGCAGGCGCACCATCCGCTGTTCCAGGTGATGCTCTCGGTGCAGAACCACCCGGTCCGGGTGCTCGAGCTGCCCGGGCTGCGGATCACGGCCGAGGACGCCGACGCCGGCATCGCCAAGTTCGACCTGCAGTTCACGCTGACCGAAAGCCAGACGGCGGCAAAGCAACCCGACGGCATCACGTTGTCGGTGAACTACGCGAGCGATCTGTTCGACGAGCAGACCGCGCTGCGGCTGGGCAAGCGCCTGACCCGGTTGCTGTCGGCCGTCGCCGCCAACCCGACCGCCCCGGTCGGGGATCTGGAGATCCTGGACCAGGCCGAGTGGACCGGGCTGGCCCCGGTGCGCGGGGCCGAGCCGGACCGTCCGGTCACCTTCCCGGAGGTGTTCGCCGCGGCCGCCGCGGTCGACCGCGACGCGATCGCGTTGCGCTCGGGCGACACCCAGGTCAGCTACGACGCGCTGGACCGCTGGACCAACAAGCTGGCCCGGGTTCTGATGCAGTGCGGTGTCGGGCCGGAAACCCTGGTGGCCCTGGGCATTCCGCGCTCGGTGGAGTCGGTGGCCTCGATGCTCGCGGTGGCCAAGGCCGGCGCGGCATTCGTGCCGGTCGACCCGCTGTACCCGCCGCAGCGCATCGCCCACATGCTCACCGATTCCGGTGCGCGCCTGGGCGTCACGCTGGGCGAGTACCACGAGGAACTGCGTGGCGCCGCGGCCGTGACCAGCTGGCTGACCCTGGACGACCCGGCGCTGCGCGCCGAGGTGCTCGCCGCCTCGGACGAGCCGATCCTCGAGGCGGAGCGCGAGGTGCCGCTGCGCGTGGACAACCCGGCCTATGTCATCTACACCTCGGGTTCGACCGGCACGCCCAAGGGTGTGGTGGTCACGCACGGCGGCCTGTCCAACTTCGCCGACGAGACCGCCGAGCGCTTCGACGTCCGGCCCGGCAGCCGGGTGCTGCACTTCGCGACGCCGAGCTTCGACGCCGCGATGCTGGACCTGCTGCTGGCCCTGGGCGGCGCGGCCACCCTGGTGATCACCCCGCCCGGCGTGGTCGGCGGCGCCGACCTGCGGGAGGTGTTCATCGAGGAGCGGATCACGCACGCCTTCATCACCACCTCCGCACTCGGCACGGTCGACCCGGCCGGGGTCATCGACCTGGCGCACGTGCTGGTCGGCGGCGAGGCGCTGCCGCCGGACCTGGTCACCCGCTGGGCGCCCGGCCGCAACCTCTACAACGTGTACGGGCCGACCGAGACCACCATCGTCACGGTCATCTCCGCGCCCATGGTGCCGAGCGGGCCGATCACCATCGGCGGCCCGATCCGCGGTGTCGGCGCCACCATCCTGGACGCCCGCCTGCACCCGGCGCCGGTCGGCGTCACCGGCGAATTGCAGCTGGCCGGCAACGCGCTGGCCCGCGGCTACCTGAACCGGCCCGGCCTGACCGCGCAGCGGTTCATCGCGAACCCGTACGGCAAACCCGGCGAACGCATGTACCGCACCGGTGACCTGGTGCGCTGGTTCGGCGGCGACGCCGAGCGGGGGACCGGGCAGCGCACCGTCGCCCCGCGGGCGATCGAGTACGTCGGCCGCAGCGACCACCAGGTCAAGATCCGCGGCTTCCGGATCGAACTCGGCGAGATCGACGCCGCGCTGACCCGGCACCCGGCGGTGGAGTTCGCGACCACGATCGGCCATCGCACCCCGGCCGGCGTCACCGCGCTGGTCTCGTATGTGAAGCCGCGCGCGGGCGCCGTGCCCACCGTGGCCGACCTGCTGCGGCACGTGTCCGGCCAGGTGCCGAATTACATGGTCCCGCAATCGATCATGCTGATCGACCGGGTCCCGCTCAGCCCCGTGGGCAAGCTGGATCGCAAGGCGCTGCCGGAACCGGTGTTCACCGCCGCCGTCGGCTACCGCGCGCCGGCCACCCCGATGGAGTCGGCGCTGTGCGCGGCCTTCGCGGCCGTGCTCGGCACCGAGACGGTGGGCGCCGACGACGGATTCTTCGAGCTCGGCGGCAATTCGCTGCTGGCCACGAAGGTCGTCGCGCAGCTGCGCGGCAACGGCATCGACATGCCGGTGCAGCTGATGTTCGGCGCGGCCACCCCGGCGGCCATCGCGGCCCGGCTGGAAACCGGCGGCGGCGCCGACGCGGCCATGGCGGCGGCGCTGGCTCCGGTGCTCCCGATCCGGCCGGTGGTCTCGGCCGCCGGTCCGGCCCCGCTGTTCTGCGTGCACCCGGCGATCGGGTTGTCCTGGTGCTACTCCGGGCTGCTGGCGCACCTGTCGCCGGACCGCCCGGTGTACGGTCTGCAGGCGCCGCACGTGGCCGGCCAGGACGGCTTCGACTCGATCGCGCGGGCCGCGGAACACTATGTGGCCCAGATCAAGTCGGTCCAGCCGTCCGGGCCGTACCACCTGCTCGGGTGGTCGCTGGGCGGGCTGATCGCGCACGAGATCGCGGTGCAGTTGCAGGAGGCGGGCGAGCGGGTCGAGTTGCTGTCGATGATGGACAGCTACCGGCTCTCCGACGCCTGGCTGGAACACGCGATCCCGAGCGTCTCGGAGATCATCGAGGAGTTCGGCAGCGACAGCCTCGGCGACGTCGCGGCCGAACTGGATCCGGCGATGACCCTGCGCGACGCGGCCGAGCTGCTGCGTTCGCGGCCGGGCCCGTTCGCGGCGCTGACCGTGGACCACCTGGAGCGGTTGTACGCGGGCTACGCCAACGGCACGGTGCTGGCCCACGGCTTCCGGCCCCGCACCTTCGACGGCGACCTGGTGTTCTTCAGCGCCGCCGCCGACGAGATCAACCGCGCCGACCCGGACCGCCGCGCGGCGGCCTGGGAACCGTTCGTCACCGGCGAAATTCACGACCACCGGTTGCCGTGCCGGCACTCGGCGATGACCACGCCGGAATCGCTCGCATCGATCGGCCCGGTCCTGCACCGGCATCTGGAATTCACGTCACGTCGCACCGAACAGAAGGAGACCGTCTAGTGAGTGAGGGCAGCGGGGTGACCGCGGACGCACCGGCACATGGTGCCGTGCGTTCGGACACGAGTGAGAACACAACGGAGACCGGCCTGTACGTCCTAACCGAGTTGAACGCCCTGCTGGCCACGAAGATCTCGCAGAGCCGGCTCACGCCGCGCCTGCGGGGAGGAGTCTCATGAGTCTGGCCGTGGAAGTGCAGGGTCTGGTCAAGACCTACGGCAAGTTCCGGGTGCTCGACAATATCGACCTGCAGATCCCGTCGGGCACCGTGATGGGGTTGCTCGGGCCCAACGGCGCGGGCAAGACCACGACCGTGCGCATCGTCACCACGCTGCTGCGGCCCGACGCCGGATCGGTGCGGGTGGCCGGGGTGGACGTGCTGCGCGACCCGGCCGGGGCGCGCCACCGCATCGGCCTGTCGGGCCAGTACGCCGCGGTCGACGCGAACCTGTCCGGGTACGAGAACCTGCGCATGGTGGCCCGCCTCTACGGCATGTCCCCGCGCCAGTCCGCCGCCCGGGCCGCCGAACTGCTCGACGCGCTGGGCCTGGACCACGCCGCGCATCGGCGCGCGGGCACCTACTCCGGCGGCATGGCCCGCCGCCTCGACCTGGCCGGCGCGCTGGTGGCCCGGCCCGCCGTGGTCGTGCTCGACGAACCCACCACCGGCCTGGATCCCCGTGGCCGCCTGGACATGTGGCGCGTCATCGGCGATCTGGTCGACGACGGCACCACCGTGCTGCTCACCACCCAGTACCTGGAGGAAGCCGATCTGCTCGCGGATCGGATCACCGTCATCGACCGCGGGCGGGTCATCGCGCGCGGCTCGGCCGACGAGCTGAAAGCCTCCATCGGTGGCGACCGGCTCACCGTCACCCTGGCCGCCGGCCAGGAGATGAAGCCCGCGCTCGCGGTGCTGGCCCAGGTCGGCATCGGCGAACCCAGCCACGAGGCCGGCACCGAAGAGGCGTCGGTGGTGGTCAGTGACGGCACCCGGACCATGGTCGAGGCGCTGCGCCGCCTGGACGACGCCGGAGTGTGCGTGCTCGACGCGAGCGTGCACCGCCCCAGCCTGGACGACGTGTTCCTGTCCCTGACCGGAACCATGGCAAAGCCCGAGCCGGACCCGGCGAACGAAACCGACGATGTAGAAGAGGAGGTCATGTCGTGACCGCCGGTGCTGTACTCCGCGGTCCGGAGATGGATCCGGACACCCCGCCCAAGCCCGACAAGCCGGCGGTGTCGCCGCAGTTCAGCGATCCGCCGCTGCGGCTGTTCCGGGACAGCGCGATCGTCGCGTACCGGAACCTGCTGACCATCCTGCGGGTGCCGACGCTGCTGGTGACCGCCACCGTCCAGCCGCTGATGTTCGTGTTCCTGTTCGCCTACATCTTCGGCGCCTCGCTCGGCGGCGGGCAGTACCGCGAGTTCCTGCTCGCCGGCATCTTCGCCCAGACCGTCGCGTTCAACGCGGCCTTCACCACGGTGGGCCTGGCAGGCGACTTGCAGAAGGGCATCATCGACCGGATGCGCACGCTGCCGATGTCGCGGATGGCCGTGCTGATGGGCCGGACGCTGTCGGATCTGGTGGTCAACGTGCTGAGCGTGGCCGTGATGGCCGGCTGCGGTTACGTGGTGGGCTGGCGCATCAACGGCGGCATCGCCGACGCCGCGCTGGCCTTCGGCGTGATCCTGCTCTTCGCCTTCGCCATGTCCTGGGTGGGCGCGCTGACCGGCCTGCTCTCGCCGAACGTCGAGGTCGCCCAGAGCGCCGGCCTGATCTGGCTGTTCCCGCTCAGCTTCGTGTCCTCGGCGTTCATCTCCGCGGAGACGCTGCCCGGCCCGCTGCGCACCATCGCGGCCTGGAATCCGATCACCGCGGTCGCGGCCGCCGGGCGCAAGCTCTTCGAGAACGGCGCGCCGCCGAGTTTCACCCCGGCCACCGGCTGGGCCGCCGAGCACTGCGTCGAGTACGCCATCATGTGCTCGGTCGCGATCCTGCTCGTCGCCGCCCCGCTGGCGCTGCTGCGCTACCGCAAGGTCGCCAGCCACTGAGCCGGTCCGGATACGCGAAAGGCCGCTTCCCCAGGGGAAGCGGCCTTTTCGTTTGGTGCGACCTTACGCGCGGCGGCGGGTCTTCAGCAGGTCGAGGCGCTCCTTGAGCAGCTCCTCGAGCTCTTCCTTGCTGCGACGTTCCAGCAGCATGTCCCAGTGTGTGCGCGGCGGCTTGACCTTCTTGGTCTCCTGGGTGGTCCCCTCCATGAGGGTGCCCTCCTGGCCGTTACGGCACAACCAGGTCGGCGGGATCTCGGCATCGTCGGCGAACGGCACGTCGAACTCTTCGCCGTTGTCGGTGCGATACCGGGCGATCCGACGCGGAGCCAGGTCGTGGTCGCGATCGGTTTCGTAGCTCACCGCTCCGAGCCGACTGCCCCGGAGTACGCGATCTGCCATGGTGTGCCTCTCCCTGTGTGCTCGGGTCTTCGCTGGACCATCAGTACAACGGCCAGCCGGTGACTATTAGTTCCCGGCACGGCTGGCGGCGACGTGAACCTAAGCATTGTAGTTGTTGGCGTGTCGTGGTTTTCCCACGCCTCACCCGAGGCGTTACTGTTCTGCCTCATGTCGCGCCGCTTGCTGTCGTCCTGCCTGTGGTGTGGGCGGGAGATCGTCGATTCGGAGGCCGGCCGCCGACGCCGGTACTGCCGTCAATCCTGTCGGCAACGCGCCTACGAGCATCGCAACAGTTTGAAGGGGACCGGCATCCCCGACGACTCGGTGGTGCTCAGCGCGCAGGAGGCCGCCGACCTGGCGGATCGCTGGTTCGCCGCCCGCTGCGCCGCCGAGGACGTGGCGACCGCGATCAGCGAGGGCGCGGGCGCCGAGGAGCTGGCGATGCTGAGCAAGACCCTGGTCGAGCTCACGCGGGACGCCGAACGGCTGCGCTAGCTCTCCGGTAGACGGCGTAACCGAGCAGCCCGGTGCCCGCCACGATGCTGCCGAAGCAGGCCAGGGTGATGCCGTCCGGATGGATCAGCGACTGCGCCCGCATCGCCTGGAAGAACACCAGCGCGAACAGCCCGGTGTAGCCCAGGGCCAGCACGCCGATCAGGGCGGCGCGGGTGCCTTCGGCGCGCAGCCAGGGGTAGCGCGGCGCGAACCGGGCCAGCACCACCACCGCGAGCAGCAGCACCTGGATCCCGTGCAGGCCGAAGAAGTGCGCGATGCGCAGATCACCGCCGATGGTGCTCCAGCCCAGGATCGGCAGGCCCGCGCCGTCGCGGGCGGCGTCGGTGCGGGTCGCGGCATCGAGCACGGTGTGCCCGGCGACCAGCTCCACGCTGTTGCCCGCGGCGTCGAGCACCCGCTGTTTACCGGTGAAGCCCATCAGATAGGCCTGCGCCATGCCGAGCACGGCCAGGGCCAGTCCGGCGTGGATGGCCCGGGTGGTCGGCCGGTCCACCAGGCGCTGCCACGAAAGAATCAGCACGATAACCAGATTCGCGAGGAACAGGCCCGGCACGCCGGACATGAACACCTGCTGGCCGATCGCGTTGACCGGGTCGGTGTCGAGGTTGTTGAAGTGGCTGTAGGTGCCGCGCGCCGCCTGGGCGGCTATGAAACCGACGTCGGCGAACCCGGTGACCGCGAACGCGGTGCCCAGCCACCAGGTGGCCCCGGAACCCCGGTGCGGCAAGGCCAGCAGCCAGGCCAGGGTCAGGCCGTAGAGCGCGAACGCGAAGCCGAACTTCAGCGGCTTCACCCACACCGATTCGCCCAGCAGCACCCGGTCGTCGAAGAGCAGCCCACCGATCGAGCACACCACCAGCGCGCTCATCGCGACCACCATGTACAGCAGCGGGCGATGTAGCGGGCCGCCGCGGCGGGTGCGCTCCGGTGCGGCGCGGCGATGCCGGGGAAGTGGGGAATCCGGTGCTGCCGAAGCGATCTCGATCGTGGACATACACCGACGGTAGGAATCGGGAGCGCCTGCTCACCTCCCGCTGCGGCGCCATTCGCCGGTCATACCGGAGTGCTAGAAAATGCCGAGGGCCCCGCGGACAATGTCCGCGGGGCCCTCGGGGTATCCGCCGGTCCCTCATCGACCGGCGCACACGGGGTGGCTATCCGCCGCCCAGGCTCTCGACGGCGACGCCGCGCCCGCCGAGCCAGGGCGCCGGGTCGATCGGGCCGAACTCGGGGTGGTGCACCTCGTAATGCAGGTGCGGTCCGGTGGACTGGCCGCGGTTGCCGACGGTGGCGATGATGTCACCGGCGTGCACCTGCTGGCCGACCTGCGCGAGGATCTCGTTGACATGCCCGTAGACGCCGACGGTGCCGTCGTCCTGCTGCACCCGGACCCACATGCCGAAGCCGGAGGCGGGGCCGGCCTCGATGACGACGCCGTCGGTGACGGCGGCGATCGGGGCGCCGAGCGCGTCGCCGAAGTCGATGCCGTTGTGCATCGCGCCCCAGCGGCTACCGTAGTTGGAGGTCAGTGCGCCCGCGACCGGCCGGACGGTGTGCGGCCGGGTCTCGATGGCCGGCTTGTTCGTCTCCCACGGCAGTTCGATCGGGGGCAGCTGCGGCAGGCCGGGGATGGTGTACGCGACGGCCTGGGCGGACTGCTGGGCCTCGGTGCCGAGGTCGACGGTCTTGCCGGCGTTCAGGCGGCCGGTGTTGTCGGCCATGTGCTGATCGGCGCCGGCCAGCACCGCGAGGGAGGCGGTGACCACCGCGGACACGGTGGCCACTTTGGTGGCGGTGCGGCGGCGGGTAGACGTGGTACCGCCGGTCCGCCGCGAAGATAACGGATCGGTTACGGGCATGACTTGAACGTACGGGAGCGTTATCCGGCCCCCGTAATCATGTGGCAACCGTCACAGACGGCTAAAAGTCCTGTTCGAAGATCACGAAGGGGTAACGAGAAAACCGCGACCCGGAAACGACCTGGGAAAACAGACTCCATCCCCGAATTCGCCAAAAGTATGCTGATCGATCACACTACTTAAGTGCCGACTAACGGAGTGCGGGCCCTGACGGCGCTCGCCGACCCCACCCGGCGTGCCCTGTTCGAGGCCCTGCCGCAGGCGCCCCGCGCGGTCGGAGAACTGGCCGAGACTCTGGGAATCAGCAGCTCAGCGGTATCGCAGCACCTGAAAGTGCTGCGCGAGGCCCGGCTGGTGATGATGCGTCCCGAGGGCAATCGGCGGCTCTACTCCCTGGATCCGCGCGGTCTCGCCGACGCCCGTGACTACCTGGAGCAGTTCTGGCCCAGCGCCCTGGCCGCCTACTCGGCGGCCTTGAGCGCGGCCGAGGATCAGATCTAGCCGACCTGGCGGTACGGGGCGCGGCCGCGATCGGTGCCCGGCCAGTGCCGCTGGTTCAGCTGCTTGTCGACGGCGGCGATCACCTCGGTGACGCCGATCCGCAGCAGCCCGGCATCGGGGGTGTCGGCGTCCGGATCGCCGAGTTGCCCGGCCCAGAGCACCACGTGCCGGCTCAGTAGATGCGGCGGCGGGCCGCCCCAGCGCGGCGGCGTCGGGCCGAACAGCTGCACGGTGCGGGTGCCGAAGGCGGTCGCCAGGTGCGCGGCACCGGTGTCGCCGCTGATCATCAGCGCGGCCTCGGCGACGGTCGCGCCGAACTCCAGCAGGCTCTGATCGCCGGCCAGCACCCGGCTGGTCGGCAGCCCGGCCCGCGCGGCCACGCTCAACGCGATGTCGCGTTCGGACTCGTCGCCGGTGAGCACCACTTCCCGGCCCAGCACCAGCAGATGCCGGATCACGGCCGCGAACCGCTCGGGCGGCCAGCGCCGCGCCTTCTTGCCGGCGCCCACGTGCACCACCACGCTGTCGCGGCGGCTGGTCGTCGAAACCGGCGGCACCAGGCCGAGATTGCGGCGGTCGGCGGTGATCCCGTCGGACTCCAGCAGCCGGCACCAGCGCTCCACCGGGTGGGTGTCGGTCTGCCACACCGGGCCGTCCAGGTCGGGGAAGGCGGGATTGCGGTAGCTCAGGATCCGGGCCGCGTCGGTCTTGGTCAGCTCGACGATGCTCTCGGTGCTCGGCCAGTGCAGATTCACCGCGAGCTGCGGCGGCGGCTCGTCCCAGCGCAGCGCGGCCAGCTCCGGTGTCGGCAGGATCGCGTCGACGGACGCGGTGAGGTCGATGAGTGGTTTGAGACGGTGCGGAGCGGCTAAGACGATATGGTCGCGCGGCTTGGCCCGGCGTAGCGCACGAAGCGCCGGGACCGCGGTGAGCAGATCGCCCATCCCGCGTGCCTGCAGCACGAGTACTACCGCCACCCTCTTCTCCTAGCCACCGATAGACGCACCGAACCCGGCCCCGCACAGAGCCACTGCGAGATGACTTCCCCAGGGGCTCAGGCGATAAACCACGGGGTAGGTAGGCGTTACCCATCGCACACTTCCGGGACCGCGCCGACGTCGCGCGGTGACCTACGGCGGCGAGCGTTTTCGCGGTCTCCCGTTTGCCTCGGTCCCGGCGCGTTGCCCAGCAAATCTTCAGCGAACATGACGTCTTCCGCCTACCATCGCGGCATGACGACGACAAACACTGCGAACGAAGGGCCACTGCAGACGCTCGCCCGTGGGGCCTGGCAAACGATTCTGCTGATGGGCATTCTCTCGGCCGGACTCGGCGTGCTGATCCTGGCCTGGCCGGGTCAGACGGCCGTGGTCGCCGGTGTCATCTTCGGCGTCTACCTACTGATCAGCGGCGTGCTGCAGCTGATCGCGGCGTTCGGCGCACCGGCCCGGGCCGGGCTGCGCGTGCTCGCCTTCATCAGCGGCGTGCTGTCGATCATCATCGGGCTCTTCTGCTTCCGTGACGAATTCACCGCGGTGTGGCTGCTCGGCCTGTGGATCGGCATCGGCTGGCTGTTCCGCGGCATCGGCTCGCTGATGTCGGCCATCTCCGAGCCGCGACTACCGGGCCGGGGCTGGATGGGCGTGTTCGGCGCGCTCACCACGATCGCCGGCATCGTGCTGATCATCTGGCCGTTCGCCTCGGCGGTCACGCTGGCCTGGGTGGCGGGTATCTGCCTGGTGGTGCTGGGCATCATGGAGATCATCACCGCGTTCCGGGTGCGCTCGGACGCCCGCCGCTGGCAGGTCGGCGCGATGGACTACCGGCCCGGCCAGTACCGCGTCGCCGAGTACCGCGGCGGCGAGACGCGGCCGGCGAGTTACGACGCCACGATCTACCGCTCCGGGGACAACGAGCCCGCTCCGCGCCGGGATCAGCAAACCCACGACGCTATGTAGTAGACGGGCTCGAGATCTACTAGCGTGTGCTCATGGATTTCGTTTACAAGCTGGTGGTCGTCACCCACCTGCTCGGCATGGCCGCGGTGGTCGGCGGTTACGCGGCCGGGCAACCCAGGGTCAATGAGGTCATGGTGTGGGGCGCGCGGGCGCAGCTGATCACCGGAGTGATCCTGGTCGGGCTGGCCGAATCGATCGACTCGCTCGGCAAGGACCCGAACATGACGAAGATCGGCGTCAAACTGGTCGTCTCCGTGCTCGTCGCGGCTTTCGCCGAGATGGGACGCGCGGATGCCAAGCGCGGCAAGGACATTCCCTGGATGACCCACGCCGCGGGCGGTCTGGCCGTCGCGAACGTCCTCGTCGCGACGCTGTGGACCTAGTTCCGCGCTGACGCTCAGGATGACAGCACAGCTCCTGTCATCCTGAGCGCCGCGCAGGACCTCAGGCCTCGAACAGCGACTGTCCGATATACCCGCCGGGTGCCGTGATCCCCGGCGGGATCACGAACACCGACGACCCCACGGGTGTGGTCCACACGTTGAGGGCGTCGAAATCCGCCAGCCGTTGCTGCACCGGTAGATACTGCGCGTCCACATCCCGCTGGAACGCCGCGAACAACAACCCCGAGTTGGAGACCTGCCCCGGCTCGGGCGCGTCGTCGTAGTTGTAGCCGCGGCGCAGGAACCGCTCCCCGTCGTGGGTGTGGTGGGCCCGCGCGATATGCGAGGACGGCGGGATCACCGGAATTCCGAGCCGGTCGACGGCCTCGAAATCCGGCGCGTCGAACTCGGCGCCGCCGGTCAGCGGCGCACCGCTGTCGATCTTGCGCCCGACGCTGAGTTCCCTGCCGTCCGGGTCGATCTCGTCCCAGGTTTCCAGGTTCATCGCGATCCGCCGCAGCACCAGCGAGGTGCCCCCGGCCAGCCACGGCTGGGCGGCGCCGTCGTCCCAGACCAGCCGATCGAGGTCGGCGCCGCCGAGGTTCTCGGTGCCGTCGACCTGGCCCATCAGATTGCGCGGTGTCTGCCCGGGCGCCGCGTCCCGGAAACCGCGCTGCACCCAGCGCACCGTGGTCAGCGTGGTGACGCTGCGGCACAGCACCCGCACCGCGTGCGCCACCGTGGTCACCTCGTCCGCGCCGACCTGGAGCACCAGATCGCCGTCGCTCCACCGGGATTCGAGCTTGTCGATGCGGAACGACGGCAGCGGGCGCAGCCAGGCGGGCCTGCGGTCCGCCAGCCCGGCGTGTGCGAACACCGCGGGCCCGAATCCGATGGTGACGGTGAGCCGGGCCGGACGCGCGGTCAGCTGCGGTTCGGTGTCGGCGAGCGCGGGCGTGCCCTGGGTCAGGCGGGCCGCGTCGCCGGACCAGATCCGCAGGATGCCGATGAGGTCCTCGCGGGTGCTGCCGGGCCGCAGATCGAGGCCGACGAAAGCCACGTGACGCTGCGGCGCGGTCGCGATCCCGGCTTGACGCGGACCGTAGAACGGTTCCGTCGCGGTCGGCGCGGGCTGCCCCAGGCCGGAGTCGCCGCGCTGGAGCGCGACCGCGCCCAGTCCGAGCCCGGCCGCGCCCGCCGCGGCGGCGCTGCCGCCGAGCAGCCGCCGCCGGGTGAACCCGCTCGCCCGCGATTCCGGCTCAGGCACCGGGCGCGTGGGTCGGCTGCGGGCCGTGCTCGCCCTCGGTGCCGTAGTCCTCCTGGTTGCCCGGGAAGTCGCGCACCTGCGCGGTGAAGGTCTCCGACGAGCCGTCGCCGAAGACGATCGTGATCGGGGTGTCCGATCCGGTGCGCAGCGCCTGGTGCAGGCCGATGAACATGATGTGGTCGGCGCCCGGCTTCAGGGTGAGGCTGGAGTGCGCGGGGATGGTGTAGCCGCCGGGCTTGGGCTGCATCAGCTTGGTGCCGTCGGCCTTGGTGATCATTTCGTGCAGCTCGATGCTGCTCGAGGCCGGGCTCGAGCCCGACACCACGGTGATCGCCTGGTCGCTGTCGTTGGTGAGGGTGCCGAAGGCGGCCGACATCCCGCTGGGCGCGGCCTTGACCCACTGGTCGCTGAGGGAGACCTGCTCGGCGGCGGTCCGGGTGGCGGTGTCCTCGGTCGAGGAACACGCGACGAGCAGGAACGGCACCGTGGCCAGGGCGGCGGCGCCGCGCGCCAGGCGCGAACAGGTCGTGGTCGGGACAGACATGCGGATACTCCGAATCGTTGTGGGGGACCGGCGGGCGCGGGCAGCGCTCCTCGCCGGGTACATGCCGGCGCAGCCCGAGCCGGGCCGCGGCGGCTTTCCACCGTGCGCGGCACCAGGTTTCGGCGAACGTCTCGCCGGGGATCGGGCTGTGCGGAGAGGTCCCGGCGGCAGGCCGGGAACTGGTCAGCAGTACGCGGGTGGTCCCCGGCTCCCGATTCCGGAGCTGAGAAGTAGTCGGCGCGCGGTGCGCACCGGTCCGGCCGCCGCGCTCGCGCGGGCGGCAGGCAGCCGGGCGGGCCGGGTGACGAGGGCGCGCAAGGCTTTCCGCACGCTGGCCGCGGCCCGGGTGAGCCCGAGTTCGGCGGCCCGGATCAGCAGCGCGCCCACCGGGACGGCGACCAGGTGCGCCAGCAGCATGACCGCGCCGGCGTGGGAGCCGTGCTGGTGGGCGGGCGCGAGCGTCAGCGCGGTGTGCCCGATCGCCTGGCCGGCCATGAGCAACAGCACGAGTTCGGCGAGCCCGGAGCGCCGGGCGCCGGTGCCGGAATGTCGCGGCGCGCCGACCGTGACGCCGATCAGCCCGCACGCGGCGAGCAGCAGGGCGATCGAGGAATCTCCGGGTGCGACCACGCCGCCGCCGAGGGCGTGCGCCGCGATACTCACTGCGCCGGAGGCGGATCCGATGAACGCGCCGCGCAGCGGCCGATACGGCGTGGCCGAGCGCAGTCGCGCCGCTGCCTCCGCCGGATGTCGCACCGGCACATACTACTGCCGGTCGTAGTCGGTGGTCGACCCCGGACCGAGCGGACGGCGCCGCCCGCTCAGACCGGGCGGAACCCGGCGCCGACCGCGCCGTTCTGCTCGATATCGGCCAGGATCATCCCGATCTGCGTGGCCACCGCCGAGTGCACGGCCGGCATCCGCCCCGGCGGCCCGCTGACCGCCACCGCCAGCGGCGCTTCCGCCAGATGCCCGACGTTCATGCCGACCAGCCGATCGCCCAGCGTGACCGGCGCGCCGGAATCGCCGGACCGCGAACCGGTTTCGTTGCGGAACCACCACGGGTGCGCGTCCCAGACGACGCCGCAACCGTATCCGGTGGTGCGGCCGTTCTTGCACACCAGATCGCCGGGCCGGGGCCCGGCGCCGATGCCGTCGATCCGGGTCGCGGCGACCTGCCGGACCGGGACCACCTTCCCCGGATCGAATTCGATGACCGCGTAGTCGTCGTCGGGGTCCACCAGCGCGACCGTGCCGATGGGCCCCGCCTCGCTCGCCCGCTCGGCCCGCACCGGCGTGCCCAGCTCGGCGCAGTGCCCGGCGGTCAGCCCGACCAGGCGTTGCGCGCGGTCGTAGCCGATGGTGGTCAGGGTGCAGGCGGCCTGCTCGCCCAGGGTGATGCCGGAGCCGCCGCCCAGGACGGCGGTCGGTAGCGCCGAGCCCGGCCCCGCGGCGAGCGCGGTGCCGGACACCGCGGCGAGCGCGGCCAGCAGCAGGGCGAACCGGGTCCGCGCGAGGGCAAACATACTGTTAACTGTGCCTGCGCCGACGAGCCGCCGGGCTACCCTTCCGTTGCAGGTAGGACACGGTTCGGCTGGATTTCGAAGGGCCGGTCGGCGCTCAGATCACGACTTCGCGGGGCACACGCAGCCGCGGTCGAGTTGCCCGGCGCTGGTGGCCTCGCAGAAGCGCTGGGAGATCCGGTCGTGCGAGTCCCGGGGATGCGTACATGCCGGGCAGGCATCGTCGTCGGTGGCGGTGGGATTCGGATCGATCGCTACGTCGGTGGCAGACATTCCGCTCCTGCGTCCTGTGCGTGCACTGATCCAGCGGCGTCGGACACACCGAAAGACTGCGAAGAAACTCCGCACCCCGACGCTACACGCACCACGGCCCCATGGATTTCGAGGTCCATGGGGCCGTGGGCGGTAGCGGGTTCAGCGGACGAAGATCGACGCCCGCTCGGCCAGATCCAGCAGTGGCTGGGGGAACACACCGAGGATCAGGGTCGCCGCGGCGGTCGTGACGACGATGGTCCAGGTGAGCACCGGTGTCACGACAACCGGTGCGTCCGTGGGCGGTTCGGTGAAGAACATCAGCACGATCACCCGGACATAGAAGAACGCCGCGATCGCGCTGCACAGGACGCCGACGATGACCAGGTAGGGGGCGTGGTCGGCGGCGGCGGCCTGGAACACCGCGAACTTGCCGACGAAGCCGGAGGTCAGCGGGAGCCCGGCGAAGGACAGCAGGAACAGCGCGAAGATCGAGGCCAGCCACGGTGCGCGCCGGCCGAGTCCGGCCCACTGTGACAGCGCGGTCGCCTCCTCGCCGTCGGCCGTGCGGACCAGGCTGACGACCGCGAACGCGCCGACGGTGCCCAGGCTGTAGGCGACCAGATAGAACAGGATCGCGGCGGTGCCCGCGTCGGTGGCGGCGACCAGACCGATCATCAGGAACCCGGCGTGGGCCACCGAGGAGTAGGCCAGCATCCGCTTGACGTCGGTCTGGGTGATGGCCAGGACCGCGCCGGCGACCATGGTGGCGATGGCGACCGCGGCCAGCACGGGCCGCCAGTCGTCGCGCAGGCTGGGCACCCCGATCTGGATGACGCGCAGCAGCGCGCCCACCGCCGCGATCTTGGTGGCGGCGGCCATGAACGCGGTGACCGCAGTCGGCGCGCCCTGGTAGACGTCGGGCACCCAGGACTGGAACGGCACCGCGCCGATCTTGAACAGCAGCCCGACCGCGAGCATCGCCACCCCGAGCAGCGCCAGCAGGGCGTTGGAGGGGTGGGCGATGAGGGCATCGGAGATCCCGGCCAGCTTCACGGTGCCGGCCTGGCCGTAGAGCAGGGCCACGCCGTAGAGGAAGAACGCCGACGAGAACGCGCCCAGCAGAAAGTATTTGAGCGCCGCCTCCTGGGAGAGCAGCCGTTGCCGGCGGGCCAGCCCGCACAGCAGATACAGCGGCAGCGACAGCACTTCCAGCGCGATGAACATGGTGAGCAGATCGTTGGCGGCGGGGAACAGCAGCAGGCCGCCGATCGCCAGCATGGTCAGCGGGAACACCTCGGTGGTGGCGATGCCCGCTTTCTCGGCGGTCCGCTCCAGGGCGCTGCCGGGCACGGCCGACGCCTGCGGGGTGAACGCGTCGACGACGCGCGGGCGGGCGGCGTTCAGCGCCCAGGTGCCCGGGCCGGAACGCCGTTCGGCCACCGGCTGGGCGTGCCGCTCGGCCATGAACACGATGCCGAGCAGCGAGACCACCAGGATGATCCCCTGCAGGAACAGGCTGACACCGTCGATCGCCACCGCGCCGACGACGGCGGTCGCCGAGGTGCCCGCCAGCCCGATCACCGCGGCCAGCGCCGCGCCCAGGCTCAGGATCGCGAGCAGCACGTGGGTGACATAGCGCGCCCGGCGCGGCACGAACGCCTCGACGAGCACGCCGGTCACGGCCGCGCCGAAGACGATCAGCATCGGCAGGATCAGGCTGTATTCGATACTCGGCGCGGGCACGGTGGCCGCGAGAACTGCGCTGTTCACTTGTGCGTACCTCCGTGGCTGGTGGCCGGTCCGGCCTCGGTGACGGCGGGGACGGCCGGCTCGGGGTCTTGGCGCCCGATCGTGGTCAGCGTCTGGCTCACCGCGGGATTGATGAAGTCCAGCACCGGTTTCGGATACACCCCGAGGAAGATCAGCGCGGCGATCAGCGGCACCACCACGGCGAGCTCACGCGGGACCAGATCGTGAATCCGCTCGTTGTCCTTGGTCACCGGCCCGGTCATCATCCGCTGGTAGAGCCACAGCACGTAGAGCGCGGCCAGCACCAGCGCGGAGGAGGCGACCACCGCGGCGACCTGGTATCGGCTGAAGGTGCCGACCAGGACCAGGAATTCGCTGACGAACGGCGCCAGTCCCGGCAGCGACAGCGTCGCCAGGCCGGCGATGAAGAAGGAGCCCGCCAGGATCGGCGCCACCTTCTGCACCCCGCCGTAGTCGGCGATGACGCGAGTTCCCCGGCGCGACACCAGGAATCCGGCGACCAGGAACAGCGCGGCGGTGGAGATGCCGTGGTTGACCATGTACAGCGTGGCGCCGGTCTGGGCCTGGCTGGTCATGGCGAAGATGCCCAGGATGATGAACCCGAAGTGCGAGATCGAGGTGTAGGCGATCAGGCGCATCACGTCGGTCTGGCCGATGGCGACGACCGCGCCGTAGACGATGCCGACCACCGCGAGCGTGATCACCAGCGGCGCGTAGGTGCCCGCGGAGTCGGGGAACAGCGTCAGGCAGTAGCGCAGCATGCCGAAGGTGCCGACCTTGTCGACGATCGCCATCATCAGCACCGCGCTCGACGGTGTCGCGGCGACGGCGGCGTCGGGCAGCCAGGTGTGCAGCGGCCACAGCGGCGCCTTCACCGCGAAGGCGAACATGAACCCGAGGAACAGCGCGTTCAGCACGGCCGGTGTGGCGCCGAGCTGGCCGGAGTTGGCGGCGGCGACCACGACTCGCAGGTCGAAGCTGCCGGTGCCGTCCGGGCCCAGGGATTCGCGGGCGGTGAGCACGTAGAGGCCGATCACCGCGGCGAGCATGACGAGTCCGCCGAACAGGTTGTACAGCAGGAACTTCACCGCCGCGCGGGATCGCTGCTGGCGCAGCGCGAGGTCACCGCCGCGCGGGCCGAAGCCGCCGATGAGGAAGTACATCGGGATGAGCATGGCCTCGAAGAAGACATAGAACAGCAGGATGTCCAGCGACAGGAACGACACCAGCACCATGGCCTCGACCAGCAGGGTGAGCGCCATGTAGGTGTGGGTGACCCGCTTGCCGCCGCCGACCTCGCGGTCGTCGTGCCACCCCGCCAGCACCAGGATCGGCACCAGCGCCGCGGTGAGCAGCACCAGCACGATCGCGATCCCGTCGAGCCCGAGCGTGTACCCGGCCCCGAAAGCCGGTATCCACTCGTGGGATTCGACGAACTGGTACTGATCGCCGCCGGGTTCGAACCGCACGGCCAGGACGACGGCGAGGACCAGGGTCGCCAGCGCCACCGTGAACGCGACCGAGCGCGCCAGGGTGCGCTGGGCCGCGGGCAGCACCAGCACCAGGCCGGCGCCGATGACGGGCAGCAGCCACAGTGTGGTCAGCCAGGGATAGTTGCTCACCAAATCCTCACAGCCAGCAGGGCTGCGGCCACCAGGGCCGCGCCGGTGAACATGGACAGGGCGTAGGAGCGCACGAATCCGGTTTGGACGCGGCGGACGCGGCCGGAGAGGCCGCCGATGAGCGCGGCGGTCCCGTTGACGACGCCGTCGACGCCGCGGTTGTCGAGGAAGACCAGCGCGCGGGTGGCGTGGCGGCCGGGGCGCATGAGCACGCCCTCGTTGAAGGCGTCGCCGTAGAGGTCGCGGCGCGCCGCGACGGTGAGCACGCCCGCGGGAACCGGTGCGGTCTCCGGGATTTCCTTCGCCGCGTATTCGCGGTAGGCGACGCCGACACCGATCGCGACGACGAGCAGGGCCAGCACGGTGACGACCCAGGCGGGCAGCAGGTGCTCGCCGTGGTGTTCACCGACGACCGGCGCCAGCCAGTTCTGCAGCGCGGAACCCATGACCAGCAGCACACCGGAGAACACCGAACCGACGGCCAGCAGGATCATCGGCCCGCCCATGGAGACCGGGGCCTCGTGCGGGTGCGCGCCTTCGCGCCACCGGCGTTTGCCGAAGAAGGTCATCAGCATCACCCGCGTCATATAGAACGCGGTGAGCCCGGCGCCGATCAGCGCGGCGGTCCCGAGCGTCCAGCCCTTGGCGCCGCCGGCGTTGAAGGCCGTCTCGATGATCTTGTCCTTGGAGAAGAACCCGGCGAACGGCGGCACCCCGATGATCGCGAGGTAACCGAGTCCGAAGGTGGCGAAGGTGACCGGCAGCAGCTTGCGCAGCCCGCCGTAGCGCCGCATATCGGTTTCGTCGTCCATCGCGTGCATCACCGAGCCGGCGCCGAGGAACAGCCCGGCCTTGAAGAAGCCGTGCGTGAGCAGATGCATGATCGCGAAGGCGTACCCGGCCGGTCCGAGTCCGGCGGCCAGGAACATGTACCCGATCTGGCTCATGGTGGAGGCGGCCAGCGCCTTCTTGATGTCGTCCTTGGCGCAGCCGATGATCGCACCGAACAGCAGCGTCACCGCGCCGACGATCACCACGCCCAGCTGGGCGTCGGGGGCCAGGTCGAAGATCGGCCCGGAGCGGGCGATCAGGTAGACGCCGGCGGTGACCATGGTGGCCGCGTGGATCAGCGCCGACACCGGGGTCGGGCCCTCCATCGCGTCCCCGAGCCAGGATTGCAGCGGCACCTGCGCGGACTTGCCGCACGCGCCGAGCAGCAGCAGCAACCCGATCGCGGTGAGCGTGCCCTCGCTCGCCTGTGGCGCGGCCGCGAAGACCTCGCCGAAGCCGATGCTGCCGAAGGTGGCGAACATGGTGAACAGCGCGATCGCCAGGCCCATGTCGCCGACCCGGTTGACCACGAACGCCTTCTTGGCCGCGGTGGCCGCCGAGGGCTTGTCGTGCCAGAACCCGATCAGCAGGTAGGAGGCCAGGCCGACGCCTTCCCAGCCGAGGAACAGCACCAGGTAGTTGCTCGCCAGCACCAGCAGCAGCATGGCCGCGAGGAACAGGTTGAGGTAGGCGAAGAACCGCCGCCGGTTCGGGTCGTGCGCCATGTAGCCGATCGAGTAGATGTGGATCAGCGAACCCACACCGGTGATCAGCAGCGCGAAACACATGGACAGCTGGTCGAGTTGGAGCCCCATCGGGACTTCCAGGCCCGGCACCGGCACCCATTCGAACAACTCGACGTCCACGGCCCGGGCCGCGGTGTCGCGGCCGAGCATGCCGAAGAACGCGACGGCGGCGAAGCCGAAGGAGACCAGCGCGGCGAGCGTGCCGAGCAGATGGCCCCACTTGTCGCTGAAACGACCGGACAGCAGCAGGATTACGGCGCCTGCCAGGGGCAGGGCGGGCATGAGCCAGAGCGTTGCCGTCTCCATGTCAGAACTTCAGCAGGTTGGCGTCGTCGACCGAGGTCGAGCGACGGGCGCGGAAGATGGTCATGATGATCGCGAGGCCGACGACGACTTCGGCCGCGGCGACCACCATCGTGAAGAACGCGAAGACCTGACCGTCCAGGTTGGCGTGCAGCCGGGCGAAGGTGACGAACGCCAGGTTCACCGCGTTCAGCATCAGCTCGATGCACATGAACACCACGATGGCGTTGCGCCGCAACAGCACTCCCGCCGCGCCGATGGTGAACAGCAGGGCGGACAGGAACAGGTAGTTCTCAGGGTTCACCGCTTGCCTTCCTCGTCTGCCTGGGTATCGGCCGGAGCTGTCTCGGAGCCGACCGAGATGACGGCCGCCTCGGTCAGGGCTTGATTGCGGCGGTGCCGCAGGATGGTGCTCACCGAGTGTTCTTCGAAGGTGCCGTCGGGCAGTCGCGCCGGAATGTCGACGGCGTTGTGCCGCGCGTAGACGCCCGGGGTGGGCAGCGGGGTGGCGCGGCTCTTGCCGTCGCGGAACCGCGCCCGCGACATCTCGCGCTGGCCCAGCTTCGGTTCCAGCTGATCGCGGTGCGCGAGCACCATGGCGCCGATGGTGGCGGCGATGAGCAGCGCGCCGGTGAGTTCGAACGCCCAGACGTATTTCACGAAGATCAGCTCGGCGAGTTCGCCGATCACGTCACGCCCGGCGAAACCCGTGGCGGGGAAGGTGATTTCGGAGTCCCGGATGCCGTTGGCGATCCCGCTCATGAACAGGAAACCGAAGCCGATGCCGACCGCGCCGGCGGCGGCGCGCTGCCCGCGGATCGTCTCCTTCAGCGATTCCGCGGAGTCGACGCCGACGAGCATGAGCACGAACAGGAACAGCATCATGACCGCGCCGGTGTAGACCACGATCTGCACCACGCCCAGGAACAGCGCGTCCTGGGCGATGTACATGACGGCGAGCGAGATCATGGTGGCGGCCAGGCAGATCGCCGAGTGCACGGCCTTGGCGGAGAACACCATGCCCAGCGCGCCGGCCACGGCCAGCGGGGCCAGGATCCAGAACTGCACCGCCTCGCCGCCGCCGGTGCGGGTCAACGGCTCGGCGGCCAAGAGGAATTCGTTCACCGTGCCACTCCTTCGGTTCCGACCGCGGTGGGCTCGAGGTCCCGGCCGACCGGTTCCTCGGAGATCGGATCGGCCCCGGCGACACCGCCGGGAACCGTGCCGCGGTAGTAATCGCCTTCGGTCGCACCGGGATACATGGCGTGCGGAGCCGCTTGCATGCCGGGCTGCATCGGCGCGAGCAGGTTCTGCTTCTCGTAGATCAGGTCGGCCCGGTTGTCGTCGGTCATCTCGTACTCGTTGGTCATCGTCAGCGCCCGGGTCGGGCAGGCCTCGATGCACAGGCCGCAGCCGATGCAGCGCAGGTAGTTGATCTGGTAGACCCGCCCGTAGCGCTCACCGGGGGAGAAGCGTTCGGCCTCGGTGTTGTCCGCGCCCTCGACGAAGATCGCGTCGGCGGGGCAGGCCCAGGCGCACAGTTCGCAGCCGATGCACTTCTCCAGGCCGTCCGGATGCCGGTTGAGCTGGTGCCGCCCGTGGTAGCGCGGCGCCGTCGGCACCTTCTGCTCGGGGTAGGACTCGGTGTTGGGCTTCTTGAACATGGTCGCGGCGGTGACCGCGAAGCCGGACAGCGGTTCCAGGAAGCTGGTCTTGGCGACATCGCGCTGCGCGGCGTCCGCGGGCAGCGGTGGCGTCGGGAACCCCAGGAAGACACCGGATTCCGCCACGGTGACGGGTTCCTCGGCCAGCGGCGGCAGACCGGGTTTGCGCCCGGCCCGCAGGAACATGCCGACCATCAGCCCGGTGAGCGCGAGCCCGCCGAGGACCAGTACCGGGGTCTCGATGTGCAGGCCCTCGGCCTCCGCGACCCGCGCACCCGCCACCAGCATCACCCAGAGCAGCGACATCGGGATCAGCAGTTTCCAGCCCAGACCCATGAACTGGTCGTAGCGCAGGCGCGGCAGCGTGCCGCGCAGCCAGATGAACACGAACAGGAACGTCCACACCTTGGCGACGAACCAGATCAGACCCAGCCAGCCGGCGTCCGCGCCCGGAATCATGTTGAACGGCCACGGCGCGTGGAAACCACCCAGGAACAGGGTGGTCGCGAGCGCGGAGACGGTGACCATGTTGACGTACTCGGCGAGCATGAACATGGCGAACTTGAGCGAGGAGTACTCGGTGTGGAAGCCGCCGACCAGTTCGCCCTCGGCCTCGGGGAGGTCGAAGGGCGCGCGGTTGGTCTCGCCGACCATGGCTACGCAGTAGATCAGGAACGAGGGCAGCAGCAGGAACACGAACCAGGTCGGATGCTGCGCGGAGACGATGCCCGAGGTGGACATGGTGCCCGAGTGCAGGAACACCGCGGCGAAGCACAGTGCCATCGCGATCTCGTAGGAGATCACCTGCGCGGTCGAGCGCAAGCCGCCGAGCAGCGGGTAGGTCGACCCGGAGGCCCAGCCGGCCAGCACGATGCCGTACACGCCGATGGAGGTGATGGCCAGGATGTAGAGCACCGCCACCGGCATATCGGTGAGCTGCAACGCGGTGCGCTCCCCGGCCAGGGAGACCTCGCCGCCCATCGGGATCACCGCGAACGCCATGAAGGCCGGGATCACGGCGATGATCGGCGCCATGATGTAGATGGGCTTGTCGACGATGGCGGGAATGATGTCCTCTTTGAGGGCCATCTTCACGCCGTCGGCGACCGCCTGCAGTGAACCCTTGGGCCCGACCCGGTTGGGGCCGAGGCGCATCTGCATGCGCGCCACGATCTTTCGTTCCGCGACCACCGCCACCATCAGGGTGAGCAGCAGGAAGACGAAGATACCCAGGGATTTCGCGATGATCAGCCACAGCGGATCGTGGCCGAAGAGGGACAGATCACTCATGACGGTGTTCCTTATTCCTCTCGTCGGCGCGCCGGATCTCGACGACGCCGCCGGGTGCGGTGGCGAGCTGTTCGGTGACCGAGCAGCCCGGCGAGTTCTGCGGCAGCCACACCACCCGGTCGGGCATCTCGGTGATCATCAGCGGCAGCGTGACCAGGCCGCGCGGGGTGCCGACGGTGACCGGATCGTCTTCGGCCGCACCGATTTCCGCGGCGGTGGCGGGGGAGAGCCGGACCACGGCCGGGCGGGCGATTCCGGCCAGGTTGGGTTCGCCGTCCTGCATGCGGCCCTGATCGAGCAGCATGTGCCAGGAGGCCAGCACGGCCGTCCCGGCGGTGGGCTGGGTGACCGGGTGCGGCCGGTGCGCGGGCGCCGGCACGGGCTGGCCGTCCCACACGCCGAGTTCGGCGAGTTCGGCGCGCGCCGCCGCGGCGTCGGGCAGATCGAGCCGGACTCGCATTTCGTCGGCGATGGCGTGCAGTACCCGGCCGTCGGACAGTGGTGCGGGCGTGCGGGTCACCATGGATTCGCCCAGGGCGGCGTCGAAGCGGCGCGGGCGGCCCTCCCAGGTGCGGAAGGTGCCGGTCTTCTCCATCGCGGTGGCGACCGGGAAGACCACGTCGGCCCGGTCGGTGACCGGGCTGTGCCGCAGTTCCAGGCTGACCACGAAGCGGGCGGCGTCGATGGCGGCGAGCGCGGCGCTGGGGTCGGGCAGGTCGGTGATGTCGACGCCGCCGATGACCAGTGCGCCCAGGCCCGAGGCCGCGTCGAGAATGCCCGCGGTGTCGCGGCCCGGGGTGGCGGGCAGTTCGCCGACATTCCAGGCGGCCCGAACCTGCTGGCGCGCGGCCGGATCCGCGACCGGTCGACCGCCCGGCAGCAGGCCGGGCAGGGCGCCGGCCTCGACCGCGCCGCGTTCACCGGCCCGGCGCGGCACCCAGGCCAGCGCGGCCCCGGTCTCCTCGGCCAGGTGCACCGCGGCCGAGAGCGCGCCGGGAATCCCGGCGAGCCGCTCACCGGCCAGGATGACCGCGCCCGGCTGGCGCAGCAGCCGGGCGGCGGTGTCGGCGATTTCGGCCGCGCCGGTCCGGAGTGCTTCCAGCACATGGGGTTCCGCGCCGGGCACGGTGGACAGCAGGGTGCCCGACATGCGCTCGAGACCACGCGAGGCGTAGGGCGCCAGCGCGTAGACCGGCAGCCCGCGCTTGCGGGCCGCCTTGCGCAGACGCAAGTAGATGATCGGCGATTCCTCTTCCGGTTCGAAACCGGCGAGCAGCACGATCGGCGCGCGCTCGAGGCTGTCGTAGTCGACGGTCACGCCCTGCCCGGCAACGCGGGCGGCCAGGAAGTCCGC